>NZ_JAUSMX010000002.1 GCF_030646115.1 Fluviicoccus sp.
ATAGCCGTGGAAAGCTCGTTTTTGAGGCTATATCGGGTGGTATAGGCGAAAAAAGCGTGTACGAAATGAGCTTCCAGCGGATTTTTGCTTTCAGAGAATGCAGGCGGTGGAAATTCAGGGATTTTTCACCACCCTGTTAAGGATACGGATCACCGCCATCGCCCGCTCGCTGTCCAGCGGCGCGGTCGGCTCATCCGCCAGAATCACCGGCGGCCGGTTGACCAGGCCGCGCGCAATCGCTACCCGTTGCTGTTCGCCCCCGGAAAGCTGTGACGGCATGGCCTTGGCCCGGTGCTGCACATCCAGCGCCGTCAGCAACTCCAGCGCTCTGGCCCGCGCCGCCCTGTTGGAGACACCCGCCAGCATCGGCAGCAGCGCGACATTGTCGGTGACATCCAGAAACGGAATCAGGTACGGGGCCTGAAAGACAAAGCCGATCTTGTCCCGGCGCAACGCCCGCAAGTCACGCGCCTTCCAGCCGTTGTCGTAAATGACCTGATCGCCCAGCACCATGCGCCCGGCGGTGGGGTCAATCACCGCCCCCAGACACTTCAACAGCGTGCTCTTGCCGGAACCGGAAGGGCCGATCAGCCCCACCACTTCGCCCGGCGCCACGGCCATGTTGACGCCCTTCAGCGCATCCACGGCTGTGTCGCCACTGCCGTAACGCTTGGTCAGCCCCTCAATCAGAATGCCGTTGCCGCTCATCTCAACCTCCAATGGCTTCCGCCGGATCAACCCGTAGCGCCATGCGGATCGACACCAGGCTGGCCAGCACGCAAATGGCCATCACCACCAGAAAGCCGGTGATGGAGTCCTGCGGCACCAGCAACACGTATTTGGGAAACAGCGGTGCGGCAAAGGTGGCGGTGATCTTGCCGACCACGAAGCCGATGAGCCCCAACGCCACGGCCTGCTGCAAAATCATCGCGGCGATGGTGCGGTTGCGGGTGCCGAGCAGCTTCAGCACCGCGATTTCGCGGATCTTGTCCATGGTCAGGGTATAGATAATGAAGGCGACAATGGCGGCGCTGACTACGGCCAGGATCACCAGGAACATGCTGATCTGCTTGGCGGAGGTGGCAATCATCTTGCCGACCAGAATCTCCTCCATCTGCGGCCGCGTATACGCCGTGAGGCGCTGCCAGCGCCGGATACCGGCGGCGACGGCTTCCGGGGCTTGGCCCGGTTGCAGGCGCACCAGCACGGCATTGACGTAGGCGTTACTGGTCTGGGATGCCATCACCGCTTCCAGCAGGCCGGGTGCGCCGGGGTGGTTGAAGGCCGGGTTGGCTTCGGTGCGGCGGCGGCCTTGAAGCACGGCGTCGTTATCCTTGAGGAATTGCGCGGTCTGGGCATCCTTGAGCGGAATGAACACCATGGGATCGCCGCCGGACGACACCATGCGCCGGGTGAGCCCGACAACGGTGAACAGGTTGCGGCGGATGCGGATGCGGTCGCCAAGCCGGAAACGGGTGGCGAGATCCGCCACGGCTTCGTAATGGCTGCGCGTCATGTGCCGTCCGGCCACCAGATACGGCGGCCGTCCGGGGGTGTCCGCTTGTCCGGGAGCCATGCCGACCACCATTGAGCGCACATCACGGTCGCCCTGCCGCACCTGCATCGTCTGGTAGGTGACATTGGCCGCCTGCGCCACACCCGGCAGGCCGAGCAGGCTGAGATAGACGTCATCGCGGATACTGGAGGATTCGGCATACGGCCCCAGAGTGTCCTGCTGCACCACCCACAGGTCGGCGCCGCTGTTATCCAGCAGGGCGCGGCCGTCATCCACCATGCCCCGGTACACCCCGGCCATGATCAGCGTCACGCCGATCAACAGCCCCAGCCCCATGCCGGTGAAGACGAACTTGCCCCAGGCATGGAGAATGTCCCGCCCGGCAAGGCTGATCATTTTCCGGCTCCGGGGATGCGTTCCACGATCGTGATCCGGCTGTCCGCCTTCAGCGCCTTTGCGCTGTAAACCACCACCCGGTCGCCGCGCGCAACGCCGGACAGCACCTGCACCCGGCCCTCCAGATCACCGGCTCCCAGTTGCACCGGGGTGAACCGGACTCCGCCCTCCACCACCTTCCAGACCCCGGTTTCCCTGCCGTCCCGCCGCACAGCGGCATTGGGCAGAACCGGTGTTGCCGCCAGTGACGGCAAGGCCAAGGTGACTTCGGCCAACTCCCCCAGAGGCGGCAGGGGCGCAGGCAGTGTCAGGAACAGCACCTTGGCCCGGGTTTCCTCGGTCACGGCGTCAGCCATCGGCTCCACCCGCAATACGCGGCCGGCCAGTACCTGTCCGGCCCGCGAGCGCAGCTCGATGCGGGCGGGCAACCCGGCGCGGAGACCGGCGGCGGTTACCTGATCAAAACGGGCGTTGACCCACAATCCGGCGGGGTCTATGACTTCGATCACGGCTTGTCCGGCAACGACGGTGGCGCCGGGGTCGGCATGCCGCGCCACCACAAGACCGTTCACCGGCGCGGTCAGTTGCAGGTTCCGCTGCTGCGCCGCCAGCGCCCCCCGATCAGCCGTGATCCGGCTCTGGTCTTCATGCAGGGCGGCCAGTCCGGCATCGGTAATCTGCAACTCCTGGCGCTTGGCGGCCAGCATTTCCTCACTGGTCAGGTTCGCTGCAAACAACTGCTCGTAGCGTTTCGCCTGGGCTTGTGCGTAGGTCTGCCGGGCCCGCGCTTCGCGAAGCTGGGCCTGGATGCGGCGGAATGCGGCGTCCTGAGCAAGCAGCCGCTGTTCCAGGTCCACCGGGTCCATGCCGCCAATCACCTGCCCGGCCTGCACACTGTCGCCCACATCCACTTCCAGCCGTTGCAAACGACCGGCGGCGGTGGGGCCAATGCTGACGAGATGACGGGACTCGACAACTCCCAGGCCAAAGAGCGACGGCGTCACGGCCGCCGTTTCCACCGTCGTCACCGTAACGGCCACCGGCGCAAGCGGCCCGGAACGCAGGGCGACAAAAATGAACAGGCCCAGCAGCGGCAGGATGACGGCCAGCAGCGCCAGCGCGCGGCCGGAGAAGGGAAAGCGTTTCATGCCGGACTCCGGATACCGCGCAGGTAAATGGCAAAGACCTTGGGCGCATCACGGCCAATGCGCTCCTCATCCCCGGCCAGCAGGGACTGCATCACCAGCCCCTGCAGCGTGCCGATAAACAGCGTGGCCGCCGCCCCGGCATCCAGAGTTTCCGGCAGCTCCCCGCAGGACTTGCCCTGCGCAATCAGTCGGTGCAGGCGTTCGCTGTACCCGCCAATCAGCCGTAATACCCGGTTTTTGGCGGGGGTGTCTTCCGCGTGCTGCAACTCGCCAAAAATCATCCGGGGCACGCCGGGATGCTCCACCACAAAGGCGGCATGGGCCAGAAACATCGCTTGCAGGGCTGCCAACGGTGAATTCGGCCCTTGTGCTGCCTGGTCCAGACGTTTCATCAGGTGTTCCGCCACCCAGTCCATCACCGCCAGCCACAGTTCATCCTTGGTGGGAAAATGACGGAACAGCGCGCCTTGCGTCAGACCCATGTAACGGGCGATTTCGGTGGTGGTGATGTCGGCGGGATTTTGCCGGGCGGCCAGTTGAATGACGGTTTGTATAGTGAGGGATCGCCGCTCTTCTGCGGGAAGTTTACCGGAGGTCATGCAGGGCGCCTGCGCTATAGTAAGTGACTTATTACTTACTATAGCATTGATGGATTAAAGTTCAAGGTGAAAAACGGGCTGGCCAACTTTATATGGCAGGAAACCTATAAGTGCTTTTTGACTCTACAGCCCGTCAACTGGAATGCGGCAACCCCCAGCGCCACCAGAACCAGCCCTGCCGCCACCGAAAAGGTGGCACTTAAACCACTCGTCATCGCCAGCGGCACGTCCGGCAAAGCTCTTTCCGAAGCCCTTACAAACACAGCACCCATCACCGAAGCCCCCGTCACAAAACCCAAATTGCGAGACAGGTTTAGTAAACCGGAAATGACGCCGCGCTGCTCCGGCCGGGCCTCGGCCAGCACTGCCGTATTATTCGCCGCCTGAAACAGCGCAAACCCCGCAGTCAAACTCATCAACGGCAACACATAACCGGAAACTCCCCACCCGGAGGGCGCCATTGATAGCATCACTACCCCGCTCAACATCACCATCAGTCCAGCCAATGTCATCAACGGCGCGCCAAAGCGGTCAACCAGGCGGCCGGACGGCACCCCCGCCAGCGCAGCCGATGCAGGTCCGGCGGACATGACCATTCCCATCATAGACGTCGACAAGTCCAGACTGCAGGAGAGATAAAACGGCCCCACCACCAGCGTCGCCATCATCACCGTTGTCACCAGAGCGCTCATGATGAATCCGCTGCTGAATACCGCGTTCCGGAACAACGACAATCGGATAAGCGCTGAATCGGTTCGGGTTTCCACCCACAGAAACAAGGCCAGTCCGACCGCTGCAGCCATCAGAAGCGGCAGGTTGATCAAGCCTGCATTTCCCCGCCCCGTGGTCATGGCCAGCGCATACGCCGCCAGTGTCATAGCCAGCAGCATCATGCCGGGCAGGTCTAAACCGGCACGGCCGGTTCTTGCTGCAGTCTCATCGGCCGGAAGGTAACGGGAAGCAAGCCATGCAGCAATAAGACCCAATGGAAGATTGATCACAAACAGAAACCTCCAGTCGAACGTGGCAATCATCAGCCCGCCCAGCGTGGGCCCCAGTGCAGTGCCTACGGCTGACATGGCGCCCAGAAAGCCCATGGCGCTGCCTGTCCGTTGCTTTGGCACTGTCTCACCGACCAGGGCCAGAGTCAGTGCCATCATCACGGCAGCTCCCATTCCCTGCAGTGCGCGGGTGGCAATCAGCCATCCCAGCGACGGGGCCAGACTGCACAGAGCCGAGGCCACCGTAAACACCCCTATACCGGTCAGCAGCACGCGCCGACGGCCCAGCAGGTCGCCCAACCGGCCCGCACTGACTACCAGCGTAGTGACTGACAGCAGATAGGCAATAACCACCCACTGGACATCGGCAAAGGGCGCATCAAACACCCGCGCCAGTGTCGGCAAGCCAACATTGGCGATACTGGATGCCAGCGAGGACAACAGCACGATCAGCGACAGGCTGGCCAGCGGCCGGTTGCTACGGGATTCGGCTCCAAGGTGCGTGGCGGTCTTGGGGAGAATGGATAAGGACATGGTGGCTGGCTCCTGAAAAATTCATGGTTTCCAGCAGCCTAATGCTCCATCTGTCGTGGCGGAAGACGCAGCATTTGCAGTTTAATAGTGCACTAAACGCCATATATTCGAAATTTGCCTGAGGAATGCATCATGTCATCGCCGGATTTCAATCTGCTGCTAACGCTGGATGTGCTGCTGGCGGAAGGCAATGTGGCGCGTGCGGCGCGTCGCTTGCGACTGAGTCCGTCCGCCATGAGCCGGGCGCTGGCGCGCTTGCGGGAAACCACCGGCGATCCTCTGCTGGTGCGGGCCGGGCGCAGCCTGACGCCCACGCCCCGCGCCCTGGAGTTGCGGGCACAGGTCAGCCGTCTGGTGGAAGAAGCAGAAACGTTGCTTCGACCGGCGGAACAGCCGGATCTGAAGCAGGTGGTGCGCAGTTTCACGCTGCGCACCCGCGAGGGCTTCGCCGAAAATTTCGGTCCGCCGCTGATCGCCCGCGCCGATCAGGAAGCTCCGGGTGTGCAGTTATGCTTCCTGCCGAAACTGGACCGGCATAGCACCCTGCTGCGCGACGGCACGGTGGATCTGGAAACCGGGGTGGTGGATGCGGCGCTGGGGCCGGAGTTGCGGGCGCAGGCCTTGTTCCACGACCGTTTTATCGGCGTGGTGCGCGAGGGGCATCCGCTAAGCCGGGGGAAGGTCACGGTGGAACGTTATACCGGCGGGCGGCATGTCGGCGTGTTGCGCGATGGTATGGATCACGCACCGATTGACGCAGCGCTGAATCCGCTGGGGCTGGAACGACGAGTGGCGACGATGGTCGGCGGTTTCGCCACCGCGCTGGCGCTGGCGCGGTCATCCGATCTGATCGCCACGGTGCCGGAGCGGCATTCGGGCAATCTGCGGCAGGGCATGTTCAGTTTCACGCTGCCGGTGGCGGTGCCGGAGTTCGCGGTGTCGCTGTTGTGGCATCCGCGCCTGCAGGCGGACCCGGTGCATCGCTGGCTGCGGGAGATGGTCAGGGACGTGTGCGCCGGGGAATAGTCCGGACTTCCACAAGCCCCCCCATCCCGGGGGTACACGCCCCACACCTCCCTTCTTACACTTCCCTTACCCACACGGGCCCCACGCCCGTCTTCAGGGCGACCGGCCGACCGCAACGGCGCCCTTCTATTTGGAAGTCACGGAGACTGATCATGCCCAACAACAAAAATCTTCTGGCCGCCGCCATTGCTGTCGCTCTGGTCACTCTCGTCAGCGGTTGCGTGTCCAACGCCGCCAAGACCGGAGGCGCGGACAGTGCGGCCCCGGCGGCTACGGCCACACAGTCCGCACAGGCTCCGGCAGCGGCCTCCGTCAGCAAGGGCAACGCCTCCGGGATTTCCGTACCTGTTACCGCCGTCAACCCGGAAGACCTTCTCGACTACAACAAGACCATCGTGGTGCCCACGGCCTACGTGAAGTTCGTGGTCGATGGCAAGGTGGGGGTTTCCAAGCAAGGCAGCGCCCTGTCCACGCTGGGCGGCGGCAGCGCCAATTCGGTCAAGGCCAGCGCCAAATACCATCTCAGCGGCCTCGACAAGTCGCTGGCGCAGTCCATCGCCAAGAAAGCCTATGACGATTTCGTCGGCCAACTGCGCGCCGCCGGATACACCGTGCTGACCTGGAACGACATCAAGGGCCGCGATTACCTGCAAGGCATTGCCTTGGCCAAGACCGACGCCAAGTGGGGGCTGCCGGTGGAGTCGCCGGTGGGCAGCCCCGATACCCTGCTGGTGGCCGCGCCCAGCGATGAACAACAGATCAAGATAGGCTTTACCGGTCCGTTCTCCGAGTTCATCAGCATGGGCAAGCCGAAGATCAAGGATGCCACCATCCTTATTCCTACTTACACCATCGTCGCCCCGCAAATTTGGGGGGAAACTGGCGCTTCTTACTCCACCATTTCCGCCGGTATCCAGACCGCGCCGGGCATGAACCTGCAAGCTGCGTCGGTCACCTGGATGGGCAAGCCGAAAACCCGCATGATGCGTGGCATTCCCGGCGTGGCGACGAAAGCGCCAGTGCTGAATATCAGCACCAATGCCGGGACACTCAGCAAGACTGACACAACCTCCAATGCCGCCAATGCGCTCAGCAAGGGGCTGTCATTGTTGTCCGGTGCGGGCAGCATTTCCTCCACCAGCGCCGATTACACCTTCACTGTCAATCCAGCGGCCTACACCAACGGCGCCATGAAGGGTATTGCCGCTTTCAATGCCGAAGTGGCGAAGGTGGCTCGCGAGGCCAAATAAACACGGCCATTCAGCCAACAAACGGGCGGCCCTTGAGCCGCCCTTTTCATGTCCGGTCGGCCGGACTATTTGCGGATCAGCCCCAGGCGCGAGGCGCTCAGGCTGGCTTCCGCACGCGAGGAAATTCCCAGCTTGCGGTAGATGTCCTTCACATAACCGCGTGTGGTGTGTGCGGAAATGCCCAGGCTGGCAGAGGCCTCGGCCACGCTCAGCCCGTTGGCGATCAACACCAGCACTTCCTTCTCGCGTCCGGTCAGCTTTTCGGCTTCCGGGTTTTCGCGCAGGCGTTCCTGCTGCACGAAGAAATCCATCATCCGCCGGGCGACGCTGGGGGAAATCGGCGGCACACCTTCGCGAATTCCGGCCAGGGCGCGTTCAATGTCATCATCGCCCTGATCCTTAAGCAGATAGCCGCCCGCCCCGGCCCGCAGGGCGCTGAAGATGTGGGCGTCATCGTCGTAGATGGTGGCCACCACCACGGTGATGTTGCGTACCGCTGTCAGTTCCGGAATCAGTTCGACGCCGTTGCCGTCCGGCAGACCCAGATCCACAATCGCCATACCGAAGCTTTCGCGCTGCAACAGTTTGCGCGCAGCCGCCAGCGTGTGCGCCTGCCGCACCGTCCGGGTTGCGCCGCAGGCGGCCAGCACGCGCGCGGCCAGCCAGTCGGCCGTTTCCTTCACGTCCTCTACAATCAGCACCTGTTCGCGGTCTGTCATGTTGTTTCTCCTTGTCCTTCTGTCCGCACCGCCACCGGAATCCGGATATTCACCCGGCAACCGCCCTGCGGCGACGGACGCCACTCCGCCTGCCCGCCCAGTTCATCCACGCGGGAATGAATAATGTGATGCCCGCGCCCGCCAAGTTCCAATTGCGCAGGGTCGAAGCTTCCGTCATCGCTGACGGTCATGCACAGCCAGTCGTCTTCCAGCGTCATCGCCAGCTCCAGCCGCGACGCACCGGAATGCTTGATGGCGTTGGTGATGCATTCGCGCACCATGCGTTTCAGGTTGGCATACTGCCGTGCCGACAGCATGACGCCCGACATGGCCTGCACCGGCGGCAACCTGATACCGAATGTGATCCCGGCGCGTTGCAGCCGCTCCGACGCTTCCTCGCGCATCAGCTGCGCGGCTTCGCTCAGGATGACGCTGCGTTCATCCAGCGTCGCCAGCATTTGCCGCAAATCGCGGATCGCCAGCCGCGCTTCCTCGCGCATGCCCGCTTCCTGACGCCCGTGCAAGATCGACAGCAGTCGCGCGCCCAAGTCGTCATGCAGGTCGCGTTTGATGCGGTCGCGTTCCAGTCGCGCGCCCTGCTGTCGGGCCGCCAGCGCCTCGCGCGCATGGCGGGCAATACCGTACAGTTCGCGGGCGGTGGCCAGATCGTCACGGTTGAACAGGCGGCCGCCGCGTTCGCAATAGGACAGCATCACATGCCGCCCGTCCTCGACATCCGGCAGGCATAGCAGCAGGCCGTTGTCGGTCACCATGAAATCGCGGTCACCGTCGCGCCGTTCCATCACCAGAGGGCTGAAAATGCTGCGTATCACATCCGGCCAGTGCGCGCACAGCGCCTCGTCGGTCGGCAGGTCGAACAGGTGGCGGATGGCGCCCGCCTGCAGTTGTCGCGTCGAATTCCCACGCTGCAACAGACGCTCCACCAACCATTGCCGCAGCGGGAAGTACAGCCATCCTGCCACCCCGACGGCCAGGCTCAGCGCCATCCAGCCGTCGGTGCGCAGGAACCACACGGCAATGCCGTCCACCAGCAGCACCAGGATGCCGCCGAACAGCCAGCTCCATGCGGCCAGCCACCAATGCTCCAGCTGGAACAGGCGGTACCTGCTGATCCCGGCCGCCAGCCCCAGATACACAATCAGGAACACTCCCGATGACAGGCTTTGCGGCACCGGCGTCTTTACGCCCATCATCAGTGGCACCACTTGCAGCGCCACAAACGCGCCGCTGCCCAGCAGGAAGGACAGCAACAGCCAGCGCAGGGCCATGCGCGACACCGGGTCGCGGCGTGACAAGCGCCACTGTTGCCAGGCACACCCCGCCCCCATCAGGAAAATCACCAGCAACCACAGATAGAAGCCTTGACTGAAGGTATCCGTCACCTGCCGGATATCCGCGACCCAGGCCAGCAGCCCCAGCAGCAGCGCCAACACTGCCACCGGCCGGCGGGCCAGTGGCCGGGGGTAACTCCACAGCAGCGCCAGCATGGCGCAGTCAAACAGCAATGCGCCGCCATGATTGATGATGGACAGCAAGCGGAACAGGTCCGGATGCATCAGCAACTCGCGCGAGCTGTACAGGCTGGCCGACCAGGTGCCCGCCGCAAAACCAGCTGCCGTCAACAGCAGCAGGTTGACCACGCGCTGGCGCGGCCGGAATACCCAGATGCCGCAACCGATGCCCAGCGCAATGAGTCCGAAGCCCAATTGCAGCCAGAAAACGGCAGGAATATCCAGCGGTCCGCGCGGCCGCATCACCACCGGAAGTTCGCGGCCGTCCTGCAGCACCAGCCGTGCGCGGCCGCTTTGCCATTCCGCCAGCAGCGGTGCCTGGACCTTCATCAGGGTGTTATAGGCGCTGACCTTGTCCAGAAAGTCAGGCTCTTCCACCGCCAGCCAGGACGGCAGGGGCCGCAGGCGGCCGTCGGACTGGCGCAGTCCCGCCACGGCGGCTGGTTGCGGCTGGGATTCCGTGCTGACCAGCAGCACCTCGCCGTCGGCATGAAACCGGAATCCGGCCCAGGGCTGCAACAGCATGACACGCACCAGCCCGGTCACCATGATCGCCAGCAGGAAGGCAAGCACAAACCCGCGCGAAGCGGGAGACATACCGTGCCGGGCCTCTGGCGTAGCCGTTGATGCCGGGGATTGGGGTTGAACCGGGAGCATGAATAGTTCCGTTGTGCTGATGGTCAATGCTGACAGCATGGCAAATCGGGAAGCACCCCGCAAACTGGGGGGGCAATTCAGTGGTGTACCCGCCAATCCGTAGTCAATCGGTGGAAGAGTCACGCTTCAAGGAGGCAATAAATATCGCCGCCAGAATCAGCGCAGACGCCACCGCAAACGTCATCCGCATGCCCGCTGCCACTGCCTCCGGTGCTGTCACCTGCGCATTCACCATCGTCCAGGCAAAAACTGCCCCCATCACAGTCGCCCCAGTGATAAAGCCCAGATTGCGCGAGAGGTTAAGCAGGCCTGAAATTACCCCGCGCTGTTGCGGCCCGGTGTTGGCCAGCACTGCCGTGTTGTTTGCCGCCTGAAAAAGTGCAAACCCTGCCGTCAGGCACATCAGCGGCGCCACATAACCGGGAATTCCCCAGGTGCCAGATAGTATCGACAGCAGCATCGCCCCGGCCAGCATGGCTGCCAGTCCGCAGACCGTCATAGGGGTTGCGCCAAAACGGTCCACCATCAGGCCAGACGGCACGCCCGCCAGCGCCGCCGCCGCCGGTCCGGCGGACATGACCAGACCCGTCAGCACTGGGGACAAGCCCAGCGCTCCGTCCAGGTAGAACGGTCCCACCACCAGTGTCGACATCATCACCGTTGTCACCAGGGCGCTCATGGCGAATCCCCTGCTGAATACCGCCTGCCGGAACAGAGACAGCCGGATCAGCGGAGCCACGGTTCGGGATTCCACCCACAGAAAAAGGCCCAGCCCGACAGCGGTTGCCGTCAACAGCAGCAGAAGGACCGACTCGTCGCGTACCGTGGTCATGGCCAGGGCATACGCCACCAATGTCACAGCCAGCAGTACGGCGCCCGGCACGTCGAAACGGATGCGTCGGGTCTTCGGTAAAGTTGCATCCTGTGGCAGATAACGCGATGCCAGCCACACAGCCAGCAGTCCCAGGGGCAGATTGATGACAAACATAAATCGCCAGCCAAATCCGGCAATCAGCAGCCCGCCCAACACCGGCCCCATCGCGGTGCCGACGGCGGACATCGTGCCCAGAAAGCCCATGGCGCTGCCGGTTTTCGCTTTGGGTGCTGTCTCGCCCGCCAGTGCCAGGGTCAGCGCCATCATTACTGCCGCGCCGATGCCCTGCACCGCCCGGGCGGCAATCAGCCAGCCCAGCGATGGGGCCAGGCCGCACAGTACCGAAGCCGCTGTAAACAGCCAGATGCCGGCCAGCAGCAAGCGGCGGCGGCCCATCTGGTCGCCCAGCCTTCCCGCACTCACCACCAGAGCGGTGACAGACAGCAGGTAGGCAATCACCACCCACTGCACGTTGGCAAAGCTGGCATTGAAGACCTGCGCCAGCGCCGGCAGACCGACATTGGCAATGCTGGACGCCAGCGACGACAGCAGCACAATCAGCGAAAGGCTGGCCAGCGGCCGGTTGGCCGCAGAGCCAGTAGGCCGGCCGGTGGATGCAACGGCTGGAAGATTTATTCGCATGGCGGGAAGCTCCTGAGTGGGAATGTTCAGAAGCGTAGTCAGTTGCAGGTAGTGGCGGAAGACGCACCATTTGCAGTTTAATGGTGCATGAAACGCCATCTGTCCGTACGGTCTACCTTGGGAGTCACACCATGTCTTCACCGGATTTCAACCTGCTGCTGACGCTGGATGTGCTGCTGGCGGAAGGGAATGTGGCGCGTGCGGCCAGACGTTTGCAGCTCAGTCCCTCGGCCATGAGCCGGGCGCTGGCGCGACTGCGGGAAACCACCGGCGACCCCCTGCTGGTGCGCGCCGGTCGCGGCTTGGCGCCCACGCCGCGCGCTTTGGAACTGCGGGACCGGGTCAGCCGTCTGGTCGAGGAAGCCGAAGCCGTACTGCGTCCTACGCAACAGCCTGACCTGCGGACCGTGGTCCGCAGCTTCACGATCCGCACCCGGGAGGGATTTGCTGAAAATTTCGGTCCGGCGCTGATTGCGCGTATTGGCGAAGCTGCGCCGGGGGTGCAGTTGTGCTTTCTGCCCAAGCTGGACCGGCAAAGCACCCTGCTGCGGGATGGAACGGTGGATCTGGAAACCGGGGTGGTTGATGCCGCAATGGGGCCGGAATTGCGCACACAAGCCTTGTTCAGGGACCGTTTCATTGGCGTGGTGCGCGCAGGACATCCGCTTTGCGAGGGGGAAATCACCCCGGAACGGTATACCGGCGGCAGGCATATCCAAGTATTCCGGGACGGGGCGGATTATGGGCCGATTGATGAGGCTCTGAACCCGCTGGGCCTGGAGCGCCGGGTGGTGACGATGGTCGGGGGCTTTGCCACGGCGCTGGCGCTGGCAAGGTCGTCCGACCTGATTGCCACGGTACCGGAACGGCATTCGGGCAATCTCCGGGACGGCATGTTCAGTTTTGCGCTGCCGGTTCCGGTGCCGGAATTTGCGGTTTCACTATTGTGGCATCCGCGACTGCAGGCAGACCCGGTGCATCAGTGGTTGCGCGACCGGGTGCGGGAGGTTTGCGCCGGGGGATGACGAACAAGCCACGGCGCACGGTCCATCCCGGTTGAAATCGAATCAGACAGAACAATCACTTTCTCACGGGGCCACCACACAAAACCAACAGCCCAACCGAGACTTCAAGCAGCGAACTTCCGGCACTCCCGGACACAAGCCTCGCAACTCTCCATGCAGGCTTTGCATTCCGCATGTTTTTCCGCAAATTTCTTGCACTCCTCACCGCAGTCCCTGCATGTCTCCAAGGCAAGTTTCGCCATTAGCGGCAGGTATTTTGACTTTGCGTTAGCCAGGCTTTGCAGCGCGCCGCACACCGACAGCAACTCCATGACCGACCGGGCGCAAGCCGCCATGCTCTTGTCACCCTGGTTCAGCAGCACCAGACAATGGTTGAGGCAAATCTGGCCGGTTTGCACGCAATCGGCTGCAGCGGTCGCCAGACCAGCTGTCTGCGGTCCCATGTCATGATGGTGGTGTTCGTGGCTACCGGCCTCAGCCGCTGTGGCAGTTTTACTCAGCGCCAGTGATGCCAGGGCGGCAGCGCCGCCCGCCAATAATTCCCGACGGTCCATGATGAAGCTCCTCGCATTATTGATGTCGGTTTTCATCATGGCACCGGGTAAGGACGGATGCAATATTCAGTCCCTTCTATCCTTAGGGTTACAGTCAGGCTATTCACCAGGCATGATGCTGGCCAGTGTCGCCCGGCAGCACACCAGAAACCGGTACAATCCCCAACCGGCCGCACCCGCTACCAGCAGCAATAACCTGACAGAGTGGCTGGAGAAGACTGTGGGGGGATTGTGTATCTGGCGTGGAAACGCGAAGATAACAGCCGGGTTAAACCACTGATGATTGTCAGGCTGTTGTGTGGCTTATTTGGAGATGGATATGGAAGTGGAAATAACATGGGGTAGGGTTTTTCGCATTTGGTGGGCATATTTATGGCGAAATTTGATTGCCATTATTGCAGCCATGATAATTGGCGGAATTATAGGCGGCATTCTTGGTGCTATATTGGGGGCCATGGGAGTATCACTTTCAACCATTCAAATGATTGCCGGACCGATAGGGCTTATTTGTGGCTTGATGATTTCAGTTTTCCCAATAAAAATGATATTGGGCAAGGATTTCGGTGACTTCAGATTGGTCTTGATTCGTAAGTAACCAAAGCCTGCTTGGATCATAGCAGGCTATTTGCCGGGGGGGGGGTGCTGCCCAGTTGCACGCCCAACAGCATCACCAGCCCCAGCAAGACGGCTTCCAGCAGGGCAATCAACATGAAGCGATTCTGAAGCTTGGACGACGCCCCTACCCCCGGCATCACCAGAAACCGGTTCAATCCTCCCAAACCGGCCGCACCTGCTGCCAGCAGCAGTTTCACACCCAGGTCTGCCGCATAGACAGAGGTGAGGAACGATGTCTTTCCGGAAGCCTCAACTATCCGCAGCACATCCGCCAGTCCGGTAAACATCACCGTCAGCAGGCATAACAAAGCCATTTCCGAAAGGTAGCGAATTACTTCGCCATGATTGGCTAAAGCCGCCTTGTTGCCAAGCGTCAGGTACGCCACCAGCAAGCCTGACCAGCTGCAGGCGGCCACAATATGCAGGGTGTGGATCATGACGGCTGCCGTGTACAAGCCGCTGTCTCCGGCATGTCCGCTTGCCGCACGCGCCCAGGCGGCCAGGACAAAGCCGCTTAATGCCGCAACCACGGCCGCAATCCGGGAAATGCGTCCGGAGACCGCCATGATCATGAGCAGCCAGCCCGCGATCAACGGCCAAACCAACCGCCCGGTCTGGGAGTGCGTCAGCACCAGCGGAATCTGGCCTATGGCATTCGGTAAGGGCTGGTCGGTGAACAATGCCGCTGTCGCCAGCAAGTAAACCGGAATCATCACCGCCAAAAGCATGAGCCCGGCAATGGCAAGCTTTCGCAAGCGCAGGTGTTTGGCTTTGACATAGAGGATTCCGCTTCCCGCCAGCAAGGCCAGCGACAGGTCCATCAGCCAGATGCAAATGGTTCTGGCGGTTTCCACATCGGGAAAGTTCATTTCACGCCGAAGGTGTACTGGCCTTTGATGCGATGACCGTCAACGGAGACCACAGCCCATTTCACCGTATAGCTGCCCGGGGCCAGTTTTGGCACAGGAACACTCAGGGTTTTATGGGTGGCTTCGTCCACGCCGGCTTTTTCAGTGGCAACACGGACTCCTTGCGAGTCCAGTACGGTCAGTTGCGAGAAGGCGGGTTCCAGGGCTTCGTTGAAGCTGACCGAAACGGCTGCGGGAGCATCAACTACCGCATGGGCGGCGGGATAGCTTTGCATCAGCTTGGCATGGGCCAGGGCCGTCCCCGCATGCAGTCCGGACATCAAGATCAGGGCAACGGAAAGTTGATGGCGGTTCATGGAAGTTCCCCTGAAGTATAAAAACCTGAATCCAGGTCATTATCTCACAGCATGAATGCCTGCACCGGCAGGCATTCATGCCCTGTGTTGCTATTGCGGCGGTTGCAGGTCTGCCGGAAGTACATCCCCGGCAGGCGGTGTATCCAGCGCGGCAACATCGGCCCCGGGTGTCAAGGTATCCAGTGGAGTTGCCACCGCAGGAGGTGTAGTTGTGTTCTGGGGAGTGTCGGCATTGTCGTCCCAGAAACAACCGGACAAGGCAATGCCCGCCACCGCCAGTATCATTAGTCGGATCATGACCGCCCCGCCTTAGTACTTGACCAGGATTTCGGTGTTGGCGGGAACCTGCTTGAGTTCCAGGCCCTTCTTCTGGATCAGTCCCAGCGTCAGCGGGTTGATGCTCCAGGCGGATTTACCTGACCAGACGATCTGCGCGTCGCTCAGGAAGCTTTTGTCGGCGCCCGTCAAATCCAGGGCGACCGGGGTAATGTACTTGTTCCAGCCGGGGGTGCGGCCGGGTACGGTGCGGAGGGTCGGTGCGTCGGCGCCGGACCAGGTCTGGGTCAGTTCATTGCCGGAGCCGTCGCGGCAGTACTGGACCGTGGTAAAGGCTACGGACTTGAAGGCGGTGCCCGGCATGGTGCCGCGGAAGGTGAATTGGTAAAGCTGGCTGTCATCGGCCAGGATATCGCTGTCGGTCTTGGTCCAGACCAGCTTGGTGACGTTGCCATTGCCATCCTTCAGAACACCGGCCTTGCCAAACACCGCGCTCATGGGACGAACGCCGCCGAACTCGGCGGGAATGCTGATTTCCACCTTGTAGGAATCATATTGCTTGGCATTGGCGTCCTCGCAGCCATGCGGCACATTCAGCGTGGCCACCATGCTTTTACCGGCCGTGCCGGTGGAGGTGACAAAACTGGCGTGGGCAAAGGCGGCCCCGGCGTGAAGCAGGGCGTAACTCAGGATGGTGAGGGAAAATACGGGGCGAATCATGGCGGCAGGTCTCCGATGCGGTTGTGAATGAGACGCATTCTATAGGCCACTGGGAAGGTCTGGGATGTGACATGTTGTCGCACCCCGGCTTGACCTACGGCATTTTCCGCTTGGACAACCAACCCCCCAAATCCACCTGGTAGCGGGTCAGAAAAATCAGGTTGGCCTTGGCAGCGCCGGTATCTTCCTGATGCACCTCCAGACTGATCCGCTGGACGGAATCCGGCCGCCAGTTCAAGCCCAGGCCGACCCGGGTCAGGGTGTTGTCAGCATTACCGAGTCCCGCTTCATTCGCCACCAGCGCCGACCCGGGGCCGTTCAGGCGATGATTGGCGCTCATGCCCTCCCCCCGCAGCATGGCTTGCCAGCCGGTACAGAATGTCCAGTGGGCGGTAACCCAACCGCCTTCAACGGTTCCCTTATATTCGGCATTGCCATTGGTGCTGAACAAATCGCCGGTTTCCCGCTTGATCCAGGCCTCGCCATCCAGCGACACCGGCCATTGCCGGGAGGTCCAGACCCCTGCCAGGGACGCCAGCTCACTGCGTCCTTCCAGACAGACTTCATTGGCCACGGGGGCATGGCAAACGCTCTGCCCGTGTGAATGTCCAATCAGGCTGGTGCTTTTGGTCGGGCGTCCGTCCGCTTCCAGCCGGGCGAAGCTGACCATGAGTTTGGCATCGTCCTGTTCCCAGCCGCCTTGTAACAGCGCGGCTCCGGGGCCGGATGCGGATGCACCGGGGAAACTGTCACCGGCGTAGAGACCGCCGCCCGCAAACCAACCGGATTCCCAATCCAGGCGGGCATTTAATCCGTCATCCCGCCAGCCTTCGCCAATTGCGGCCCTGTAGACCAATGGAGCCAGACCGAAATCATGGTTGTGGGCGTGTTCGCGGTTCAGCAGGCCAAACGGAACCTGTGAACGACCGGCGCGGACCGCCAGTTCCCGGTCCTCACCCGCTGCAACACTCCGCTGCACCCACGCTTGCTCAATCGAAAAGTCATTGCCGCCATCGGGTCCGTGCCAGGAGCCCTTCAGCATCGCCCGCCACTGCCGCCAGTCCGCCTGCACACCGATATCGGCATATTCCTCTGCCAGCCCCTGTTTCCAGGCCGCCTGACTGCCGCTTTCCAGCACGCCCGGCAGCCGCGCACCCGGCCAAGGCAGATCGGAATCTAGATAGCGCGCGCCCACGGTCAGGATCGGGGTGAAGGAATGACCGGCATCCGGTGCGGTCTCATGGGCCTGTGCGGTCACGCTGCCCAAGGCCAGCAACAGGCACAGCCAATCAAGGCGCAGCAAAGGGGTCGGCAAATCGCGGGTCATGGATAAACTGCTCGTCGGTCAGGGTCTTGAGGAAGGCAATGATGTCAGCCTTGTCCTGGTTGGTCAGCTTGATGAGGCCGATCAGGTCGCTCTTGTGCGGGTTACGGCGGCCGTCTCCAGCCTCGGGGCCGCTGGTGATGTTGCGGCCCCCGGCGGCATAGAAATCCAGCACTTCTTCCAGCGTGGCCAAGGAGCCGTCATGCATGTAGGGCGCGGTCAGGGCAATGTTGCGCAGGCTTGCGGCGCGGAACTTGCCCATGTCTTCCGGCTTGCCGCTGGTCTCGAAGACCCCGCGGTTGGGAAACGGAAATTCCCCCGTGCCGCCGATATTGAACAGCCCGGTGTTGTGGAACGGCGTTTCCACCACGCGGCTGCCTGCGTGGACTATCTGGTCATTGAAATTGAAGCTGCCATGGCAATGGAAGCATTCTGCCTGTTCGCCGTTGAACAGCTGCATGCCACGCTCCTCCCCGGGGGTCAGCACGGTTTCGCGGCGGAGATACTGGTCATAGCGGGAATTGCCGGAAATCAGCGTGCGCTGGAAGGAGGCAATGGCCTGGATCACATGTTCGTAGGTGACAGGGTCCGCATCGGCAGGCCATACCGCGCGAAACCTCGCGGCATAGGCAGCATCCGCCTTGATGCGGTCCAGCACGGTGGCCTTGTTGCTGTCATTGATACCCATTTCCACCGGGCTTTCCCCGAACAGCGGCACCAGCATCTGTTGCTCCAGCCGCGTCAGCGCCGGGTTGGCCCAAGTCAGGGTGGCGTTGTAGACGACGTTGTGCAACGGTTGCGAGTTGCGCGGATGAAGATCGCCGGTGGAGCCGATGGCGACCCGGCGGCCGTCCGTAAAGGCTTTGGCCTGCAGGTGGCAGGAGCCGCAAGACTGCGTGCCGTTGCCGGACAGGCGCTTTTCATAAAACAGGTGACGGCCCAGTTCCACCTTGTCAGCGGTCAGCGGGTTGTTCTCGGGAACCTTTGGGGTCGGGAAGAAAGCCGGAAGACTCCAGGTCCAGCCCGATGCCGTCAGGGAGGGGTCGGTGGTGGTGGTTCCGGTGTTGCAGGCTGAAAGGCCGAAGCCCAGCAAGCCGGGTAACAGCATTCGGGCGATATGGCGCAGCATGCTGGGCGCATCCTCCTTGGTGAAGTTGAAATGCGCCGGGCCGTCGCTGACGGCCCGGGTGCTACATGATGACCGTTTAAGGCTTATTTGGCGACAGCCTTGAAGACAGTCTGTGACGTTCCCAGATTGATTGGCTGGCCGTTCGCCTGATCGATCTGCATGGCCGTAAAGATGGGCGTGCACTCAGCATCAGCGCCTGACATGCAGCCAACCGGGCCGCCCTCGTCCTTGGTCAGGTTTGAGTTACCCAGCAGGCCGTTCAGGTCCAGGGCCGCCTTCTGGGTGGCGATGTTGAAGGAGGTCAGTCGAACGCTCATGCGGTTGGGCTTGGTGCAGGTCACCGCCTCGCCACCCGCCGGGTTGCCGGTGCAACCGGTGGAGCCCAGATGCACGTTGAATGTCGGCGCCACCGTGGTGTCGGGCTTGGTGACGCCGCCCACGGGATTGACTTCCAGCTTGAGGAACTTGCGGCCGGACTGCCAGCTCCAGGCCAGCGCCTGTGAGTCCAGCGGAGCCGGTGCGGTGGCGTAATCGCTGTGGTTGAGCGAGACGGTCTTGCCGTCGGCATCAACGGCGCTAACCGGCACACCGACGGTAAACATCAGGCCGGTGTAGGTGCCTGACGGAACTTTACCGGTGATGGTGGTATTCGTTTCAGCCGAGCCGCCCGCGCAACTGTTCAGGCCGTTTTCAAAATCCAGCATGGCCACATTCAGGTATTGGTTGGGGTTGACTGGGTTCTGGTCCAGCTTGACCGCCACTTCTTCACCTTTGTTATTGATCAGGCGCACATCGGAAACATAGTAGCGCAGGTCCTTGAGCGTCATGGCGGGGTTGCCCGCGCTGATGGCGGCGATGTTGCTGGCACAGGTGATGTCAGCGCCATTGGCCTGTGCGGCAAACTGGATGCTCACGGCTTGGGTGGTGGTTACGACAGCCGTGCTGTTGGAGTCCGAGGAGCCGCCACAGGCAGCCAGAAAAAGGGAAGGAATGATAGTGGCGGAAACGAGAGCGCGCATACAGCACCAAGGTTGAGGTTAATTGATGCTGTATATCTTAAGGGTGCGGCCATTCGGGGGGAATGCGACATGTTGTCGCAGGGGGGTTATGTGACCCTTACATATTCCGGAAATAACCGCTGATTACGATCCGGATACCGGACTTCCGGTGTCACAGCCATCACCCGCTCCAGCACCACCGCCAGTTTTGCCCTGTTTTCCAAGGACATCGGCAGCATGGGCAGGCGTAATTCTTCCCGGATGAGACCCTGCATGGCCAGTGCGGCTTTAACAGGACCGGGATTCGGCTCGCTGAACAACGACCGGATTAAAGGCAGCAAGGCGTTGAAGATCAATCGGGCTTGCCCGATTTCCCCTTCTTGCACCAGATCAAACACCTGTACAAACAAATCAGGTCGAATATGGGCTGCCGCCGCAATCGCGCCATGACCACCCAGCCGAAGCATCTCGAAGAGTGAGGCGTCATCACCGGACAACACCGTCAACGGGGTTCGGCTGAGCAGATCGGTCACCGACGAATGATCAATGCCACCGCACTTCTTGATGGCGACAAACTGTGGGTTCGCCGCCAGCGTGGCTACCGTCGCCAAGTCCATCGCTACGCCTGTTCTGGCGGGAATGTCATAAAGAATGATGGGGCGAGTGGTCGCCGCCGCCAGCGCCTGAAAGTGCAGGATGACTCCTTGCTGAGACGGGCGGACATAGGCAGGCGGCGAAATCAGAAAGCCGTCAACGCCAAAATGGTCCAGATACGCCACTCTTTTGGTCATTGCCCTCGTGTCGCTGCCACTGATACCCATGATCACCGGGCAGCGTCCGCCAACGGCTTCCTGTACGGCCCGCAATACAGCGGTCTGTTCGTCATCGTCCAGCAGTGCGGCTTCCCCGGTTGTGCCGCAGGCAACCAGACCGTGTACGCCCTTGTCTGCCATACGTGCGGCCAAGCATTGCACTGTATCAAGGTCAACCGCTCCTTCCCGGTACGGTGTGACCAATGGCACCCAGATGCCGCCAAAGAATGGAGTCGCAGTTTTGGAAACCATAGTGATGATCATCCGGTCAGGCTTGCGTGATTCGGCCGAATTCGGCGCTGGGCAGACCACACATGACAGTATGCATGATCGAATCGATGATGGTTTTTTTCAGGCTGAGGAGCACCTGGATTTTCTCGGAGCGGGCGACCGGCTCTGCGCGAATGAACGCGGCCTGATCGCCGCAGGTCCCCTTCAGCAGTTGTTGAAGCGGTGTGACCAGGCCCGGCTCAAGAGTGATGGTCATCAACAGTTCATGGGCGACCGGGCAAGTGTTCGGACTGGCCAGGGAATGAACTGATTGTTGATTGCCTGTGGACGTCGGTGTAATTAGTCCCGGCGTCATGAACGTGGTTTTGATTTGTGAAGACATGCCTGCGGCAAGGGGGGAATTGCGGGTGGATCTGGCGGAATACGGTCGGGATCTGTCGGCTCGCACCGGGGAACGGGATTGCGACCGGATCGTGCGGTTCATTTCAAACCTCTGCTTGTTGTGATCGATGCGCCGAGATTAACCACCTTCCTGTAAAAATTTTCTAAAAATAGCGATCTCTGACCGGTATCAATTTTTGCACCCTTTTTACACCCCGACTTCTACAGTTACCCCATGGCTGCCACCCGGCAGCGCCTGTTAACCACGGGGTGACCTGAAAATGACTTACTTCTACTGGCTGGGCGGCATCACGTCGGCCCTCCTGTTCGGCTATCTGCTTTACGCCCTTTTCCACGCGGAGGATCTGTGATGACAGCTATGTCCTGGGGCTTGCTCCTTATTTTTCTACTGACGTTGTTGATGCTGGCCTTGCCCTTGGGGCGCTATCTGGTCAAGGTGGCGGATGCCGGCTGGCGGCCACGGGTGATTGGGGCGGCTGAAGGTCTTCTGTACCGCACCGCCGGTGTAGCGCCGCAGGCGGACATGACCTGGAAACAGTATGCCGGGGCGGTGCTGGTCTTCAACGTCCTGGGCATCCTGGCGGTGTTTGCCGTGCAGATGGCTCAGGCCGCCCTGCCGCTTAACCCGCAGCAATTCGGCAACCTCACCTGGGATTCCGCGCTCAACACCGCCGTCAGCTTTGTCAGCAACACCAACTGGCAGGGTTATGCCGGTGAAACGACCATGAGCTACCTGACGCAAATGATGGCGCTGACGGTGCAGAACTTCCTGTCCGCCGCGACCGGCATTGCTGTCGCCTTTGCGCTGATTCGCGGTTTCGCCCGTCGTCAACAGCCGGGTGTAGGCAATTTCTGGGTGGATGTCACCCGCATCACTTTGTACGTGCTGTTGCCCGTTTCCCTGGTCTTTGCGCTGGTGCTGGTCTCGCAGGGCGTCATCCAGAATTTTGACCCTTACGTGAGTTACACCACGCTGGAAGGCCATGCACAAACGCTGGCGATGGGACCGGTGGCTTCACAGGAAGCCATCAAGATGCTGGGCACCAACGGCGGCGGTTTTTTCAACGCCAACTCCGCCCATCCCTTCGAAAACCCGAGCGAGCTGACCAACTTCCTGCAAATGCTGTCGATCTTCGTCATTCCGGCCGCGCTGTGCTTCACCTTCGGCAACATGACCGGCGACCGTCGTCAGGGCTGGGCTGTCCTCGCCGCCATGACGCTGATCTTCGTGCTGGGCGCTGTGGCATTGACCTCCGCCGAGCAACAGGGCAATCCGCTGTTCACCCCGTTGGGCGTGGATCAGCAGGCCGGGTTGCTGCAATCGGGTGGCAATATGGAAGGCAAGGAAGTGCGTTTCGGCATCGCCGCCAGTTCACTGTTCGCCACCATCACCACGGCGGCCTCGTGCGGGGCGGTCAACGCCATGCACGATTCACTGACCCCGTTGGGCGGCATGGTGCCGACCCTGATGATGCAGTTGGGTGAAGTGGTGTTCGGCGGCACCGGTTCCGGCCTGTACGGCATGCTGGCGCTGGCAGTGCTGGCTGTGTTCGTCGCCGGGCTGATGATCGGCCGCACCCCGGAATACCTGGGCAAGAAAATCGAAGCCTTCGACATGAAGATGGTGGCGCTGATTATTCTGGTGACGCCCTTGCTGGTGCTGACCGGTACCGCGCTGAGTGTACTGGTCGAGCCGGGTCTGGCAGGCATGCTCAACCATGGCGCGCATGGCTTCTCGGAAGTGCTGTATGCGCTGTCTTCCGCGGCCAACAACAACGGCAGCGCCTTTGCCGGGCTGTCCGCCAACACGCCTTATTACAACCTGTTGCTGGCCGTGGCCATGTTCGTCGGCCGCTTCGGCGTCATCCTGCCGGTGCTGGCACTGGCCGGGTCGCTGGCCGCCAAGAAGTATGTCCCGGTGTCGGCCGGTTCGCTGCCTACGCACGGCCCCTTGTTTGTCGGCCTGCTGGTGGGTGTGGTGCTGCTGATCGGCGCACTGACCTATCTGCCCGCGCTGGCGCTGGGCCCCATTGTCGATCATCTGCAGTTGCACGGCATTCGCTGAAATATCCGGAGGCCCTTCCGGGCCCCGGATCACCATAATTTGGAGTGTAAATCATGAAAAGCTCAATTCCTGGAATCGCAATGCTGCTGGCCGGTGCTGTCATGTGTTCCGCATCCGCCCAGGCCGCCGATTCCGCCATCACAACTTCGGCCAGCGTCGCCTTAACTTCTGACTACCTGTTCCGGGGGGTGTCGCAAACGTCCAACAATGCCGCCGTACAAGGGGCGATGACGATCAATCATGCCTCCGGCGCTTATCTGTCGTTCTGGGCATCCAGCATCGCCAGCGCCGCCGGCGGCCAGGAACTGGATTCGCTGCTAGGGTATACCGGCAAGTCCGGGGATATGGGTTATGACCTGGGGGTCATGCGCTACAACTATCCCGGCGCCAATAAAGCCAGTAACGGCTTCAACCCCGATTACAACGAGATTTACGCTTCCATCAGCGGGCTGGGCGGCAAACTCGGTCTGAACTACAGCCCTGACTACTACCAGCAGTCCGATGCCTACCTGTATGTCTACGCCGGGTATGGCGCGGACGTCGGCGGAGTGACGGTTTCCGGTTCCCTGGGCCTCAACCGTTTTGACAGCCCCGCCATGATGACCCGTGCGCTGGCCCTGAATCCGGCCAACAGCAATGACTCCTACATGGATTACAAGCTGGCAGTGGCGAAGACGGTCGGTGGTTTCGGCATCGAGGGCGCCATCATCGGCTCTGATATCGACGAGGTGGATTGTGACGGCGGGCTTTGTGACGGTCGCTTTGTTGTGACCATCTCCCGCAGTCTTTAAGGAGTACCCGCCATGAGCCAATCCAGTCTTCCCCTATTCGACAAGGCCCTGCTGCGGCAGGCCGTTTATGCTTCTTTCGCCAAGCTGTCGCCACGCGTGCAGTTTCGCAATCCGGTCATGTTCGTGGTCTATATCGGCAGCCTGCTGACCACCGCGTTATGGGTGCACAGCCTCACAGCCGAAGGCGACGCCTCCAGCGGCTTCATCGCCGCCAACGCCATCTGGCTGTGGTTTACGGTATTGTTCGCCAACTTTGCCGAAGCGCTGGCGGAAGGCCGCAGCAAGGCCCAGGCCGCCAGCCTGCGCGGTTTGAAAGGCACCGTCTGGGCCAAGCGTCTGCATGAGCCGAAACACGGCTCCACCTGGTACACGGTGCCCGGTGATGAGTTGCGCAAGGACATCGTGGTGCAGGTGGATGCCGGGGAAATCATTCCCTGTGACGGTGAAGTGATTGAAGGCGTGGCCTCGGTGGATGAAAGCGCCATTACCGGTGAATCCGCGCCGGTAATCCGCGAGTCCGGCGGCGACTTTTCCTCCGTCACCGGCGGCACCCGCGTGCTGTCGGACTGGCTGGTGATCCGCTGCACCGTCAATCCCGGCGAAACTTTCCTCGACCGCATGATTGCCATGGTGGAAGGCGCGAGCCGCCGCAAAACCCCGAACGAGATCGCCCTGACCATCCTGCTGATTGCACTGACGCTGGTGCTGCTGCTCGCCACCGTCACCCTGCTGCCGTTCTCGTACTACGCCGTCACAGACGCCGGACACGGACAGGTGGTGTCGATGACGGTGCTGGTGGCGCTGCTGGTCTGCCTCATCCCCACCACCATCGGCGGCTTGTTGTCGGCCATTGGTGTGGCGGGCATGAGCCGCATGCTGGGGGCGAATGTCATCGCCACCTCCGGCCGCGCCGTCGAAGCGGCGGGTGACGTCAACGTACTGCTGCTGGACAAGACCGGCACCATCACCCTCGGCAACCGTCAGGCCTCCGACTTCTTTCCGGCGCCCGGCGTGACCGAAGAGGAACTGGCGGATGTGGCGCAGCTGTCCTCCCTGGCCGATGAAACCCCGGAAGGCCGCAGCATCGTTATCCTGGCCAAGAAACTGTTTAACCTGCGCGAACGTGATATCCATGCCATTGGCGCGACATTCGTCCCGTTCTCGGCGCAGACCCGCATGAGCGGCGTCAATGTCCTGCACCGCCAGATACGTAAAGGTGCGGTCGATGCCATCCGTCAACACCTGATCCTGCAAGGCTCCGCCCTGCCGGCGGAGGTGTCCCGTATGGTGGACGATGTGGCCAGGCGCGGCAGTACACCGCTGGTGGTCGCTGATGGTTCCCGCGCGCTGGGGGTCATTGAGTTAAAGGACATCGTCAAGGGCGGCATCAAGGAACGCTTCGCGGAACTGCGGCGCATGGGCATCAAGACAGTGATGATTACCGGCGACAACCGCCTCACCGCCGCCGCCATCGCCGCCGAAGCCGGAGTGGATGATTTCCTGGCCGAAGCGACGCCGGAAGCCAAGCTGAAGATGATCCGCGACTTCCAGCAACAAGGGCAAATGGTGGCCATGACCGGTGACGGCACCAACGACGCCCCGGCGCTGGCGCAGGCCGACGTCGCGGTGGCGATGAACAGCGGCACCCAGGCCGCCAAGGAAGCGGGGAACATGGTCGACCTCGATTCCAACCCCACCAAGCTGATTGAAGTGGTGGAAATCGGCAAGCAGATGCTGATGACGCGCGGTTCACTGACCACGTTCAGTATCGCCAACGACCTGGCCAAGTACTTCGCCATCATCCCGGCTGCTTTTGCCGCCACTTACCCGGAACTTAACGTACTGAACGTGATGGGGCTGGCGACGCCGAATTCCGCCGTGTTGTCGGCCGTGATCTTCAACGCCCTGATCATTGTGGCGCTGATCCCGCTGGCGCTGCGCGGGGTGGCTTACCGGCCGCTGGGCGCGGATGTGCTGCTGCGCCGCAACCTGCTCGTCTATGGCCTGGGCGGCGTGCTGCTGCCTTTCATAGGCATCAAGCTGATTGACCTGACGCTGGTCGGCCTTGGCCTCACCTGAACCCGGAGAACGAACATGAACCTGAAATCCACATTACGCCCCGCCCTGGTGTTGTTCACCGGCCTCACGCTGCTGACCGGGCTGGTCTATCCTCTCGTGGTCACCGGCCTCGGCCAGGTGATGTTTCCTGCCGCCGCCAACGGCTCGCTGGTGCAGTCGGACGGAAAAACGCTGGGTTCCGGACTGATCGGCCAAAGCTTCACCCGGCCGGACTATTTCTGGAGCCGTCCGTCCGCCACGGGGCCGGAACCCTATAATGCTGCCGCTTCCGGCGGTTCCAACCTGGGGCCGAACCACCCGGATCTGCGCAAGGCGGTGGCGGAGCGGGTAGCCGCCCTGCGCGCCGCCGATCCGGGCAACCTTCGCCGGGTCCCGGTGGATCTGGTCACGACTTCGGCGTCAGGTCTGGACCCGCATATCAGCCTCGCGGCGGCGGAATACCAGCTGGGCCGGGTTGCGCGGCTGCGCGGTGTTCCCGAATTGCAGCTGCGCCATTTGCTGGGCGGGCTGGCCACGCAAACGGTCTGGGGCGAAGCCCGTGTTAATGTCCTGGCGCTGAATATGGCGCTGGACCGGCAATATCCCGTACGCTCACAGCCGTCTGATGCGACACCGAGGACTTGAACATGGTGGATGAGGGACAACGCCCCGATCCGGACCGACTGCTGGCGGAAGTGACTGCAGAACGGGAGAAAGCCGCCCGCGGCCGCCTGAAGATTTTCTTCGGCGCCTGCCCCGGCGTCGGCAAGACCTACGCCATGCTCACCGAAGCCACACGATTGCGCGAGCAGGGACTGGACGTCGCCGTCGCCATTGTCGAAACCCACGGCCGCGTCGACACCGCCGCCCTGACGCAAGGACTGGAGATACTGCACCGCCGGTCCGTGGCGCATCAGGGCCGGCCGCTGGAGGAAATGGACTTGGAGGCGGTATTGCGCCGCCGGCCGGCGCTGGTGCTGGTGGACGAGCTGGCGCACAGCAACGCGCCCGGCTCGCCGCACCCCAAACGCTGGCAGGATGTCGAAGAGTTGCTGGCGGCGGGTATTAATGTCTACACCACCCTCAACGTGCAGCATCTGGAAAGCCTGAACGACATTGTCGGCCGTATCACCGGCATCCAGGTGCGTGAAACCCTGCCCGATCATGTTTTCGACGAAGCCGACGAGATCATGCTGGTCGATCTGCCGCCCGACGACCTGCTGCAACGGCTCAAGGCCGGTCAGGTTTACATGGGCGAACAGGTCGAGCGCGCCGCCGGCAACTTCTTCCGCAAGGGCAACCTGATGGCCCTGCGTGAACTGGCGCTGCGCCGCACGGCCGAACGGGTGGACCACGCCATGCGCGCCTACCGGCAGAAGCAGCCGGGGGCCGAAGTCTGGCCCGCTGACGAGTCGTTGCTGGTGTGCATCGGCCCGCAACCGGGCATGGACACGCTGGTGCGGTCCTGCGCCCGGCTGGCCACCCAGCTCAACGCCCGCTGGCATGCCCTGTCGCTGGAAACGCCGGAACTGCAATCCCTCAGTGAGCAGGACCGCAAGACCATTCACGATGCCCTGCATCTGGCGGAAACCCTGGGCGCGGAAACCGCTATCCAGACTGCTCAGAGCGCGGCGGAAGGCACCATCCGCTACGCCCGCCAGCACAATCTGTCGCGGGTGGTGCTGGGACGACGGCGCGGCGGACCCGGACGCTGGTGGCGGAGCAGCCTGGCCGACCGCATTGCCACGGAAGCGCCCGATCTGGATATCGTCTGGATTTCCCGGGGCAAGGAAACCCTATCTTCGGCCCCCAAAGCCAAAGATGCCGTCCGGATGGTCTGGCGTCATTACCTGCTGGCCATGCTCATCCCGGCCGTCACCACGGTGCTGGCCATGCCGGTGTTCCGGCTGTTCGACATCGCCAACATTGTTATGTTGTTTCTGGTCGGGGTGGTGGCTGCCGCCATGCGTTGGGGCCGTGGACCGGCGGCGCTGGTTGCTGTGCTCAATGTCGCCGCCTTCGATTTTTTCTTCGTGCAGCCGCGCTTTTCCTTCGCGGTCACGGACGTGCAGTACCTGTTCATGTTCGCGGTGATGCTGCTGGTGGGGCTGGTGATTGGCCAGTTGACCGCCCGGTTGCGGTTTCAGGCGGAATCGGCGGGACTGCGCGAACAACGCGCCACCGCCCTGTATGAAATGGCCCGCGAAATGTCGTCCACCCTTACGGATGACAGTGTGGCTGAAATAGCCACCCGCCATCTGTCGCGGGTGTTACAGGCACGTGCGGCGCTTTACCTGCTCGACCTGAGCGATCAACTGGTGCTGATTCATCAGGACGCAAACCCCATCGCCACCGACGACGCCATTGCCCGCTGGGTGCTGGACCACACCGAACCGGCGGGCTGGGGCACCGACACCCTGCCCGCCACCCCGCAGCTGTACATGCCGTTGCGCGCGCCCATGCGCACGCGCGGGGTGCTGGTGATTGACAGCGAGCAACCGGAAAACCTGCGCAACCCCGAGCAGTACCGGCTGCTGGAAACCTTTGCCGCGCTGACGGCCATGGCTTTTGAACGGGTGCATTTCGTCACCGTGGCCCAGCAGACACTGGTCAATATTGAGTCCGAACGCCTGCGTAACACTTTGCTGGCGGCGCTGTCTCATGATCTGCGCACACCGCTGACCACCCTGGTCGGTATTTCCGAGAGCATGGCGCTGGACCCGGCGCTGACTTCCCCGGCGTTGCAGGCCCAGGCCAAGACCCTGGCGATGCAAGCGCGCGGCATGGCGCGGCTGGTGCACAATCTGCTGGACATGGCGCGCCTGCAATCCGGAGAGCTGCAACTGAAACCGGACTGGCATTCCTTCGAGGAGCTGGCGGGCAGTTCGCTGGCGCTGATAAGAAGGCAACTGGGTGAACGGGAAGTCCGTTTGAATCTGGATCCGGATCTGCCGCTGGTGTGGTGTGACGGCATCCTGATGGAACGGGTGCTGGTCAACCTGCTGGAGAATGCCGCCAAGTACACCCCGGTGGATGCCTCTCTTGGGCTGGATGCCTGGGTTGAAGGCGAGTCGGTCTGCTGGCGGGTGTGGGATAATGGGCCGGGCTTTCGCGTGGAGAATCCGGAAAGCCTGTTTGGCAAGTTTGTGCGCGGCCAGCCGGAATCCGCCGTGGCCGGGGTTGGTTTGGGGCTGGCCATCTGCCGCGCCATCCTGCAGGCGCATGGCGGCTCCATACGGGCGTTTGCGCATCTGCCGTCCGGCGCGGCTTTTGAGTGTCGGGTGCCGCGTAAGGAACCCCCTGTTTTTGAGTTGGAATGCCCGGCCGAACCGGGACAGGACAAATAATGGAAACGCCATTCACCGTGTTGCTGGTTGAGGACGAGGGAGAAATCCGCCGTTTTGTGCGTTCGGTGCTGGAACAGCAGGGATTCCGGGTGTTTGACGCCGAAAATCAGCAACGCGGCCTGATTGAAGCTGGTTCGCGCAAGCCGGATCTGATCATTCTTGATCTGGGGTTGCCGGATGGCGACGGCATGGACGTCATTTCCGGCGTGCGGGCGTGGTCTCAACTGCCAATCCTGGTGCTGTCGGCGCGGGTGGATGAAACCGACAAGGTCGCGGCGCTGGATGCCGGGGCGGATGACTTCCTGACCAAACCGTTTGGTGTTTCGGAGTTGCTGGCGCGGGTGCGCGCCCTGCTGCGCCGCCGCGCGTCCAGCGTGGATGCAGAGTCTCCGGTGCTGCAGTTCGGGACAGTGCGTCTGGACCTTGCCAACCGGGTGGTGGAACGTGACGGTGAGCCGGTGCACCTCACCCAAGTGGAATTCCGGTTGTTGCAAATGCTGGCCACCCACCCCGGCAAGGTGCTGACTTACCGGCAGTTGTTGCGGGAGGTATGGGGACCGCAGCATGTTGAAAGCAACCACTATGCGCGTATCTACATGGGGCATCTGCGGCAGAAACTGGAGGAGAACCCGGCCCAACCCCGGTTCTTTCTGACGGAAACCGGGATTGGGTATCGGTTTATGCCGTGAAAGCGTTCCTCAGGTTTGTTTCCCCCCTTGAAACACGATGATGGCCTCACGCCCGCTACTTGAAAAGAGAGGTAGTGAGATTATGCTCTCTTTGGCTAATGGGCGTCCCTATTTTCTTGATGCTGGCACCAGGCAAAGGCCCGGATTGCAATGCGGACGAATAACTGGCGGCTGAGGCGGTGTTGCTTGTCCACGCGGTACATTTCGCCAGCCAGGGCGGACAGCAGGATAAGCAGGCACACGAACCAGACCGGGGCGTCTTGTACCTGGTCTTGCAGGGTGGCTTCGGGCATGGTGGTTCTCAGGGGGTTTGCAGCCAGGCGCGAACATCGAAGCAGGGGCAGTCTTTGGCGACGTTGGGAAAGTCGCGGTGGCCCTGGACGATGGCTTGCGGGTAGCGGGTTTTCAGTTCGGCCAGCAGTTGCCGCAGGGCGTCGAGCTGGGCCGGGGTGAAGTTGTTCTGTGCCTTGCCCTGGCAGTCGATGCCGCCCACCAGGCAGATGCCCAGGGCTTTGCTGTTGTAACCTTCCACATGAGCGCCTGCGTTGCGTTCCGGCCTGCCCTTTTCCACGGCTCCGCTGCGGCGGATGACGTAGTGATAGCCGATGCAGGCGAACTTGCGGGCGCGGTGCATGGTGTCTATGTCGGCGGCGCCGATGTTGGCGGTGGGCCGGGTGGCGCTGCAATGCACGGCGATGTACTGGACGCGCTCCATGAGGGCCAGGCGCATTAGCGGCAGGCTTACGGGGCACGGCAGGATTGTCATGGGGGCGTTCCTCGGGCATAAAAAAACCCGCCAAGACAGACTGTGTAAAAACACTCGCAGTTTGAATAATGAGCGGCGACAATGCCCGTACACCAGTACGGGCATTGTCATTTATGAGCTATGTCAAAGGCGAAGCGCCGGGCCAAACCAGCCTGTTCCCGGTATCCCTCGATGAGCTGATTCCGGAAGATCATCTGGTCCGTGTCATCAGCGCCTATGTCGGCCACCTTGATCTGCCCGCCCTGGGCTTCACAAGGACCTCGCCCAAGCGTACCGGCCGTCCGCCTTACGATCCCGCCGATTTGCTCAAGCTTTATCTGTACGGCTACCTGCACCGCATCCGCTCCTCGCGCCGCCTGGAAGCGGAGTGCCAGCGCAACGTCGAGGTCATGTGGCTGCTGGGGCGCTTGGCTCCGGATCACAAGACCATCGCTGACTTTCGGCGCGACAATCACGCGGGCTTCACCGCCCTGTGCCGGGCTTTTGTCCGCTTCTGCCGTCAGGCCGGTCTGGTAGCGGGGGAACTGGTCGCCATTGACGGCAGCAAGTTCCAGGCCGTCGCATCGCGGCGGCAACTGGTCACCCCGGCCCGACTGGAGCGGCAAGAGAAAGCGCTGGAGAAGCGCATCGCCGACTACCTGCAACAGATGGAGGAAGCAGACCGGCAAGAGGCGCGTACCGAGATTGACCGGCGGGCGATGAAGGAGGCCTTGCAGTTGCTGAATGACCGGCGCGCCGATGTCCAGGCCACCCGCGCCCTGATGGCGGAGTTGGGGTTGAACCAGTTGGTCGCCACCGAACCGGACGCCCGCGACATGCGGACCGCGCAGGGGCAACGCGTGGCCTATAACACGCAAACGGCGGTAGACGGACAGCACGGGCTGATCATCCATCATGAGGTGACGCAGGCGGGGAGCGATAACACGCAGCTGGAGCCGATGGCCAAGGCGGCGATGGCGGTGCTGGAGCAGGAGGCGTTGCGGATGCCGGGTATTCCAACCTGAACCAGTTCCAGAACTGCGAGGATGCCGGAATTACCCCGTATGTACCGCCCAACCGGTCGGTCAACACCCAGGAGGACGGCCGGTTGTTTGACCGTTCACGCTTTGACTACGATGCGGAGCAGGACGAGTATCGTTGCCCGGCCGGCCACCGGCTGGTGTTGAAGCAGCAGAATGCGCGTGACCGGAACCGTATTTATGCGGCCAACGCGGCAGATTGTTCGGGATGCCCGCTAAAGTCGCAATGCACGAAGGCGGAACGGCGTCATGTCAGTCGCCATGAACACGAGGCGGCAGGCGAGCGCATGGCGGCGAGGATGGCGGGATCACCGGACAAGATGGTGGCGCGGCGATCCCTGGTGGAACACCCGTATGCGGTATTGAAGTATTGGATCATGGGGCACGGCCGCCTGCTGATGCGGGGGCTGCGGGGAGCGGGAACCGAGATGGCTTTGGCGGTTAACGTATTTAACCTGAAACGGGCGATCAATATCCTGGGCGTGGCCGGTATGCGGGAAAAGTTGCTGTCAGCGGCCTGAAGTCGTGCGGTAGATCCGGATCCGGCCGGAAACCCTGCCAATGACGGAGCTTCCAGCCTGATACGGATGCGTGGGCAGGCAGGAAGGCTGATGAAGGTCGTTCGTCCGAAAACAGGAACGCCCCAATAATGATGGGGCGTTCTGTTCAGCCGCTAAACGAGACAGTGTTTTTACACAGTCTGAAGAGGCGGGTTGATGGGGTTACAAGTGCGTTGGACGGACTTGTCCGAGGGTTATGCTACGACAGGACGGGGTTCTACGGCGGATGTTGAATATATTAAGGATGGAAGTTAGACTCAGAAGAATCTATGAACATCAAATTGCAAGGAGCACCCATGGCCTAGATATCAATTCGCTTCGACGGAGACTTGGTCACCAACAACCAAATCTCCATGCGTACACTTGGTAAGACGCTTCAGAACTTGCAGACTGTTTTTGATCGCGCTGCAATCGAATACCATGAGAAGAAGCTCGAAAAAAACAAAAAAATGAACCCGAAATATTATTCTGATGTTGAGTTCATTGTACAACAACCAAGACCCGGCAGCTTTATACTTGACCTTACATCAATTAGTACTACAACCAAGAAGATAATTGATCGGGTTGCTAATGTTTTAAAAGCATCTTTCGATGATGCGATGGGAGATGGAATCAAAGAAGCAAATGCAATCACCAATCAAATTCATGAAATTAAGGCAAAATTAGCAATCGGAAATGATCTTATTGATAAACCAACTGAAGATAACGACTATAAAGATTATGCAGAGTATGCTATTGCCAGCAATTTCAATCATATATTATCGATCATTAGGGCTGATTCCTCCGGAAAGACAACTTTTGAAATTACGTTAGAAGGAACCCAAAAAACAACATTGACCTTTGACCGTGAAAAAGCAGAAAAGTTTGGATTGGCCATAACTGAAAGACGCCTTGGCCAGCCAAAGCTTTATATTGCAAAAGTAGAAGAAATGAATAATGTAATGTTGAAGGCAAAGGTTTTTAATGTACAAACCCAAAAGAAATCATCACTCAAATTTGTAGGAGGGGCTGATTTAATATCTGTCATTCCGTACTTTGAAAAAAAGAAGCTGATGAGGTTTGTCGCCTGCCCATTAATACAGTATGATGCAATCGACAACAACGCTGGCGATCTTGTTTTTGTGAAGGTGATTGAAGATGGACTCACTGATCGATAAGTATCTCAATGATATAACCAGTAAGTACCCCCCTCACCGCCTGGTTGTATTCTTTATTTATCTCTTTTCAATATATTTCTACAATTATAGTCAATCAAGCCTCCGGTTGGCACACGAAATTTCCATCTTTAAGGCAGCTGACCTCGGCTCGTTGATCTATGGCGAAGAATCATTCTTCACAATCTTTCATTATATTTTTGCCTTTTTTCTATGTATGGTAACCACGTTTTTCTACAGCAGCTTAAAACTTAGAACCTTTAAAATACTCACTTCATATTTTGAAAAAAGACAATCCTATATTGATGTATTAGTCAATATAATCAAGCCTGAACTTACTGCCAACTCGCCAGCTGTTAATTCCACCATACTCAATCAGACAGCGGCAAGTTTATTAAGGGCCAAACTTGACGTTCAGAGGACTTACGCTTACGGTGAAATTTGCGCAGCATCGTTGTGTGTATTTATTTGGGGTGCCAATAAGTTCATTCTTAATGACTGGTTTTATACTTTGACTCTCTTGGCTCTAGTTTTGTACTTTCAATTTAAAAGTTACAGAATTTATATTTCCAAGCTTACCCCACACCACGTTACTTTGAGCCTTCTACTCAATAGAAAAATTACTTTCGAATATGAAATTGCAGAAATAGCTCAGGATTCTTCCTCAATTTAAATTTTCTTAGCGACATCAATTACCGCATCATTCTTCATCTTTCTTAAAAGTGCTATAAATTGCGACTTCAATTCGGAGTCCATATTTTCTTTATGAAATATCATCAAACGAAGGCAACAAATGCAATCAATCAAGTTGCATCGCAAGGACAACCAAAATATATCCCTGCTAAGCTCCTTAATAGACTCATCAATTGCATGGCTATTACTATAATCCAGCGCAATATTTGCTGTATCAATGTGCTCATGCCCATCAATCATTTCCAAAACCTTCGCTCCATATTTCTCCATTGCCACAAATGCGTCTTTCGTGAATGAATTTGAGCTGAGTCGAAATGCCAATAATGGTGAAACAGGAGCTAGCTTCTTAATAACACCAACATATTCGTCAAAATCTATGTCAGCTTTTTTCCCAATAGAAGCCGCAAAGCCAGCTTTAATTATGGGGGTAAGAAAATTCTTTATTTCGGCGCGATTCACATCGATTGATCGGTCGTCGGGAAAAACTTCTTTGGCAGCCTCAAGATAAATATCGACGCATCGATTCACATCCGGAAGCTTTAATCGATTTAAATTTGCCTGCAGTCGAAGCAATGAATATAAAGACTCATTCAATATTGCCAAGCCATCAAGCCTGCGCTTATAAAAAAATGAAACAAATGATGCAAGTAAACCAAGTACTGCACCAGCAAGCAAATAAAACTCTTTTTCCATTTGTTAACGCTCCATTTTAACTATTATATTCACAGACATTTCCATATTCAGGGCAAATCCGTGTAAGGCTTCACAATCTTTGAATTTTGCCCTGATACCCATGAAATAACAAGAGTAAATTTCAAGCAAAGAATGCCAGTTGCGTCACAACAACCTCTCACCCCAATCCACAACCACCTCCTCCTACCTCCCCGCCGTAGTCGCCTGTCCCGGCATCCCCTCCGCCATCACCTCCTCCAACTCACTGAATAACCCCACAATAAACCCCTTCGCAGCTTCTGGTTGGTGTTCATATCCTTAACAATCCAACAAAGCCTTGATGTAAGCCACTGGACTCCTTTTTGTCAAGCGTTGGCGCACACAAAGTCGATCAAAGCAATCGACTCTGAAAACTTTTCAGTTAGAGGCTTGGCAAAGTATGCAAAGCGATCCTTCGAGATTTCTATGACTTCACCTGTACCAGGTTGCTCTGGACCACCGGGGATGCAATATGTCTTGTTGTGTTGAAGGCGTGCTGTTTCTTTATCCTTACTTAAGACAACGTACTCTTTGACCTCGTAATAGCCTGTCCCAAAGATATGCGACGGTACGTAAACCATTCTACCCACTGAAAAATTTTCATCGTACGACATCTCGTTCACCTATATCATAGTTGTTGACGAAAGACTTAGCTGATCAGTCTGCATAGATTTTGCCGTGTTTTCATGCCATGTCAATCAACTGCAGCGGCATCAAATCTAGGTAGGGATGCTGCCCTGCCAACCTCATGGAAGCGGGCGGTGACCACCGCTCACATTACTAACATCTGGGTTGTAGCTTAGCAGGTGAAGGTAAAGCTGGCGTATCCTCTAACCTGGCGGGTAAGCTCGGTATCGTCTGCCGCTGCAGCCTCTAACCCACCCCAGCTCCAGAATTTCCTTCTCCTGCAAGCCCTCGCAACAACGCGAGATCGTGCCATTTCATCTGTTGGATCCTAGCATTCACCTTCCAGGCGTAATCCATCGGAGAAAGCGCCATTTTCTTGCCAGCATGTCGCCGACGATTGCAGATCGAACACGCCGCCACAATGTTGTCAGCCTTGTCCTTCCCACCATCACAACGAGCATGTAAATGTTCAGCTGTACACTGCAGTCCTTTGACTTGGGCAAGTGTCAAGCCATGAGCTTGGGCGAAGACTTCGGGTTGAGATTGCCACATCGGAAGGCCACAGTAGAAGCAGCGGCCGGATTGACGTTGAAAAGCAGTGATTCGGTGTTTCTGGATAGCGGTTTTCATCGCCGACTCCAATTAAAAAATAATGGAAGTCCGCTCGAAAACTCGCTGTTTCCTGCGGTACCGGCAACGGCTTAGCCTGCCAGCCCTTCAGATTTAGGGGTCTACGCCACCCGATCTAGAGATTTCACGCTTGATAATCTCCGTTCATTAATTTAGCCCACCGACTGGTCATTTGCAAGCAGGTGGGCTCACCCTCACATCAACAACCCCACCTACCCTACCCATCCACCACGCCCCCCAACCATCTTGATTGCTGTTCTGCCAATTCCTAGAATCCGCGCCCTGTCATGGAGACTACTGGATGAACAACATGAAATCGAAGAAGCCGGGGCTTACCCAGGAAGATGTGGTCTTTTTTGTGGCTTTTGGCATGCTAATGCTGATTACCGGGGCATCGGCCTGGTTGGAGTGGATGAAGCAGGAGCTTATGGTGTTGGGCCTTCTATAGCATATTCGACCGTCAAGGTCTGGATGAGCGACTTGGAAACGAAGAAGACCGGACTTACTCCGAATTATTTACTTTGTATTGCAATGTCTTTTTCGCTTGTATTGATAAGTTGGGCTTTCGGGTGTTTGGAATGGATGAATAAAATCATCAATTTCAGATTAAATTGATATTTTCCGACGGGACATGCAAATGAAGTTGAATTTTCTTTATAACTTCCTCAACTTCAGACTCATTATCAATCAAGTACGTTATATTCACTAACTCCTCATTCATAACTTCAACATCATCACAGACAACCCGAGCCACTCTTCTTAAATCCGTATTTAAAATAGGCTCACTCACCACCACCACTTTTCTTTTGAATGACAAATCAAATAATGATCTGATTAATTCGATAGACTCACTCATCAACCCTAATATCATTCCATAATCATCATCATCACTTACAATTGACTCCTCTACAATAATCATGCTTTCAGCCTTTTTCAATTTTTCGTATTCAACTTCGTCAACCACTTTATAATCATGCATGACATCGATTAATTCGCCAGCCGACTTTCTAAATTCTATCGGATGACGTGATCGCCCTAGATAACTTTCTATTGATACTGGCAACCCAATAAACACACAATAATCCTCTATTAAGCCATTCATGGTTCGCCTCATTGACAATATATTCATAGATTTATCTTTAATAATGCCATCAAAATCCTCATCAGCCTTCTTTATTCCTAACGATGTAAAATCAGGAGTTTTAATCTTATCAATTGAATCATCAAATATTCTATTGAAAGCACTTATCAAGTCCAAGGCTTCATCATAATTTCTGCGTGTGAACTCGCGATTGTGAGCAATCAAGTTTCGCAAAGTTTTCAGTCTTTCCCATTGGTATTTTATTTGCTCTTCATTCATACCTTCAACAATATCTTGAAAAGACTGATTCCAATGTGACCTAGGAATAAAATCCAGCAGCTTGTTGATTGTATGATCAGCCGTTTCAACTGAAGCAGATCGCTGGTAATCAACCAACAACTTATCAACCAAATCACAAGACATCCCACGGTAACTATCAAACAAGAATGATGATAACGTTTCGAAATTTGCATTCTGTAGAATATTGTCCCTACCTTTATTTCCATCCGAATCGCCACATTTTTGTTTTTTTTGCAAATCCTCTTTGAAAGCCTTAGGTACTTTAACTGAAGCCCAATTAGAACCATGAGCCTTATACATAATATAAGTTATAAGATGACGAAGCTTATTCTCAATCAGATTAATCTCCGAATAAATTAGACATGAATAATGATGCGATAAATCATCATGAAGCATATCAACCCTAAACCCCAATTGACCAATCACCCTCCTAATTTCATCAATTATTAATCCTGCATTTTCTATTTTCTCCTTGGAAATTTTTTTATGAATACATAGATGAAAACATCTATCATCGCCTGGAAGTTCAAGAACTATAATTTTTAGATTGCATACAAACCCTTTACCACAACTAACGGTGCCTCTCTTGATGATTAATTTTGTGCTTTTCGTACATAGAAGCCGCAAGAAATCATCATTATTATTTAACCCTAAAAATCCGTTATGGCTATTAACCATGAATTCCACTTTGAAATCCATATTACTCACTTTAACCCTGTCGACTAAAATAATTTATAAGCAATTTCCCCGTCATCGCCACCCTCGGCCCCAACGAAGACCTCACCTTCCCTGCCCGCTCCAGATAGTTCAACCGACTGGCCACCCCCGAAGCCTCCACCGCATCCGGCAACGCCCGGCGGATCTCAATAGCCGCCAAAGGACGCCCCGCCACAGCCAGGACTCTCAGAATCCTATCATTCAAACTTTACTCACGCATAGCTCTTTTCCTCCAACTTCTCCAGCACAAACGCCTTCCCACTAACCAGAAGTGCCCTGCTGTGCAGAGCCCATTCCACCGCAGCAAAACCCGCCGCCAATCGCCAGGCATACCCTCCAGCAACCGCTCCACCATCATCCGCAGCGCATCGTCCGCCACCGCCCTCATCCCACACATAGCGGGACGAATGGTCGTTCCACTTCCGCTCGGCACTGCCGCACTCCACCGCCACCTACCGGACAATATGGAGACGGCTAATGGGTGCCCACATTTCCAGTCTTATTCCATTTAGGAACTACCATATCACCCCAAAGTATTTTTAATTATTTAAGGAATTGCCTACATTGCCCTCAAGCGGTCACCACGACCCAGAACAATGATCTTGAGGAATTTTGCAATGAACAAGACCCTGCTGGCATTTGCCCTGACCCTCGGCCTGGCCGCCCCGGTACTGGCCGACGTTTCCCTGCTAAACGTCTCCTACGACCCCACCCGCGAACTTTACCAAGACTACAACGCCGCCTTCGCCAAATACTGGAAAACCAAGACCGGCGAAACCGTCACCTTCAAGCAATCGCATGGCGGTTCCGGCAAGCAGGCGCGCGCCGTCATTGACGGCCTGGAAGCCGATGTAGTGACGCTGGCGCTGGCGGGAGACATCGACCAGATCGCCAACCGCGGCATCATTGCGCCGAACTGGCAAAAGCGTTTGGCCAACAGCTCCTCGCCTTATACCTCCACCATCGTCTTCCTGGTGCGCAAGGGCAACCCCAAGAAAATCCTCGACTGGAACGATGTGGTTCGTCCCGGCGTGGATGTCATCACCCCGAATCCCAAGACCTCCGGCGGCGCCCGCTGGAACTACCTGGCCGCCTGGGGCTACAAGCTGCGTCAGCCCGGCGCCAATGCAGACCAGGCCAAGGACTTCGTGAAGAAGCTGTTCAAGAACGTCAAGGTGCTGGATTCCGGCGCGCGCGGGTCCACCACCACCTTTGTGGAGCGTGGCATTGGCGACGTGCTGCTGGCCTGGGAAAACGAAGCATATCTGGCCGTAAAGGAACTGGGTCCGGACAAGTTTGAAATTGTCACCCCAAGCGTTTCCATCCTGGCCGAACCGCCGGTAACCGTAGCTGACAAGTACGCCAAGAAGCACGGCACCACCAAGGTTGCCCAGGCTTACCTGCAATATCTGTATTCCCCGGAAGCCCAGGAAATTGCCGCCAAGAACTACTATCGCCCCACCGATGCGGCCGTTGCTGCCCGCTACAAACAGCAGTTCGCCTCGGTCAAGCTGTTCACCATCAAGGATTTCGGCGGCTGGTCGGTGGCTCAGGACGCGCACTTCGCCGATGGCGGCATCTTCGACCAGATTTACCAACCGGGCCGATAACCTCAGACTGACGGGAGCACATCATGAAACGACGTGTCTTGCCGGGTCTGCCGTTGACCCTGGGCTACACCCTGACCTATCTGACCCTGATTGTGCTGATTCCGCTCAGCGCTGTGTTCCTGAAAACGGCCACGCTGGACTGGAGCCATTTCTGGGATGTGATCACCGCACCACGGGTTGTGGCTTCGTACAAGCTGACCTTCGGCGCTTCGTTGCTGGCGGCGCTGATCAACACGGTCTTCGGTCTGATATTGGCCTGGGTGCTGGTGCGCTACACCTTCCCCGGCAAAAAGCTGGTGGACTCGCTGATTGACCTGCCCTTTGCCTTGCCAACGGCAGTGGCCGGTATCGCGCTGACGGCGCTGTATGCCCCCAACGGCTGGATCGGCAGCATCCTGGAACCCTTGGGCATCAAGGTGGCTTTCACGCCGCTGGGGGTGCTGGTGGCCTTGATCTTCATCGGCCTGCCCTTTGTGGTGCGCACGGTGCAGCCGGTGCTGGAAGACATTGACAGCGAGCTGGAAGAAGCCGCCGCCAGCCTCGGCGCCAATCGCTGGCAGACCTTCACCAAGGTGCTGCTGCCGATCATCTCTCCGGCGCTGCTGACCGGCTTTGCTCTGGCTTTTGCACGCGCGGTGGGGGAATACGGCTCCGTCATTTTCATCGCCGGCAACATTCCGCTGGTATCCGAAATTACGCCGCTGATGATTATCAGCAAGCTGGAACAGTATGACTATGCCGGGGCGACTGCCATTGCTACGGTAATGCTGGTGATTTCCTTCGTCCTGCTGCTGGTGATCAACGGGCTGCAGGCCTGGACCAAGAAAAGCCGGGAGACCATATAAATGGGAGCCGCCATTGGAGCGCGCCACAAGGTTGGCGCTTACAGCAACAAGCTCGCCACTCGTGAACCGGCCTGGATCAGGGTGCTTCTGTTGACGCTGGGACTGGGTTTCTTCGCCTTGTTCCTGCTGATGCCCCTGATTGCTGTGTTTGGGGAAGCCCTGCGCAAGGGCTGGGATGTCTATGTGGCTTCGCTGGTGGAAGCCGATGCGCTGTCCGCCATCAAGCTGACGGTGCTGATTGCCGTGATTGCCGTGCCGCTGAACCTGGTGTTTGGCGTGGCGGCGGCCTGGACCATCGCCAAGTTCGATTTTCGCGGCAAAAGCATCCTGACCACGCTGATTGACCTGCCGTTCTCGGTGTCGCCGGTGGTGGCGGGTCTCATCTATGTGCTGATCTTCGGCAGCCAGGGCTGGTTCGGGGAGTGGTTTTATGACCATGACATCAAGATCATCTTCGCCGTGCCCGGCATGGTGCTGGCCACGGTGTTCGTCACCTTCCCCTTTGTGGCGCGGGAGCTGATTCCGCTGATGGAAGCCCAGGGCCGTGACGAAGAGGAAGCCGCCGTGGTGCTTGGCGCCAACGGCTGGCAGACCTTCTGGTATGTGACGCTGCCCAACATCAAGTGGGGGCTCATCTACGGGGTGGTGCTGTGCAATGCCCGGGCCATGGGCGAGTTCGGCGCGGTGTCGGTGGTGTCGGGCCATATCCGCGGCGAAACCAATACCATGCCGCTGCATGTCGAGATCCTCTACAACGAATACAACTTCGCCGCCGCCTTCGCCGTGGCCTCCCTGCTGGCCTTGCTGGCGCTGCTGACGATGGTGATCAAGGTCTTCATCGAGTGGCAGGCCAACCGTCAGGCCCAACCGGAATCCGAATGAGGTGATGAAATCATGAGTATTGAAGTCAAGAATATTTCCAAGCGCTTCGGCAATTTCGTGGCCCTGGACAATCTGAGCCTGGAGTTCCCCACCGGGGAGCTGGTGGCGCTGTTGGGCCCGTCCGGATGCGGCAAGACCACCCTGCTGCGCATTATTGCCGGTCTGGAAAGCGCCGATGCCGGTGACGTCTATCTGGAAGGCGAAAACGCCTCCGACGCGCATGTACGTGAACGTCAGGTGGGTTTCGTGTTCCAGCACTACGCCTTGTTCCGCCACATGAGCGTCTATGACAACGTCGCCTTCGGCCTGCGCATGAAGCCGAAGAAGATTCGTCCGAAGGAACCGGAAATCCGCAAGAAGGTCATGGATTTGCTGAAGCTGGTGCAACTGGACTGGCTGGCCGACCGCTACCCGTCACAGCTGTCCGGCGGCCAGCGTCAGCGCATCGCCCTGGCCCGCGCCCTGGCGGTGGAGCCGCGCGTGCTGTTGCTGGATGAGCCCTTTGGCGCGCTGGACGCCAAGGTGCGCAAGGAACTGCGCCGCTGGCTGCGCCAGTTGCATGACGAGCTGCACATCACCAGTATTTTTGTGACCCACGATCAGGAAGAAGCCCTGGAAGTGGCCGACCGCGTGGTGCTGATGAATAAGGGCCGTGTGGAACAGCTGGGCTCGCCGGACGAGGTCTATGACCACCCGGCCACCCCGTTTGTCTACGGCTTCCTGGGTAACGTCAACCTGTTCCACGGCCGCATTCACGGTGACACGCTGCAAACCGATGACGCCATCCTGGCCATTCCCGGCCATGAGCTGAACCATGGGGATGAGGTGGTGGGTTTTGTGCGCCCGCACGATCTGGAAATTGTGGTGGATACCAGGGATGGAACCGGCGGCGTGCTGGCGACCGTGAGCCGGGTGCTGGCCTTTGGCGCCAGCGTACGCGTGGAACTGACCGGTCTGGATGACAAGCTTTATGAAGTTGAACTGACGCGCACCCAGCGCGAAACCCTGCAACTGCGCAGCGGCCAGCAAGTGATTTTGCGCCCGGTGCAGGTCAAGGTGTTTGATAAGAAGGCGGGGTAAGTCAGGGTGAATCCCGTGTTCCGGCACGGGGAATAGAGCGACGCCGGTCTGCTCGGGGTTCGTGTTGCCATTCGGCCTCTCCACCTTATAATGCTAAGCCATCCTTGGGTAAGCCCCCGATGAATAATCCCTACAGCCCCCCTCACAGCCAACTGGAACCGGACCTTTCCAACCACCGAACGCCATCAGTATTCTGGAAGATCTTCTTTTGGTTCAACATCCTGCTCTGCGGAATTGTTTATCCGTTCGCCATTGCCGAACAGACGATGAGTGCTTTGGATACCATAGACATGGTGATGACTTTGGCTGGCCTGGTGGGTATCTATGGCTATATCCGGCAAAAATGGCTGAATTACAGTCGCTTCTGGAAAGGGCTAACCATCGCTTATGTAGTCTGGTTCATGCTGTACACCTGGATTCTCCCCATGGCTTTCGAAACCTTGGTTTATGGCGAAAACCCCGAAATGGATATCATCATGATCATAACGGTCCTGATTAGTGGCTGTACCGTATTCGGCTTGTACAAGTTCGCTTTTACTACTAAATGAAAAAAACAGGAGGGCGCATCGTGTGCGCCCTCCCGTATTCAAAATGCAAATAGCTTACCGATTGGACAAATACTCTACCCTCCAATACTGGTTGCAATCCGTTCCAAGTGCAGGATCAGAATTTGTGATCGAAACCGACGGCCAGCACTTGTTCGTCGATGTCGTTTGCATTGCCCTTCAGCACATCTTCACGCGTGGTGTAAAAGGCAAAGGCTTTGGTCTTGGAGGTGAGGTTATAGTCGCCGCCCAGCGAAATGGACTTGCGTTCGGTGCTCTTGCCGGCGGCGACCTTGGCGTCATCGTCCGAAGCCGCCGTGCTGTATTGCGCCTTCAGAACAAAATCATCCAGCTTGTAGGCAGCGCCCAGCAGGTAGGATGTTTCACCATCCTTGCCGTCATACTTTTCACTGGTGCCGTACAGGGCGTTCAACGTCAGGTCAGATACCTTGTAGGAAACCACCAGACGGATGTTGTCGCTTTCGCGGGTACCGGCCACCAAGGCAGCCTTGCTGTCAATGCCGAAGTCAGCGGCCAGGGCGGCATACAAGCCTTGCTCTTCATTGGTATAGGCCACAGACACAGAGGAGCCGTTCTTGGCGCCGGCAGCCACATCCTGGGTCTGGCTCAGCAAGCCGATCTGAATGTTGGAAAAGACCGGGGCTTCATAGGAAATGACGTTGTTGATGCGGTTTTCACCGGCTACCGTCCACTCAATGTCACCGGAGTAGTCGTTGAACAGGTCAATTTCGCCCTGGGCGGTCTTGACGAAAGTGTCCAACTTGCCGAACTTCAGTGTACCCAGCTTCTTGCTTTTAACACCCAAAAAGCGGTTACGTTCTGACAAATCAGCACCGGTATCGCCGTCAGCGCGGACATGCCATTCAATGCCGTAAACGGCGCTCAGGTCGGCAGTCAGCTCATCTTCACCCTTCACGCCAAAGCGGGAAGCATTGCTTTGCAGCCGGGTATAGTTTTCGTCCACTTTGGTTCCGTCTTCAAAATCCTTCTTGTAGGACTCAACGGAAACGTTCAACTTGCCGTAAACCTTGGGGGCAGCGTTAGCCAGCGGAGCTGCCAGGGCGGCGGCAATGCTGAGAGCGATAAGCGACTTTTTCATGACCGGGTCTCCTCGAAACTTCGATTGAATCCGCTGTAACACGGGTGTCACAACGATGATGTAAAAATGGCGGACCCTGAATGCTGAAGCTTACTTCAGTTTTGATATATCAACAGTTTTCAGGATTAATTCCCGCAACAGTTGCAACTTTATCGCTCAGCTTTAATTCTGCAAAATACTTATATATTTTATTGTTATTCGATTATGGAATAACTCAGGCCATAAAAAACCCGCCGTGCGACTGGTTAATGGTAATGACCCTATGCTTGGGGTCGGCCTGCCATACTTTCTGGAAGGCGGGATCGGTGGATGATCTTCAACTGGATATCGGTCGGGCGGTGATTGCGCTGATCAAGTCGACGGAGGTGTCGATTGCGGTGATATGAGCGGGAACTTGTTGGAGCCTGCGGAATTTATTATTGCGGGATTTCAGGAAATTCCGACCATCATCCATGGCGGTAACTTTCGTCCAGACGGGGGTTGTAAATTCGAAAGTAATATCTAAGATTAAGTCAATTAAACAAAACTGAATTTTAGCCATGAAAAGTTCAGGGTGATCGACATGGATGCTGACCGCAGTAACACGGCTGAGCCGGATTTCAGGGCGCTGTTTGAGTCCTCCCCTGGGCTGTACCTGATTCTGACACCCGAATTTCGCATCGTGGCAGTGAGTAATGCGTATCTGGCTGCAACCATGACACGGCGCCAAGCCATACTCGGGCGCTCTTTGTTTGAAGTGTTTCCCGACAACCCGGACGACCCTGCCGCCGATGGCACACGAAATCTCCATGCTTCGTTGTTGAGGGTTATACAGACGCACGCTCCCGACACCATGCCCATCCAGAAATACGACATCCGCCGCCCTGAAGCTGAAGGCGGTGGCTTTGAGGTCCGCTACTGGAGTCCGGTTAATTCCCCCCTGCTGGATCAGCACGGCCTGCTGGTTCATCTGATTCACTGCGTCACAGATGTCACCGACTTTGTCCGGGTTCGTGATGAAGGGCTCCGGCAAGAAGCGTCAGCAGTCGGCCTGCGTCTGAAAAACGAGCAAATGCATATCGAAATATTCCAGCGCGCCCGCGAGATTGCCGAGGCCAATCACCAGTTGCACCGCCTTAATGACGACCTTGAAATCGCCAATCAGGATCTGGAGAGTTTTACTTATTCGGTTTCCCATGATTTGCGGGCGCCGTTGCGGGCCATTGACGGTTTTGCCGGCATGTTGATGGATCGGGCATCCGTGCGTCTGGACAGTGAGGATTTGCGCTTGCTGGGCATCATGCGCCAAAGCAGCAGCAACATGGGGCAGTTGATGGACGATTTGCTGCAGTTTTCCCGCTTTGGACGTGCGGCGCTGCGCAAGCAGGATCTGGATATGGGCGCCTTGGTTGCCGATGTCTGGCAGGAGATCAAGCCGGGCTTTCGCGGCATTTTCAGACTGGAGCCCCTGCCCCGGGCCTATGGCGACCCGGCCCTGCTGCGGCAGGTGTGGGTGAACCTGTTGTCCAATGCCGTCAAGTTTTCCGGCAAGGTTGAGTCTCCTTGCATTGTGGTTTCCGGTGAATCCGAAGCGCAGATGCAGCGTTACCGGATCAGTGATAACGGCGTCGGCTTTGCCTCCGGTCATGTTCACAAGCTGTTCCAGGTTTTCCAGAGGCTGCATGCCGCCCAGGAATACCCGGGTACGGGCGTCGGTTTGGCCATCATTGCCCGTGTGATCAGCAGGCATGGGGGTGATGTCCGGGCCGAGGGCGAAGCCGGTAAAGGAGCGTGTTTCCAGTTCGAACTGCCTGTCAAGGATATGAATGAAGGAGTAAGTAACCATGCAGAAAATCAGGGTGTTGATGCTTGAAGATATGGCCACTGACGCTGAGCTGGTCAGGTTGGCGTTAGGACGGGCCAACCTTCCCGTCGATATCCGCTGTGTCGCGGATGAAAGCCTGTATCGGGAGGAGTTGTCGTCATTCCATCCGGATATCGTGCTGGCGGATTACCATCTCCCTGATTTCAGCGGACTGAAGGCGTTGCAAATCCGCAACGCCGAAAAACCGGACATCCCTTTCATCTTTGTGACCGGGTCGCTGGGCGAGGAGCGCGCGGTGGAAACCCTGCGCGAGGGTGCCACGGATTTTGTGCTGAAGGACCGAATGGCGCGCCTTGGCGCGGCGGTCACACGGGCGCTGGACGATGCCCGTCGGGAAGCCGCACAGAAAGCGGAGCAGGTGTTGCACAACACCATCCTGAACACCGCTCAGGCCATGATTGTGGCGCTGGATGAACATGGGCGGATTCTGCACGCCAATACCGCTGCGGTTGCCCTTGCACGCCCGTCCGAAACCGGCATTCTTGGCCTGCCATTTTGGGATTGTTTCGCCGAGGTCCGCGACCTGGAACAGACCCGCCTCAAAATCCTGTCCCTGACTGAAGTCATACAGGAGGCTGAGACGGTTTGGCAAATGTTCGGCCCGCGAGGCCGCATCATTGTCTGGACGGCCGGTTCCCTGCATGGCCATCATCCTCTGGCCCGTTGGGTGCTGAGCGGTATCGATATTACGGATCAGCAGCATGCGCAGGAAAAAGCCTATTTCCTTGATCATTTTGATGCGGCCACCACCCTGCCGAACCGCCGCCTGTTCCAGCTGCAATTACAGCAGTACTGTGACAATGCCCCTGCCGGAGCCAAGGTTCAAATTGTCACCGTCATTGTCGGGTTGGGCCGCATTCAGGATATCCGCGACAGTTATGACGAAACGATCATCCAGAAGATACTGATGGAGATTGTGCAACGCCTGCGTACCTGGCAGGTTAATCATGAATTGCTGGCGCGACTGGGTGACGTGGATTTTGCGCTGGCCTTCGAAGTTGAGCAAAACTCCGATCTGGAAAGCACCCTCCCTTTTATCCTGCACGAACTGCATGAACCCATTGAGGTGGATGGCGCGTCCTGGGTGATTCCCTGTCATATGGGGGTGTCGGTGCATTATCCGGGCAAAAAGCCTTCGCTGCTGATCCGCGAAGCGGAGGCGGCGCTGCACGACGCCCAAGCACGTGATGCGGCCTATGTTTGTTACAACCCCCATCTTTCCAGCAAGGCCCGGGAACGCCTGCAACTGGAAACCGAGCTTCATCAGTTGATTCAGCATCCGGAGCAGTTGGTGATGTATTACCAGCCCCAGGTTGATGCAACTACCCACCGCCTGATCGGGCTGGAGGCATTGGTGCGCTGGCGGCATCCCCGCCTGGGCCTGATGCTGCCGGTACGATTCATTCCGGTGGCGGAACTGGCGGGCTTGATGCCTGCCCTGGGAGGGGAAATTATCCGCAGTGTCTGCCGGCAGATTGCCGATTGGCAGCAGGAAGGGCTTTCGCCACCGCCCGTCGCCGTCAACATTTCAGCGGACGAATTCTCATCACCCGATTTGATCGGTCGCCTGAAAGAAGCCATGACCGATTTCAATGTCGCCCCGCATAACCTGGAGCTGGAGTTGACCGAGTCGGCCAGCATGAAGAACCCGGAGCAGACCATAGCTACCATGAATCAACTCATCAGCATCGGCATCCGCCTCGCCATTGACGATTTCGGAACCGGCTACTCCAATTTGAGTTACCTCAAGCGTTTCCCGGTCAACCGGCTGAAACTGGATCAGGCTTTTGTCCGGGACATCCTGACTGACAGTGATGATCTGGCCATTTCACAAGCCATCATTGCCATGGCGCACCAACTGCGCCTGGAGGTGGTAGCCGAGGGCGTGGAGAGCCTTCAGCAACTCAAGGTTTTGTCACAGGCGCGTTGCGACCACATTCAGGGTTATCTGTTCAGCATTCCGCTGCCGGGTGATGCCTGCAAGGCCTGGTTGCAGCAAGGGGTGGTTTCGCCAACCACGCCGGTATTGCCAGTTTGACCGAACCAAAGTCAGGGCGGTTTTTGTCAGTCAGGGTGTCGCTTGGGTTGCGGAGCCTCCGTTAACCCTGCCCCCTGAAACACCTTCAACGAGGCATACGCATCGTTGGCGGCATACAGCAACTGCTGCGGGGAAAGTTCCCTCACGGACCAGTTGGACGTTGTCACCCATTTCGGCTTCTGCATTTTTTGCCCCAGTACCACCGCTACAGCGGATTTGACACCCAAGGCATTCTTGTAACGCAGTGAGCGCAGCGCCACTGACAAGTCCACCGCAGCTCGCAGGCTGATGCCTAGTTTTTTGAACAGGGGGCCGCGGTCGGAGTTGAGGCCGAAACCGACCTTGATGATCTCGTCCGACTCAATCACGGCCTTGAGGAAATCCAGCGGCGTGGCGGGGTTGACCTGGATGATGTAGGCGCAGTCGTCAATAGCCAGCTGGATGACATGCGGCCCGGTGCTGACTTCCCCTTTGCTAAAGGTGGGTTTGGATTCGGTGTCGAAGCCGACATGGCGCGCCAGCCGGATGGCGATGAGGGCTTCGGTGAAGTCGGCGTCGGTTTGAAGTATCCGGATACGGTCGAGGGGCAAGCCGGGGAAAACCGGGAGTTCGGCGATTTCGGCGCTGGAGGGCGGAGTTTTCAGGGGGAGGTTTGACATGCTGAATTCAGCCTCTGGCCAGAGGCCTTAGTTTTTTCATTATTGCAGATTTCATGAATTAATGGAAAACGGACAGTATGAAGAGGGCCACTTCAAGCAAAAATGGCGGGCTACTGACGCTTCTGGAAAGGGCGACCCATTGCTGACGTGGTATGTCTCCTGCAGTACATCTGGATTCTTCCCATGATTTTCTGAACCTTGGTCCTGGGTGAAACACCGGAATCGACACCCTGGTGGCGGTTGTCAGGCAACTGGCCGGAAGTTATGTTGATGGTGTGCAAAATGAACCCCGCTTCGGCGGGGTTTGTTATTATGGTGCCAATATTCATCCTCTCGATCAGCACTATTGTCATGCCTGCCAGACCCACCGGAATTTTCATGGAACAGAAACTGCCAACTTCCCGACACCCTTATCCACTGGCCCTGCTAATACCGGTTGCTGCTTTGTTAGCTGCTTGCGGCGGCAACAGCGATAGCGGTGCGGTGAACACCGGCAATGTCAGCGTCAGCGGCGTGGTGGTAGATGGCGCGTTGCAAGGCGTCACGGTATGCCTCGATCTGAATGACAATCTGGTGTGTGACCCGGCTGAGCCCCGTGATATCACTGACAGCCAAGGCAAGTACAAGCTGGACACCCTGACGCAAACAGCCCTGGACCGGCACCGGTTGATTGCCAATGTTCCCGTCGGCGCTGTGGGTGCCGATGACCCGGCTAACCCGGTCGCCACTGCTTATACCCTGACCGCACCCATCGGCAAGCATGCGGCTATTACCCCCATCACCACCCTGATCAGCCTGACCATGGACGATGATGCCGGGCTGACAGCGGATGAGGCTGCGAAGGTTGTGGCGGCACGGATCAACCTGGCGGCTACCCCTGCGGAGCTTTTTGCGGATTACACCCGGTCGGGGGGGAGCAAGGTCGGCGCGTATTCATAATGTCGCCCGGGAGATTGCCGGGCGGATATCAGAAAATCTTCATGTAATCAGCCAGCAGTCCGACGCATCGTCCTACCCTGCAGCGGCCAGGCTGACGTTGGCTGTCCGGTTCACGTTGTTGCAGAACTGGTTGTTTCTGGAAAATAATCCTGATTCCAAAGCAGATTTCTTATTAAGGCCACAGTTGCAGGGAAATGCAGCCGAACTGCTGGCAATCCAGCAGTCTGCCGCCTCTCCGGTTTCCTTCATGAACCTGCCGGATACCCTCTTTGCACTGGAATGTTTTGGCAGTCCCTGTAAATCAGACCCGGTTGCGGGCAAAGTCCCGGTGCTGGTCAATACTTTGACTGTCAGCCGCCAAAATAACACTTTGTTGCTGCGGGACAATCCGGTGCTGTTTGAGCCTTCCGCAAAATCCACTACGCCAGCGGTATCGGCCTTCGAAAACCAGGAGTTATCCCCCGATGGCTGGTTGTCGCGCACGGGCCTCAGCCTGCCCTATGATGACACCCGCATTAGACGTTTCCGCCTTGAAGGCCGTGATATCAGCGCAGTGATCGAATACTTCGGGTTGTATCATTGGGTTTCAATCAGCCAAGGGGCAACCTTTGGTGCCGGTGCGGAAATTTTTCGTGTGGACCTGCGGTTGAGGAACGAATCTTATCGGACAACAGGGATAAGTCCCGAGGCTGGGGAAGTATCGGCCAGCCTGACCGAATTCACGTCAAGGCATGGTTTGTCGGAAAGCAACTGGATGTCCTCCCCGCTCTGTTCACTTGATATGGAGATTGATTGGCAAAAGGACGGCCAGCCAAGAATCAAGGACGATTACCGTGTCCGCTCCGAGATGTTGTTTCAACCGAATGGTATCTCTCTTAACAGAAAATCTGTGTATCACGATATTTACAATCCCTTTCCCGGTGAGCTTAGCTCAACCGAAAACCGGCAAACCGAACTGGCCAACGGTACTTGGCAAATCCGTAACGTCAATGGGCAAACCCTGCTGAAGGTGGAGCCAGGCGCAGATCTCAACTGCCTGAGTGCCGGGCAGAATTTCTATTTCACCTTGCATAACGGTCGTGTTGAGAATGTCTTCTCGCTTCCCGCGGGCACCATCCAGACCTTCTATTTGCTGAATCAGGCTGCCATGGATCAGTTAAAGGCCAGTGTCTTGCCGCAAAACGCCACGGAGTGAAACACGGGCCAAATGGTTTCTGATTCACATATTCCCCGCCCCGGCGGGGTTTGTTTTTGGTGGCCTTCAAGCACAATTCCCGGCATTATTCCCCCATGCCGCCCACAAAACCCGAGGCCCCATCATGACTCCCGAGCAAACTGTCACCGCCTTCCTCCATGCCCTCGAAGCCCAGGATCACACCCTCGTCGCCACCCTGCTGGCTCCCGACCTGCGCTACACCAACGTCTCGCTGCCCACCATCAAGGGCGGGCAACGGGTCGCCACCCTGTTCGAGAAAGTTCTGCGGCGCGGCACCGGCTTCGGCGTCAAGATCCACAGCATCGCAACCAGCGGCGACACGGTCATGACCGAACGCACCGACATCATCAAGGTCGGGCCGCTGTACGTCCGCTTCTGGGTGTGCGGCACGTTCCAGGTACGGGACGGTCAAATTGTCCTCTGGCGCGACTATTTCGACTGGTGGGACATTACGCGCGGCACCCTGCGCGGCATGGCCGGTATCGCCCTGCCCGCCCTGCGTACGGATATGAGCACCTTGTAACGCACTGGAATTTGGAGATCACTAAAGCCTCTCCGGCCATCTGATCTCCTTTTTTCCTTCTGAACTGAGTCTGTTTTCGCCCACGGCTTGACCATCATCATGGCAACATCTCCCTGCTGATGGTTTTTTCCGCCATGACCGAACGAATACCCACCCGCAACATTCCCATCGAAGCCTCTGGCAACATCCATACCCGCCGCTTCACCGGCTTTTACCGCAACCTTCGGCTGTATGGCGCCGGTGTACTGATGCTGTTCTTTTTCGGCACCGCCTGGTTGAACTGGCAAGGCCGGCAGGCGGTGCTGTGGGATCTTGCCGACCGCAAGTTCTACATCTTCGGGGCCACCATCTGGCCGCAAGACCTTTTCCTGCTGGCCGCCCTGCTGATGATTGGCGCTTTCGGCCTGTTCACGCTCAGTGTCTTCGCCGGGCGCGTGTGGTGCGGTTACGCCTGCCCGCAAAGCGTCTGGACCTGGATGTTCATGTGGGTGGAGCAAATCACCGAGGGCGACCGCAACCAGCGCATCAAGCTGGATGCCCAACCCTGGTCGGCCGCCAAGCTGGCCCGGCGCAGCGCCAAGCACAGCCTGTGGCTGTGCATCAGCCTTGCCACCGGCCTCACTTTCATCGGCTATTTCACGCCCATCCGGCCCTTGGTGTCGCAATTGCTGCACCTGACGCTGGATCTGGAAACCGCCGCTTGGGTAGGCTTCTTCGGCCTCTGCACCTACATGAATGCCGGTTGGTTGCGCGAAAAAGTGTGCCGCGACATGTGCCCCTATTCCAACCTGCAAAGCGTCATGTTCGATGCCGATACCCTGATCATTACCTATGACACCACCCGGGGTGAAAGCCGTGGCGCGCGCCGCAAGGATGAAGACCCGAAGGCGCTGGGTCTGGGTGACTGCATTGACTGCACGCTGTGTGTCCAGGTGTGCCCCACCGGCATCGACATCCGTGACGGTCTGCAACTGGAATGCATCAGTTGCGGAGCCTGTATCGACGCCTGCGACAGTGTCATGGACAAGATGGGTTACGAGCGCGGTCTGGTGCGTTACAGCTCGGAAAGGGAAATGACCGTGGGCAAAACGCATTGGCTGCGGCCGAAGATGGTGGCGCAGGTGGCCCTGTTGTCTCTGCTCTCTATCGGCTTTGTAGTGGCATTCCTCAACCGGCCGCTGGTAGCGTTGGATGTTTACAAGGATCGCGGTCTGTATCGGGAAAACAGCGAGGGCCAGATTGAGAATATCTATAGCTTGAAGGTGATCAACAAGACACAGTCGCCGCACCGTTATGCCGTGTCACTGCACGACGACGACGGCCGGTTTGCCCTGCAGGGAGCACGTGATTTGGAGTTGCAGCCGGGGGAAATCCAGGTGCTGCCGGTCAGCGTGGTTCTGCTGGGAAAGCTGGAGCACGGAAGTTCAACGTCATTGCGTTTTGAGGTGCGTGATCTGGAAGATGATGATATCCGCATAACCACAAAAAGCCGCTTTGTTGCCCCGGCCGGCAGCCTTTGACCGGGCATAACCCGCTAGAATCCCCGGAATCCTTGCTGAATCCGGGGCCAGACCCAACCATGAAACGCTACGAGCAGTTTGCCGAGCGGATTGCCGAATTGATCCGCAGCGGCGTGCTGTCGCCAGGACAGAAAACGCCCTCGGTGCGCCAAGCAGCGCAACGCTATGGCGTCAGCCTATCCACGGTGTTCGAGGCGTATTACCTGCTGGAAAGCCGTGGCCTCATTATGGCGCGCCCCCGCTCCGGATATTACGTACGCGAACGGGCGCAGCATCCCCTGCCGGAACCGGCGCTCACCGCCCCGCAAGTGCAAACCAGCGATGTGGATGTCAGCGAGCTGGTGTTTTCGGTATTCGGTTCGCTGAAGGACCCGGACATTGTGCCCTTCGGTTCCGCCTTCCCCAGTCCCGACCTGTTTCCCCTGGCGCGGCTGGCGCGCTCCATGACCCATGCCCTGCGCAACCTGCCGCCCGCCGCCATTGTGGCCGAAATGACCGAGGGCAACGCCGGGTTACGCCGCCAGATTGCGCTGCGCTACACCGGTTGCGGCGTACACCTGCCGCTGGAGGAGCTGGTCATCACCAGCGGTGCCATGGAGGCGCTGAACCTGTGCCTGCAATGCGTCACCGTACCCGGCGATTTGGTGGCCATTGAAGCCCCGGCCTTTTACGCCACGCTGCAGGTGCTGGAACGGTTGAAGCTGAAAGCGGTGGAAATCCCGGTGCATCCGCGAGACGGTATGGACCTAACCTGCCTGGAAGACAGCCTGCAACGGCTACCGGTCAAGGCCTGCTGGTTCATGAGCAGCCTGCAGAACCCGTTGGGGGCCAGCATGGGCGATGAAAAGAAACAGGCGCTTTACGACTTGCTTGTGCGGCATCAGGTGCCCATGATCGAGGACGATGTCTATGCCGAATTGTATTTCGGCGACCGGCCGCCGCGACCAGTGAAAAGCCTGGACCGCGAAGGATTGGTGATGCATTGCGGTTCGTTTTCAAAGTGCCTGGCGCCGGGTTACCGCATTGGCTGGGTGGCCGGGGGCAGGTTTGCCGAAGCCATCCAGCGACTGAAGCTGATGACCACCATTTCACCATCGGTGCCCGCCCAAGCCGCCATTGCCGACTACCTGCAGCATGGCGGTTACGACCGGCATTTGCGCAAGTTACGGCATGTTCTGGAAAGCCAGCAGGAGTCGATGCTGGCTTCGGCGGCGCGACATTTTCCCGAAGGCACGCGGGTCACGCGGCCCATGGGCGGCTACCTGCTGTGGTTCGAATTTCCGGAACCGGTGGACTCCCTGCAATTGTGCCGACAGGCGCTGGCGCAAGGCATCAGTCTGGCTCCAGGCCCCATTTTCTCCGCCACCCGGCGTTTCCGGAACTGCGCCCGCCTCAACTACGGCTACCCGTGGGATGAGCGCAGCGAACAGGCCATGGTTGTGCTGGGGCGCTTGTTGGGGGAGTTTTGAGGTCGGAAAGTCAGGACTGGTTTTGTTCACGCCGCCGGTTTGCCGGGTTTTATGCTGACTCCGTGTGCTGCGCCGGGAGTGATGTTGATTCAGGATGGTCTGGGTTATGATGAAAGCTGGATACGGACATTGTCCGCCATTAAATTAAGCTCAGTTCCGGAGTAAGAACCATGAACCACAAGATCTGGATGATGTTGGCGCTCACCCTGTCAGCCACTGGCGCGCAGGCGGCTGATACCTATGCTGGCGTTGATTTCCTGATAGCGGACTATCAGGAATCCGCGATGAGTGATTCTGTTGCGCCAAAGGCCATTGAGGTCAAGTATGGCATCCAGATGGATCAGAACCTGGGCGTGGAATTCCGGTTGGGTACCGGAATTTCCAATGGCAAGACCTCAAACTTGTTGATTAATCCTCCTTCCGGCCCAAGAATAGTCCCGAGTTTTGAAGCCAGCCTGGATTTGCTGCTGGGGGCATATGGGCGTGCAGCCTTGCCTGTGACAGAAAACTTTCAGGTCTATGCCCTTGCAGGGGTAGCCTCGATTGAAACCACACATATCGTTCCCGGCGTCAATATCACCAACACGGATACTAACTTTTCCTATGGTGCCGGTTTTGCGTTCAAGCCCAATGAAACAACTACGATATCCACAGAGTACATGATGCTGGTGGATAACAACGACCTGCAAATCACCTCGCTGAACCTCGGTTTTGCCATGAAGTTCTAAGGTATGCACCAAGCAGGGACAAGCCCGCCTTGTCCCTGCCCGTTTACTGTGCCGCCGCCCGCCATTGTCTTGCCAAATAACGACTATACCGTTTGCAATATAGCGCTGTTCCTTAACATTTCCACGCAATTCGGCTAGTATTCCGCCCACCGTTTTTCTCCGTCCAAAGCCGGTATGCCCTTTGCATCACCAGCCGGACCGGAACACCCCCGATTGACCAAGAGGAAACCACCGTGCTTGAAGCCTACCGCCAACATGTCGCCGAACGCGCCGCCCAAGGCGTCCCCCCGAAGCCGCTTGATGAAAAGCAGACCGCCGACCTGGTTGCTTTGCTGAAAAACCCGCCCCAGGGCGAAGAAGCCTTCCTGGTTGACCTGCTGGAAAACCGCGTTCCCGCCGGTGTGGACCCCGCCGCTTTCGTGAAGGCCGCCTTCCTGGCAGCCGTCACCAAGGGTGAAGCCGCCTCCCCGCTGGTGACGCCGAAGCGCGCCGTGTACCTGCTGGGCACCATGCTGGGCGGCTACAACGTCGAACCGCTGGTTTCCCTGCTGGACAACGCCGAGCTGGCCGCCGAAGCCGCCACCGCGCTGAAGTCCACCCTGCTGATGTTCGATTCCTTCCATGACGTGGAAGAAAAGGCCAAGGCCGGCAACGCCTTCGCCAAGGACGTGATCCAGTCCTGGGCCAATGCCGAATGGTTCACCAACCGTCCGGAAGTGCCGAAGCAGATCACCGTCACCGTGTTCAAGGTTACTGGCGAAACCAACACCGACGACCTGTCCCCCGCCCAGGACGCCTGGAGCCGCCCGGACATCCCGCTGCACGCCAACGCCATGCTGAAGAACGTGCGTGACGGCATCAACCCCGACAAGCCCACCGAAATCGGCCCCATCAAGCAGATCGAAGCGCTGAAGGCCAAGGGTAACATCGTCGCTTACGTCGGTGACGTGGTCGGCACCGGCTCCAGCCGCAAGTCCGCCACCAACTCGGTGCTGTGGTTCACCGGCGACGACCTGCCGCACATCCCCAACAAGCGTGACGGCGGTGTCTGCATCGGCTCCAAGATCGCCCCCATCTTCTTCAACACCATGGAAGATGCCGGCGCCCTGCCGATCGAGCTGGACGTGGGCAACATGAACATGGGCGACGTGATCGTCCTGAACATCAACCACGACACCGCCGAAGTCAGCGCCACCAAGGACGGCGTGGAAATCGCCAAGGCCCCGTTGAAGACCCCCGTGCTGCTGGACGAAGTCCGCGCCGGCGGCCGTATCAACCTGATCATCGGCCGCAGCCTGACCACCAAGGCGCGTGAGTCGCTGGGTCTGCCCGCCTCCACCCTGTTCCGCCTGCCGCAACAGCCCGCCGACACCGGCAAGGGTTACACCCAGGCCCAGAAGATGGTCGGTCGCGCTTGCGGTCTGCCGGAAGGCACCGGCATCCGTCCGGGCACCTACTGCGAACCGAAGATGACCACCGTCGGCTCCCAGGACACCACCGGCCCCATGACCCGTGACGAACTGAAGGATCTGGCCTGCCTCGGCTTCTCCGCCGGTCTGGTCATGCAGTCCTTCTGCCACACTGCCGCCTATCCGAAGCCGGTGGACGTGCAGACCCACCACACCCTGCCGGACTTCATCATGAACCGCGGTGGTGTGTCCCTGCGTCCGGGTGACGGCATCATCCACTCCTGGTTGAACCGCATGCTGCTGCCGGACACCGTCGGCACCGGCGGCGACTCGCACACCCGCTTCCCGCTGGGCATTTCCTTCCCGGCCGGTTCCGGTCTGGTCGCCTTTGCCGCCGCCACCGGCGTCATGCCGCTGGACATGCCGGAATCGGTGCTGGTTCGCTTCAAGGGCGAAATGCAACCCGGTATCACCCTGCGTGATCTGGTGCATGCCATCCCCTACGCCGCCATCCAGCGCGGTGAACTGACCATCGAGAAGAAGGGCAAGAAGAACGTCTTCAACGGCCGGATCCTCGAAATCGAAGGCCTGGAACACCTGACCGCCGAACAGGCGTTCGAGCTGTCCGACGCCTCCGCAGAACGTTCCGCCGCCGGTTGCTCCATCACCCTCAGCGAGAAGTCTGTTGCCGAATACCTGACCTCCAACATCACCATGCTGAAGTGGATGATCTCGGAAGGTTATGGCGACGCCCGCACCATCGGCCGTCGTATTGAAGCCATGCAAGCCTGGCTGGCCAACCCCAGCCTGCTGCGTGCCGATGCTGACGCCGAATACGCCGCCGTGTACGAGATCGACCTGAACGAGATCAAGGAACCGATCCTGTGCTGCCCGAACGATCCGGACGACGCCAAGCCGCTGTCGCAAGTGGCCGGTCAGAAGATCGACGAAGTGTTCATTGGTTCCTGCATGACCAACATCGGCCACTTCCGCGCCGCCGGCAAGTTGCTGGAGAAGGTGGAAGGCGGTTCGCTGAGCACCCGTCTGTGGCTGGCCCCGCCCACCAAGATGGACGAGCACCAGCTGATGGAAGAAGGCTACTACAACATTTACGGCCGCGCCGGTGCGCGTACCGAAATGCCGGGTTGCTCGCTGTGCATGGGTAATCAGGCGCGTGTGGCTCCGAACACGACTTGTGTGTCCACGTCCACCCGTAACTTCCCGAACCGTCTGGGTCAGGGCGCCAATGTGTATCTGGCCTCTGCCGAGCTGGCTTCCGTGGCTGCCGTGATTGGCCGTCTGCCGACCGTGGAGGAGTACATGCAGTACGCCGCCAAGATCAACAGCATGTCGGCGGATATCTACCGCTATCTGAATTTTGACCGCATGAGCGAGTACACCGCGAAGGCTGACAAGATTGATGTGGCGCAGTTGACTTGAGCTTAGGCTGAGGTTGATTGGTAAAAATAACCCCCGCGAAATCGGGGGTTATTTTTTGGATTCGTGCATTACCATCACGGGTGAAACTCATTTAACTCCTTAATCCGTTGTTGAGCACGAGTGGACATGCATTCGATATACATGGCATTCCGTATCGTCCCATCTGACCACAATGTATAAATGGCTTGGCAGTCCGCTTTGCGGAACTTCACCCACACTCTTTGGGCGTCAATTAACTGCTTTTTCAAATCGGACTTGTCTGTCATGGATGCTTCGTGACTGAATCTATCAATGGCTTGTAATGTGCTCTGGTATGTTTTATTTAACCGTTTTTCAATTTTATCAAGTTCAATCTGACTGCATTCATCTGTGTCAGGTGTGCTATACGCTGTCTTGCAATCTAAGCCAAAAGCAAGGTTGGTTGCCAATATAGAAGCTCATCAATACATACTTCTTCAAGATTGCACTCCTTTTGGAATTTGTTCCGGTAAATGCTAAGGCTAAAGCGGAAATGCGGGACAGAGGGTCAACGTCCCTCCACATCCACCCAATTCTCCACCACCAAGCCCGGAACCCGCCCGAACTCCCGAACATTGTCCGTCACCAGCACCATGCCCAACGACCGTGCATGCGCCGCAATCAGCAGATCATTAGGACCAATCGGCTGCCCCGACATCTCCAGAAAACACCGGATGTCCGCATATTCCCGATCCACACCGCTTTCCAGCGGCAGCACCGGAATCAGTGACAGCAACCGTTCAATCCGCTCAGACAGTGCAGTTGACTGACGCTTGGCGGCTCCCAACCGCAACTCACAGGCCACCACCACGCTGACAAATACCGCTGACTCCCCGACCTCGGAAACCCTTTGCATAACAGCGCCCTGAGGCTGCCGGATCAGATGAGAAACAATATTGGTATCCAGCAGATAGCCCGGCATCATAGCGGTAAGTTCGCCTCGTCTACAGGCAACAGCCCCTCATCCACATCGGGAAAATCCACATCCAAAGGCTCCATCCCGGCCAACATCGCCAGCAAAGATGACTTCTGAACCGGAACAATCACCAGCGTATTCCCTTCCTTGCGAATCAATACTTCATCCTCCACAAATTCAAATTCGCGCGGAATACGGATGGCCTGGTTACGACCATTGCGAAACAGGCGGGCGTGACGTTCAAGGTTCATGACTAGTATCTCAACAGGCATATGTCAAAGCATATGCCTGCAAGGCTACTGCGTCAATTTAATCGGTAGATGAGTCGAGCATCATTTACCTGTAACACCATTATCGTGCCACACACCTTGCCCCTTTTGTTTGCCCGGAATTGAGGACTATCCGGCTTTCCGTTATTCTCGTTTCCGGTAAAATCGACTGCATTCCGCCAACATTGACAAGCAAGGAGAGGCTCTTGTTTAAACAAGGAAAAATCGTCAACTGGAACGATGATAAAGGCTTCGGATTCATTGAGCCCGCTTTGGGCGGCAAGCAGGTCTTTGTCCATATCAGAGCCTTCCCCAGAGGCGCTTCAAGACCTGTGGTCGGAGCCAGCGTTCAATACCAGGAGTCGCTGGATGCCCAAGGCCGCTTGAATGCCGGCAAGGCTCGTTTTCCCCAAACCGGTACTCCGCTTAACGCAACCATGCAGGCATGCCTGGTCAGCTTTTCTTTCCTCACGGCTATTGGCATTGGGGTTGCGATGGACATGCTGTCCCAGCCCGTGCTTTGGCTATACAGCATCATGAGCCTGTTGACCTACGGCAGTTACGCCATGGATAAGGCCGCCGCCAAAAAAAGCGCGCGCCGTACACCTGAAAATTCACTGCATCTGATGGCGTTGCTGGGGGGATGGCCCGGAGCCCTGGTTGCGCAGCAATATTATCGGCATAAAACCAGCAAGCAGCCGTTCCGGACGATATTCTGGATCACGCTTGGGTTGAATGTGGCGGGTTTGGTTGTGCTGGTTTCGGACTCTGGAGCGCGGGTGGTAAAACAGCTTGGTGTCACTCTTATTGGATAATGCAAATCAGTCAATGAAGTTTGTCCAAGGCTGGAGGACAAACCGAAAACGCCGCATGACCTGATTGAATCGTCAACGGCGCTCCGGCTGAAGTTCTCCCTCTCAATTCGGCGCCAGCTTCCTCACCATCCACGACGTAAACGACTGCAACACCGACGCATCATTCATTTTGCAACGCGGGTCGGTCTTCTGTATCGAATGGATCACGTATTCCGGAATCGGCAGCTTTTCGCAGCCATGACTGTCTTCGCAAATCATGTCCCATTCCGGTTTTGCCGCCACATGGCACGCAAAACAGTTCTTGTCGAAGCGGTTGTTGACATCAGCAAAGCCGCGTTTGCGGATCTTCGAACCATTCTTGTCGACATCCAGCTCAAAAAACTCCCAGTCCTTGGTCACCGGGTTGAAGCCGGGCTCACGCTTCACCATCACTTCCGTGGGCACCAACTGCACCACAGAACCCGGAGGGTACACACCACCGGTGGACGACTTGGCAATGGCCAGGGTGCCTTCGAGATTGCCGCTCAGGTTGTCCACGAAAAATCCGCGCACCGGTGTCATTTCCTGCAGGCATCGGAAGGATTTTTCCGAAATTTCGGCAGTGGCGGCCGTGACGTTGACGGCGGAGAGGGAAAGCAGCAAGGCCAGGCTCAGACGGGCGAATCGGGAAGTCGGGGTCATAGAGTTTCCGGATGAGAATAAGTGGAGTCACCTGACTTTGATGCGCCGGGTCGGCCGATGTTACACCCAATTTCAGTCAAACATGCCCGGTTTCCAACCAACGACCGGCCAGTCGTAAGGCTCGGGTGGCCTCTGGTACCAAGGGCGCAAACATCGCAAAGGCATGCCACATGCCATCCCAGACAATCAGTTCGCAGGGCGTCCCCGCCGCCGCACAACGGGTGGCCAGCAGGCGGCTGTCATCCAGGAACACTTCGTCCGAACCGGTATGTACCAGTATTGGCGGCAAGCGATCCACTTCTGCGAACACCGGAGAAACAGCCGGATCAGTGGCAGGGTGCCTGCCAAGGTAATGACGGGCGAATACCCGGTGAATCCATTGGGCGCGATGCCGGTGCCTGCCCGTAAAACCGTCATACAACGCCGGGTCGCGATAGCTGTGCCCGGACAGGCTGAGGTCCAGCCAAGGTGAATGCAGGTATAGGCGCACCGGCTGGGGCATGCCCTGATCGCGCAGTTGCTGGCTCAGGCCCAGGCACAAGCCGCCCCCGGCCGACTCTCCCGCCAGATAGAGCTGCGAGGGATCATGCGTCTGCAGCAGCGCTTGCCAGAACGACCAGATATCTTCCCGGCCTGCGGGAAACGGATGTTGTGGCGCCCGGCGATAAGACGGCAGCATCACCCGGTCAAATTTCCCGGCCAGCATCAGTCGGGCCGCCAGCGCACGGTGGGTTCGCGGATTGCCGGTGTTGTAGCCGCCACCGTGGATATACGCCAGTACCCGGTCACGATGGCGGTTGAGCCGGTGGTTATGGACAGTCACCACTTCCCGCCCGCCTACTGTCGAATGGATAGCAGATGTCAATCCGGGCAGAATCGCTGTCTTCTCCAACAGGGGTTCCAGCAAGGATATCTGGCGGGGATGATGCAAACGGCGCAGCAGGGGATGCTGGGAGCGCAAGAACCATTTGACAGCATAGGCGGAGGGACTGTTCATGACCGAATACTGACCATGCGCCGCAACGATGGACAGTGCCGATGCGGACAGCCCGCATACCGATGGTGACATCTGTTCCAAATTTAGCCTTATTTCGGATAATTTTTCCCTTGATCATTCTTTGGAATCAGCAATTTCACTACTATGGAAAGGCATGTGCAGGAGATGCACATCTTTGTTGATACCTCACCAAGACCAGGAATGCTTTCATGAAAAAAACAGTAGCAGTTATCGCCTTTAGTGCTGTATTGGGAACGCTGCAAGGTTGCGCTACCCCCGCTACCACGCAGGGCATGACCACCACCCGCACCGTTGTCAGCCAGTCGCCTCTGGCCAACAGCATTTCAGTGACCGAAGTGGGCGGCGGCAAGAAGACCAACCCGCTGTGGACTTCGCAAATTTCCTCCGAAGACTTTGATGCCGCCCTTAAGGCATCCCTGAAAGCGGCTGGATTGCTGAGCAGCGACAAGGGCCGTTACACCCTGACTGCCACGCTGGTGGCGCTGGAGCAACCGATGTTCGGTATGGACATGACGGTGACCTCGCACGTGATGTACACCCTGACCGACACGGCTTCCGGCAAAAAACTGCTGGAAGAAACCGTGGTGGCACCGCACACCGCCACCGTCGGTGATGCCTTTGTGGCCATCAAGCGCCTGCGCCTCGCCAACGAAGGTTCGGTTCGTCAGAACATTGACAACCTGATCGCCAAGATTGAAAAACTGAAGGTGGATGGCGTCAGCGTCAAATAAGCTTCTGCTTCAACCCCTGCCGGTTTGCTGAACTCCTTCGTCAAACCGGTTTCACCCCGGCCGCACATATTCCGACGGCGGCACGCCAAACCAGCGTTTAAACGCCCTTCTGAACGCCGTGGCATCCTGATAGCCCAGCGCCAATGCTACCGATTCCACCGTATGCCGCTCCAGCTTCAGCAAGTCCAGCGCCTGCCTCGCCAGTTCCCGGTCCAGCAACTCCTGATAACTCACCCCTTCCGCCTTCAGGTAACGGATCAGCGTGCGCGCAGACACATGAAAATGCTCTGCCAGTTCCGCCAGAGTCCATAACTTGCCGGGATGTTGCCGCAACAGGTGCAGGATGCGCGGGCTCCAGTCCGGTTGTTGCTCGCTGCGGATTTCCTGCTCCAGCTGTTCGCATTGGGCCAAGGCTTGCTGATACACGGTTTTGTCGCGAAACGGATTGGGTTGTGACAGCAAGGCCAGAGGGATGCTCACCCGGTTCTCACCGGACAAAAAGTGACAGGGACTGTGCAGGAAACGCGGATATTCCCCAACATGCACAGGAGCAGGTCCGGCGAAATAATAATTTGCCTCCCGTAACTTGCGGCCAATCACCAATTCAATGCCGCGTTGCACCGTCACCACCATCGCCTCAATGAGGAATTGACCCAGATCGTCGGAGGGCATCTGCAGTTCCAGGCAGATATCCAGGGCGTTTTCCGTAAAGCGCCGTTTCAATTGCACCAGCGGCACGCGCAGGGCATGAAAGCGCTCCAGCGCTTCCCAGGCCTCTCCCAGGGTGGAACTGGACGACAGCAACTGCCCCAGCGGGCCATGGGCGGCAACGGACAAGCGGCTACTGACCTCCAATGCGAAGGTTGGTCGGTTGGCCAACTGCATGGCATTGCGGCCGATCCTGGCCTGTTGCTCGGCGCTGATCAGCAAGTCCAGCGTCATCAGGTCGGACGGCGACAGCCCGGTGCCTTCCAGCAACCGGCGCTGGCCGCTTTCATCCAGCCGCAGTTCACGCGCCAGCAGACGCGAATAGGTGACGGGATACCGCATGATGTCCGCTTCCAGCCTGAAGGATTTCTGAAGACTACTGTAAGGCGGGCGCCGTGTCACTTATTGCATGTCTATTGTCAGCATCTCCCCTTTCATGAATGGCATTTATGGATGATGATCGCCATCATCGACAACTGCGAGTTTTCCTGTCATGTCCGTGCAAATTCCTGTCCGCCTGCTGACCGAACACAAGGCCACCATCAGCGCCATGTTGCTGGGGGGTGCGCGCTCCGTACTGCCCTTCGTCAAGAAAAGCCAGGGCGGTGTCTTCATGAACCGCCGCCTGTCTTCGCCTTCGCCGGAACTGGTGCAGGCCTTCAATGTCTGGGCTGGTGTCGCACGCCCCAGCGGTGACCTGCCGCCGCCGCTGATGGTGGCGCAGACCGCCTTGTCGGTGGTATCAGAGCTGACAGCACAATGCCCCTACCCGCTGCTGGGTGTGCTGAACCAGGGCTTGCGCATTGTCATTCACCAGCGGCTGCCGGTGGGCGGCAAGCTCAACCTGTCGGGCGAACTGGTAGATGCCTCGGATGACGGCTATCGCGCCCGTATCCACTCGCATGTTGAGGTCGGCACCGACAGTTGCCCCAACGCCGTCAGCATTGATGCTTACGCCGCCGTGGTGCTGAAGAAGCGCACCGACAGCGCGTCTTCCAACCGCGTCGAACCCTCTTGGGAAACCATCGGCCACTGGCAAGCCGGGGCTGACGAAGGCGTGAAGTTCTTCCTGCTGACCGGCGACTTCAACCCCATCCACACCCTGCCCGCTGTGGCCCGCCGCACCCGTTTCAAAGGCTGCATCATGCACGGCTATGGCGCGTTCTCGCAGATTTACGCCGCGCTGGAAAACACCGGATGGCAAATCAAGGACATTGAAACCCGTTTCGTGAAGCCGCTGCCGTTGCCCAGCCCTGCGTTGCAGATCCAGATTGCCCGCACCCGCAATGACGAAGGCCGTTTCCCCTTCCGCCTTACCGACGCAGAGGGCAACCTCTATCAAGTCGGCAGCTTCATACCGGTGGAGAACGCCTGATGAGCCAAATTTCTTTTGACCGCCTGCCGGTGTTGGTCGAAGGCGTCCGCACCCCCTTTCTGGACAGCGCCGGGGCCTATTCCCCGTTGATGAGCTACGAATTGGGGGCGCAAGCCATTGCCGGTCTGGTGAAGAAATCCGCCGTGGATACCGGCAAGCTGGGTTTGGTGGTGATGGGCACGGTGCTGCATGAAATCAACACCACCAATGTGGCCCGTGAGTGCATGCTGGCCGGTGGCCTGCCCAGCCGCATTCCGGCCTATACCGTCGCCATGGCGGGCATTTCGCCCAGCGTCGGCGTGGCCAATATCTGCGACATGATTGCCCTGGGCCGACTGGAGATGGGCATTGCCGGCGGCACCGAGAACTTCTCGGACGTGCCGGTGCGCCTGTCACAAAATGTCCGCCGCAGCCTGATGAAGATCCGCCAGAGCCGCTCCACCCGTGACCGCCTGGCCGTGCTGGGTTCGTTGCGCCCGCGTGACCTGTTGCTGGACGTCCCTACCAGTTCCGATTTCACCACCAAGCTGACCATGGGCGAAGCCTGTGAAGCCATGGTGCGCAAGTTCGGCGTCACCCGCGAGGCCAGCGATGCCTTTGCTGCCGCCAGCCATGCCCGCGCCGTCGCAGCTACCGATGCCGGTTTCTATCGCGAGCAGATCCTGCCGGTTTCTGTCGGCAACCTCAGTGTCACCGAAGACAATACCGCTCGCCGCGATACCACGCCGGAAAGCCTGTCGCGGCTGAAGCCGGTGTTTGACCGTGAGCACGGCATCATTACCGCCGGCAACTCCTCCCGCTTCTCCGATGGTGCCGGTGCCTTGCTGTTGTCCAGCATGGGGGCCGCTCGCGCTGCCGGTCATCGGGTCAAGGCTGTGATCCGCGACTACCAGTTTGCCGGGGTGGACAGCCTGGAAGAGGAAATGCTTCTGGGCCCGGCCATGACCATCCCCCGCCTGCTGCAACGCAACGGCCTGACGTTTGCGGACGTGGATGTCTGGGAAATCCATGAGGCCTTCGCCACGCAGGTGTTGATCAACCGCGCCTGCATGGCGTCGCCGGAGTTTGTGGCCGAGCGTTTCGGAGCCGGTTCCCCCAGTGGCGAGATTCCACTGGACAAACTGAATATCTGGGGCGGTTCGCTGTCCATGGGTAATCCCTTTGCCGCCACCGGCGTGCGCCTGTTCATGACAGCGGCTCAGCGCCTGCTGCGTTTCAACCAGCGCTATGCGGTGATATCCACCTGCGCCGGCGGCGGTCTGGGCGCGGCTTTCCTGCTGGAAAATCCTGACTTCGTGAAGGCCTGATCCTCAGGTTTTCATGGTGGCGGCATCCGGTTCTTGATACGCTGTGCGGGTTTTTCCGCCCGAATCCTGATCCCGGAGCCGCCATGTCCCAAGACCCCCTGCACGGTCTGACGCTTGAAGTCATTCTTAACCGCCTTGTGGAATTGTATGGCTGGGAAGAAATGGCCCGTTTCGTGAAAATCCGCTGCTTCAGCAACGATCCCAGCATCAAGTCCAGTCTGGCTTTTTTGCGGCGCACGCCATGGGCGCGAGCGGAGGTTGAAGCGGTTTACTGCAATTTCGGCCATGAAGACTGGCAGGATCTGGAACAGGAAAAGGCGTTGAAGCGCGAGAATCCTGTCTAATGCGGGGTTCTGCCAGTACAATAGCGCCATGTTTGTCTTTATTTCGGAATGCTGATGAAAATCCTGATTCGTAATCTATCGCGTGAAACGACCGAGGCTGAGCTTCGGGCCATGTTTGAGGCCTTTGGTTTGGTGGAGGCCTGCAATCTGGTGATGGACAAGGAGACGGGCAAGTCGAAAGGGTTCGGGTTCGCTGAGATGCCGAAGCATATGGATGCAAAGACGGCAATCAAGCGTTTGAATAACCAGAATGTGAAAGGCAGCGTGATCCGTGTCAAGGCCGCTGATGTGCCGGGAGCTTCCTCATGACCGCGAATGACGTGCTGCGCAGCCTGCGCTATACCCTGAATCTCAGTAATCGCGGTCTGATCGACATCTTCCGTTTGACGGGCTATGAGATGCCGGTGGATGAACTGGAGGCTTTGCTTAAGGCAGAAGACGATGAGGGCTTTGTGTCATGCAGCCATGCGGTGCTGGTGCATTTTCTGGATGGGTTGATCATTCAGCGTCGCGGCTTGCAGGCCGGCAAGCCTTATGAGCCGCCCAAGTCGCGCATACGCTTGACCAATAACGATATTTTGAAAAAAATCCGTATTGGTTTTGAGCTGCATGAGGACGAAATGCTGGATACGTTCTATATGGCCGGGATGGTGGTGACGAAGCAGGAACTGGCTGCTTTGTTCCGCAAGGAAGGTCATCATAATTATCGGGAGTGCGGCGACCAGTTTCTGCGCAATTTCCTGAAGGGACTGGCGATTCGGTATCGGCATGGAGAGGAAGGCGCGAAGTAGAGCTTCGCACAGGATGCCTAGCATGAAGCTTGAGTGATGCCCATGTCAGGACAGAAATAAGGGAACCTGCCGCCGAGTGTCAACTAACCCACCCGGCGACAGGCCTCCCATTTACCCCCTCAAACCGTAGCCGCCAACCTCGCCCCCTGGCCAATAGCCCGCTTCGCATCCAGCTCCGCCGCCACGTCCGCCCCGCCAATCAAGTGCACGGTCTTGCCCATGGCCAGCAGCGCTGCCTGCAACTCGCGCTGCGGTTCCTGGCCTGCGCAAATCACCACCGTATCGGCCGGTAACAGTTTGTCCACTCCGTTCACCGAAATGTGCAAACCCTCATCATCAATCTTCTTGTACTCCACCCCGGTCACCATCTGCACCTGCTTTTTCAACAGCGCTTCCCGGTGAATCCAGCCCGTCGTCTTGCCCGGCCCGGTAATCTTCTTCGCCTTGCGTTGCAGCAACCACACCTCGTGCGGGCTGGGGCTCACTTCCGCCTTCACGCCCTCAATGCCGCTGCGCGCCTCCAGCGTCATGTCAATGCCCCACTCCTTGCAGAACTCGGCCACATCCAGGCTGGAAGGCACATGGCTATGGTCATGCACCAGATACTCGGCGGTATCCATGCCGATACCGCCCGCCCCCACAATCGCCACGCGCTTGCCCACCGGCTTCTTGTCACGCAGCACATCCAGATAACTCACTACCTTCGGATGATCCAGCCCGGGAATATCCAGCTTGCGCGGCACAATGCCGGTGGCCAGCACAACTTCGTCAAAGTCCTTCACATCTTCAGCCGCCACACGCTTGCCCAGCGACAGCTTCACTCCGTTCTTGTTCAGCATGGTGCCGAAATAACGCATCGTCTCGTTGAACTCTTCCTTGCCGGGAACCAGCTTCGCCACATTGAACTGACCGCCAATCTTGGTGTCGGCATCAAACAACGTTACGTTATGGCCGCGCTCTGCCGCCACGTTGGCGAAGGACATCCCGGCCGGTCCGGCGCCAATCACCGCAATGTTCTTCGGCTTGTCAGTCTTGACATAGATCAGCTGGTCTTCATAACAGGCTTGCGGGTTCACCAGGCAGGTGGACTGCAGCAACTGGAAGGTATGGTCCAGACAGGCCTGATTGCAGCCGATACAGGTATTGACCTCTTCTTCCTTGTTGGCAGCCGCTTTCTTCACCCAGTCGGGGTCGGCCAGCATCGGGCGCGCCATGGAGATCATGTCGGCATCGCCACGGGCAATAATGTCCTCGGCATGGCTGGGCATGTTGATGCGGTTGGAAGCGGACACCGGAATATTCACGGCTTCCTTCACCTTGCGCGTCACCCAGGTAAACGCACCGCGCGGCACCATGGTGGCAATGGTGGGAATCTTCGCTTCGTGCCAGCCGATACCGGTATTGATGATGTTGACCCCGGCCTTTTCGACTTCCTTGGCCAGCGTAATCACTTCCTCAAAGGTCTGGCCGTCCGGCACCAGGTCCATCATCGACAGGCGGTACACCAGAATGAACTTGTCGCCCACACGGGCGCGGATGCGACGGATCAGTTCCAGCGGGAAACGCATGCGGCGCTGGAAGTCGCCACCCCACTCATCATCACGCTCGTTGCCGCGCGTGGTCAGGAACTGGTTGATCAGATAGCCTTCCGAACCCATGATCTCAATGCCGTCATAACCGGCGTGTTGCGCCAGCGCGGCGGAGTTGGCCCAGTTGTCCAGTTCGTTCTCGATCATTTCTACCGTCATTTTTTGCGGCGGAAAAGGATAGATCGGCGACGGCTTGCCGGAGGGGGAAACATTCATGGGGTGGTAGGACTGACGACCGGCATGCAAGGTCTGCATGCAGATGCGGCCACCGGCATCGTGCACCGCTTTGGTGATCACGCTGTGCTTTTTGGCTTCATCTTCGTTCGTCATCTTGCACATGCCGGGGCCAAGCACGCCGGTTTCAGAGGTGCCGATGCCGCCGGTGATGATCAGGCCAACGCCGCCTTCGGCGCGCCGGGCAAAAAACGCCGCTTGGCGTTCGGGGGGGAATTCTTCAAGACCGGTGTGCATGGAACCCATGATCACGCGGTTGGGCAAGGTTACAAAGCCAAGGTCGAGGGGCTGTAACAGGTGCGGAAATTGGGACATGGCAAACCTCAGCAAGCGCTTGTTAGGGTTGCCCGACAATATCCGCATCACTCAGCTTAGACAAGGGGGAAACATGTATATCGGGTTCGCATTTGATTCGCGTTAACCGATGGCTTCTGCTGCCAATGAAACAGTAGCCATTGCTTGTCTTTCAGCAGTGTTTACAGCTCAACAGCATCATCCACATAGTAGTCACAGTCATCGGCCAGAATCAGTTCGTCTTCCAGCAGTTCTTCACGCCATTCCACAAATTCCATCATCATTCTCCTCGGGTTTGTCTGAATCGTAGTTAATCCTCAAGCAATGAATGTGCCATGACAGGCCCATTGCAGTTTCATGAATGGATAAGCCCTAGTGTTACAGGGATGAATAAGGTTGACTGCCATGGCTTTGCTGCATTAGCGTTATGGTTTGTAAATGACGCGGATGTGGTTTCATGAAAACCGTTTATGTGAAGCGCGATGAAAGCCTGAAGGACCTGTTTTCCGTGTTCCAGGCGTCTCCCACACCAGCTAACCGCCAGGCATTGTATGCCGTGCTGACGCAGGCGCAGGTGTATGTGGGGTCGCCGTTGATGGATGCGGATATCCTCAAGGGTGCCGGGGCTTCTCCGGCAGAACACAAGCTGCCGTTGATGACGGCGGTGGCGAAGGACGGCTCCCGCGCGGTGGTGGCTTTTTGTGACGAGGCGTCGTTGCGCCAGGAAAACCGCGACCTCTACCCCATTACCTTGGAGGCGAAGCAATTAATGCGGATGGCGCTCAACGAAGGAGTGGATGCGCTGATGCTGAAGCAAGGCGATTTCTGGCTGGGGGTTCCGAAGGCGGATTTGCAGCGGCTCGTCGGTTAACTATCTGAATCATGGATTTGTAGGTCGGGTTTCAACCCGACAACTGTCCTTCGATCGGAGAGAGTTGTCGGGCTGAAGCCCGACCTACAGGTTCAGCGGCCAAACACCAGCCGCACATTCAGGCCCTTATCGGTCTGTTCAAAATGCACTTCCTCTGATTTCACACCCTGCCGTTCCAGGGTATCCAGCCATGCCGCCACCTTGGCAAAATCTGCACTTTCCAGCCATACCCGCACCCGTGTGCCGTCCGGTTCAAAGCGCTGCATGGTCACGCCCTGACCCGCTGCTGCGCTGCTGACCATGTCCACGACCGAGAGGCCGCCGTTGCTGAGGCTGCCTCCGGCCAGTTGCGGAGCGGAGGCCTGTAGCCACGTCAGGGTGTCGCGCTCCTGCATGGCCTGCTGCTGAGCTTTGTTGGCGGCCTTGTTCAGGGTCCAGCCCGCCAGCCACACCAGTGCGGCGGAAATCACGGCCACCATGATGAAAAGCGCCAGGCGGTCACGCGGGGGAAGACGCTCCAAGGTTTGTTTCAGATCAGCCAGCATGTCAGGAACTCTCGCTTATTCGCAGTCGGCCGCGCACACCGTCGCCCTGGCTGTTGGCGCTCAGGGTTTCGCTGGTAATGCCCAGTCCGTTCAGTTGTTGCCGCAGGCGGTCCAGTTCACTCAGGCTCAAGGCATCCACTTCCAGCAACAGGCCGTTGTCATCAAAATCAATGCGGCGCGTGTTCCAGTTGCCCTGCCCCAGCACCTCGCCCACACGGGTCATCAACGGCATGAAACCGGCCTGCCGGCTTTCCTTTTCCACCAAGTGCGCTTCCGCCTGGCGCCGCAGGTTGACGATGCGCTGTTCATCGGGAAACCAGCCGCGATAGAGTTGTACGGCCTGTTCCTTGTGCATGGCCGCCTGTTTCTTGTAGTGCATCAGCCGCAAGCCGTCATACATGAACTGTACGCCCAAGGCCACGGCCAGGAAGATGGCGGCGTAACGCCAGTGGCCGGACAGCGAGGTGGCTGTCTTTACCGCCTGGTCGCCCTGCAACAGGTTCATCGGGTGGCGGGCGTTGAGCTTGCTGAATTCTTCCGAAAACTGCAGGGGTGGTAAAAAATCCACTTCCAGCGCTTCACCTTTGGTGGCCAGCCAGCTTTCAATTTCCACTGGCACATCCCCGTAAACGCGCACCGAGGCCGGAGCCTTTTCCTGCCAGGCCGTCTGCAGCAGGCTCAGGGCATTCACGGCCTCCAGCCGCAATCCTGAGTAAGCGGACAAGCGCAGCCAGCAGTCCAAGGCATCCACAACCAGTGACCAGCCGTCGGGATTGGCGGGAATCAGGAAAATATCTGGAATGGCGGCCTGCAACTGGCAGTTGGCGGCCTTGAACGGCTCCAGCAGCGTTTGCAATTGCTGCTGGTCAATGGCGACGACTTCGACATGGGTGTCACTCACCGGCTGAAAGACGCCGTGCAGTTTTTCCACCGGAGTCAACGCCTGGTCTTCCAGCAGATAAAGCACCTCGTCGGCGCCGATTTGCCGCAATTGCTGGCGGGAAACCGGCAGGGTCGACATGATGCAGGCGGTGGTGGGCACCAGCAGCACAATGCGGCGTGTTTCGGCATTGGCTGACATCAGCGCTTCCAGGTCGGCTTCAAACAGCGGGAATGTGCCGGCGTCGCTTTGCTGCCAGCCTTCCCAGCGTCCACCCAGTGCAGTGATACGGATAAAGAGGGTTTCCATTACGGATTATCTTTCTTGTCGGATGATTCAAGGGTTGCGCCGGCTTTCCATTGCCGGCTCCAGTCACGGTCCAGGGTCTTGATGCCGTCGTCACCGCGTTGCAGTCGGGCGGACAATACCCGCCGCCGGCCGTCAATTTCAGCTTCGGCGAGCACTTCAAAATAATCGGATTTGACACTCAGCATTTGTCCCAGCGCCTGGCGTTCTTCACTGCCCAGACCGCTGAACCCCGGCTGTTGCATAAAGTTGTCAATGGATCCGTAGCCTTCGGAGGGTCGGGTTTTGCCCATCTCTTTGGCCATGTTGAAGCTGATACTATCACTTAATGACGCAATCAGCATCGGATCGGCGGTGTTGACGTTGATGGTTGTTGCAGCGGGCAGCGTTGTCACATAAGGGGCGATTTTTTCAACAGCCTCCGCCGTGTAACCCCGCAGCAATGACAGTTCGGAAATACTGACCATGGCGCGGTTGGCGTTACGGTAGGCGGGCTTCAGGCGCAGGTACCAGTCTTCTTCCGCGCCTTCGCTGTCATAGGGCAGGCTGTCAGGGTCCAGCCAGTCAATAACCGGTGAAGCCAGTCCGGGCGAAAGGCCGGCCTGCTCCAGCAAGCGCTGGTAGATACGCAGCGCGGACATGTTCACCTGATTGTCTTTCCACAGGGTATTGAGATTGAATTTGCCCTGCTGGTCAATCAGCCGCGCCTGCACCGCTCCGCCCTCTACCGGAAACGGCGGCACCCGCCTTGCCCAGTCTTCCGCCAGGCTGTCCTGGGCCTCACCGCCTTTTTGCTTGTCGTTGTCCAGGTCTTCCTGCAAGACCGTGCGCGCCAGGGTTTCAGCACCCAGTGTGTAGAGATAGGCCTGGTCCTGGGTAAACACGCTGGCCGCCCGTTGCAGCAGGGATTGCTGGGCCTTGATCATGGTCACCGCCAGGATACTGGCCATGGCCACCACCAGCAAGACGGTCAGCAGCGCGACGCCGCCCTGACGCTCAGGGTTGTTCGCCATTCTTGCTCACCTCCAGGCTGTCCGGCAGGCGGAAGATGCGGCGTATTTCCCCCCAGGGTTTTACGCTCATGATCCATTCAACGCCGGTAGGCATGACCGCCAAGGCATCCGGGTTGTTGCTGTACTGGCTGTTTTGGGAAGGCCATTCGGTTTCCTGTTGTCCGGCAGCGGTGGTCAGGCGGATTTGCAGGCCTTCCACGCCTTCCAGCAGCATGCTTTTGCCGGGCTCCATGCCGCGCTCGCGGTCCAGTTGCGACCAGGCCAATCGCCATAATTCACCCTTGGCATTGACTTCATAACGCACGCGCTGCAATTCACTGCGACTGGCCTGCAACGGATTGGGCCAGCCTTGCCGTGAAAACTCCAGGATGTTGTTGCGCAGGGTCATCGCGCCCACGGCATCGCCATAGTCATTGCGCACCGGACGCGGCACGGCCTGCGCCATGTCCCGTTGCAGGATGATGAAGGCTTTTTGCAAGCGGATCAGGTCGTTGTCATGGACTCTGGCGGCATCTCGGGTGGCAATGGTGGAAGCCAGCAAACGATAGCTGCCCACGCCCAGCATGGCGAAAATTGCCACCGCGACCAGCAGCTCCAGCAGGGTGAATCCACGTTCGGTGCGGGTATCGGACCGGAACATGATCAGTTGACGCCCGTGGTTTTCGGGCGCTCCAGAAAACCGGTGAGGCTGGTCAATACCGGGGAGTCCTGCATCATGTTGTCGCTGGCCTCGCGCACCGATACCTCAATGCGGCGCATGGCCGTTGCCGTGGTCGGTGAGGTCTTGACAATAATATCCCACTGGCGGCCGGCCATGGGCGAGCGCCCGCGCTCTTCACCGGTATCCGGCCAGGCGCGGCGCAACTGCATTTCCGTAATCTGGTTCAACGCCACCCAGTGAGCGAAGGTCTTGTCTTCAATCTGGCGGCTTAACGTCAATTGGGATTCGTTGACACGAAGCAGTGCTACCGCCGCTACCGAAAACACGGCCAAAGCCACCAGCACTTCCAGCAGGGTGAATCCCCGGGAACGGCACATCATGGGGCAGCTCCGGCATCCGGGTTACGCAGCAGATTTCCAATGTCGTCCATTTTCAGTTTTTCGGGAAGAACGCCTTCGGCGCTGACTTCAAGGAGTGTGGCCGTGGATTCGCCACTGGAGAGCAGCAGCATTTGAGGTTTCAGCGCTTCTTTGCCTCCCTTGCCTTGCAGGGGGCGAGCGTCGTTTTTGCCGTTGCCGGCAGGAGTTTCGGCTGCGCTGATTTCCAGGATCACCTCTTCCGGAAGCTTGTAGTTGGCAAAAGCCGGATTACCGCTGGGCAGCCACTGCCGGCTCTCATCATCGTAAACCAGAAACTGGTAACCGTCTTCTGTGGCTAGCAGTCCGTACTGTTCATTGTCATTGATGGCCGAATCCTGGGCCAGGCTGATGGCTTCTTCCAGCCGGTCGGCCTCACCGGCCACCACCCGCGACGGATCGCTGGGGTTGGCGGCCAGCAAGACGATGCCGCTGACAATACCCATCAACAAGACCACCAGCAGCACTTCAATAAGGGTGAAACCCTGATGACGGCCGGGGAAGGTAATGGATTGAGGAAGTCCGGCCACTATGGCTTGGCCTTAATCGCTGTAAATATCAGCGTTTTCACCTTCACCACCTTCCTGCCCATCGGGTCCGAAAGAGTAAATGTCATATTTCCGGCCGCTGCGGCCCGGAGCAACATACTGGAACGGGCTGTCCCATGCATCGCTGGGCAGGCTCTTCAGGTAAGGACCGTTCCAGACCTTGGCCGAAGCGGGTTTGTTCACCAGCGCATCCAGCCCTTCCTGGGTGGTGGGGTACTTGTGGCTGTCAAGCCGGTACATTTCCAGCGCATTGCCGATGCTGCCCAGGCTGGACTTGGTGGTGGATATCCGCGCCTGTTCATCCTTGCCGATCACGTTCGGCACAATAATGGCGGCCAGAATGCCCAGGATAACAACCACGACCATCACTTCGATCAGGGTAAAACCGCGCTGCTTCAACATAGGGGACCTCAAAAGCCGGGGTGGTCCGGTGTGCGGCCGGACCGGTCAGGGGTTAGCGGTTCACGGTTCAGTGAACCAGGTTGTTCATGCTGACAATGGGCAGCATGATCGCAAGGACAATCAGCAGTACCACGCCCGCCATGACCAGCAGCATCAGCGGCTCGAACAGGCCTACCAAGGTAGTGATCAGGGAAGACAGTTCCCGTTCCTGCATGGTGGCGGCGCGACTGAGCATTTCGTCCAGATCACCACCGGATTCACCGCTGCGCAACATCTGCACCATCATTGGCGGAAAATAACCGCTTTTTTCAATGGAGTGGCTGAGGCTGCCGCCTTCCGTCACCTTGAGGGCGGCATCCTTGATGGCGTCCCGGATCAGCCAGTTGCTGCTGACGGAGGCTGAAATGTGCAGGCCCTCCACCAGGGGCACGCCGCTCTTGCTGAGGATGCTGAGGGTGCTGGCGAAGCGGGAGGAGTTGGCTCCCCTCACCATGCGTCCCACCAGCGGCAGTTTCAGCATCAAGGCGTCAAAGGCATAGCGGCCGCGGTCGGTGCTGATGAAGCGTTTCAGCATCCAGCCGCCAATGCCCATCAAGACCAAGATATAGGGGCCGCCGCTCTTGATGCCGTGACTGAGTGAAATCAGGCCACGGGTCAGCAAGGGCAACTGCTGGTGCGAATTCTTGAAGACCTTGACGATGTCCGGCACTACATAAGCCAGCAATCCGGTGACGATCATCAGCGCCAACGTGGTCAGGATGATCGGGTAGATCATGGCGCCCTGGATCTGTTTCTGGGTGGTGTAGCGGTTTTCGGTGTAATCGGCGAGTTGCTGCAACACCAGATCCAGATGTCCGGATTTTTCACCGGCGGCGACAGTGGCCCGATACAGATCGGGAAAGGCTCGCGGATAACCGGACATGCTTTGCGCCAGCGGGTACCCTTCCAGCACTTTGCCCCGCACCGCCAATAGCAGGCTTTGCGTGGCCGGTTTTTCGGTCTGGCGGGCAACGGCGCGCAGGGTTTCCTCCAGGGGAATGCCGGCCTGGATCAGCGTCGCCATCTGCCGTGTCACCAAGGCCAGTTCATACGCGCCCATGCCTTTACGCGACTGCAACAGGCCGGTTTTTTCTTCGCGGCTCTGCTCCCCCGCCGCCGGATCGACCGACACCGGCAGCCAGCCCTTTTCACGAAGTTGCTGGCGGATCTGGCGTACGCTGTCACCGTCCAGCACGCCTTTTTGCTTGCGTCCTTGGGTGTCAACCGCTACGAAATCAAAGGCGGGCATTTTTGCTTAGCCCTCCCGGGTGGCGCGCAACACTTCTTCCAGTGTGGTAATGCCCAGAATTGCCTTGCGCAGGCCGTCGGCGCGAATGCCGGGCCCCATGGTGCGGGCGTGGGCTTCCAGTTCGTGCTCACCGGCATGGCTGTGGATCAGGCGGCGCATGGTGTCGTCCACCACCATCAACTCATAGATGCCGACCCGGCCGCGATAACCGCTGAAGTTGCATTTGTCACAGCCTACCGCCCGGTAAATGGTTGGCGGATGCAGCGGATTGACTCCCATCAGGCCGCATTCTTCGGCATCGGCTGTCACGGCCAGGCGGCAATGGGTGCATAACACCCGCACCAGCCGCTGCGCCAGGGCGCCCAACAGCGAGGAAGACAGCAGGAACGGTTCAATCCCCATGTCCTGCAACCGTGTCACCGCACCGACCGCCGTGTTGGTGTGCAAGGTAGACAAGACCAAGTGGCCGGTCAGCGAGGCCTGCACGGCAATCTCGGCGGTTTCAATGTCGCGGATTTCCCCGACCATGACGACATCCGGATCCTGGCGCAGCATGGCGCGAAGACCGCGGGCGAAGGTCATGTCGACCTTGGTGTTGACCTGGGTCTGGCCGATACCTTCCAGCTGGTATTCGATCGGGTCTTCCACGGTCAGGATATTGCGGGTCTGGTCGTTCAGTTCGGTCAGCGCGGAATAAAGGGTGGTGGTTTTGCCGGAGCCGGTGGGCCCGGTCACCAGAATAATGCCGTGCGGCTTGTAGATCAGCTCGCGCAGCCGCTTGTGGTCATGGCCCAGCAGGCCAAGATGGCCAATGTCCAGACGCCCGGCCTGCTTGTCCAGTAAGCGCATGACCACGCGCTCACCATGGCTGGCAGGCATGGTGGAAACCCGCACGTCAACTTCCCGTCCCGCCAACCGTAATGAAATGCGGCCGTCCTGCGGCACCCGTTTCTCGGCAATGTCGAGCTTGGCCATCACTTTTATCCGGGAAACAAGCAACGGCGCCAGTTCGCGCCGGGGCTGCACGATCTCACGCAACTGACCGTCCACGCGCATGCGCACCGATAACTTCTTCTCGAAGGATTCCACATGGATGTCGGAGGCGTTGAGGCGGATGGCCTCGCTGAGCATGGCGTTAATCAGGCGGATGATCGGGGCGTCGTCCTCCTGTTCCATCAGGTCTTCGGTTTCCGGCACGGATTCGGCCAGGCTTTCCAGGTCGGGATGGTCTTCCAGACCGGCCACGGCCTGCTGGGATTCGCCACCGTCCCCTTGATAAGCCCCGGCGAGACGGACATTGAAATCCGCCACGCTGACGGTTTCATGGTTGTGGATCATGCCAAGTGCACGTCGCACCTCCATCAGGCTGGAAGGGCGCGCGTCTTCACGCACCAGCAAGGTTGTCGGCTGATCAGGCAGATTGACCAGCAGGACACCGTGGCGTTTGGCGAAACTGTAGGGTAATTGACCCTGACGGGACATGGCGCTTTTCTCGTAGTTTTGACGGCATGTATATGCCAAGCAAGCATACTGGATGAAAGACCTTCTGCTCAATCAGGCTATGGTGGCATTTTGGTGAGGGAAGCAGCAATCCGCCTTGTTTTTTCGCTGCGGATGCGTAGTCTTGGCGAAATTCCGGTAATTGGGTGCAATCGCGTGAATCAGGGCAGTTGGTGGGGCGAATTCCGTTTTGAGGCCGGTGAAAGCCGTTGCTGGCGGCTGGCGGGCCTTGATCTCCGGGTGACCCGCAGTGACCGGGAGTGGCAGATCGAGTCCCTGCGCAGCCCGTTGCAGCATGAAGACGAGCAGCCGTGGGACGTGGTCTCCCCGGCGCCGCTGCCTCTGGAAAATGCGGTTCCGGGTCGTCACCTGTTCAACCGAACCTCACCTTTGCTCAGGATTCTGCCGGCGGCGGCTGACCGTTCGGTCGTTATCAAGCCGGTCAACCCGCTGTTCATTCCCGGCGGACAGTCAGCTGTTCTGTATGTCAGTACGCCGTTATGGGTGCAGGTTCGTACTGAAAAAGAGCCTTTCCCCTTGCTGGATGAGCCGGTCATACGACCCAGCGACACCTGGTTTGGTTCATCTCCCGCCCAAGGGCGCTTATGCTATGGCACCAAGGTGAGCGGCCGCACCGATTTGGCCCAGTTGCCGATCAGGGCTTTTCGGGTTGTGACACCGGTCAGTATCCGCAACGACGCCCAGGATCCCATGCCGGTTGAGCGTCTGAGCATGCCGATGCCGCTGCTGGATTTGTATGCCGCTACCGATGGTCGCCTTTGGACACCGGGCCTGCTGGTGGATCGACATCCCGGCGCCCGCCAGCCACGGGTGCGCATTGACCCGCAGATGAATGAGGCGGCCGGAGTGGTCCGCCTGGTCAACCGGGCTCGCGAGCAGGATGTTGATACCTTGTCCCGCATGTTCGAACACTTAATGAATTAATTGGAACCAACGTCAAACATGGCTACCAAGGAAAGCTTTCTCGACCGCCTGATCAATTTGCCTGTCAGTGACCGCATTGAAGGCTTCATCATCGGCGGATTGCTGTTATTGGTTGGCTATTTTCTGGCCTGGCTGGTGACTAACGCGTTCATACGCACCATGCGCTACCGTCTGACGGCGCATCAGTTGCTGGTATGGCGGCGCGCCATTTTCTACTTCCTGTTGCTGCTGTTCGTGATGTCGGCCTTGCATGAGGCGGGCTTCAAGCTCAGTGTCCTGCTGGGTGCGGCCGGGGTGTTCACGGTCGCCATCGGCTTTGCCTCCCAGACATCGGCGTCGAACCTGATCAGCGGCCTGTTCCTGATCGGAGAAGGTTCCATTGCCGTGGGTGACATCATTCAGGTGGACAACACCCAAGGTGAGGTGTTGTCAATTGATTTGCTGTCGGTCAAGTTGCGCACGGTGGACAATATCTTTGTCAGGATCCCCAATGAGCAGTTGATCAAGTCCGAAGTTCGAAACCTCAGCCGTTTCGCCATTCGCCGTATTCCGATAGAGGTGGGCGTGGCTTATGGCGAAGATGTCGGCAAGGTGCGAAAGGTTCTGATGGATCTGGCCGACCGGCACCCTTTAGTGCTGGATGAGCCCTCGCCGCAAGTGATTGTCCAGGCCTTCGGTCCCTCCTCCATCGACTTGCTGTTTGCGGTATGGACACGCCGGGAAGTGTTTGCCGACGTGAAGGACGCTTTACAGGAGTCCCTGAAACGCAGCTTTGACGAGCACGGGATATCCATTCCCTTCCCGCAAATCAGCATCAACAGCGGTGACCTGCAGGCGCTGCCGGTCGTGATCCGCAATGAAGGCAACGGAAACACGACATAAAGCCGTCTTAATGCGCCAATCCGGGCTTAAATAGTTGCTGACTTTGGGCTAGACTTGGAAACCCGGCTTGAATAACTAGAAATTTACTGCCTCCCGGCAGTCTCCATTGTCGAGGACGACCCATGTCGCAGCAAGATCCCGCACTTGCCCAGCTTGAAAACCAGCTTGCCGCCCTCTCACGGCGGCGTTTTCTCAGAACCGGTCTGGTGCTGGGAACGACTGCCGCCACTGCCATGACCTTTCCGGTGCGCGCCTTGGCCGATGACGCGCTCCCGATCGGAATCCGTCATCTTAGCCTGCTGGAATTCAAGGTCTTTGACCGCATGCGGACGATTTTCCTGCCAACCCAGCGTTTCGAAAAGCTGCCCAGCACCACAACGGTGCCGGTCATGGAAAACCTGGATCGCATGGTAGGCCGTTTGAACGCCGACACCCGTTTCCTGTTGTCCCTGGGGTCCAGAACCCTGGAATACACCACGCTTTACAAGCTGCGTCGCTTTTCATCCCTGAATGACGAGCAAGCCCTGAAGCAGGCACGCGCCTGGCAGTCCGGACTTTCCTTCCAGGGTGGTCTGGTGGTCAGTATGAAGACCCTGCTGGGTGTCGCCTACTGGCGCGATCCGCGAACCTGGGAGGCGCTGGATTATGACGGCCCGGTGTCGGCCAAGTGGGGCATTCGCCGTTTGGGGAACCTGCCGCTGCCCATTGACACCGAACTTGACCTGAACGTCTGATACTTACATGCATGGTCCCGCTCAAGAAGGAACCGGAATAATATGATTTATAAAGAAATGTCCAAAGAGGGCCTGACCGTTATCCAGGCCCGCGACTTGCGCAGCAGTGATGACATTGTCCTGAATGCTGATGTGGTCGTGGTGGGTTCTGGCACCGGTGGCGCTGTGATCGCCCATGAACTGGCGGCATCCGGCAAAAGCGTCGTGATACTGGAGTCGGGCCGTTATATTCCCAGCAGCCAGTTTACCGAGGACATGGCTTGGGCGCTGGAAAACCTTTACAAGGACGTTGGCACCCAGACCAACACCATTGGCGACATGGTGGTTCTGGAAGGTCACTGCGTCGGCGGCTCATCGGTCATCAGCAGCGCCATTGCGGCGCGAGTTCCCGAGGAAGTGCTGAAGGACTGGGTTAAAACGTATGGCTTGACCGCTTTCGAGCCGGAAACTTTCAACAAGTATTATGAAAAAGTTGAGAAGAGGCTGCACGTCCACCTCAATGAGCCCCATGAGATCAACGATACCGCCAACACCGTGATTCGCGGTTGTGAAGCGCTGGGCTGGTCTTGGCGTCCCCAGTCACGTAATGTCAAGCAATGTGCCTTGACCGGCCACTGTCTGGCGGGTTGCCCTTCCGACCGCAAGACCTCAATGCAGGTCAGTTACCTGCCGTGGGCCATTGCAGCCGGCGCCCGCCTTTATGCCGATACCTATGTCGAAAAAATCATTGTCAAGAACGGCCGGGCCATGGGTGTCACTGGACAGGTGCGTGATCCGGATAATAATGACGTAGTCTGCAATATCAAGGTCAACGCCCAGTTGGTGATTTCGTCGGCTGGAGCCATTCAGACTCCCCTGCTGCTGCAACGCAGCGGTATGCCCAACCGCAGCAACCAGCTGGGCCGTAATCTGGCCCTGCATCCTGTGGTCGTGGTGTTGGGCAAGTTCCCGGTGCCGGTTTACGGCTTTCGCGGTGCTTTCGCCGGCATGCATGTTGACCAGTTCCTCTCCAAGGAGTCCGGCCGGATGTTGATGGAGTCCGGATTGGTGGCTCCGGTGCAGTTGATGGCGCAGAACGAATTGTCGATGGGCGTGGACCATATCCGCTTCATTGAGGAGTTCAAGTACCTCTCCGGCCTGAACGTGCTGGTTCCGGACAGCAACCATGGCTTTGTGCATTGGAGCGGCCCCGTGCGCGGCGGTTCACGTCGTATTGAATGGAACATGACCAAGGACGAGTTTGAAGTCTTCAAGTTGGGGTTGAAGCGGGCGGGCCGTATCTTCTTCGCCGCTGGCGCCGAGCGGGTTTATCTGCCCACCTATCAACGGCTTCAGGCCAATTCGCTGGAGGAGCTTGATCAGGTGGTGGACAGTATCGAATATGGGTCGCTGGGGATTTTCTCCATGCGCCTGCTGTCATTGAATGCACAAGGCAGTTGCCGCATGGGGGCCGATCGTGAAAAAGCGATTGTCGACCCGTTTGGTGAAACCTATGAAATCAGCGGCCTGTTCGTATCTGATGCCAGTATATTGCCTTCCATTGCTGTCCAGCATCCGTTGCTGACGGTCGCAGCCCTGTCGCATTATATTGCCGACAATATCATTAAGCGTCAGAAGAGTTATTTCTGGTCCTGATGCGACGTTTATGACCTGATAAATCAGGGGGCTTTCAGCCCCCTGATTTATTATATTCTGTAAGCAGCGGTTCGTCTCAGACCGCGCCCCACTGCTTCTCGGCAGCCATGACCGTCTGCGTCATCAGCGTGGCGATGGTCATCGGCCCAACCCCGCCCGGCACCGGTGTCACAGCACTGATGCGTTCACCCAGCGCGGACAGTTCAATATCCCCCACTCCGCCGGGGTGATAACCGGCATCCACCACCACGGCCCCATCCTTGATCCATTCGGCTTTGATGAATTCGGGTTTGCCGACTGCACCGACAATGATGTCGGCGCGGCCGACATGCCCGGCCAGATCACGGGTTCGGGAATGGCAAACGGTGACCGTCGCGTTGGCGGCCAGCAGCATCAGCGCCATCGGCTTGCCCAGGATGGGGCTGCGACCCACAACCACAGCATGTTTCCCTTCCAGTTCAATACCGTAGTGTTGAAGAATGGTCATGATGCCTTGCGGAGTCGCCGAGCCGTAGGCGGCTTCGCCCATGCTCATGCGGCCGAAGCCCAGGCAGGTGACGCCGTCCACATCCTTCTCAATGGAAATGGCGTCAAAACACAGACGCTCGTCGATCTGATGCGGAACAGGATGTTGCAGCAGGATGCCCTGTACCAGCGGGTCCGCATTCAATGCATCAATACGCGCCAGCAACTCTTCGGTGGTGGTGGTCGATGGCATGGGTACAGAGAGTGACTCCATGCCGATTCGGCGGCAGGCGTTACCCTTCATCTTGACATAAGTGGCGGATGCAGGGTCATCCCCCACCAGGATGGTTGCCAGGATAGGGGTGCGTCCGGTGCGGGCCTTGAGGCCGGCGACACGCATCGATAAATCCTGTTCAACCAGGGAAGACAGTTTTTTTCCATCCAGAATCAATGGCGGCATGAAGGTTTCCTGAAGAGTTACCGGGCTACGGCAAAGGGGGCAAATTGTCGCATAACGCGGGCTAGGGGCCAATTCCTATGCAATTGATTGTTGAAAAATCGATTTTTTCTTGACGGGAGGCGGCGGCATTACTATGATTTGCGCTCTCTTGGCTGGGTAGCAAAGAGGCCATGCAGCGGACTGCAACTCCGCCCACACCGGTTCGAATCCGGTCCCAGCCTCCAAAATCTGTTTCTGCAAGACTTACATCCTGCCTGGATGGTGAAATCGGTAGACACAAGGGACTTAAAATCCCTCGGCGGGTGACCGCCGTGCCGGTTCGATTCCGGCTCCAGGCACCACATTCCGCCTGATTCCCTCTTTCTATATCAAGCAGCCTTCACCCGCATCTCGCGGAATATAATGAGCGCTGTCCCGGATATATCCATTCCATCCGGAACAAAGGCTCAATCGGTGATGTTACTGGTTGGAACCGCGCTTACGGTGATCGCGACGTCCCCACGCAATCAGTTCATCAATGCCCAAGCCTGCGCGCGAAGCAATCTGCAGAACGTCAATATAAGCCTTTCGAATCTCAGCCTGTTGTTTTTTCTCTATCATTTCTTTGGCGTCAATTATTAATTGCTGCAACTCGGCATAGGAAAGATCGTTGAAGTCGAAACGGGAGGAATTCTGACTCATGAAAAATAACCCGATGATTATGGTTGGTAAAACGATCCCGATTATAAAGCGTATTTATTCTTCCTGAAAGCTTCTTGGCGGTAGATATGCCGCTCAGAAGCTTCCATAAGCCGGCATCCGGCGTTTGTGATGAAAATGATGCTGAGACAATAGCTTTTTGCAGCCATCTTTCGTATCTTAGGCCGCACTATTTGGACGTTTGTACAACAACCTGATGAGGCAAGATGATGACTGCACTGGCTGGATTGAAAGTTCTGGACTTTACGGGCCTGCTGCCCGGCCCTTTCGGCACCCGACTGCTGGCGGACATGGGCGCGGAGGTGCTGCGTGTTGAGGCCCCGGTACGCCCTGATATGGTGCGGATCATGCCGCCGTTTGACAGCGACGGGCTTTCAGCCTGCCATGCCAGCCTGAACCGTAACAAGAGCGGTATTGCCATTGACCTGAAGACGCCTGAGGGGCTGGAAGTTGTCCGCAGCCTGGTCAAGGAATACGATGTGGTGGTCGAGCAGTTCCGTCCCGGCGTCATGTCACGGCTTGGGATTGGTTATGAAGAACTGAAAGCGATTAATCCGAAGCTGATTTATTGCGCCATTACCGGTTACGGGCAAAACGGGGTTTACCGGAACCGCGCCGGCCATGACCTGAATTATCTGGCTGTGGCCGGAATCATGGACTATACCGGTCGCCAGGATGCCGGCCCCCTGCCCTTGCCCATTCAGGCTGCTGACGTCACCGGCGGGCTCTATGCGGTTGGCGGCATATTGGCGGCGGTTATCCACCGTTTGAATACGGGTGAAGGCCAGTTTGTTGATATTTCCCTGACGGATGCCGCTTTCAGCCTGCAAGCTCTGACTGCACCGCCCGCCCTGGTTGGCAATGAGCAGCCCAAACCGGAGACAGATGGTCTCAATGGCGGTTCTTTCTATGACTGCTACCGTACAGCGGATAATCGTTTCCTGAGTATTGCCGGACTGGAGCCTCAGTTCTTTTCGGGTTTCTGCATGGCTATTGAAAAACCGGAGTTGCTGTCGCTGGGAATCAGCAAGCAGCCGGAAACGGTGAAGCTGGTCAAGTCAACCATTCAGGCCGTGATCATACAGAAGCCTCTGGCGGATTGGGTTGCCCGGTTTGCGGCACTGGATGTCTGTGTCGAGCCGGTGCTGACTTTTGCTGAAGCTTGCGAACATCCGCAAATGCGTGACCGCAACATGGTGGTAGATGTTCCGATGGCTAATGGCGAACGGCAAAAACAAATCGCATGCCCGGTGGTTTTCAGTGCAACACCAGTAAAGTACAACCTGACGGGTGGCCATCTGGGTGCAGAGACTGACCGGGTGATGCAGGCTCAGGGTTATTCCCCCGAACAGATTGCCGACCTCAAAAAGCGGGGTGTCTTGGCCTGATCTGTGTTTGGTTTTGCTGCACGGTTGCAGGCCTTCCTGCAACCGCTACCCTCTTCAGCGGCATAATTCTCTGCTGCGCCCTCACCCTTATAGAACCATTAATTATCCGGATGGACGTCCCTGTTTCGTCGGCTTCTGGTCAGGACGGGTCCGACAGGTTATTGTATCTGCCAGAATAAGGCCGATTCCGTTTGCCTCTCCGCAGGACTGATACGGAATTAAGCCGGTTTTTCGTCAGGAGTTCCAAGGCTGGAACTCTGGTATCCGGCAGGAAAAGGATCTGTTGATGGTTGACTGAGTCAACAGGCCTGAACAATAACTAATTTCAAGACAAGGCGTTATCATGGGTATTGCAGACATTTTAAAGCGCTGGCTGGGCTGGTCCGATTCCAAACCTAAACCGGCACCCTCCCGACAGGCGCCAGTGCGGCCAGCCACACCGTCAAAGCCGGCGTCACGCCCTGATCTAAAGGAAATGGCCAAGGGACGTGATACCCAGACACGCCAGAATGCCATTCCGCCCACCGCCAATATCGGTCAATTGATCCAGAAGCACCGCATGAGCGGTGCGGCTGCCCGCAAAGCCATCGAGCAGCGCTTGGGGGAATTGCTGGTAGTGGACAACAACAATCCTGATTTCTACCAGCAGCAGGACATCGATCGCCTGCAGGCCCTCGCCCTGTTCGGCGCCACGCCGGAGATTCGTGAAGCGGCCCTGAGCCGGATTCACGATCAAAACGTGTTGGCCTCAATTGTCAGCGAGCATGCCAGTTCCCGCATTCGCCAGTTGGCAGCCGCGCAGATTACCGATGACACCCTGCTCGCCTTCGCCGCCGATGCCATTCGTCATAAAGACAAGGGCTTATACAAGCAGATCCGGCACCGTCTGGATTCGGCGCAGGCGGATATCAAGGCGCAGGAACAAAAGCAGAAGCATCTGGACAAGCTCTGTCATGACATGGAGGCACACAGTCGCCACTCCGTGTCTCCATTGTTCGCCGCCAAGCTGCAAAGCATTGAGCAGCAATGGAAAGAAGCGACGATCCGCCCTGATTCCGGTGTCACCCCCGATCTTCAGCATCGGTTTGAGGCGGCAACCCAGTCTGCCCGGTTCGCCTTGGCGGAGTCCACCCGCGCCTCGGAGGCGGAAGTCATTGCCCGGCAGGAACAGCATGACCTCGTTGAGGCCCTGCAATTGCGCCTGGAGGCCTTGACCGGCTCGGAAGTATGGGTTTCCCCTGCCGACTACACGGCCGCCCTTTCCCAGCTGGAAGGTCGTTGGGGTATTGCCCTGGCAGTGATTGCGCCGGAGTCCGGATTGCGCCACCGCTTTGAAGCCCTGCAAAAGGAAGCGCGTCAATTGGCGAAGTTGCTAGAGCAGGCTGACAGTGTTCAGGTTGAAGTCGGTACCCTGTTGGCCGGCCTGACTGCCCAGCCGGAAGATGCCGCTGGCTTGTCCCGTCTTGCCGATGTATTGAAGCCCCTGTCACTGAACCGACAGGCGCGGGTGCCCCGGCTGTTGAAGCAGGCGCAAGCGCTTGTGGAACAGGCGCAACTGCATGCCCCCCGCAAGAAGACCTCCGCCCGTGTCGAGAAGGCCCCGAAGGCTCCCAAGGAAGTTCCGGCTGAAGTCGTGGAACTGCTGGACAAGATTTCCAGCCTGGTGCAGGAAGGTCATGTGCTGGAGGCTGAAAAGGCCTTGAAGGAGGCGCGGCAGCTGCTCAAAACCCTGAAGCTGAAAAGCGCACGGCTTCAGGAGCTTGGAGACGAAGTTTACAAGTTGAAAGACTGGGCGCGTTTCGCCATCCTGCCCAAGAAAGAAGCCTTGGTAGCGCGTATGGCGGCCCTGGTAACGGAAGAAATGACTGACCCTGACGCCCGTCAGGAGATCATCAAGGAGATTCAGGCCGAATGGTCGGCGCTGGGCAAGGTCAATAATGACGAAGAGCGCCGGTTGTGGAAGCAATTCCAGGATCTGGGCCAACAAGCCTGGGAGCCTGTCAAAAAGCACCTTGATGAACAGAAATCCCGCGAAGACGCCAATGCCGAACGGCGCACCGCCCTTTGCCAGGAACTGGAAGAGTATTCGGCCAATATGCCCGCCGAAGTTAATTGGCAGCGCCATGTCGCCATTTTGCGCGCCGCGCGCGACGAATGGCAGCGCCATCACCCCGTCAGTTCCAAGGTGCACAAGGCCTTGCAGGCGCGCTTTTCCAGCGTCCTTAATGCCCTGGAAGCCAAGTTGCAGGCAGAGTACAGCCGGCATGAGGCAGGCAAGCAGCAACTGATTGCCCAGGCCGCCGCCCTGAGGGACTCTGATGATGTTCGCGGGTCTTGCGAGGCAGCCAAGGGCCTGCAACAAGCCTGGAAGGAAACCGGCTCTTGCGGTCATGCCCGCGATCAAAAGCTTTGGGAAGAGTTCCGCGAGCATTGCGATGCGCTGTTCGCCCGCCGTGAAGACGTCAAGACCCAGCAGAAGACTGAAGACCAGGATATGGTCGAACAGGCTTCGAAACTGCTGGATCAGGTGGAGGAAGTCATGGCGACCGAAGGCGGCGGTGAAGTTGCCGTGGCCCTGATGGATGCTTTCGAATCCCTGAGCCTGACCGTGCCCCGGGATCAGCAAGCCGTACTCCGCACCCGCCTGGCGGATATTCGCCAGCGACTGGCCGCTGAGAGAAGCGCCGCGAGGCAGGCGGATTTCCGGTCTGACTTGCAACGGTTGACCCAACTCATGGAGTTTTGCCTGAAAGCCGAGCATGCGGTGATGGCCGGTGATACGGCGGAGTCCCTGCAGGCCGGCTGGCAGGAAGACGCCCTGCCAGCCAGTTTTTCCGAAGAACTGGTCAAGCGCTGGTCGCATTTGCCGCGCACCCTGGAAGTTGAACCTGGACAGCAACTGACTCTGTTCAACCAGCATTGCCTGCTGCTGGAAATCCTGCTGGATTTACCCAGCCCGGAGGAGGAGCAGGATCTGCGCATCTCCCGGCAGATGACCCTGTTCAAGCTTCAGCGGTATCCGAAAACGGATGATGAGAAGCGCAAGCTGGTGCGTAACACCCTGCGTGCGGCCATTGTTTGCCCGGCCCTGCCGGAAGCCGAGTATGCCTACGCCATGGAACGCTTCAGTCGCATCATTGGCAGCGGGCCCTTCTTGTCCTTGTTCTGAACCAAATGCACCGGGGCGGGCCGCTCGGCCGCCCCGGCTTCGCGGCTTTCGCCCCTAAGTCACGGAATGCTTTGATGCCCATTCGCTGGCATGCCCTGAAACAACACCGTCATGAAGCACCATGGCTGGTGGTCGACCTGTTCGTACTGCTGCTGGTTTCAGTCAACCTGCTGTGGTTGCTGGCGGACAATCTGCTGCTGGACAGCGGCGCCGGTATCCTGCTCAACCAATTCCGGCCGGATATCGCCCCATGGTATGAACAGCACTGGCACCGGCCCGCCCTGCTCTTTGATACCGTGCTGACCGGGTTGCTGATTGGTGAGTTGCTGTTGCGCTGGGGTATTGCCGTTCGCCGTAAAACTTATCACCGCTGGTTTTTCTATCCCTTCATACATTGGTATGACGTGCTGGGTTGCCTGCCAGGACTGCAAGCATTGCGGCTGTTCAGGCTGGTGTCGATTTTCTACCGTCTCAATCGCATGGGCCTGCTGCTGTTTGGCACCGGTTTGATTGATACCGTTCAGAAGTACTACAACGTCATTCTGGAAGAGATTTCCGACCGGATTGTGCTGAACGTCCTGGAGGGCGTGCAGCAGGAAATCCGTTCCGGCGGACCGGTTTCCGAACAGGTGCGCGCACGCATACTGGACCCGCACCGGCAGGCGCTGGTGCAATGGGTCTCGGTCAGCCTAAGTCAGGTAACGGCCCACAGTTACCGGCAGCATGAGCAGGCGCTGGCCGTTTATCTGGAGCAGGTCATTGCCGAAGCGGTCAGGCAAAGCCCGGAGTGGCAGGCGCTGCGCCGGAAACTTCCGTTGGTGGGCGGCCGCGTGGAGCAGGAAATCAATGAGGTGGTTTCAGGCCTGGTGAATGCCATGACTGCGCGGATACTGCGGGATCTGGGGCAGCCGGACAATCAGGCGCTGGGGATATTGTCCGGGTCGCTTTATGACAATTTCACTCGTCCCGATCCGCAACTTTCGCATACGGTCGAGCAGATTGCACTGGAGGCCATTGATCTGATCAAGGCCCAAGTATCCATTCAGCATTGGAAACGCGAGGAAGCCGGGGAAAAATCGTAAAAGGGTGTGCCATTCGTCTTGTCTTGCCTCTAAACTAGCAGTATCTTCCGCCTTTCGCCTGCTGCTTTACGGGCAACTTCATCCAAGACGATTATACCTATGGAAGAACAACGGGCCTTGCGCTTGATGGGTCGTATCCTGACCCTTTCCCGGCTGAAAGTTCAGTCGGACAACACCCAGACGATCATTGAAGACCTGACCCAGTTGACGGTGGATAACCCCAACCTGAAACAGGGTCTGCCGGTCATCATTGAGTCCCAGATTGACATCGATCTCGCCTGGCTGGTCAAGATTCTGCGCAAGACCGGGCTGCAAATCCTCGGAGTGTCCGACGGCATACTCGCCCCGCAGGCAGCCGCACTGGATTTACCCATTCTTCCCCCGGACCATACCCAACCGCGTACGGTGAAAGCACCTGTCGCGGCAACGCCGAAGGCCAGTGCGCCTGTCGCGGCGGCGCCCGCCCTGCCGAGTCGTATCATCACCGAACCGGTTCGCTCCGGCCAGCAGGTCTATGCCGAGAACAGCGACCTGATTGTGCTGGCGCCGGTCAGCGCCGGAGCCGAGCTGATAGCCGACGGTTCCATCCATGTTTACAACACTTTGCGGGGCCGCGCCATTGCCGGTGCGGCCGGAAATCCTGACGCCCGGATCTTTTGCAAGAAGCTGGAGGCCGAATTGCTGGCCATTGCCGGTGTATATATGGTTTCTGAACAAATTCCGACACAATTGCACGGTAAAGGAGTGCAGTGCCGACTGTCTGCGGACAGTCATTTAGAGATAGAATCGCTCGATTGATCAACTGTACTTTTTACTGGGGGAAATGGAACCGTGGCCAAAGATAAAGCCAAAGGCAAAGTCATCGTGGTTACTTCAGGCAAGGGTGGTGTCGGCAAGACGACAACCAGCGCCTCGTTCGCCACCGGACTCGCCAAGCTCGGTCACAAGACCGTCGTCATCGATTTTGACGTCGGCTTGCGTAACCTGGACCTGATCATGGGTTGTGAGCGCCGCGTGGTTTTTGACTTCGTTAATGTTATTCACAACGAAGCCCGTATCCAGCAAGCGCTGATCAAGGACAAGAACCTTGATAATCTTTATGTCCTGGCGGCATCCCAGACCCGCGACAAGGATGCCCTGACCCAGGAAGGTGTCGAGCGCGTGCTGAATGAGCTGAAGCAGGATTTTGATTTCATCATCTGCGATTCCCCGGCCGGAATTGAGAAAGGCGCCCACTTGGCCATGTATTTTGCCGATGAAGCGCTGGTGGTAACCAATCCCGAAGTTTCGTCCGTTCGTGACTCTGACCGCGTGTTGGGCCTGCTGGCCAGCAAGACGAAGAAAGTCGAGTCCGGACAGGGCCGTTTGAAGGAACACCTGGTTCTGACCCGGTACAACCCCAAGCGTGTCGAAAACGGCGAAATGATGTCGGTGCAGGACGTCCAGGACATTCTGTCCATAGATCTGCTCGGTGTCATTCCGGAGTCTCCGGCTGTCCTCACCTCTTCCAATGACGGCTCGCCCGTGATCAATGACCAGAATAGTGACGCCGGTAAGGCTTACGACGATCTGGTCGCTCGTTTTCTGGGCGAGGATCGCCCGCATCGCTTCATGAATGTTGAGAAAAAAGGATTGCTCGCCTGGTTGCTGGGGGGTTAAGTCATGGCTTGGTACGAAAAGATCTTCGGCACAGAAAAGAAGAGCACGGCATCCACCGCCAAGAATCGCTTGATGGTGCTGGTTGCCACCGACCGCCCTGGCCGTGATGGCAATGGAGCGGCTTATTTGCCCAAGCTGCGTGAGGAAATCCTCGCGGTAGTCCGCAAGTATGTTCAGGTCGCCGACAGTTCGGTGGAAATCAGCCTGCAAAAGAAGGATGGCATGGAGGTTCTGGAAATGGACATTACCTTGCCTGAAGAAAGCAGCGCCCCATCGAAGTCCTGACTGTTTCAGGCCCGTCATTCCTGACGGGCCAAGGCTGCTTCACGCAAACTCCCTGCATATTTCTTTCTGGAAACTCTTACATGGCTTTGTCACAACCCGCCCGTTTCGGCGAAGACTGGAATGACGACCGCGTGCGCGGCTATCTGGACCGCCAGCCTCCTGCCGGTGTTTCGGCGGATTTCCATGTGCTGCACACAGCTTACAAGCACATGCGCGCTTATGATTTCGAGCGGTTCATCGCCCTGTTCCTGGAGGACGGACGCAACATCAACGCCCTCAATGAGAACGGCAAGACCCTGCTGGACCTGGTGCGGGAAAACCCGGTATCCGTGGATTTCGTGCATATTCTGGAAGACGCGGTCCAGAAATCCGCCGAGTGACCGATGACGGGCCGGACAAGATTTCGGCCTGTATCTCCCGGACTGTTCCTCGCTTTATCCTTCCCTGCCCACCGACTGCAGTGACAGACTAGCCGGTAAACATGGCCCAGCAGGCCTCCTCTGCTTTCTCCATCACCTCAACATCCAGTGTCAGGTAGCCGGTATAGGCCGCTTTGCGCAATCCGACAAACGCCCCCCAGATCAAGGCCATCAATGCGCCAGGTTCCATGTGCCGGGCCGTGCCTTTCTTTCGCGCATCCAGGCAGAATTGCCACACGGGCAGCAATACCTGCAATTCAATCTGGCGGCTGATGTCATCCAGGTACGGTGCATGATCCTGCAATTCCAGAAACCGGAACTCCAGGGGATAACTGTCGGCAAATTGCACCAGGCGCTGCCAGAACAGGTGAAACAGGTCCCGTGGCGGCAGGCTGACATCGAAACTGTCGACCCTGAGGGTGTCGCGAAGCAAGGTTTTGGCGCGCTGGAAGACGGAATTCACCAACGCTTCCTTGCTGTCGAAATAGCGGTAAATGGTGCCGGTTCCGACGTCGGCCAGTTTGGCGACATCGGGCACCGCCGTGCCGTGAAAACCCCGCTGCGTAAACAGCGTCAGGGCTGCTTTGAGAATGGCGTCCTGTTTCAGCTGTTGTTTGGCGGGCAAGTGTGTTGCAGGTGAAGTCATGATGATCGTGGCAATCCATGAATGAATGTTCATTCATGGATTGCACGCTTTCCAGACCTGCTTGTCAAGCCGGTATGCCGGGGTTGTCAGAAACGCACCAATTCACTCATCAGGATTTCAAGGCGGGATTGCACCACCATGAAGGCGGCATAGCTGCCCAGCTCATGATCGTTCAGGCGCTGGTGGAAAAGCTCCCATTCCTTCAGCGTCTTGATATGCAATCCTAACCATTGACTGATCCAGTCCTGGGCGTCTTCGCCGGTAGGTTGCCATTGCCCCAAAGTATGGGCGGTCAGGCGCGCCATTTGCTGTTGAAATGCGGAGCGCATGGCGTCACGGGCCTGAGACTCCCAATGGCTGGCCACGGGCAGCGCCTGCAAGGCACGTTGTACCTGCGCCAAACCCAGTTGCTCTTCCAGGGACACATAAAAGTGAGCCGCCACCTGTACCGGAACATCGCGTTCCCGCGCCAGCCGGCAGATGTCCAGCATATGCACTATCTGATCCAGTGCAGACAAACGGCCTGCCAAGGCTTCCGGAAAGCCCTGCCCTGTCAGGGTCTGGCGCAACTTCAACCAGTCTTCGCGGCGCTGGCGGTTGAAATGATCCGGGACGTGGTTCAGCAAGTCGCCGAGGATGGCGAAGCTGGCAATGCGGCGAAAACAGGGTTGATCCCCCTGGGCGTCCAGTAACCAGTCACAGGTGCGGCGGGTCACTTTTTGCAGCATCGAAAACTGCCCCGTCACCGTTGCCGGCGGCAGTTGCGCCGACATAGCTTCCAGTTGCAGCCACAGGTCGTCCAGATCCAGGATTTGTTTGGCGGTGACCCAGGCTTGGGCGATGCGGACTCCGGTAACACCGGGCTTGCGCAGCAGGCGCGCCAGCGCCCCCATGCCCAGTCGTTCGGTCAACTGGCCGGCGAGGCGGGTCGCGGCCAGCGCCAGGGCCAGCGGGTGCTCCCGCAGGCGACCGCCAAAGCGGCGGACGGCCGCCTCAGGGAACGCGCCGTCCAGTTCGGCGGTCAACAAACTGTCAGCGCCCAATTCCGCACTGGCCAGTGACGATTTCAGCCAGTTCTTGGTATAGGCCATCAAGACGGCCAGCTCGGGACGGGTCAGGGGTTGGCGGTTTCGTGCACGTTCCTCCCAGCCGCGATGGTCAGGCAGGAATTCCAGTTTGCGATCCAGCCCTGCCCGTTCCTCCAGGAATTCAGCCAGATTGCCATATTCACGGTGACGGTGTTCGGCATCATGGGCGGCAATGCCCAGGCAACGCACCTGTCCGTGGTTGTTGGCCAGCACCGCCGCCGAGACTTCCTGTTCCCATTCATGCAGCCAGGCGGAGGCTTCGTCCGGCGTCAGCCGTGCGGCGCGGATTTCACGATGCAGGAAGATCTTGAGATTGACTTCATGGTCCGAGCAGTCGACGCCGCCGGAATTGTCGATGGCATCGGTGTGGCAACGTCCACCCTTCAGGGCATATTCAATGCGGGCGCGCTGGGTCAGGCCCAGATTTCCGCCTTCACAAACGATTCGGGCGCAAAGCTGCCCGGCGTCAATGCGCACCGTGTCATTGCTGCGGTCGCCTGCCTGGGCATGGGTCTCCTCAGAGGACTTGATGTAAGTGCCGATACCACCATTCCAGAGCACATCCACACGCATGGCGAGCATGGCGCGAACCACTTCATCCGGGGTGGCGGTGTCCGCAGACAAATCCAGCATCTGGCGGACTTGGGGCGATAACGGAATCTGACGGTTTTGCCGTGAAAACACCCCGCCTCCGGCGGAAATGCATTCAGGGTTATAAAATTCCCAGCTGCCCTGACGGCCGGTGAACAACCGCTGCCGTTCTTCCCAGGCAATTTCCGGTTCGGGATCGGGGTCGAGGAAGATATGGCTGTGACTGAAGGCAGCTTTCAATTTCACGGTTCGAGATAGCTGCAATCCATTGCCGAACACATCCCCTGACATACTGCCGATGCCGCACATGCTGAAACTGTCTGTCAGCGGATTGAAGCCGCACTCCCTGGCCAGCGCCGTCAGGGCGACAAAGGCGCCGCGAGCGGTAATGCCCAGTTCCTTGTGGTCATAACCGTTGCTGCCGCCGGATGCAAAAGCGTCGCCCAGCCAGAAATTATATTCAGCCGAAAGCGCATTGGCCGTGTCGGAAAACGAGGCCGTTCCCTTGTCCGCGGCCACCACCAGATAGGCGTCGTCGGGGTCCATGGCAACGACACCTGAGGGCGGAACCAATCGGTCGTCTACCCGGTTGTCGGTCAGGTCCAGCAGGCCCCGGATGAATATCCGGTAGGCATTGAGGCCGCGTTCCTGACGAGTCTCACCCGGACAGTTCTCCCTAACCACAAACCCGCCCTTGGAGCCCACCGGAACAATCACGGCATTTTTCACTTGCTGGGCTTTGACCAGTCCCAGTACTTCCGTGCGGAAATCCTCGGGTCGTTCCGACCAGCGCAAGCCGCCGCGCGCCACCGGCCCAAAGCGCAGGTGGACTCCGGAAACCTCCGGCGCATGCACAAATATTTCACGCCAGGGCCGTGGCTCGGGCAACTCGGGGATTTCACGGCTGGCCAGCTTGAAGCTGAGGCGGTTGTGGCGAATGCTGTCCTGACGGTAAAACGAGGTGCGTTGCATGGCCTGAATAAGTGTCCGGAATTGCTGCAGAATCCGGTCATCCGATTGACCCGCCACCAGGCTCAGCGCCTTGTCCAGGGCGGCGGCAACGTCCTGCTGCCTGCGTTGGCGCTCGCCGTTCAGGGCCGGATCAAAGCGGGCGTGAAACAGATCCAGTAACAGCCGCCCCACACCGGGATAGCGGGTCAGGGCATCTGCCTGGGCCTGCGCAGACAACGGAAACCCGGATTGCTTCAACCAGGCGGACAGCGCCCGGAACAGGTTGGCTTCCCGCCAGCGACAGGGAAGCAGGGTGACCATGCGGTTGAAAACATCGGCTTCCGCCTCGCCCCTCCACAGCACCTGCATCGCTTCACGCACACAGGACAAGGATTGCACCTGGGACTCCTTGGCCAGGCTTTCCGGCAATTCCGTACGGAAATCATGCAGCCACAGGCAGCTGTCCTGAAGCAGCAAGCCATAGGTGTTTTCGTTCAGCACCTTCAGGCCGAAACTTTCCAGAATGGGCATGACACGCGACAGCGACAATTGCTGGTGCCAGTTCAGCAGCTTGAACCGTGCGCACCGGCCCTCTGCCGGAATGACTTCAACCGCCAGGGGGGCGTCCGGACGCTGTGTTTCCAGCCAGCCGATATCCACGGCGGCATCCAGGGCGCGGTAGTGGTCTTTGTAGTTGTCGGGAAAGACCGTCTGGTAGCGCCGAAAAAGCTGGTTGGCCAACACGGGCGGATACTTGGCAATCAGTGCGGTCAATAATTCATCGTCCCAAGTGCGGGCCAAGCGCTTGAGCACGGCTTCCGTTTCATCCACATTGATGGCTGGCGGTGACAAATGCGCAAATACCAGCAACAGGTGCAGCCGGATCCAGCGGTGCTCGGACACAAACGGAGTCACTTCGACATCGGTAGCGTTAAAACGGGCCTGCAGGAACTCGGCGGTGCGGCTGACGAAGGCTTCGTTGAAAACCGGCTTGGGCAGGTAGATGAATACCGAGACAAAACGCTTCCAGGGGTCCAGACGCCAGATGAAGCGCAATTCATTACCGTACTTCTGCTTGACCATGGGCAGAAAGGCTTCCAGCAAATCAGATTCGCTGGCGAGCAATAGTTCGTCACGGGGGTGGGTGCGCAGCAGGCGGTCGAAGTTGCGGCCCTCATGGCTCAGCTTGCGCAGTCCGGAAACGATATCCAGCCCCGACAGTTTCTGGCGCAGCACCGGCATGGTCATGGGATCATGCTGCTGCACACGGCTGGTGTAGAGGCCCATGATGCGGTAAACGCTGCCGTCCGGGGTGGGGATGATGATGATATCGGCTTGGCGGTCATGGTGGATGGGCGAGCGGCTGAGGGACTTGGCGAAAAAAATGCCGGGATGCTCTTCGGGAACCGGTTGTTCAGTCAGCCAGTCCGGCTCCATGCCCGGCCATGACGCCAAACCGCACTTTTCAATTTCGCCGTCGGGCTTCTGGTAAAGCATGGCCAGAAAGGTGAAGTGACTGCGCGCCAGCCATTGCAGGAACGCATGGCTTTCCATGCGATTGACCGCTTCGTCACTGCCTCTGGGCAGGTTTTCAATCAGGTTTTGCCCAATCTGCCGGCACAGTGTCTGCATGCGCGGATAATCAGTGACGACACTGTGCAGCATGCCCAAGGCATTGCGGATGTCCGCATCCAGCGCTGTCAGCGCCGGTCCTTCGTAGAGCCCGGCCAGCTCGATATGAATGAGGGTGCGGTATTCCGAGGCCTGCGCCTCCAGCGGAGAAGGAATGCCCTGGATACGCAGCCCCCGGTCGCGGCGCAGCGGCAGGTTCAAATCCATCAATGTCAGGATTTCGCAATCACTGCGGTTGAGGATAATTCGCAATGTGTTCAGCAGGAAAGGCATTTCCCGGGCGCAGACTTCCACCACGGTTCCGTCCGCGCGCCATCCCTCCTTCACTACATCGGGGTTGAAAACGCGCACTTCAATGTCTTGCCGAGCTTCCTCCGCAAACCGCCAGAAATCCAGCAGGCAGGCGCTCAATGAGTGCGGGGTGTATCGCCGCAGTTCATCGGGCAGCAAGGCCCGCACCCCATGTTCCCCGAACTGGCGGAAAACCTCGCCTCCCGCCGCCGAGCAAGCGTCCAGACAGGCTTGTCGGGTCTGCTGCAACCAGGCTTCGGTCGTGGTGATCATGAGGCTCTCCTTGTTGTTATGCCGGGCGGACCGGGGGGAATTATGTGCCCTAAATATAGCCCAACGGCATGATAAAAACGGCTTTATCTTTGAGCACTCGTGCAAGGTTTGCTTTAATGTCAGTCAACTCCTGACTCTGAACGGCTTTCCGATATGACCAACCTGATTCCCGATTCGCTGATGTCGGCCCTGATGGCGTCCTGGCATCACGAATACCTGAACGCCTTGCTGCTGATTGCCCTGTCACTGGGCATTCTGGCGCGGTTCCGGTCGGAAGGCCTGTCCATTGTGCGCAACTCGCTGATCATGGCGCTGATCAGCTTGTTGCTGGCCGTGGCCGGCGGCGTCTGCCGCTTTCTGGATCTGGCGCTGGCGGCGCGCGTTCTGGATGAGATTACCGTCATCCTGGTGGGCGTACTGACCTTGCGGGTGACCGGACTGGCGTTGTTCCGGGTGTTCATGCCGCTGCTGCGGGTAACCCCGCCGCGCATCCTCGAAGATATTTTCCTGGTGCTGGCCTATATCGCTTGGGGCATGGTGCGCCTGAGCCAGGCCGGCGTTAACCTTTCCGGGCTGGTGACGACATCGGCGGTGATTACCGGGATCATCGCTTTCTCGATGCAGGAAACGCTGGGCAACATCCTGGGCGGTCTGGCGCTGCAGCTGGATGACTCGCTGACCATTGGCGACTGGATCAAAGTGGATGATGTCAGTGGCCAGGTGGTGGAGGTTCACTGGCGGCATACAGCGGTGCGCACCCGTAACGGGGAGATCGTAGTGCTGCCCAACAGTTTGTTGATGAAGGCCAAGGTGATTATTCTCAGCAGTACCGATGTGCCGCAGTGGCGGCGCTGGGTGTGGTTCAGCCTCAGTAACCGGGTATCGCCGCAACGGGTGATTGATGCCGTGGAGAAGTCGCTGGACGAAGCCGAGATTCCGTTGGTCAGCCGCAATCCCAAGCCTAATTGCGTCCTGATGGACTTCAAGGACGGCTTGGCGGTCTATGCGGTGCGATACTGGCTGACGGATGCCCAGGTGGATGATCCCACAGACTCCGCCATCCGTGTGCATGTGTTTGCGGCGTTGTGCCGTCATGGCTACGGGCTGGCCTCGCCGGTGATGGATGTGACGATGACCGCGCAGTCACTGGAAAATGATAACCGTCGCCGCGATGCCGAAGCTGCCGTGCGGGTACGCACCCTGCGCGGCATGGAGTTGTTTTCCAGCCTGTCTGATGAGGAGTTGCAGCATTTGGCGCATACCTTGACTTGGGCGCCGTTTGCCAAGGGCGATGTGATTACGCGGCAAGGGGCGGTGGCGCACTGGTTGTATGTGCTGGTGAACGGGGAAGTGGATATCTGGTACGAAGTGAACGAGCATGAGCGCCGGTTCCTGACCACCCTGCCCTCCGGCCGGGTTTTCGGCGAAATGGGCCTGATGACCGGTGAACCACGTCGGGCGACGGTGATTGCGCGCTCGGATGTGGAGTGCTATCGAATCGACAAGCCGAGTTTTGAATTGATCATGCATACGCGCCCGGAACTGGCGGAGGAATTTGCCCGGATTCTGGCTGAGCGCAGCGTGCAGTTGGTGGCGGTAAAACAGGATTCCAGCGGCCATGAGCAGCATCAGGCCAAGATTCTGGACGGGATCAGACGGTTTTTCAGGCTGGAGGGGAAGTAATAAACACGCCTCGCTCAGGTGGCTGGCGCAGACTCGCGCCAGACCGGCTTGAGGGCATGGCGGAGAAAACGGAGTTGGTGCGGGTGATAGGACTTGAACCTACACGGGTCTCCCCGCCAGAACCTAAATCTGGTGCGTCTACCAATTTCGCCACACCCGCAACAGGGGCGGTATCATACCAGAAATACCGCCCGCCGCTAGTCCGCCTTTGCGGACAGACGATGCAATAGTCCGAATAACACGCCCAGCAACATCCCCACCACCAGACCCGAGGCATGGGCGGCATTCGCCATTTTGCCCAGCACATTGTCCAGCAGTCCGGTATAACCCAGCAGCAGCCAGCCCACCATGAAGATCACGATTTCCTTGCGCAGGCGGAAGCCGATACGAGGGTTCACCAGAGGATAAATCCAGATGTAGCCCAGCAAACCGTAAACCACCGCTGACAAGCCGCCAAAACCGCTGCCGCTTTCCCGGAACTGCCAGAAATTACTGACCAGCGCCGTCACCAGAAAAACCCCCAGCAATTGCAGGCGTGACTGCGTGCGCTCAACCAGCCCGCCCAAGTCCCACCACCACAGCAGGTTGAAAAGCAGGTGCACCAGATTGAAATGGATGAAAACCGGCGTCAGGAAGCGCCAACCTTCAGACATTGACTGTGCGGGGGCATCCGGAAAACGCAAGGCTTCAAACACCTGTTGCGGATTGGCGCTGAACACGAGGAAAACCCCGATGCAGGCTACCGTGACCACCAGCGTCAATATCCCGCCGCGCGCCCATAATCCTTTCAAAACGCCGGCGGCACCGCCCTTCCGACGGTTGACCGGTTGTTGCACCACCCGCCCGCTTTGCCAGGAGGACTGCCAGTACTTGTTGTCTTCCGGATTATCCATGAACTCTTCCAGCTCCAGCCGGGCTCTTTCGGCATCGCTGTCGTGGTTCAGGAAAATGGCAAAGCGATCGGTTTCAACCTCCACCCGATTGGGAATGCCCAGACTGCTGAGGTAATCGCTGAAGGCCAGGGCAACTCGGTGCTCGGCAAAGGCGGCCAGTTCAATCATGCAGTAATTCCACCTGTGAGCGGGAATAGTTCAGGATACGGTAGCGCTCGGCCTTGGGTAGTTTCTCCATGGCCTTGCACTTGGCAAAAAAAGCAGGCAAGTCGTTGCCGGTTGAAGCCAGCAAGGCATCCAGCGCCGGCACCAGGTCGTGATACACCGAGACGCTGTTGATGCGGGCGTTGTTCACCCCGGCAAACCAGCCATCATACCCGGCAAAGCCCGACCATTGGCTGGTCTTGAGCTGTTGATACGCATGGCGCAGGCTGTCCAGTGTTTGCTGCTTGCCGCTGCGTTTCTGTTCTGCGGAAAGCGATGACTGGTAAAGTGCGTTCAGTTGCTGCCGGTATTGTTGCACCATTTCGGCAAACTGGTGCTGCCGCTCCAACCGTTTCAGGACAGCGTCAAGGTCGTCGGGGCGACCGACCAGATACCGGCGCAGCGATTCATGCGCCACCACTTCGGCGAAACTTTCGTTGAATACCGGGTCGTCCTTGGCGTACACCACCTGATGCGCCAGTTCATGAAACACTAGCTCGGCCAGATCGGGCGCCCGCCGCTCCAGCTGGCTGCTGAGCAGTGAATCGCGGAACCAGCCGAGGGTGGAATAGGCCGCGACCTTGCCGATATGCGTGTCATAGCCCTGCGCTTGCAGTTGCGCGGCAAAGTCGTTGGCGAGGCTCTCGTTAAAATAGTTACGGTAGGCCAGGCAGCCGACAACCCAGTAGCACCAGCTTTTGGCTTGCAGGGAAAGTTCGGGCGTGGCCGCCACGGACCACAGGGCATAGGGTCGGCGGATATCGACATAGGTGTCGAATTGCTTGTCGGCGGGAAGGCCGAGGCTGGCGGCGAAGGTCCGGATTTCCTGCAACGCCATCAGGCGTTCGTTGAGTTTGGGCGGGGTATGGGGATTGGCCAGCAGCTTGCTGACGGATTGGCGCTGGCTGAGCATTTGCCATTGCCCCTTGCCCAGATGACCGAAGTATGCGGCGGACTGGCAACCGCTCAGCAGCAGGGTTATCAGGCCGCCCATGGCCATTCGCCACTTGCTCATTGTGTTCGATGTCTTGTCTGGAAGTTGGCGGATTCTAGCAGGTTTTGGGCGGTAGCCAGCTTCTGCAGGCTTAGAACAGCATTGGGTTTTTGAATAAAAAAGCCGTCTTGCGACGGCATTCCTCACGGACAACGCTGTGTTATCTTATTGTTTTAATTATTATTTTAATCAGTGAAGCTTAAAACTTGTAAGCCATCTGCAGCCAGGTCTTCTTCAAATCCGTATTCTTCGTTGTCCCCGCCAAAGTCAACGCCGTATCATCAGACTGATAATCCGCAAACTTCAGCAACAACGACAAATTGCGATTCACCGGCTTCATCACCGAAAAATTCAACTCCTGACCAAAATCCAGCCCCCCGTCATTCGACTTGAAACTGTGCGCCGCCACCACAAAATTCAAACCCCAATACTTCGCCAGCAACTTCAGATTGGTATCTTCCAACCCCTTGCCCGGAGTCGCCAAAAACCGGTCCGCCCAACCATTAAAGGCATGCAGCGTCGCCAACGGCGTCTTGAACCCGGGCTCCAGCACCTCCTGCTGTACCTTCACCGTCACCGGCCCAAACTTGTAACCCAACTGGATATCCACATAATTCGCATCCAGAGTCGCCACACCGTCCTGATAATCCCCCTGCTTGGCAAAAGACACCTCGTACAGCGCATCACCCACCGACCCTTCCACTCGCGCCCCGGTATGCTGGAAGGACGTAGTCGGATTGAATGCCCCCACGGTTTCCTCTTCCTCCACCGCATAATAGAACCCGGAGGCGGTAACACCCCAGTTACCAAACACCTTGCTGTAACGGACATTGGCCATGGGCGCATTGACGCTGCGGGCCATGGTCATGCCCTGAATGGGATTGACCTTGTTGACATAAGCCAGGGTGAAGGTGGTGGCGGGCAGCAACACTTTGTTGGTATAGCTGAGGGCGTCAAAGGTCTGGTCATTCTGGCGCCAGCCGACATCGCCAATGAACCGGGCGTTATCCAGAACCAGCTTTTGACGGCCCAGCTTGACGCCATACCCTTCCAGAAAGGCCTGATTGACCTGCGTCACCATCACATCGGCAATCACCGGGAAATTCTTGCGCACCGCACTGGCGGTGACGCCGTCGTAGTAATCGTCCTGACCGAAGTCACTGACGTTTTCAAATTCAACCAGTCCGGTGACGCCCTTGTAATCGCCGGTCTTGTAGCCCAACACGGTGCGCAAACTCTGTGCATTGGCAGTTTCAACCTTGCCGGAGTCCTCCACCTGTTCGGCGCGAAGCCGTAGTTCGAGCGATGACTTGCCGCTGCTGAGTGCGGTCATGACATCGTCCAGCCCTTCGGCCAGCACCAGGGAGGGAAAAGCCGAAGCCACCATAACGGACATAGCCAGTAACTTGTTCATATGACACCTCGCGATTAGCCTAATGGAAGGCAAAATTCATCCAGACCAGCCCCCGCAGGGGCTGATGGAAGTCACAGCAAAGAAAGGGTTTGAGGGAAAAATCAGGCGGCTGCGGGCCGTAAATGCTTGCGGTAGAGGAAGTCCAGCACCACCGAGCGCAGTTGGTGATAGTGCAGATCGTTGGCCAGCGCCATGCGTTCACGGGGCTTCTTCAGGTCGACATCCAGAATCTCGCCAATGGTGGCGGAGGGGCCGTTGGTGAGCATGACGATGCGGTCGGAGAGCAGCACTGCCTCATCCACGTCATGCGTTACCATCACCACGGTCGCTTTCGTGGCGGCGACAATTTTCAGCAGCTCATCCTGGAGGTGGGCGCGGGTCAGGGCGTCCAGCGCGCCAAAAGGCTCGTCCAGCAGCAGCACCTTCGGTTCCATGGCCAAGGCGCGGGCAATGCCCACCCGCTGCTTCATGCCGCCGGAAATTTCCTTGGGGTACTTGTGGACGGCATGGTCCAGCCCCACCATTTTCAATGCGCTCAGGGTGCGCTCATTCAATTGCACCTTCTGTTCCTTGTCGCCAAAAACCCGTTCCACGGCCAGGAAGACGTTTTCATAACAAGTTAGCCACGGCAACAGCGAGTGGTTCTGGAAGACCACGCCCCGCTCCGGTCCCGGCCCCGAAATTTCGCGGCCGTTACAGATCAGGTAGCCTTCGCTGGGCAGCGTCAGCCCGGCAATCAGGTTGAGCAAGGTGGACTTGCCGCAACCGGAGTGGCCGATCAGGGAGACAAACTCGCCTTCACTGACGGTCAGGTTGACCTCTTTCAAGGCTTCAAAGGTGCCCTTCTTGGTCGGAAAGCGCATGCTGACGTTTTCAATACTCAGGTATTTGCTCATGATGGCTCTCCCCGCTTAGTTGTCGTAAGAGAAACGGTTGGCGATCTGGATCAGCATCTGTTCCAGCAGCAGGCCGACGATGCCCACCACAAAGATGGCGATGATGATATGTTCAACGTTGAGGTTGTTCCATTCGTCCCATACCCAGAAGCCGATGCCCACGCCGCCGGTCAGCATTTCCGCCGCCACAATCACCAGCCAGGCCACGCCTATGGAGAGACGTATGCCGGTCAGCAGGAACGGCAGCGACGCCGGGAACAGGATCTTGGTAAACACCTTCCATTCCGAAAGCCGCAACACGCGGGCCACGTTCAGGTAGTCCTGCGGCACCTGCGAGACACCGGCGGCCGTATTGAGGATGATGGGCCAGATGCTGGAGATGAAGATCACCCAGATGGAGGCCGGGTTGGCCGACTGGAACACCAGCAGGCCGATGGGCAGCCAGGCCAGCGGCGACACCGGCCGCAGCAGCGAGATCACCGGCGCAAACATGTCACCCAGAAACTTGACGCGGCCGATCAGGAAGCCCAGCGGGATGCCGATCAGGGCGGCCAGGCCGAAGCCCAGCCCCACCCGGCCCAGTGAGTTGAGGATGTTCCAGCCGATGCCCTGGTCATTGGGGCCGTTGTTGTAGAACGGATCGGAGAACAGTTCCACTGCTGAGTGCCAGGTGGACAACGGCCCCGGCAGTTCATGGCGGAACTGCGACAGCATGGCCCAGGCCAGAATGAACAGCGCCATGCCCAGCACCGGTGGAAAAGCCCAGCGTACAAAGGCCGCCGGTTTCAGGGCAATGGCGGGCAATGCCGGTTTCTTCATCGCAGGCGCCTTCTTGATGGTTTCAGTCAGGGTTGCAGTCATGTTCAATACTCCTGTCAGTCACTCTCAAACCTTGATCGCGAAGCTGGAGGCGTAGGCCTTGGGGTTGGAGCCGTCCCAAACCTTGCCGTCAAACAGCTTGCTGGTGCGCATGGGGCTGGCGGGTATGGCCACACCGACTTGCGAGGCTGCCTGTTTATACAGTTCGATCTGGTTGATGCCCTTGGCGACTGCCAGGTAATCCGGGTCGGACTTCAGCAGGCCCCAGCGGCGATGCTGTGTCAGGAACCACATGCCGTCGGACAGGTAAGGGAAGGTGACCTGGCCATTGTCGAAGAATTGCATCGGATGGGCGTCTTTCCACTTGCGGCCCATACCGTTGTCATAGTTGCCCAAGAAGCGCTGCTCGATGACCTGTTCCGGTGCATTGACGTAGGACTTGTCGGCAATCAGCTTGGCCACGGACGAACGGTTCTTCATGTCATCAATGTAGCGGGCCGCTTCCAGCACCGCCATCAGCATGGCGCGGGCGGTGTTGGGGTATTGCTGTACAAAGGCGCGGGTACAGCCCAGCACTTTTTCCGGGTGGTCGGCCCAGATGTCCTGGGTCGTGGCGGTGGTGAAGCCGATGTTGTCGTGAATGGCGCGTGCACCCCACGGCTCGCCCACACAGTAACCGTCCATGTTGCCGATACGCATGTTGGCCACCATTTGTGGTGGCGGCACCACGATGGTCTTCACATCCTGCATCGGATGGATGCCGTAGGCGGCCAGCCAGTAGTACAGCCACATGGCGTGCGTACCGGTGGGAAAGGTCTGGGCGAAGGTGTATTCGCGCTTGTTGCTGTCAATCATGCGCTTCAGGGACTTGCCGTCGACAACGCCCTGCTCTTTCAACTGGTTGGACAAGGTAATGGCCTGACCGTTCTGGTTCAGCGTCATCAGCACCGCCATGTCCTTGGCGGGGCCGCCGATGCCCAGTTGCACGCCGTAGACCAGGCCGTACAGCACATGGGCGGCATCCAGTTCGCCGTTCAGCAGCTTGTCGCGCACACCGGCCCAGGAGGCTTCCTTGCTGGGAGTGATCTTGATGCCGTACTTCTTGTCAAAGCCCAGAACCGAGGCCACGACAATCGGCGCACAGTCGGTCAACGGGATGAAGCCGATCTTGACTTCGGTCTTTTCCGGCTTGTCGCTGCCGGCGGCCCAGGCCGTGCTGCTGTGACTCATGGAAACCCCTCCCAGTAATCCGGCTCCGGCGGCCATGACGGATTTCCTCAGGAAATCACGGCGGGATTGACCCTCGGCGGCAACCTCGGCCGGTGTATCGTTTGACGTGGTCATGTGGTCTTCAGGAAGCTGCACCATGATAAATACCTCTGGGTTGTCAAAAAAAAGGCAAAAAAAAGGCGTCCCTCGGCTGCAAGCCTGAGGACGCCATTGTCCCAACCATGTTGCAGATGCCCAGGAACGCATGCCTGACATCGGAGCAAAGCCAACGTTGGCCAATTTTACTCATGCCATAACACAAGCAAGAGGCGTGCCAAGTGGTGTTGTGGGGTTAAAAACATCGTATTCACCACAATGGTGCCGGTTTTGCCCGATATTGGTGACTGCACCGGCACTGGGCGGGTGTTTTGGAGTGCTGTTACGGTAATGGATGTTGCTTTTAGGAGCAAAACAGGGCATGGCTGAGATCTGTTAGGGCATATGATTATTTAATAATCAAGTTTGCTTTGGCGATCGTGTTGGGAAACCGTGAATAACGACGCCGGAGTCAAGCCATCCCTTATTCGGTGCATGAATGAGACATAACCGCGCGAGGTGGAAGTTTCTGGTGCATGGAAATGAATAAAAAACCGCCCAAGGTGGGCGGTTGATGTTCTAGAAGTAGATAGCCGGGATTTCGTCAGGCCAGTAACTCATTCATGGCCAGCAGTTTCTGAGCGACATCAATGATGCGGATATTGCGATCCATCGCCATTTTCCGCATGGCATGGTAAGCCTCGGCCTCATTCATGGAGCGCAGCTGCATCAATATGCCCTTGGCGCGTTCCACGGTCTTGCGTTCATTCAGTTTCAGCTCAGCTTCACGTATTTGCGACAGCAGTGCCTGATCCTGCTCGAAACGGGCTTGCGCCACTTCCAGGACTGCACCCAAGCGATGCTGATCAATGTCTTCCACTACATAGGCTGACACCCCGGCCTTGATGGCGGCCTTGATGGCTTCCGGCTGGCGGTCCTCGCTGACCATGACGATGGGCCGAGGCTCATCCTGACTAACGACGCAAATTTGTTCCAGTACATCGCGGCTGGGGGACTCGGTGTCAATGATGACTATATCGGCTTTAAGTTCGGCAACGCGACGGGGAATCATCAGGGCGGAAGTCACCTCCTCCACGACTTCGCAACCCGCCAGCACCAGCGCAGTGCGCAGGCGGCCGACCTGCTTGGGGGTATCATTGACCAAAAGGACTCGCAACATCGCCCTGCTCTCCTGAGTAATGCCTAACGGGAAGCAAAGGACGTGCCAAAAATAAATTTCTCAGGGAAATACAGGGGCAAATGCACCATGAGTCGGTATTACCGGTTAAGGAGCGGCCCAAAACGACAAACCCGCCGAAGCGGGTTAGTCGAAGTGAGGCTTTTGGATAATCAACTTTGTTCCAAAATTTCAGCCTTGTCCTCCGGTACTTTCTTGCCCTTGTCCCGCAACAAAATCTTTTTACCTGCCTGCGGTTGCAGTTCATCAAATATCTTCAGCGTGACCGTCGCCTGTTCCAGCAGCATGCCAAAAGGGCTGTCGTAAGGCTGGTCGTCCGTCAGCACTTCCCAGATCCGTGCATGAATCCAAGGATGCGCTTGAATGGTGACATGTAGCTCACCGGCTTTCTTGCCGCGCATGCTCATCCAGTCACGTAATTTGCGGTGCATCCTCTCCCGTTTTTCCTTGAACTCTTCATAGTCGTCGCAGGAAAACGACAGGGTATAGATGTATTTACGGAAAAAGAAGTTACCGCCGATCTGTTCATCAAATTTGAAGAACGGCTCATAAGGTTTCTTCTCGGCTTCGGTCGGCGGAGTCAGGGACTCCAGCGCCGACGGTACGCCCAGTGATAAACCGGCGGCCGGCTTGCTGACTGGCTGGGGTTGGGGATGCGCCTGTTGGGCAGCAGCCCTCTGGACCGGGGCGCGAAGCAGGTTATCAATGGCTGTCATCACTTCCGTACCGTTCTGGAAGCGGTTCTTGACATCCTTGGCCAGCAATTTGTCGATCAGCCCCTGATAGCGGGAAAGATCACCCTGCAAACGCGGAACCGGCTCCTGGCAATGCTTGATGGCCAGGGAAATGGTGTCCGGTGCTGAAAATGGCGGCTTGCCGGTCAGCATTTCAAACAGCATGATGCCCAAGCTGTAAAGGTCCGCGCGACCGTCGACTTTCAGGCCGCGTGCTTGTTCCGGACTCATGTACTTGGGCGTACCCACCGTTGAGCCGATCTGGGTCAGGTTGCTTTCCGCCCCCATGTCCCGGGCAATGCCGAAATCAGTCAGGATGGCGTCATCGTTGTGGGCGCGAAAGAGGACGTTATCGGGTTTGATATCCCGGTGCACTACGCCCTTGGAATGAGCGAGGCCCAAGGCATCGGCCAATTGCCGGGTAATGCGCAGGGCTTCGTAGGGCGTCAATCCGCCACTGGAAATACGGGAACTGAGATCGCCGCCGGTGTGATACTCCATCGCCAGATAATGATAGTTGTTGTGCGAGGCGACGTCATAGACGGTAACAATATGCGGGTGTGACAGTGCGGCCACCATGCGGGCTTCACTGTTGAACCGTTCGGGGAATCCGGGTTCAGCCGCCAGATGCGGAGCCATGACCTTGAGCGCCACTTCGCGGCCGAAGGATATCTGGATAGCCAGATATACGGTCGCCATGCCGCCTTTGCCTAACTCACGGCTAATCTTGTACCCGGGTAATTCAATACTCATGATTTCTGACGGAACCTTTCTTGTTGTCTCTGCTTAAGTGCTATCCCAGCTGTGCTTTATGACGGCGACGGGTGTTTAGATGGATAATCTTGCCCGAACGCTGTTCTTCCTGTTGTTGCAATTGCTGCGAAATCCTGGTCAGACAGCGATCCAGGGTCTGACCGACCTTGGCGTGGGTCTGGATCATGGCGATTTTCGGCCAAGTGACCCGTTCAGCCTGCGTCCGGAACCAGACCAGTGTCTTTTTATCCAGATTTTGCAGCATATAGGAATAATGCCGTGGCGTGTAGCGGGCAATGATGGTGACGTCGCCGTAATAGCGCTGGCCGATGATGCCGTAACCATGATCCATCAATTGCCGCAACACTTCGATGCCGGTGCGCTGCCGCATGAAATCGAGCATGCCCATCCCCACCATCTGCACTTGGGCGCGCGCCACTTTTTTCGGCCATGACGCTAGCTTGCCCTTTTGAAGTCGGTCCTTGTCAGACTGCATGAAAGGTACAATGTGCGGGTTGACCTGACTGGCGATAAAGAAATTGACATTGAACAACCGGGCCAGACGCTGGCGCGGCAAGTCAGTGCGCACCGAACCATCCACCCACTGCTTCAGAGGCATATAGGGCTGATAGTCGCCTTGGTCGGTCTTGGTCGTGAGCGTCACCGGGGGGAAGAGAATGGGTACTGCGCACGAGGCCAGCGAGGCGCTCCACATCAACAGGTAGGGCGAGGTCAGTTCATTCATCAGTCGTGCTTTGTTGTGCGTGGCATGCACCGGCGAAACCGTGATGTTTACATGACGGCCGGTGCGGGCAAAGCCCTCTTCAAAGGTGTATTCGCCGATGTTGTTGCGCAGGAATTTTTCCAGTTGGCGCTGGTCGGCAAAACCCTGGCCCAGCAGGCCGTCACGAATGCGTTTCCAGGTCCAGGCGTGCAGATAAAGGCCGTCGCCATCGTAAAACCCTTCCAGCTCGGCATCTGTATGGGTGCCGATGATGGAGGCGACAATGGACCCGGCGCTTGAGCCGGAAATCACCTTGGGCAGCAGGCCCTGTTCATGCAGCGCCTTGCAGACGCCGATATGCCACAAGCCCAGCGTGGCGCCGCCGGACAGCATCAGCGACGGCTGACCATAACTGTGGTAGGTGTCCTCAAAGAAGCGGCGCTTCTGCTCCAGCGTCATGAAATCCAGCGGGGTATCGCACAGATGATCCAGCGACAGGCAAACCTGATCAATATAGTCTTCAATCAGGCGTTTGGTGCCGACATGGGCGTAGGAATACAACAGCGGATTGCCGATATTGCCCAAATCATGGTGAAGGCCTTCCCGCAAGGAGCGCATCAGCTGACGGTCATCCTGCTGGCGCAGGTTGCGGCGCAGGCTCATCAACCGGTCACGAATCAGTTCGTGGTTGTAATGCTCAGAAGCATTATCGAGCTTCCAGAGATCCAGTCCGGTCAGTGCATCCAGCTCCAGGCCGATTTCCCGCCACTCGGCATAGGAACCGGCCTGATCCAGCGCCTGTCGTAGCAGGCTGATCTTGTTCTTCAGCAACATGAGCGTTTGCTCCCGCGAGGCAGGTTCATGACAGTCAGCCGGTTCCGGGAATCCTTGATGCCGATTCCCGATATCGATCCCTTACCATGCCGGACAGGCTTAACGGAAAATACAACAATTCAACGGTTCTAGACAGAGGGAGCAGACAAAACCCGGTGTTTAATCGACCGGAAGAACCGCGTTTATTGCAATAAATATCAAATATGAAGCGTTACTGGATTCCAGGTGGCCTCAGTGTGACTTTTCCCAATCGGCCAGTGCTTTGCGGGCGAAGGACAGCGTGCCCTCCCCAAGGTTGATTTCCAGCACATCCCGCGCTTGTGCAGCTTCAGGAATGCGGTCTGCCGCCAGGCTCAGGTATAGCCAAGCCTTGACATCGTCGCGGGCAATGCCATTGTCGCCCAGATAAATCAATCCCAACTGGTACTGGGCCGTGGCGTTGCCCATTCCGGCAGCCCGCTCATAATAGGGCACGGCGGATTTTTGATGATTCAGGTCGGCGGTATAGTGCTGGGCCAAGGCAATCAGCGCCTCTTCGTTGTCTTTCTCGGCGGCTTTTTCATACCACAGAACAGCGGTCTCGATATCCTGGGGCACACCCTCCCCGGCGTCATACAGCTCGGCCAGTTGCAGTTGCGCTTCGGCATAGCCCTTGACCGCGGCCTGCCGGTACCAGATGAAGGCCTTGGAGGGCTGGTGCATGCCTTCGTCCAGAATGCGGCCCAGCAAGGTCATGGCCGCCGGATCACCGGTTTTGGCCAAAGGCTCCACCAGGGACAGTGCCGCCGGATAATTCCGGTTCTCAAACGCCAGCATGGCATCTTCAAAACCGGCAGCCACGGCCAGAGCGGGAATCAGGGCAAGCATTGACAAACTGCGGCGAAATAAGGTTTTCATACGATCCGGTCGAAAACGTAACGATTTGTGTATTATAGCGATGCACCTGCAATTCCGGATACGCCGAAATGAATTTACCTGCCGATTTCCTCGAAGAATTACAATTATTGGTCGCCCAAGCGCGGCATCTGTTGCCGTCTGTTCCGGCCGCCACCGACTGGGAAAACGGTCGCGCCTTCCGCTGGCGCGTTGACGGACGCCAGGGTACGCTGGAAACCGTAAGAGACCTTAGCCCCATTCGTCTGGATGACCTGTGCGGCATTGACCGGCAGAAGGCCGAAATCACCCGCAATACCCGTCAGTTTGTGCATAAGCGGCCCGCCAACAACGTCTTGCTGACCGGCAGTCGCGGCACTGGGAAGTCTTCGCTGGTCAAGGGATTACTGAATGCGTTCGGCGATGAAGGTCTGCGTGTTATTGAAGTGGACCGCGATCACCTGAATGACCTTTCCGACATCATCAGCCTGGTTTCACACAGGCCAGAACGCTTCATCATTTATTGTGATGACTTGTCCTTCACGGCGGACGACGCCAGTTACCGCGCCCTGAAAACCACCCTGGACGGCAGCCTGCACGCGGGCAGTGACAATGTCCTGATCTATGCCACCAGCAATCGCCGCCACCTGTTGCCGGAGTTCATGTCCGACAACCTGCAAACCAGCGCCGGTGAAGACGGTGAACTTCATCCGGGAGAGGCCGTGGAGGACAAGATTTCGCTGTCCGACCGTTTCGGGCTGTGGCTGTCTTTCTATGCTATGTCCCAGGATAACTATCTGGACATTGTGCGGCATTGGTTAGGCAGTTACGGACTGGAACTGGATGAAGCCGCGCGCATGGCTGCCCTGCAATGGGCGCAGGGTCGGGGTAACCGCTCCGGGCGCAGTGCGGCGCAATTTTCCCGTGACTGGGCAGGGCGAAACCCAGTCGCCTGATCAGGCGTCGTTGCGCTGCCGCGCCAGTTCGTGCTGGCGCTGGCGCATGCGAAACCGCGACTTCTGATCATCCGTGGTCTTGTCGTGACACCAGGCGCAAGCTACACCGTCTTCAAAATGCGGGCTCTGCAAGTCTTCCTCCTGCAAAGGATGGCCGCAACCAAAACACATGCGGGTATGGCCGGGACTTACGCCGTGCTCCACCCCCACCCGGCTGTCGAAGACAAAACACTCCCCTTTCCACAAACTTTCCTGATCCGGAATTTCCGCCAGGTAGTTCAGGATGCCGCCCTTCAGGTGGTAAACCTCGCGGAAGCCTTCCTGCAGCAGATAACTTGTGGATTTTTCGCAACGGATGCCACCGGTGCAGAACATGGCAATCTTCTTGTCCTTGGCGGCGGCCAGTTCCTTGGCCACATATTCCGGAAACTCGCCAAAGGTGCGGGTTTTGGGGTCGATAGCGCCCTTGAAGGTGCCGGTCATGACTTCGTAGTCGTTGCGGGTATCGATGACCAGCACATCCGGTTGCTGAATCAGTTCGTGCCATTGCTGCGGATTCAGGTAAGTGCCCACATGCTCGCGCGGGTTGACTTCGACACCCAGCGTCACGATCTCCTGTTTCAGCTTGATCTTCAACTTGCGGAAAGGATGGGCCTCAGCAAACGACTCCTTGTATTCCATGCGGGAGAAGCCATGCTCCAGTAATAACCGGTGCAAGTTCGAAATAGCCTCACGGCTGCCGGAAACGGTGCCGTTAATGCCCTCTCCCGCCACGATCAGCGTGCCAAGGATGCCCTGTTCCCGGCAAAATGTCCGTAAAGACTCCTGCAGCATGGCGGGGTTTTCGACGGGGCGGAACTGATAAAGCGCAGCAATAACGACTTGACTCATGACGTATCCGGAACAGGGAAAGGCGGATCGGGCGCAGGCCCGGTGCGAATGGGGCGCATGATATCAGAACTGAACAGCCACGGTTCAGGGGCCTGATCTGCAGAAATTGACCTGATTTGCCGTGTCAATCGGATTCCTGCCACTGACAGGTCACTCTCCCTCGCCTATGATGAGCGCCGTACATACTGCCGGAAGTTATCGCATGACCAACACCGCCGCCGTCCGCAAACTCAAGCCCGTCCGGAAAAACGCCCGCCGCGCCGTTCGCAACCTGTCCGACCGACTGCTGAAACCGCAGGACATGGTACTGGCCGGACGCAGTCCCTACGAAGTCATCCACGACAACGGTCTGGTGCGCCTGCGACATTATCATCCGTTGGCAGGTGACTACATCCTGCTGGATGGCGTCAAGGTGCCGGTGGCGCAGGAGCGTCATGCCGTGCCGCTGGTGATTGTGCCGCCACTGGCCGTGAACATGTACATCTATGACTTGTTCCCCGAACGCAGCATGATCCGCTACCTGCAGGCGCGCGGTTATGACATCTATCTGATTGACTGGGGGGTGCCGCGCCGGCGTCATGCCCATTACAACCTGGCCACTTACTGCGGCGAGTTGATGCCCGAGTTTCTGGCCAAGGTGCGCGAGCACAGCGGCTCCCTGGATTTGTCCCTGCACGGCTGGAGCATGGGCGGCATCTGTGTGCTCTGCTATACCGCCCTCAATCACGACAAGCATATCCGCAACCTGATGGTGCTGGGTTCGCCCATCAACAGCCATGCCTCCGGAAAGCTGGGCAAAATGTACCAGATGCTTAACCGTCAAGCGGAGTGGGTGCGTAATAACACCGGCTTCCGCATCCATAATCTCAATCCGCAGTGGCTGCACACACCGGGCTGGATGAACACCCTGGGCTTCAAGCTGATGGACCCGGTCAGTAATCTGCGAGGGTATTGGGAACTGCTAGGCAAGCTGGCGGATCGGGATTTTGTCATTAATCATGCAACCACGGCTTCGTTCCTGGACGGCATGGTGGCTTACCCCGGCGGCATTGTTCAGGACATGTCGGTGCGCATCTGGATCGACAACGAGTTGGCCAAGGGCTACATGACGATCGGCGATCGGGAAATGCGTCTGTCCGACATTGATTGCTCACTGCTGGTGTTTGCGGGCAAAACGGACAACATGGTTACCCCGGCCGCGGTCGAAACCCTGCTCGACTTCGTGTCTTCCACGGACAAGGAATTCCGGGTGGCTCCAGGCGGTCACTTGGGGTTGGTGCATAGCAGCAAGGCGCCGGAACACATCTGGAAAACCATCGGTGATTGGCTGGAAAGCCGCTCTGATTAAGGCGGTATGTCCGGCCAATCCTGGATTGTCGGGCATTTTCTTTTGCTATCCGGAGGGAAATAAGGCAGAATATTCGCCCACCGGCACGCATGTGCATGTTATTTATTCGCTTCAGGGTTGCTATGTCAAACAAAGAAGAGCAGATCGAGATGGACGGCACGGTGATTGACACCCTGCCCAACACCATGTTCCGCGTACAACTGGAAAACGGTCACGTCGTGATCGCCCACATCTCGGGCAAAATGCGCAAACACTACATCCGCATTCTGACGGGTGATCAGGTCAAAGTCGAAATGACCCCTTATGACCTGAGCAAAGGCCGCATCACCTACCGCGTCCGCTAAGCTTGTTGATTAGTAAAAAGCCACATTCAAGTGGCTTTTTGCGTTTGTTGGCAAGTTGGAAATGCCACCCTCTTCCGGAATTCCTGTGAACTTCCCCCCTGGCTTTGCAGGAAGGAAGAAACGCAGGAATTTCAAGCCGGGGTCGCGGTCTTCCGCTCCGCTGTTTCCACATGCAGTGCAATCTTGCCGTTCTCTACGGTGACATGCACCTGACCGCCATGCCCGGCCAGCTCTCCAAACAGAATGATTTCGGCCAGCGGCTTCTTCAGATTTTCCTGAATCACCCGCGCCATGGGGCGTGCGCCCATGTGCTTGTCATAGCCATGCTCGGCCAGCCACAAACGGGCGCTCTCATCCACATCCAGCACCACATGCTTGTCATCCAGTTGGGCTTGAAGTTCGGTCAGGAACTTGTCCACCACTCCGGCAATTACCAGCATATCCAGCGACTGGAACTGAATGATGGCGTCCAGCCGGTTACGGAACTCCGGCGAGAACATTTTCTTCATCACCTCAGCGCCGTCGGTGCTGTGATCCTGTTGGGTGAAGCCGATACTGGCGCGGGTCATGCTTTCCGCTCCGGCATTGGTGGTCAACACCAGGATGACGTGGCGGAAGTCTGACTTGCGGCCGTTGTTGTCGGTCAGCGTGCCGTGATCCATTACCTGCAACAGCAGGTTAAAGACCTCGGGGTGCGCCTTTTCGATTTCATCCAGCAACAACACGCAATGCGGATGCTTGGTGATGGCTTCCGTCAACAGGCCGCCCTGATCAAAACCGACATAGCCGGGCGGAGCGCCAATCAAACGCGATACCGTGTGACGTTCCATGTACTCGGACATGTCGAAGCGCACCAGCTCAATGCCCATGATCTTGGCCAACTGCTTGGTGACTTCTGTCTTGCCAACGCCGGTAGGCCCGGCGAACAGGAAGCATCCCACCGGTTTTTCCGGAGCCTTCAAACCGGCGCGTGACAGCTTGATGGCGGAGGTCAGCGCATCAATCGCCTGATCCTGGCCAAACACGGTCATCTTCAGGTCACGTTCCAGATTGCGCAGCGATTCCTTGTCGTTGGTGGAAACCGATTTCGGCGGGATGCGGGCAATCCGTGCCACCACATCTTCAATCTCGCCAACGCCAATGGTTTTTTTGCGCTTGCTGGGCGCCTGCAGGCGCTGGAAGGCGCCCGCCTCGTCAATCACGTCAATAGCCTTGTCCGGCAGGAAGCGTTCGTTGATGTAGCGGTCCGCCAGTTCGGCGGCCACTTCCAGCGCCTTGTCGGTATAACGCACGCCATGGTGCTCTTCAAAACGCGACTTCAAGCCCTTGAGTATCTGGTAAGTCTCGCCGACCGTCGGCTCAGGAATGTCGATCTTCTGGAAACGGCGCGACAGCGCCCGGTCCTTCTCGAAAATGCCCCGGTATTCCTGATAAGTGGTGGAACCCATGCAGCGCATGCTGCCGTTCACCAGCACCGGCTTGATCAGGTTCGAGGCGTCCATCACGCCGCCGCTGGCCGCCCCGGCGCCGATGATGGTGTGGATTTCATCAATGAACAGGATGGCGTCTTCATGCTTTTTCAGTTCGTTCAGCAGAGCCTTGAAGCGCTTCTCGAAGTCGCCGCGATACTTGGTGCCGGCCAGCAACGCACCCATATCCAGACTGTAGACCACCGCTTTTTGCAGTGCCTCGGGGGCTTTGCCGCTGACAATCAGCCAAGCCAGACCTTCGGCAATGGCGGTTTTGCCAACACCAGGCTCGCCCACCAGCAGCGGGTTGTTTTTGCGGCGGCGGCAGAGAATCTGGGCGGCGCGCTCCACTTCGGCGTCACGGCCGATCAATGGATCAATCTTGCCGTCACGGGCCAGGTCATTGAGGTTGGAGGCATAGGCCGCCAACGCGCTTTTGGGCATGGCATCGCCGCCCTCTTCATCCATGGAGGAAGCGTCGTTGCTGCCGGCGGCATCGTCATTGCTGCTTTCGTCGCCTTGCTTGGTAATGCCGTGTGAAATGAAGTTGACCACATCCAGTCGGCTGATGTTCTGCTTTTTCAGGAAATAGACAGCCTGTGACTCCTGCTCGGAGAAAATGGCCACCAGCACATTGGCGCCGGACACTTCTTTCTTGCCTGAGGACTGGACATGAAACACCGCCCGCTGCAAGACCCGCTGAAATCCAAGCGTCGGCTGGGTTTCACGGTCTGCCTCGCGTGAGCCCAACTTGGGCGTTGTTTCATCAACAAACTGGGTGAGATCGCGACGAAGGCCGGGCATATCCACGCCACAGGCCTTGAGCACCTTCACGGCCGAGTCGTTATCGAGCAAGGCCAACAGCAGGTGTTCCACGGTCATGAACTCATGGCGCTTCGAACGGGCATCCCGGAAGGCCAGATTGAGCGAGACTTCTAGATCGCGACTGAGCATTTCACCACCTGTCTTATCCGCTCATGCGGATTTCTGTTCGACCCGGCACATGAGCGGATGCTCGTGTTCGCGGGCATGGTCTACGACTTGTTGAGCCTTGGTTTCGGCGATATCGCGGGGATAAACCCCGGCAACTCCCTTACCTTCGTAATGTACCGCCAGCATGACACGGGTGGCTTGCTCGCGATTCAATCCAAAGAAACCTTCCAGCACTTCTACCACAAAATCCATGGGTGTGTAGTCGTCATTCAGCAACACCACCTGAAACAGTGATGGCATTTTGAGCGCCGGTTTGGCTTCCTGGACAGCCAGGCCGCCTTCACCGGATTCGCTGCCCTCATCGGGCAACTGGTTTGATATTAGGTCAAATGGAAAGGTATTTCCCATCACAAGGTGCCTACAAAAAGGTATGGGTTTGGTAGCCGCTTTTGACAAGGGGGAACGGACAAGCGGTTAGTTTAAGACTTTGGACGGAGATGGGGGAAACAAAATCGTCAGCAGTGATTACCAAAAACCACAGGCCCCCGGAGGAGCCTGTGGTTATATTGCTTCAGATTGAAGAACGCATCAGTCCATGTGACGGATGATGGCGTCGCCGAACTCCGAACAACGCATCAACGTGGCGTCGGGCATCAGGCGTTCAAAGTCATAAGTCACCGTCTTGGCGTCGATGGAACCCTGCACGCCCTTGATGATCAGGTCGGCGGCTTCGAGCCAGCCCATATGGCGCAACATCATTTCCGCCGAGAGGATGATGGAGCCTGGGTTCACTTTGTCCTGACCAGCGTACTTCGGTGCTGTGCCGTGGGTGGCTTCGAAATTGGCCACGGAACCGCCGAGGTTGGCGCCCGGAGCAATACCAATGCCGCCCACTTCCGCCGCCAGCGCATCAGAGATGTAGTCGCCGTTCAGGTTCAGCGTCGCAATGACGGAGTACTCGGCGGGACGCATCAGGATCTGCTGCAGGAAGGCGTCGGCAATGACATCCTTGATGATGATTTCACGACCAGTCTTGGGATTCTTGAAGGACATCCACGGACCGCCGTCAATCAGTTCGGCGCCAAAACGTTCAGCGGCCAGCTCGTAGCCCCAATCACGGAATGCACCTTCGGTGTACTTCATGATGTTGCCCTTGTGCACCAAGGTGACGGAGGGCTTGTCGTTGTCGATGGCGTACTGGATGGCCTTGCGCACCAGGCGCTGCGAACCTTCCTTCGAAACCGGCTTGATGCCGATGCCGCAACCTTCGGGGAAACGGATCTTCTTGACGCCCATTTCCTCACGCAGGAACTTGATGACCTTGATGGCTTCGGGGCTGTCGGCTTTCCACTCGATACCGGCATAGATATCTTCGGAGTTTTCACGGAAGATGATCATGTCAGTCAATTCGGGGTGGCTGACGGGACTGGGCACGCCCTTGAACCAGCGCACGGGGCGCATGCAGACATACAGATCCAGTTCCTGGCGCAACGCCACGTTCAGCGAACGCATGCCGCCGCCAACCGGAGTGGACAACGGACCTTTGATGCTGACCACGAATTCGCGAAGCGCCTCAATGGTTTCTTCGGGCATGTAGTTGTTGTTGCCATACAGGCGTGCGGACTTGTCGCCGCAGTAGATTTCCATCCAGGAGATGGCGCGCTTGCTGCCATAGGCCTTGGTCACGGCGGCATTGACCACCTTGATCATGACCGGGCTGATGTCAACGCCGATACCATCGCCTTCAATAAATGGGATAATCGGAAAATTGGGGACATTCAGTGACAGGTCGGCGTTTACGGTGATTTTGTCACCATCGGCCGGAACCTTAATCTTCTGGTAACCCATTGTGCAGGTACTCCCTTGTAGGTGTTGGTGTGTGAGCGCCGGCGCGGGGGATGAGGCGCCGGAATCTGCCGCCTATGTTAATGCCTTGGCGGGCAAAAATGACCGTCAACGGGATTTATTAGGGAAATATGCCCATAAGCCAATTTAATGGTAAGTCCATGTCTGAGCTGATTCTTTTTAACAAACCCTATGGCGTGCTGACCCAATTCCGGAAGACCGACGATCGGTCAACACTGGCTGATTTCTTCAATGATCCGGACATTCACCCCTGCGGGCGTCTCGACATGGATTCGGAAGGGTTGTTGCTGTTGACGGCTGATGGCGCGTTGAACGCCCGTATCACCCATCCCAAATTCAAGTTGCCGAAGACTTATTGGGCGCAAGTAGAAGGAGACATTACCGAGGAAGCGGTTTCCTCTTTGACACGGGGCGTGATGTTGAATGACGGCCCCACCCGTCCGGCGCGGGTTCGCAAGCTGGATGCGCCCGGGTTATGGCCGCGTACGCCGCCGGTGCGTTATCGAGCCGCCATTCCCACCAGTTGGGTGGAACTGGAAATCACGGAGGGCCGCAACCGTCAGGTGCGGCGGATGACGGCGGCGGCCGGGTTTCCAACCTTGCGGCTGGTAAGGGTCAGAATCGGGGATTGGGAGCTGGGAAAGCTGTTGCCGGGAGAATGTCGGGAAGTGGAAGCCGGCCTGCCCCGCAGCGGCCGTCAATCCAGCCTGACCCGGTAGGCTTCATGCAGGGAAATATACTTTTGCTGCGCCAGATGCAAGGCATGGGTCGCCAGCGTGGTCATGCCGTTATCGACAGCCAGTTGCTGGATTTCATGGGCGGCAATACCGCCCACCAGCGCTGTGCGAATGACATTGGTCATGACCAGTAGTTCATAGACAGCTCGGCGTCCATGGGTGCCGCGCTGGTCGCATTTGTCGCAGCCCGCTCCCTTATAGAAGAGCTCGTCCAGTGTCGCCCCCATTTCCAAGCGGATGCCTTCGCTCACCTCTTCCACCACCAGGCAATGCGGGCAATTGGAGCGCACTAGTCGTTGGGCCAGCACCCCGCTCAGCGTGCTGCTGATGAGATAGGACGGAATACCGATTTCCAGAAAACGGGTGATGGTGGCCGCCGCGCTGTTGGTATGCAGTGTGCTTAACACCAAATGGCCGGTCAGGGCGCTTTCCACGGAAATGCGGGCAGTTTCCTCATCCCGGATTTCACCGACCATGATCACGTCCGGGTCATGACGCAGAATGGCGCGCAAGGCCTTGGCAAAGGTGTAGCCGGTTTGCTGGTTGACCTGGATCTGCGCGATACCTTTCATATGGTATTCGACCGGGTCTTCAATGGTGATGATGTTGATGGTGTCGCTCTTGATTTGCGCCAGCACCGTGTACAGCGTGGTTGATTTGCCGGAGCCGGTGGGGCCGGTCACCAGGAACATGCCGCTGGTGCGGTCCAGCAGGCTCTTGATGCGTTCGGCATCCGTCCCTTCATAGCCCAGGTCCTCCAGGCGGTGCATGGCATATTGCGAATCGAGAAGGCGGATCACGACGTCTTCACCATTGACGTCCGGCACCACGGACAACCGTAAATCAATGTCCTTGCCCGAGAAGCTGACCCTGGCCCGCCCGTCTTGGGGAATGCGGCGTTCCGAGATATCCATGCCGCCCAGGATCTTGAGCCGCGAAACGATGGTGGCATGCAAGCGCTTGTTGAGGGTGAGCTGGTGCCGCAACTCGCCGTCAATGCGGAACAGTATATCGGCGCTGTCTTCCTCGGGGCGCAGATGGATGTCGGAGGCGCGTTTGATGATGGCGTCGGCAATCAGGTTCTGCACCAGTTGCACCAAAGGGCCCTGGGCGGTTTCGTTGAACCGGGCGGTGTCTTCGGCTTCCGGTGTCTGGCCGATATTGACAAAATCCAGGGCATTGGCAATTTCCCCTGTGTTGTAGTGGGCGGAAATGGCCAGCAGGATTTCATTCCGGGTGGCCACGGCCAGCTCAATGCCTTTATTGGTCATGAACTGCAGGCGTTCCAGCAACTCGTTGTCTGCCGGGTCGGTAACGGCCACCACCAGCATGCCTTCGTGCATCATCAGCGGCATGACCAGTTGTTGCCGCGCAAAGGCCACCGGAATCATTTTGAGGATTTCCGGCTGGATGTCGAATCCAACGGGGTCGACCAACGGCAACCCGAAACCCGCACTGAGGATCAGCGCCAAGTCCCTTTCATTGATGAAGTCGAGTCGATGCAGGGTTGCAGCCAGATGCCGGTCCGGGGCCTTGACCGATTCGGCCAGCGCGGCCTTGAGTTGTTGCGGGGTAATCTGGGTGGAAGTCTCGATGTATTCCTGCAGCGAGTGGGCGGGCATGGGGTGAGGCGTAAACAGGTAACGCCGCAACTCTTCGGAGTTGTAGATGAATCTGTCGACGGTTTGACCCTCTAGCCGGATGGCGTCGCTCATGCGCTCCTCATGTTGTTATGCCCGAACTATCCTGAGTTGTGAGTTGGATTATCGTTGGAATATGGGTGTTGTGCATAAAGCTAAGCCAATGATGCCACACAGGGATATAGCAATATAGTTGGGATGGCTTCAAACCTAAGGGTTGTCTTCCCCTCCTTACTTTGGCCAGTTGACAATCATCCTCAATTAGACTTGTTTGTTTAGTGCTATTGCTCTACACAAAATGTCAAGACTTCTGCTAAAAATAGTGCATTTTATGAGCGTTTTAGAATACTAGCACTATAGACCTCTCCCCTATAATGCCTCACACAACGTCGGGCGATGATGTTTGGGCATGTCAATCCGCCAGACTTTTTTCTAATAAAAGAGGGGTAACTCACATGAACTATTTCGTCACCGGCGGTACCGGCTTCATTGGACGCTTCCTGCTGGCTCGCCTGCTGCGTCGCGAAGGCGCTGTGGTCTATATGCTGGTCCGCAAGTCCTCCCAGCACAAATTCGAAGAACTGCTGGATGAGCTGGGCGCCACCGAACAACAACTGATTCCCGTCTTCGGCGATATTTCCCAGCCGGGCCTTATTTCCGCCGAAGACACTGCGAAACTGACCGGCAAGATCGATCACGTTTTCCACCTCGCCGCCGTCTATGACATGAACATGGACGACGCCACCGGTGAAGCCGTCAACAACCAGGGCACGGCCAATGTGGTTGATTTCGTCAACCGCCTGGGCGGCAAGGTGCGCCTGCACCATATGAGCTCCATTGCCGTTGCCGGCACCGAATGGGACGGCGTGTTCAAGGAAACCCATTTTGATGAAGGTCAGAACCTGACCCATCCGTATTACCGCAGCAAGTTCACCGCCGAAAAAATCGTACGCGACGAAAGCAAGGTGCCCTACCGCATCTATCGTCCGGGCGTGGTGGTGGGCGATTCACAAACGGGCGTCATGGACAAGATTGACGGCCCCTACTATTTCTTCAAGTTGATTCAGCGCATCCGCGACAATGTTCCGAAGTGGTTACCCCTGCTCGGCATTGACGGCGGCCAAATGCCCGTTTGCCCCGTTGATTACGTGGCGGATGCGGTGGATCACATTGCTCACAAGGAAGGACTGGACCGCAAAGTGTTCTGTCTTGTGCAAAACCCGGCTCCGACCGTTGGCGAGATGATGCAAATCCTCTTCGCCGCCGCCCACGGACCGGAGTTTGCCAAGAGCCTTCCCCTGGGCGATGTGAAAATCCCCGGCATGGCCCGCGAACTGCTGGGCAGGCTGGGCAGCAGCCATCTGGCAACGTCCATTTCCAAGTCCATCGGCATTCCCATATCGGCTATCGGCTTTGTCTTCAACAAGGCCATCTATGATGACAGCCACACCCGCAAGGCGCTGGCCGGCAGCGGCATCCAGTGCCCGTCGCTGGAAACCTATGCCGAGAAGCTGTTCGAATACTGGGAATGGTACCTGGATGACACCGCTTTTGCTTCCGGCAAGGCGCTGCGTGTGGTGCGCGGCAAGACGGTGTTGATCACCGGTGCTTCCAGCGGTATCGGCCTGACTGTGGCCAAGAAGCTGGGCAAGGCCGGTGCCCGCGTCTTGCTGGTGGCCCGTGGTGTGGAGAAGCTGGAGCAGACGGCGGAAATGATCCGCGCCGTGGGTGGCGAGGCTTATATTTACCCCTGCGACCTCACCAACCTGCAAGCCATTGACGCCATGGCCGCCCAGGTGCTGGCGGAACAGGGCCATGTGGATATCCTGATCAACAACGCCGGCCGTTCCATCCGCCGCGCCGTGATCGAGTCCTATGACCGTTTCCATGACTTCGAACGCACCATGCAGCTGAACTATTTCGGCACCATCCGCTTGATCATGGCGCTGCTGCCGTCGATGCAGGTTCGCAAGCGCGGCCAGATCATCAACATCTCGTCGATTGGCTGCCTGGCGAATGCGCCCCGCTTCTCCGCCTACGTGGCCAGCAAGGCGGCGCTGGATGCGTTTACCCGCTGCCTGTCGGCCGAGGTGAAGGCCTTCAACATCGAAACCACCGCTATCTACATGCCGCTGGTGCGCACACCGATGATTGCCCCGACCAAGATGTATGACTATGTGCCGACCTACACGCCGGACCAGGCCGCCAATCTGGTGATCAGGGCCATTGTCGAGAAGCCGAAGCGCATCAAGACCTCGCTGGGTCAAACTGCCGAGATTTCCTATGCACTGTGGCCGAAGCTGAATGACCGCATCCTCAGCCTTGGTTTCAAGCTGTTCCCGTCGTCGGCGGCAGCCAAGGGCCTGAACGAGAAAAAACCCAGTGCAGCGGCCATTGCGCTGGCCAATGTGCTGCCGGGTCAGCACTGGTAATCGATTTTTCCGAGTTGGAAGCGATTGGGGGCACTTCGGTGCCCCTTTTTTTATTTTTTCAACGTTCCGGTGCTTTGTGCTGGCCGGTACGCTATCGGCCAATGGTAAGATGACGCCATCTGAACTGACCGGCCACACCAACCGGAAACGACACGCCCCATCGATGAAAACACCGAAACGACTTGAACCCCTGCTGGAAGACGGCATCATTGACGAAGTGGTTTCCCAGCTGAAAAGCGGCAAGGAAGCCACCGTTTACCTGGTTCGCTGCGGCGAAACCTTGCGTTGCGCCAAAGTCTACAAGGATCTCCAGCATCGCAGCTTCCGGCAGGCCTCGGTCTATCGTGAAGGCCGCAAGGTGCGCAATACCCGTGACGCCCGCGCCATGGCCAAAGGTTCGCGCTTCGGCAAGCAGGAAAGTGAAGAAACCTGGCAGAATGCCGAAGTCAGCGCCCTGTATCGCTTGTCCGAAGCCGGGGTGCGCGTACCCGTTCCTTTTGGCTGCCATGACGGCGTGTTGCTGATGGAAATGGTCAACGACGGTGAAGGCCACCCAGCCCCCCGCCTCAGTGAAGTGGATTTCAGCCCTGAAGACGCCGTGGAGTGCCACCAGCAGCTGATTCGTGAAGTGGTGCGGATGCTCTGCGCCGGTCTGGTTCACGGCGATTTGTCGGAATACAACATCCTGATGGACCCGCAGGGCCCGGTCATCATTGACCTGCCTCAAGCGGTGGATGCCGCCGCCAACGCTCATGCGCGCACCATGCTGGAACGGGACGTGCGCAATCTGGCGGAATATTTCGGCCAATTTGCCCCGGAATTGCTGGATACCGCCTATGAACGGGAAATCTGGGCGCTGTATGAAGAGGGAATGCTGACGCCGGAGACGCACCTGACGGGTGTGGCTGAAGAAGATACGACGCTGGTGGATCTGATCAGTATCTTTCAGGCCATTGATGACGCCAAGAAAGAGGAAGAAGACCGGATACGGCGCTTGCAGGAAGATTCTTGAAAGTGCAGGTTGCGTGACTTGAGTTGTTAATGGAGCCATCCATGGCTCTTGAATCAAGCGATCCAACTTTCAGGAAAACACGCCCAACAGTTGCTTGGTCATCGCCACGCTGATGATGAACAGGAATACTGTCAGGGCGGCCAGCAAAAACCCGGCTTTCTGTCCCTGGGTTTTCGCCTTGCGGAATGCCATGACGCCCAGCCCGATGTAAACCACCAGCAGCGCCAGCTTGACATGGACAAACGGCGGGAAGAACCCGCCCGCCACCAGCATTCCAACGCCGGACAACAGCAGCAGCGTATCAATGATGTGCGGGCTGATACGCACCCATTTGGCTTGCAGGCGTTGCGGCGTTTGCAGCAACCACATCCCCCTCACCATGAAGAAGACACCGCTCAACGCCACGCAGGTCATGTGCAGGTGTTTCAGGGCAATATAACCGTCCATAACCTACACCTCCCGCTGATGCTGGCAAGCGGGACTGGCCGGGGCCGCGCCGGTTTCCTGCCATTCTGCCGGGGTATAGGTATGCAGCGCCAGAGCATGCAGTCCGGTTTTCAGTTCTTCCCCCAACACCGCATACACCGCCTGATGGCGTTGCACAGCGCGCTTGCCCGTGAATTCCGGCGACACCAGAACCACCTTGAAATGGGTCTCGCGGTTGGGAGGGCCGCTGTGCATGTGGGATTCGTTGATGATTTCGAGGTGTTCCAGGGTCAGGGCCGCCTGCAGGCGTTCCCGGATGGACTGTTGGCGCGACATGGGCGTCTCCGGAGAAAGTGACTCATCGTATCACAAAAGTTTTTGCGCTCCGAATGCCGCCGGAGTATAAGAAATGGACTAGAAGTTGGCACTATCGTACAACAACAAGATCAGGCAGAGGATACCGTCATGGCCATTACCGTTGTCAGTAAAACACCCGATGAAGTCCGTTACTTTCCGGAGGCCGGTGACCCCGCCGCGCAAATGACAGCACAGCACATGGAAGACTTGATCGAAATCTTCCAGACGCCGCTTTCCGGTGCGTACAACTGGGATTACAGCACGGCAGACGGACGCATCCGCAAGCTCTACAAATTGGGCAAGGAGTTGAACTGGAATGCCGATACCGACCTCGACTGGAGCCAGACCTATTCCAAGGACCTGCCGCCCAGCGACATGGCCTACAACCCTTTTCACGGTTATGAGCCCTTCGAATCGCTGACTCCGGAAAAGCAATTGGAGTTCGGCTGGCATTATCAGGCTTGGACCATTTCGCAATTTCTGCACGGGGAACAAGGCGCCCTGTTGGTTGCCTCGCAACTGGTGTCTTGCGCGCCCAGTTTTGACGCCAAGCTCTATGCATCCTCTCAAACCTTTGATGAAGCCCGGCATGTCGAAACCTTTAACCGCTATCTGCAGGACAAGATCGGGGTGATGTATCCGGTCAACCCGCACCTGAAGTTGCTGCTGGACAAGATTCTGGGGGATGCGCGCTGGGACCTGAAGTTCATTGGCATGCAAATCGTGATTGAAGGTTTGGCGCTGGCGGCTTTCAACACCATGCACATGACTTGCCTGGACCCGTTGCTGAAGGACATCATTTACCTGGTGACCCGCGATGAAGCCAGGCATGTGACTTTTGGCGTCAATTATCTGGAATACATTGTGCAGCACCTGACGCCGCAAGAAATTGAGGAGCGGGCTCAGTTCGCCTATGAGGCTTGTGTGGTGATGCGTGAGAGGTTGATCGCTACTGAGGTCTTTGCCGAGTTTGGTTGGGATGTGGATGCGGCGCGCAAGCACATGCTGGATGCGACTGTGATGCAGTATTTCAGCAAGTTCCTGTTTACCCGTATTGTGCCGAATCTGGCCCGTATCGGTTTGTTGACCGAGTCGGTGCGTCCCAAGTTTGAGGCGTTGGGGATTCTGGAATATGAGAATCTGGTGAGTGACGGTGATGTGGATTGGGCGGCGCTTTCGCAGCCGCTTTATCCTGCGGGTGAGGCTGGTTCGGGGGCCAAGGCGGCTTGATAATGTTGTTCGGGTGGAATGGCGCTCTCCTGATTTCTGGGTACAGGGATTGCCGGGGCGCGAAAACCCCCGCGCTTTGCGCCGCCCCCTTTCCCAGGGGGCTTCAGGTAACAGGGAAAAACTTCTTTAACATCGCCCCCTTGGAAAGGGGGCTGACGCGCAGCTGCGGGGGGGGTATCTAATAAATAACTGCTCGGATCAGCACTCATTCTGTTGCTTCAAACCATTATTTCATTGTTGGAGTTTCCGATAGTTCATTACCGGAACCGATAGCTTAGGAGCATTGTGCACGTCCATTTTCCCACTATTTACTTCATCAAAGGCCTTATCACACCACTTGATTTTAGACCATGTATCTGCGCTAACTACAGGTGCCAAGTCCTTGGCATTTCTTAGTTTAACGGCAGCCTCAAGTTTACGTCGCATTGAAGCATCGTAGACTTGGGACGAAATCTTTCGCTGCAGCGTTATTATCGCTGCATTACGATTTCTCCAGTTAACAGCAGCCGTATTGTATCTGTTAAATGAAGAAGGGAGCGCGTTCAGACAAAGGGACTCAGTCTGCTGAACCAAATCTTCCATAATAATGATACCATTCAATGCCCTTTCTAACTCGACATCGACAACTGGTTTGCTCGGTGTTTTGCTGATGGGGGCTGCTGCTTGGGTTTTTTTCGCATCAACGCGCAAAGAATCATGTACTTGAGATGAGCCTATCTGCGTGTGTTCTTTTTTAGCAGATTCTGTAGCTTTTGATGATTGATTTGACTCACCCATGACAGTGAAGTCTGCGCCGACTTCCGTCGGTGGGCTGTCAGAAAAAATTATTTTGCCATCCTTTCCAATAATCTTATAAACAGGCTGAGCCAGTGCTGAGCCTGTTGCACAAATTAATATCGAAATAGAAAGTAAATTATTGATTCTCATAAAAAATCCCATCGAATTTAACGACCTGTCTATGGTCTACCTACCCCCTCCACACACAAGCCAATGATCAATTCTTCACGGTTGAGTTTGGTCTGACCGTGACTGACTTATGTCTGTCTCGCGAAGGTGGGTATTACCGGTTTAATGGTGGTGCAAACCTCACGCCGCCACGCCAATTCTTTTCGGCTGGAGCGCAGCATGATGAACCTGCACCACCCAATTAATGCGGGCCTTCATTCTCCGCCATGTTCAAGCTGGCATTTGCAGCAAGTGCAATGATCCAAAATGATTGATTACTATCCGGTTTTACCACCTGATAGTCAATCCCTGGCACTCATCCAGTCCGGCCGGACTTTGAGCTTTTTCATCGCTACGAGATGGTCGCGTTCGCCTTATGATTGTCCAAGGAGGAAGTCTCGTACGACTGCATCTATCGAAGTGGTACAAGACCCCTCCACCAGCCTTGCCTGTAACTCATAAAACGGGGGGAGACCCTGAGCGTCTCAGTTTAATATCAATCAGAATTCCTGATGATTACAATAAATATATATCTCTTTTCTTGTGGTGATCCAGACTTTATCATCCGCAGCGAAATCCGGGAGCCTCGTACCCGGCATCCTTGACCTTGCGGAGTAAAATTCATGTCTGCTTTCAATGAAGAAACCGTACTGAGCGTGCATCACTGGAATGACACCCTGTTCAGTTTCACCACCACCCGCAACCCGACCCTGCGCTTCAAGACCGGCCAGTTCGTCATGATCGGCCTGCTGGTGGAAGGCAAGCCGCTGATGCGCGCCTACAGCGTGGTCAGCGCCCACTACGAGGATCATCTGGAGTTCTACAGCATCAAGGTGCAGAACGGCCCCCTCACCTCGCGCCTGCAACACCTGCAGGTTGGCGACAAGCTGCTGGTGTCGCGCAAGCCCACCGGCTCGCTGATCATGGACAACCTGCGTCCGGGCAAGAACCTGTACCTGCTGTCCACCGGCACCGGCCTGGCCCCGTTCATGAGCGTGGTGCGTGACCCCGAATTCTATGACGCTTTCGAAAAGATCATCCTCACCCACGGCGTGCGCTGGAAAAGTGAACTGGGCTATTTCGAACACATTACTGAAGACCTGCCGGAACATGAGCACTTTGGCGATCTGGTCAAGGAACAACTGATCTATTACCCGACCGTGACCCGCGAAGATTTCGAAAAGCAGGGCCGACTCACCGACCTGATTGAAAACGGCAAGTTCTTTGAAGATATCGGCCTGCCCGAGTTCGATCCGGAGTTTGACCGCATCATGATCTGCGGCAGCCCGGCCATGCTGAAAGATCTGGTCGAGATTCTGGAAAAGCGCGGTTTTGTGGAAGGCACCAGTCACTCACCCGGTGACTATGTCATTGAACGTGCGTTTGTCGAGAAGTAAGCCTGCAAGGCGTTCCCCCGGTTTCCGGGTGGAACGCCCTCCCCGTTAACATTCCCTTTACATTCCGGTTGTAACAGTCTTCACTCAAAGCGGTCAAAACAAGAACCACCATCGCTGGAGACACCGCTCATGGATAACCGCCCCGCCTGCCTGCATTGCCAGACCAATCGTCGTCGCCTCATAGGCGGAGGACTCGTTTTGGGTCTGGGCCTGTTGTTGCCAACGGTGAGTGAAGCCGCCGGCCATTTCCGTCAGTTTACTGGCGATATTCTCGTTGATGGCCGTAAGGCCACGGCCCAAACCCGTATCCGGCCCAATTCCCGTATCGAAACCCGCTCCGGCGGCAGCGCCAGTTTTGTGATGGGCAATAATGCCTTTCTGTTGAAACCCGAATCCTCGGTGCATCTGGCCCGCGCGCAAGTGCGTTCTGGAGCCATTTCCGGCTTCCGTTTGCTGAGTGGGGCCATTCTCGGGGTTTTCGGGCCGGGTCCCAAAAAGCTGGTCACCACGACCGCCACCATCGGCATTCGCGGCACCGGCGTCTATTTTGAGTCCCGCCCGGAATCGAGTTATATCTGCCTGTGCTACGGAGCGATCGACCTGAATGCCAACATCGCGCCCCAAGCCTTGCAACCGGTGAGCGCCACGCACCATGAAGCCCGTAACATTGCAGCGGCGGGAGATATTCAACCGGCAGGCATGCTCAATCACACCGATGAGGAGTTGATCATGCTGGAAGATATGGTGGGAAGAAAGCCGCCATTCCTGACGGCTTGATTGGACATTGGCGTTCTGCCAACCCCCGTTTTAACTGCGGGGGATGATGGCCGGCGCTTTGGGGGGATTGCGGCGGGCGGCTTCATAGAGCGGCAGCACGGTCGCCATTTGTCCTTGCAGTTCGTCAATGCGCTGGGCGCTGGACGGGTGAGTGCTGAGAAATGCCGGTGGTGCGCTCTTGTTGGCGGCATTCATCTTTTGCCACAGTGAGACCGAGGCCCGGGGGTCAAATCCGGCGCGCGCCATCAGCTCCACGCCCATGACATCGGACTCTGACTCCTGGCCGCGACTGTGCGGCAAGGTGAGTCCGAGGGTAGTGGCGGTTTGCAGCAGCGCCGCCTTTTTCGAATCCATATTGGTCAAGACTGCCAGCAAGGTCATGCCCGCTTGCTGGGCATAAGCCTGGGAAATGCGTTCACGCCCATGCTCGCGCAAGGCATGGGCAATTTCATGGCCCATGATGGCGGCGATTTCATCATCATTCAGTTTCAGGCGTTCAATAATGCCGGTAAAGAACATGATCTTGCCGCCGGGTGCGCAATAGGCATTCAGCTCGTTACGCGTTTCCAGATTGACTTCCCAGCCCCAGCGCACGGCATCCGGCCGGAACACCGCCACTTGCGGCACCAGTCGGTCGGCAATGCGGCGAATTCGCTCCAGGGTGGCCTTGTCGGTGTTCAGGGTGCTCTTCTTCCGGGCAGCATCCAGTTCACCCTTGTAGGATTGCAAGGCCATGGCATCGACTTGCGAGCTGGGCAACAGCAACAACTGTTTGCGGGTAATGCCGGTGGCGCCCTGCTGGGTGCTGCTGGTACAGGCGGTCAGGACAACCAGGGTTGGAACTACCAGCCATTTACGCCAGTTCATGGCAGATAACCTCATGTGTGAGCAATAGTGACAGTGTAGCGCATGTCACCCGGCTAACCGTGTTGTGAATGGTTAACCGTGGCGGTATAGCTCGGCCAAACTGCGCACCCAGGGTCGATAGACCTGATGGAACAGCCGGTCATGTACGGCGGCGCGATCGGCGCGCGGGTAGAAAATGCGCACGATGCGGCTCATGGCCTGAACGGCGGTCGGGAAATCCGGATATACACCGGTACCCACCGCCGCACAAATCGCGGCTCCCAATCCAGACGTTTCATGGGTATGGGGGCGGTGAATGGCCATGCCAAACACATCGGCGGCGGTTTGCATTACCGCATCGGATTGCGCCCCGCCACCGGCGGCAAACAGCATGGTGATGGGTTGCCGGGTATAGCGGGTGACATGCAACTGGCCGTCACGCAGGGCATACAGCAGCCCTTCCACCAGCGCCCGATACCAGTCAGCCTTGCTGTGCTGGGTGCTCAGACCCAGCAACGCGCCACGGGACAGGCTTTCACCACTGGACTGCACGCTGAGTCCCGGTTGCCACATCAGGCCTTTGGCCCCGGCCGGGGTTTGCATCAGCCACTGATCCAATACCGCCAGCCAGTCGCCGCCCCAGTCTTCAGCAGCCGAAATTTCCGGCCCGGCAATCTGGTCGCGGAAATAGCGCACCAAGGCAAAACCTTGCGGAATCTGGCTTTCCAGGCAGTATTCGCCCGGCACGGCCGCCGGATAGGGCGGCATGGGCGGATTGATGGAAATATACTTGCGGGTAATGGTATTGAAGGTGGCCGTGGTGCCGAAGCTGAGCGCGCCCTGCCAGGGTGAAATGCACCCTGCCCCCAGCACTTCACAGGCCTTGTCTGCACCGGCTGCAATTACCGGCAGGTTGACCGGCAAACCGGTTTCCCGGGCGGCTGCCTCACTGATATTTCCCAGCAAGCCACCGGCGGGCACCAGATCCGGCAGTTTGTCGCGGGGAACGCCCAGCGCCTGCCAGTGCCAACTCCAGGCGGCATGCCATTGGTGCTTCTTATAGTCGAAAGGAATGTAGCCGACCTGTGAGGGAACCGCATCGCGATAGAGGCCGGTCAGCCTGAAACTGAGATAACCGGACAGCAGCAGGAATTTGCGGGTCTTGCGCCAGGTTTCGGGGTCATGCACTGTCAACCAGTTGGCCTGGGCGCGACGGCGCAATTTATGGATGGTTTCCTGATGGCCGCTGATTTGGTGCAGTTTTTCCCAATAGCGCGGCAGCGGCGGCATTTCGGCCGCCTGACGTTCATCCAGCCAGAGAAAGGCCGGACGCAAGGGTTTGCCCTGATCATCCACCACGACCACGGTGCCGCGCTGGGTGGTCAGGGTCGCAGCTTTCAGGGTGGCGGGATCAATGCCTTGCTGCCAAAGATTGCGGCAGGTCTGGGTGACGCAGTCCCAATAATAGTCGGCATCCTGCTCGGCCTGGCCCTGTTCCGGAGAACGATAGGGAGGATCGAAAATGATCTGGCTGCGTGCCAGCATTTCGCCATTGGCGTCAAAGACAAAGGAACGCAGGCTCTGGGTGCCACAGTCAATGCTGAGAAATCGGGCAGGATTCATGGTTCGCCAACCGCTGGTCATGGCCCGGACCGGGCGTGTTTCTAGTTATGAAAACCCCGCCGGTAATGGGCGGGGTTGACTGTATCTTTTTACGATCAGGCTGCGGCGGCAACACGGACCGGTGCGGGAACACTGTAGTAACGCTGCCAGATATCCCGGTAACGCACCACTTCAGCCTCCCAGCAAGCTTCTGTCCAGTCCTCATCCAGCGCCATGGCGCGGATGGTCGGCAGGCATTCTTCCGCTCCGTGCGGCATCAGCAAGCCCAAGCGAGTGCGGCGCAGCAGCAGGTCGTCCAGATGCGCAACCTGTTCGTGGCGCAGGGCCCAGCGCAACTCCGCCCACAGCGTCTGTGTGCCGGGAATTAGCTTGAGTTCGTCAGAGGGCATTTCCTGGACAAATCGCTCTGCCAGATAGCCGAATTTGCCGGTAAACCGGCGGTACAGATCGTCAGTGCAATCCGGCAAGGCGACGGAGTTGGTCGGCTGCGTGAAAATACCGGCCTTGCGGTCACGGGTCTTCAAGCCGGGCAGCCAGATTTCGGCGGCGGTCAGCACATCCTGGGCAATTTGCCGGAATGTGGTCAGCTTGCCGCCGGAGACGCTGATCATGCCCTTCTCGGCCCACACGGCATGATCGCGGCGTTCCTTGGACGGGTCCAGCCCCTTGCCGCTGCTGACAATGGGCCGCACACCGGCCCACGTGGCAATGATGTCAGCGTCGGTCAGATGCGCATTGGGGTACTCATGGTTGGCCGCCCGCAGCAGATACCGGACTTCCTCGGCCGTAATCACCGCTTCGTCATCCAGATCATCCTTGTGATCCAGGTCGGTGGTGCCGATTACCGTGCGCCCTTCCCAGCTGTAGATGAACATGGCGCGCTTGTCATCCGGATGGAACAGGATGACGGCGTCGTTCAATGGTATGCGCTCCGAGGAAACCACCAGATGACTGCCGCGTTGCGGACGCACGGATACGGTTTCTGAGGCTACATCCTGACGCATGCGGTTGACCCAGGCGCCCGTAGCGTTAACAACGACTTTGGCGCGCAAATCGGCAGTTTCACCGGTCATTACATTACGCACTTGCAGGCCGGAGACCTGATCGCCGTTCAGCAGGGTTTTTTCGGACTTGACGTAGTTGATGGTGACCGCGCCGTCACGACGGGCTTCATCCAGTACACGCAGCACCAGACGCGTGTCGTCGGTCACGGCGTCGGTATAGCGGGATGCTCCTTGCAAACCAGCGCTGCGATAACCGGGCACCCGCTCCAGGAACTTCTTGGTGTTAAAGAATCCCCGATCATGAATGCCGGCGAGGAAATCATAAGCCATCAGCAGGATGTAAAACGCCCAGCGGTTGGACTTGATGCCGCCGCCATCATAGTGGGCGAAGAAATAACTCATGCGGTCCACCAGACCGGGGGCCTCGTTGAGCAGGCGCTCACGCTCCACCAACGAGTGCCAGGTCAGACGGATGTCGCCCATGGCGATGTAGCGCAAGCCGCCGTGTACCATTTTGGAGGAACGGCTGGAAGTGCCGAAGGCGTAGTCCTGCTGCTCAATCAGCAACACCTTGCTGCCGGTGCGGGCGGCTTCCCGCGCCACACCGGCACCGGTAATGCCGCCGCCGACCACGATAATGTCCCACTCCGTCTCCGGCAGCTGCTGCCAGAGCGTATTGCGATGATCAGTCATGTGTTTTGCCGCACTCTCAGTCAATCAACAGTTTGCCGGGGTTCAGACGCTGGTCGGCGTCAAAATGGCTGGCCAGGGCGCGCAATACGGCCATGCCCTGCTCGCCCTTTTCCGCCGGCAAATATTTGGCATGGTCACGGCCCACGCCATGCTGGTGACTGATGGTGCCGCCATGACGGACAACCTCGTTGGAGGCAGCCGCTTTCAGCTTGGTCCAGCGCGCCAGGGTCTCGTCATAGTCGCGGCCGACACGGAACACATAAGTGGTGTAGATGCTGGAGCCTTGTGCATACAGGTGCGACAGGTGGCTGAAGGCCAGAACCGGCTCCTTGTCGGCGGACAAGCCATCGCGCAGCGCCTGTTCCACATCGCGGGTATAGGACGTGACTTTCGGCCAGTCTACCGCTGTTTCCAGTGTGTCGACGGCATAACCCAGCTTCCACAGCGCTTCCCGGAGGTAAGGCGCCTTGAAGCGGTTTTGCTGCCAGCGGGTGCCCAGCGTTTTACCGGTGGGAACCGCTTCGTATTGCTTGAGGATCTTGTTCAGTTCCAGCAAGGCATAACGGACTTTGCCATGCGAACCCGTGAAGCCAACAGTCAGCATGCACTTGCCTTCACCGGCACCGCGCCAGCTGAGCATTTTTTCGAGCCCGGCAATGGCTACCTTGTGCCCGGCCAGAATCAGTTGGGTGCGGGTTTCTTCCGAGTTGCTGACGCGCAGCATCGACAAGGGCAGTTTCTGCTGGGCGATTTCACGGACGGCGGCTTCGGCGCTGGCGAAATCGGGCAGGAAGTAAACCCGGAATTCTTCGCGTTCCGGCAGGCGGCTGACGCGGACCGTGGCTTCGGTAATGACCCCGAAACGGCCTTCCGAACCCATCACGATTTCGCGGATGTCCGGACCGGCGCTGGATGCGGGCATGGTCGGCATCACCAGGCTGCCGCTCAGTGTTTCCATGCGGCCGCCGGCAAACAGTTGCTCTATGCGACCATATTGCAGGGATTGCTGGCCGCTGGAGCGGCTGGCAACCCATCCGCCCAGTGTCGACAACTCAAAGGATTGCGGAAAATGTCCCAGCGTGTAGCCATGCGGCTTCAACAGGGCTTCCAGTTGCGGTCCGGTAGCCCCGGCGCCGATGGTGGCCAACTGGGAACTGCGGTCCAGATGAATCAGGTGGTTCAGGCGCGCCAGCGACAGGGTCAGCACCGGCCGGTTGTCTGGCAGCGGATTGATGTGACCCACCACCGAGGTGCCGCCGCCATAGGGAATAACGGTCCAGTCGTGCTGCTTGGCCAGGGCCAGCAATTCGGCGACCTGGGCGCTGCCGGTGGGAAACGCCACACCATCCGGAAATACTTCAAACCGGCCGGAACGCATGGCCAGCCAGTCGGGCAAGCTTTGCCCACGGGCATGGCGGACGCGGGTCTCGGCGCCGGTATCAATCAGGGGGTGTTCGGGTAACCGGCTGGGCGGAACCATGGCAAGAACCTCGTCCAGCGAGGCGTCTTTCAACGGGGTTCCGGGCCCCAGCAGTTCTTCTAGGAAAACGCGGGCATTGGCGTGAATGGCCATGGAAACACGGCTATCACCCCAGCTGTTCCATTGGCGCATATCAGCCTCATGGTAAAGGGGTTAACTGGCGGGTCGGCTGGTGACCCGGCGGACATTGATGACATTGGCCATGTAACGTTCACCGGGCGCGGTCAGTTGCATCCACAAACGCTGGTCTCCCGGTCGGGCAACCTTTTGCAGCAGGCCCAGACTGAGGAATTGCATCTTGATGGTATTGAAGCACAGCGAGGTCACCTGGATATCCACCACGGCATGCGTCTTGGGATATTCGCGCTGAACATCCTGCAAGGCGCAACCCTGCAGGCGTTCATTGATTTTGGCCAGGATGATGTCTTCAGGCTGGGGCTGCAACAGGTGAGGACCGAAACTCACCAGCAACTCGTTCCATGATAGGCGGCTCTTGGAATAGATATCTTGACAATTGCCGCCAGCGTAGGCGCGGCACTTGTACTGTACTTCGAACACATCTTCGCCTTTGGCCAAACCTTCACTGCTGAGGGCGCTGCTGCGCAGCCATTTTTCCCGCTCTTGCTCAAGCTCTTGAACCCGCTGGCGCAACTGCTCGGTTTCTTTCTGAATTTCAAAGAGTTTATCGGGATTGCCCTTGCCGACCCGGATCCAGCCGGCGGCGGGATGACGGCGTATCAATTCGGGGGTGAATTGCTGCAACAGCATTTCCAGGTCACGGGCATTGCGCCAGTAGAGGATGGAGTCCCGTTCTCGCTGCAACAGCTTGCGGAAGTCCCCGAATTTAAGGCGGCCTTCCACGGTCTTTTCCTGCACTTCCGGCGGGCGGGTATCCGGACTCTCATGCATCAGGATCAGCATGGGTTTCTGCTTGGTGGCGGCGTACACGTATTCCATGTGGATATAGCTGACGCCGGAAGGCATCAGTGAGCCGTAACGGCTTCCCAGCAGCAGCAGGTAATAGTCGCTTTCATCAATCTGACGTCGAATGGCCACCATGGCGCCCAGACTCTGGTTGTGCTGTTCGAGCGTGGTGGGCAGGCATCCCAGTGCAGGCAGGGTTTGCGTGACAACGGCACGCTCCTCCCGCAGGTCGGAATAGGTGGCACTGATGAAGACTTGGTAGCGCTTGTCGGTCACTGTCAGTCGATCCTGAATTATTTATCGGCCGGCCAGATAGGGATCAATGGCCGAGCATCTCTCGTAGTTTTCACCAGACGATACCACTTGAACCCGGTGTTGACCAGTCCGACTGCTGTCCGGCAATTGCTACAACGATAAGGAAGTAAATGAAAAACAAACATAATTTGTATGAACGGTGCGAATTTCCGCACAGTTTTCCCGGAAAATCAACTCACCGAGATGCAATAAGCCGATACTTCTTCGCCAAAAAACACGCTGGCGGGCCGGTTGAACAATTCGGGATTTTCAGTGGTCAGGAAAGTCCGGCTGCCCGAGCGGGTTAAACGCGCATCCATTTCCGGGTGACGGCCCAGGTATTCCCGCATGCTATCCGCCACAATGCGGCCCTGGCATAGCAGGCTGATGTGCGCAGGCAGGTACTGGCGGATTTTGGGCGTCAGTAGCGGATAATGCGTGCAGCCCAGAATGACGGTATCAATATCCGGGGACTGCTCCAGCAAGGCCTTGACATGCCGTTCGACAAAATAGTCGGCTCCCGGACTGTCCTGCTCGCCGTTTTCAACCAGCGGCACCCACATGGGGCAGGCTTGCTGGAAAACGCGGACATGGGGATACAGTTTCGCCAGTTCCAGGACGTAGGACTCTGACTTCACGGTGCCCGGTGTCGCCAGTACCCCGACATGACCGGTTTTGGTCAGTTCTCCGATGGCCTCCACACTGGGGCGAATGACCCCCAGCACCCGTTTTTGCGCCCCCAGCAGCGGCAAGTCATGCTGCTGGATGGTGCGCAAGGCCTTGGCCGAGGCGGTATTGCAGGCCAGGATGACCAGCTCGCAACCCTGATCAAAGAGATATTCCACACTTTCGAGGGTAAAACGGTACACGGTATCGAAGGACCGCGTTCCGTAGGGTGAACGGGCATTGTCGCCAAGATACAGGTAGTCGTATTCCGGCAAGGTCTTCACCAGTTCACGCAAAACGGTCAGGCCGCCGAAGCCGGAGTCAAAGACACCGATCGGACTGGAATAAGGAGTAGGCATAATTGTTTCAGCAGCTTGGGATGCGGCTGATGATAGCCCAGTCGCGGGCGGCGTGGTAAAGCCGGGACGAAAAAAAACCGACCCTCGTGGAGGACCGGTTTAGAAAGCTTGGAGCGGGAAACGAGACTCGAACTCGCGACCCCGACCTTGGCAAGGTCGTGCTCTACCAACTGAGCTATTCCCGCTTCGCGTCAATGACTTGTCAGTGACTTGGTGGTGCGTATTTTAAGAATCCGGCGGGAAGTGTCAATACCGGTTTGTATCGGATGCCGGTATTTTAGCCATAAACCCTGAAATCAGTTTCGACGCCAGGTGGTCCCCTGCCGCGAGTCCTCCAGAACAATGCCGGTTTCCAGCAGATAGGCGCGAATGCGGTCGGCTTCGGCATAATCACGTTCAGCCTTGGCGGTGTTACGGGCCTGGATCAGGGTTTCAATGTCTTCCGGCAGCAAGCCATGTTCTGACTCGCCCTGCAGGAACTTTTGGGCGTCATCCTGCAACAGGCCCAGAACGGCCCCGAGCTCGCGCAGGCGGCCTGCCAGACCAGCAGCGATTTCCGCACCCCCGGATTTTTCAGCCCGATTGATGTCCCGCGCCAATTCGAAGAGCACGGCCAAAGCTTCCGGGGTGTTGAAGTCATCGTCCATGGCCTGACGGAAGCGTTCGGCGTACTCTTCACCCCCATTGGCGGGAATAACCGGCAAACCCTTGATAGTATGGTAAAAACGCTCAAGTGAACTGCGCGCCTGGTTCAGCGCGTCATCCGAAAAATTCAAGGGGCTGCGATAGTGGCTGGAGACGATGAAGTAGCGCAGCACCTCGGGCGGGAACAGTTTGAGGACGTCACGAATGGTAAAGAAGTTGCCCAGGGACTTGGACATTTTCTCTTCGTTGACCTGCACAAAGCCGACATGCATCCAGGTATTGACGTATTTTTCACCGGTGGCGCCTTCGGACTGGGCAATTTCGTTCTCATGGTGCGGGAACTGCAAATCACCGCCGCCGCCGTGAATGTCAAAATGATTGCCCAGGCAGCAGGTGGACATGGCCGAGCATTCAATATGCCAGCCCGGACGGCCGTTGCCCCAAGGGGAAGGCCAGAACGGTTCACCGGGCTTGGCGGCTTTCCACAACACGAAGTCCAGCGGCGAGCGCTTGGCCTCCTCGACCTCCACCCGCGCCCCTGATTGCAGTTCGTCGAGGTTGCGGCGCGCCAGACGGCCATAGGACGGGAACTTGGCGACTTCAAAATAGACATCACCATTGGGTGCGGGATAGGCAAGATGGTTATCCACCAGACGCTCCACCATGCTGACAATACCGGGTACGTGTTCGGTGGCTTTGGGTTCCATGTCCGGCTTGGCAACTCCCAGTGCAGCCGCGTCTTCATCCATGGCGGCGATGAAACGGCCGGTCAGGGCTTCTATGCTTTCGCCATTTTCTTGGGCGCGTTTGATGATCTTGTCGTCAATATCGGTAATGTTTCTTACATAATCAACATGATAGCCTACACTTCTCAAGTAACGTGTAATGACGTCAAAAGACACCAGCACACGGGCGTGGCCGATATGGCAATAGTCATAGACCGTCATGCCGCAGACATACATGCGGATATGGCCTTCATGAATCGGCTTGAACTCTTCTTTTTGTCGGCTTTCTGTGTTGTAAATCACTAACATGCTGTTACTTCCGAAAGTTGCCATGACACGGTTGCGTGGATTATAGAGGAGAGCCGTGCCGTGGTACTACCATCCACGCAGAGGCTGGGCGATAATTGCCGGCTTGTTAGCAGGAAAATGACTATGTCCGACTTCAATTTTGTCGCAGTCGGTTTGCGGGTGGTCGCTGTGGAAATGGCCGCCCTCGAAAACCTGAAACCCCAGATCAACGAACAATTCCGCCAGGCCTGCGAGCTGATGCTGGCCTGCAAGGGCCGCATCGTCGTAACCGGCATGGGCAAGTCCGGACATATCGGCAGCAAGATGGCGGCCACCCTCGCCTCCACCGGCACCCCGTCCTTCTTTGTGCACCCGGGTGAAGCCAGTCATGGCGACCTGGGCATGATTACCGGTCAGGATGTGGTGATCGCCATTTCCAATTCCGGCGAAACCGCTGAAGTGCTGACCATTGTGCCGCTGATCAAACGTATGCATGCCAAACTGATCAGCATGACCGCCAATGAAGCTTCCAGCCTGGCGCAACTGGCGGATGTACATCTGGAAATCGGGCGCAGTGAAGAGGCCTGTTCGCTGGGATTGGCCCCGACCTCCAGCACCACAGCCACGCTGGTTTTGGGCGATGCGCTGGCGGTGGCCCTGTTGGAGGCCCGTGGCTTTACCGCTGAGGACTTTGCCTTGTCGCACCCCGGCGGCTCCCTGGGACGCAAGCTGCTGCTGAAGGTTTCTGACCTGATGCACAAAGGCGACGGCGTACCGGTGGTGGCGGAAGACACGCTGATTCGTGACGCCCTGCTGGAAATGACGCGCAAGGGCTTGGGCATGACCGCCGTGGTGGATGCCGACGGCCGACTCACCGGAATTTATACGGACGGTGACTTGCGGCGCTGCCTGGACCGGGATTTTGATATCCGCAGCATGCATATCAGGGATGTGATGAATGCCCGGCCGAAAACGATTTCCCCCAACTTGCTGGCGGTGGAAGCCGTGGCGATGATGGAAGAAAAGAAGATCAATGGTGTGATCGTGGTGGGAGCGGACGGCAAGCCGGTCGGCGCCCTCAACATGCACGACCTGCTGAAAGCCGGAGTGGTGTAATCATGTTGTCTGTACGAATTACCGAGAAAGCCCGCCAGATCCGTTTGCTGGCGCTTGATGTGGATGGGGTGCTGACGGACGGCCGCCTGTATTTCACCGAAGACGGTCAGGAAATCAAGACCTTCGACTCGCAGGACGGCCACGGCATCAAGCTGCTGCAGAAAACCGGGATCGTTTGCGCCATTATTACCGGCCGCACCAGCCAGCTGGTGGAGCGTCGCGCCCGCAACCTGGGCATTACCCTGCTGTTGCAAGGCAGGGAAGACAAACTGGTGGCGCTGAAGGAACTGTCGGTGCAGTTGGGTATTCCGCTGGAAGAAATGGCCTATGTTGGTGATGACTGGCCCGACCTGCCCGCCATTCGCGCCGCCGGTTTGGGTGTGGCCGTGGCCAATGCCCACCGCGAAGTGCGTCGCTATGCCGATTTTGTGTCATTGGCCACCGGCGGCCGGGGCGCCGTGCGGGAGGTTTGTGACCTCATTCTGGAAGCCCAGGGGCGTTATGAAGAGGCGCTTGCGCCTTATCTGGAGTAGGCATGGATATCCGCAACGTGGTGAGCCTCTCCGGCGGCTTGTTGCTGCTTGGGGCCGCCGGTTATTTCTGGGGAGGGTTCGGCAAGATGTCGCTGCGACCCACGGTGCCGGTCGTGACCGGCCTGCCGGATTATGAAGTAACCGGTATTACCGGGTTGCGTACCGATGCGCGCGGTCAGGTCAGCGAAAAACTGACGGCGCAGTCCCTTAAACACTTTCCGGACAACGATCAGGGCGAGGTGCAGGCCCCGGTATTAAGCATGTATCAGGACGGCCGGGCCCGCTGGGAATTGACAGCGGATCGCGCCTTGACCCGGCTGGATAACCAGGAACTGGAGTTGCGTGGTAAGGTGCATGGCCGCAGTCTGGCCGGTAATATTCCGATTAGCCTTGAAACCGAATTTCTGGTCGCCAACCGTACCAGCCAGGTGATGAGCAGCACCGCACCAATAGTCGTGCGCAACGGTGTCAACATGCTCAGCAGTCAGGGATTCCGTGCCGATATTCAATCGGGAGTGCTCGTGCTTCCGGCCCAAGTCAGGGGAAATTATGTTCTTCCGTCCCGCTAGTGCGGCGCTGTTGCTGTGGGTTTCGGGTCAGGTTCTGGCCTTGCCCGGCGATCGTGACCAGCCGATCAGTGTTTCCGCCGATCAGGCCACCTTCAATGAAAAAACTGGAACGGTTTTTTACACCGGCCATATCCTCATTCAACAAGGCACGCTGAAAATTACGGCCGATGAACTGGTGGTGACGACCGATGCCACCAAGGGTACGGTAATCAGCGCCGTGGCCAAAGGCAACCCGGCGTCTTTCGAGCAACAGCCGCGCCCGGATCACGGCCCGGCCATTGCCGAAGCTGCCCAGGTCACCTATCAAGCTGTGGATGGCATCATCACCCTGGACGGCAACGCCCGCCTGCGTCAGGAAGGCGCCAGCTTTCAGGGCGCGCGCATCAGTTACAGCATGGATCGGGGTGAAATTGAAGCCAAGGGCGACAAGCAGAACCGGGTGCAACTGGTTTTCCCGCCTCCGGCCAAGGCCAGCCGCCTGAACAAGCGTTTGGGTGAGGAGAAGCCATGAGGTTGCGCGCTGAAAACCTCGCCAAAAGTTACAAAGGCCGCACAGTGGTCAAGGATGTCAGCCTGTCGGTGGAACAGTCGCAGATTGTGGGCTTGCTGGGACCGAACGGAGCCGGTAAAACTACCAGTTTCTACATGATTGTGGGCTTGGTGCCCATGGACGCCGGACGCATAACGCTGGGTGATGAAGACCTGTCGCTGCTGTCCATGCACGGCCGCGCCCGCAAGGGCATCGGTTATTTGCCGCAAGAAGCGTCCATCTTCCGCAAGCTGACCGTGGAAGACAACATCATGGCCATTTTGCAGACGCGCAAGGAACTGACTAAACCTCAGCGTCAGGAAAAAATGGAAGAGTTGTTGAACGAGTTTCACATCACCCATATTCGTAAAAGCCTGGGCATGAGTCTTTCCGGGGGTGAACGCCGCCGCGCCGAGATTGCCCGCGCCCTCGCCGCCGAACCTGCCTTCATCCTGCTGGATGAACCCTTTGCCGGGGTGGACCCGATTTCGGTGGCGGATATCAAAAGCATCATTACCCACCTGAAACAGCGCGGCATTGGTGTGCTGATTACCGATCACAACGTGCGTGAAACGCTGGATATCTGCGAGCGCGCCTACATCGTCAACAGTGGTGTGATGATTGCCGAAGGCACGCCGCAGGAAGTGCTGGAAAACGAAACCGTGCGCAGGGTCTATCTCGGCGACAAATTCACTCTTTGACAGGAAAGCCCCCATGCGCAGCCGCCAGGCCAGCCTGTCCTTTATCCTGATTACGGTGTTTCTGGATGTGCTGGGCATTGGCCTGATGTTGCCGGTGCTGCCCTCCCTGGTGGGTTCGCTCACCACCTCCCATGACAATCAGGCGATGTGGTTTGGTGCGCTGACCGTCACCTACGGCATCATGCAGTTCCTGTGTTCGCCCTTGCTGGGGGCCTTGAGCGACCGTTACGGGCGGCGGCCGGTGTTGTTGCTGTCGATGGCCGGGCTGGGCTTCAGTTATATCGTCACCTCCCTCACCCATTCGCTGGTGCTGTTGCTGCTGTCACGCGTGGTCAGCGGCGGCACCGGCGCCAGTTTTTCGGTTGCGAATGCCTATGTGGCGGATGTCACCCCGGCGGAGCATCGCGGCAAGGCCTTTGGCGCACTGGGTGCGGCGTTTGGCGTCGGTTTCATTTTCGGGCCGATGGTGGGCGGTTTGCTGGGGGCCATCGACTTGCGCTTGCCGTTCATGGTGGCGGCATGTCTCTCCTTTTTGAATGTGTTGTATGGCTGGCTGGTGTTGCCGGAATCACTGCCGCCTGAGCGCCGGGCTCCCCTCACCCTGAAACGCGTTAATCCGTTCAGTGCGCTGGGACATCTGGGCGAGTTGAAGGGCGTGTCGGCGCTGGTGCTGGTGTTTGTATTTTCAGGTTTCGCCCAGTTCATTTTGCAAAATACCTGGGTGCTGTATACCGAGTTCCGGTTTGGCTGGACGCCCTGGCAAAACGGTGTGGCGTTGTTTGTGGTGGGCATGACCTCGGCCGTGGTGCAAGGCGTGCTGATGGGGCGGTTGCTGAAGCGCTTTGGTGAAGTGAAGATCATCATGTTCGGCTTGTGTTCGTCGATGACGGCCTATGTGCTTTACGGGCTGATTACAGATGGTCTCTGGCTGTATCCGGTGATTGTGGCCAACTTCCTGTCCTTTGCGGTGACTCCGGCGTTGCAGACGTTGATTTCCCGAGCCGCTGCCGCGAATGAGCAAGGTGTGGTGCAAGGCTCGCTGAATGCCATCAACAGCATTATGCTGGTGATTGCGCCGTTAGTGGGCGCCAGTATTTTGGCTGCGGTGGGGCATTTGCATCCGGGTGATTGGCGGATGGGGTCTACTTTCTTTTTGAGTGCTTGCCTGCAGTTGGTGGCGTTGGTGGTGACGGTGAGGCATTTTCGGAAGTTGGGATGAGCCGATGGTGATAAGGAAGCAGAGGCAGTTTGGATTTATATCGTTGCCCAGGCAGCCAAAGCGTTTGTTTTTGCCGTTGGATACGGTTTCAGGGCTGGTTGCTGCCGGGTCGCAACTCATGTATAGCGATGATATAGTTTCTGACCCCGTTTCCTGATGCCACGATGCCACTTTTATTATGGTCAATATAATTCAAATATGTTTTCAAAAACAGCGGATTGTAATTGCCTGCATTCATTAATAAGGTCTTCTCTATTTGGTAGTTGAAGTCTCGTTTTAGCCCTATATTCAAGTTTTTTTGTCTTATAATTCAGAGCCAAGGCTTCAATACAATTAGTTTTAAATGGTAATTGTTGACCGGTACTTTTCGAGAACTCGAGCAGAGCTTCTAAGTTATGTCCTACCCCCTTAAGCTCACCAATGCTTCTCCCTTTTTTATACAAATAAGCTTTTAGCATCAATTCAGCAGCGTGCCCAAGAAGGTAATATATGACCATTGAATAATTTGTTTTTGTTGGGAATGTGTTTGAAAGGGTTATTGCAGCTTCTAAAAATTCCGATGACAAAGAATAGAGCGTACCATCATCTTCTAATCCATCACCATCCACAGAGAAAATATCCATCAACCCTAGCACCCTTCAATAAGCCCATGATGGCAGTATAAATTGAACCTCCGACCTTTTATCGCCACTTTTATTCTCATACTCTCCAACACCTAGGAACATTAGAAAATCGGTATTCAGCTTTTGCCCTACTAGCGGCCTTGTATTGTGCCAATACACACTCGCTGTAATCGGAATAAATGGATTGGAGTAGAGTGCTTTATAAACCTGGATTTCTTTTCCATTTTCATCTTTAATGCCATCAATTGGTATCACTTGGAGGCATTGAAAAGATGTGCTTAGAATTGTGCCGCTATCCCTGCCCACAGGGTCTTCAAGAAAGTATGAAAATCCTTTCATCGATTTTTCTGTGACTCGTCCTTCTTGAAATGCAGACATTAGATGAAGCATACTTTTAACTCTGATTAACAGATCAGGGCTGTAACTGGTGGCAAGCATCTTTTTTTTGATAGTCTCAAATCTCTCATTTAACTTTTCCGCATGGGCCTTTTCTTCAGCATCTTTTTGCCTATACAATTCGGCTTTGTGGCTATTAGAGGCACATCCAGAAAATACCAATACGATGAAAAGCACGACTAATTTATTCATGTATTCCCTATATATTGTGAACTTCACTTTGGCGATACTTGTCGCCCTAAATCAAAAGTACCTGCCACCACCACCCCGAAAAACCCCTTCCTAATCAACACATTTCCCGGATTTCGGCGACCTAAACCCAATGGATAGATCGCCCCAAAAACTATCACCCCACCCACCCCCTGTCAACCAAAAACCCACCCCATCACCCCCCCCAAACACCCGCCAAGGATGCATCCCCGCCCCACTTCCATTATCATTCGCCCTTCTCGTGAAACAACCCCCCGGAGCAGCCCATGCTGAGCAACCTCACCGCCCTATCCCCCGTTGACGGCCGATACGCCGGCAAAGCCGACAGCCTGCGCCCCTGGTTCAGCGAATTCGGCCTGATCCGCGCCCGAGTCACCGTGGAGGTGCGCTGGCTGCAACAGCTGAGCCGTCATCCCGCCGTCGCCGAAGTGCCCGCCTTCACCCCCGAAGCCAACGCCTTCCTCGACACCCTGGTCGCCAACTTCAGCGAAACCGACGCCGAATGGATCAAGACCAAAGAACGCATCACCAACCACGACGTCAAGGCCGTGGAATACTTCCTCAAGGACAAAGTTGCCGCCATACCCGAACTGGCCGCCGTCACCGAGTTCATCCACTTCGCCTGTACCTCCGAAGACATCAACAACCTGAGCCACGGCCTCATGCTGAAGGCCGGTCGCGACACCATGCTGGAACAGATGAAGGCGCTGCACGAAGCCATCCGTGGGCTGGCGCACCGCTATGCCGACCTTCCCATGCTGTCGCGCACCCATGGCCAAACCGCATCCCCCACCACGCTGGGCAAGGAAATGGCCAACGTCGCCTACCGCCTGGGCCGTCAGGTCAAGCAACTGCAAGGCGTGGAAATCCTCGGCAAGATCAACGGCGCCGTTGGCAACTACAACGCCCACCTGTCCGCCTATCCGGACATCGACTGGGCCGCCAACGCCAAAGCTTTTGTGGAATCGCTGGGCCTCGACTTCAACCCTTACACCACCCAGATCGAACCGCACGACTACATCGCCGAGCTGTTCGATGTGATCCGCCGCTTCAACACCATCCTCATCGACTTTAACCGCGATGTCTGGGGCTACATCTCCCTCGGCTTCTTCAAGCAGCGTTTGAAGGAAGGCGAAGTCGGCTCCTCGACCATGCCGCACAAGGTCAACCCCATCGACTTTGAAAACTCCGAAGGCAACCTCGGTCTGGCCAACGCCATCCTCGCCCATTTGGGTGAAAAGCTGCCGATTTCGCGCTGGCAGCGTGACCTGACCGACTCCACCGTGTTGCGTAATCTGGGCGTGGGCCTGGCGCACAGCCTGATTGCCTATGAAGCGGCGCTGAAGGGCATTGGCAAGCTGGAAGTCAACGAAGGCCGTCTGGGTGATGACCTGAACAACGCCTGGGAGGTGCTGGCTGAACCGATCCAGACCGTGATGCGTCGTTATGGCATTGCCGAACCGTATGAAAAGCTGAAGGTGTTCACGCGCGGCAAGGTCATTACCGCCACCGACATTCAGGCTTTCCTGGAGAGTGCTGAAATGGCGGTGCTGCCGGAATCGGCCCGCGCCGAACTGCGCGCCATGACCCCGGCGACCTACATCGGCAATGCCGCAGCGCAAGCCAAGGCTGTTTGATGGACGTCATCCTTCAGGAACACCTTGATGGCATTGCCCGCGAACACGGCATCACCATTTTGTGGGCCAGCGAAGCGGGCAATCGCGCCTGGGGGATTCCGTCGTCGGACAGCCGCTATGTGGTGCGTTTCATTTATGTCCATGAGCCCGCCCATTATCTGCGCGTGTTCGACAAACGGGATGTGATTGAGTTGTCCGGTGACGGGCCATTCGATTTTCTCGGTTGGGACATCAAGAAGGCCCTGGGGATGCTTCGCAAGTCGCATCCCGTCCTGCGGGAGTGGCTGTCGTCGGTAATGGTGTACCGTCAGCATGAGGCCGGGATGCAGCCGTTGCGGGAATTGTTTGACGATACCCTGCTACCCTCTGTTGCCGGTATTCATTATCTGTCACTGGCCAAGGACTACATCACCAAGCTGGCGGAAGACCGTGACCTGCGCTTGATGCGCTATGTGTCAATGTTCCGCGACCTGCTGGCCTGCCAGTGGGTCATCCGCCATGGCACACAACCGCCCATGGATTTTAGGGCGCTGCTGGATGAGTTTCTGCCGGGTGGAGATATCCGGGAACAGGTGGATGAACTGCTTGAGTTGAAGGCTCAAGTTCGTGAAGCCGAAATGATTCCACCGCAGCCGGATCTGGATGAGTATCTGTTGCGCCTTTACGGACAGTTGCAGCGCAGATTGCCGGGACAAATTGCGGTTATGGAAACGGAGCGTTTTGATGAGTGCTTCCGCAGTATTCTGAAGATGGTTCATCCGGACTGGCATATTTAACAATTGTAGGTCGGGCTTCAGCCCGACAACACTCTCCGATCGAAGGGCGGTGTCGGGCTGAAGCCCGACCTACAGACCTTCCTACAGGCAATTCTCCCCCCTGCCGCGTTATAATCAGCGTTTACTCCTCCCGACTGGACGAAACGGACGCCATGACCCATACCTCCCCGATTCCCCTGCCGCACCTGGGCGGCCTCACGGCTGACGAGTTCCTCCGCGACTATTGGCAAAAGAAACCCTTGCTGGTGCGCAACGCCTTCCCCGATCTGCCGGAACTAGTGGGACGTGATGACCTCTTCGAACTGGCCCAGGAAGACGGCATCGAAGCCCGGATCGTGCTGGAAAAAGACGGCAAGAAACCCTGGGAATTGCGCAAGGGCCCTTTCACCCCCAAGCAATACAAACAACTGCCGAAAACGCATTGGACCTTGCTGGTGCAGGCCGTGGATCACTATTTGCCCGAACTGGCGGCTTACTGGGAAGCGTTTTCGTTCGTTCCCGGCTGGCGTACCGACGACATCATGATTTCCTCCGCGCCGGTGGGCGGTTCGGTGGGGCCGCATTATGACCAATACGATGTGTTCCTGGTGCAGGGGCAAGGTCAGCGGCGCTGGCAACTGGGCGAAAAGTGCGACAGCCACTCCCCGTGTCTGGCGGACACGCCGCTGCGCATCCTCAAGGACATGCCGGTTACCTTTGATGAAGTCGTCAATCCCGGTGATCTGTTGTATGTGCCCCCAGGCCTGGCCCACTTCGGCGTGGCGCAAAATGACTGCCTGACCTTCTCCTTCGGTTTCCGCGCCCCGATTCTCAGCCATGTGCTGGAACAACTGGTGGATGCCGCTCTGGAGTCGGCGGGTACGGACAAGCTTTACGCCGATCCCGGATTGACGCCACAGGCGCACCCCGGCTGGCTGAATCCGGTGCATTTGCAGTCGCTGAAAGCGCAGGTGCTGGACCTGCTGCGTGACCACAGCCGCCTGGACGCGGTGCTGGCCCCCTTCCTGAGTGAGCCCAAGTATTCCGACTACGAGCCGGTGGGTGATGATATTTCTCCCGAAGACTTGCTGCACACACTACAGTCCGGGGCACTACTGTGCCGTGATCCGGCTTCGCGCATCATTTATCTGGGTGAAGAGGGCCACGCCGACCAGTTGTTCATCAACGGTGAGGCGGTGACCGACCTGCCGGACAGCCGCTTCGTCGCCAAGCTGGCCGACCATCGGCAACTGGGCTGGGAAGACTTGCAGGATTGGCTGGCGGATGCTGATAATCTGGAATGGCTCTGTCAACAGATTGCACAGGGTTTCTGGCTGATTATGGGAGAAGAAGACGATGCCGAATGACAACAATAACGCACCGGAAACGGTTGATCTGGACGCCCCGATCCCGTTTACCACGGAAGGCTTGCCCGAACATCTGGAGGTCGTCAAAGCCCCCCAGCCCGGTTGGGACGGTGACGAGCCGTCGGCGCCCAAAGAGCCGGTCACCTTGCCGGAGTTTGAACTGGGTCGGGATGACGTGCTGATTCCCTTGCCGACGCTGGACCATTTGCGACTGGCGGCGGTGCAATTGCTGGGTCAGGCTCAACGTGAAGTGCTGTTGGTGACGCCGGATCTGGAGTCACCCCGCTTCAACAATGAGGAGTTCTTATCCGCCCTCTCCGCCTTTGTGCGCACCAGCCGCCATACCGTAACCCGCATCCTGGTGGGAAATCCGGATGATGCTGTGCGTGAGGGCCACAAGCTGATCAGCATGATTCACCGGCTTTCCAGCCGTATTGAAATCCGTCAGCTCAGCGCCGACGATTTTGATCCGGAAGTGTCTTGGATGCTGGCCGACCACTGGGCGGTGCTGCGCTGTACCGACCGCAGCCCGTGGCAAGGCGGCTTGACGCCGAAAGACGCGGCGCACGGCCGCCGCTACCGTGATTTGTTCCAGTCGTGGTGGGAACGTGGCACCGTGATCCCGGATTTTCGTAACCTGAAAATCTGAAGATACTGACTTGGCAACCAAGCAAAATTGCTTATACAGTCCGACTGTCTGACAACTTTGATGGGGATTAGGGTATGAGCATTTTTGTTCCGGGTTTGTTGAAAGGCCAAACGGCTGTCATTACCGGCGGCAGTTCCGGCATTAATCTGGGTATTGCCAAACGTTTTGCGGAACATGGCGCCAACATCGCCATTATTGCCCGCAATCCGGAGCGTCTGGAGCAGGCTTGCGCCGAGATTGGCGCACTGAACGGCGGCCAGGTGATGGCTTGTCCGGCGGATGTGCGTAACTTCGAGGATCTGGACAAGCAGATTACGGCAGCCGCGGAACGATTCGGTCCGGTGGACCTGGTGGTCGCCGGGGCTGCCGGCAACTTCACCGCCCCGGCTGCAACCATGAGCGCCAACGCCTTTGCCGCCGTCATCAGTATTGACCTGCTGGGCACCTTCAATTGCTGGCGGGCGGCGCATCGCCACCTGCGCACGCCCGGTGCGCGGCTGATTGCCATTTCCGCTCCGCAAGGGCAATATCCAATGCTGATGCAATCGCACGCCTGCGCTGCCAAGGCCGGGATTGAACAACTGGTGCGGGCGCTGGCCGCCGAATGGGGGCCGCAGGGCGTCACCGTCAATGCCATTTCACCCGGTTTTGTGGCCGATACCAAAGGCGGCACCATCATGGGTGAAGAGCTGGCGAAGCGCTCCATTGCCGGTCTGCCGGTAGCCCGCTGGACCACGGTGGACGAAATGGCCGATCTGGCGCTGTTTATGGCCACCCCCGCCGCCTCCTACATGACCGGGCAGATCCTGGCGCTGGATGGCGGCATCTCGGTGCTGGGCGGCGGATATTTTACTCAACTGTTCAAAGGATAAATCATGCTGCTTTCCCGCGATTCCCTGACGCTGACCCGTGAAGGTGATGTCTTCCGCATCACCATGACGGATACCGCCAATGACAACACCTTCTCGCATGCCGTGCTGGATGACTGGAACGCCGCCCTGGATCTGGTCAGCCAGACCGCCGGCAATGCCGCACTGGTGATTGGCAGTGCTTCGCCGAAAACCTTCAGCACCGGCATCAATCTGGGCTGGATCGTGACCCAGCCGCGTGCCGAGGTGGATCGTTTCCTGCATCGTTTTGATGAATTGTTCCTGCGGGTAGCCACCCTGAACCTGCCCACCATTGCCGAAATCAATGGCAACTGCTACGCAGGCGGAGCCATTCTGGCGGCCGCTTGTGATTTCCGGCTGATGCGTTCCGATCGCGGTCGCTTCTGCTATACCGAAGTGAAAATCCGCCTGCCCTTCACCCCGGTGATGATGGAAGTGGTGCGGCTGTTGCCCAACGCCCAGGCCATGTTTGAACTGTCGGTGACGGCGGATGCCTGGGGCGGGGAATTGTGCGCGGCGCGTGGTGTAGTGGATGCAGCTGTGACCGCAGAAGATCTGCCGCTGTTGGCGTTGGAGCGTGCCGCACAGTTGGCCACCAAGGATCGCCCCACCTACACCGCCATCAAGCGCGGCATCCGCGACCGGGTGAATACCATGGCCGTGGAACGCGGGCTCAGCGAACCGGCTAAGCTGGGGTTGCAGCCGGACAGTAATCCCTTCGGCAAAATGTAAGCTTTGTTGCGGGGATGCATGACGTGTCCCCGCAACATACCCATGTCTAGCGTGTGAACTGCTCCACCGCCTTGTACTCCGCCCCCTGTACCCCCAGATGCTGGTTCAACCAGCGCGCCGACGCACGTTGCGCCATCTTGTCCCGCCAGTCATCCGCCCAGCGGCTGTGTTTGCGAATGGTTTCCAGCCCGTACACCATGGGAAATTGCAGCACCGGAGCCAGTCCCCATACGCCGGGTTTGGGCAGGCCGTGGTTGCGATAGGTATCACCGGGCAGGAAGAACCAGGTCATGCCCAGACTCAGCCAATAATCCATAGATTTGCGCAGGAAGGTGAAACCGGTATCGGCATCGCCAGGGGCAAATGACTGTACATAGGAATGCGCCAGGCTGCGGCCATCTTCACCAGCCTTTTTCGGCCCCTTGATGAAAGAAGCAAACAACAGGCTCAAGCCCTCTTCCACCGTGGACGGATACCAGCGCGGCTGCACCCCCATGACATGGCCCACATAGCGCCAGAAGTGCATCATCGACTCGATTTCCTCACGGCTGGCGCGATAGCCCATCACCTTCAGGCCAATGCCGGGGGCAATGCTGCCGGCAATCAGGGTCAGCAAGGCATCCCCTTGACTGATGGGCATGCCCCACGCTTCCAGATCCCATTGCGGGTGACGCAGCAAGCCCTTGCGCACAAACACATGCATCAGACGCACCTTCACGGCCGTTTTCACGCCGATGCCGCCGCTTTTCATGGCCTCCGGGGATGAGACATCGCGCCAGAACGAGGCGGTTTCCAGAAAGCGGCGATTGGCGGATTCACCGGCATAAGCACCGGTAAAAATCAGCGGCTTGGTGACGGAGTTTTCCTGATAGGCATCCAGCGTGATGGAGCCCAGGAAATTGTAGAGTTGCGGTCCATAATGCCGGAATACGCGCGCGCCCTGCTCCACCCGCCTCCAGTCCAGCCAGGCCGGAGCCTGTTCAAATTCGGCAAACAGCTGTTTCAGGCTCTCAGGCGCATCAGGAACGGCATGCACGCCCTCCGCCAACGCCTTCTCAACCATGGCGCGACCAGCGGCTTGACCTTGCTTGAGGTAAACCTCTTCCACAAAACGCTCCGCCACCGGATCGGCGTCGTAGTAGGACTGCGCCCAGGTGCGAATGACTTCATCGGGTAATTTCGGGTCTTGCCTGAACAGGACACGTGCCAAGCGCATGCGCCAGACATTCAGCGGTTTTTGGACGTTTTCGAAGTACTGGAACTCGGTGGGAATGCGTGAGGACATGCGGTTACTCCATCAACAGGAAATAATATTCTCGTTTTCCCGGTCAGTTTCACCGCTAACTTACAAACTGTCAATAAGGATTGGACGAGCGTCCGGATTATGCGGCGATGTTGATTTTATCGCCGCACTGGAGGCTCCCCTTCAGGCCTCGGGTTTGTCCGAAGGCTTTTCCTGAGGTTGGGGGGCATCCGGATTCCAGACAAAAGGAAAGCGCAGTTGTTTCCAGAAGCCGTCCGGCACATAGTCGCCCAGTACGCCGTAATCCGAAGGCCATTTGCGCTCGGTTTTCACCGCCGTCCCGAACAGATGGTCGAGAAAGGCAAAATGGGCGGCGTAATTGCGGTCCAGCGCTTCGGGATCCTGCGAATGGTGCCAGTGGTGAAAATTGGGGGTCACGATGACATATTTCAGCGGGCCGAGGCTGACCTTGACGTTGGCATGGTTGAACACCGCCTGGAAGCCCACGACAATGATGTAGGCATCAATCACGTCTTTGGAGAAGCCCAGCACGAAGACCGGCGCCAGCACCAACACACGGGTGATCAGCAACTCCAGAATGTGCTGTCGCGAGCCTGCCAGCCAGTCCATGCTTTTGACACTGTGATGCACGGCATGCAGTCGCCACAGCAGCGGTACTTCGTGGTAGGCGCGGTGTGTCCAGTATTGCACCAAGTCGGCGGCAAGGATGATCAGGAACAACGCCGGCCAGAACGGCAGCGCCTGCACCCAGCCCTGAATGCCGTCCTTGACCGCCCAGCCCAGCATCCCCTGCAGCGCATGGTTAGTCACCAGCAACACCAGCCCTACACCCAGATGATTGACCATGAAGTGCTGCAGGTCGGTTTGCCATTCCGGCCGGAATACGGCCTGCTTGCGGTGCGGGAACATTTTTTCAATCAGGATAAAAACCAGGGTCGACTTCAGCAGGTCCAGGATCAGCCAGTCGAGACCGATATAGGGCGTGTTGTCGGCAAAATCCCCGACAGGAACCCGGTGGCCGCCCATCATGGCCGCCAGGATAATCAGGAAAAATGCTGAGCCTGACAACCATCTCGTCCGGTCCAGAACAATGTTGAACAGCGAAATCGCTCCGCCGCTCATCAGGCTCCAGAACAGTACCTGCCGCAACAGTTCAACGTTATAGACCTTTCGTAATTCCGGGGTGGTCAGGTAGGCGGGGAAATGGAAAGCCAGCACGCCCAGGAAGGACAGGATGGCCAGCCCGAGAGCGATGATGCCGGACACCATGCCGACGCCGCGTGGCAGGTGCCCGCTGCTTTCGGACAGGCGGTTGAGTTCGTCGAGTTCACGCATGCGGATTCGTCCCTGACTGGGTTTTATTGAGGTTTCATGGCGCTGTAGCGCGGCAGACCGTCGGTCACGGTTTCCCAGTCGGCCTTGGAGTCGATGTAGATATGATAGGCATTTTCACAGCGAAAAGGCGTCTCAATGGTGCCTAGCCGCAGACGGATCACGCCGGGCAAGTCGTCGCGGGCGCTGTAGAGCGGACTGCCGCAATGACTGCAAAAGACGCGGGCTTTGTGGGGAACCGCCCGATACTCCTTCAGCAGCTCCCTGCCCTGCGTGATGCGAAACTGTCCGGCATGGACAGGACTGACGGCAACATAAGCCGATCCTTGGGCTTTACGGCACATGGAGCAGTGACACATCGAGATTTCTTCAATCCGGCCGTCATATTCATAACGGATTCCGTTGCAAAGGCAGCCGCCAGTCAGCATATCCAGGTTTCCCCTTATTCCGTGACTTCTGCTTCAATCAGTTTGGCCAGCAGCACCAGCGATTCCTGCCATCCGAGATAACACATCTCGACGGGGATGACGTCCGGAATACCTTCCTGAACCACCTGCATCTCGGTTCCGCAAGCCACCGCCTTCAGGGACACCGTTACCTGGATGACTCCCGGCAGGTTGGGATCGTCGAACTTGTCGGTATAGCGGATCAGTTCATTGGGGATCAACTCCAGGTATTCACCACCAAAAGTATGGCTGTGCTGGTTGGAAAAGTTGGTGAAGGACATCCGGAATGTGCCGCCAACCCGTGGCTCCATATGATGCATAACGCCGGTAAAACCATTGGGCGGAAGCCACTTGACCATGGCGTCAGCGGTGAGGAATGCACGATAGACCCTTTCCGGGGGTGCCCGCAGCACGCGGTGAATGCGAACGGTATTGGTAGCCATATCTGTTTCTCCCTGAGTTCGGGAAATACTACAACAAAAAACCCGCATCGTTGCCGATACGGGTTTTTTGTTTACAACCTTGAAGTCAAAACCTTACTGGAAGGTTTCGCCCTTCTCGGCCATATCACGCAGCAGTTTCGGCGGCGTGAAACGCTCGCCATGCTTGGCTGCCAGTTCATCGGCGCGACTGACAAACTCCTTCACGCCAATGAAGTTGACATACTGCAACTGACCGCCGGTCCAAGGCGCCATGCCGATGCCGAAGATGGAGCCGATGTTGGCGTCAGCCACCGAGCGCAGCACACCTTCTTCGAAGCAACGCACCGCTTCAATCGACTGGCGATACAGCAGGCGTTCCTTCAACTCTTCAAACTCGGCCACGGATGGCTGTGCCTTGTCGGCCTTCATGAAGTGCTTGGCAAGTTCCGGCCAGATGAACTTCTTGCCATCAGCCGGATACTCGTAGAAGCCCGCGCCGTCCTTCTTGCCCGGACGCTTGAACTCGTTGAGCATCTTGTCGATGACTGGGACCGCAGCGTCAACCGGCAAAGGCGGCAGGCCTTCGGCGGCCAGATCCTTCTCGGTCTGCACACGGACTTTGCGGGTCAGCTCCAGGTTCACTTCGTCCAGCACGGCCAGCGGGCCAATCGGCATACCGGCTTGCGCAGCGGCTTGCTCGATGGAGACCGGGCTCCAGCCTTCGGCCAGCATGTTCACGCCTTCCATGCAGAAGGTGCCGAACACGCGGCTGGTGAAGAAACCACGGCTGTCGTTGACGACAATCGGGGTCTTCTTGATCTGGAGGACATAGTCAAAGGCTTTGGCCAGCGCTTCGTCGCCGGTTTCCTTGCCCATGATGATTTCCACCAGCGGCATCTTGTCGACGGGCGAGAAGAAATGCAGGCCGATGTAGTTTTTGGCGTTGCGCGAGGCTTCGGCCAGACCGGTGATCGGCAGCGTCGAGGTGTTGGAGGCCATCACCAGTTCCGCGCCGCAGGCGGCTTCGGCGCGCTTGGTGACATCGGCCTTGATCTTGCGGTCTTCGAACACGGCTTCAATCACCAGATCCGCACCGGCCAGCAGGCTGTAATCGGTGGTGGCGGTAATCAGCGCCAGCTTCTCGGCGGCGGCTTCCTTGGTCATTTGACCCTTGGAAACACGCTTTTCCAACAGCTTCTGGGTGTAGGCCTTGCCACGGTCGGCAGCATCCTGGGCGGCATCAATCAGCACCACTTCAATGCCGGACATCGCGGACACATAGGCAATGCCCTGACCCATCATGCCAGCACCGAGGATACCGACCTTCTTGCTCTTCCACTCGGGGTAGGTTGTCTTGGAAGGGCGCGAGCCGCCGCCGTTGATCTTCTGCAGATCAAAGAAGAAGGCCTTGATCATGTTCTTCGAGTGCTTGCCGACAGCCAGCTTGGTGAAGTAACGGCCTTCGATCTTCAGCGCGCTGTCGAAATCGACTTGGGCGCCTTCCACGGCGGCGCACATGATCGCCTTCGGCGCGGGATAGTTGTCCTGGGCGCCCTTCAGCTGCTTGCGCAGATTGGAGGGGAATGCGGGCAGGTTCATCGCCAGCGCCGGGGTGCTGGGTGTACCGCCGGGCATCTTGTATCCCTTGGCATCCCAGGCTTGCTGGGCGGCCGGGTTGGCGAGGATCCAGGCGCGGGCCTTGGCCAGCATGTCTTCCGGAGTCTCGGCGATTTCGTCGATGATGCCGGTGGACAGCGCCTTGGCGGGCTTCATGCGCTGGCCTTGCATCAGCACGTTCATCAGACCGTTCTGGATGCCCAGCATGCGCACGATCCGGGTGACGCCGCCGCCACCGGGCAACAGGCCCAGGCTGACTTCGGGCAGGCCGAACTCGGCCTTGGGGTTGTTCAGGGCGATACGGCGATGGCAAGCCAGCGCGATTTCAAGACCGCCACCGAGGGCGGTGCCATTGAGGGCGGCCACAACGGGCTTGCCCAGGGTTTCCAGCACGCGCAATTGTCGCTTGATCTCGGTGACACCGGCTTCAAACTCGGCGGCATGTTCCGGACCGGCCTGGATCAGCGTCTTTAGGTCGCCGCCGGCAAAGAAGGTCTTCTTGGCGGAAGTGACGATCACGCCCTTGATGTCGGCCTTTTCGGCTTGCAGGCGGGCCACAGTGTCAGCCATGGAGCGGGTGTACAGCTCGTTCATGGTGTTGGCGGACGAAGTCGGGTCGTCCAGGGTCAGGGTGACGATATTGTCCGCGTCTTTTTCCCAACGGATAGCTGTCTGGGTCATGGTGTTATCTCTCTGAATACTTTAGGCCGGGGCTCAAACGCGTTCGATGATGGTGGCGATACCCATGCCACCGCCCACGCACAGGGTGCACAGCGCGCGCTTCAGGCCGCGACGCTCCAGCTCGTCCAGCGCGATCTGCACAATCATGCAGCCGGTGGCGCCCAGCGGGTGACCCATGGCGATGGAGCCGCCGTTGACGTTGACGATGTCGTCTTTGATGCCCATGTCCTTCATGAAGCGCATGGCCACCGAGGCGAAGGCTTCATTGATTTCCCACAGGTCGATGTCCTTGGCTTCCAGACCGGCTTTGGCCAGCGCCTTGCGGGCGGCGGGAGCCGGACCGGTCAGCATGATGGTCGGGTCAGCGCCGGACACGGCGGTGGCGATGATCTTGGCGCGGGGCTTCAGGCCCAACTTCTTGCCAGTGGCTTCGTTGCCGATCAGCATCAATGCTGCGCCGTCAACGATACCGGAGGAGTTGCCGGGGGTGTGGACGTGCTCGATCTTCTCGATCCAGTTGTACTTTTGCAGGGCCACGGCGTTGAAGCCGCCCATCTCGCCCATCATGGCGAATGAGGGATTCAGACCGGCGAGGCCTTCCAGCGTGGAATTGGCCTTGATGAATTCGTCTTCAGCCAGGATGGTCAGGCCGTTGATGTCCTTGACCGGTACAATCGACTTCTTGAACAGGCCTTCGGCGCGGGCATGAGCGGCGCGCTTCTGTGACTGCAGGGCGAAGTTGTCGATGTCGGTGCGGCTGAAGCCTTCAATGGTGGCGATCAGGTCGGCGCCAATGCCTTGGGGCACAAAACCGGTTTCGAGGTTAGTCTCCGGGTCCATCGCCCAGGCTCCGCCATCGGAACCCATCGGCAGGCGGGACATGGACTCAACACCGCCCACAACTACCAGGTCTTCAAAACCGGAGCGGATCTTCATCGCACCCAGGTTGACCGCTTCCAGACCGGAGGCGCAGAATCGGTTCAACTGCACACCGGCAGTGGTGTCGTTCCAGCCGGCTTTCAGCGCGGCGGTCTTGGCAACGTCTGCGCCCTGGTCGCCGACCGGAGTCACACAACCCAGCACCACGTCGTCGATGTAATTCTTGATTTCCGCGCCGTTGCGTTCTTCCAGCGCGTGCATCAGGCCCACCACCAGATCAACCGGTTTTACCGTATGCAGGGAGCCGTCTTTCTTGCCCTTGCCACGCGGCGTGCGCACGCCGTCATATATATAAGCTTCTGTTGTCATCCGTTGTACCTCGCGGGGGGTGGGTTGGGACAGGCTCGCCCAAGTTTTTGGACGAGCGTATTGCAAGTCGCGCAATTATTACCAAGCGCCCGCTTGCTTGGCAAGGAAAAATTGCAAGGAATCTATTTCCGGGTGTTTCTGTTGCACTTGGGTAAGGCCTGCGTTTAAATCAAAATCAATAACTTGACCTCTTGAGGTAGGGTGTTTATCTTTGAATGGATTTTGACATGGACTGTTGGAAATAGAGCAAGATCAGGTCTTGATCGGCAGGGGCTTGCCGGACAGGTTTTCCAGCTCACACTATTTTAATAATCAGAGTCTCAGGTATGGCTGAACCCACACAACCGCTGCATCAACTGTTGGAGATTGGGGCCAAACACACCCGGATGCTGGCGTTTATTGTGGCTGCCAGCATTTTTGCCGCCGGTATCTTCGGTGGTGTCTACTCCACCCGCTTTATTGCCTTTATCCCTCTGGCGCTGGTGGTGCCTTATTTCCAGACCTGGATGCACCGAAGGTTGCTGAAGTCAGTGCCGACACAGGCCCTGGCGGTTACACTGCTGCTGGATGGGTTGATCACGGGTTTTGGCATTGCGGCCTTGCAATATGCCTTGGTGCCGATGCTGGTTTTCATTGCCATGCTCAATGCGACCGTGCTTTCTTTCGGCAGCTTGTTCCTGTGGATTTTTACCGGTTTTTTCTGCCTGCTCGGCGCCCTGTTTGGCGGCTTGGTTCTGGGGCTGGACCATCATGTCACCGCGATACCGACATCCATGACTCTGGTATCGCTGATTGGCGCCGCTTTGTATTTCGGGTTCTCGTCCTTTCATTCCCGCGAACAGTCCCGCGCCCTGCTGGTGGCTAAAAACCAAATTCTCCAGCAGCAGGAAGAACACTTCCAGACCTCGCGCAAGTTGATCAAGTACCTGCCCCCGCAGGTGTGGGAATCCATTTTTACCGGCAAGCGTGATGCCCGCCTGCAAACGCAGCGTAAAAAGCTGACCATATTCTTCTCAGACATCAAGGACTTCACCGAAACTTCGGATGAAATGCCTCCGGATGCCCTGACCGAGATGCTGAATACATACTTTGAACATATGTCGAAGATTGCCTTGCGCTACGGCGGCACCATCGACAAGTTCATTGGTGATGCCATCCTGATTTTCTACGGCGACCCCACGTCACGGGGAGCCAAGGAAGATGCTACCGCCTGTGTCTCCATGGCGGTGGATATGCGTCGGGAAATGCAGATTTTGCGCCAGAAATGGCAAAGCATGGGTATCGAGCGCCCGTTGCACATTCGCATGGGCATTACCACCGGTTATTGCCACGTCGGCAACTTCGGCTCGGAAAGCCGCATGAGCTACACCATTATCGGCCGGGACGCCAATCTGGCAGCCCGCCTGCAAAGCGTAGCCTCACCCGATGAAATCCTGATTTCGCACGAGACTTACATGCTGGTGCGTGACCGTATCCTCTGCAAGGAAAAAGGTGCTGTTACCCTTCGTGGCATTGCCAAGCCGGTCCAGGTTTGGGAAGTTGTCGATTTCACATCAGAAACTCAGGAGACGTCCATGTGGGTAGAGCATGAGCTGAATGGATTCGCCATGCACATGGATATCAACAAGATTCGTAATTATGACAAGGAGCGTGTTATCAAGGCTCTGGATCAGGCAGCCCAGAAACTGAAGAACACGCCCATTCTTTAGAGCTGTTTGTGATGCGAAGACAAGTGTGTTGTTGCACTCCATAAAAAACCCCGGCTGTGCCGGGGTTTTTTATGATTATTTCGACGCCAGTCAATCCACCAGCTTGCGAAGTTCGCGATCCACGATGCTGAACTCGGCCTCCACGGCTTCAATAAGCGCTTCACAGTCCGCCAGACCGCCGGCTTTGGCGGCAAGTTCCAGCTTCTCACAAAGCGCCGTCAAGTCATTGGCTCCAAGATTGGCGCTGGCTCCCTTCAGGCTGTGTGCAGCCTGACGGCCTCCGTTATTGTCATTAGCCTGAAAGGCCTGACGAATCAGCTGCAGCCGCAGCCGGGCATCCTGAAGGTATGTTTCCACCAAAACCTTGAACTCCCCTTCCAGGACTTCTTTCAACTCATTGAGTTGCAATGCGTCGAGATGCACGGCCTATTCCCCTGTTAGTAATTACAGCCAGTTCCACTCAAATTCGACCCGCACGCAGTTACCGGGCTCCAGAAACTCCATTTTTCGGCAAAGTGACTCAATCAGGCGGATGCCGCGACCATAATAGTGAGTAATGCCGCCATCGGCTGAAGCTCCATGTCCACCCATGAAGCCGGGGCCAGTATCCCTGACTTCCAGAATCAGCACCCCGCCCTTTTCATTGGGGGCATGATTCATGTCAAAACGGATGGAGCCAGCCTCCAGTTCGTTCAACCGGTCATGACGCAAGGCATAATAGGTTGCGAAACCGTCGGCATTGCTTTTCAAGGCAGAATCCAGACCCAGAATGCCGTGCTCAAGCGCATTGGAATACAACTCTGCAAGAATGGTGTTCAGAGTGTTGGTGTACGGCTTGAGGCCCGGAACCTGAATCAGGAAATGGGTCAATAACGGCACCGGGTCAAACAGGCGCAACGAGTCGGTTCCGAATTCACAGTTGAATGACCAGTCTGCCAATCCGCGATGCACCATGCGCGGTTTGATGGACAACGGTTGCTCCAGGGACAGCGTCGGGGCTTCCTGCATCCGGACTTCAATCAGGGTGTGATCGTCGTTCTGCTCTTCACTTTCAACTTCAAATTCACGTACCCCTTTGAGGATACGGTCAAATACGCTGCCTTCCGGCTCGGCTTCCTTGAAAATCTCGATCAGGCGGTCAAGGCCGAACATGTCGCCATCACGGCCCTGAGTTTCAATCAGACCGTCGGACCAGAGATAGATCACATCATCCGGGTCCATCTCATAGATGTTGGGTTCGTAACGGAATTGCGAGGCGCCCAGAATGCCCAGCGGCAAATGCTTGGAGGCTATCTGCTTCAAAAGCCCGGTGCGTTCATTGAAAATGACGCCTTCGGGCAGGCCGCCGGCCCAGACCTCAATGCTGCGGTTGCGGAAGCTGAGTTGAACTGCCGTTGCGCAGCAGAAAACGCCGATGGGCAGAATGCTCTTCAGCTTGCCATTGACCTCGCGCAGCACATCTTCCAGGGCAAACCCCTTGGACACCATGCCGTGGAAAACTTCAGCCAGCGGCAAGGCGCCAATGGCGGCAGGCAGGCCGTGGCCGGTGAAGTCACCCAGCAGCACCAGCAAGTCCCCGTTGGGCTGGCGGGCGGCCAGCACCACATCGCCGTTAAAAATGGCTTTGGGGGATATCAGATAACGGATGTTGGGCGAGTTGAGCACGCCGTAATGAGCAATCTTGTCGAAGATGCTCTTGGCGGCGATTTGCTCCTGCACCAGATGTTCGCGCTGACGCTGGATTTCCGTGTGCAAGCGGCGCATGCGGGAAAAGGCATGGATCTTGGCCTTGATCACCACCGGGTTATACGGCTTACTCAGGAAATCATCCCCGCCCGCCTCCAGGCATTCCGCGAGGTCACTGGCTTCGTTCAGTGATGTCAGGAAGATGATGGGAACCAGATCTTCACCGGCAATCCGGCGAATTTGCCGGGCGGCTTCGATGCCGTTCAGGTTGGGCATCATGACATCAAGCAGCAGTATGTCGGGACGCTGTTCTTCATAGAGCCGGACAGCCTCTTCGCCATCCACCGCCAGGGTTACTTCATGTCCCAGGCGCTTGATCAGGTTGGCAAGTATGAGGCGGTCGCTCGGATTATCTTCGGCAATGAGCAAACGCAAGGCGGCGATTCCTGCTACAGGATGGTGAACAATTGTTCGAAATTGGAGATGGCCAGTATCTTTTTGACATCGGCATTACAATTGATAATGCGGACGTTGGAACTGTCGCCACCGGCATGATCACGCAACAGCAGCAACATTCCCAGCGCCGAACTGTCCAGATAGGTGGTGTCTTTCAGGTCTACCACAAAGGTAACCATGTCATTCGGGGCCTGTTCATAGGCTCCCCGGAATTCCTGGTGGGTACTAAAGTCAAAGCGGCCCTTGATTTTTATGATCAGTTCTTTGCCGTCAGCCGAACTCGCTGTCAGTACTGCCATTCTGCCCACTCCCTCTCACTTGTACAGTATGGAATCACATCGCCATTCTAGTTTTTATTCATAACGGACCGCTTGATGCGTTGGCGCAGTCCATCTTTGATTCTAGACAGAATTGGCGGAGCGCAACAGTCTCACATGCACAAAATCGTGCTCCTCCTCACGGTTTTTACACTGTTTGGACAATCCCCGACCGTATGCAGCATGCACTTATTTGTCTTCGGCGTCCACAACGCTCCAAAATGCCCGGAATAGCGAAATCCGGACCATCCGCTACACTCAGGTTCATGCGGGCTCAGTTTCAGGAGTAATAATGACTTCCAGCCATACCCCTACGATCGGTCTGGTGCTTTCAGGCGGTGGAGCCAGGGCCGCTTATCAGGTCGGCGTGCTCAAGGCAGTCAGTGAATTGCTGCCGCCGGTTTGCTTCAACCCGTTTCCGGTGATTTGCGGAACTTCTGCAGGCGGGCTGAATGCCGTCAGCCTGGCGTGTCATGCCGACTGCCTGCAGGATGCTGTGGCGCATCTGGAATCAGTCTGGGCCAATTTCAGGACACATCAGGTCTATCGTACTGACTGGCCTGGCGTTTTGAGATGCGCCTTGCGCTTCATGTGGACGATGGCATTTGGCCGCATGCGGAATGACCGCCCGGTTTCCTTGCTGGACAACAGTCCCTTGCGTGACTTGCTGTCCAGCCAATTGCCGCTGTCACGCATTGGTGATGTCATTGAGTCCGGATTTCTGAAAGCGATCTGTATCACGGCGTCCGGTTATACCAGCGGCGAATCCGTCAGTTTTTTCCAGGGGATACAACACCTGGACGGCTGGAACCGAGCACGCCGGATCGGCATCAAAACCCAAATCAGCATTGATCATTTGCTGGCTTCCTCAGCGATACCACTGCTCTTTCCCGCCATTCACCTGAATCGGGAGTTTTTTGGTGACGGTGCATTACGGCAACTGGCGCCCATCAGCCCGGCCCTGCATTTGGGGGCTGAGAAAGTGCTGGTCGTCGGTGTCAGCAGTGATGGTGAAAGGAAGCAACGCGAAAAAACCACGATTTATCCCAGTATTGCGCAAGTCGTGGCCAACATTCTCAACAGCTCGTTCATTGACAGTCTTGAAAGCGATATTGAGCGGCTGATGCGCATCAATCGGACCATCAGTCATATTCCGGAGGAGATACGCGCCCGGCATGTGACGCTGAAACATGTGGATGTGCTGGTGATTTCACCGGCGGGCAAGACGCTGGACCGCATTGCCATGCGACATGCCCGGTATTTGCCGAAAAGCATCCGCACCTTTGTCAGCGGATCGGGGGCCACCAAACGCAGCGGGTCGGGTGTACTCAGTTACTTGTTGTTCGAGTCGTCGTATTGTCAGGAATTGATCCAACTGGGTTATGACGATGCCATGATGAAAAAGGGCGAGCTGAAGGCGTTCCTTGGTTTGCCGAGCCATGAATCGGACAACGTCCTGATTTTTCCCAGGTCCGGCACGGCGTGATAAGTCGGACATCCTTGTCCTGCATGAGACAGGATCATTATACGGACTGAGGCGTCCGCTGCCGATGTGACATATTGCCGCAGGCGGTCAGGCCCGGACCGGGAATTTCCCCAGCTTGCGTTGCAAGGTGCGCCGGTGCATTTTCAGGGCGCGCGCTGTCGCGGAGATGTTGCCCTCGTGCTCCTGCAATACCTTGTGGATGTGTTCCCACTCCAGCCGCTCGACAGACATCGGATCGTCCGGAACATCCAGTTCCGTGCTGCCTTCAGTACGGCCGAAAGCCTGGATGATGTCATCCGGGGTGGCCGGCTTGGCCAGATAATGCACGGCGCCCAGCTTGATTGCTTCGACGGCGGTGGCAATGCTGGCATAACCCGTCAGCACCACGATCCGGGTCTGGTCGTCCAGCTCATGCAGATATTTCACCAGTTCAAGACCGGATGCGCCCGGCATGCGCAAATCCACGACGGCAAACTCCGGGGGATTGTATTTTGCGGTCAGCATGCCCTGCTCAGCCGATTCGGCCGTCAGTACTTCAAAGCCGCGCCGCTGCATGGCGCGCTGCAATACTTGGCGAAAGGTTTCATCGTCGTCCACCAGCAGCAGCAGCGGCCGGATTTCGTTATTCATGGAGCTCCCCGAGAATTGGCAGGCTGACAGTCACAATTGTTCCCCCCCCTTCGCGCGGGCTGATCCGGACCTCCCCGCCATGACGCTCCACGGTGGCATTGGACAGCAACAAGCCGATGCCCATGCCATTCTCGGTGCTGGACCTGACAATACGGCTTCCAGCAACCGGCATCAGGTCTGCAGCCAGTCCTGGTCCGCGATCGCGAATCTCCAGCCTGACCCGGCCCTGCCGAATCTGATAGCGCAGTGAGACATCCTCGGGAGAAACGTCTGCGGCGTTATTCAGCAAATTCAGCAGGGCCTGCTCCAGTTGCCGGTCAACCGCTATCTGGCCGGCATTCGGGGACATCATTAGCGGACGTTGTATTTTGACGGTCGGCCGCAACAGGCTGAAGTGTTCCAGCACCCGTTCGGTAAAATCGATGAGCGGCATGGGCTCTGCATCGGTGCTACCTTGCCTGACCTCCAGCACCATGCGCACCAGCTTTTCCTTGCAGACCCCGATTTGTTGTTGCACCAGCCTGACATCCGCTTTCAGGTTTTCGGGCACGTCCTGCTCCAGATCGGCCATCACCACGGCCATGGTTGCCAACGGGGTACCCAGTTCATGGGCAGTTCCTGCCGCCAATGTCGCCAGCGCCAGAATTTGCTCCTGACGCAGATTTTGTTCCCTGACCAGCCTGAGCGTCTGCAAACTCCCTTTCAATCGCGACGAGAGATAGGTGACGAAACCCGTGATCAGGCAGGCGCTGATAATGAAGTTGACCCACATGCCGAACAAGTGCAATGAAATCTGGCTGGTCATGGCAGCCGACGGCTCCGGCAGCGGGATACTGTTATCCATGAGGCTGCCGTACAGGAATATAGTCAGGATAACCAGGCAGCAGGTATAAGCCACCGGCACCATGACGGCGGCAATCGCCAGCGGCACCAGGAATAATGATACGAAGGGGTTGAATGCGCCGCCGGTAAAATACAGCATGACCGCCAGCGCCAGGGTGTCAAAGGTGAACTGCAGCGCCAGTTGATCGGGCGGAGTTTCACCCGTTTGCTCTCGTGCCAGACACCACATGGACCAGATATTGAACAACAGTTGCAGCACCAGCATTAAGCATAACGGCAATAGCGGCAAGTGCATGCCCAGACCGGCCTCCGCCAGTGCGATTGCCAGGGACTGCCCGGTAATGGCCAGCCAGCGCAACGCAATCAGCAAGGCCAAAGGCGATTGCAGCAGCAACTTGAAATAGGGCGGCGTCATGGGACTTCAATCTGGTGGCAACAGGCAGTGTGCGATGATGCTGTGGCATTCCCCCTGCCGTCAAATCCGTTACAATCGGCCGCGACAAAATGCCGCACCCTGTTTCCCGAGAAAACCGCCATGACTCAAGCCTTGCTGACCACCCTCGCCTCCCTGCCCACCGGCCCGCAGGATCGCAAGACCTGGGCCTCGCTGTCCGGTTCCGGCATGGGTTTGGCCATTGCCGAAGCGGTCCGTGCCTGGCAGGGGCCGGTGTTGCTGGTGACGGCGGACAGCCAGCAGGCGGCGCGTCTGGAGGAGGAAGTCCGGTTTTTCAGTCAGGATGAAGTGCCGGTGCTGCACTTCCCGGACTGGGAAACCCTGCCCTATGACCAACTCTCTCCGCACCAGGACATTATTTCCGACCGGTTGCGCATTCTCGCCAGCCTGTCGGGCCTGCAGCGCGGACTGGTCATCACCAGCATCACGACTCTGGCCCAGCGCCTGGCTCCGGCGACCTGGCTGGCGGCGCAAAGCTTCAGCCTGAAATGCGGGCAGCGCTTCGACCTCGACCAGACCCGGTTGCAGCTGGAGGCGGTGGGCTATCACGCCGTGGAAACGGTTTACGAGCATGGCGAATATGCGGTGCGCGGCAGCCTGATGGATATATTCCCCATGGGCGCCACGGCGCCGGTGCGTATCGAACTGTTTGATGATGAAATCGAGAGTTTGCGCCTGTTCAGCCCGGACAATCAGCGCACCACCGAAAGCATTACCCAGCTGGAGCTGTTGCCTGCGCGCGAATACCCCTTCGACAAGCCCGCCGTGCGCCGCTTCAAGGATCAGTGGGCAAACAGTTTTGAAGGCGACCCCAAATTCTGCCCGGTGTACCGTGACGTCAGCAGCGGGCTGGCCTCTGCCGGCATTGAGTACTATCTGCCGTTGTTTTTCGAATCGACGGCGACCCTGCTGGATTACCTGCCGGGCAATGCCCTGATGGCGCTGGAGTCCGGCATACAGCCGCAGCTGGAACATTTCTGGCTGGAAGTGCAGAGCCGTTACGAAGATCGCCGCCATGACCGGCAACAGCCGATTTTACCGCCGGAACGCCTGTTCCTGCGGGAGAACGAACTGTTTACCGGATTGAACCGTTTTGCGCGACTGACACTCAACAGCTCGATGGAAACCGGCAAGCCCGGGACAGTCAACCTGCCGCTGACCGAGCCTCCTGCCCTTCCGGTGGATCGCAGCGAACAGCCGCTGGCGGTGCTGGCTGCTTATATTTCCTCGCAGCCGCGTGTCTTGATGTGCGCTGAAAGCGCCGGTCGCCGGGAAAGCCTGCTGGAGCTGTTGAAGCCCTTGGCCGTCAAGCCGCAGATGGTTTCGGGCTGGTCAGAATTCCTGGCCGGGGATGCGCCCTTTGCCCTGACCGTGGCGCCGCTGGAACGGGGTTTATGCCTGCCGGGACTGACGGTCATCGCGGAGTCCCAGTTGTTCGGCCAGCGGGTCATGCAACGCCGGCGCCGGAAGGCCGTTACCGGCGAGGCCGCCGCCGAACTGGCCATCCGCAGCCTGAGTGAACTGACGCCGGGCTCGCCGGTTGTGCATATCGATCATGGCGTCGGCCGTTACCAAGGCCTGGTGACGCTGGACATGGACGGCCAGGTGCAGGAGTTCCTGTTGCTGGAGTATGCGAACCATGCCAAGTTGTATGTCCCGGTTGCCAGCCTGCACCTGATTGCCCGGTATACCGGCGCAGATGATGCCCATGCGCCGCTGCACCGACTCGGCACCGAAAACTGGAGCCGTGAGAAGCGCAAGGCCGCCGAGCAGATTCATGATGTGGCCGCTGAGCTGCTGAATATCAGCGCCCGACGTGCTTCGCGGCCGGGGTATGCCTTCCGGATGGAAGAAGCAGAATATGCCCGTTTTTCCAGCGGCTTTCCCTTCGAGGAAACAGCCGACCAATCCAATGCAATTCTCGCCACCCTCGCCGATATGCGCGCCCCGCGACCGATGGATCGACTGGTATGCGGCGATGTCGGTTTCGGCAAGACGGAGGTGGCGATGCGCGCCGCTTTTGTTGCAATTCAGGACGGCAAACAGGTGGCTGTGCTGGTGCCGACAACCTTGCTGGCGCAACAGCATTATGAAAATTTCCGTGATCGTTTTGCCGACTGGCCGGTCAGGATTGAAGTGTTGTCGCGCTTCCGCACCGCCAAAGAGCAGCAGGCCGCACTGGAGGCTCTGGAGGACGGCAAGATCGACATCATTATCGGCACCCACAAGTTGCTGCAGGACAGTGTAGGTTTCAAGCAACTGGGGTTGATGATCGTGGATGAAGAGCACCGCTTTGGTGTCCGCCACAAGGAAGCCTTGAAAAACCGGCGCGCCGATGTCGACATGCTGACCCTTACCGCCACCCCCATTCCCCGCACCCTGAACATGGCGCTGTCCGGCCTGCGTGACCTGTCCATCATCGCCACCCCGCCCGCCAAGCGGCTGGCGGTGAAGACCTTTGTCCAGGAACACACCCCGGCCATCATCAAGGAGGCCATCCTCCGTGAACTGCTGCGCGGCGGTCAGGCGTATTATCTGCACAATGATGTGGCGACCATCGAGAAATGTGCTGCCGACCTTCAGGGTCTTATTCCCGAAGCCCGCATCGGTATTGCCCACGGCCAGATGCGTGAGCGCGAACTCGAACAGGTGATGCAACAGTTTTACCACAAGCAATTCAACGTGCTGGTGTGCTCCACCATTATTGAAACCGGCATCGACATACCGTCCGCCAACACCATTCTCATGGAGCGCGCCGACAAGCTGGGACTGGCGCAGTTGCACCAGCTGCGCGGCCGTGTCGGGCGTTCGCACCACCAGGCCTACGCCTATCTGCTGACCCCGAACAAGAAAGCCCTGACTGTGGATGCTGAAAAACGGTTGGAAGCGATCCAGCGCGCCGGAGAACTCGGCGCCGGTTTCGCCCTAGCCAGTGAAGATCTGGAAATTCGCGGCGCGGGGGAACTGTTGGGCGAAGAACAAAGCGGGAACCTGCATGCTGTCGGTTTCACCTTGTATATGGAAATGCTGGAGCGCGCGGTCAAGGCGATCAAGGCCGGAAAAGCACCGAACCTGGACCAGCCGCTCGAACTGACGGCCGAGGTCAACCTGCGCATGTCGGCCCTGATTCCGGATGACTACCTGCCGGATGTCCATAACCGCTTGCTGATGTACAAGCGCATCAGCCATGCGGAAACAGTGGAGGCAATGGATGAATTGCAGGTGGAAATGATCGACCGCTTCGGCCTGCTGCCCGCACCCGCCAAAAACCTGTTTGCCTCCCACCGGCTGAAACTGCAAGCGGCGGCTCTGGGCATTCGCAAGATTGACATCGGCCCGCAAGGCGGCCGGATGGAATTTGCCCGTGACACTAAAGTGCAGCCGATCACCCTCATCAAACTGCTGCAAAGCCAGCCGGCGCAGTTTCGCATGGAAGGCGGCGACAAGCTCCGCATCAGTGTCAACCTCACCGAGCCGGAGAAACGGTTACAGTACATGGAGGATTTGCTGAAGAAGCTGGGAGGATAAATGCAAGCGGGTTGACGGCCCGCCCGACAGACTGCCGGTTTTTTCAGATAATGCGGCCTGTCGTGACTTATCAATGACAGTACCGATTCGGTATCATCGCCGGGTCTTTGTGTGCTGACCGGGTCTCAATCTGAAGATCCGGCGCACTGATTTTCCACCCGGCCCGTTTGGGCCATACCGACAAGAAGAAAGAAGACATGTCCCATTTGACCGAAGAACAAGCCCATGCCTTCATGATGCGCCTGCTGACCCGCATGAGTCAGTCTGGCGGCTCTGACCTGTTCATCTCCAGCGACTTTCCGCCCAGCATGAAAGCTAACGGAGAGATGCAGCCGCTGAGCAGCCAGAAACTGACCGGTGAAATCACCCGTGACTTGGCCCACGCCATCATGAACGAAACGCAGCGTGCTGAGTTTGCCAAGGAAATGGAATGCAACTTCGCTATCAATGTTCCAGACGTTTCCCGCTTTCGGGTCAATGTTTTCGTGCAGCAGCAATGTGTGGGCATGGTAATCCGCACCATTTCTTCGGAAATTCCCACGTTTGAGAAGTTGTCGCTGCCCGAAACGCTAAAAGACCTGATCATGCAGAAACGCGGGCTGGTGCTGGTGGTCGGCGGAACCGGTTCGGGTAAGTCCACTTCGCTGGCCGCGATGATTGATCATCGCAACAGCACCTCCAAGGGCCACATCATCACCGTGGAAGACCCTGTTGAATATGTGCACCGGCCGAAGCAATCGCTGATCACCCATCGCGAAGTGGGCGTGGACACCCATAGCTGGCACCACGCGCTGAAAAACACCCTGCGTCAGGCTCCTGATGTCATTCTCATTGGCGAAATCCGTGACGCAGAAACCATGGAACATGCCATTGCCTTCGCCGAAACCGGACACTTGTGCCTGGGCACGCTGCACGCCAACAACACCAACCAGACCTTTGACCGCATAATCAACTTTTTCCCGGATGAGCGCCGCAACCAGTTGTTGATGGATTTGTCGGCCAACCTGCGCGGCATTGTCTCGCAACGCTTGGTGCGCACGGAGGACGGCAAGGGGCGTCGCGCCGCCATCGAAATCCTGTTGAATACACAAATGGTGTCCGAACTGATCTTCAAGGGCGAGTTCCATGAAATCAAACCGATCATGGAAAAATCCCGTGAACTGGGGATGCGCACCTTCGACTGGGCCTTGTTCGAACTGTACAACGAGGGCCATATCGCCTATGAAGAGGCGATTCGTAATGCGGACTCGGCCAATCAACTTCGCCTGAACATCAAGTTGAAAAGCCAGCGCGGAGAGCCGAAAAACTTCCAGTCGGCGGCAGCGGCGGCGTCTTCTTCATTGTCTTTTGACAAGTCCTCGCCGGAGGAAATGGACGCCAAACGTAAGGAAGAACTGGAACAGCAGAAGATGAACAAGTGGATGATGGAGAAAAAGCTGGCCGCCCAGAAGTTGCAACTTCAGGATGCTCCGGACAAATAACGCCTTGAAACGATTTTCCCAAAGAGAATCATTGCGCAGGGATGCGCGGCGAAACACTATAGAAGTCCTCGTTACAAACCAAGCCAGGACACGGGGATAACGGTATGCCCGAGCTGATTGCCTCACCGCCCGCCAAGCGCTTGTTTCTGGCGCTTCCCATTCCCACTCAGCTGAAATCTACGATAAAAAACATTCAAAAGCCTTGGCAATCCCTTGATTTACCAGTCAATTGGCAGGGGGGGAAGCTGCTGCACCTGACACTGGTTTTCCTGGGGGAACAGCCTGTTGACCGGATTGATATCCTGACGGAACTCATGGAAAACGTCGGTCGGCAAACGGCGCGCTTCCGCTTGCAACTGGAGGCTCCGGGTGCGTTTCCCTCTTTTGGCCACCCGCAAGTATTGTGGATGGGTGTTGAACCGTCCATGGCATTGATCCGCTTGCAGCGGCAACTGGTGCTGGAACTGGAGTCAGCCGGTTTCGCCCGCGAGGTACATCCTTATCACCCGCACATCACGATCGGGCGTTGCCCGCATGAGCTTTCACGCCCTGACCGGCAGCGCGTGCAGGCCGTGTTATCCAAACCGCCGGTATTAGTTGGGGAATCCGGCTGGGAAGTAGACCGCATGCATCTGTATGAAAGTCATTATGACGAACACGGCCTGCATTACACCCCGCTCAGCGGGATCATGCTTCCCTGAATCCGGGTTTTACCGGCGGCATAAGGAGGCGCAGGGAACGCCGTCATTATTGCCGTCAATGGCGGTATTGCCGCAATGCCGCAGCTGGAATTCGGCTTCGGCGCAACTTTTCATTTTGGAGCAAGATTTCACGGGTTGGCATGAAAAAGCCTCCGCAGCCTCTGCTGGCATCGGCAAGGACTCCGGTGGCATTACGGGCACTGTTTCGGGTTCCTGCTTTTCAACGGTCTGAACCTGAATCGGTTGAGCCGGCTTTTCCACGATCTCCTCGTTCTTTCCGGTGCGGATCAACTCCGGGTCCTGCCCGTACAAGCGGATAAATGGATTGTCCTGACCCTGGATTTTGGCAATCCGGCGGTTGCGCTCCATTTCCCAATCGTCCGGCGGGTCCATCCGGTTCCAGGCGGCGTACAGCTTGCGGTCTTGGCCGGATAACCGGAAACCGTAAGTTTTCTCCATGTAAAACATCGTGCGTGCAATTTCGCCTTTCACATATTCCGGAGGTTCGGCGCGCCGGATGGATTCATCGACTTCCATGGTGCAGGCGCCATATTCACGCTTCTCCCCAGGAACTTCGCCCCAGTTGAAATTCGAACGGTCGCCATTGACCTCGCCAATGGCCGGATACAAATTGTTCAGGTCATTGTGCGCGGTATTGAAAACCGGATCCTTGGCTTCGCAACATTTGCGTCCGGACATCTTGCTGCCGCAGATCTTCTCAGGTTCGCGCCAGCAGGCCCTGAAGTTCCCGAACTGGTGCGCCGGCATGACATGCTCGGCTTCAATGCGCGAGGCGCGCTCCGGGTTCTTGCGGGGTTGATAACCGCAACTGTTCCAATCCACCTTGCGCGATTTCGGGCTATAGGAGCAACCACAATAGAAAGTCAGCGCATGTCCTTGATAAACTTCAGAATACAATCTTTTTTTGGCCAGCTCGAAGGTAGCCGGGGTATCAGGCAGGTTTTCCGGGCGCTCCACCGCATTTCCGGAATCGGGCGGGTTCAGCAGTTGTTTGAGATCTTCCAGCGAACACGCCGATAACAGCAGGCATGACAATAAGAACAACCACCTATAATTCAACATCTTGTATCCATTATTGAAAGTTGAAACGGAGGTGTGCCAAGCCTCCGCAGTCATCGCCTCAGACGGTGATCAAGCGCCGAATGCCTTCCTCGGCCGCAATCCATTGCGGGTGGCGGGGCAACTCGCTCCAGCCCAGGCGGCGTCGGCCCTTGAGGGCGGCAAAACGCGATTGATCGGGCAGCGGTTTGCTCTCCCGGGATTCCAGCACCTGGATAGCCGCTTCGGGCTTGTTGCAGACCAGCACCATGTCGCAGCCGGCGGAAATCGCAGCCTCCGCACGGTCGGCAAAAGAACCGGCGACCCCCGCCCCTTCCATGCTCAGGTCGTCCGAGAAAATGACCCCGCGAAAGCCGATTTTCTTACGCAGAATTTCCTGTAGCCATACAGGCGAAAAACCGGCTGGCCGGTCATCAACTTCCGGGAAAATGACATGGGCGGGCATGATGCCCTGCAAGGCTGAAGCCAAGGCGACAAAGGGCTTCAGGTCATGGGCCTCGATGTCAGCCATGGAGCGGGTGTCTACCGGAATGGCGACATGGGAGTCCGCCGCAATGGCGCCATGACCGGGGAAATGTTTGCCGGTGGCCGCCATGCCTGCATCCTGCATGCCCTTGATGAAGGGGCCGAGCAAGGCAATGGCTATTTCAGGCTCACTATGGAACGACCGGTTGCCGATAACCTGGCTGATGCCGCAATCCAGGTCCAGAATGGGTGCGAAACTGATGTCCACGCCAACGGACAGTACTTCCGTAGCCATCAACCAGCCCCATTCGTAAGCCAGCTGCCGGGCTTTTTCCGGACTGAGGGAGAACTGATCGCCCAGCGTCTTCATCGGCGGGATTTTCACAAAGCCTTCCCGAAAACGCTGCACCCTGCCCCCTTCCTGGTCCACCGCCAGAATTAGCTCGGGACGGACAGCGCGAATCTGGGCCGCCAAGGCCTGAATCTGTTCCGGGCCAACAAAATTCCGGGCAAAAAAAATCACCCCGCCGGTCTGCGGATGACGCAAAACTTCACGTTCCACGGCGGTCAGTTCCAGCCCCTGTACATCCAGCATTACTGAACCGATCATGATGTTTACCTCCACCAGTCTTCAAGCGGGCAATAATAACGAAGACACTACGATAAAGCCTGTGTTTTTTAAGGGAGTCCGGCTATAAAAACCCTTGGGCTGTCTCTATAATCCGTGGATGTCGGCAATCCGCCGCGCGCGACCTCATCAAGAATCTCATGGCATTGATCAAGCGTAAAAAAATTGTTGTCTGGGCAGCTGCCTTCGGTGGCGCCGTGTTCTTTACAGCCGTGTTTGCCAAACAGGCCTCGGCTCCCGCACAGCTTGAACCCAATGCCGATGAGAAAAAGGCCGCTCGCAGCAGCGTTGTCCTGCTCCGGCACTTGCATTACGAGCACCGCAATTTCAACGATGCTCTTTCGTCACAGGTGTTGGACCGCTACATCAAGGACCTGGATGGAACGCGCAGCTATTTCCTGGCCAGCGATATTGCATCGTTCCAGATGTATCGCCTGACGCTGGATGATGAAATCAAGCGCGGTGACCTGGATAATGTTTTCGGGATGTACGGCCGCTTCCAGAAGCGCGTCAGCGAACGCCTGGACTTTGTCCTGACGACACTGGGGCGCGGTGTCGGCAAAATGGATTTTACCAATCACCAGTCACTTGAAACCAAACGCGATAACGTGCCGTGGGCGCGAAATACGTCTGAACTTGATGATTTGTGGCGTAAACGCCTGATGTCCGCCGTGATTAGCCTGAGGTTGACCGGCAAGAGTGACGAAGACATTCAAAAGCTGCTGATCAAGCGTTACCAGAACCAGTTGAACAACCTGGCGCGCACCAAGCCGGACGATGTTTTCCAGGCGTTCATGAATTCGCTCGCCGAAACCTATGACCCGCATACGGAATACTTCTCCCCGCGGTCATCCGAGAATTTCAACATCAACATGAGCCTGTCGCTGGAAGGGATTGGCGCCGTGTTGCAGAACGATGATGAGTACACCAAGATTGTCCGCCTGGTGCCTGCCGGACCGGCCGAGAAATCCAGTCAGCTGGCGCCCGGTGACCGTATCATTGCCATTGCCCAGGGCAGCGAGGACTTTGTGGATGTCGTGGGCTGGCGTATTGATGAGGTCGTGGACCTGATTCGCGGCCCCAAGGGCAGCCAGGTGCGGCTGCAGGTGATTCCCGCCAGCGCCAAGGATGAACACCAGACCAAGACCGTTTCCATTGTCCGTAATACGATCAAGCTGGAAGAACAGGCGGCCCAGAAGCGGGTAATCGAAATCACCCGTAATGACAAGGTTTATCGCCTCGGCGTGATCAAGCTCCCGACTTTTTATGCCGATTTTCAGGGCATGCAGAATGGTGACCCCAATTACCGCAGCACCACGCGAGATGTCAAACGCCTGATTGCGGAACTGAAGGCAGAGAAAATTGACGGCATGGTGCTTGATTTGCGCAACAACGGCGGCGGCTCGCTGACGGAAGCCAATTCGCTGGTGGGATTGTTTATTGAAACCGGCCCAACAGTACAGATCCGCAGTGCAGGCGGTGAGGTCGAAGTGATGGGGGATTCCGACCCCGCCGTGGATTATGACGGCCCGCTGACTGTCATGGTCAACCGGCTTTCCGCCTCGGCCGCCGAGATTTTTGCCGGCGCCATACAGGATTATGGGCGGGGCCTTGTGGTCGGCTCCACTAGTTTCGGCAAGGGCACGGTCCAGTCCCTGCGTGACTTGAACCATGGCCAGTTGAAAGTGACTGAGGCCAAGTTCTACCGGATTTCCGGCGCCAGCACCCAGCATCGTGGCGTTGAGCCGGACGTTTACTTTCCGAATGTCTATGACAACAAGGACATTGGCGAGTCCGCACTGGAAAATGCCTTGCCTTGGGATACCATTCCCCCAGCCCGGTTTCTGCCGTACAGCGGGTACGACAAACAGATCAGCCGCTTGCGAGTCCTTTCCCAGCAACGGCAATCTGCCGATCCGGATTTCAAGTATCTGAATGCGCAAATTGCGCTGGCGGACACCCTGAAAAAGAACTCGGTTATCTCGTTGAACGAGAAGGCGCGTCAGCAAGAGCAGAAAGAACTGGATGAGAAACGCCTGGCCATTGAAAACGCCCGTCGTCAGGAAAAGGGTCAGGAGTTGCTGAAAACCTGGCGTGAAGCGGAGGCGGCCAACGATGCCGACGGCAATCCTGACACGGTCGAAGCTCCTGATCCCGGCGCGAAGGAAAAGCCCGAAGATGAGGCCTACGTACGTGAAGCCGGTCAGGTGTTGCTTGACGCTGTTCTGGCTCCGCCGCTCAAGGTAGTGCGTTCAACCAGTCTCCCCCGCTAACCGGTTCCAGCCCGGCCAATGGCCGGGCATACCAATATACCCAAGCATCAAGCCACAACCCACCCTGCCATTGAACCGGCGTCAGGATGCGCCGGTATTCAGGATTTTCCCCCAGAACCTCTTCATAAGCATCCAGTTTTTCCCATAGGCATTCAGGAATGCCGTAAATATCCCCGACAACAGGATCTTGGCCAGGTCCCAGCGCCGGATACCAGCCGACCCGGTAAAGCTGTCCACTGACAACACCTGAACCCAGATAATGCCCCTGCTCAGCCAGCCACTGCCCTTGCGGAGTCCCGGCCTGCGGACGCAGACTGCCGTAAACAAACAGGAAGGAGTTTTCCATGTCACTGCCTTTGCTGATTGACCGGTAATTACCGGGTTAACGTACAAAAAAAAAGGGAGCATCGGCTCCCGTTCTTGTTTCAGTTGCCGCCTTAACGAAGTTTCAACCCACCGCCCAGATCCAGGCGGGCGGCAATTGTTTCGCCCATGCTGGCTCCCAGCTTGCGGATCATGTTGTCGAACGGGTTCTTCCGGGTGGAATAGTCCACCAGTTCCTCGGAACCCGCTTGTTTGGCAACCGATTTCACCGACCCCAAACCATCCGCCAGCCCCAGTTCCACAGCTTGCTGACCGGTCCAGAACAGGCCCGAGAACATCTCGGGAGTCTCCTTCAGGCGCTGGCCACGGCCTTGCTTGACCGCCGTGATGAACTGCTGGTGGATAGTATCCAGCAGTTTCTGCACGTGGGCTTTTTCCTCAGGGCTGACCGAAGCCATGGGGTTGAGGATGGCCTTGTGCTGCCCGGCGGTCATGGTGCGGTCTTCAATGCCGATTTTCTGGGCCAGCGCCTGTGCCCCGAAGCCCGGCATGATGACACCGATAGAGCCTACCAGACTGGCCGGGCTGACATAGATCTGGTCAGCAGCAGCGGCAATATAATATGCGCCGGAAGCCCCGATATCCGTGATGACCGCATAGACCTTCTTGTCCTTGTGTTCTGCCTTGAGCTTGCGGATTTCGTCATAAACGTAAGCTGACTGCACCGGGCTGCCGCCCGGACTGTTGATGCGCAACAGCACCGCCTTGCTGTGCTTGGCCTCGAAAGCGGACTGCAAGCCGTCAATAATATCATCGGCATTGGCGTCACTGTCATCGGCAATTTCACCGCTGATATCGACAACCGCCACATGATCCTTGCCAAAATCCGCCGCTCCTGAACTTCCGCCGGGTGAAAAAATCATGCCGAGAATAACCAGCAGATAGACAAAGGTCAGCAACTTGAAGAAGACACCCCAGCGCCGTGAGCGCCGTTGCTCCTCCACGGAAGCCATGACCGCCTTTTCCAGAATTTGCCACTCTTTGCCCGAATTGTTGGGGGGCGAAGGCCATTCACTCATGTTCATTCTCGGGGATTGATAGGGTTGCTTAGCTTAATAAGGCCCTGAGCCTGCAAATGCAAGGCTTCAGACAAGGTGTTGATACAGTTCCGATACATGGTCGACGATAACGCGAGGCTGATGCGGCAGCAACAACTCAACCGCATGAGCGCCATAGCTGACCCCGATGCCGGGCATCTCCAGTTGCCTGGCCATGGCCAGGTCATAAGTGGTGTCGCCGATCATAATCGCCTGATCCACCCGTTTGCCGGTGTGGGCCAGAATCTGGCTCAGCATAAGCGGGTCGGGTTTGGATGCGCTCTCATCCGCACAACGCGTAATAATGAAATGATCAACGAGGCCCGTCTGGGCCAGCACCCGGTCCAGGCCGATGCGTGTCTTGCCCGTGGCTACCGCTAGCAGGCGGTTTTCATTCAGCAATTGTTCCAGCAGTTCGAGGGCGCCGGGGAACAATCTGCTCTTTTCCTCACTGCCGGCGACGAAATGCCAGGCATAGCGCTGACGCAGCAACTCCCGGACATCGTCATTGGCGTCAGGAAACAATTGGCGGATGGCAATCGGCAGCGCCAAGCCGATGATGTGGCGGCAGTCTGCTGCTGCCGGTACTGGCTGCAACAGGTCGCGCGCGGCTTCCTGAAGACTGTCCACGATATGGGCGGCCGAATCCATCAGCGTGCCGTCCCAGTCAAAAATAATCAGTTCAGGCTTTGACAAGGCGCAGGTACTCCAGCACAGCTTGTAATTCGGGCGCCGGCGGGCAGCTGAACTTCAAGGGTTCGGTTTTGCCGGACAAGGTCAACGTCAAATCACGGGCATGCAGGAACAGGCGGTTAAGTCCCCAACTGCGGGCAGCCTTGCCGGCGTCGTCATGACCGTACTTTTCGTCCCCCAGAATGGGATGTCCCAGATACTGGGCATGCACCCGGATCTGGTGCGTGCGGCCGGTCAGCGGTGAGGCTTCAACCAGTGTGGCGTGCCCAAAACGTTCAATCACACGGAACACGGTTTCGGAAGGCTTGCCGTCGTCACGCACCCGCACAATGCGCTCGCCGGAAGGCAGGGTGCTCTTGTGCAGCGGCGCTGTCACCTTGTGCTGGCCCCCTTTCAGGTTGCCTTCCAGCAAAGCCACATAGGTCTTGCGGATGCGGCCCTGACGCAGTTGTTCGTGCAGGTCTCGCAGCACGCTGCGCTTCTCGGAAACCAACAATAGACCCGAAGTGTCACGATCCAGACGATGCACCAGCTCCAGAAACTCCTTTTCCGGGAAAAGTACGCGCAGGGCTTCAATCAGGCCGAACGGCAGGTTGCTGCCGCCATGAACGGCCAGCCCTGCAGGCTTGTTGACCACAATCAGCCCGTCCTGGTGATACATGATGCGTTCACGCAACTGCTGCGCCAGATGCGGGCTGGGCGTCGGGGCCGCCGGCACTTCCGGCAGGCGGATTGGCGGCACCCGGATCACATCCCCGGCCTGAATACGGTATTCTGCCTTGATGCGGCCTTTGTTGACTCGCACTTCTCCTTTGCGAACAATGCGATAGACCAGCGTACGCGGGGCTCCCTTAAGCGCGGTGATCAAAAAATTATCAATTCGCTGGCCCTCCTCGCCGTCCTTGACGGTAATGAAACGGACTGCTGAAGAAGTATCGGGTTGATTCATAAAAAGAGTGTGAGTTCCGGAAAGAGTCTGATATATTCGGCAATTGCCGGCCCCTCGCGTTACCTGCAATACGGTCCGCTGCTGACAGCGGTGAAGGTAACTGATGGCGAGCGGATTATATAGGCAAACTGATTGCTTGTACGGGCTTTTCCTGCGGGAACCGTGAATCCCGAAAGGTCCGGGACAATAGATAAAGTGTGGCGGCGAACGCCGCTTAAATTTCCACCGGCACAACGCCGTGGGCTGCGGGAAACGAATTTTCGGAAAGTCGTGTTTACGATTTTCAGCGCCGGAACTCTCAGAAAGAGGCCGGCCCCAGTTGACAAGTCATTCAGGCCGGACCAGAAGTCCGTAGCCAGTGCCGGAAACGGCTCGTTAACCCCTGCCCCGTGCGTGTGTCACTTTAAGGTGACTACGTAACAATGAAACGCATGCTGATTAATGCGACGCATTCGGAAGAAACCCGCGTCGCCCTCGTAGACGGACAGCGTCTGTACGATTTTGATCTTGAACACCACGCCCGCGTCCAGAAAAAAGCCAACATCTATAAAGGACGCATCACCCGCGTCGAACCCAGCCTTGAGGCAGCATTTGTCGATTTCGGCGCTGACCGTCACGGCTTCCTGCCGCTGAAGGAAATCGCCCGCGAATACTTCAACAAGAATCCCCGTGATGTCGGTCGCGTCACCATCCGCGAAGCGATCCAGGAAGGCCAGGAAATCATCCTCCAGGTCGAAAAGGAAGAGCGTGGCAACAAGGGCGCCGCCCTCTCCACCTTCATCTCGCTGGCCGGTCGCTATCTGGTGCTGATGCCGAACAACCCCCGCGCAGGTGGCATTTCCCGCCGCATTGAGGGTGAAGAGCGCGAAGAGCTGAAGGAAGCGCTGAACTCCATCAACGTTCCCAACGACATGGGTGTAATCGTCCGCACCGCAGGACTGGGCCGCTCCCCGGAAGAACTGCAGTGGGATCTGGATTACCTGCTCAGCCTGTGGAAGTCGATCAACGAAGCCGCCGTCGGCAAGACTTCGCCCTTCCTGATCTATCAGGAGTCGAATGTCATCATCCGCGCCATTCGTGACTATCTGCGTGACGACATCAACGAAGTGCTGATCGACAGCGAACCCGCCTTCAACCAGGCCATGGAGTTCGTGCGCAAGGTGATGCCGCATTACCAGAGTAAGATCCGCCTTTATAAGGATGCGGTGCCGCTGTTCAACCGCTACCAGATCGAGAGCCAGATCGAGACGGCTTACCAGCGCGAAGTGAAACTGCCTTCCGGCGGCTCCATTGTCATCGATCCGACTGAGGCCCTGGTTTCCATCGACATCAATTCGTCCCGCTCCACCAAAGGCAGCGATATCGAAGAAACCGCCCTCAACACCAACCTCGAAGCGGCTGAAGAAATCGCGCGTCAATTGCGCTTGCGTGATATCGGCGGCCTGATTGTCATCGACTTCATCGACATGGTTCCGCCCAAGCACCAACGCATGGTGGAAGACAAGTTGCGTGATTCGCTGGCCATGGACCGCGCCCGCATCCAGATTGGCCGTATTTCCCGTTTCGGTCTGCTGGAGTTGTCGCGTCAGCGCCTGCGTCCTTCGCTGGAAGAGACCACCGGTCTGGTCTGCCCGCGCTGCAACGGCACCGGCGTCATCCGCGACGTGCGTTCGCTGGGCCTGTCGATCATGCGGGTGATTGAAGAAGAAGTACTGAAAGATCGCAGCGCTGAAATCCGCGCTCAGGTGCCGGTCACGGTCGCAGCGTTCCTGCTCAATGAAAAGCGCGCCGCCCTGGCCACCCTGGAAAGCCGCAGCGGTGTACGTGTGGTCATCCTGCCGAATCCGCATCTGGAAACCCCGCACTACGAAGTCACCCGTTTCCGTGATGACCAGGTGGAAGAAGGCGCCGAAGCTCCGTCCTCCTACCAGTTGGTCGAAGCCTTCCAGCCGACAGTGGAAGACAACGGCTTGAACCGTCGTGAAGAACGTTCGCCTGCCCGTCGTCAGGAACCGGCCGTGAAGATGGCTCAACCGGAAACGCAGGCCCCCGCCCCCCGCCAGCGCGATGAAAAGGCTGCCGCCCGCCCGGTAGAAGCTCCTGTTGCACCTGCACCCGTCGTGGATGCCCAGGCTGAAGGTTCACCGACTCGCAAAGGCTTCTTTGCCTGGTTTGCCAACCTGTTCAACAACGGACAGAGCGCTGAAGATGAAGTGAATGCCAAGCTGCAGGCCATCAGCGGCGAGACCGTAACGCAGGCTCAGACTTCGGTTGAAGAAGCCCCGGCCGCTCCTGCGCCCTCCCGCCAGAACCGTGACCGTAATGGCCGCAACCGTAATGGCGACCGTTACCGTAATGACCGCCAGGGTGAGCGTCAGGACAGGCCGGAACGCGCCGAGCGCCAGGAACCCCGTCAGGACACCGCCGCCATGGCAGGTTCTTCCGAGGCCGGTGATCAGCCGCAACCCAATGCTAACCGCCGTGAACGTCCGGTGCGTGAAAACCGTGAGCCTCGCGAAAACCGCGAACCTCGGGAAGCACGTGAGCCGCGCGAGGGTCGGGAAAACCGTGAACCGCGTGAGCCACGCGACCGTCAACCGCGCCAGCCGCGTCAGCCACGCCCCGAGTTGCAGGCTGACAGCGTAGTCCATGCAGAGTACCCGATTGCGGTCACCGAGTCGGTTGAACAAGGCCTGGTGGCGCCGGTTGAAACCGATGTCATTGCAACGGTTGAAGGTGAGGAGCCGCAACAGCGCCGCCCCCGCCGTGACCGTTTCGGCAATCGTCGCAATAACCGTGGCCCTCGCGAGCGTGACAACCGTGTACTGGTGGATGCGGGCCTGATGGCTGCTCCCGAAGGTGGTGATGCGCCGCTGATGGCCGATGCCCTGGAGAGCCCGGTTGAGCCGGTCAACACTCCGTCGGTGTCCATGCCGGCCATTCCGGTCGGTGCGATGAACCCCATCGTGGCTGACCTGATTGCTGCAGAAGCTGAAGCCGAGGCTGGTCTTGCTGCTGCCGCGACTCCACAAGCTGAGCCTGCTGACTCTGCGATTGAAGCTCCACTGCCGGTGACGGAGTCCGAACCGGAACCGGTTGTAGCTCCTGTTGCTGAGGCGCCGGTGGCCGAACCGGTACCGGAAGCGCGTTCGCAGAGTACAGTGACGCGGATGGTGGAAGATGTTCCGGCTGCGGCAGCGGTTGCTGAAGTAACCCCGGAAGTTGAGGAGCAACCCAAGCGCGCCGCCAACGACCCGCGTGAGCGTCGCCGCCGGGAACGTGAAAATGCCGAGGCGGCAGTTCGCGCTGAAGCTGAACGCGTGGCCCGTGAAGCCGAAGAAGCAGCCCGACTGGCAGAAGAGGCATTGCGCCCGGCTCCGGTTGTTGAACCGGAAGCATCTGTTGCCGTTGTTGAGGCCGTGGCCGTAGAAGCTGTGGCAGCCGCCAAGACCTGGCATACCGTGGGCGAATACATTGCCGCCTTCCTGCCGGGACAACCGGCTCCTGTCAGCAGCACGGAAGTGATTTCTGCGTTCTTTGCAGCGCAGAAAGCCCAACTTTCCGCCGTTGAACCTGCCGCCGAGTCTGTTTCCGTGGGTACGGCAGCTGAAACGGTTGTGGCAGATGCACCTGCGGAGATCATTGCAGTCGAGCCTGATGTCGAGACTCCGGTTGATACGGTCGTTGCAGAACCGGTGGCAGATGCTCCGACTGAAGCCGTTGCTGAGGTGGCCTTGGAAACCCCAGCGGTTGTTGAAGCAGCGGCCCCCGCCACTGCGCTGGCCGTTCCGTCTTGCACGGTCGCCGAGTACGTGGCGACCTGGTTGCCGGACCAACCGAAACCCGTCACAGGCGCGGAAGTTATTTCCGCCTTCTTCGCGGCCATGAAGAAGCACGCCGAAACGGTTGCCAATCCGGACTAATCCCGGATTGCACCACACAACAAAGGAGCCTGACGGCTCCTTTGTTGTTTCCGGGAATCACATCTTGAGCATAGCCTCTCTTCGGCATCTGCGGCCCGACCGTTTGGAATTTGATGACCTGAATTCCAGCTTGACGAACGATCCGCTCACGATATAGTGAAATGACCATACATCTGAACGGGTAATATCCCATGAATAATAATCAACTCTGTTGCGGCCTGATGTTGCTGGCTGCTTTCTCGGGAAACAGTCAGGCCTTTGACATGGCTTTGGGTGTTAAGGGCGGCACTTTGGGACTGGGGGCTGAAGCCACTTTCAAACTGCACGAAAAAATCAACTTGCGGGCGGCATTGAACACCTACACGGAGACAGATACCTTTACGGAGGACGGTATTAATTACAACGGTGAAATGAAGCTGGGCACCTATGGCCTCACTGCCGACTGGCACCCGTTCAGCGGCTCATTCCGTCTCTCCGCCGGCATCATGAGCAATGGCAATGAATTCAATCTGGTGGCTGACTGCAAGCAGGCTTGCGATATTGACGGCAGCCAGTACACCAGCGATCCGGTCAACCCCGGCCAGGTCACGGCGGTTATCGATTTCAAATCAATGTCACCCTATGCCGGTATCGGCTGGGGGAATGCCATGAGCGGTGGCAAGTGGTATGTCGGAGCCGATGTCGGGGTGCTCTTCCAGGGAACACCTCAAGCCGCGCTCACCGCTAGCGGCGTCTTCCGTAACCAGCTTAATATCCCGGTTTCGTCTTCCAACCCGGTTTTCCAGGCCCAATTGCAGAATGAAGAAACCACATTGCAGGAAGAGATGAACTCCTACGATATGTACCCGGTGCTGAATCTGTCATTGGGCTACCGTTTCTGACATACGGCGCTGAGGCTGGAACCAACTTCCGCTAACCCGGTGAATGCCTGGACCTCATCAGGCAAACACCGGCGCTCTGCATTGATCATTGCCCCTACTTGCCAGCTGATTGCTCAGGGGGCAAAATCGCCAGTCCCTGCCTGATCAGGGCATGTCTTCAATTCAATCCTTTTATACCAAGAGAATTCCCATGGGCGCCCAGTGGAAAGCCAAACATAAAGAAGCCGCCGCCAATGCCAAAGGCAAAGTATTCGGCAAGTTGTCCAAGGAAATCATGATTGCGGCGCGTAATGGCGCAGACCCGGCCATGAACGCCAAGCTGCGGATGGCTGTTGAACAGGCCAAAAAGGCTTCGATGCCGCGTGAAACCCTGGAGCGCGCCATCAAGAAAGGCGCCGGCTTGCTGGGCGAAAGCGTGCATTTCGAGCGTCTGACCTATGAAGGTTTTACCCCGCATCAGGTGCCGGTCATTGTGGAATGCCTGACTGACAACATCAACCGCACTGTTTCCGAAATCCGGGTGCTGTTCCGCAAGGGACATCTGGGAGTTTCCGGTTCCGTGGCTTGGGATTTTGACCACGTCGGCATGATTGAGGCGGTGCCTTCCCAACCCGATGCCGATGCCGAACTGGCCGCCATCGAGGCCGGAGCGCAGGAGTTTGAGCCGGGTGATGACGGTGAAATCCTGTTCCTGACCGATCTCGCCGATCTGGATGCCGTCAGCCATGCCCTGCCGCAATTCGGATTCACCGTGCATTCCGCCAAGCTGGGCTATCGCGCCAAGAATCCGGTTACGGTCAGCAGCGATGCCGATCGGGAAGAGGTCGAGGCATTTCTGGAAGCCCTGGACAGCCATGATGACGTGCAACATGTCTATGTCGGACTTGCCGGTTAAAGCCACATCATATTTTGGGACGATGGTCTTAATTTGTCCGCAGAACACAATGGCGGGCGGTGTATGATACCTGCAATCCGTACAATAACTTTGCCCCACCGTTCAGACTTAAGGTAGCCCGACATGAGCCGATTCACCACCATCCTCAAAGCCAAGGCCCAACTTGCCGCACTCAAAGTGGCGGTTACCGTTTTACCGGCCCCCCGCCCCATTGTGTTACTGGGTGCGGACTCCGCGTTAAAGCTGTGTGACACGATTTCCCATGTCGGGGCGAAGCGGGTGTTGGTGGTGACGGATGCGGTACTGCACAAGCTGGGCGTCATTGCCCCGTTGTCGGCGCGTCTGGAGCAATTGGGTATTGATACGCTGGTGTTTACCGGGGTCACGCCTGATCCGACGTTCAGTGTGGTGGATCATGGCTTGGCCATGCTGCGCTCCGGCCGTTGCGATGCCGTACTGGCTGTAGGCGGTGGCTCGTCGATCGATGCCGCCAAGGTGATCGCCCTCGCCGCTTCCAATCAGAAAACCCCGCAGCAGCTGATTGGTGTACTGAAGGCCCGCAAGCCTTCGCTACCACTGTTTGTGGTGCCGTCCACTGCCGGTACCGGTTCAGAAGTCACCATCGGCGCGGTGATATCCGACGATGTCACACACCAGAAAGGCATCGTGATTGATCCGAAGGTGGTTCCGGTGGCGACCGCCCTCGATCCGTTGATCATGAAAGGCATGCCGCGCAGCATTACCGCCGATACCGGCATTGATGCCCTGACCCATGCCGTGGAAGCCTGGATGGCGAATTTTGCAACAACAGAGTCCGATTACTTCGCCGGGGCCGCCGTACGCATGATCTTCAATCAACTGCCCGTGTCTTATGCTGACGGCGCCAACCTTGAAGCCCGTGAGGCTATGGCATTGGCCTCCCATTATGGTGGATTGGCCATCAGCGCGGCCGGTCTGGGTTATGTGCATGCCATTGCCCACCAACTGGGGGCTTATTACCGCATTCCTCACGGTCGCGCCAATGCCATTGTTTTACCGTATATCCTTGACTTCAACCGTGATGTTTCCGAGAGCCGTCTTGCGACTTTGGCGCGAATCTCCGGCCTCACGGACAGTTCGGTGCAGGATGGCCAGGCGGCCGATATCTTCATTGCCCACGTCAAGCAACTGCTGAAGGATCTGAATATTGACACCCGTATTCCGGGGATGAATGAGGCCGATTTCCCGGCCATGGTGACGGCGGCCTTTGCAGAATGCCATGGCACCTATTCAGTGCCCAAGTACATGGACGCGGCTGATGTCACCGCCATTCTGCGGGCGCTGCAACAGGCCTCCTGAAGTATGCAGGCGCGGGGCCGCCTGCCATCAGTATTTGAGGTTATAAAAGAGGTCCAGGGCGTTTTCCAGCGAGGAAACCGCCTCCAGATACAGGCTCTGGTTGATCTTGTAGCGCAAAGTCACTTTGCTTACCGGGGTGAAGACACCCACCCCGTAGCGCAGGTAGAGCCGGGGGCTGAGATAGCCCGAAACCGTAAAGCTGGTGTCATCGCCGCTCCCTTCCGCATCCAGCGACACATCTTCCAGTCCGACAATATTCCCAATGTCCGAGGCAATGCCCTGCCCGCCCCGGATTCCCAGACTCAAGGCGGCGGAAGTCAGCAAGGCGGTATCGTTGCCGCCGCCTACACTCAACCGGCCTTCCTGATACAACGGCCTGCCGATCAACAGGTAGCCCAGCATTTCGTCCTGGGTCATGGGAGTATCAGAAATCAGTTGCATCGTTGGCGCATTGGCCCGGCCTTCCACCCGAACGCCCACGACTTTATCACCGACTGTTTTCACCGCTTCAATACTGAGCGCCGGTTGCGTCACCGGACCGGCAAACAGCAGTCGGCCTTGGCGAATGGTCAGTTTTTGGCCATAGGCTTCGTAGCGTGGCTCCTTGTTACCACCGGCCTTGAGATCAATTTCACCATGGGCCTGCAACCCGCGTTGCTTTTGCTGTTGCAGGCGCAACTGCCCTGACAAGTCACTGGACAAGCCGAAACCTTCAAACCGCACCTTATCCTGCAGCAATAACTCGATATCGGCATTGATATCCCACTTGCGCATGCTTTTGGCGAGCTTCGCACGGGCCTTGCCGTCTTCCGTATTGATAACTCGGATATCCGCTGACAGCGGCACGGCCTGGTCCGAGAGTGTCTGCGGTTTCAGCAACGCCGATGGAACCTCGACCTTGCCGCGTATGTCCACGACATACGGCTCTACCTTGATATTCAGATCCGGATTGACCGTAGCCAGAATTGTTGGCTTTTGCCGTAGTTCCAGTCCGGTTCCACTCAAATGCAGGTTCAGGGAAGGCTCACCCCGCCATTCCGCCAAGCCCTCAACCAGGGCTTTGCCGGGCCCGCTGAAGAAACTGCCGTCCAGCTTGGCTTCCTTGCCGCGAATGGCGATATTCATGCCGATCTGTTTCAGGTCCAGCGGTGCATCACGGGCGCTGAGTTCACCCCCGCTCAGGGTGAAGTCGCCGTAAAAGTCCGGCCCGGTCAACTCGCCGCTCAAACCACCAGACAGGTTCATTTCACCGTTCAAGTGGCGCATGCCGGGGAAGAACGGCTTGAAAATGGCCAGATTGACCTTTTCAAGCAGCAGTGCGCCGTTGATCAGATAGGGTTTGGTTGAAGGGTCCAGCCAGGCTTCAACATAACCCTGACCAATATGCGGGGCTTCGGTTTCAAAGCGGATTCGAATTTTCTCGCCTTCCGTGACCATTTTCAGGCCCAGCCGGTCATAGGGCAGCGTGATGGGGTCATCATCCTCCTGCGCCAGGCCGATGGCGCCCTGACGGGTGTTCAGAGTCAAGCCCAGCTCCGGCAGGCTGCCCTGCTTCCAGTCAACAGATCCCTCGCCTTCCAGCGTACCTTTCCAAGCCAGTCCTTCCGGAAACAATGGTGTGAAGCGATCCATTTCCAGGCCTTGCAGGCTGAGTCCGGCATGGGCCTGCTGCGGACTGAGCACGACCTCATCGGTGGTGCAGATACGTGCCGGTGCGGAAGACCAGCAATGCGCGCCAGCCGTCAGCTTCCGCTCCGCGGTCAGCCATTGCAGGGGCAAGTCACCTTCATCCTGTTCCAGAACAGAGCTGTCAACAGCCACGGTACTGGACAGGCTTTTGCCGCGCCAGTCCGATGAACCGGCGGCACTGTCGCTGAGCGAACCTTCCAGCACCCCTTCCGCGGTTACCCGATCGGCCTCGATCTGCCAGCTGATGCGGTGAGCGAACCTGGAACCTTCCAGCACCAGCATCGTGTCTGGAATGAAGCGTGAACCGTAGGCCAGATCATGGGCATGCAGTTGCAGGAAACCGTTTTCCAGAGCCAGGGCAGGCAAATAGCCGCTGGCGCTGAAGGTCTCTGCGGAAGCGCCCAGTCCGGTCAGCTTTTCACCGATCAAGTTGAGACTGATACCGGGCTTGGCCTGTTCGCCTTGCAAGCTTACAACTCCGTTTACGGAGCCTGTCAGGCGATTGTCGAGCAAGGACAGATCTTGCAATGACGAGTTAAGCGACATATCCCATTGGTGGCTCCAAAGACCGCCTTCAATATCGACATGGTCCGTGCCCCAGTCCGCCTGAAATGCCTGGGTTTTAAAGTCCGGAAGGGCTACGCCGGGCTTGATCTGCAACAGCAGGTCGCCTTGCAGGGCCAGGGGTTGATCGCGCAGCTGGCCGCTGAGGTTGATATGACGGACGCCGATTTCATGGTTATCCGGCCGCAGCTGACCCGATGCATCCACCGCGCCGCTGACCACTGCAGGCCATGCGGGCAGCCAGAAGCTATTGGAAAAATCAGTCAGATCGGCGGTAGCTGACCACAGGATGTCCTGACGCCAGTTGAGGGCGGCTGTACCCGAAAATTTTCCGGCCGGCCCGCCATATTCCAGCAGGTTGGCAGCGAGGCTGTGCATATCTCCGCCAGCGTTGATCTTCCAATCGCCTTCCGGAAACCGGGGTGAGCGCAGTGACAGCTTACTGCTGAGGGCGTAACGCTCCAGAATGCCCTGATAATCCAGTTCCCCTTGCGCAGAAAAAGCATCCCCCAAGCCGGGGACAGGCCGGGCCAGGTTTTTCCAGACCAGTGTCAGGTGTTGCGGTTTGTGCCACTGCCAGGGCCAGGCCTTACTTTTCAGCTTGGCGCTCCAGCTTTCATTACCGGCCAGGTCAGCCTCTATGCTCAGGCTGGATTCCCCGGCGGACATCCGCCCTTCACTGTTCATGACACCCTGGAGCACCGGCAGCGCCACGCGCGGCACCGGCCATTGCCGGGACAAGTCAACATTGCTGAGGTGTGACTGCACGTTCCAGGCAATGCCGCCGCGCCAGTACACATCACCATGCATGGACAGTACGCCGCCCATCAGGGTGCGACCTTCCACAGGCATCAGGCGCAGGCTTTTCCAGTCGGTTTCAGCAAACCAGCGATAGTCACCCTTGGGAATAAATTTGCCTTGCAGTGATGCATCGCCCAGCAAGGTCAACCCCTTCCGGTTGCCGCGGATATGCGCAAATCCCTGACGGGTCTGCAAGCCGAAATTTTCAGCATACCAGGGCACATTCATCTTTCCCCATCGCACCAGGCCCCGATAACCCAGCAAGGGTTGCAAGGTGTTGATGGTGGCAATGGCTTGCATCGGCGCCGGCCGACCATGAACCAACCGCACCTCCAACGCCCCCAGATCGCCGGCCACACTGACATCGGCGGGTCGCAGGCGGTGGTTGCTGAGAAAGTCCGCCTGGATGCCGCCACGTGCCTGAATGGGATAGTTGTCGATGAAATGCAGGTTTCCACCCAGATGCAAAAAGAACCGGGAATGCTTCAGTTCAACCTGAGTGACATCCAATCGTTGGTGCAGCCATTGCAGATCCTGCACTGACAGGCTTTCAGCATCCATGATGCCACTGGGCTTGACGATGGCAATCCGGGTCAACAGGCCTTGCCCCAGAATCAGCCGGAACGGCAGGTTGGGGTGTTTCAGCTGGATCGGGTTGGGGTTTGGTGGTCCGGTGAAGACCAAACGCACACCTTCTCCTTCGAGGGTGTCGATATAAAGCTCCCGCCGCATCAGGGAGGCCCATGTCAACTGCAGGTGCAGGCGATCGGCATCCAGATGGAATTTCTTGCCGGAAAACCGGAAGTTACGCAGCCGCAAGCCATCTTGCAGCGTACCGCCCTCCACTTCAAAGCGAATGACGGTTTGCAGTGAGACCAGTCGTTCCAGCAGCCAGCGACTGCCGCCGGGTGAGGCGGCGGCCAGCACCAGTGACATCCATAACAGGAACAGCAACACCAGTATGGCCACTACGGTATGACTGCCGCCCCGCCACAGCAAACGCAGTATTTTCCGCAGCAGCCTCAGCAAACGGCGCATCACAATGCCGGCCCCATAAAGAAATGGATACGCGGTGAGGTGGAGCCGGACTCTGAAACCGGCCAAGCGATATCGAAACGCACCGGTCCGACCGGGGAAATCCAGCGCACACCAACCCCGGCACCGGTGGCCAGGCCGTCACTGGCGCTGTCAAAGGCATTACCAGTGTCCACAAAGGTCGCCAACCGCCAGCGCTTCGTCAACCGGTAGGCGTATTCGGAACTGGCTGTCACCAGATTGGACGCTCCGACCACTTGCCCGGTGCTGTCGCGGGGAGAAAGGCTCTGGTAATCAAATCCCCGGACGCTTTGGTCGCCGCCGGCGTAAAAGCGCATGTTCAGAGGAACGCTGTCGAAGTCACTGCTGACAATGGCACCCAAGTCCGACCGCAGCAAGAGCATATGGCGGTCGGCATAAGTACGTAGTAAGCGCCATCCGGCGCGTAATGAAAGGAACTCGGCATCGGACAACAACGAGCGGGAGGCCAGTTCAGTCTGGTAATACTGGCGATCCCCCCAGTACGGATCAGCGCCGCCGCGACTGCGGGTCCGGTTCAGATTGAGGCCGGGCAACAACAGATTGTTGGTGACTTCCTCTCCGGTCGTCTTGCGCGAAATTTCATTGCTGAAGCGTAATGAATAACCGCGTTGCCAGCCGTCAGCGCGACGGATCAGGCGCTCTACCCCGAGGGTGTTGCTGTACGTTGTTGCCTCATCCAGCACTTCCCGCTTGAAGCCGGAAAAAATCTGCAGGGTATCGTTAAGCGGATGGGTCCAGGGAATGCCGTAGCGGAAGGTGGCACTTTGGCGTACCTGTGAAATTTCCGTCGAAGTCTCAATACTGTGACCCCGGTCATTTAGCAGCGGCCGCCGCCAGGCCAGACTCAGCCGCGGGCCGATGTCCGTGGCGTACCCGACACCGACTTCCAGCTGGTTGGGTTTGGCAGCCGAGAGCCGGACATGTACCGGAACGCGTTGATCCTTAGCCAGATCCGGCTCGGCACGCACACGAACATCGTTAAAATATCGGCTGTCGAGCAGGGCTTTGTTGAACTCGATGATCCTGGAGGCCTCATAGGGATCATCCGGGGAAAAGGTCTTCAGTTTCTCCAGCCACTCGATCTTGAGCGGCAGCGGTTCGGCGTCAGAGGGCGTCGTAAATTCGACATCGCCAAATCGGTATCGGGAGCCACTGTTGTATTCCAGCCGGATTTCGGCGGTTTGCGCCGGTTGCAGCACTTTAACTTCGTGCAGGGTCCACTGTCCGCCAAAGTAGCCCCGCTCCAGAGCCATGTTCTGCACCAGGGTCTTGATGGCCTCATAGCGACCGTGGTGCAGCACTTCGCCTTCATGCAGCGGCAAAGTCTCCAGCAAGGCCGTGAAAGCAATGTCATTGCCCGCATCACCTTGATAACGCAGTTCCAACTTCTTGATGATAACCGGTTCGCCCGGTTGGACATCCACCAGCACCTGGGCTGCCTGCGGTGTGAAGTGAACGGTTGACTGGTAATAACCTACCGACTGCATCGCCTCACGAGCGGCCCTTTTCAGGCGGGCATGGGTATCGCGCCAGTTCAATAAGTCGTCATGGGTCAGCTTGCCAAAATAAGCCTCAAGGTTGGCCTTGGTTTCGTTGGTGACGCCTTCAATCCGGACCGGCACGTCATCCTGCGCCAGCACGGGGCCGCACACGCATGTCATCACCAGGAAGATCCGTTTTTTCCAGTCCAGCATTAGCCGTCACCTGCCTTTATCCGCCGAAATCATACCGAATTTCAGCTGTTTACCGCAGTAAACGAGCGTGAATGGTTACAAAATTGGAGTGAAATGCTAGCCTCGGTGAAAAATCGCTCATCCGGACGAGTCCATTTCATGAATAACCAGTTCGACCTGCTGAGAACGCGCCGTTTTCTGCCTTTTTTCTGTACTCAATTCCTGGGTGCGTTCAACGACAACGTCTTCAAGCAGAGCCTGATCATCCTGCTGGCCTTCAATGCCGCCAGTATGACCACGTTGGCGCCTGTGGTGCTGACCAATCTTTGCGCGGGGTTGTTCATCCTGCCTTTTTTCCTGTTCTCCGCCACGGCCGGGCAGTTAGCGGACAAGTTCGACAAAACCAGGATCATACGTCTGGTCAAGACAGCTGAAATTCTGATCATGATATTGGCGGGTTTCGGTTTCCATTATCAACAGTTATGGATGCTGTTGCTGGCCCTGTTCCTGATGGGTACTCATTCCAGCGTGTTCGGCCCCATCAAATACGCCATTCTGCCGCAGAGCCTGGAAAAGGATGAGCTGGTGGGCGGCAATGCTTTGGTGGAAACCGGCACCTCGCTGGCCATACTGTTGGGCTCCATGCTGGGCGGCTGGCTGATTTCATTGGAAGAAGGCGGCCGGGATATTGTGTCATGGACAGTTCTGGGTATCGCCTTCCTGGGTTTTCTGGTCAGCTGGAAAATTCCGCAAGCGCCAGCGGGCAACCCTGACCTGAAGATCAACTGGAACCCGTTGAGCGAGACCTGGCACAATTATCAATTCGTGCGCAAGAACCGCGTGGTGATGCTGTCCATCATGGGCATTTCCTGGTTCTGGTATTACGGTGCCACTTTCCTGACCCAGATTCCCGCCTATACCAAGGATGTGTTGGGGGGTAATGAACATGTCGTGACTTTTCTGCTGACGGTATTCTCGGTGGGCATCGCGATAGGTTCGTTGCTGTGCGAAAAGCTTTCTGACAAGCGGGTGGAACTGGGCCTGGTGCCCTTTGGTTCCATTGGCCTGACCCTGTTTGGTGTGGACCTGTTTTTCGCCACCAATCACCTAACGCCGGAAGTCACTACCGGACTGGCGGAGTTCATCGTCAATCCCCTGCACTACCGGGTTATTTTCGACTTGGTGGGGATTGGTATTTTTGGCGGTTTCTACATTGTGCCGCTGTATTCCTTGGTGCAGAGCCGCAGCGAACCGGCGCATCGTGCGCGCACCATTGCCGGCAACAACATCATGAATGCCCTGTTCATGGTGTGTTCGGCCATTATTGCCGTCGTGGTGCTGAAGGTATTGCACCTCACCATTTCCGAACTATTCCTGCTGACGGCGGTGTTCAGCGCCATCGTCTCGATGTATATCTTCACGCTGGTGCCCGAGTTCCTGATGCGCTTCCTGGTGTGGATCTTCATGAGCCTGTTTTACCGGGTGGACCGTCACGGCTTGCAGCACATTCCCGAAGAAGGCCCCTGCGTGGTGGTTTGCAACCATGTCAGCTTTTACGATGCGCTGATTCTGTCCACCGCCATCCGCCGTCCCATGCGTTTTGTCATGGATCACCATATCTTCAAGATCCCGGTGGTCAGCTTCATTTTCCGCACCGCCCGCGCCATTCCCGTAGCTCCGGCCAAGGAAGATCCGGAGATGCTTGACCGCGCCTATGACGCCATTGCCGCCGCCCTGGCCGAAGGTGAAATCGTCTGTATTTTCCCCGAAGGCCGCATCACCGATAACGGCGAAATTTACCCGTTCAAAAACGGTATTCAGCGTATTGTTGACCGAACCCCGACACCCGTTGTGCCGTTGGCGCTGCGTGGCATGTGGGGCAGTTTCAGCAGCCGCCGCGGCGGGGCGGCGTTCAGCAAGCTGCCGCGACGGTTCCGTTCGCGGGTGGAAGTGGTTGCCGGTCTGCCGGTGCTGCCGGAGCATGTGACGCCGGAGTTTCTGCAGGAGCGCGTTCGTGATCTGCGCGGTGACTGTCAGTAATCCGTTGGAGAGTTTTTCACCATGAAAGCCTTTTTTTCACTGATTGACCAAATGAACCGCCGCCCGGAACAGGCTGCTGAACTGGAAAATCTGATCTGGCAAACCTTTGGCGCTGACAAGGCGGTGTTGGCGCTGGACATGAGCGGCTTTTCGCTGACGGTGCGCCGTGACGGTATTCTGGCCTATTTGCGCAAGATCCGCCTGATGCAGGACGTGACTTTACCCCTGATACGGCAGCATCAGGGGGATGTCGTGAAGTGTGAGGCGGATAATCTGATGGTTACCTTTGACGACTGCAATGATGCGGTTGCCGCAGCATCCGCCATTCGCCAGGCCTGCCTGGACATCCGGCAGGAAGTGAGCATCGGGTTGGATTACGGTCATATCCTGCTGATTCCCGATACCGATTGTTACGGCGATGCCGTCAACCTGGCCTTCAAGCTGGGCGAAGATATTGCCCGAAACAACGAAATCCTGCTGACGGACGAGGTCCATAAACGCCTGTCCCGTGATCAGGTTTCCTGCGAAGAGCAACACGTATCCATTTCCGGGCTGCAATTGTCGTGCTGGCGGCTGTTGTCCATGGTTTGACCACCCTTTATTCACAAAACAGCATTGGTATGCGCAGGCGGAGTTGGCTAAAGTCCGCGATTCCATTTTTGTACGACCGTGCCAAGCCATGAAAGCTGTGTATGCCTGCCTGCTCTGGGCCTGTGTGTTTGTTCCCTGCGCTCATGCAGCCGAATATGGGCTGAATGACTGGCAAAACCCAGCACCCCATGGCCTGGAGCCCTTCAGCGGCAATGCCGCCGCATTGGCTGATCTGGCAGCGGACACCGTAGCGGTCTACCCGCACGCTCCCCGCGACTTTACGCTGGAGGTCAAGGGCAAGCTGAAGAAATACCGCAACCAGCAGTTTGTGTCCGCCGCGCTGGTGTTACCCGTAAGTGCTGCCACGGTGGCGCAAACCGTACGCCATTATCCCGGCTATGCCGGCTTCCTGCCCAAGACCACACTGTCTCGTCTCAAGCAGCAATCCGGGCCGCACTCGCTGATGCAATACCATGTGCGCATTGACCTGCCGATGCCCTTCCCCAATGTCTCTGAAGATATCCTGGCACAGCACACGGTGGAGCCGGACGGTTCGGTTTCGGCGAGACTGATTGATGCCCCGATGGACATTGGCCTGGCCCGTTATCAGTGGTTCCCGATCGACGCCCAACATACCCTGCTGGTGTTCACCACCTGGACCGATTTAAGCAGCGCCACCTTCCTGCTGCGCACCATCATGCGTGCATTCCCGGATATTCGCTTTGCCATTCCCTATGTCGGTAACGGATTCCTGGCCGAGGCTTTCCGCAACCGGCTGGCGCCCGCATCCAGCCCCAATCCTGCCACCCTGCCTGCCATTCCCCCCGCCAAGGAAATGGTGTGGACACCGGAGCGGAAACAAGTCCTTTCCCGATTGCTGGCCCATGGTGAAACCGCTTTCATCCATCCGCCGGTATGGATCCGCGGCGCCAACGACCAGCCCGTTGATCTGCGTTTCATCACCGCCATCGGCCAGGTTCATGCCCCCGTGGACTCCACCCGGCAACTGACCACGGACTTTGCCCGCTACCCGAAAATCTTTCCACAGGTGCGCAAGGTCAGGATTCAGCAAACCCAGGGCTCAGGTTTCAATATGGACATGAAACTGGGGATCGGCTTGGGCTTCCTGTCGCTGCCGGTCAACCTTTCCATCGCTCATACCTGGGGCAAGGACCGCACGCTCTACTACAAATCCTTCGCCGGTGATGTCGAGCATATTCAGGGGCAATGGCATTGGGAGGAAGCCGCCGGCAACAGCACCTGGATGCATCTGCATTCGGCCGGTGAAGTGGGTGAGCATCCCCCGCATGTGCTGAAACTGGCCAAGTACCTGCCCTATAATGATTTCCTGCCGACGCTGGGGGCGCAGGTGATCAGCCTGCGCAAGCTGGAACATTGGGTTGAGAGACAGCAACCGGGGGCGGTGCAGCCGGAAGAGCCTTTACCTGAATAGCATCCCGCCTGGATGATGACATTGGGTAATGTCACACTATTGACCAACAGTATATTTGCTGACACAGTATGCGTTCCCAAACAGAACCCGACCGGAGTCCGTAATGCATTCGCCTTTTGACGCCCACTTTCACGTGCAGTCCGGCCCGGTTCGGCTGGCGGTGCATGCCTGCGGCAACCCGGAAAATCCGGTGCTGATTCTGGTGCACGGTTATCCGGACAACCATGTCGTATGGTCGGGCGTGGCGGATGCCCTCAAGGACCGCTTCTACGTGGTTGCCTATGACGTGCGCGGCGCAGGTGAATCCCAAGTTCCTGAGCGGGTGCGTGACTACTCGCTGCGACTGCTGAGTGACGACCTGCAAGCTGTGATGAATACCGTCAGTCCGGACAAACCGGTGCATCTGGCCGCTCATGACTGGGGCTCCATCCAGACCTGGGAGTCAGTTACCGACCCCGCCCTGCAGCACCGCATAGCATCCTTCACCACCCTCTCCGGTCCCTGCCTGGACCACGTTGGCCATTTGATGCGCCACTTGGCCGTGAGCCCCGGCGGCGGCAACCACACCAAACTGTTCAGCCAACTGCTGAGCTCCTGGTACATCTTTTTCTTCCAGATACCGGTGCTGGCGCCGACACTGTGGAAAACCTGGGCTGGCAAGAACTGGGACAAACTGCTGGAAAAAACCGAAGGCATCCCGGTGGGCCGGCTGCATAACCCCTATCAGACCAAGGATGGCGTGCATGGCGTCAAGCTTTATCGCGCCAACATGATCGGCAGACTGACCCTGCCGCGTGAACGCTACACGTCCGTACCGGTACAGGCGCTGGTAGCAAAGGACGACCCCTTTGTGGGGACACAGTTATTGGACCGGCTGGAGCTTTGGACTTCGCAGTTGTCACGACGGGAATATGAGGGCGGTCACTGGCACCTGTTGCTGGAGGAACCGGAAAAGTTTGCCGCTGCCATACGGGAATTCGCCCTGGAGGTATAATTTCTGCAACCCTGCTTGGGGCGTGTCTTGACATGCCTCTTCACTAAGGGCGAATCACACACCTTGTCCCTTATCTTGTACTACATCCCCAGACACTCATTACACTGGCAAAAGACCAGTGAACCCTCGTTGATGCCATCGGCCTGCCTGATGGAAATGTAATTACAACTTCATTATAATGCTATTGTCATTACAACCACTCCCGAAATGATGCAACTGCCAAAACCGCACCTCACGCCGGTTTTGGTGCGTCATGCTTGTTGACTAGTGTCTCCAGGAAGCCCCCATGCGCCCCACTTTTCAGAATCCCGTGCTGCTGGACGATGGTGAAACCCTGTCCCTGCACTTCAACAACATTCATGTGCAAAGCGAAATGCGCGTGGACGCGCCGGTGGAGCTGGTTTTCGGCTATACGCAAGCCATGATGGCCTTCCTGCTGGTGCAACCGCAGCCGCAAGATATCCTGCTGGTGGGTTTGGGGGGCGGGTCACTGTCCAAGTATTGTCACTTTTTCCTGCCGGAAAGCTGCATCACTACGGTTGAGATCAATCCGGAAGTCATTGCCTTGCGCGATTCTTTTCACATTCCCCCGGACAGCCCGCGCTTTCGCATTGTGCAGGAAGACGGGGTCAACTACATGCGTCACCAGCGCGACACAGCCGATGTGATATTGCTGGATGGTTATGATGATACCGGCTTACCGGATGCACTGACCACGCCCCTCTTCTACCGGGACTGTTACCTGGCCCTGCGTGACGGCGGCATTCTGGTTTCAAACTACAATTGCGATGATTTGCAGCTGGCGACCTGCCTGGGTCGGCTGGGCAAGATTTTCAGCGGGAAAGTGCTGATCATCAAGTCGCAGACCAGCGGCAACAAGGTGCTGTTTGCCTTCAAGAATTACCGCCATTTGCCGCATGAGCTGATGATGGAACGCGCAGAACGGCTGAAGCACCGCAGCGGGTTGCCCATGCCGCATTTCGGCAACCAATTGATTGCCGGTAGTCGGGCCTGGAGCATTTAACCGGACCGGACCCGGCTCTATTCCCCTTTGTCGCGTGTGACAGCCAGCGGGCTGCGGGTGCTGTAATCCACGCTATGCTTGTCCAGATATTCGCGAATCAATTGACGCACCACCTGTGACGGCGTGATGTCCTGGGCGGAGCATAGCCCTTCAAAAGCCTGTTTCTTGACCGGATCAATCAGTACAGTCAGGCGGGCGGTCTTGTTTTCCATGTCAGCATTGCCCTGATGGCATTAGATGTTAATCAAATTATAACCCGTTGCAGGCAACCTGTCATTGCAGGGTATTTCAATCTCGATTAGCAATGACTCATCCCTTCAATGCGCAATTTATTAACATATGATGTTAATATAATACACATTAAATCGTTTTTGGAGCCCGTCATGATTGCCCTGCTCGATGCACACCGCCAAGGCCTGCTGAACCGGGAACATTGGTTGTCGAACATTGTCTCAGGAGTCATTGTCGGCGTCGTGGCGTTACCCTTGGCCATGGCTTTCGCCATTGCATCGGGTGTAAAGCCGGAGCAAGGACTGTACACTGCCATTGTTGCCGGGTTACTGGTGTCTGTCCTGGGCGGCAGTCGCTTGCAGATTGCCGGGCCGACCGGGGCGTTCATTGTCATCCTGGCCGGGATTACCGCCAAATACGGCGTGGAAGGCTTGCAAATTGCCACCATGATGGCCGGAGTGATGCTATTGCTGCTGGGCCTGGCCAAAATGGGTTCCATCATCAAGTTTATCCCCGATCCCGTCATCACCGGCTTTACGGCAGGCATCGCCGTCATTATCTGGGTGGGCCAATGGAAGGATTTCTTCGGCCTGCCGGACGTATCAGGCCAGCATTTTCATGAAAAATTCTGGCACTTGCTGCTGTCCCTGCCTCATTTCCATCCGGTGACGACCCTGCTGGCGTTGATGTCGCTGGCACTGGTGATCTTTACCGGCCGCATTCCGGGTTTCAGCCGGGTGCCGGGGCCGCTGGTTGCCCTGGTGGTGGCGACCGTGCTGCAATCCATCTTTAATTTCGAAGGCGTCGTGACCATTGGCAGCGCCTTCGGCGGCATTCCGCAAGGCTTGCCAGACTTCAAACTGCCTGACATCACTCTTTCCAGGGTGGTTGAGCTGGTTGGCCCGGCTTTTACCATTGCCATGTTGGGCGCGATTGAATCGCTGCTCTCCGCCGTAGTGGCTGATGGCATGGCGGGCACCCGTCATGACTCCAATCAGGAACTGGTGGGCCAGGGTATCGCCAATATTGCCGCGCCGTTGTTTGGCGGCTTTGCAGCCACCGGAGCCATTGCCCGCACCGCCACCAATATCCGCAACGGCGGCACTTCGCCCTTGGCCGGGATAGTGCATGCGCTGACATTGGTTATGATCATCCTCGTTCTGGCTCCGCTGGCTACCAACATTCCGCTGGCCGCACTGGCCGCCATCCTGTTTGTAGTGGCGTGGAACATGAGTGAAATCCCCCATTTCCTGAAGATGGTTAAACGGGCCCCCCGCGCCGATGTGACGATCCTGCTGGTGACTTTTGGCCTGACGGTTTTCACCGACCTGGTGGTGGCGGTGAACATCGGGGTGATTCTGGCCATGCTGCACTTCTTGCGACGCATGGCGGCCAGTGTGGATGTACAACAACAGGGCGATGTTGAGTTGCAGCAGGAGTTAGCGCAGGCCGGTTTCAGCAAGTTGCCCGCCGGGTTGCTGGTTTATGCCGTGGAAGGACCGTTCTTTTTCGGGGCAGTGGAGAATTTCGAGCGGGCATTGGCCAGTACGCATACCGACCCGAAGGTGCTGATCATTCGCCTGGAGCGGGTGCCGTTCATGGATATGACGGGCATGCAGACACTGGAGGAGGTGGTGAAAGATTTGCATCGCCGCAAGGTGCGGGTGATGCTGACCGGAGCCAATCCGCAATTGACCGCCAAACTGGACAAGGCGCTGATGCTGCGTTTGGTGGGACGCAGCAATGTCTACAAGACCTTTGCCGAAGCCATGGAACAATGCCGCAATCCTGACACCATGACCAAGGCGTCATGATCAACGTGAAAATGGCCTCGCGGCTGGAAGACGATGACCACCGCCAGAAGATGGTTGACAGCATGGCCGAATTTGTTCGGTTTTTGAAATCGAAATATGAGGCCTGACCTGACCACCTATTAAATAACAGACCGTATCATCCGCTTGCCGGAAGTCACGAAACGCGCTGGCCTCAGCGTGCCTACCATTTACCGTCGCATTAAAGCGGGCCAGTACCCCCCTGCCCAAGTCAGCTTGGGCGGATCGGCGGTGGGCTGGAGTGAGCAGGCAGTCAGTGATTGGATTAGCGGGAAATTGAATCAGCTAGCGGCGTAGCGATTGAGCTCAGGCCGCGGATGTAAGTCGTCGGTCTTGAACAAATTTATAGCCTGTTATTCACGTAGAAAGCAGGCTTATAAATGCCTTTGCCTGATTATGGTCTAACGTACTGTTATGATCTGTAAGAATTCTATTTCCAAAGGATTTTACATCTTCGTCAGTTACGATCCAGGCTACTTGTGGATTCATTATGAACGCATCGGCGATATCGCTTGCCTGCTTTGAGTTGAAGCTAGTGAACTTAGTTAGGGCTTCAATAACTTGATGGGTTTTAGCAAAGTTACCGCTATTAGCAAGCTCGACTATTAATATATCTTTCTCGAGCTCAGCAGCTACTCTGGCATCCGGAAAATTAATGGATAAGAACTGCGAAACTCGTTTGTGCAGGATGGCAATGGATTTTTTTCTACGAGCCCACTCTTCTGACAGAAAATCACTGAGCCTTTCATTGTCTAGAGGGCTGGAAAAGTCGCCATCTTCAGAGATAATAAAAATACCTTGACCATCAGGAATGGCCTCAAGCAGTGCTTCCCAGTTAATTGCATCACCGAGGGAACCATTTTTTCCGGGAGGGCTGCGTAAGTCAGATCTTCTCTTGGATGAGGTGAACTGGCTATCTGTTAGAGGTATTCGCGTAGATTTTTTGAATATTTCATTAATTAAAGTATCGGCGTAGAGGGTTTTGCTATTTATATCGTTCTTTACTTTATCTAGAAGCCGATCTCGAGAGGTGTTAACAGCTTTCAGCGCATTCATCAATTGTTCACACTCAGGGTAGCCTCGTGCAATATGTGGAATTCCAGAACTTGGCTTTTCATCAAGGAACCTTTTTAGGGCATCCGCAATCTTTGCCTCTCGATTTCTTGAAAGCTCAAGGTCAACTTGGTCGGTTAGCCAAAGGCTTATCTTTCCATAATTTTGAAGAACAAATACTTTTTCAAGCTCTTCTAAGCTATCTTTTGAGAAGTGATAAAAATTTAGTAGTATGTTCGTATCAATAAATAAGTTCATGGCTTCCTCATCAGAAGGTTATTGAATAGCGTTTATCCGTCGCGCCAAGCAGCCAGTTAGAGTCGATGCACCTGAACGCGATGGATAACTGAACCGCCGGGCCGGGCCTCCAATCTGGGGATTAGTACCTTTTCCGCAGGGGCTCGTCAAGTGCTGACGATGACGCACGGTGGCAGGCAAGATTAGCCTCCGGTGAGCAAGGTTGCCAAAACCATTGAAATAAAGCAACAATCGGCTGAGTTGTTGTCCATATTGGATTGATAGATTCAGCCTACGGCGGCCACGACCCATAAATTTGGAACAGGAAGCCAGCGACTAACAGTACCGCGCCAATGATTGCATTGCGAGATTGCTTGAGACGATCATTAACCGGCGGAAGCTGAAGATTTTCTTCATCAGTCTCGCCACTTAAGTATGACTGACCAAGCTCCAGAGCCTTGGCTCTTGAAATGATCAAGCCATAGGTAAGAAATACTGCGCCTACAGCATCCAGGCCAAGGCCAATTACATTGGCCCATTGGTTATCTAGCACGACTCTCTCCTGCTGCATCTACCGAAGATGTAGAAAAAACCAGTTAAAGTGAAGTTCTGTGTTTGTAACTAATTGAATTTCCATGAGTCGAAATCCTATTTATTTGGTATTCCTACAGCCTCAATGTTGGAGTTAAGGACGACCTGAGGCAGGCGTAACATGACACTGGGTCGGCCCTGGAATGAGTTGTTAGCGGTTACTTGTAGGATTAAATTTAGAAAAGTATTTTTGAATCTCAAGGCGAATCTCATGAACTTCCTCGTTAACTTGTGACACACCGCATCCCATTTCATATAGCCGATTTAATACTCTGTTGTGAAGCCAGTGATGGTTGGTTTCCAAGGTATCCCAAAATTTACCTTTTGAAAGGCCATCGGTGTAGTACCCGATAGCATCGGTAGTTGCATTATGAAATGCCAAGGATCTAGCCTCCAGCAAATCGACAACCTTCAATCTGACGCTTTCCGGGATGAAAGGGTCTGACTTATATTTATCGGCTGCGTTCTGTAAGTAAGACTCTTTTTTGCTGACAGGAATTCCTGTTTTCAAAATACCTGAAGATATGATTTTCTCTTTGTTAGGGGCGATTTTTATGTGTAAAATTTCTAGAATCTCCTTTATTGGGTCTTCGTTTACCCAAAAATCATCTGCTTCAGAATCGAACTCTTTGTACAACTCATCACTAAGTTGAGACAATCTTTCAATTACTTTCTTGTGGTATTCAGTGTTTACCGTATTCAGCAGCCCGTTCTTGGCTTTTACATAAGTAAGCACAGCGACGATGCTGGCAGTAATATAGAATACCGATTGAAAAATCTTCAAAAATCCATCAATGTTCATAATTTATCGCCAACGTGGAGTTGAGGCGCATGCGCGAATTTTCTCGCAGGTCGCCTCGAACGTAGAGTCAGGCCCCTTCACAATCATCCTTATTCAGGCTTGTTGCTTGGAAAGTGCCTTTAACCAATTTATTTGAAGCGTCGAAATACTCGACCGCGACATCTCCGTCCTGAAGGCCTACTGCAGCCTTGGCCATATCCAGTCGCTTATCAACGCCTACAACTCCTGTGACGGTCATTAGCGGACCACCAGATTTCAGTTGCACAACATCACCAGCTTGAAAGTTCATAACTACCTCTTTTTCGCAAACGTATTGCGGTTAATAGATATCGGAAGGGCCTTCTCTCGTAAGGGCCCATACAAACGAAACGAATAGCGTTTATCCATCGCGCCAAGCAGCCAGTTGGAGTGCGGTGGATAAACCTTGTTGTACTGGAACCGTCAGGCCAAGCCTCCAGTCTGGACAATTACCGTTTCCGCCGGGGGCTGTCAAGTGCTGACTGCGCGGTAGATCAGGCCATGTACGATCATCACATCTCTATACAGACACGAAGATGAGTCTCCGGGAATGGGGTTGCGCTCTAGGTAATGTGGCGGGGCGGGCCTTATGTGTACTGAAACTCAAGACCTTTCAGCCAATGCTCGTTTCCGAATTGGTCGATGATGGCAATGTCGGCCTTGAACAGCGTTCCTTCTTCCCTGACGGGGGGTTGGACGAAAAAGGTAAAGCGAAGGTCGCTGATACCCCCGCGGGGGATTCTGTGTTTTTGACTATACTCATTCGAATCATTTGCGCGTACCAATACATAACCAACGGCATTGGGTTTTCGAATCTTGGCACCCATGACAACAACGTCGTACTTTGAGATGTTAGTAATATTAAGATCCCCAACGATTTGCATCGCGGGATGACTACTCATTGATCCCATGTGCCACTATAGTGCGTTTGGGCGCGAAATTGGGATCAAAACCATTGTCTTTGACGGAACTTCAATGAGCCCAACTAGAGGCTTTTGACTGAACAATGACGAAGCCCAACGCCAAGCCTTCCCGAACCCCCCGAAGATGGTGCCAAGAATCGTGAGCAGGCCGATAGCTATGCCTACGGCAACTTGTGCGGATTGAAGATCAAAGGGCATAACCACCTAACGAACTGAATTGGACTGCCTCGTGCGGCCTTTCACGCGAGGTCCGCTCTAATGATGGGCTGGGCCTCATGTCGGTGGACGAAAGAGCACAAGCAATTTTTCGTACATTGCTTCGTCGCAGAATTCCTTCATGCCAACCATTTGGACCAATGCTTCCACTTGAGCATCGCTCCGGTGCTCGTATGCAAGAAGCCTTTCAAGCTGATGTCGCGGAAGATATTGGTCCAGATATTGAAATGGATTAAGCGTTTTGGGTGCCTGCGAAACAATCACATTCCATATGCACTTCTTTGTTAGCCCGTCGTAGAGGCGCTTGTATTCGAAGTACAGCCGAAGATCCTCTGCATAGCCGTCCAAGAATGCACCCTTATGCCAAGCATAGAAGCTCTGTACGTGTCTCCGATACTCGGAAAAAAGGTCATAGACGTCAATCTCGTCCGAGGCACAATCAATATATTGGCGGGCGCCTGAGGTCCACCCATCCCACTCCAACAACTCGCATTTTGCGATTCTGAATCTAGCCTGAAGCGTTTTCGAATTGGCTTCGGTTTGGATCGTCCAGTACGCCTTCGCGACCCGCCAATGCATATTGTAGTTTCTAAGGCATTGCAGGAAATCGTGCAGCCCTGGCGATGAAAAAGTTGCCTTCAACTTATTGATATATCCGGTTACCGGCATCTTACGCTCAAATGTACGTGCATGGTCGACTAGAGCCATGAGAGCCGACGTGCAATGGAATAATTTCTTCTTTACGGCTCGCGTGTGCCCTTCTTCATTCACATTGGCTTGATGCCAGAAGCTGGGATTCTTGCTTCGGTCGCCGAAGATGCATATCTCATCAAGAAGATCTGTTGTGCTAGTATTGAAGATCCAAAGTGTGTCTTCAAGATTTTGCAAGGCTTTCCATCGCTGGCCTCCCTTTGTTTCTTCGATGGCTGCTATCGCATCAATAAATGAGTTGAATATCGCGGCCTCAATATCCTTACGAGACCACGGCTGCGGAAGCGTATCGAGATAGCGGGTCATAAGGCCTCCTAGGCGGGCGACACCTGTCGCTTAATAATAAACGATTCACCCCGTGCCTTGCACTCATCCAGATAATCCGCCCACCATTGCATCATTCCCCGCCGTTCCGGCAAATACTCCGCGGTTATAGGCAGCCCTCACCCGGCTGAGCTCCACAAGCGCCAGCTGCCGTTCAATCATATCCGCATTGAACCCGTTTTCATTGAATATCGTGCTGGCTGTCGCCCGCAATCCGTGAACCGTGGTTTTCTCCTTGTAAGCCACCCCCTCCAACAACTTCAATAGCACCCCACCCAACATTGGCTCCAGCGGCCGCGCCTCATTCGGAAACAGAAACGACCGATTGCCCGTCAGCTGCTGGATCTGCTTGATAACCGCCACCGCCTGCTTAGTCAGCGGCACAATATGCTGGCGTTTCATTTTCATGTACCGGGGAGGAGTGCGCCACTCCGGATACACCAGATCTATATGTACCCACTCAGCATGCCGAAGCTCATACGTGCGGAAAAATGTCAGCTTCATCAGCTTCATGGCCAGCCTTGAAATGTTGCGGCCGTTGTAACCATCAATGGCACACAGAAAGCCTCGCAAGTCAGCCGCCGACAGATGACGGTAATTTTTTGACGAATGCTGCTCCAGACCCACATGCAAAACCGATGCTGGTTTGTAGCAGGTTATACCCAGCACCACGGCATAGTCAAAAAAGGCAACGCACTGGTGATATATGCGGCTGGCGACGGTGAGCGCCCCACGTTTTTCAATAGCACGGATTACTGCCAAAACCTCCTGCGGCTCAATGCTGGGTACCTGACGCTACCCGGTGGCTGGGAAAGCGTCTTGCTCCAGGGATTCTTTGATCCGCTCCGCGTACTCCGGTTTCCATTTTTTTACTGCAACCGCCAGCACTCCAGCGCCACTGATTCGAAGCAGTTTTCAGCAGCCAACAGTACTTGCCGCTTTTCTGCCGCTCGTACCTGCAACGGGTCCTCGCCTGCCTCCAACAACTCACGGTTTGCATCAGGCCGCCGCCGGGCCTCACCTCTGGATAGCTCCCCAGGGATGCACGCCGTGATTTACCGCCGAAAGTGTATCGGTGCTGCCATGACTACGCGCTGGTGGTTAACACGCAGAGATATAAGCCTTTTTTGTCTAAATCCCGATGCTCTTTGTCAGTAGGTTTTAGAGATTTGATGCGCAAATCGGTCAGAGACATGTCAGTTAGCGAAGCCGGTCAATTTTGACTGACGATATTACTGACAAGTTAGAGTGAGATGAAATGATAAAAGGGGAGAAACAGTGATAAGGGGGAAGGCGTGGAAACCGTTGCAGGCCAACGGTTTTGATATGCGATAAGAAGCGGTGATAGAGTTAAATGGCCTCCCCGACAGGAATCGAACCTGTAACTGCCCCTTAGGAGGGGGCTGTTATATCCATTTAACTACGGAGAGAGGGCGCAGATTGTAGCAACCCCCTCCCCGTTTGTCAGTGCAGAGTTTCATCGTTGAACAAAGTATCGGCATTCAACCCTTCGCGCTGCAATATTTCCCGCAAACGGCGCAACGCATCCACCTGAATCTGCCGTACCCGCTCCCTCGTCAGACCAATCTGCTCCCCCACGCGCTCAAGGGTGGCCGCCTCATGGCCAGCCAGACCGAACCGGCGGGTCAGCACTTCCCGTTGACGGTCAGGCAGTAATTCCAGCCAGTGCTCCAGACTGTGGTTCAGTTCGCTGGTCTGGATTGCTTCGGCCGGGTCCAGCGTTTGCGGGTCAGCCAAGGTATCCAGCAGGCTTTTTTCCGAGTCACCAGCCAACGGGCTGTCGATCGAAGTTACACGCTCGGTCAGCCCCAGCATGTACTCCACCATCGCCAACGGTTTGTCCAGCAAGGTCGCGATTTCCTCTGCGCTGGGTTCATGATCCAGTTTCTGGCTCAGTTCGCGGGCGGCGCGAAGATAGAGGTTGAGTTCCTTGACCACATGAACCGGCAAACGAACGGTGCGTGTCTGGCTCATCAAAGCCCGTTCAATGGTTTGCCGGATCCACCAGGTGGCGTAGGTAGAGAAACGAAAGCCGCGTTCAGGATCAAATTTCTCAACGGCATGAATCAGGCCGAGATTACCTTCTTCAATCAGGTCCAGAAACGACAAACCGCGATTCACGTAGCGCCGGGCAATTTTCACCACCAGCCGCAGGTTGCTTTCAATCATGCGCTTGCGGGCGGACTCATCCCCCTGCTTGGAGAGCCGGGAATAATAAACTTCCTCTTCGGCTGAAAGCAGCGGCGAGGCGCCGATGTCATGCAGGTAAATCTGGGTATTGTCGGTGCTGCCCGGAGCAGCGGCTTTGCGGATCTTATGGGCGGATGCGTGTGTTTTTGAAATTGTCATGGCTCTGCCTTCCCTTTTGGTTAAAGGGTCGGCAGACGGGAATCAGTTGATGGCGGGCAATTGGGTCAAAGGATCAATAGGCTTGCCTTTGTAACGGATCTCGAAGTGCAATTTGTCTCGATCTGCACCGGTCGAACCCAGTTCGGCAATCGTTTGTCCCTGTTTGACGCGCTGCCCTTCGGCGGAAATAAGACGGTCATTGTGGGCGTAGGCGGAAATGAAGTCATCATTGTGACGAACAATCATCAGCTTGCCGTAACCGACCAGACCTTCCCCGGCATAGACCACCACTCCATCGGCGGCGGCTTTAACCGGATCACCCCGATTCCCCGAAATATCAAGTCCCTTGCTGCCAACACCTTCGCTGCTAAAGCGCTGAAGCAGCTTGCCATTGGCAGGCCACCCCCAACTGAGTGAACCACTTTTTGCCGGGGCTTGCACCGGTGAACTGACAGACGGCGATGTTTTGGCGATTGCTGCGGCGGGCTTCGCCAAGGGTGCCGGAACAGCCGGTTTTACAGTGTTAGAAGCGGACACGGCAGCCGTTTTTTTGGATTTTTCCTTGGGAGGAACGGCCGTTGATGCCGTTGCCGCAACAGCCGGTTTGGGGTCCGCCTTGACTGGCGCAGGTTCGGCTGCCTTGCCTTCTTCTTCCAAACGCAGGGCCTGGTCGGCGTAAATCGTGAATTTGGCATCCAGGCTGTTGATGCGGGCCAGATCGCGGTAATCCTTCTCAAAACGCATGGCAATGGCCCAGAGGGTATCACCGGACTTGACGCGATACAGCGGATACGAAAGCGGCGGCAACGGCTCACGCGGCTTGTTATCAGCCACGGGCGCGGAGTCTGTTTTTTTCAGGGTGCTGCAAGCAGAAAGGCACAACGAAGCTGCCAAGCCAAGCGCCAGGGCGAAACTCGTATACCGGGGGGAATAACGCATGACTTCAGTTTCCTTGATTACGGTTCAGCCATTCAGTCAGCCCGGGCAAGGCCTCATGGCTGGTCAGATCGGTTTGCAACGGCGTCAGGCTGACATAGCCGTGATTGACCGCATGGAAGTCGGTGCCCTCTTCCAGGGTGTTGGGATCTCCGGCCAGTCCGATCCAGTATGCCTTGCGACCCCTGGGGTCTTCCACGGTACTGACCGAAAAGCCGCGCTTGCGCTTGCCCAGCCGGGTCAGGCGGAAACCCTGGATGCCGGACAACGGCAGATCGGGCACATTCATGTTGATCATATTGTGCAGGGGCAGCTGAAGCTCCTTCCAGTTTTCGACAAGCTGACACACCAGTTGCGCAGCGACATCAAAGTGAGCGGATTCCGTATATTGCTTGACAGATGCGCCGCACAAGGAAACCGCCAGGGAAGGCTTGCCCAGAAATCGGCCTTCAAGGGCCGCACCCACTGTTCCGGAATACAGGACATCGTCACCCAGGTTGGCGCCGGAATTGATACCCGAGATCACCATGTCCGGCTCCTGGTCAAAGAAACCGTTGACGGCCAGATAGACACAGTCCGCCGGAGTTCCGTTGACGGACCAGAAGCCATTGGACAACCGCAAGGGTCGCAACGGCCGATCCAGGGTCAAGGCGCTGGAAAATCCGCTGCGTTCACTTTCCGGGGCCACCACCGTGACATCGGCAATGGTTTTGAGCGCGTTCGCCAAGGCGTTGAGTCCGGGCGCCAATACACCATCATCATTACTGAGCAGAATTCGCATGGATTACTCGACAGGAAATACAATAACCACCGCATGGGCTTCAATGCCTTCACGGCGGCCGACAAAGCCCAGCTTTTCGGTGGTTGTCGCTTTAATACTGACACATTCCGCAGTGATGCCCAAGTCAGCGGCGATCCTGGATTGCATCTCGGCAATATAAGGCGACAACCTGGGTCGTTCAGCCAAAATAGTCAGGTCGCAATTGCCTACGCCATAGCCGCGCTCCGTCACCAGCGACATGACACGCCGCAACAATCCGCGACTGTCGGCCTGACTATAGGCGGGATCGGTATCCGGGAAGTGCTTGCCAATATCCCCCAGCGCCAACGCGCCGAGCAAGGCGTCACACAAGGCATGCAGGGCCACATCCCCGTCAGAATGGGCAACCAGTCCGTACTCATGGGGAATTTCCACCCCGCCGAGAGTGACATGGTTGCCCTCGCCGAAGCGGTGCACATCAATACCATGGCCGATTCGGGGAAATTTATTCATCGGGAGGAACTCAGTATCTGACCGGCCAGCCACAAATCGTCAGGCCAGGTAATTTTCAGGTTGCGGGGACTGCCCGGCACCAGCATCGGCGAAAACCCCAGCGCTTCAATGGCGGAAGCTTCATCCGTCACCACGGTATTGCGGGCGGCGGCCGATTCAAGAGCCGCCTTCAGCAGGCCATAGCGAAACAATTGCGGCGTCTGCGCCTGCCACATACCCTCGCGGGAAACCGTTTCACCAACCCGCAATCCATCGGCGCTACTGCGTTTGAGCGTATCGCGAACCGGCTGGGCCAGCAAGCCGCCGACCGGATCGTCACCCGCCATCTTCAACAGTTGCAGGATATCTTCTACCGGCACACAAGGACGGGCGACATCATGCACAAGCACCCAATCGTCAGACTTCGCCGTCATGGCCTTCAGCCCGCACAGCACGGAATCCGAACGTTCGGCGCCGCCGGCGGTAAATCGCAGTTTGTCGGGATGAAGGTAGGTCAGGGTTGATGCGAGGGTATCATCCGGATGCAGGGCAACCACGATCTCGTCAATGGCTGCAATGCTGCCCAGCAGATCCAGCGTCCACTGCATCACTGTCCGGCCATGAATGTCGAGATACTGTTTGGGAACCTCCCCTCCAAACCGGCGTCCGGTTCCAGCCGCCGGGACAACGGCGCGAATCCTCAACGGGGCGCGCCTCCGGCTGGTTGTGCAGAACTTACATCAGGACGGGAATGAGTCACCCGCACAAAGGTTTCACCGTTCTTGACCATGCCAAGATCCAGGCGCGCGCGTTCTTCAACGGCTTCCAGTCCTTGTTTGAGATCGCGGACTTCCGCCATCAGAATCCGGTTACGCTCCGCCAGCACGGCATTTTCCGCCTTCCGGGCATCAATCTCGCCTTGCAATTCACGGTTATGGCCAATACTGCCCTCACCCAGCCACAGCTGGCTTTGAATCCAGACGATGATCAACAGGGCCAGCATTAACACAACACGGCCAAACATGGAGTTCAGCATGGCGGGTCACCTCCGAAACCGGCATCAAAAGATACCGGTCCCGGCACAGAGGGATTAACGGAAAGCACGGAACTCCGCACGACCACGGTAGGCAGCCACATAATCCAGTTCCTGCTCAATGCGCAACAACTGGTTGTACTTGGAAGTGCGGTCGGAACGGCACAGCGAACCAGTCTTGATTTGACCGGCTGAGGTCGCCACGGCCAGATCGGCAATGGTGGAGTCCTCGGTTTCGCCCGAACGGTGTGAAATCACGGTGGCGTAACCGTTCTGCTTGGCCAAGTAAATGGCGTCCAGCGTTTCGGTCAACGTGCCGATCTGGTTGTACTTGATCAGGATGGCGTTGGCTACGCCTTCGTTGATGCCCCGTTGCAGGATGGCCGGGTTGGTGACAAACAGGTCATCGCCCACCAGCTGGATCTTGTCGCCGATCTTGTCGGTCAGCAGCTTCCAGCCGGCCCAATCGGATTCGTCCAGACCGTCTTCCACGGAAATGATCGGATACTGGCGGGTGAGACCGGCCAGATAGTCAGTGAACTGGTCGGAATCAAAGGACTTGCCCTCGCCTTCCAGATGATACATGCCGTTCTTGTAGAACTCGCTGGCCGCACAGTCCAGCGCCAGATGCACATTGTCACCAGCCTTGTAACCGGTCTTTTCAATGGCTTCCATGATCACTTGCAGCGCTTCTTCATTGCTGCGCAGGTTCGGGGCAAAACCGCCTTCATCACCCACGGAAGTGCTCAGGCCCTTGGACTTCAGCACGCTCTTCAGGGCGTGGAAAATCTCGGCGCCGCAACGCAGGGCTTCGGCAAAGGATGTAAAGCCAACCGGCTCCACCATGAACTCCTGGATATCGACGGTGTTGTCGGCGTGTTCGCCGCCGTTGAGGATGTTCATCATCGGCACCGGCATGGTGTAGCTGGTGGCGCCGCGCAGCGAGGCCATGTATTCGTACAACGGCACACGCTTGTCCATAGCAGCAGCACGTGCGCAGGCCAGTGACACGGCCAGCATGGCGTTGGCGCCCAGCTTGGACTTGTTTTCGGTGTTGTCGAGGGCAATCATCGCCCGGTCGATGTCGGCCTGGTCATACACCGAACGGCCTGTGAGCAGCTCGCAGATATCACGGTTGACGTTACCAACCGCCGTCAGCACACCCTTGCCCGCATAGCGCTTCGGATCCTTGTCACGCAGTTCCAGCGCTTCGCGGGAGCCGGTGGAGGCGCCGCTGGGAGCACAACCGCGACCGATGACGCCGGATTCCAGGATGACATCAGCCTCGATCGTGGGGTTTCCACGGGAATCCAGGATTTCACGGGCGCGAATATCGATAATCTGGGACATGTCCAGAGCTCCTTAGCAGTTAATGGGTGTCAATCGCGGGGAATTGCTTCACCAGATCATCAATAGCCTTGATCTGGGTGAGGAAAGCTTCAAGTTGTGACAGGCGCAAGGCGCAGGGGCCGTCGCATTTGGCCAGTTCCGGGTCCGGATGGGCCTCCAGGAACAATCCGGCCAAGCCGACCGCCATACCGGCGCGAGCCAATTCAGTGACCTGGGCGCGGCGGCCGCCGGCTGCGTTCGCCAGACCACCCGGCATTTGCAGCGAATGCGTAACATCAAAAAACACCGGATAACCGGTCTGCTTCATGATGCCGAAGCCCAGCATGTCCACCACCAGGTTGTTGTAGCCAAAGCTGGAGCCACGCTCGCACAACACAATCTTGTCGTTGCCGGCTTCGTTGCACTTGCTGATGATGTGCTTCATTTCCTGGGGGGCCAGGAACTGGGCCTTCTTGATGTTGATGATGGCACCGGTCTTGGCCATGGCGGCCACCAGATCGGTTTGGCGGGACAGGAACGCCGGCAACTGGATAATGTCGCAGACTTCCGCTACCGGTTGCGCCTGATGCGGTTCATGCACATCGGTAATCAACGGTACGCCAAACTGTTTTTTGATTTCTTCGAAAATGCGCAGGCCTTCTTCCAGGCCGGGACCGCGATAGGAATTGATCGAGGAGCGGTTGGCCTTGTCGAAAGAGGCCTTGAACACATAGGGAATGCCCAGCTTTTGGGTCACTTCCACATAGTGCTCGCAAACACGCATGGCCATATCGCGGGATTCCAGCACATTCATGCCGCCAAACAGCACGAACGGGCGGGAATTGCCCATGGTGATGGAACCCAGACTCAGCAAGCGTTCATTCATGGTGCCATTCCTCAGCAATTGGGAGTCATTGTTGTTTTAGGACTTGTGCGCCAGCGCCGCACCGACAAACCCGCTGAACAAGGGGTGGCCGTCACGAGGGGAACTGGTGAATTCCGGGTGGAACTGGCAAGCCAGGAACCAGGGATGATTGGCGATCTCCACCACTTCCACCAGATTCTGATCGGCGCTGCGGCCTGAAATCCGCAAGCCTTTTTCCACCAGACGGCCAATATAGCCGCTGTTAACTTCATAGCGATGGCGATGGCGTTCAACAATGGTATCGTTGCCATACACCTTGCGCGCCAACGTACCGGTTTCCAGATGACAGACTTGTGCACCCAGACGCATGGTGCCGCCCAGATTGGAATTTTCGTCGCGGGTGATCAATTCACCGGCCTCATTGGTCCATTCTGTGATCATGGCAATGATGGGATGGGTGCACTGCTTGTTGAACTCGGTGGACGATGCACCACCCAGTCCCACTACATGACGCGCATACTCAATGACCGCCAGTTGCATGCCCAGGCAGATGCCCAGATAAGGCACTTTGTTCTCACGAGCATAACGGATAGCGGCAATTTTGCCTTCCGTGCCACGGTCGCCAAAGCCGCCGGGCACCAGGATGGCATCGGCATCCTTGATCAGGTCAATGCCCTGTTCTTCCACCGACTCGGCGTCCACATAATCAATGCGAACCTTGGTGCGGTGCTGGATACCGGCGTGCAACAGGGCTTCATTCAGGGATTTGTAGGCATCAGGCAGTTCGGTGTATTTGCCGACCATGGCAATGGTCACTTCCCGCTCCGGCTTCAGCAAGCCTTCCACCACGGCATCCCAGTCGCTCAAATCGGCTGGCGGACGTTCGCCCAATGCCAAACGCTCAATCACATAATCATCCAGGCCCTGTTCATTCAGCGTGCGTGGAATCATGTAGATGCTAGCGACATCTTCCGCCAGGATCACCGCCCGCTCTTCCACATTGGTGAACAGGGAAATCTTGCGACGGGATTCTTCGGAAATCGTATGGTCGGAGCGGCAGATCAGCACATCGGGTTGCAGGCCGATGGAACGCAACTCCTTTACCGAATGCTGGGTAGGCTTGGTCTTGGTTTCACCGGCGGATGCAATGTAAGGCACCAGCGTCAGGTGAACCATCAGCGATCCGGAAAAACCCAGTTCCACCCGCATCTGGCGCACGGCTTCCATAAAAGGCAGGGACTCAATGTCCCCGGCCGTGCCGCCGATTTCGATAATGGCTACGTCATAACCGCGCGCACCTTCCCGGATGCGCTGCTTGATCATGTCGGTGATGTGCGGAATGACCTGCACCGTGGCGCCCAGATAGTCCCCGCGACGCTCCCGTGAAATCACATCCAGATAAATGCGGCCGGACGAAAAACTGTTGTTCTTCGACATCTTGGAGCGACGCAGGAAACGTTCGTAGTAGCCCAGGTCAAGGTCGGTTTCGGCCCCGTCTTCGGTGACGAAGACTTCACCGTGCTGATAGGGGCTCATGGTGCCCGGATCGACATTAATATACGGGTCCATTTTCGTCATGATGACCTTCAGACCACGGGCTTCCAGCAGGGAGGCCAGCGAAGCCGCCGAGATGCCCTTGCCCAATGAAGAAACAACGCCACCGGTGACAAAAATGTACTTGGTCATGTATTCGCCTGGATTGTTAGCGGGATAGGATGGAATGCGCGGCGATTTTAACAGGGAGGGCGTTTTGTCTCAACGCAGAGCGGTCTGTTCGTCCAAAGAAAAAGCCCGCGAGGTGCGGGCAAGGTGAAAATCCGTTTCTTTCAGGGTCTTCCATGGGGATTTGGCCATCCTTGGCCGAGAATGAAACCGTGGATCAGAACTTGTGTTCCATGCCGACAGCCAGAATGGTTTCTTCGATGTCGTTAGCAGCTCCCTTCAGCACGTCTTCACGGGTGGTGTACCAGGCAAACGCCTTGGTCTTGGAGGTGATGTTGTAGTCAGCTCCCAGCGAAGACATGGTGCGCTCGGAGCTCTTTCCCGCGCCAACCTTGGCCTCATCATCCGCTTCCGCCGTGCTGTGTTGCAGCTTCAGGGTAATGGCGTCAATCTTGTAAGCCACACCCAGCAACATGGATGTCTCGGCATCCTTACCGGTAATATTTTCGCTGGTGCCGTAGATGCAGTTCAAGGTCAGGTCGGCAATCTTGTAAGAAGCCGTCAGACGCAGGGTGTCGCTTTCACGCGCGCCGAACAGGGCGGACTTGCCGTCAATGCCCATGTCGGAAGCCAGCGCCAGATACAGACCCATTTCTTCGTTGTTGTGGACGACGGACAGGGAGTTACCATTTTTGGCGGCTGTAGCAGCATCCTGGGTTTGCATCATGACGTTGATCTGGGTGTTCATGAACTTGGGTGATTCATAACCGATCACGTTGTTAATGCGGTTTTCACCAGCGAGTGTCCATTCCATGTCACCGGCAAAATCGTTGAACAGGTCCACTTCACCTTGCGACAACTTCATGTAGGTGTCGTACTTGCCCATCTTCAGCGTGCCGAATTGCTGGTGCTTAATACCGAAGAAACGGTTGCGTTCAGAAAGATCGGTGCCACTATCACCGTCAGCGCGGACATGCCATTCAATACCATAGATGGCGCTAAGGTTGGCGGTCAGTTCATCCTCACCCTTGACACCGAAGCGAGAGGCGTTGCTGACCATGCGGGTGAAATCTTCATCAACTTTGGTCACGTCTTCAAAATCCTTTTTGTAGGACTCAGCCGACAGGTTCAGCTTGCCATAGACTTTGGGGGCTGCATTCGCCATCGGGGCGGCGAGAGCGGCAGCGATGCTGATGGCGATAAGCGACTTATTCATTCAAGGTCTCCTCAACACTGAGTCATAAAGGGCTGTAACAATGGCGCTACAACTGGGACACAGTATTGAAGGATCAGATGACAGTGCGGTGTCTGGTAGATGACAGAAATGTGAATTCAGCAACATTCTGTGACATTCGAAGGGGTTCACTTTATCAAGACGCGTTAACAGCAGGCCACAAAAAACCCGCCGAAGCGGGTTCTTTGTGACTCAGGAGCAGGTTAGAAGCGAACTTCGATACCGCCACCCAACAACATATTCGTTGTATCTGTGCCAGCGATATCAACCTTCACTTGAGCAAGATTGCCATAAACCTTGGTGTTTTGGGAGAAGTTGTAGTCCACGCCCACGCCGATCAAGTCAGTTTGATTTTCGGTAGCCACGCCGGTTTCTACGGTGTTGTTCAGCAACTCACCACGGAAGGTCAGCTTGTCCATTTCGTAAGATGCGCTGAAAACAAACGCGGTCTCATCAGAGTTGGCTGCATTAACAGTTTCACCTTGCTGGTACAAACCAGCAAAGACCAACTTGTCCATCTTGTAGCGGCCCACGGCACGGATCAGATCTTTACCGGCAATTTCCTTGTCCAGTGCGGCAGACAGGTACAGGTTGTCATCTTCGTAGCTGAAGGCAGCGGAAATGCCGTTGGCCAAGTCGTTACCACAACCAGGGTTACCATTTGGCGGTACAGAACAAGGGGCTGCACTTTCACCCGGAACAAAGGTGATGTTTGCGCCGAACACATCAAGAACCTTGGGCGAAACATAGTTGATGGAGTTGTTCAGGCGTGACTGACCAGACAAGCTGACATTTGCAACAGCCGGAACACCAGCAACGGCGTTGCCGAGATTTGCCATATCCAAGACGGCATGATCATTGAAAGCATCAACCATGTCTTCCGAAGTCTTCAACGGAGAATCAATGGCACCCAGACGGATGGTACCGAGGCTGGAGTGCTTCAGACCGATGTAGCGTTCACGACCACCCAAGTCACCACCACCAGCCATATCACCATTGATTTGCCATTCAGCCTTGTACACGGCGGTAAAGTCATCAGACAGCTTTTCATTACCTTTGACGCCAATGCGGGAGGCATTGCTGTTCACAACCCAAGCGGGTTCCAGACCCGTAGCGTCAACATCCACATAGTCAACCGACAGGTTCAGACGACCATAAACGGTCGGAGCGGCCTGTGCAGTCAGCGGCAGAAGAACAGCGGCGCCAATGGCCAGAGCAAGCAGATTACGTTTCATTCTCAAATCCCCTTTCGGTTTAAAAAGTCAAAGTTCACACTGCCTGTCACATTCTGGTGCATCTCGTCGGACACATCCGGCTGCACAGGGCTATATGTGACATAATTTGTAACAACTTAGACAGGCTGTCAACAACATTCTGCAAAACACTTGATCTTTTTTTGCTTGTTTTTGCAAAAGTCACTGATAAAAAACCCTGCCCGGTTGATGCTTTCGCACCAAACTGATGCGACTTGTAACAAAACATTCATTTGCCCGTCAAGCAACTCCGAATCCGGAGAAGGGCATAAAACGAACAGAGTCACCCGGATTCAGCACCACATCCACCGGAATACACGCCAGACCGTCGGCCCACAGACTGGACGACAACACCCCGCTGCTCTGATTGACATGTTTTTCCAGCACCAAACCCTGCTCCGTCTCCACCAGCCTTACACGCAAATACTCCACGCGCTTCAAGGGCTTGGCCACGCTGAACGAGATCGGAACCGGATAACCGGCGGGTTCATTGCGGAAACGCTGGCCTTGCCGGGCCAGCAGGAACTGCCTGCCGAGTATTAAAAATGTAATCCACACCGACTGCGGGTTTCCCGGAAAGCCGATAAAGGCCGTTTCGCCAATACGTCCAAACGCCAGAGGCTTGCCAGGCTTGATCGCAATCTTCCAGAAATCCAGTTTCCCCAACTGTTCCACCGCTGTTTTGACGTGGTCCTCCTCCCCGACCGATACCCCGCCGCTGCTGATAACCACATCGGCCAGCTTCCGGGCCTTGTCTAGGGCAGCCAAGGTATCTGGCAAGTTGTCGGCAACGACGCCCAAGTCAATCGATTCGCAATCCAGCCTTGTCAGCAGCGCCTGCAACAGATAGCGGTTGCTGTTGTAAATCTGCCCGCCATGTTGAAGCGGCGAACCCGGTTCAACCAGCTCATCGCCGGTGCTGAGCACAGCCACTTTCAGGCGTCGGTAAACGGGCGCTTCGGCCAATCCCAACGACGCCAGCATGCCGATCGCTGCCGGACCCAAGCGCTCTCCCTGTTGCAGAATCCGGGTTCCGGTGCGGATATCCTGCCCGATGAGGCGGATATTCTCGCCCGCCTTGAACGCCTGCCGGATCTGCACCGAATCCGGCGTTGCCTGACAGCAGTTTTCCTGCATCACGACCGCATTGACCCCTTCAGGAATCACGGCGCCGGTAAATATCCGGGCAGCGGTGCCGGGCCTCAACGGCTCGGGATTTACACCAGCCGGAATACGCTGACTGATCGCCAGCGTCAAGGGAATACTGCCCAAGCTGTCGGTGTGGACAGCATAACCGTCCATGGCGCTGTTGTCCCGGGGCGGCACATCCACCGGCGCCAGGATATCAACCGCCAGCACCCGGTTCAGGGCCTGCACCAAAGAAACCCTTTCAATTTCAGGCGTCCTGGCCTGACCAGCTTGCCGCAAACGCTCAATGGCCGCGTTGACCGGCATCAAGCCGGTGGAAGTGATGCTGTAGCAACCGCAGTCATTCATGGCTTATCCCCGGGGTTCGCAATAGGCGGCCTGTTTCAGGTGCGGCACAAAATTGCAGGGGCGGTTGCGGTTATCCAACTGTTGCAACAAGATGTTCTGCCAGGCGGTGCGGCAGGCATTGGTGGAGCCGGGCAGGCAAAAGACGACGGTATTGTTAGCCATGCCCGCCACCGCACGCGATTGCAGGGTGCTGGTGCCGATTTCCTGCAATGAGAAATGACGGAACAACTCACCAAAGCCTTCCACATTCTTGTCAAAAAGCACCGTGACCGCTTCCGGGGTGCTGTCGCGTCCGGAGAAGCCGGTGCCACCGGTAATGATGACGGCCTGCGTCAGCGGATCGGCAATCCAGGCAGAGAGCACGGCGCGGATCTGGTAAATGTCGTCCTTGACAATTCGTCGATCAGCAAGCAAATGACCGGCCTCGGTCAACGCATCGACCAGGAATTGCCCGGAGGTGTCGGTTTCCAGTGAACGGGTGTCGGAGACAGTGAGGATGGCGATTTGCAGGGGAATGAACGGTTTGTCGGCTTTGGAATGGCTCATGGAATGCTCTCTGGATGTTGCTAAGGTATTGTCAGGAAACTACCCGCCCGTCATGTTCATGAATCGGACAATCTGCGGCTCTTCCTCAAGATTGAAATAATGGCGCTCGGGTTTCAAGGGCAAGGCGGCCACAATCGCGTCGCGCACGGCGACATCGTCATCCGGGTTGGCGCGCAATACCTGTTTCAGGTCCACCGAGTGTTCATTGCCCAAACAGAGCAGCAAGCGCCCTTCCACGGTCACACGCACCCGGTTGCAACTGCCGCAAAAGTTGTGGCTGTGGGGGGAAATGAAACCCAGGCGGCTGCCGGAATCACCCATGCGCCAATAACGCGAAGGCCCGCCGGTCTGGTCTGTCGCCGGTAGCAGCGGATAACGCTGGGCAATCCGCTGGCGGATTTCTTCACTGCTGATGTAGGTATTGGCGCGGTCATGCTCGCTGATATTGCCCAGCGGCATTTCCTCTATAAAGGAAAGATCGAGAAGGCGTTGGCGGGCGTAATCCACCAACGGCAAAATTTCGTCGTCATTGCGACCGCGCAGGATAACGGCATTGAGCTTGGTGCGCTGGAAACCGGCGGCATTGGCGGCATCTATTCCCGCCAGAACCTCATCAAGATTGCCGGTGCGGGTGATGGCGCGGAACTTGTCGGCCTTGAGGCTGTCGAGACTGATATTGATACGGTTGAGACCGGCATTACGCAGGGGTTGCGCCAGCCTGGCCAATTGGGAACCGTTGGTGGTGAGCGTGAGTTCGCGCAGACCAGGCAAGGCCGCCAGTTTTTCAACCAGCAACAGGATATTGGGGCGAATCAGCGGCTCACCGCCGGTGAGGCGCAGCTTGGTGACGCCCATGTCGACGAAGGCCTTGCCGACGCGGTAGATTTCTTCCAGGCTGAGCACCTGCTGTCGCGGCAGGAACTGCATGTCTTCACTCATGCAGTAGACACAACGGAAATCACAGCGGTCTGTCACGGACAAACGTACGTAAGTGATTTCGCGTCCAAAGCCGTCAACGAGGCGGGTGGTCATGACCGGTGATTCCGAATAGCCTGCATGCATTATAGCCCCGGCTATGGCGTCGCCGGGTACTAGCCGATTGGCGGGTTTCCCTCCCGTCGTTTGGCCTCCTGCCACAAACTCTCCATTTCCCCCAGATTACTGCCTTCCAGGGTTTTGCCCTGCTGCTGCAACCGTTCTTCTATATGGTTGAAACGGCGTACAAATTTCTGGTTGGTCAGCTTCAGGGCCTGTTCACTGTCCACATTCAGGTGCCGGGCCAGGTTGACGGCGCAAAACAGCAGGTCGCCGACCTCTTCCGCCACTTTCTCCGGAGATTCCTGCAGGGCTTGGTCAATTTCACCCAGTTCTTCCTGCATTTTTTCCAGCACCGCGCGCGGGTTGTTCCAGTCGAATCCGACTTTGGAAGCCTGCTTCTGCAACTTTTCCGCACGGGCCAAGGCCGGCAATCCGGAAGACACCTGCTCCATGAACCACTGCCCCTGCCCTTTCCCCGCTTTTTCTTCGGCCTTGATAAGTTCCCATTGGGAACTTACCTCTTCAGGAGTCAGGCCGGTCTGATCGGCAAACACATGGGGATGCCGTCGGACCAGCTTGGCGCTGATGCCTTGTACTACGTCGGAGAAATCGAAGAGGCCTTGTTCGCGCCCGATCTGCGCCTGGAAAACCACCTGTAGCAACAGGTCGCCCAACTCTTCACACAAATGAGTGTAGTCGCGGGCGGCAATAGCTTCAGTGACCTCATGTGCCTCTTCAATAACATATTTGGCCAATGTCTCAAAGCTTTGTTTGCGATCCCAGCTGCAACCGTTCTCGCTGCGCAGGGTGGCCATGATGTCCAGCAACGCCGGCAAATCGTAACGGGGTTCGGTCATGGCTCAAGTCCTGGGCAGGCTGGTGGAAACGCGGCGGGCGGCAATGACATTGGGCTGTTGCTCAATGCGCGCCAGTAAACGGCCCAACTGCCCCAGGCTTTCCACCTCGACAATAATGTCCATGGTGGCGATGCCGTCCTGCTTGTTGGACTCGGTATGCACACTGGTGACATTGACATGCTCGTTGGCCAGCACCGAGGTAATGTCACGCAGCAAGCCGGTGCGGTCCCAGGCCTGAACCTGGATACTGACCGGCTGCACCGTACCGACGGTCTGCTGCCAACTGACTTCAATGATGCGGTCGGGTTCCTCTTCCTGCAATTTCAACAACTCGCTGCACGCGCAGGCATGCACGCTGATGCCCCGGTTATGCGTGATATAACCTACAACCGGCTCTCCCGGTATGGGCCGGCAACAGCCGGCGACATGCGTCAGCACATTGTCCATGCCCTCGACTACCACCCCGCTGCGCAAGGCTTTACGGCCTTTGTTCAGCTGGATGGCGGGCGGCTCGGCGGCCGGGTCCTGCGGCAGGCTCTCGGCAATCATCCCCACCACTTGCGAGGCGCGGATATCCCCGGCGCCGACACCGGCCAGCACATCGTCGGAAGTCTTGACGTTCAACTTGGGTGCGTAATCGGCCAGATTGACATGTTTCAAGGTCAAGGCCATACGGGCCAGATCTTTTTCCAGATACTCGCGGCCGATGCGGATATTGTTTTCCCGATCCTGGAGCTTGAACCACTGGCGAACCTTGGCCTGGGCGCGGGTGGTGCCCAGATAGCCCAGATTACCGGAGAGCCAGTCCCGGCTGGGGGTGCCGCCTTTCTGGGTGAGAATTTCCACCTGATCGCCGGTTTGCAGCCGGGTGTTCATGGGGACAATGCGGCCATTGACCTTGGCGCCCCGGCAAGAATGGCCCAGCTGGGTATGGATGGTGTAGGCGAAGTCCAGCGGCGTGGCTCCGGTCTCCATGTCAATGACATGTCCGTCGCGGGTAAAGACATAGACCCGTTCATGCTTGATGGATTGACGGATCTGGTCAGCGAGCACATCAATCTGGCCCTCCCCCATGTCCTCCTGCCATTCCAGCACCTGGCGCAGCCAGGCGATCTTGCTTTCGTAGCCGGCGTCCTTGTTGCTGCCGCCCTTGCTGCCCTCCTTATATACCCAATGCGCGCAGACGCCGAGCTCTGCTTCTTCGTGCATGTTGGTGGTGCGGATCTGCACTTCCAGCGCCTTGCCATCCGGACCAATGACGGCTGTATGAAGTGAGCGATAGCCGTTTTCCTTGGGCGTGGCAATGTAATCGTCGAATTCCTTGGGGATGTGTTTCCACAACGAATGGACAATGCCGAGCACGGCGTAACAGTCGCGTACTTGCGGCACCATGATGCGCACGGCGCGAATGTCATAGAGTTCGTGGAAGCTCAGTTTTTTGCGCTGCATCTTCCGCCAGATGGAGTAAATATGCTTGGCGCGACCGCTGATTTCCGCGTGAATATCCGCCTTGAGCAGGGCGTCCTTCAGCTCGCGGATGACGCTCTGGATATAAACATCCCTTTGCAGGCGTTTTTCATCCAGCAAACGGGCAATATGTTTGTAGGCTTCCGGTTCAAGGTAACGGAAGGACAAGTCTTCCAGTTCCCACTTGATCTGGCCGATGCCCAAGCGGTGCGCCAAGGGGGCGTAGATGTCGAAAATTTCACGGGCAACCCGTTGCTTCCGCTCTTCGGAAGCCTCTTTCAGTTCGCGGATGGCGAAGGTTCGTTCAGCAAGCTTGATCAGCGCCACCCGCACATCGTCAATCATGGCCACCAGCATCTTGCGCATGTTGTCGAGCTGCAACTGGCTTTGCGAGAACTTGCTGTTGACGGAATCGGGATTGATGATCTGGCTGATGGTGGCCATGCGCAGCACGCCTTCAATCAGCAAGGCGATATCCACCCCGAATTCCTTGCGCACAATCTCCAGCGTAGTCTTGCCTTCCCGCACCGCCCGGTAGAGCACGGCGGCCATGACCGACTCCTGGTCCAGTTTCAGGTCGGCCAGGATGTCCGCCATGGCCAGACCGGTCAGGAAGCTGTTGGTGCGCGTACTCCACGGGTGTTCCTTGGCGTAGCTCTCATCCGCCTCACGCGCAAAAAGGCAGGCGCGCCGCAACAATGCCGGATCGTGCAATTCCACCTGGGCGCCAATGCGGTCAATCCAGGCGTCGAGGTTGACCTCGCCGTCCGCCTGCAACGGATAATCTTCGCGAACCTTGACCATCGTTCAACCTTTTTCGAACAAGGCAATCGACTCGACATGGGCGGTATGGGTGAACATATCCATCACACCCGCTTTTTTCAGCGTATAGCCCGCCTTGGCCAGCTCTCCGGCATCCCGCGCCAAAGTCGCGGGACTACAGGAAACATAAACAATGCGCTTCGCCCCGAAACGAGGCAAATACTGTACCACTTCCAAAGCGCCCGAACGCGGCGGGTCAATCAGCAGCGCGTCAAAGCCCTCCTTCGCCCACGGCTGGCCGGAAAAATCAGCCGTCAGATCCTGGGCATAAAAATCCACATTGCTGAGATTGTTGTGCCGGGCGTTCTCATAACCGCGTTCGGTCATGGCGGCATCCCCTTCTACACCCACCACATGACCGGCGCGTGTCGCCAGCGGCAGGGTGAAGTTTCCCAGCCCGCAAAACAGGTCCAGCACCCGCTCGTGAGGTTGCGGATTGAGCATTTCAATGGCGAGCTTGACCATTTGCCGGTTGATAGCGGCATTGACCTGGGTGAAATCCAGCGGATGGAAGCGCATGGTCAGGTTGAAGTCCGGCAAGGCATAGGTGAGGCGGTCTTCACCATCCAGAGGCCAGACGCGATGAACGGTCGTGTAGTTACCCGGTTGCAGGTAACACTTCCAGTCCAGGTCACGGCAGAACGCCACCAGTTTCTCCTGATCGGAAGCTGACAGGGGTTCCATGTGGCGGAAAACCAGCGCCACGCTCTCATCACCGGCGGCAAACTCGATTTGCGGCAGGGTATCCTTGGCGTCCATGCCGCCAATCAGTTCACGCAGCGCCATGATCCGGCTGCCAATGCGTTGATCCAGCACCGCACAGGAGGACAACTCCGCCAGAAACGGCGACCCTTTTTCACGGAATCCGACGAACAGGCTGTCCTTCTTGACCACGAACTTGACACCCAGGCGCGCCTTGCGGCGGTAATCCTGGGTGTTGTGCACCATGGGCGGCAGCCACTCTTTGGGCTGCAGGTTGCCGAAATGTCGGAACTGCTCTTCCAGCACCTTTTGCTTGAACGCGATCTGGGCGGATGGCGCCATGTGCTGCAATTCACAGCCGCCGCAGATACCAAAATGCGGGCAAGGCGGCTGTGCGCGCTCCGGGGAGGCCTCCAGCACTTCAACCGTATCGGCCTCGTTGAATTTGCCGCGAATCAGCGTGGTGCGGGCCGTGACGGTTTCACCGGCCAGCGCACCGCGCACAAAGACGGTCTTGCCGTCGTGGTGGGCAATGCCCCGGCCTTCATGGCTGAGACGGGTAATGGTCAGGGTGTCCGGGGCCTGGTCTTTCAGACGCTGGCGTTGTTTCTTTTTCATCAATCAACAGTCTCTTGAGCTGCATTCCATGCACTGAGGAATTCCTGCAAATGGGGTTTCGGGCTGTTTTCCAGCAACTCCCGCACCCGTTCAACTTCGCGGTCATGGTCGGGGCGGAACATCTCGCCGCGCAGCAACTGGAAGCGCAGATACACCAGCCAGGTGTTCAGCACATCGGTTTCACAGTAATGGCGGATGCCGGCCAGATTACCTGCGAGGTACTGCTCATAAACCTGGCTGCCGTCCATGCCCATTTTGCCGGGGAAGCCGAGGAAAGAGGCAATCTGGTCCAGCGGCTGGGCCGCCCGCGCCTGATACATGGACAGTACGTCCATCAAGTCAACGTGCCGCAAGTGGAAGCGGTTGATGTAGTTGTTGTAGCGGAAATCCTTGTAGTGCTCGCCCATTTCCCAGTACATGGGGGCGCTGATCTGATGCAACATGGCGCGGTAATGCAGCACCGGCAGATCAAAGCCGCTGCCGTTCCAGGACACCAGCGTCAGATCATATTTGTCGATGGCGGTAAAGAAGCGGCGGATGATATCGGCTTCATTGCCGTCTTCCTCGCCCAGCGACCAGGCGCGCACGGTGTCACCCAGCCGCAGCACCACCGAAATGCAGACAATGCGATGCAAGTGATGCCTGAAAAAGTCAGAGCCACCGGTTTCCTGGCGGCGGATATTTTTCAGGGCTTCAAAAGCCTCGGCATCGTCCAGGTTTTCCAGACCGTACTGGCGCTTGGCGCGCGAAATGTCCGGGATGGTCTCGATATCGAAAACCAGTGTTCCTTTTTCTCTGGGCATACCGCACTTCCTGATTGATGGCGAGATTTCGCCGGCTGCCGGGTATCGGGCGAATCATTTCACCCCGAAATACATCGTTCTTATTCAGCGGAAAACAGGCCGGTGGAGAGGTAGCGGTCGCCCCGGTCGCAAACAATGGCGACCATGACGGCATCCTTGACCTGTTCGGCCAGTTGCAACATGGCCCACACCGCCCCGCCGGAGGATACCCCGGCGCAGATGCCCTCTTCCCGCGCCAGACGGCGCATGGTGTCTTCCGCTGCTTTCTGCGGAATATCCATGATCCGGTCCACCCGTTCCCTTTCAAAAATAGTCGGCAAATACGCTTCCGGCCAGCGGCGGATACCGGCAATTTGTGCACCGTCACCCGGTTGCAGGCCGACAATCTGTATGGAAGGATTTTGTTCTTTCAAATAGCGCGAAACTCCCATGATGGTGCCGGTGGTGCCCATGGAGCTGATGAAGTGAGTTACCGCTCCATCCGTATCCCGCCAGATTTCCGGGCCGGTGCTTTCGTAGTGGGCCAGCGGATTATCAGGGTTGCCGAACTGGTTCAGCACCAGCCCTTTGCCTTCTGTCTCCATGCGCAGCGCCAAATCGCGGGCGCCTTCCATGCCGGTGGACTGCGGCACTTCAATCAGGGTGGCGCCATAGGCGGCCATGGCGTCCTTGCGCTCCCGGCTCATGTGATCCGGCATGATCAGGATCATTCGGTAGCCTTTCATGGCCGCTACCATGGCCAGGGCAATACCGGTATTGCCGCTGGTCGCTTCAATCAGTGTATCGCCAGGGCGAATACGCCCGGACTCCTCAGCGCGCCGGATCATGTTCAGCGCCGGCCGGTCCTTGACCGAACCAGCGGGGTTGTTGCCTTCCAGCTTCACCAGCAGAGTATTGCCAGTATGCACTCCCAGCCGTTGCAATCGCACCAGTGGCGTATTGCCGACACATAGTTCTGGGGTCAGGTATGACATGGCGGGAGCCTCCGGGATTCTGGGGCGCGATTGTAAAGAAAAAGTGCTGTCAGGGACATGCTCTTTCGTTAAAGTAACCTTTGGTTACCATCACGACAAAATTCATGAAAACGGTCAGCCTTCATACCCGCCTGCTGTTTGCAACCCTGATACCGGTGACGTTGTTTGTCATTCTGTTCGGCATATTCACGGTCATGCTGCGTTTTCAGGACATAGACGACTTGCAGATGCGCAATGCGGAAGTGCTGGTGGAAAAATACCGGACCGAAGCCATGGGTTCGGCCGGCCAGGGGCAATGGCGGGAAATGACGCAGTCGGCGCTGGAGAGCCCCTATATCCGCTCCATCAGCATTCTGGATAAGGACAGGCAGGTTGTCGCCCACGGGGGGCCGCTGCTCAAGACCGTGTTCGAAAGTCTTCCCACTAAAACCGGCTTTCAGACATACCCCGCGCCGGACGGGGCCAACTACCTGCTGGCGCTGTCTCCCTTCAGCTATGGCTCTGCGAACTACTGGCTGGCGATAGAACTGCGTCCGGCGCCATTTACCATCGCCCGCTATCAATCCGCGATTATCACCTCGTTCAGCGCCTTTATCATGCTGTTCGTGCTGGCCCTGATTCTGGCTTCTACCCTGCGCAAATGGCTGGAACCGATCAGCCGCATGAGCCGGCAAATTACCCAGATGACGCCGGAAAACCTGGAACAACGTCTGGACTGTCAGGCGGAGGGCGACCTGGCCGGATTGCAGGATGACATTAATGCCCTGCTGGAACGCGTGACCGCCAGTGTGGCTGAATTGCGTCAGGATATTGAGCAAACCCGTGCCGATCTGGAGGAAAATTATCAGACCATTGAGGCGCAGAACATTGAATTGCGCCTTTCGCGGGCTCAAGCCATTGAAGGCAATCGCATCAAATCGGCATTCCTGGCCAATATCAGCCACGAACTCCGGACTCCGCTCAACAGCATCAACGGTTTCAGCCGCCTGCTGCTGAAGTCGCCGTTGCAGGGGCGTCAGGCGGACTTTGTCGAAACCATCCAGAAGTCGGCCAACAACCTGCTGGCCATCATTAATGATGTGCTGGATTTTTCCAAGATCGAGGCCGGAAAGCTGCAACTGGAACGCCAGCCGCTGTCCATTGAAGATACCGTTTTTGATGTGCTGAACATGTTGTCGCCCCAAGCCGATGACAAGGGTCTGGAGCAGATTGCCTTCATTTATGACGATGTTCCACACATGATGGAAGGGGACTCCCTACGCCTGAAGCAGGTGCTGACCAATCTGGTAAGCAACGCCATCAAGTTTACACCGGCCGGTGAAGTAGTTGTTCGCGTCATGCTGGAAGACACACGCCCCCTGCACCATGTCATCAAGATCAGTGTGACCGATACCGGTATCGGCCTGACCCGCACAGCCAAGGCCGACTTGTTCCAGGCCTTCCAGCAAGGTGACCCGTCGGTCAGCCGTCAATTTGGCGGCACCGGGCTGGGCTTGGTCATCGCCAAGAATCTGGTGGGATTAATGGAAGGCCAGATCGGTTTCGATGAAACCCAAGAAGTCGGAGCAACATTCTGGTTTGACTTCAAGGCCTGTATTGTGGAGTCCAAGCCGCAGGAGGCCGTATTGCTGGCAAACAAAAAACTGCTGATCCTGGAACCGCACGAAAAATGCCGGCAGTTGCTGAGCGGCGCCTTGTCCCGCGCTCAGGCACAAGTTATTGCAGCTACTGATTGGGAAGGTCTGCTCGAGGCCTTGAAAACCCCTTGCGACGGAGCCGTTATCAGCAGCCGCTTTTTTGACGAGAGCACCCCCTCAAGGTTGCAGGCATTGCGTGCGTGTTATAGCGGCCCGATTGTTGTTTTGACACGGGGTTATGACAACCAGCCGGAACCGCATTTTGTGTCGCAATACCGTCTGCATTGCTTGTCCAAGCCCCTGCGCCCCCGGGTATTACTGGCCTTGCTGGCGCAGTGCTTCAGCATGGCCAAGCTGAACGATCCGTCGCCGTGGATACAAGCCGCTCCGGTCACCGTTAAACCAGTTCCATTGCGCATCATGGCGGTAGACGACCACCCGGCCAATCTCAAACTGGTCTGCACCCTGCTGGAGGATATGGGTATTGAAGTATTGGGAGTCAGCAGCGGTCAGGAGGCGGTACAGCGCGCCCTTGCCGGCCATTTTGACCTGATATTCATGGACATTCAGATGCCGGGCATGTCTGGCATCGACGCCACCCGCACCATCCGTGACAATGAACGGGATGGCAAGCGGGTGCCGATTGTGGCGCTGACCGCCCACGCACTGTCGGATGAGCGTGACCATATGCTGCGTGAAGGCATGAATGACTACCTGACCAAACCCCTGCAGGAAGAACAACTCATCCACATCATCCAGAAATGGACAGGCGTCATGCTGCAGGAGTCCGGCTGGATGCCGGCGGTGACCCCGGAACAAAAGCTCGCCAGCGCAGTTCTGGTTGACTGGAATGAAAGCCTGCATCTGGCCGCGGGCAAGGCGGACCTGGCACGGGACATGCTGGATATGTTGCTGGGCAGCCTGCCCGCGCAACAGGAAAAGATGGAAGCGGCGATTCATCAAGCCAATGCCGCCGCCCTGTTGGCCCACACCCACTATTTGCATGGCGCCACGCGTTACTGTGGAGTTCCCTCTTTGCGCACGGCCGCCTGCCGGCTGGAGGAACGCCTCAAGGACGCGCTGAAACATCAACCGGAGAAAGCGATCGAGGCAGCCTCCCCGGATATTGAGGCGCTGCTGGGCATCATGGCGGAATTACAGGATTGGCAGGACAACACCACACTTCCGATGTAGGCGGCGCACACCATGCGCCGCAAATTCAGCAGTTGATTAGCGGGTGTGTTGTTTGAGGGCTTGCGCGACCGCCGGTGGCAGACTGTTCAGGAACATCTCATCCTGATGACGGACATGGCGAATGGCGCTGCGGATTTTCCAGAACAAGGGCAACATGCACAACAGGCCGACTACCACCAGCAACAAACCAGCTCCGCCAAATTGCCATGCCGGAGGCAAGGGATTGAATTTGCCCAGCATCACGGCAAAACCAAGCCCCATTACCGACATGCCCGCCACGTCAAGCACCAACCACCCCAGCGAAATGTGCTGTGGCGGCCGGGATAGAGGCGGCTTTACCAGGTCAGCGGGTTCCACAACACCACCTCTTTGCCGATACTGACGTCCTTCAGCTCCTGGATGCGCTCGGGGGGCACGGGATGCTCACCATCGGCAAACAGGTCAAACGGTTTCCAGCGTTCCTGGGATAGAGTGGCGAAGGCATAACCGGGCTGGTCAAGGCGGGTTTCACGAATTTCCTGGATAGCCATCTTTTCAGGCATTTCCGACAAGGGTCCCATTTGTAACAGACCCAGTGCTTTCTCGGGCTTGATGCGGAAACCTTCCTCGTCATAACGGAAATAGTATTGCTTGCCGCCTTCCACCTTCAGCTTGGTGCGGAAAATATAGCCCAGATAAACCGGCCCCACCGGACGACGCGCCGCAAAATCATACTCACCGGCTGGAAGCTCCAGCCAGAAGTAGGCGTTGTTGCGGAGCCCGTGCAAGCGGCGGCCGTTGACGAAAATATTGGGCGCCAGAATCTCTTCGGCATTCCAGGTGCTGGCAGGCCGGTAGATATAAATAATCGAACTGCGGGCGTCAGTAGCCGGAACCGGCTGGTACAGGCTGCCCTTGGTGGGCATGACATAAGAGCCGATACTGAAGCCGCGTGGGCGGTAGGTATCCAGCACATGATCAATTTTTCCGCGCAATTGGGTCAGTTGCGGGTTGCTGACCGGGTGCAGGGCAGTCTGGGGGGTGGAGCAGGCGGTCAAGGTAATCAGACCCGCCAAAGCCAGTCCTGGTCCGAGGCAACGCATAGGGGACATCCTCACTGTTGTTCTGGTAACCCTTCAGAATTGCAGATGTTACCTTTGATTTAGTTGGCAATGGAATGCCCATGCCTTTATTTTTGTGTATGGTTGCATGAATCAGACCACAAATCCGGAAAATGGACAATGAAAACCGTCGCAATTGACGCCGGATTTGCCATTGGCGGCGCAGACACCGGCAACCGTAACGGTCCATGGCTCTATCGGCGCAGCCGCTTGCGTTACCGGCATGGCATGCTGGATGGCGGGCTGGTGTGGCAATGCCAGGCACAACCCCTGCCTTGGCCGGAAGGGGTTCCGGAACTCCGCAACTCCTGCATCCGACTGGCGCGGCGGGTTTTGCGCCAGCAAAAGCGCGGCCTGCCGGTGATTATCGGCGGCGATCACAGTTGCGCCATCGGCACCTGGAGCGGGCTGTCAGATTATGGCCGGAAGGCGCTGGGCCTGCTGTGGATTGATGCCCATCTGGACAGCCACACCCCGCTTACCTCGCCCAGCGGCCGCCTGCATGGCATGCCGCTGGCGATTCTGCTGGGCGAAGGCGAACCGGCGTTGCAACTGGGCAAAGGCCCCATGGTGAGGCCGGAATATACCGTGGTGCTGGGGGTGCGCAGTTACGAACCGGGCGAGCCGGAACGCCTGCAACGGCTTGGAGTGCGGTTCTATACCATGGATGAAATCCGGCGGCGCGGATTGGGCGTCTGTGTGGCCGAGGCCTGGCGGCGGGTTTCGGCCGCGCCGGACGGATTCGGCCTGAGCATTGACCTGGATGCGCTGGACCCCGCCTATGCCCCCGCCGTCAGCGTGCGCGAGCCGGACGGCCTGTCCTTGCCGCATCTGGTCAAGGCCTTGCACAGCCGCAACCGCCGCCGGTTGAAGGCGGTGGAGATTGTGGAGTTCAACCCGACGCTGGATCGCGACCTGCGCACCCAGAAAACCCTGACCGCGCTGCTGAACAGCCTGCTACGCTGAACGGCGATGATAAATGATGTGATATACCAGACCGACCAGCACGCTGCCGCCGACCAGATTGCCCAGAATGACCGCCGCCAGATTGGTGAGGCATCCCCACACCGTGATCACCGGAACGGCATCAACAGTACCGGCGGCCTGCAGCAGCATGGCCATGGGAAAGAAGAACATGTTGGCAATACTGTGCTCGAACCCGGCAGCAACGAACAACGTCACCGGCAAGAACACGGCCACGGCCTTGTCGAAGACACTGCGCCCGGCAAACGCCATCCACACGGCCATGCAGACCAGAACATTGCAAAGCACACCGCGAAAGAAAGCGGTTTGGAACGGCAGATCCGTTTTGGCGGCGGCTATCTTGAGGTATTGAGCGGCAATGGCGCCGTTATTGAGATCGGCATGGTGCGAAAGGAACACCAGCACCGCCAGCCCGACCGCGCCGATCAGGTTGCCGGTACACACCACCAGCCAGTTCCGCAGCAACTCGCGGGTGGTGATCTTGCCGTCTGCCCAGGCCATGACCAGCAGGTTGTTGCCGGTAAACAACTCCGCCCCCGCCACCAGCACCAGAAACAGCCCCAGCGAGAACACCGCCCCGCCCAGTAACTGTGCAATGGCGAAGCCGAGTGAGGCATCGGATTTAACGATCACAAACCCCAGCGACCCCAGGCCGATAAACGCACCCGCCAGGATGCCTAGCATAAGCATGGTCAACAAGGGCAAGCGGGCCTTGGTGACGCCAACGGTTTCGACGCGGGCGGCAATTTCCTTGGGGGAAAAGGCATCGGAGCCGTAAATTTCGGGCATGGAAATCCTCATGTGTCCGGGGGGTTAACGCGTGGGCGTATTCTTAACGAATCCATGCTGAAAAGTCACTTCCTGTGTGCAGTGGTTGGTCCTATGATTGACGGAATAACCCTAACCTTTTTCAGGAATAATAATCATGAGAATCCTGCCCCTGATGTTTTTTACCGCCCTGCCCCTGTTGGCGCAAGCCGAAACCTGGACGGCCTCCTCCTCCCGCGAGGGTGATCAATGGGCGGTGGATACCGATTCCATCAAAACGGTCAACGTGGCCGGAAAGTCCCTGAAGCAAGCCTTGGTTCGGGCGAAGTACAAGGAGGTTACGGAGGACTACGGCCGGAAATACAACGAAACGCTGACCACGGATGTCTATGATTGCCAAGGGAAAACATCAGCCACCCGCGACGAGAAACTGGCGCTTGACGGCCAGCCGGTGCACAGCCGCAGCACGCCTGATGATCAACTGGAATTTATTGATATCTTCCCGAATACCGCCAGTGCGGATATTGCCAAGGTTATTTGCGGAAAATAAAAAAGCCGCCTGACCTTGCGGCCGGGCGGCATTCATAACGCAGACTGTAGCTTACTTGAGCAGCTTGCTGATGTCCTTGGTGTCCCAGTGCGGGAAGTACTTGCGGACCAGCGTGTTCAGCTCCACCTCAAAGGCGCGCAGACGCGCCAGCTCATCACCGTCAACCGCCGCTTCTGCGACATGGGCGGCAGCAGTAATCATACCGGCTCCGGCCGTGGCATTGCTCATGCGGTCGATGATGATCAGGCTGCCTGTACCCCGGCAATCCCGGTAGGCGTCAAACACTACCGGCGCATTGACCACGATGCGGCACAGGCCGATTTCATTCAGCGCCAGTTGCCCGGCATTGAAGTGTTCCAGCGAGTTGACGTCGATACGGTGCAACACCGCCTCCACACGCCCGAACACTACCTTGCCCGACAGCTTGAAGGCATACTCCTTGCCCGGCTGCAACGGATTCTCGTTCATCCACACCACATGCGCATCAAAGGCGGTGGAGACGTTCGGCTCGCTTTCATCCGCGCGCACAATCATGTCACCGCGCGAAATGTCGATTTCGGTTTCCAGCGTTAGGGTAATGGCCTGGCCGGTAAAGGCCAGATCGGCTTCTCCAGTGGAACCAAGCACCGTCTTAACCTTGGAGCGCTTGCCGGACGGCAGCGCGACAATGTTGTCGCCGGGGTGGATTTCACCGGAAGCCACCGTGCCGCAGAAGCCCCGGAAATCCAGGTTCGGCCGGTTCACGTACTGCACCGGCAAGCGGAAAGCGTCCAGCGTGGTGTCGTGGTTGACCTGCACCGATTCCAGCAATTCCATCAGGGTTTCACCGGTATACCAGCCCATGCCTTCAGAGCGGGTGATGACGTTGTCGCCGCGCAAGGCCGAGACCGGCACAAAATGAATGTCCGGAATGTTCAGCTCGGCCGCAAACTCCTGGTATTCCTGACGAATGCGGTTGTAGACCTCTTCACTGAAATCGACCAGGTCCATCTTGTTGATGGCGACAATGACATGGCGGATGCCCAGCAGGCTGACGATGAAGCTGTGGCGACGGGTCTGGGTCTGCACCCCGCGACGGGCGTCAATCAGGATCACGGCCAGATTGCAGGTGGATGCACCGGTCGCCATGTTGCGGGTGTATTGCTCGTGGCCGGGGCAGTCGGCGATGATGAACTTGCGCTTCTCGGTGGAGAAATAGCGGTAGGCGACATCAATGGTAATGCCCTGCTCGCGTTCGGCCTGCAAACCGTCCACCAGCAGCGCCAGGTCAATGTCCTGGTCGGTGGTGTTGTACTTCAGCGAGTCCTTCTTGATGGCGGCCAGCTGGTCTTCAAAAATCAGCTTGGAGTCGTGCAGCATGCGGCCAATCAGCGTGGACTTGCCGTCATCGACGTTGCCGCAGGTGATGAAACGCAGCAAGTCCTTGTTTTCGTGTTGCTTGAGATAGCCCAGAATATCGGAGGCGATCAGGTCGGATTGATGAGACATTAGAAGTACCCCTCCATCTTCTTCTTTTCCATGGAACCGGCGGAGTCGTGGTCAATGACACGGCCCTGACGTTCGGACGTCTTGGTCAGCAGCATTTCCTGAATGATTTCCGGCAGGGTGGCTGCGGTGGACTCCACAGCGCCCGTCAGCGGATAGCAACCCAATGTCCGGAAGCGCACATTCTTGGTCTGGATCTTCGCCTTCTCTTCATCGCTCAGGTACTGCAGGATGCGGTCGTCGTCGATCATGATCAGCGTACCGTCACGCTCAATCACCGGACGTTCGGCGGCAAAATACAGCGGCACAATCTCGATGTTTTCGAGGTAGATGTACTGCCAGATATCCAGCTCGGTCCAGTTCGACAGCGGGAACACGCGAATGCTTTCGCCCTTGTCGATCTTGGAGTTGTAGATATTCCACAGTTCCGGGCGCTGGTTCTTGGGGTCCCAGCGGTGGTTGCGATCGCGGAAGGAATAGAAACGTTCCTTGGCGCGGGACTTTTCCTCATCGCGGCGGGCGCCACCGAAAGCGGCATCGAACTTGTACTTGTTCAGCGCCTGCTTCAGGCCTTCCGTTTTCATCACATCGGTGTGCTTGGCGCTGCCAACGGTGAAGGGGTTTACCCCTGCCTTGACGCCCTCTTCATTGATGTGGACGATCAGGTTCCAGTTGTGCTTCTTCGCCATGTAGTCGCGGAAAGTGATCATTTCCTGGAATTTCCAGGTGGTGTCCACGTGCATCAGCGGGAATGGCGGCACGCCCGGCGCAAAGGCCTTCAGCGCCAGATGCAGCATGACGGCGGAGTCCTTGCCCACCGAGTAGAGCATGACCGGGTTTTCGAACTCGGCCGCAACCTCGCGGATGATGTGGATGGACTCGGCTTCCAGCTGCTTGAGATGGGTCAGTCGTTTCTGCGAAAGGGTAACCATCGGAAGGGACCTGCAGGTTGTGGGGGCATGCCGGCGGCTACCCCGTTTTCAATAGGCGCTAGTCTATGCGTTTTGACCTATTTATGAAAATATACAATTCCGATAATAGGCATAGAGTTTAATCTATGGACCGCCCTTCCCCCTTGCGCGCCACACCGCAGCAGCTGCGGGCTTTTGAGGCCGCCGCCCGTTTGTTGTCCATGACCCGCGCCGCCGAGGAACTGCATCTTTCTCAGCCCACGGTTTCCATCCAGCTGCGTGAACTGGCGGAACAGGTGGGCCTGCCCTTGTTTGAGCAACATGGCAAGCGCATACAGCTAACCGCCGCCGGGCTGGAATTGCAGGACACGGTGAGCGAGGTATTCGGTTTGTGGGCGCGGTTTGAATCGCGCATGGCGGAATTGCAGGGGGTGCGTCGCGGTACGTTGCGTCTGGCTGCCGTAACCACGGCCGAATACCTGCTGCCGCAGTTGCTGGGGCCGTTCTGCGAGGTTTATCCCGGCATTGATGTGCAGTTGGCCGTTGAAAACCGCGCCTCGATTCTGGGTAGGCTGGACAAGGGGCTGGATGAACTGACGGTGATGATGAAACCGCCGGTGGATGCCCGTTTGCGGACCGAACCCTTTCGCGACACGCCCCTGGTGGTGGTGGCGGCGCGGAATCACCGGCTGGCTGGGAAACGGGTGAGCCTGACGGAGTTGGCGGGTGAGCGCTGGCTGATGCGGGAAAGCGGCTCCGGCTGCCGGCTATTGGCCGAGGAGCATTTTACGGAGCAGGGTTTCAAGCCGCAGGTGGCGATGTCGCTGGGGAGTAATGAGGCGATCAAGCATGCGGTGGCCGGCGGGCTGGGGGTGACGGTGTTGTCGCGTCATGCGTTGGGGGATGATCCGGCCCGGGATAATTTGTGCATTCTGGAGGTGGGGGGATTTCCGTTGAAAGGTGCGTTCAGTTTTGTGATGCGAGATAACCGTAAGCTGAGTCCGGTGGCGAGGGCGTTTTTGGAGTATGTGAGGGGGGTATGAGACTTACCCACTTCATATCGGTCGGACTGATTGACGGCTCTCGGAATTTTGGATAAAACGGCCTCGCCGATTCCTCGGCAATCTCAGGAATAATTAGTTATGTATAAATCGGTTGTGTTGTGTCTGGCACTCATGATTGGGTGCTCTCAGGTTATTGCTGCCGAGTTGGATCGCAAGGAGGTGCTAGTCCAACAAGTTCTTAAAGCTCAGGGTGTCCGCGAAGTGATTGAAGAAATGAATCGTCAAACTGATGAGTCGTTCAAATTGCAGGCACAACAACTGTATCAACAGGTCCTGACCTCAAATGGAGGCATTGAAATCCCCGCCGCTCGTGAACTGCATAACAAGCTGTTCACTTCCTCGGAATGGCTTATCCCTGTTGAGGATATAACTGCTAAATGGGCCGAAGCCTATGGTCGGCAAATGACGGTTCCTGATTTGGAAAATGCATTGTCGTACTACACTTCTGCAGTAGGGCAGCGCGAGGTGACTGTAAATAAAAACGTCAGCAAGATGCTGACAAGCTGGATGTTGCAGGAAATGCAGGCTCGGGCTGATAAAATATTCACGGATTACATGCGAAACATGAAAGCTCTGTTAGCTAATCCCTCGAGGCATGTAAAATAGTTGCGTAACTTCTAATTCAGCGGTACAAGCGAAAAGTTTGGAGGCTTTCTCGTTTTATACCGCTGAAATTTATCAAAAATCAATCACACTTCCTCCATCCTGATCTCATCCCCCACCGCAATCACCCCACCCCGCAATACCCGGCAACAAACCCCGCCCCGCCAGTCCAGCCGGATAATCTCCTGCAAACCGGGAAACTGCATATCCATCTTCCGGCAAGGCATGGTTTCACGACTGATACGCAACCGGACATCACCAATCACCACCACCCTCCCCAAATCCGCCATCCCGAAAACATAATCCTGAACCAGCAAATTGGCCCGGCGCGTATGCCAATGCAAATCAACACCGGCATCCCGGCAAACATCCCGCCACGACTCCGCACTCAACAGCGAAACCTGCCGACTGCACTGACGGCTGACATAATCACCGTCCAGCCCCTCCTCCACCGAAATATCGGCCCTTTCCCTGACCACCATCGCCTCCCCACGGGCCGGACGCACCGCAATGCCAATTAACTTCATAACCCTGATTCAACCTTTTGCCTGTGGAGATCTGGCAGTCCCATTCGGAACTGCTAGGCTTTGAACTATAGCTCAGGAGAGATGCCGATGTCCCAAGCACTGGAAAAGGCGTTAACCGGTCAGCCGTGGTCGGTATCGGAACTGATATTTGATCTGGCGGATGTCTTTGACGATGAAGGACGCCCCATCGCCGAACGCCGCGCGCGGGCCTCGATCAGGGCCGGGGTGCCCATGGAAATGAAGGAATGCCCCTACTCCGACCTACGTCAGGGCAAGCTGATGAATACCTCGGCTCTGGTACAGGTATCCCGCCATTACAACACGGTCATGGCCGATCTGGCGGGCTTCCGGGCGCAAGCGGGCGGGCGTAACGCCAACTGGACCGACATCCTGGCCGCCGTGCTGGACCAACTGGCCAGGCCCGCCATCCACCTGCTGACCAGCCGCGACCCGCACAGTCCGGTGCCCGCCAGTGACGCGGTCAGCCACAAACTGGGGGCCGGTTTTTTCGGGGTGATGCAAACCCTGCACGAGCGACTGGCGCTGGGCGCAGAAATACCGGTCACCGCCGCCGCCTTCCTGTCCTTGATCACCGAAACCCAGGCGCTGATCGGAGCCGGTGAGGTTTGCGCCGGTTCACCCCCCATGATCCGCAATGCCTGCACCGCGCTGATTGAAGGCAGTCCCGAGCATGCCATCACCTTGCCCGCACAGCGCCTGACCATTGGCTACTGTCTGGCGCTTCAGGTCGAGCTGGGCATATTCTGGCGGCTCTATGATCGCCATTATTACCGGCAGTTACTGGCAGGGCCTGACTTTAGTCACCAGCGTCCGTTCAACAAATATCTGACTGATCTGGCCCACACCGAAGCCGCTTCGGCCGCTTTGGCCGGAATGGACCTGCCGTTGGGCGACCGGTTGCCTGAAGCACTGTCACCCGCCTGCCGGGCAAAGCTTGGCGCGGCCTTGACCGGAGATGCCGCCCCGGAACTCTGGCAACCGGATTTCAAGGCGGTTCTGCGCCTGCTGGAAGAACCGGGCAGCGTGGTGGGTTATACCGGGGACAAGGTTCAGTTTGCCCAACAGGCGGCCTGCTATGCCCACGCATTCCGCAGCTTCCGGCAGGAAATTTCGGCAAAGGAGGCGGAATTGCGGGCGGTGCTGGGTTATGACCCGCATACGCCGGTGCATTTGGGCCCGCTGGCGTTCATGCCGCCCAAGGCCTTGCCATGGTTTGAAAGGGTGGTGGGGATCAGGCTTGGCGACTCCGGTTATTTTGACGGTTCACGGGTGGGGGTGCGGCAGTTGCAGGCTATTACCTGAGTTAGAGAGGCGTTTACTGAACACTGCTCATATTATTGCGAAATGACGCCACCCCCCTGACGCTCATCCACAAGATTGCCAGACACCCTCCCCCTACAATCGCGCCAATCCGGCAACAGCTTGTTTTTACAAGCGGAAGCCAAGGACCAGACCGGTCACAACCGGCGCTTACCCCACCGGGAAAGCAAAAAGGACGCTAAGGATAGCCACACGGCCAGCAACGCCGCGATTAAACTGTATTTGCATTTGACCCGACCGGAACAGCGTCTAGGCTGAAACCAACCGGGAAAAACTTATAAATCTGAATAATCACGGTGAAATCATGCGTATCGCTCCGCTCATGGCCCTTGGCCTGACTCTCTCCATCGTATTCAACCCCCTTTCTGCTCGCGCCGATCAAGCCGACACCATTGCCCAGGAAGCCGATAAACGCCTGCACGGCTTTGGCGACAGCACCGCCAGCATGAAAATGACGTTGATCAATCCTTCCGGTCAAACCGCCGAGCGCGCCCTGCGTGTGCAGAACCTGGAAACCGGTACCGAAGGCGACCGCAGCCTGATGATCTTCGACACACCGCGCGACGTGTCTGGCACCGCCCTGCTCACCCACACCCAGGCCGGCAGCGACGACCTGCAATGGCTCTATCTGCCCGCCATCAGCCGGGTGAAGCAGATTGCCGCCGGCAACAAGTCCGGTCCGTTCATGGGTTCCGAATTTGCGTTTGAGGACATCGTTACCCCCTACTGGCAGAAATACAGCTACAGCTTTGTTCGTGAGGAAAAGTGCGAGGCGCTGACTTGCGCCGTTATTGAACGCAAGCCCAAGGACGCCAATTCCGGCTACACCCGCCAGCAGGTGTGGATTGACAAGCAGGACTACCTGATTCGCCGCATCGACTTTTATGACCGCAAGAACAGCTTGCTGAAAACCTATACCGCCAGCGGCTTCCAGAAGGTACAGGGCCAGTGGCGGCCAGCGTCCATGCTGATGGTGAACCTCCAGAACCGCAAGCAAACCCGGCTGGACTGGGCGGACTTCAAGTTCAAGACTGGACTGAAGAAGGATGACTTCACCGAAAATGCGCTGAAGCGGGCTCGTTGATGCGTATCCATACGATTTTCGGACTGGCCGCGCTGGGCCTCCCGGCCATGGCTTTTGCCACTCCCGCCCTGAAAGCAGAAGCAGGTCTGGAGGCAACCGGTTATTTTCAGTCAGGTTCGCAGGGGCAGACTTCCAGCGCGGCTTCGTTGCGTTTGCTGGGGGAAGCCCGCTGGGACTGGAACGGACGCAATGACAGCTTCACTCTGAAACCCTTTGCGCGCGTGGACAGCCAGGATTCCGAACGCAGCCATGCCGACTTGCGCGAAGCATTTTGGCTGCATGTGCTAAACAATTGGCAGACTCAGGCCGGTATCGGACAGGTATTCTGGGGCGTCACGGAGGGCGCGCATGTGGTGGATATCATCAACCAGACCGACACACTGGAAAATCCGGAAGGCGATGCCCGGCTTGGCCAGCCGATGCTGAATGTCAGCTGGGAGCAAGATGAGCATCTGCTGGATGTGTTCGTATTGCCCGGTTTCCGCGAGCGCCCGTTTGCGGGCATGGATGGCCGCTTGCGCCTGCCATGGCAGGTCAAGGCCGATGCCGCCTCTTATGAGTCCGGGGCGGGCAGGAATCATATTGATGTGGCCGCGCGTTATCAGTTCAGCGCCAATGGCTTACGGGCGGGCATCAGCGCCTTCAAGGGCACCTCCCGCGAACCGGAATTGCTGCCGGTGGTGGACTTGACGCAAGTCGGTCCCGGTTTCTTCGCTCCCGGCTACCTGCCGGAACTCCATCCTTATTACCCGCAAATCACCCAGTTCGGCTTGGACATGCAACTGACGCGCGGTGACTGGCTGTGGAAGCTGGAAGCTGTCGATCGTCACGGCTTTGGGCCGGACCGTTTCCAGAGCGCCGATGCCGGGCTGGAATACACGCAAGTGGGGGTGCTGGGCAGCCGTTATGACCTGGGCTGGCTGGCGGAGGGCTTGTATGACAGCCGCGCCGAACAGGCGACGCAACCCTTCGAGCATGACCTGCTGCTGGGCTGGCGTCTGGCTGTCAACGACGAAGCCTCCAGTGAAGTGCTGCTGGCCGTGGTGCGCGATCTGGAACACCCCGAAACCTATGTGCGGTTGAAAGGCAGCACCCGGATCAACGACCGGCTGAAACTGGCCCTGGAAGCACGCGTGCTGTCCACCCGTGCGCCGCAAACCCCGTTCGAGGTGCTGGCCGCGCCCGACTACGACTACAAACTCCGCAGCTTTGGCGATGACAGCCATGTGCGTGCGGAACTGACCTGGTTTTATTGAGGAAATGCATCCATGACGAACCCCGCCCCGGCCCCTTCCCGCATCGACCGGATGTGGTCCGCCCTGGCCGACTGGATCGTGTCCCATCCGTGGACCAGCATCATCGTCTCGCTGCTGGTGACACTGGCGGTCAGCGCCGGCAGCGCCGGTTATATTTATTCCACCGACCATCGCGCTTTCTTCGGCAAGGATAACCCGCAACTGCTGGCCTACGAGAAACTGCAGGAAGACTATACCAAGACCGATACCGTCCTGATCGCCGTTGCGCCCAAGGATGGCAAGGTTTTCACCCCGGAATTCCTGGGCATGCTGCAAGACCTGACCAAGGCCGGTTGGCAGGTTCCCTACTCGCAGCGCGTCGAGTCGCTGACCAACTTCCAGCATGTGAAGGTGGATGGCGACAACATCGCCACGGAAGATCTGGTGGTCGATCCCACGATGCTGGACGCCGCTGCCCTGGAATCCATCAAGCAGACCGCCGTCAGCGAACCGTTCCTGGTCGATTCGCTGGTAAACCCGCAAGGCAGCGTCGCCGGGGTGCGCATTACCCTGAACATGCCCGGTAAAGAGCCGCTGAAGGAAATCCCGGCAGTGGTGGATCACATCCGCACCATGACGGCCGACATGGTCAAGGCGCATCCGGGCGTGGAAGTGCATCTGGCAGGTCAACCGATCGCCAACAAGGCGTATCCGGAAGAGTCACAGGCCGACGGCGTACGGGTGTGGCCGTGGTTCCTGCTGACAATGATGGTGATGCTGTCGGTGTTGTTCCGCAGCCTGAAAGCGATGTTCGTGACGCTGGTGGCCTGCATTCTGGCGGTGCTGGGCGGCGCGGGATTTATCGGGCTGTTCAAGTTTGTGGTCAACGACGGCGTGATCGTGGCGCCGGTGATGATCTTGTCGATGGCGTTCGCCGACGGCATCCATGTGGTGGTGAACTGGATTCAGGCGGTCAATCAAGGCAAGAGCAAGCGCGATGCCATGGCGGAAAGCCTGAGCGTCAATATGGGGCCGATGACCGTTACCAGTGTCATGACCGCCATCGGCTTCCTGACCCTGCTGTTCAACGACTCGCCGCCGTTCCAGGTGATGGGCCTGATTGTGGCCGCCGGGGTGGTGTTCGCGCTGCTGCTGACCTTCTTCTTCACCGCTCCACTTCTGGTGCTGCTGCCGGGCGAACCGCCGCGCAAGATTTCGCCGCTGATGCGGGAAGACTCCCCCACCGTGGCGCGTTTCGCGGACTTCATCATTGCCCGTCACAAGCCGATCCTGGTGGCCTGCTTTGCGGTGGCGGCGGTGTTCATTGCCTTCATTCCGCAAAACCGCATCAACGACGACATCGTCAAGTACTACACCCCGGAAGCCAAATTCCGGCAGGACGTGGAGTTCGTCAACGCCAACCTCACCGGTATTGCGGAAGTGAACTACTCCCTGCCCGCCGGGAGTGCGGACAATATTGTCGATCCGGCCTACCTGAGGCAACTGGATGCCTTTGGCAACTGGCTGAAGGCTCAACCGGACGTGACGCAGGTGAACTCGCTGGTGGACATCATCAAGCGCATCAACCAGGTGATGCACGGCAACGATCCGGCCTTTTACCGCATTCCTGATACCCGCGAGGAAATCGCCCAGTACCTGCTGCAATACGAACTGTCGATGCCCTACGGCATGGACCTCAACTACCTGATCCGTTTCGACCGTTCGGAAAGCCGGGTGCGGGTGGCGGTGGGTACGTCCAGCGGCCAGCGCATCATCGCCCTCGACGCCGCTGCGCAAGGCTGGCTGAAGGCCAATGCTCCCAAGGCGATGCAGGTGCAGGGCAGTTCGTTGAACCTGATGTTCGCCCATATTTCCGAGCGCTCCATCAACGGCATGTTCGGCGGCATGCTGGGATCACTGGTGGCGGAGTCGCTGTTCGTGATGCTGGTGTTCCGCGCCTTCCGGCTGGGGCTGGCCAGTTTCCTGGGCAACCTGATTCCCATCGGCATGGCCTTTGGGTCATGGGCAATGCTGAACGGCAACATTGATGTCGGGTTGACCGTGGTGCTGGGCATCGCCTTCAGCGTCGTGGTCGATGACACCATCCATTTCATTTCCAAATATGAACGCGCCCGCAAGGTGGAAGGCAAAAGCCCGGAAGACGCCGTGCGTTATGCCTTCAGTCATGTCGGTTTTGCCTTGCTGTCCACGACGGCGGTGCTGGGTTCGGGTTATGCCTGGCTGGCCAACTCCGCCATCCAGCTGACGGTAAATACCGCCATCGTCACCGTGACCACCATCGGCATCGCGCTGGTGATTGATGTGTTCCTGTTGCCGAGTTTGTTTTTGGTGCTGGACAAGCGGACGGTAAAAACAGGTTGAGGAGTCCCCTCTCCCCTTGTGGGAGAGGGTGGCGCGCAGCGCCGGGAGAGGGGTGCGGAAAGTGGCCATGACACACCGTCAGTTTTGAAGCCGATGCAGTACCCCTCTCCCTAGCCCTCTCCCACAAGGGGAGAGGGAACCCAAGTTAACAATTGACTACCGAGATAGAACCAAGATGACCGACCTGACCCTCTCCTCCCCCTGGCCCACCCGCTTCATGGCCTGGGTGCACCAGCGCTTCGCGCTGCCGAACGCGCTGCTGTTCTTCATCCTTTACATCACGGCCGCCGTAGTGGCCCGCAGCGCTGCCGGGGGTGAAATCGCGCTGGGCGGGCTGGATGTTCTGGCCTGTGTGGTCACCTGGTCCTACTTCCTGTTGCTGCGCGTGTTTGACGAACACAAGGATTACGAGCTGGATTGCCTGAACCATCCGCAGCGGGTGCTGCAAAGCGGCCTGATTACGCTGGACCACCTAAAGATCGTTGGTGGCGTGACGCTGGTGCTGCAACTGGGTTTCTCACTGGCGCGGGACGGAGGTTTCGGCCCCACCATGACGGCCTGGGCCATGATGTTTGCCTGGACCTGCCTGATGGGCAAGGAGTTCTTCATCGAAGAATGGCTGAACAAGCACCTGACCTGGTACGCCGTATCGCACATGCTGGTGATGCCGTTGACCGTGTGGTGGCTGGCGAACATGGCCGTGCCCGGCATTGAACTGAACCTGACCCTGCAAAGCCTGATGCTGCTGGCCTTCATCAGCGGCTTCTGTTTCGAGATTACCCGCAAGACCAAGGGGCCGGAAGAAGAACGCGACACGATCGAGTCCTATTCGCGGATTTTCGGCACCCAGGGCTCTGCGGCTGTGGTGATGCTGCTGGTGACCGCCATGGTCGCCAACCAGATCTGGTTGATCACGCTGCTTTCACCGGAACATTTCCCGATCTGGGCCGGGGTGGTGCTGATCGTGTTCTGGCTGATGGGCATCAAGCAATTATTGGCCTTTGTTAAGTCGCCTTCCACTGCCGGCCGTGAGAAGAATGAAAAGTCGGTCGCCCTGACCCTGCTGGCAGGTTATGCGGTGGTGATCGGTGTGGTTTTGTCGCTGCATGGTGTGGTTCTGGCATGAGGATGATGGATATGTCTAACATTCAACCCTACGCGTTTGCTCCCCATTACCTGTTCGGGGAAGAACATCTGGCCTCCTGCCAACTGGTGTTTGACGGCCAGACCGTCATAGCCGTCCCGGTGGATGTCTCCCGCGAGCATCTGTGTGTCTCCATTGAGAATGGTCTGCCGGTGCCGCCGGTCGGCACCATTATTCGTCCTGTTCGGCTGGACATCCTCAAGCGCGGCTTCACCTTCCCCTGCCTCACTGTCAAGGCGGTGCGCGAGGAACTGTGGTGCCCCACCGAGATTGACCTCTGCACCGTCAACTGCGAGGACAGCAACCAGATTCTTTGGGAAATCAGCTACCTGCTGCGCAACATGCCGTCGTTGTCCGCCGACCAGTCCTGGGACGACATTACCTTGCCAAAAGTACCGGCACGCGGCCTCTACACCGAAGAAGCGCGTCAGGCCCGGCTGGCCTTTGTGCGCGATGAAACCGGCGCGGAAATGACCGAGGTGTCCAAGATCAGCCTCGATCCGCGCAAGCTGGTGAGCAACATCGAGGCGCTGATCGGCTCGGTGGAAGTGCCGGTTGGTGTTGCCGGTCCGCTGCACATCAAGGGCAGTCACGCAGGCGGTTTGTTCTACGCGCCGCTGGCAACATCGGAAGGCGCATTGGTGGCATCTGCCACCCGTGGCGCCACGGCCCTCTCCCGCTCCGGCGGCGTCACCACCCGCGTGCTGGGCCAGCGCATGATGCGCGTGCCGGTGTTCGTGTTCGAGACCATGGCCAACTCGCTGTTCTTTGCCGAATGGGTCAAGGACCATTTCCGCGAACTGTCCGATGAAGTCGGCAAGTATTCCAACTACGCCTCGCTGGTGGAAGTGCAGCCCTATGTGCTGGGTCGCGCCGTGCATGTGCACTTCATCTACGAAACCGGCGACGCTGCCGGCCAGAACATGACCACTACCTGCACCTGGCAGGCCTGCCAGTGGATCCTGAAGAACATCAAGCGTTTTGAAGGCCTGCGCATCGAGAACTTCCTGATTGAAGCCAACCTCTCCAACGACAAGAAGGTCACCTACCAGACCTTCCTCAAGGGACGCGGCGTGCGCGTGGTGGCGGAAGCATTGCTGACCAAGGACACCTGCGAACGCATCCTCAAGATCAAGCCCAAGCAGATGGTGATGGCTTACCAGTACATCGCCTCCGGCTCCATAGCGGCGGGCATGATCGGCATGAACATCAATGTCGCCAACATCATTGCCGCCATGTTCACGGCGCTGGGTCAGGATATTGCCTGCGTGCACGAATCGTCGCTGGCGCACCTGCACATGGAACTGACCGACGACGACGACGTCTATTGCACCATGATGCTGCCGTCACTGGTGATCGGCACCGTCGGCGGCGGCACCAACCTGCCGCAGCAGCGCGAATGTCTGGAAATGATTGGTTGCGCCGGTCCCGGCAAGGCGCACAAGCTGGCGGAAGTGATTGCCGCCTACTGCCTGGCGCTGGATATCTCGACGCTGTCCGCCGTCGCCTCTGACCAGTTCGCCCGCGCCCACGAGAAACTGGGCCGCAACCGTCCGGTCAACTACCTGAAGATTGGCGATTTGAATCCGGAGTTCGTCAATCTGGCCGTCGCCAAGACCGGCCTCAGCCAGTTCCAGGTCAGCGAGATGACGCCGCTGAGCAAGAACATGGGCGGTTCCAGCATCATCACCGAACTGACCGCACACAAGATCAACAAGCTGGTTGGCCACTTCCCCTTCCATCTGCAAACCGACCACGGTCCGAAGGACGTGATGATCAAGGTGAAGCCGCTGGATGCGGAAGTGATCCTGATGGTCAACAGCATGGCCAGCATGTGCAACCCGCGTCTGGCGCAGGAGTTCAACAACTTCCGCGACCACGTCGGCTTCAAGGGCTGCCATGTGCGTGAACTGGCGGTGATGAGCCAGGCCGACCCCCGTTTCACCCGTCATGCCCCGCAAACCTATGGCGTGGTCAACGATCTTGAGCGCGAAGCCTATATCATCATCCAGGAAAAGCTGGACGGGCTGGAGCACATGGACTCCGCCGACAATACATCCGGCTGGGAAAAGCAACACATCGAGGCGGCCATCAAGGGGATAGCTGAAGTACACAGCATCTGGCTGGGACGCGAGGAAGAGCTGAAGCAGCAACCGTGGCTGATCGACTATCCCACCACCTCCAATATGAAGGAAAAGCTGCGACTGTGGGAACTGCTGGGCGTGCATTCCCGCGAGGAATTTCCGGAATGGTTCTCGGAACAGGACCTGTCCAACTACCGCGATATCGTGCACAGCATCGGTGAATGGTGGTCGCTGATTGAAATGATGCCGCGCACGCTGATCCACAATGACTTCAACCCGCGCAACATTGCCTTCCGCCGTGATGCCGAAGGCAAGCTCAGCCTGTGCGCCTACGACTGGGAACTGGCGACACTGCACCTGCCGCAACACGATCTGGTGGAATTGCTGGGCTTCACGCTGTATGACCCGGTGGACCCCAATGAAATTGAACACTACATCGAACTGCACCGCACAGAACTGCAACGTCACAGCGGTATCGCCCTCGACCCGGTGATGTGGAAACGCGGCTATGTGCTGGCACTGATGGACATTCTGGTCAACCGCCTGCCGATGTACATGATGGCGCACACCTTCCGTCACTACGAGTTCATGGAGCGCGTCTATCGCGCCTTCCGCTCCATGCTGGACATTGAACAGGTCGGGCAACCGGGAGTGAAGCCATGAGCCGCTGCCTGTACAGCCAGGAAGAAGCGCTGTTCCTGAACCCGGATCTGCTGGGCGGCAAGGCGGCCAATCTGGCCTGGCTCAGCCGCGAAGGCCTGCCGATGCCGCGCTGGTGGGTGGTCACCACCGACGTGTTCACGCAACTGCTGCGCGACAACGGCCTCAGTGAGATGGTCGCGGAGGCGCTGGCGGGTATCGGGCCGGACACCGAACCGGCGGCCATCGAGCCGATCGCGGTCCGCATTCAGCAGCAGGTGTTGAAGGCGCGGCTGTCCGGCGAATTGCTGCAGGCTATTGGTGAACTGGTGAAGGGGCGCGAGGAACAGTTCTTCGCCGTGCGTTCCTCGGTGCTGGGGGAAGATGCCCAAGGAGCGTCGTTTGCCGGGCAAATGGACAGCTACCTGTTCCAGCGCGGCCGCGCCGATATTGGCGCCAGCCTGCTGCAGGTCGCCGCATCCGCCTTCAACGCCCGCGCCCTACAATACCGCATCGCCAAGGGCATTGCGCTGGACGACATCCGCGCCGCCGTCATCATCCAGGAAATGATTGAAGGGGAAGTGTCGGGCGTGATGTTTACCGCCCATCCGCTGAACGGCAGCCGCCGCCATGCACTGATCTCGGCAGCCTGGGGCGTCGGGGAAGGCATCGTCGCCGGCATCTGCAACACCGACGAGTTCACCGTCAGCCTGTTCGACAACACCATTGAGCGCCAACTGGCAGACAAGGACCAGGCCGTGGTCTTTGACCGAGATGCCGGACGCGGCACCAAGGAAATCCATCTCGACGGCGAACAGCGCCACATTGCCTGTCTGTCGGATACGCATATCCTGTCGCTGCGTGATATCGGTCTGAAGATCGCCACGCTGCAACACTTCCCGCAGGACATTGAATGGGCCATCCGCCAGGATCAGGTCTACATCCTGCAAACCCGGCCTGTGACCCGCCTGCCGGAGCCAAAGGAACCGGTGGGTCGCCGCATCGTCTTCGACAATTCCAACATCCAGGAATCGTATTGCGGCGTCACCACACCGCTGACTTTCAGTTTTGCCAACCGCGCCTACGCCACCGTCTATGAACAGACCATGCGTGTGCTGGGCGTCAGCGACAAGGGCATCGCCGCCCACCGCGACATGCTCGACAACATGTTGGGATTGGTGCACGGCCGGGTGTATTACAACATCAACAACTGGTATCGCGGCCTGCTGCTGCTGCCCGCCTTCAAGACCAACAAGGCGGACATGGAGCGGATGATGGGCCTTACCGATCCGGTGGATCTGGTGCAGGACCGCGAGTTCAGCTTTGGCGAAAAACTGCTGCGGTTGCCGCAGGTGCTGCGCGCCCTGTTCAACCTGCTGCGCGGCTTCCGGCAGATGGGTCAGCGCGTCACCGAGTTCCGGGCGCTGTTTGAAAACGCCTACCGCAGCATCGATCGCGACCACCTGCACACCCGCACCCCCGGCGAGCTGATCGACGAAGCCCGCCGCCTGGACCGCGAACTGTTGCAACGCTGGACCTCGCCCATCATCAACGACTTCTACGTGATGATGATGAATGGCAAAGTGCACCGCACGCTGGTCGAGGCCGGCTTCACCGAACCCGCCGTGCTGCAGAACAACCTGCTGTCCGGCGAGGACGGCATTGAAAGTACCGAGCCGACCAAGATGCTGCTGCGCATGTGCGCCTACATCCGCACCCAACCGACGCTGCGCACGCTGGTTGAAACCGGCGACAACCACAGCCTGCTGGCGCGCATCCAGGTGCACGACGCCAACTTCCACACCCAGTGCCTGGACTACATCGAACGCTACGGCGACCGCACCATCGGCGAACTGAAGCTTGAGTCGGTGACGCTGCGCCAGGACACCGCCTTCCTGTTTGCGGTGCTGAAGAACTACCTGACCCGCGACGACCTGACTCCGGAAACGCTGGCCTCGAAGGAAGCGCAGTTCCGTGACTCCGCCGAAGAAGAAGCCTTCACCGCCATCCGCACCAAGCTGGGCAACCGCGCGCTGACGATTTTCAAGAAGAACCTCGACAAACTGCGCGACGCCATCCGCAACCGCGAGAACATGCGTCTGGCCCGCACCCGTGTCTTCGGCCTGTACCGTGACCTGTTCCTGGAAATCGGCAGCCAGTTCGCCTTCAGCGGCCTGCTGGACGACAAGCGCGACATCTTCTACCTTTCGGTGGATGAACTGTATGCCATGCAGGACGGCCGCGCCGTACAACTCAGCCTGAAGGCGATGGTGGCCGGTCGCAAGGCCGAGTTTGCCGAGTACCAGAAGGCGGATTTGCCGCATCATTTCTGGACACACGGCATGGTGTATTACCAGAACAGTTACCGCTATCCATTTGAAGTGGAAGCAGAACCAACTGGTAATGAACTGAAAGGCACCGGCTGTTACCCCGGTATTGTTGAGGAAAAGATCCGCCTGATCTTCTCGCCGGACGACGAACTGTCCCTGAACGGGCAGATCCTCTGCACCGTACGCACCGATCCGGGTTGGGCACCGCTGTTCCCGACCGCGGGTGGCATCCTTGTAGAACGCGGCTCCACGCTGTCGCACTCGGCGGTAGTGGCGCGGGAACTGGGCATTCCGGCGATTGTCGGCATCCCCGGTATCACGCAGCGGCTGCGGGATGGCGAAAAGGTGCGCATGGACGGGGCGAAGGGGACGATTGTGCGGCTGGAGTCCTCAGACCAATAAACGCGGCGTAAGGGCGCAATGCGTGCGCCCTTTCGAATCAAACACACATCTTGTTCGTTGACGAGGGCGCATGCAATGCGCCCCTACGGGGGAATCGAAATGACCAGCATCATGACTGCGTGGAACCCTTCCACCCCGCTCCCCGAAGCCTTTCTCACCCTGCCCGCGCAAATCTACGCCAACGACCCCTTCTGGCTGGGCGAAGATCCCCAGTCGGTGCGACAGCAGTTCAGCGGCCTCAACCCCTGGTTTAATGATGGGCTGGCCTGGATCGGCGTCATTCCCGGCAAGGCGCGCCTGGCGGGGTTTGTGGTGCCGGGGCAACTGATTGACGGTGAACAGGCCACATTTTTCGGTTTCTGGGAAACAATCAATGACATGGACGTCAATCTTAAACTGTTCAATGAACTGAAAGCCTGGGCGGGTGAGCATGGCGCCACACGACTCTACGGCCCCATCAACTTCACCACCTTCGGCGCCAACCGGCTGCGGCTGGATGCCTTTGAAAACGGCGCATTCCCCGGCGAACCCTGGAACCCGGACTATTACCCGGCGCTGATGGAACAACTGGGCATGGATATCCGTTACCGCTATATCTCTACCTTCGCCAAGGTCGACGAGATTATCGTGCCGATAAAACGCGACTATGTCCGGGTAAAGCCGCAACTGGCACAAGCCATCCGCTTCAAATCCATGACGGCGGAATACTGGCTTTCACATCTGGATGAACTCTACGGTTTTGTCGGGCAGGTGTTCGGGGCCAACTTCGCCTATACGCCCATTTCCCTGGAAACCTTCCGCCAGGTTTGCGGTGCGGATTTCGCCGCCAGGTTCTGTCCGCAAACCTCGGTGCTGGCCGAAAGCCTGGATGGCCGCATCGCCGGCTTCTTTCTGGTTTATCCGGATTACGGCCCGTTGATGCGTCAATCCTTGCCTAATCCGGTTTCTTCCAAGGACATCCGCTTTTATCCCTGGGCCGGTCAATTGCCTCGACCGCGCATGGCGCTGGCCAAAACCGGGGGGGTTCATCCGGATTTCCGTTCATTCGGCCTGTTCACGGCCATGGGTTGTGAACTGACTTTACGGGCCGAAGGTGTGTATGATGAGATCGCCGGCGCCCTTGTGCGCGAAGATAATGCCTCCCTGAACTTTGCCGCCCGGCACGGTCAGGCCCGGCATCACCATTACGCCTTGTATGGAAGCAAAACATGAGTGGAGTCAATCTGGTACAACCCGTTTTTAATGCCTGGTCGCAACATCCTGAAAAAACCGCCATCCGCATTCCCCGGATGCAGCGACTGGATTTCAAGGGTGAACAAACCCTGACTTATGGCCAATTGAAAGCGGAAACCGGACGTTACCAACGCGCCCTGGATGCCATGGACCTGAAGCCCGGCGACCGGGTGCTGGTGCTTTCACGCGTGCGCATGGAGCTGTATGTGCTGATGCTGGCCTTGCTGGCATTGGGTCTGGTGCCGGTACTGATTGATCGCGGCATGAGCACCAAGCGGATTCGCGCCGCCATTCGTTTCAGCGGCGCCAAAGTGGCCATTGGCGAAGCCGATATCTTACGTTATTGGTGGATGTTCCCTCCTTTATGGTGGATGAAGCGGCTGGCGCTGGACGGCAAGACGCTGGGCGTCGAAGATTTCCGCTCCTGGCTGCCCGACGCTTGCGAACCCCGTTGCGTGGGCGTTGAACCGGACGCTCACGGCCTGATTACCTTCACCTCTGGCAGCACCGGTTTGCCCAAAGGCGCCGACCGCACCCACGCCAGCCTCATCGCCCAGCATAACGCCATCCGTGAACACTGGCTGGACCAGCCGAACGACATTGACTGTCCCAGCTTCCCGGTACTGGTGCTGCACAACCTCTGTTGCGGCATCACTACCGTGCTGCCGCGTGTCGACCTTGCCACACCGGGCCATTACGATGCGGAAGAACTGGTCAAGCAACTGAAACTCCAGGAAGTGACCCGGCTGTCCGCCGCACCGGCCTTCATGCAGCATCTGTGCGATTACGCCTTGACCCATCAGGTGCAGTTTCCCTACATCCGCACTGTCGCCATTGGCGGTTCCACCCTGCCCGCACGGCTGATCCACCGCCTGCCCCTGGTTTTTCCCAATGCACACTTGATGGGCGTGTACGGCTCAACCGAAGCCGAACCCATTGCGGATGTGCAGATTGATGAACTGGCGCGTGAAGGTGGCGAGCATGCCGGGCATCTGGTGGGCTACCCCGTCCGCTCGGCACAGGTTTGTGTGGTTCCGGTCGGTCAGGTGCTGAAGGATGATCACCGGGTTCGGGCCGTGCAGTGCGGGGCCATGACCATTGGCGAAATCCTGGTGTCCGGCAAACATGTGCTGAAAAGCTACATCGATAATCCGGATGCCACCCGCGAAAGCAAGATTCCGCGCCCCGATGGTCAGGTGTGGCACCGCACCGGCGACGCCGGTTTCATGGACGACCGCGGACGCCTGTGGCTGGTCGGCCGCGTCAAGGACGGCATCCTGGTGGGCAATCGGGTCTACTGGCCCTACCCGCTGGAAAAGACGCTCGACGATTTACCCGGCATCCGCCGCAGCGCCGTGCTGGGCTGGGAAGGCAAGCTGATGATGATCTTTGAAACCCAGGGACAACTTGATCTGGCGCCAGTGCTGGCCGAACTTCGGGCGTCGGGCATTTTCCGTGCAGCCTGGGCAACTGTGGTCTCCATGCCGGTTGATGGCCGTCACAACAGCAAAATTGACCGCCCGTTGCTGCGAGAATGGCTGGAGCGGGGGAAACTGCGCTACCAGAATCTGGATGTGTCATGAAAACACCGGCCTCTTCCCCTTACATCATTCAGCTTAACCCGGTGGATTGCCTCACCCTCAGCGGTGTCATCACCAGCTCGGCGGCGATGGTCCTGGCCCTGAAGGGAGAAAGCTATCTGGCCACGGCGCTGCTGTTCATCGCCATGCTGGGCGACGCCCTTGACGGCATGCTGGCGCGCAAGTTCAAGCTGGAACGCCCTTTCGGCCGTTATCTGGACGGCTTCATGGACGTGCTGATCTATCTGGTCGCACCGTCATTCCTGCTCTACACCCACGGTTTTGACGGCTATTGGTCCGTGACCCTGCTGGTGATGATCATTTGCGGCAGCATCCGCCTCTCTGTGTTCAACGACATCGGCAACATTCAGGAAGAAACCGGTAGTCTGGCCTATCTGGGCATGCCGGTGTTCTGGAGCATCTTCCTGCTGGCCGGTTTCCTGCTGCTGGATTTCGTGTTGCCGCCGCTGTATCTCAATGCCGTCATGACCCTCGCTCTGCTGGCTTTCAGCCGCGCCATGCTGCTGCGTCGGCCCTTCTTCAAGTTCAAGAAGCTGTGGCACATTCTGGGCATTACACTGAGCGGTGTGCTGATTTTTACGGGCCTGTATTTTTCAGGAAAGATCCCCCATGTTTGAAAGCCTGTTGCTGGCCTGGTACCTGCAATTGCCGGTGATTGTGGGCGGGGTACTGCACATGGTGGTGGTGACCCGCGACCTGTGGCCTTCATTGAAGGTGCCGGTCTGGCAGTCGTTGTTCGGGGCCAACAAGACCTGGCGCGGCATGCTTTTCATGCCGGTGCTGACGGCGCTGGGGGCTTGCCTGCTGTATCCGGTAGACCCGCTGCTGGGGTCCGGTTCCCCGTTTGCAGGGCATGCGTTGTGGCTGGCAGGTGCGGTGGCGGGTATCGGCTATGTTCTGGCGGAGTTGCCCAATTCCTTTATCAAGCGTCGGCTGGGTATTGCTCCAGGCGCCACGCCGGAGCAGCACAAGCATTTTTTCATCCTGCTGGATCAATTGGATTCCGGTATTGGAGTGGCGCTGGCGTATGTGTGGTTTTTGGGGGTGTCGTGGCAGGTTTTTGCCTGCTTTGTGCTGTCCTTTCCGTTGACGGCGCTGGTGGTGAAGCGGTTGTTGTATTGGGCGAGGTTGAAGAAATCGGCGGTTTGAGCGGGCGTTTCTCAATTTCGCCATCCCAAAGTCGCCGAACGAGAGTGACCCATCACCTAAAAGACAATATAATAACCGCTATATCCATTAAAAAGACATAAAAGCCATTATGTTGAACCTTATATTGGCAACTCCCTCTGAAATCTGCTCGCAGCTTGGCCATCGCCTCCGTGAGCAACGGTTAGCACAATCGCTGACCCAGACAGACCTGGCTTTGCGCGCCGGCGTCTCGGTTGGAACCATCAAGAATCTGGAAAGCAAGGGGCAATCCTCCCTGGAGTCCCTGATCCGCACCGTGGTGGCCTTGGGCCTCACAGACCAACTCCAGACTCTGTTCACCCTACAAACAGACTCAATCGCCGCCATGGCCCAGGTCGCAAAAGCCAAACGCCAACGCGCCCCGCGTCGCCCCCATCCCTGAGGATGTCATGCGCTTACTGAATGTATTTTATAGCGGCTGGGGCGAGCACTGGCTGTTGGGGCAGTTGGCGGATGATAGCCAAAAGCTGCTATTCGAATTTTCGCCGGAAGCCTTGCGACAAGGGCTTGAACTTTCCCCACTGCATTTGAAATTGCGCCCCGAAGCTTATGGCGGCTTTCCTCAACATCTGTACCGACTGCCCGGACTGATTGCCGATGCCCTGCCGGACGGTTGGGGCTTGCTACTGATGGACCGCCTGTTTCGTCAGCGTGGCCTGCGAACCGCCACCTTGTCGCCGCTGGATCGTCTGGCATTTATCGGCGATAACGCCATGGGTGCCCTGGCATTCCACCCGTCCGACAATACCGATCTGGAACCGGCGGAGATGAGCTTGCTGGCGCTTGCCCGTGAGGCAAAACAAATAGTCAGCGGCAATGACAGCGATGCGCTCGTGCAGTTGGCCCGCTTGGGCGGCTCCCCTCAAGGCGCACGCCCGAAAGTACTCGTCAACCATGACCCTGGTATTCATGTTATCAGCACTTCAGGGAATGCAGCTGGGCAACCCTGGCTTATCAAGTTCCAGGCGCGTGGAGAACACAAGGAAGCCTGCGCGCTGGAAAATCTCTACGCACGACTGGCGCGTGAATGCGGCGTGGATATACCTGAAACACGGTATTTTGATCTGGGACGCTCTCTGGCAGCATTCGGTGTTGCACGTTTTGACCGCAAGGACGGTTTACGGGTTCCCACCCACACCTTGGCCAGCGCGCTTCATGCTGATTTCCGGCTGCCGTCCTCGGTGGACTACACCACCTTCCTTCGCGCCACTCGTGCCTTCACCCGTGATGAACGCGAAGTTTGTAAAGCCTATGAACGGGCTGTTTTTAACGTCGTATTCCACAATCGGGATGATCATGGGCGAAACCTGGCTTTCTGTCTGGGGATGGACCGGCGCTGGCAACTGGCTCCCGCCTATGATTTGACCTGGAGTGAAGGGCCCGGTGGCGAGCACCAGATGGATGTCTGTGGCGAAGGGTTGGCGCCGGGAAAGCCGCATCTTTTACGGTTGGCCAAGGAAGGTGGTGTAGAGGTACGTTGGGCTGAAGAAGTCATTGAGCGGATGGTCACGGTCGCCAGGGCATTCCGAGACTTGGCCAAAGCCGAACCGATTCGTACCGCCACCGTTCAGGCGGTCTGGAAATCCGTTTCAGCATGCCGGGACAGAATGATTTGAGTGAAAATATCCTGATCGGCAATATGGCCACTCACGATTGGCTAAGTTCTGGCTAAGTTCTGGCGGAGTTGCCCAACTGCTTCATCAAGCGTCGGCTGGGTATTGCACAGGGGGCCACGCCTGAGAATGCATCCAGCTGGATTCCGGCATTGGCGTGGCGCTGGCGTATGTGTGGTTTTTGGGGGTGTCGTGGCAGGTTTTTGCCTGCTTTGTGCTGTCCTTTCCGTTGACGACGCTGGTGGTGAAGCGGTTGTTGTATTGGGCGAGGTTGAAGAGGTCGGCGGTTTGAGCCGGGGTCACGAGTTGAGTCATCAAGTATTTGTCGCTAGATCGAAAGCGAACTCAACACCAACTGCATTTTTAGTAATAGTTATGCTAGATGCATAACCAGTCTTTTTCCAATGTGGAAATTTATTGTTTGCAACGACAGATACGATACCTTCAACCTATTAAAAGTATTGCGCTTCTTGACAGCAACAACCAAACCAACGTTACACATGATAAATGGTTAGTTATTAGTTCTACCCTAGAATCCCTGACTCTTCGACTTTTGCTAGAAATGCATCTTGGATTTCTTCTTCAATACTCTCTCCACCGTAAGTAACGAAGAATTGATCATTAAGCCCTTCAAGGTCAGAGATGCCACCAAAGCCGCCGAGAACTATGGATGCCGTATCTATGGTGACAACCTTGAAAAAGTTTGTTAATGCAATTTGATCTTCAAGACTCAGTCGTTGAAAGGCCTTCATGGCTTTTCTATATACGAGTATACTTTTGTTCTGATCGCCAGATGCTAGCGGTTCCCTGTATCGTTCAATTCGTTTGCCAAGCAACTCAACAAACAATCCTTCAGCAACTTTTTCAGCAGTTGACATATTACACTCCAAGTAGAAAAACTCGGGACAGAGCAACATTTTCCCATGCCGGAATAAAATGATCTAAATAAAACCACCCGTTTACCGTAAGATTAAACGAATAAATGGCCTCACTTATTTCCCACATACATCCCCCGAAACCTTCCCACCCCCATCCGCCGGCATTCCACCAATCAACCGCCCGCGCAACGCCGCAGGCGCAAACTCAATCCGGGTATTAAGCGCCCGTTCAGGTCCGTCATTTGCAACAACCGGCTTGGTCACACCAAACCCCACCGGCAGCAACCGCTCACAATTAATACCATGAGACACCAGCCACCGGGCAATCGCCATGGCCCGCGCCTCGCTCAAGGCCTGCTCCAGGCTTTCAACACCACCGGCAGCCAAATGCCCCTCAATCCGCACAAGACTGAGATAGCTCTTGGCGGCCAGAAAATCCTTGATCTCCTCCAGCACCGCCCCGCTTTCCGGTGTCAATTCATCCGTTCCCGTTACAAAACCGGGTTGGGCATCGGTTTTCAAACGGCCGTTTTCAATGGTCACCCCCGCACCGGCCGTTCCCGCAAAAGCCAGTGACACCAGCAGCACCGTCTTGGTCATGGATTTCATCTTCAGACTCCTGTCACCTGCGGAACCACCACCGGATTAACGAAGCTCTCCCCCCGCTTCAGTTTTTCAAACATCTCCGGGTCCGGCCACTCCGCCCGAACCTGATCGGAAAAAACAATGTCCTCCAGCCGGATAAGCCCCATGCGAGGATTGTCGATATCCTCCCGGAAGCACTGGGCATAGCCGGTCTGGGTCTCGTGCACAATCACGGACTGCAAACGCACATCCCCTTCACCGTTCTTCATCACGGTCTGACTCAGCACTGCATCAGCCATCGCAAACATCAACCGCGAAAACTGCTCGGCGGACGGCGAAACCGGCAAGGCAATCCAGCGCGCGCTGAAGGTCTTGCAGGCGGAGATATAGTCGGCATTGTCCTTGTCCCAGAAGGCCACGGCATGATCAAAACTGTCGGTCAGAGTGCGAATGGGGCCTTTCATCAGGCCGAAGTCATACACCATCTGCCCGTTATCCAGGGCATGCGCCTCCAGGATGAACTCGACAACATAGCTGTGGCCGTGCAGCGAGCGGCTGCAACGGTCACTGCTGCAATTTCGGACAATATGGGCGTTTTCAAAACGGAACAGTTTGCGGATTAACATGCGACCTCCGGCGATTGAGACGCATTCTAGCAAAATCCGCCCGGCAATTTCCGTTTACTGCCGACAGGCAGCGTCTTTCAATTGAGCAGCGGCACGGGCTTAGGTACAATGCGGCGACTTAAGGCAGACCCCCAAATGGCCATGCCGCTTCCCAGGCCGGTGATCCCGCCCTTTTCCTCAGGAGTTCCAGAATGAAACAACCCGTACGCGTTACCGTTACCGGCGCAGCTGGCCAGATCAGCTACTCCCTGCTGTTCCGCATTGCTTCCGGCGACATGCTGGGCAAAGACCAACCCGTCATTCTGCAACTGCTGGAAATTACCCCGGCCCTGAAGGCCCTTGAAGGCGTGGCCATGGAACTGGACGACTGCGCATTCCCGCTGCTGGCCGGCATCGTCATGACCGATGACCCCATGGTTGCTTTCAAGGACACCGATTACGCCCTGCTGGTTGGCGCCCGTCCGCGCGGCCCCGGCATGGAGCGCAAGGATCTGCTGGAAGCCAACGCCGCCATTTTCTCGGTGCAAGGCAAGGCCATCAATGCCGTCGCCAGCCGTGGCATCAAGGTTCTGGTCGTCGGCAACCCCGCCAACACCAACTCCCTGATCGCCCAGCGTAACGCTCCGGACATCAGCCCGCGTCAATTCACCGCCATGACCCGCCTGGACCACAACCGCGCCATGGCCCAGCTGGCCCAGAAGACCGGCAAGACCATCAACGATGTCAAGAACATGACCATCTGGGGTAACCACTCCTCCACCCAGTACCCGGACATCTCCAAGACCACCGTTGACGGCAAGGCTGCTGACAGCCTGATCGACAATGACTGGTACGTGAACGAGTACATCCCCAACGTGCAACAGCGCGGCGCGGCCATCATCAAGGCTCGTGGTGCTTCCTCCGCTGCTTCCGCTGCCAACGCCGCCATCGACCACATGCGCACCTGGGCTCTCGGCACTCCCGAAGGCGACTGGGTTTCCATGGGCGTCTACAGCGACGGTTCCTATGGCATCGACAAGGGCCTGATCTACTCCTTCCCCTGCGTTTGCAAGAACGGCGACTGGGAAATTGTGCAAGGCGTCGAAGTCTCCGAGTTCTCTCGCGCCCGCATGCAGGCCACCGAGAAGGAACTGCAGGAAGAGCGTGATGCCGTGAAGCATCTGCTGCCGTAATCCGGTCGCTTTTCGTGTTGAAAGAACCCGCTGCGGCGGGTTTTTTCATGGGCGACCCTCAACAACGCGCAATTATTGACCAGCCACAGAACTCTCTTACAATATCGCCCACTTCGCGCATGGCTGCACTTTACGCTCACGGTAACATCCGGGTATTCATTGCCTTATCAACAAGAAGAATCCATGGCCTCCCGCACCCGCCCATATGACATCATCCTTTTTGGCGCCACCGGCTTCACCGGGCAACTGACCGCTGACTACCTGCTGAAATGCGCCGAACCGGTCAGGTTAGCGTTGGCCGGGCGCAACCCGGAAAAACTGGCCCATATCCGCGACGTGCTGATGGCGGACAACCCCGGCATCACCGCCCCCGACATCCTGACCGCCGACAGCTACGACCGCGCCAGCCTGGAAGCCTTATGCGCCCAAACGCGGGTTGTCATCACCACCGTGGGGCCATATCTGTTGTATGGGGAACCGTTGGTGGCCGCCTGTGTCAGCCAAGGGTGCGATTATGTAGACCTGACCGGCGAACCCCAGTTCGTCAGCAATATGCAGCAGGCACATGGCGCGGCGGCGCGGGCCAAAGGCGTGAAAATTGTGCATTGCTGCGGCTTTGACAGCATTCCGCACGATCTGGGCGTCTATTTCACCCTGGAGGAATTGGCTGCACGATATGGCCGTGACGTTCTGGCCCAATCCACGGTGGAGGTGGAAGGTTTTGTCCGGGGTTTCGGCGACATCTCGGGCGGAACCTGGAACTCGGCCATCAACGCCATGCCCGCATGGAAGCAGTTTGTCCGTGACCGTCGCCGTCAGCATCACCAAACCTTGTCGGGCCGCAACATCCGGCTAGTGGAAAAGCCGGCATTGAAGAAAGTGGCCGACGGCTGGGCAGCCCCCCTGCCCACCATAGACCCGGCCATTGTGGTGCAATCAGCCGCCCGCTATCGTTTCTATGGCAAGGATTTCAGTTACGCCCATTTTGCCGTGACCCCGCAACTGGCGCGTATTGCCGTGACAGGCGCGGCCATTGCCGGGGTATTTGTTGTGGCGCAATTCAATGCCGGTCGGGAATGGCTGGGCAAACGCCGCCCGTCCGGAGCGGGTCCGGCTCCCGAGGTGCGCGCCAAGCATTGGTACACCGTAGATTTTGAGGCGGATGTGAAGCTGCCGGGCAAACCGGTATTGCATTTCCGCACTCAGGTCAGCGGCGGGGACCCCGGTTATGACGAGACGGCGAAGATGCTGGCGGAAAGCGCCCTGTGCCTGGCGCTGGACGGCAAGTCTCTGCCAGCGCATTTCGGGGTAGTGACACCGGCGGAGGCTATGGGCGGCAAGCTGGTTGAGCGATTGAAGAATGCTGGCATGGGGTTTGAAGTCCGGGGTTGAGTGTCATGGGCTGAACACATCGCGAATTTTGGGAACGTGAGGTTCCTCACAATAAATACACACATTTTCTTTGTTGACATTATTCATCAGTCCTGACATTTATTGGACATAATAAAACCAACGAGGACTGCCGCCATGTCTCTGCCTGCCTCTGAAAGCGAGAAGCTTCCTGCCTTTTCAAATGATGCGTTGCCGACTAACGAATTGCGCAGCGCCTTGAGTCAGGCGTTGAACCTGGACAAGGAAGGCAAACTGGGGGATGAGGACTTGGCGAAGATGGATGAGACGGTGAGTCACTATCTGAGTCAGCAATTGAAGGTGCTGGCGGCGCAGGGGATGATCCGGGAGGAGCCAGAGCCGGTAGCTTGGCATCAGCTTGGGTGGGTCCAGGCGATGGGGGCGGTTTTGGTGGTTTTGCTGGTAGGGGTGATGGTTTATCCGGGGGGATAATCAGTGGGGAGCCCCAACTACGCTAATGAATCAATTCGGCTCATTCGCTCCTGAAATACTTTAAATATATCTTGTATGGAATAAACGAGATCAATAGGAGCACCAACAAGAAGGCAACGTGGATTTGAGTCGTTAGCCTTAGATATCCCATAAGCGCCCAGCAAATCCAAGCAAAAAATATTGAGCCTGCTTTTATTAAATGGCTATGTTTATCTGTCATTTCAAAAGCTCGAATGGATTGGGGCTAAGCCAGAGAAACGGGGAGCTAAACTCCCCGCCTCATTTCCCCAATCAGCCCTTGACCGGAATCTTCCCGATCTTGGCCTGCCAGATCTTCGGCGCCGTATCATGCACCGACTCACCCAGCACATCCACCGCCACTGTCACCGGCATATCTTCCACCACAAACTCATAAATGGCTTCCATACCCAGATCGGAAAACGCAACCACCCGCGCCTTGCGTATAGCCTTCGACACCAAGTACGCCGCGCCGCCCACCGCCATCAAATAGACGGCTTCATGCTTGCGGATGGCCTCAATCGCCACCGGGCCACGCTCCGACTTGCCGATCATGCCGTACAGACCGGTCTTGGCCAGCACCGTCTCGGTGAACTTGTCCATGCGCGTCGCCGTAGTCGGACCGGCAGGCCCCACCACTTCATCCCGCACCGGATCAACCGGGCCCACGTAATAAATGAACTTGCCCTTCAAATCGACCGGCAGTTCCTCACCTTTGGCAATCATGTCCACCATACGCTTGTGCGCGGCGTCACGGCCGGTCAGGATGGTGCCGTTCAGCAACAAGGTTTCGCCGGTCTTCCATGACTTGATTTCGTCATGGCTGATGTTGTCCAGACTCACCCGGCGCGCGGTCGAGGAATCCCAGGTCACTTGCGGCCAGTCTTCCAGCTTTGGCGGCGTCAGCTCGGCCGGGCCGGAGCCGTCCAGTTCAAAATGCACATGGCGGGTGGCGGCGCAGTTTGGAATCATCGCCACCGGCAACGACGCGGCGTGGGTGGGATAATCCAGGATCTTCACGTCCACCACGGTCGTCAAGCCGCCCAAGCCCTGTGCGCCAATGCCCAGCGCGTTTACCTTCTCGAACAGCTCCAGACGCAGTTCTTCCACGCGGTTTTGCGGGCCACGCGCCTGCAATTCATGGATATCCACCGGGTCCATCAACGATTCTTTCGCCAGCAGCATCGCCTTTTCCGCCGTGCCGCCAATGCCAATACCCAGCATGCCGGGCGGGCACCAGCCGGCGCCCATGGTCGGTACGGTCTTCAGCACCCAGTCCACAATGGAGTCGGAGGGGTTGAGCATCGCCATCTTCGACTTGTTTTCCGAACCACCGCCCTTGGCGGCAATCTGGATGTCCACGGTGTCGCCGGGCACAATGCTGTAATGGATCACCGCCGGGGTGTTGTCCTTGGTGTTCTGGCGCTTGCCGGCGGGGTCACGCAGAATGGAGGCGCGCAACACGTTGTCCGGATTCAGGTAGGCGCGACGCACGCCTTCGTTGATCATGTCGTCCACCGACATGGTCGATTCCCACTTCACGTTCATGCCCACTTTCACAAACACCGTGACAATGCCGGTATCCTGGCAAATGGGACGATGGCCTTCAGCACACATCCGGGAATTGATCAGGATCTGCGCCATGGCGTCCTTGGCGGCCTGATTTTCTTCACGCTCGTAGGCTTCGTTCACGGCCTGGATGAAATCCAGCGGGTGGTAATAGGAAATGTATTGCAGGGCATCGGCAACGCTCTGGATGAGGTCGTCTTGCTTGATCACGGTCATCGTGGGGCTCCGGAATCCCCTTCCCGGCGGAAAGGGTGAGTGTGAGAAATCGTGGCGGAATTATACCTAATCCACGGACAAAATCTGTCCCAGCGTCTGGTTGAGTTCCTCACCGGTCATTTCATGCACGCGCAACAGGTGCGGGGTCAGTTCGCGCGCCCAGTTGTCGTCGTCATGCAGGGTTTTCAGGTCTTCAGGGCGCGGCAGGGGCCAGGGCAAATGCTGGTAGAACTCCCAGAAACTGATCCGGTCCAGATTACGCACCAGCACGTAATTACCGATTTCGGTTTTCTGGATGTAGTTCAGGCTCAGCAGCAGGTTGGCCATTTCTGACCAGGTTTCCACTTCATAGCGCCCCAGGATAGACATGGCCTCCACATCGGAAACCGAATGCCCGGCCTGCTGCCGGCGGTGGAATAACTGCAACACGTCCATCAGCGCCAACAGCGGATGCCGGTGGCTGAAATGCTGTTCCTTGTACAGTGTCAGGGCGCGGCTGACTTCCACCCCCAGCAGCACAATCATCCAGGATACATAAATCCATATCAGGAAAATCGGGAAGGCGGCAAATGCGCCATATACCAGCTGGTAGGATGAGAAGTTGGCAATAAACAAACCAAACAGGCGTTTTGCCGCCTCAAACAGAATCGCCGCAAACAGCCCCGCCTGGAATCCCGCCTTCACCGGCACCTTGCAGTTGGGCACCGTGATATACAGCAGGGTGAAGGCCAGCGTGGTGAAAATCGCGGGCATGATCTGCAAGCCCGGAAATACATTGTCCACCAACTCACCGGCATTGCTCATCACGCGCAACGAGGTCAGGTAGGAAGAGACGGTAAACGCCACGCCCAGCAGCAACGGGCCCAGGCTCAGCACCGCCCAATAGCGCAGGAAGGCAATCAGGCTCAGGCGCGGTTGCCGCACTTTCCACACCTGGTTGAAGGCTCGCTCCACAGTCATCAGCATCAACAGCGAAGTCACGAACAGCATCAGCACGCCAATGACGGTGAGATTAGAGGCCTGCTTGGCGAAATCGTTGAGGTAGGTCTGGATCTTGACCCCGGTATCGGGCAGGAAATTGTTGAAGATGACGTTGGTGATTTCCTGACTCAGGGTTTGCAGCGACGGAATTCCGGATAAAACAGCAAACAACACCGTCAGCATCGGCACAATGGCGAACAGCGTGGTGTAGGTCAGTTGCGCGGCATTGCTGCGGCAGTCGTCGTGCAGAAAGCGGCGAATGACGAATTTCGCCATGGAAAGGGAACGTTTATACAGGCGCTGCCACTGCATGTCGGTCTCGTTTTGCTAGAATCGCGTTTTTCCAAAAGGCTTACGCCAATGTCCGAACCTTATGTACTGGTGTTGTACTACAGTCGTCATGGTAGCACACGCCAACTGGCTAAACTGATTGCGCGCGGCGTGGAATCCACCGGTATGCGCGCCCGCTTGCGCACGGTGCCCGCCATATCTACCGTGTGTGAGGCCACGGCTTCCGCCATCCCGGAAGCCGGTGACTTGTATTGCTCTTCCGAGGATCTGGCGGGTTGCGCCGGGCTGGCCTTGGGCAGCCCCACCCGCTTCGGCAACATGGCCGCGCCGCTCAAGTATTTCCTCGACGGCACCTCCGACCTGTGGCTGAGCGGCGCGCTGTGTGACAAACCTGCAGCCGTCTTTACATCCACAGCGTCGCTGCACGGCGGCCAGGAGTCTACCTTGCTGACCATGATGCTGCCGCTGCTGCACCATGGCATGGTCATGTTGGGCATTCCCTACCGTGAAGCCGGGCTCAATACCACGCAAAGCGGCGGTACACCCTACGGTGCTTCCCACTGGGCAGGCGCCGACGGCAGCCGCAGCATCACTTCCGACGAACAGGCGCTGTGCCTGGCGTTGGGCAAACGTCTTGCAAATTGGGCTGCCAAATCATGATCCGACTATTGAATCCCTTGTATTTCCTGACACTGGTCTGGCTGATGGCCGCTACGGTGATGTTCGGGCCGGAAGGCATGGGGGCTGTTGCGCTGATCATGGCCGTCAAGGTGCTGCCGCTTTTGGCCTTTCTGCCCTTCATCCTGAAAAAGGATGCCGACAAGCTGATGACTTTCTCGCTGCTGCTGCTGTTTTATATGGGCTACACCACCATGTTGTGCTTCAAGCCCGGCGTCGAAGGCGTTTCGGGCATTGTCGGAACCGTGCTGGTTACGGTGCTGCTGGTGGTTTCGCAACTGGAAGTGAAGCGGCAGGGGAAGTTGCGGAAGGCGCAGGCTTGATTGCGGGCTGATAGCCGGTCAAGTCCAGCTTGAAGACGGCTCCGTCATCATTTTGAACCACTTTGACCGTCAGATAACCCAGGGACTTGGCCAGCCAGAACTGGGAATCACGATCCGGACTGGCATGAATACGCCGGACCCGGAGGGTATCCAGCGCCCCTATCGGCGTATTCAGCGTTTCGCCTCCCATGATTTCAAAACGGACCGGGTGAAATTCCTTGGGATCAGCCAGTAAATAAACGCCGTCCAGTTTCCCGGTGCGCATCAGATCCTCGCGAATCTGGATATCCATATTCAACGGGTCCAGAGCGCCAGGCTTGATGGCGTAGTCCTTTTCCTTGCCGTTGCGTACGGCATGGGCGCTCAGTTTCTTCCAGTCGAAGGCAACCCGGTTGGCGCGGGAGCGGAACAATACCTGACGTTGGTTCTGATAGCCCAGAGACTTGATCTGGCCGTTTTCCATGAGGAAGTCGGTCTGTTCCAGTGAATTGGCCATCATGGCCGTCGCCCGCAACTCGTAATGAAAGCGGTTGCCCTGACGCGACAACGTCGCCGTTGCCGTCCCGTTGAGACGATTATCCAGATTGACCTTGTAGGTGGCCGTATAGGGAATGGGCTCGGCAATCGCCGCACCGGCAAGGCCCAACAACAGAATCGGCAAAGCGCGCATCGGCAATCCTTTATCAGAACAGAAGTTTGACCGGCCCGGCGGCGCCATCACCATCGATCAAGGGTTTCCCCTCACGATAGACCAGACGGCCGGATGCCATCCAGCTTAACACCAGCGGATAAAGCCGATGCTCCACCTTGTGCACCTTTTCCGTAAGCGTTTGTTCATCATCACGCGGATGCACCGTGACCACACCCTGCACAATCGCCGGTCCGCCATCCAGCTCGGCATTGACGTAATGCACCGAGCAACCATGAAGCCGGTCACCCGCCGCCAGCACCCGGCGGTGCGTATGCAAGCCCTTATAATGCGGCAACAACGAAGGATGAATGTTCAGCAACCGCCCTTCATAATGACGGACAAAGCCGGAGGTCAGGATGCGCATGAATCCGGCCAGCACCACCACATCCGGCTGCCAGGCATCAATCTGCTGCTGCATGGCGGCATCAAAGGCTTCACGGTTATCATAATCCCGGTGGGCAATGACCGCCGTGGCGATGCCCGCTCCGGCGGCGCGAACCAAGCCATAGGCGTCAGCCCGGTTGGAAAGCACCCCGACCACCCGCCCGGCGATTTGACCGCCGGTACAGGCATCCATGATGGCTTGCAGATTACTGCCGGAACCGGAAATCAGCACCACGATATTCATGGAAGACAATCAGGCAAACACCACCGTCGGTTCACTGTGGGTCGAAGGTACGATCTCACCCAGCTTCCACGCTTCTTCACCGGCCGCCTTCAGGTGGGCAATGGCATCTTCGGCGCGATCGGCCGCCACCACCACCACCATGCCGACGCCGCAATTAAAGGTGCGGTACATTTCAAAACGTTCGACGTTGCCCTGTTCCTGCAACCATTTGAAAATAACCGGCAACTCCCAGGAAGACTCATCCACACGGGCGTCGGCACCTTCGGGCAGCACGCGCGGCAGGTTGCCGGGCAGGCCGCCGCCGGTAATGTGGGCAATGGCGTGCACCGGCATGGCCTTGATCAGCGACAGGATCGGCTTGATGTAGATCCGAGTCGGAGCCATCAGGCGGTCAGCCAGGCTCTTGCCTTGCAGATCCTGGGTCAGGTCGGCCTGGCGCACATCCAGAATCTTGCGCACCAGCGAGTAACCATTGGAATGAACACCGCTGGCGGCGATGCCGATCAGCACATCGCCGGCTGCGACCTTGCTGCCATCAATGATTTCGCTCTTTTCGACCACACCGACCGAGAAACCGGCCAGATCGTAGTCTTCACCCTCGTACATGCCGGGCATTTCGGCAGTTTCGCCCCCCACCAGCGCGCAACCGGCCTGCAGGCAGCCTTCGCCGATGCCGGTAATCACAGTCGCAGCGGTTTCAACCGACAGCCGGCCAGTCGCATAGTAATCGAGGAAGAACAACGGCTCTGCACCGCAGACCACCAGGTCATTGACGCACATGGCGACCAAGTCGATGCCGATGCTTTCGTGCCGGTTCAGTTGCAACGCCAGTTTCAGCTTGGTGCCGACACCATCAGTGCCGGAAACCAGCACCGGTTGACGGTAACCGGCGGGTATTTCACAGAGCGCGCCGAAGCCGCCCAGTCCGCCCAACACCTCCTTGCGGGTGGTCTTTTTCGCCACACCCTTGATGCGTTCCACCAGGTTGTCACCGGCTTCAATGTCAACACCGGCGTCTTTGTAGCTCAGGGAGGGAGGGGTTTGGCTCATGGTCATATCCAGAAGGGGCAGGCAATGGGCGCGCATTTTACCTTTTCAGGCTCAATTCCTCTAGGCCGCCGTGTCATATTGGCGATATCCGGTATATGGAAGGTAGAAAAAGCGGCGGCGGATGCGTTAAGGTTGCCGTTTCATGCTGACACGGACCCGGAAAATGCCATTGTTGACCCTGCGCCCGTCCCGTTTGTACGCCATGTGGCTGTTGGTTGCCGCTGGCGCCCAGGCCGCCTCCCCTCCCTGGGCGGAAGACCTGCTGGGAATGACCGGTACGGTCACGGTATTTGACACGCCTGCCGTCAAGGCGGCGCTGGCCTCCTCCGAACCTCCCCGGAATCTGGAGCAGTTGGCGTTAGCGGCCGGTTACCGGCTTTGGCCCGGCGCCCGCCTTTGGCTGCTGGAGACGGCTGCCGAACAGAAACCGGTTGCGGTTAAACCCGATGCCTCCCTGCGCCAGGAACTGGACCGCCGCGGACTCATGGTGGAGCAGGCATTAACAGATAATGATATCGCTGCATTTCAAGCCTCCCTGCGCACAGCAGCAACCGACCGCAAGCCGCTGATGCAACTCTTGTCAAAGTTGCGGATTGACGGGGTTGTCCTGATGTCGCGCAGCAATCCCATGCGCTGGCAATTGGTATTGCCGGATTTCACACTCACCGGATCACTGGACAGCAGCGGTCGCCTGTACCTGCCGCATATCTGGGCGGAGAATATGGCCTTGCAATGGCAATGGCCGGGATTGAAGCAGTCGGCTCTGGTTGAGGTTCAGGGAATTGACGGCTTTGCCACCTTCAAACTGGCCGAAACAGCGTTGGGCACGGTTTGCCAGTCAGTCCGGCTGCTGCGGATTCAGGGCGAGGCGGTTTCCTTTGCCTGCCATTCCGGGTCTGCGGCCACCGTTCCGGAAAAAACCGGAAACCTGCCGCTGGTCATGCAGCCCTTCGCCGATCACGGGCTGGATGAAATGATCCTGATGGGCCGGCAACTGAGCGGCCGCACCGGTTTGTATCGCTGGCAGGCGGCATCCGCCGGTCAATAACCCAGAGTTCACAGGAACCCGATTCATGAGCAATCCGATGAACCGCTGGCCACTGGTGGCCGCCGCTGCTGCCGCCTGCTGGCTGGTCTGGGCCTTGCAATCCATCCTGATGCCATTTCTGGCCGGCGCCTTACTGGCCTATCTTTGCAATCCGCTGGTCAACCGGCTGATGCGGCTGTGGAATCTGAAACGGGGCACGGCGGTCACAGCCGTTTTCAGCACCCTTCTGGTGGCCGTGACCATCTTCCTAATCTTGCTATTGCCGGTGCTGTGGCGACAGTTCATTTATCTGGAGTCCCGGCTGCCCGCCCTGCTGCGCTGGGTTAACCGGGAAGGCATTCCCTGGTTGGAAAAAACATTCCGCATTGATCTTGACCGCCTGGACATGGATCTGATTTCCGGATGGCTTTCGTCCTACTGGCAGGAAGCGGGTTCGGCTGCCGGAAACGTCCTGACCCGGGTTGCGCAGTCCAGCATGGATATCCTGTCGTTGTTCGGGCTGATCGCGCTGGTGCCTGTAGTCATGTTTTATCTGCTGATGGACTGGGATAAATTGCTGAAAAACCTGCATGGTCTGATTCCTCTTCAGCACGAACGGCGGGTTTCCGGTATTGCCGCCGAGTGTGACGAAGTGCTTTCCGCCTTCGTGCGCGGACAGTTCATTGTCATGTTGCTGCTGGGTGTCATTTATGCCGTCGGCCTGCAAATCGCCGGGATCAAACTGGGCATTCTCATTGGCTTGCTGGCCGGCTTGGGCAGCATCATTCCGTATCTGGGTTTCACCATCGGCATCATTTTTGCCTCAGTGGCGGCGCTGTTCCAGTTCGGATTGAAACTGGATCCGCTGCTGATGGTTTGGGCGGTATTCATGGTCGGCCAGATACTGGAGGGCTGGGTGTTGCAGCCATACCTGATTGGCGACAAGATCGGTTTGCCGCCGGTCATGGTCATTTTCGCCATCATGGCCGGCGGCCAGTTAGCCGGTCTGGTCGGCATGCTCTTGGCACTGCCCGTGGCCGCCATTATCATGGTACTCTTGCGCCATGCTCATGACAGGTATCGCAGCAGCGATTTCTACCAGCGCACCGGAACGGCGGAACCCGCCTCTGGTGAAGAACCGGACCTCTGAGCTTGACCGCCGCCCTGACAGCGGCGGAAATACTCCTGGACTCTAGTAATGACCGATACAGAAAACAATAGCTACCCTCATCCCCGCCCCCCCGAGGAATACACTATTGATGATCTGGCCCGAACCGCCGGCACCACCGTGCGGAATGTTCGCGCCTATCAGGACAAGGGCATTCTGCCGCCGCCCGAACGTCGTGGACGCACCGGCATTTATACCGACGCCCACCTGGCGCGGCTTCGGGTCATCGGGCAACTGCTTTCACGCGGTTACAGCATCGCCAACATTTCCGAACTGATTGCAGCCTGGGAAAGCGGCCATGACCTGCGCCAGCTGCTGGGACTCGAAAACGCCATTACCACCCCGTGGTCGGATGATACCCCAACGTATTATGACATCCTGCAACTGCTCAAGGATTTCGGGCCAAGCGTGACCCAGGATGAAATACTGCAGGCGGCGCGATTGGGCATGATCGAAATCACCCCGGACGACTCCCGACTGCGTGTACCCAGCCCGCGCCTGCTCAACGCCGGCATCCAGCTGGTGCAGGAAGGCCTGCCGCTGGGCGAGCTGCTCAGCATCATCGAAGGTGTCCGCGACAACGTGGAATATGTTGCGGATGAACTGGTCAAGCTGATTGTACGGCTGGTTTTTGACCCCTACGGGAAAGACAGGCTGCCGCCACCTGAAGATGTGGAGAAACTGACCAATCTGGTTTGGCGCTTGCGACCCATTGCCGACATAGCCATTGCCGCCGAAGTTGGCCGGGCCATGGAAAAAGCCATCAATGACCACCTGAGTGAACGTCTGGTCGCCGTGATGACGCATATGCGTGAAGAAAAAAAATAGTGTTCAAGGCGGTAGTCTCGGGCATAATTCCCTGTCGGCAACCCGGCATGCGGTTTGCCTGAGGCGTAGAGTCGGACACCCTGACATTCCTCCCGAATGTCACAGAAAAGCATAAGACAAGATCGCGCTCCCTCACTAGAATACGGACGCATAACAAAAACACACGCTTTGAATCAGGAGAACACCAGCATGTCAAGAATTCAGGGTGCATCCATTGCAGCTCTGCTTGCCCTCGTTTCTGCCATCGGTCATGCCGACGCATTGCTGGTCAACACCATCGAAGATGAAGACAATCTGATCAACAAGAATTGCTCCCTTCGCGAGGCCGTCAGTTACGTCCACAACAAAAATCTGATCCTGAAAAGCCTGCCCTTCGTAGAGACTCCCATTACCTTCAAGACTGCCCGAATCAAGAGTCTGGAGTCTGATAAGAAAATTTATGAAACCCAACTGGAAGGCGCCACCGGTGCGGATAAAGCACGTCTGGAAGGCGAAATCAAGCGTATAGACGGTGAAGTGGCGGACTTGAATGCCCAAGTCGCCGTTCTAGAAGAGTCCAAAAAGGCCATTCTCAGCCAGGTGACCGGCCTGCAGATTTATGGCTGTACTCCAGGTGCCGCGTCAGAAGCCGATATCATATCCCTGAAAAGCGATCTGTCTCCGGACCCGGCCAAGCCTACCCCCTTTCAGATCAAACTGAGGCCAATCACGGTCTCTGACTCCATGACCATTCAACGCGATGACAGCGCGGACAGCACCGATCCAACCGTGATTGAAGTCACACCGACCATTCAGGTGCAGGGTGATTTTCGGGCTTTCAATCTGGATGACGGAATTGCTGACCAGAAATCCCGGATTCTGGTGTTGTTGAGCGACCTGATCATCTCCGGTTGCAACCATGATCCGGCAGCTCCCAAAGTTTGCGATGTCAACGGCGGTGTCATTTATAACCGTGAAAACCTGGAAACTACCGGTGTCACCATTCGTGACGGTAACGCCTCTGGTATGGGTGGTGGGTTGTATCTCGCCGATTACGGCACGGTAAGGCTGCTGGACTCCACTTTTGAAAAAAACAGGGCGGCAGATGGCGCCGCCCTGTATAGCTTGGAGCCAGGTGTGCAGGTTCAGCGCTCTGCGTTTACAGCCAACACCAGCACAAATGGCAGCAATGCAGTCTTCCGGGTTGTCAAAGGTGTTTTTACGGATGCATTCGGCCCGAATGGCGGACCCTTTGTCATTTCCAGTACTTTTTCAGGTAATGCCGGCGTTGCGATTCAGGTTCCCGCAGAGCTTAAACTGCTTAATCTGACGGTGGTGCTGAATGACGCCGGAATCAACTTCAACAACCTGAATCTGGATGTCACCAACTCCATTATCGCGGGAAACTCCGGTAATGACTGTATCAATGAAGGCGTGCTGACCAAATTCCGCTTCAACCTGTTCATGAACGGTTGCCCCATGGGTCTGGCGGCGGACAAGAATCTGCAAATCAGCGGTGTGGGGGCGGAAACCCTGATTGCAGATGCAAATTCCGATGACAAATGTGATCTCCCACCGGCGGTCGGTCTGCTCTGCCCGCTCAATGCCAACGGCGGAAAGGCAAAGTCGCACCTGCCCCGCATGCTGGCCTCTTACACAGATATATTGGAATCCCCCATCATCAATAAAGGCATGGCGCCTGGCGATGTATCATCCACCGAAGGTTGTGCCCCCGTAGACCAGCGCGGTGTGACAACACAACTGTGTGATATTGGCGCGGTGGAGCTGGTATCCCTGAATCAGGCCACACAAGGCAAGGATGTGAAATCCGGAGATACAGTCAGGTTCAGCATGCTGGAGAAAATCGGCGACGGAGAATTGCTGCCATCGGAAAAATGCCCGATCATTGTTCCCGCCAACAGTAACTACCATCCGGAAATTGACGGCTGCCCCACCATTACCAAATCCCCGGTCCGGGGCCGTCTCAGTTTTGACAAAGTGACCCGTGAAGTGATTTATACCCCGATTGACTCATATCATGGCCGGGACAAGTTCAATTATTCGGTTGTCACCACCCTGAGCCGGTTCAGTAATGCCATCAATAACCGGACATTGACCATGGAGGTCACGGTCGTGGCCGAACCGGACAATACCTTCCAATCCAAGACTTTTGCCGGCGGTGCTTTCGGCTGGTCCGGGTTGATTATGCTGGCAGGGCTGGCCATCTCCCGCCGCCGGGTTAAAAGAGGATAATAACAATGATCAGGCTTAATCCCCTATGGCTGGCAATTCTGGTGGCGGGTGTTACTGCCCTGCCCGCCTCCAGCAATAATATCGTAACCATCGTCAAAGTGACCACTTTTGAAGATGAGAATGGCGAAAACCAATCTGCCTGCTCCTTGCGTGAGGCCATCAAGGCCAATAACGATCTCACCCCGTTTGGGGGCTGCTCCATTGGCAATCGTTATTTGCAGAACACCATCCAATTGCAGAATGGTGAGTACCGGCTGAAAGCCGACGCTGCACACGGTCCCTTGCTTGCAACACGTGAAATCAAGATTGTCGGCATTGACAATAATGACTATGGCTCGGACAACCCTCTGACCAATAATCGTCCCAAGGTCAATCCGCCAACCACAGTGATTGACGGTCAGAACGCCGTTCGGATTTTTGACACCACGACCAATGCCTCGGCTCTGGTTCTGGGTAACCTGATTATCCGCAACGGGGTCGCTGACCGCGGCGGCGCCATCCTGGCCGGCGGCTCCGTCAGTCTGGACAAGGTGTATATCCGCAACAACCGGGCGACGGAAGCCGGCGGTGCCATTTATTTGTCCGGCGTCAAAGCCTCATTGAATTCAACCCTGTCTTCGTACGAAAACAACCAAGCCAAGATTGGTTCGGCCATTGGCATGTCCTGCATGGACAACCTGTTGTTTGCCGCACGCACCATTGAATTCAACCAAATGTCAATTATCGGCAATGGTGATGGCAATAACATCAGTGTTATTGATGGCTGTGGTAACCTAACTGTCAATATCACCGCTTCTACCATCGCCCGGAATTTAGTCAGCAATACAGTGGACGTGGAGAAGTTAGACAAAGACAACAAGATTATTAAAGTGACGCTCAACGGCGGTGGTGTTATCCGCATGGTTGATCAAGTCGGCTACTCTTCATCCGTTGCTTTTCAATTTGTCACAGCTGCTGAAAACGGACCTGCGCCGGTAATCACCTATAGCAATCTTCAATCCTTATCCCTTAACAGCTCGGTGATTGCTTTCAATAGTGGTGCTGGCTGCAAAGACACCAACGCCTTGTTTGAAACGGCTCTTGCCGGGGATTACAACAGCCTTGAGGGCTGTGCCTTTGACACCAAGCAGGCAGGAACCCGTAACATAGTTCTGGACGGACTGGCCGACGCCACGTTAGCCAATGAACTGGAGGCCTTGGGTAATTATGGCGGCCTGACACCGAATTACCTTCCCAGACTGACATCTAAATACGTTCTGGACAAAGCTGCCAGTGGTGAGCTGTGCCCGGAAGTCCTGGACCAGCGCGGAGCCCCCCGTAACGCCAATATGACTTGCGAACGTGGTGCTGTTGAGCGCCGGCAACTGTTGGCAGCAGAAGATCTGCGAATCAAGAACAGTATTGGCTCCAATCGGGCTATTTTGGCCAACTTGCTGGACAACGATGCCCCCTCAGAAACATTCAGTGGCGGGATCTGGTCTGCGGGTACCCTTAGCAGCCCTGACATGAAGTGGCCAACTGCATCCTCACTGTTAGCAGTCCCTGCGCCGCTGGTGCGACCAGTTCGGAAAGTCAGCCTGATTGCCATACCGGGCACAGTTGCCTGCTCAGTACTGGACTCCGTCGGCACCGTCAGCGATGTCATTGATCAGGCCGTCGTGATTGCAACTAAAGTACCGCCGGTCGCCGATGCCGACAAACGCAGACTTCAGGAAACTGTCAAGACCAAGCTGGCTACTGCACTTGAAAAACTCCGGAAAACCACGCCCAAGAAAGACTCCGCTGAGTTGATAGATGAACTGCTTGCCAAGGCGGAAAAAGTTTCCAATGCGGCCGTTGCGGCAAAATTGACAGCCGCCAGGAATCAATTGAAGACTGACAAACTTGATATTGATGGCATCAACGCCTTGCAGGCGCTGGCTGAAGAAATGATCAGCTTTGAAAATCAGGCTCGTGATACTGCCCAGTCCGAGTTTCAGTTGGCCCTGAGTGCCAATAATTCAGCCTTGGCAAAAGCCAAGCTGGAAACGTTTAACGATCTGGACGCGAAAATAGTTCGCAGCAACCAGATCCGGATGGCCTTTATTTCCAAAAACTATCCCAAGCTTGATGAGGACAGTGTCAACGAAGTCGTCGGGCTGGCTGATGCTGTCATCGCCTATACCACAGCAGCGGCCATGAATACTGAGACAACATCCATCATGCTGCGCAAATCTCTGCTGAGTGATCTTGCGACTAACGTGGTGCGACTGGGAAACACCCCTGCAACACAGGACTTGCTGTTCTATAAGTCCAATGAAGTCACCCCGGCGAATGTGGATCTGAAGTGTACTTACCAAGTCAGGGATGAAGCCACGGCACTCACGTCCAATGTAGCCAAGCTCACCTTGCAGATAGTCAATAATCCGCCTAACGCAGGGGACGATACCGTGTCCCTTCAGCAAGGGGCTTCCTCGGTGGTCATTGATGTTTTGGCCAATGACGATGACAAGGGTGACGGTGTTTTCGGCTCACTGTTCAGCTTGGCCGATGAAAATCCCGCCAAGGCGCTGAATATCCAGATTGAAACCGAGCCTGAACTGGGTTATCTCACCGGTGAAGCCGAAGGTCTGTGCCCCAATAACAACTCTATCAATGGAAAAAAATGTTTTGGTGGAAAGCTGACCTACCATCCCGACAACAGCCTGTCTCCATTCTCCGACCAGTTTACCTACAGTGTCCTGGACCGGGATCTTGCTGGCTCTCAACCGGCGACTGTGAAGATCATCAACTCGGCTCCGGCTGACGGTGAGGGGGGGGGCGGATCCTTCGGCTGGCTCTCTCTTGGTGCGTTGGGTATGATGGCGTTCCGCCGTTATCAACGCCGCCAGGTCAAGAAATGAGAGTTATGCAAGTCAAGCCATTACTGTTGTCACTGATGCTGGGGTTGGGTGCAGCCCTCCCCAGCCTTTCAACGGCAACAGATGCCGCATTGAAAACCCAATCCGTTGCCCGCGTTTCCTCCCCCGAAATCATCCAGATTCTCAGCGTGGATGGTGACGAGCAGTTAGGGGCCATGTTTGGTTCCCGCGCCAGAACACTGGAGTTGACGCCGGGGGAACATGTTGTCAGTGTGCGTTATACCCAGCTTTTCCAGTTGGGGGCTGACGACCATGACATTATTAAATCAGCCCCTATCGCCTTCCGGTTTACGGCTGAAGCCGGTAAACACTACACCTTCACCGTCAATCCGCCAAAACGTCACGATGCGGCGGTTGCCTTCGCCAAGAATCCCGATATCCGACTGGTAGATAGCGCTTCAGGCGAAAGCCGCTCCGGCATTCTGGTCAAGTCACTGGGCCAGGCGTCGCTGGTGGATACCATGAGCAAGGCCTTCCAAACCGCGACCAATGACGACACCACCGGAGCCAATGGAAGGCTGGAGTCGCTGAAGACCTTGTGGCTGAATGCCACTCCCGCCGAAAAGCAGGCGTTTGCCGCCTGGCTGGCAGCCCAGGCCGCCGCCAAATAAGCCATTGTTTTGCCAAACAACAAAGGGGCCAATATGGCCCCTTTGTTGTTTTCAAGGTGAGCAGAATCAGGCCTTGGGCAAGGTCACCCCGGTTTGGCCCTGATACTTGCCGCCGCGATCCTTGTAGGAGGTTTCGCAGACTTCATCGGATTCAAAGAACAGCATCTGCGCCACACCTTCGTTAGCATAAATCTTCGCGGGCAAATTGGTGGTGTTGGAGAACTCCAGCGTCACATGCCCTTCCCACTCCGGCTCCAGCGGCGTGACGTTGACGATGATGCCGCAGCGTGCGTATGTCGACTTGCCCAGGCAAATGGTCAGCACGTTACGCGGAATCTTGAAGTATTCCACCGTGCGGGCCAGCGCAAAGGAATTGGGCGGAATGATGCAGATATCGGAATGGATATCGACAAAGCTCTTTTCATCGAAGTTCTTCGGGTCCACCGTGGCGCCGAAGACGTTGGTGAAGACCTTGAACTCGCGGGAGCATCGCACATCATAACCGTAGCTGGAAACACCGTAGGAAATGATCTTCTCGCCACCTGCCACACGCACCTGGCCGGGTTCGAAGGGGCTGATCATGTCGTGCTGTTCGGCCATGCGGCGAATCCACTTGTCTGCTTTGATCGTCATGAGTGCGCTTCCGTTGAATGCCTGAAATTATTTGGGAGTGAAAAAGCCGATGCGATTGGTGGGCACCACTTCGTGTTGCGCCAGCTTGACCGCGATACGACGGGCAATGTTACGGTAATGCATGGCCAGCGGACCATCCGGATCGGCCACCACCGTGGGTTTGCCGTTGTCCGTCTGTTCACGGATGCTCTTGTCCAGCGGCAATTGACCCAGCAGTTCGGTCTGGTACTCACGGGCAATACGCTCACCGCCGCCTTCTCCGAAAATGGCTTCACTATGGCCGCAGTTCGAGCATACATGCAGCGCCATGTTTTCGACCACACCCAGCACGTCAATGCTGACCTTGCGGAACATCTCAATGCCCTTCTTGGCGTCCAGCAGCGCGATGTCCTGCGGCGTGCTGACGATGACAGCCCCGGAAACAGGAATACGCTGCGCCAGCGTCAGCTGGATGTCACCGGTGCCGGGCGGCATGTCGATGACCAGATAGTCCAGGTCCTGCCAGGCGGTTTGCCCGAACAACTGCAGCAGCGCCCCGGTGACTTTCGGACCGCGCCACACCACCGGGTTGTTGTCATCAATCAGGAAACCGATGGACATGGCCTGCAAGCCGAAAGCCTGCATCGGCACAAATGCCTCGTTGCGGATTTCCGGACGCTGGTTGAACAGGCCGAGCATGGTGGGAATGCTGGGACCGTAGATGTCGGCATCGAGAATGCCCACGCGCGCGCCCTCGGCGGCCAGCGCCAGCGCCAGATTGACGGCGGTGGTGGACTTGCCGACGCCGCCCTTACCCGACGCCACCACAATCACGTTCTTGATGGGCGGCACGGATTCAACATTGTTGGTGGGCTTGCTGCGCGGCACCTTCAGAATGAAATCGTAGGCAATGCGACCGGCGCCGGCATCGGTCAGGGTTTGCACCACCAGATCACGCAGTTCATCCACGCAACCGGCAAAGGGATAAGGCATGGCCAGTTGAATGCTGACCAGATCGCCGTCGATGTCCATGCTTTCTGTCAAGGCCAGCAAATCCTTGCCCATCCAGGGATCGACCTGGCGGCTGAGTGCGGATTCAAGGTGCTTGCGGGACAGGGACATGAAGGACTCCGGAGGCAAAAGACAGGCTGCGTATGCTACCCCATTTTGCGCTATAGTAGCGACCTTCAAATTTTCATCCGGACGCCCCCTGCCCATGAGCACGACTGCCCGCCGCCTGCTGGTCACCAGCGCCCTGCCCTATGCCAACGGCCCCATTCACCTCGGCCATCTGGTGGAATACATCCAGACCGATATCTGGGTGCGGTTCCAGAAATCACGCGGCCATGAATGCCATTATGTCTGCGCCGACGATGCGCACGGCACCGCCATCATGCTCAAGGCGGAACAGAACGGCGTGACTCCGGAAGAACAGATCGCCACCGTCAAAGCCGATCACCAACGCGACTTCGCCGACTTCCTGATTACCTTCGACAACTACCATTCCACGCACTCGCCGGAAAACCGCGAGTTCAGTGAAACCATCTACCTGCGCAACCGTGAAGGCGGCCATATCGCCACCCGTCCGGTGCGGCAGCTGTTCGACCCGGAAAAGAGCCTGTTCCTGGCCGACCGTTTTATCAAGGGCGACTGCCCGAAGTGCAACGCCAAGGACCAGTACGGCGACTCCTGCGAAGTCTGCGGCGCCACCTATGCCCCGACCGAGCTGAAGAACCCCTATTCCACCATTTCCGGCGCAACGCCCGTTGAGAAAGAATCGCTGCACTACTTCTTCAAGCTGCCCGATTTCGAAGCCATGCTGAAGGAATGGACCCGCGCCGGCGGCCTGCAAACCGAAGTCGCCAACAAGCTGGCCGAATGGTTTGAAAGCGGCCTCAACGACTGGGATATTTCCCGCGATGCGCCCTATTTCGGTTTTGAAATTCCCGATGCTCCGGGTAAGTATTTCTACGTGTGGCTGGATGCGCCCATCGGCTATATGGCCAGCTTCAAGAACCTCTGCGGCAAGCAGGGTCTGAACTTTGACGATTACTGGGCTCCCGGCGCGGAAAGCAAGACCGAGGTCTACCACTTCATCGGCAAGGACATTGTCTATTTCCACGCGCTGTTCTGGCCGGCCATGCTGCACGGCGCGAACTTCCGCAAGCCCAGCGGCGTGTTCGCCCACGGCTTCCTGACCGTCAACGGCCACAAGATGTCGAAGTCGCGCGGCACCTTCATCAAGGGGCGTACCTATCTGGATCACCTGCAGAATCCGGAATACCTGCGCTATTACTTCGCCAGCAAGCTGTCGGGTTCGGTGGAAGACATTGACCTGAATCTGGAAGACTTCACGCTGAAGGTGAACAGCGATCTGGTGGGCAAGGTGGTGAACATTGCCAGCCGTTGCGCCGGGTTCATCAACAAGCAGTTTGACAGCACGCTGTCTGCCCAGTGCGTCGAAGAAGAGTTGCTGGCCGAGTTCATCGCTTCCGGTGACGGCATTGCCGAACATTACGAAGCCCGCGATTTCGGCCGTGCCATCCGCGAAATCATGGCGCTGGCAGACAAGGCCAACCAGTACATCGACGAGAAGAAGCCCTGGGCGCTGGCCAAGGACCCGGCCAACCGTGAAGAAGTGCAAGCGGTTTGCTCCGTCGGCCTGAACCTGTATCGGCAACTGATTGTCTATCTGGCCCCGATTCTGCCCGGCATTGCCGAATCCAGCCGCGCCTTCCTGGACCTGGCCAGCCTGAACTGGGAAAGCCGTTACAACCTGATGCTAGGCCACCGCATCAACGCCTTCACCCCGCTGATGACGCGTGTGGAAAAGGACAAGGTACAGGCGATGGTAGATGCCTCGAAGGAAAACCTGACGGCTACCGTAGCCGCTCCCGCCAAGGCGGAAGCCAAGCCTGCCGCCGAGATTGAAGCCCTGGCACCGACCATCACCATTGATGACTTCGTGAAGGTGGATTTGCGGGTGGCGAAGATCGTGAACGCCGAACACATTCCTGAAGCCGCCAAGCTGCTGAAGCTGACGCTGGATCTGGGCAATGAACAACGCACGGTGTTTGCCGGTATCAAGTCGGCCTACAAGCCTGAAGACCTGATTGGCCGCCTGACGGTGATGGTGGCCAACCTGGCCCCGCGCAAGATGAAGTTTGTTATGTCGGAAGGGATGGTGCTGGCTGCCGGACCCGGCGGCGGCGATATTTTCCTGCTGACGCCGGATGACGGTGCGACACCGGGAATGAAGGTAAAATAAAGGATTAAGGGCGTTGGGGCGCAACGCTTGCGCCCTCTATGCAGAACACGGCGTCCTGTTCGTTCACGAGGGCGCATTCGATGCGCCCCAACGGGGTATGGACTGCAATGCCCAAGGGGGGCAAGTTTATTACTCGCCCCTTTTTTCGTCCCTACCGCTACTGCCTCAAAGGCGTCACCTGATACCCGACCTGATAACGGGCGATGACATTGTCGTCTTCATCCCGCAGCACTCCTTCCAGCACATAATCCCCACGTCCGGAAATCTCGGCCTTGGCCGTCACCTGGGAAATCACCGTCTCCTTCAAACGCACTTCCAGCGTGACCTCACTGGCGGCCGTTTGTTCAATCTTCAATTCGGTATTCTTCAGGAAAGACTCGAAGCGTTCCGTATTGAAACTGGACAGGAAAATCGCCTTCCCCGAAGCTTCAATCAGCATGAACAGCGCACCGGTTGGCATGAGGCCTTCATTGCAGCTATTGGCTTCCAGTGGCATCAGACACTTCACATAGCCGCGTTTCATTTCCAGCACTTTCAATCCGCTGCGGGCTACCAGGGTGCTGGATTGCTCCACATCCGGCTTCAGGGTCGTCATCATTTGCATGGTGTCAGTCTCTCAGTAAACAGGCTTGCACCCGGCGGATCAGCCTTGGGTGTCGCGGCGCAGGACGAAGAAATACGGTTGCTTCATCCCCTTGAAATCCATCACCCCCAGCAGGGTATCGGCATCCACGCGGCGGAATACATCCTGGATGGGTTGGCGGTCGTAGATCATGGCGGCGCTGACCTTGCCCCGGAAGGAAGTCAGGCGCAGTCTGGCGGCGGTTTGGCGAGTGCTGAACAGCGGCTTCAGCCACGGGAAAATACGTCCGGCGAGGTTGTTGAGGGCGTCCGGCACATGGTGCGCCAGACCGATGGGCATCAGCGACGGGTTGACGCTATAGCGCTTGCCGCCAACGCCGGTAAAGACCAGCGGATGAACGTGGTCCGCATCGATGAACTCCTTGCCATACCAGCCGTAGCGCTCCAGCAAACCGTCCATGACGTGATCGGTGGGAAAATCCGCGCCACGCCAGCGGCCGTGCATGAAGTCGATATCCACCCCTTCCAGGCTGTCGAACAGCTCCAGCGCTTGTTCTGTTCCAACCTTCCCCTGTTTCAGGGCCTGCTCAAAACTCGGCATGCGTCACTCCTCTTCAAGATGGGTTTGGCTTGACTGTGCCTGACCATAATGCAAGTATTTACTTAACTTCAACTGGCATTTGGATTGAGTATGCGCCGCAAGCCCCAGCAACTGCGTTCCCGGGAGATGGTGGACAAGCTGATTGACGCTACCGGCAAGGTGATTGTGGCGCGCGGGCTGGAATATGCCACGACCAATCATATTGCCGAGGAAGCGGGGGTCAACATTGCTTCGCTGTACCATTATTTCGGTAATAAGGAGGAGATGATTGAGGCCTTGCAGGACCAGTTGACGCAGGATTTGTTGCAGATGCTGGTGCAGCATGCCTCGGGTTTTGACCTGCAGGCCTTGTCGATGCGTGACATTGCGGAGGCTTCTATCCTGTTTACGCTGGAGACGTTACGGAGCAATCCGGTGTTCATGGAGTTGTCGCGGCATTGGAGCCGGTTGTCGCTGCAGCGGTCGATGGCGGTGATTGAGCAGCATTTGCTGCAGTTATGCACGACGTATTTCCGGCAGCATTTCCGGACTTATCCGATTGAGGATTTGCATATCCGGTTGTATGTGCTGTTGAACGGGGCGATGGCGACGGTGGCGCGGCATTTGTGTGAGGGCAGTCCGGTGATTCGGGATCGGGAGTTGGTGGCGGTGTTGGCGGATATGATTGTGGGGGTGTTGGAAAAGGGGATGATTGAGGGGTGATGGGCGCGTTTTTTTCGCGGGGCGGCAATGTGTTGTTACAGTTGGAATGGGGCGAATTAAGGGTACGAATTGTCGCAGCTTCCCTTTCATGCTAAGTTAAAATGCATGTAAATCAGTGGCTTGCCACAAAAACTCCAGAAATAAACACCTTTTCTGGAAAATACAAGCACCAAATTCGGTGTAGATATCAAAGTTGAACTAAACCGCTTCGCGGTGGCTTTTCTGCCTGTTTCGTCATCGTTTTCCTCCGTATCAGCCACATCGGGTCTTCACTGGAAGATGGGAAATCCCTCCCGTCATCCGGAGACTCATCATGACGACCGCCCTGCGTTTGCGCATGGACAACGCCATGCTTGTCCGTGGTCTGGCCGACCGCACCCGTCAGTCCTACCTCGAAGCCATCACCAAACTCACCCGCTATTACCGCGTCAGCCCTGACTCCCTGTCATCCGCTCAGGTCGAAGCCTGGCTGCTCCACCTTGCCAAAGACCGCAAGCTGTCCTTCAGCACCGTCAATCAGGCCGCCAGCGCCTGCCGCCTCTTCTATAACACCGTGCTCGGCCTGGATCGTGCCAGCTTCAACATTCCCATGGCCAAGACGCCGCAGCGCCAGCCCGAGATTCTGGCCCGGACCGAAGTCGCCGCGCTGTTGGCGGCGGCGCGTGGTCTGGCCGACCGAACCTTGCTGATGACCATCTATGCCGCCGGACTCCGGGTCTCCGAAGCCTGCACCCTCCAGATTGCCGATATTGACAGCGCCCCTGACCGTTTATGCCTTCGTGTCCGGCACGGTAAGGGCGGCCAGGATCGCTACACGCTGCTGGCGCCCACCCTGCTGGCCGCCCTGCGTGAATACTGGCGACACAACAAACCCCGGCTCTGGTTGTTTCCCAATCCCGGCGGAAACGCTCCTATCGACATCAAGACCGCACAACGCCGTTATAACCAAGCCCGGACAGCCGCGCACATCCGCAAGACCGGCGGCATCCACACCCTGCGCCATTGTTTTGCCACCCACCTGCTGGAGTCCAGTGTCGATCTGGTGACTATCCAGACCTTGATGGGACACAAAGACCTGTCTACCACCGGCCGTTACCTGCATCTGGTGTCGATGCAATGGCAGCCACCCCGCAAGCACCTGTCGCCCTTTGACCTGCTCGCGGCCTTGCCCGGCGCACGTCCTTCAACGTCCTGATTCACCTCGCTACCCTCATGTCCGCTTCGCTCGCCGAGGTCTTCCGGTCCTTTGCCGCCGACTGGCTGGCCGCGCATGGCGTTTCCTCCCAGCAAGCCCGGGTGATGCGCGCCGTGCTCGACTGCCGCACCGCCGCCCTGGGCGGCCATTGCGAGGCCTGTGACGCCTGCGGACACCTGCGCTTTGTCTACCACTCCTGCCGCAACCGGCATTGCCCCTCCTGCCAGTCCCGCGCCAAGGAGGCTTGGACACGGCAGCGCATGACAGAACTGCTGCCTGTGCCTTACACGCATCTGGTCTTTACCCTGCCGCATGCACTGAACGGGCTGGCGGCCTGTCATGACCGCTGGCTCTACACCACGCTGATGACGGTGGTCGCTTCGGTGTTGACCGACTTCGCCCGCAATCCGCGCTGGCTGGGGGCGCAACCGCTGTTCTCGCTGGTGCTGCACACCTGGGCGCAGGACCTGCGGCGGCATGTACATGTCCACGGCCTGATGGCCTGCGGCGGGCTGGATGCGGCCGGGCACTGGTTGACCCCGAAGCGCGACCCGCGCTTCCTGTTCCCGGTGCGGGCCTTGTCTGCCGTGTTCCGGGCGCGGTTCATGGCGGCGCTGGATGCGGCCTTGAAGGCGGGCACGCTTCCGAACGATCCGGCGGCGACAGCGGCGGAACGGTCAGCAAGGCGACGGCGATTGCTGCGCCATGCCTGGGTGGTTTATGCCAAAACCCCGATGGGCGGCCCGGCCGAAGTGCTGCAATACCTGTCACGCTACACGCATCGCACGGCCATCTCGAACGAGCGTATTGTCGCTATCCGGGGCGATACGGTGCTGCTGCGGGTGCGCGACAATCACGCCGGGGGCAAGCGGGTGATCCGGGTACCGGGTGTGGAGTTCACCGGCCGCTTCCTGCAGCATGTGCTGCCGCCGGGCTTCAAGCGGATACGGCATTACGGGGTGCTGTCGGCAGCCTGCAAAAAGCACGATCTGGAGCGGGCGCGTCTGGCCTTGAATACCCCCACGCCGTCGCCGGTGGCGATGGAGGAAGCCGCTGACTTCATGAGCCGGGTGGCACTGGTGGATATCCATCGTTGCAAGGCCTGCGGGGAAGGCACGATGGGGGTCGTGGCGTTTCTGGCCCCGGACCGGTCGGCGGTGTTCAGACCGCACCCAGCGCTGTGTCCGGCCAAGGCAGCACTTTGCCGGGGGCCGCCATGATCAGGAGTCGATATCCAGCGACCATCAGGCTTGGAGAGTGCGGTCTTCGGGAGTCGGCTTGGCTGAAAACGGATGGAAGAGCCGAAGGGGTGGTGATACATCAGGTCGGTTCGTCCCCGAGCGTGCATCGGCGCGGCAACAGCGGGGCTTGGAAGGCAAAACCCCTGCGCCACAGGCATCGTGGCTTGACAGGACACCGGCGGAAAAGGTACTAATCTCCAGATGGAAGGCCCGGCCCGGCGGTTCAGTCCAACATGGTTTATCCACCGCGTTCAGGTGTATCGACTCCAACCGGCTGCTTGGCGCGATGGATAAACGCTATTCGTTAGGCTTTTGTTAATGAATGGAATTTTTCGCTATAGAATTAAGCAACCTGTGACTTGGTTTAATCAGGCTGTATCGAAGTCTAATCAGTATTGCCTTTATTGTGGTCGTTTAGTTGGAGTAGGAGCGACTATTAGCTCAAATAAAGAGCATTTAGTTGGAAGAGAATTTGTTCCAACAGGTGCATTTGGTGATGGAACATTATTTAACTTTATCTTCAGGGCATGCGAAGACTGTAACAATGAAAAATCAAATATTGAACGCCATATATCTACAGTATCTTTGTATAACAGCCCTGCTAGACGAGACTCTCAGATATATAATGATATTGCTAACCGAAAAGCAGCAAACGATTATTATCCAAACAAACAAGGAGTCTTAATTAAGGACTCTGACGATAATCTTACAATAGCTGGTGGTTTTGGCCGTAGTAATATTACATTTGGCCTTTCTAGCCCACCTCAAGTTGAGCCTACATATTTTGAATTACTTGCGTTTAGACATATACAGGGAATTTTTTCACTTATTACTTCGCATAATCCGCTTACAGCAACAGGCACTACACTGTTAAGTCATGATTTTTTTCACTTTTTTGGCTTATATAATCATGCCGATTGGGGTAATCCCCATTTAATTGAAATAATGAGCAGAGTTTGTAAATTTCCATGCTATGCCAATATTGAAACAGCAAATGGCTTTTTCAAAGTAATAATAAGAAAAAGGAGTGCCGATGACGGCGAGTGGTTTTGGGCTCTTGAGTGGAATAAAAGCTATAGAGTTATTGGTGCTATAGCTAACATAAATGATAATCCAGCAGTATTTAGGAATCTGCCTGCCCTAGTTTGGAAAGAATTAGGTATTCAAGATGGTGCAACAACAAGAATTCGTGAAGAAACTCCTCTTAATGAAGAGCAAGATATATTGTTTGTCGCTCAAGTCGAAGGTGTGCAAATTGCCTAACTTGCGCGTCAAGTGCGACAAGCACCCAGCCAATTATTGTGCAATTTTTTGAATTCAGTGATTACTGAGTTTTTGTTTATTTTGTTGTAGGGTGCTTGCGCCTTACGCGGGTAGTTGAAATTATGAATGCTGAAGACGATTATCAGAACACCCTAACAAATACCCTTCGAAAAATAGGAAGAAACCTATTGAATTACCAAAGGGTAGAGATGTTATGGAAATCTCAAATTAACATCTCAGATGTAACCGTCGAGATAATTAATGGAGAAGCAGTAGTTCGTCAAAAAAAATCAAGTACACGCCCCCAACCCATGGGCTGGCTTGCTGAAAATCACCGAAAATTGCTTTTCTCAAAATTTCCTGAGCAAGACACCAAGGTCAATCCCGAGACGATCTCCATTACTACATCATTTAGAATAGAAGATGTCACGCTAAGTTCCGATCGTCGTAAAGATATCCTTATACTTGTCCAAGAGCGAAATATTCTAGTCCATTTGTTAGCTGAAACGTTTGACCACACATCAAAAAATGATTGTATTAGGTTATGTGCAGAACTAGACCAGCAGAACGCAAGAATAATTCATGAAATTGAGTTTCTTAATAACATCTCCAAATCATTCCAAGATGAGATAAAGGAAATTACCAAATATCTTGAGTCCGAATCTTTTATAAACGATATTTCGCAAAATTTCTAAAACTCATTCGAGTGGGACGAATTTTGCTGCGCCAAATCCGCCCCTAAATTCCAACGTTCCGACTGTAAAAAAACCCTTTTTCAAGCAGCAAATAATGGCTTTTTTGGCACTGAACTAACCTCTCAACCGGTCGATATTAACCACCTCCACCGCCCTCGCCCTCAACTGCCCACACCCACCCTCCACATCCTGCCCCGCACTATTCCGCACCTTCGTCAGCACCCCCCGTCCATGCAGATACCGAACAATCTCAACAATCCGATCCCCATCCGGCCGCTCATAATCATCCCCCTCCAGACTGTTAAAAGGAATCACATTAAGAACCGCATATTTCCCCTTGAAAATACGCAAAATTTCATCCAGCTCATCTTGACCATCATTAACCCCCTTCAGCAGCGTCCACTGCACCTGAATCGGATAACCGGTCAGCCGAGCATAACGCTCACACAACGCCATCAACTCCTCCGGCGCAATCCGGGGAGCCTTCGGCAGCAGATACTCACGCAACTCCGGCTTGGTCGTATGCAGGGAAAGCGCCAGCGCCGGCTTCACCCGCAGCTGCGGCAGGCGCTCAAACACACGCATATCACCCACCGTCGAAAACACCAGATTCTTGTGGCCGATGCCCCCGTCCGTACCCAGCACATCAATCGCTTCCAGCACATTGTCCAGATTGTGCGCAGGCTCACCCATCCCCATGAACACCACTTTCTTCACCGGCCGCATGCGCCGGGCCAGAACCACCTGCGCCAGGATTTCCATACTGCTGACCTGCCGCAAAAGACCGCTCTTGCCGGTCATGCAGAAACGGCAACCGACCGCACAGCCCACTTGGGAAGAGACACAAAGTCCGTCACGCGGCAACAACACGCTTTCCACCATTTGACCGTCCGCCAAATCGACCAGCAGACGCGCCGAACCATCTGCACCGGGGTGTTCGGAGCGGATGCGGACAAGGTGGTCGAGTTCGCTGGTGAGTTGCGGCAAGGCGTTGCGCACGGCCAGCGGCAGGAAGTGTTCGTTGGGGTGGCGGCGGGTGCCGGTATTGAGCGGCCTGCCCTGCAGCCAGGCGCGCAGCACCCGGTCACGGTGGACGGGCAAAGCGCCGAGATCGGCGAGGCGTTGGTGGAAGTCGGAGAGGCGCATGGGCGCGAATGCTATCACCGGGTCAGGAGGCTTGCCACTACCGGCAACGTTCACGTGAAGCAACTTGTGGCAGGAAACCGGCGCAGGACTCAAATAAAGGCATAGACAATAAGCCCATACCGTAAGCCTTTGCCAATCGCCATTGCTGCTAAAGACCACCAGAATGACAACCGCAGCCAGCCCGCCGCGAAACAGAAGCCATCCCCCACCACCGGCAGCCAGGACAACAGCAGGAGATAGTCACCATAGCGCCTTACCGACCCGACTGCCTTGAGATGATTCCGGGCCAAGCTATCGGCAGGGTAACGAAAAGCGGCCAAGCGGCCCAGCAACCACGTGGTGACGCCGCCCAGGGTATTGCCGAGCGTGGCGATGAACAGCAGCGTTTGCGGCTCATGCCGGGCTTGATGGGCAAGATAAGCCAGGACTGCTTCCGAGCCGCCCGGAGCCAGGGTTGCCGAGATGAAAGCGCTGGCGAACAAGCTCCACAGGGCGAACGGGCCTTGCATATCGTCCAAAGCGGGGGTTCCTTTGAATATCTCGTGTCAGGCAATTATCCGGACTAAGGGATTTCATGGCCATCTGTCAGTCCTTGGCCGAAATCACCCTCACCCCATACTGAGGGATCACCAAATCCGCTGTCATCAGCTCCATACCCTCTGACTGCGCCTGCGCAATCAACATCCGATCAAAGGGATCATGATGTATCCTTGGCAATGCCGCCGCCTGCTGGGCCTGGAAAAGATCGATGGGTAATGGCAGAAATCCCTTGTCACTCACCAAGGCCTGTAAATCTCCATCGAGATGCAAGCCGCCTTTTTCACGCTTGATCGCCACTTCCCAAACCGTAGCTGCGCTTACAAACAGCTGATTCCGCTCATCCGCAATAATTTGCCGGGCGGTTTTACCCAAGGAAGGATGATCAGACATCCACCAGAGCCAGACACAGCTGTCCAGCAATACCCGCCTCACAGTGTCCCTCCCTCAAAACCATCAATAATGTCCTGCGAGGTTTGGTCAAAATCCTCCGGAACCACCAGCTTGCCTTTCAGGCAGCCGGGTTGACGGGGACTGGGAGCAGCCTGATGCGGCAACAAATCCAGATAGGGCTTTCCGGCACGGGCAATGACTACCTTGTCTCCCGCCCAAACACGTTCGGCAAGTTCAGACAGCCTGCTTTTGGCTTCGTGCATATTGACCTGAATGGTGGACATAACAACCCCAAACTTAGCTAAACTAAACCATAAAAATTATGCCATGAAGAATCGTGTTTGAGCCACCACTTTTCCCCTTCCCCGACCATCTTTACCTTACTCCCGCCACCTGCCTCGCCATGCACCCTTGATACCTGCCATCCACCCGTTTCGCAAACCACTCCGTCGTCAACTTGCGGGTAATCTTGGGGCTGCTCAACTTAATCTGCGGCATCACCTGATGCGGCAACGCATGCCCCACCTGCGCCGACGCCACCTCAAAAACCCGCTTGAACAACGGCGTCTGGCTGAACCCTTCCGTTTTCTCCAGCTTCAGATCACGCTCAATCGCGGCCGCACTCATCTCCAGTCGCGAAGCCAGCTTCATCAGCTGCTTTTGCGTGGTACTGGTTTCGTTGCTTTCGTACCTCAGCAGATCACCGTCCAGCACCATCTTCTGGCGGGCCAACTTCCCCACCGCCGACTGAAAAGCCGCATTACGGCTGCTATAGCGACCGGCATTAAAATCTGCAAAGCGGTAAATCATCTGCGGATAATTCGTGCGGTACTGCAACAGGATGGCTATGCCAAAATACACACCCCCTCGCCTCGTAAACACTTCGGACCTGATGCTGCCCTTGGGTTTGTAGGGATAAGGCCAGACACGAACGTGGTCTTCGGCAAAATCGACACTGACCTGCATCGGCCCGCCGGTACGGATTGGATTTTTCAACGACAACGGCAGTTTCAAGGCGTGGGCGTCCGCCGCCATGTCCTCAAACAGATCATTCATCTGTTTTTCAGTTTTCAGGGCGTCAATCCGCTTTTTATAGCTGCGGCCGTCGGGTGAAGACTTCAGGAAAGCGGTTTTGACCGCCAGCATCGGCAAATGGTATTTCGCGGCCCGCTTTTCAATTTCCTTCCAGACAATCTTGTCCAGATTGGGCACGCCGGGATCGGCTTGCCAACTGGATTCCTGCTCAATGATGGCGATGGCGGCACAGAAATACTGGGCCTCGTAGGGGATTTTCAGGCCGGTGAATGCGGAGAGGATGTCATTGCGCCAGCCGTTGCGGTCCTTGATGTTGGCGGGCAGCAGTTGGTGTAGCAAGGCCCGGCCCTGGGATTCGTCCACGGCGGCAGACGGCGTTTTCACAGTTGCCGGTGGAATGGGCACAGGCGTCAGCGGAGCCGCTTCCGGCGGCAGCGATATCGCGGGTGCTGTGACCGGAGTTTGTTCGATCGGCGTGGTGGTGACCGGAGCAGTCGGCTTGATCGGCGCCGGCGATGGCTTCGAAGGCGGCGCGCTGACGCAGGCGCTGAGCGTGGCCGCCATCACGGCAAGGGATAGCAGCTGTTTGACTGGCTTCACGCGGGTGAACTCATGGAATTTCTGCGCGCAGACTACACCCCAACGCGGCTGCCCGCCAAGCCCAAAGCCCGCTGCAATCGCGCCAGATCTTCATTGAATTGGCTAGACGCCACATACTGCACCGCAAACGGCAACGGCTCCGGTCGTGCCACGGCGCTGCCAATATCCAGATCCGGGGACTTTACCGGCTGCAAGCGCAAAAACAGACTGCGCCGACTCAGGGACAGACGCTGCCCCGACACCGGCGGCACCCCTTCCACCCACTCCCAGCAGGCAATCTGGTCCACCGGAAAGCGTGAGTTTTTGGCATCCACCCAGCCAACCACTTTGCCAGTGGCCGCCAAGCGAACTTGCACGGTGTCCCCTTTCAGTTCAAACCGGAACACGGCAGCGGCATAATCCCCTGGTGGAGGGTCGGCATGCAGCACCACATTCAATGGCCGCTCCCGAAATAACAGCAAACGACGTTCCAGACTGTGCCAACGTGACAATGCTTCTTCCCGCGCCGGGCGCGCCGCTTCCTGCTCTGCAAGCCGTGACTTGAACTGCTCCACCTGCAGCAACGCTTCCGGCTGTCGCTTCAAGGCCAAGTGCAATTGCTGGTTGATGGCGCGAATCTGCGACGGCTGCGGCTTCCACCAGACATCCATGTAGCGGCCCAACGGGTACATACGCAAACCCAGCGCCACATTAACGGCGTCGTCCGCCGTAAAGCTCCCTTCCGGTTTGGCCAGCGACCGCCGGATCATGTCGGCATGTGTCAGCACCTCCGCCGCTCCGGCGTGATCCAGGAAACGGCACAATTTGTCCTTGGGGGCATACAGCAAATGCAACTCCTGCTGGGTGCGGGTCATGGCCACATACAGCAAGCGGCGTTCTTCTTCCTGATTTTCAGCGCTGGCAGGCAACTGGTCATCGGCGCAGGACGGCACAAACACCAGCGGCCACTGCAAGCCCTTGGCGCGGTGGATGGACATGATATGCAGCGCGGGCAAACTGGAGTCCGCCTCGCTTTCTTCCACATGCAACAACCTGATGTGTTCCAGGAAATCAGCCACTTTGCCGCGACTGCGGGCGTACTGCACCAGGGCGCGCACGTTTTTGCAACGCTCCTCGCCCAGTTCGGCGACCCCGGCGGCTTTTTGCAGGTAATCCAGATATTCCAGTTCGGTGATCAGCCAGAACAGGGTGTCGGCGGCATTGGCTTCCAGGCGGGTTTGCAGTGCGCGGATGACCTGCACAAAGCGCAGCAGACGCTTGCGCGCGCCCTCGTTCGGCACTTCGTAGAAGCCGCGCTCAATCAGCGCCAGTATGGATTCCTGCTGCATCAGCGACTGGTCGCGGATGCGCTGGATCCAGTCGTTGGTGACGAAACGGTTGGGCGTGCGGATGATGTCGGCAAACCGGCGGGTGTATTGTTCAGACGGTTTGCCCAAACCTTTGGCCATGTCGCGTTCCTGCCGCGCAAAACCCAGATAGGTAAACAGCGCCCGCACTTCCGGGCGTTCATAAAAACGCTGGCTGCCGATAATCCGGTACGGCAGGCCCTCTTCAATCAGGCGCGCCTCAATGGCCGGAGTTTGCGCGTAGGAGCGCACCAGCACGATGGCCTGTTTGGGGGTGCCGCCCTGCCCCAGATGCGCCTGATACACCTCCACCAGATGCCGCGCCACTTCACCGTCGGAGGCAAAGCCCTTCAATAGCACATTGCCGCCAAAACCCTTTTGCGACACCAGATCCTTGGGGTGCCGGTCGGTATTGGCGGCAATGACTTTTCCGGCCAGCAAAGTGGCTTCGGCAGGACAACGGAAATTGTCGGAAATGGTGTATTCCGCCGCGTTGTAACGCTGGCCGAAATCCAGGATGAAACGCACCGCCGCACCGCGCCATTCGTAGATGCACTGGTCGTCATCGCCAATGGCCATGTAGTTGCGGTGTCTTTCGGTGAGAATGTCGGCCAGTTGCACCTGCACCAGATTGACGTCCTGATATTCGTCGATCAGCACATAGTCATAGGCCGCCGTGAGCCAGGCCCGGATGTCGGGGAAGCGCACCAGGGCTTCCCAACCCAGCAGCAGCTGGTCGTCAAAAGTGAGGCTGCGGGTGTTCTGCCGCAGTTCCTCATAAAGGCGGTAGGCTTCCAGATAATGCGGATTGTCCGGGTGCTGGGCCTGGGTGGCGGACTTCAGGCCTTCCGGCGGCAACTGGCTTTGGCCAAGGTGCGCGTAACGCAGGTTGCCTTTGCAAATGGAAATCCAGGTTTGCAGGTCTTCGGGATTGAGGTCGAGGGTGGCGAAATTCTTGCCTTGACGGCGGCTGAGTTCAATCAGCGCCTTCATGCCCAATTGCGCGGGCTTGTGTTCAATATCCTTTTCATCGAAGGGCTGCCAGTGCCCGGCCATGACGGTCTTCTGGACAATGCGGCGGCCCAGCGCGTTGAAGGTGAGGCAATGGGTGCCGGACACGCCCAGCTGCTCGATCTTGTGGCGGATGTCGCCCACGGTTTCACGGCTGAAGGAGCAAATGAGGATACGGGCGGGGTCAACATCGTGGTGCGTGGCCAAGCGGTGCACCCGGTGCGCCAGCGTGGTGGATTTCCCGGCTCCGGCCACCGCATAGACAATGGCGGGGCCACGCTCGTGATGAACGATTTTCAGTTGTTCGTCGGTGAGTTGCACGGAGCGGTTATCCTGAGGTCGCGGCGGTGCGATGATAGCGGAATGCTGAGGCCGGGCGCAGTTGCCGGGGCAGTTTTTTTGAGGAAAATGCCGATGAAGTTCTGGGTAATGTTGCTAACGCTGGCCACCTTGTCCGGTTGTGCGTCGATGTGGGGCGTGGCTACCAAGGACAACAAGGCGCGGCCGTGGTTTGGCGTCAAGGCCGACTGGTATGTGCTGACGCATGCGGCTGAGTTGGGAGAAAAGACCTGGTTGTTGCCGGTCGTGGCCTGTCCGGCGGCGGCCATTGACCTGCCCTTTAGCGCAGTGGGTGATCTGGTGTTCTGGCCGTATCTGTCTCAAGGCATGCAGCCTTCAGGATTGTAAATTCCGAGTCAACCCGCCATTCTGAAAGATCCCGGCCGGAGTCCTTCCACATGCATATCATTACCCTCCTTGCTTCCCTGCTGCTGTTCTCGTCCGCCACCCGCGCCGAGGACTCTGCCATTGCGGATGCCTTCAGCCAGGCCGGGATTGACGGGACAATCGTGATCACATCGTTGGGAACCGGCCAGACTTTTATTCACAACGATGCCCGCGCCGCCACCCGCTTCCCGGTCGCATCCACCTTCAAGATTTTCAACAGCCTGATCGCGCTGGAAGAAAAGGCGGTTAAACCGGACGAGGTGTTAAAGTGGAACGGCCAACACCATGACTTCCCGGACTGGAACCGTGACCAGACTTTGGCCAGTGCCTTCAAGGTCTCTTGCGTGTGGTGTTATCAGGAACTGGCATCCCGGATCGGCAAGACCACTTACCGGCGATACCTGAAGAACTCGGGATACGGGGTGCTGAAACCCTCCTTCCAGACCACCACGTTTTGGCTGGACGGTTCTTTGCAGGTTAGCGCGCAAGATCAGGTCTCTTTCCTGCGCAAGCTTTACCTGCGGCAATTACCCTTCAGCGACAGCAGCTACAACACCTTGCGCGGCATCATGCTGGCCGAACAGAACCCGACCTATTCCCTGCGCGCCAAGACCGGTTGGGCGATGTCGGCGGTTCCGGCTGTGGGTTGGTATGTGGGTTATGTGGAAACTGCCGCAGATGTCTGGTTTTTTGCCACCAACATCGTGACACGTGACGCCAAAGACCTGCCGTTGCGGCAAATGCTGACCAAGGAAGCCTTGCAACTTAAAGGCATTATTCCAAAAGCACCATAAAAAAAGCCCGTACCGGAGCCCAGGGGTTGGCATGACCGGTACAGGCAAAAGGGCAGATTTTGAGACGTTGGGAGGCTGCCCGTTCCTTCCTCCAGGAGTTTAGAAGTCGTATTTGACGGTGGACTGGATGCGCGCCAGTTCGCCCGATTGACCATTTTCCAGTTCGCGGGTGGCGTAACGCACTTCCACCCCGGTCGACAACTTGTTCGCCAGCTGACGGATGCAGTTTACCGAGACACTGCGGGTTGCCGCCGTTACCGTGCCGCCGGTAATGGCCACCGGATTGTCGATGCTCTCCGCCGCCAGGATCAGATTGCTGCGCCACTGCGGCGACCAGGTGTGTTTCCAGGCCAGCATCAGGCCCTGGGCATCAATGGCTTCCAGGTTACCGGCGGCCGAGACAGCCGCATCGTTGGCGGTGTTCAGGCTCATGTAACGGCCAATGCCGCTGCCATAATTCAGGGTGAAGCGCACTTCATCCGAGGGGGTAACGTTGTTCTTGCCGGAGACGGACAGTGCGTAACCCACCACGCTGTCATTCACCGTGCCGCTTTCCATCGACAATTCCCGCGCCAGCAAGCCCACCGAATAAGCGCCATGTTCGCTCTTGAAGTTGTAGCGCGCCACCAGGTCGGGAACGGCGTTATCGTCGCTGACCACCCGCGTTACGGCCCCTGCGACAATTTGCGTGATCGTGGTTTCCGGGTTTTCCACCGCAAACTGCCAATTGCCCTGGGTGTAGCGAACCAGCCCCTGACGGACAAACACCGCGCCATCGGTGCCGCCAATGAAGTCCAGGCTGTCCGGCAAGGCGTTGGCGTCCATGAAGGTGGACCAGGTCTGGCCGTAAGTCCAGTTTCCGTAAGTCAGAAAAGCGTGGCGGATTTCCGGAGCGTAGCCGTTGGTAATGCGCTGGTCGCCGACGGTGGTGGACATCATGTCGAACTCGAAACGACCGTTGATTTTCTTGCCGCCTTCCAGCGCGGTTTCGGTGGTAAAGGCGAAGCGTGACTGCCGGGCGTGCATGTCAAAAACCGGAGATTCATGGTTGCCGCCCACCGGAGTCAGGCTGGGCACATAGAAATCCCGGCCGATACCGGTGGCGATCTGGCCATCGTTGGTATGGGTGAGGATGGCGTCCAGTTTGATGTAGCCGGTAAAACCCACATCGGTGTCGCCCATCTTGAAGGCGGCGTGGCCGGCGGTGGCGGCCATCAGGGCGGTGACAGCAATGCCGAAGGACAGCGGACGAAGCGAAAAAGTGGCCATGAGGAGGCTCCGGTTGTTGTTCTGAAGGTCTTGTTCTGTGCCTTCACTCTCAACCTTTGCCGGAAAACGGACAATTCGCCTTTGGTCTAATACGCACCGGCCCCCTTCCACCCCGCATCGACCAAGGTCTAATTGGCCGATCCGCCGCACCGGCGTAGAACAACACCCCATAACAACGGCCTTTTCCGGCCCGATTACGGGGAAAACAATATGTCGCATCCTTCGCTTTATCCGGTAACCCCGGAAGCCCTGCAAAGAACCTGGCTCGACAACGACGCCTACCTCGCCATGTACCAGCAGTCCGTGGAAGATCCCGACGGATTCTGGCGCGAGCACGGGCAGCGGCTGCAATGGATGCGCCCTTACACGCAAGTCCGCGATACTTCCTTTACGCTGGGTAACGTCCATGCCAACTGGTTTGCCGACGGCACCCTCAACGCCAGCGTCAACTGCCTGGACCGTCACCTGCCCCAGCACGCCAACCAGGTGGCTTACTTCTGGGAGGGTGACAGCCCGGATGTGCAGCGCACCATGACCTACCGTCAGCTGTACGAGGAAGTCTGCCGTCTAGCCAACGGTATGCGGCAACTGGGCGTGGTCAAGGGCGACCGTGTCACCATTTACCTGCCGATGATCCCCGAAGCCGCCGTGGCGATGCTGGCCTGTGCCCGTATTGGCGCCGTGCATTCGGTGGTGTTTGCAGGATTCTCGCCGGACGCGCTGGGCAGCCGCATTGAAGACTGCGGCTCGAAATTGGTCATTACCGCCGACCAGGGACTGCGCGGCGCCCGCATTACGCCGCTGAAAGACAACACCGACCTCGCCCTGGGCCACCTTGGCAAAGCCAACCCGGTGGAACATGTGATTGTGGTGAAGCATGTGGGCCAGAACATTGACGAACATGCCGGACGCGACCTCTGGTATCACGAATTGCTGGCCGCCCAGTCCAGCGAATGCGAACCGGAACCAATGAACGCCGAAGACCCGCTGTTCATCCTTTACACCTCCGGCTCCACCGGCAAGCCCAAGGGCGTGCTGCACACCACCGGCGGCTACATGGTCTGGGCGGCCATGACCCACCAATACGTCTTTGACTACCACCCCGGCGATGTCTACTGGTGTTCCGCCGATGTCGGCTGGGTCACCGGTCACAGCTATATTGTCTATGGCCCGCTGGCCAATGCCGCCACCAGCGTCATGTTCGAAGGCATTCCCACCTACCCCAGCATCAAGCGCATTGCCCAGATCATCGACAAGTACCGCGTCAACATCCTCTACACGGCTCCCACTGCCATCCGTGCGTTGATGTCGCATGGCACCGCCGCCGTCGATGGCATGGACCTGTCGTCACTGAAGGTGCTGGGCAGCGTCGGCGAACCCATCAACCCCGAGGCATGGAACTGGTATCACGAGAAGGTCGGCAAGGGCCGTTGCCCCATTGTCGACACCTGGTGGCAAACCGAAACCGGCGGCGTACTGATTACCCCGCTGCCCGGCGCCACCGCTCTGAAGCCCGGCTCGGCCACGCGTCCCTTCTTCAGCGTGCGTCCAGCCATTGTCGATGGTGCAGGACAAATGCTGGATGGCGCCTGCGAAGGCAATCTGGTGTTGTTGGGCAGCTGGCCGGGGCAGATGCGCACCTTGTACGGCGATCACGAACGCTACGAGCAAACCTATTTTTCCACGTACCCCGGCATGTACTTTACCGGTGACGGCGCGCGCCGTGACGATGACGGTTATTACTGGCTGACGGGTCGGGTGGACGATGTGCTGAATGTTTCCGGCCACCGGCTGGGCACCGCGGAAATCGAGAGCTGCCTGGTAGCGCACGAGGCCATTGCCGAAGCCGCCGTGGTGGGTTATCCGCATGACATCAAGGGTCAGGGCATCTATGTGTTCATTGCCCCGCGTGAAGGCGTGGAGCCCAGTGACGAACTGACCAAGGCCGTTCGCGAATGGGTGCGGCATGACATCTCCGCCATTGCCACCCCGGACTTGATCCAATGGACGCCTGGCCTGCCGAAAACCCGTTCGGGCAAGATCATGCGCCGCATCCTGCGCAAGATTGCCGCCAACGAGCATGATTCGCTGGGCGATATCAGTACCTTGGCTGATCCGAGTGTGGTGGCGCATTTGGTGGAACATCGGTTGAATGCGTGAGCTACAACGCCCCCTTGGAAAGGGGGCCGACGCAACGCGGCGGGGGGTTTTACCCCTGACCTCCGTCAAAACCCCCACCGCTGCGCGGTTGCCCCCTTTCCAAGGGGGCCTTGCTTACAAAGGTTTGTTTCGGGCTTGCACCTTCCCCTCACTCTGGCTATGTTGGCTCACAATAACTAGCTGGACCCGCCCCCATGGCCAAGCTGATCGTCGCTGACGACCATCCTCTTTTCCGCAATGCCCTGATCAACGCCATCAGCCATACCTTTGCCGCCACGTCTACCGTGGAAGCGGACAGTTTTGAGGCCACCTGCACGGCGCTGGAAGCCAATCCCGATACCGATTTGTTGCTGCTGGACCTGCACATGCCCGGCAATTGCGGTTTTTTGGGGCTGATCCAGCTGAAGAAGGAATATCCGACCCTGCCGATTGTGGTGATCTCGGCCAGTGAAGATCCGGATGTGGTGAAGCGGGTCATCAGTTTCGGGGCGTCGGCGTATATTCCGAAATCGGCGCATCCGGTGGAAATCGGCAAGGCGCTGGAGGCGGTGCTGGATGGCGATACCTGGGTGCCGCCGGGGATGCGGCATTTGCTGGTGCAGCGTCCGGGCGATGACAGCGATACCGATCTGGCGGCGCGGGTGGCGCAGCTGACGCCGCAGCAGTACAAGGTGCTGTATTTCCTGACGGAGGGCTGGCTGAATAAGCAGATTGCTTATGATCTGAATATCTCGGAGGCGACGGTGAAGGCGCATATGACGGCCATTTTCCGCAAGCTGGGGGTGGCAACGCGGACGCAGGTGGTGATTTTGGCGCAGCGCTTGCAGTTGGAGGCGCCGGTGGACAGGGCGTTGAAGTCATCATGATTGAAACCCTGCCCGGCCCCGACGGCCACCCCCGCTGTTTCTGGTGCCTCAGCACCCCGGAATATCTGTCCTATCACGATACCGAATGGGGTTTTCCGGTAACGGATGATTACCGCCTGTTCGAGAAGCTCTGTCTGGAAGGCTTTCAGTCCGGGTTAAGCTGGCGGACAATCCTGATGAAACGCGAAAACTTCCGCTCTGCCTTTGATGGCTTCGATTACCGGAAGGTAGCGACTTATACAGAAGCGGATGTGGAACGGTTGTTGCTTGATGCCGGGATTGTGCGGCATCGCGGCAAAATCGAGGCCGTCATCAATAATGCCCGACGCATGATTGAACTGGTGGAGCAGGAAGGGTCATTGTCGGATTTTGTTCGGCGCTTCAAGCCGGTTGATGACGGGTCGGCTCCGGTGGTGCGGGCCACCTGTCCGGAATCGGAGGCCTTGTCGAAGGCGTTGAAGAAAAAGGGCTGGAAATTTGTGGGGCCGACGACGGTTTATGCGTTCATGCAGGCGATGGGGTTGGTGAATGATCATGCGGAGGGGTGTGTGATTCGATCTCTCGTCAGCGCTTCAGCGTAGTGACCCAGAGATCGGGACCAGCTAGCGGAAGCGTTCTTCTGACTATGGAACTACCGCCCTCATTTCCAGCATCTCCCGCACCGCCTTGATAACCGCTTCCGGCTTCTCCAACGGAATCCCGTGCCCGCTATCCACCCAAACCTGCCGGGCCCCCGGATACAATCGCAGCAGATCCACCCGCTTCGCATTCGCATCCCGCGCCAAAGCTGAAGTCCCGCTCATGGGCTTCCGGGCGCTCAGAATCACCACCCGCTCCCCCGGAAACGCCGGCATCGCCAGCACATCATCCCCGGTACGGTTAATCCCCAGCAACTCCTCCTTGGCCACAGCAGATGTCAGCCCCTGCATCACCATCCGCACCCACCATGGCCAGTGATCCGGCGACCCCTCACCCTGCATCTGCCTGGGATGCGTGGAATCCACCAGCACCAGGGCCTTCACTTCTTCAGGGTAACGACGGGCATACCATTGAATGTACAAACCGCCCAACGAGTGCCCGACCAAGACATAAGGCGGCTGCAGGCCCTGGCTTCGCAACAGCACCCGCAGCTCTTCCACCACATGCTGTCCGTCGCGTGGGGACACAGGTGCAGAGCTGTTGCCATAACCCGGCCGGTTGTAGGCAAGGACCGTTGTGTCGCGAGCAAGCTCCGGAACAATCTTTGCCCACCAGTCGAGCCTGCCTCCCAAACCGTTCTCGAAGATTACCGGCGTAGTGCCTTCCAGTCGGGAAATCACCAACTGGGTTTGAAGTTTATTGACCGTGACTGTCTTCTTTCCGGGCAAGGAAGCGCAAGCAGTCAGCGCCAGCACTGTCAAAACTAACAATACTCGCGAAATCATGATCTCTTCCCCACCCTCACCGAATTCAACACCGCCTTCAACGCCCCCGCCCGCACCGGCTTCGCCAAAAACATCACCCCGTCCGCCTTCGCCCGCTGCGGCAAATCCGGATCGGGGGCCGCCGACACCAGCAGCGTCGGCACCCCCGGCCACCGCTCCACCAACGCCCGGTGCAACCCCAACCCGTCCAGCCCGCCGCCCAACTGAAAATCCAGCACCAGCAAATCCGGCGCGGCCCTGCCCTCTGCCCAAACTAGAGCCGACGCACCATCCGGCAGGCAATCCACTTGCCCCACACCCCAATGCGACAGCAGAGTTTTCAAGGCTTCCAGATTCTGCCCGTCATCATCCACGCACAGCACCGACAAACCCGACAACAACGAACCCGCCGTCGCCACCGTTGTTTCAACCGCCACCGGGGCCACCGCTTCCGCCAACGGCACCGTCAGGCGGAACACCGAGCCTTTGCCCGGCTCCGAGGACACCGACAACTCATGGCCCAGACTGTTGGCCATGCGCTGCACCACGCCCAGACCCAGACCAATACCCTGCCGCCCCCGGGCTGTCGCATCCACTCGATAGAAATCCTCAAAAATCCGTTCCAGATCGCCCGCCGGAATGCCGGAACCGGTATCCCACACCTCCAGCACCACCGACTCCCCGCGCCGGCGGCAGCCCACCAGCACCTGGCCCTGCGGGGTGTACTTGATGGCGTTGGAGATAAGGTTTTGCAGGATGCGCCGCAAATACGTGGGGTTGGAACTGACGGTCCACGGCGTCGGGCGGACTTTCAGCTTCAAACCCTGACGTTCCGCCAGCAATGAAAACTCATCATCCAGCTGCTGCAACAAGGGCTGCAACGCCACCGGCCGGTTGCCGGGCTCGGTCTTACCTTCATCCAACCGGGCAATTTCCAGCAGGGTGGAAATCAGCTCCTCGGTGGCCTTCAGCGAATTATCCAGTTGCCCCAAAATGGCGGGCCGTCGCGCCGGATCACCCTGTTCCAGCGCGGCGGCAAACAGGCGGGCGGCATTCAGCGGTTGCAGGATGTCGTGACTGGCCAGCGCCAGAAAGCGGTTCTTGGCGGCATTGGCGGCTTCGGCTTCGCCTTTGGCCAAGCGCAGTTGCTGCTCGGTGATGTTGCGCAAATCCACTTCGGCGCGCAGTTCGGCATTGATGTCGCTGATCTCGCGGGTGCGCTGCTGCACACGCTGTTCCAGATGTTCCTTGGCTTCCGCCAGCGCCTGCATTTGCCGCACCTGTTCGGTGATGTCGGTGAAGCGGGTGACAAAGCCGCCGCCGGGAATGGGGTTGCCCTGCATCTCGATCACCGTGCCATCGGGCCGCACGCGCCGGAACACATGCGGGGTGCCGCGCCGCAAATGCTGCAAGCGCTTTTCCACATGCTCGTCTGCTGCGCCAGGACCGCACAGACCGCGCTCGGCGTTGAAGCGCACGATATCGGCAATCGGCCGCCCCACCTTCACCAGACTGGCGGGATAGTTGAACAAGTCCAGATAGGCCTGGTTCCACGCCACCAGATGCAAATCCTTGTCCACCACACTGACGCCCTGCCCCAGATGCTCCAGCGTGGCAAACAGGATATGGCGGGAAAACTGGATGACTTCGCGGGTATCGTCGAACAAGGTCACCACGTCTTCAAAATCCAGTTGCCGGCCGTCCAGCGCCGCCTCGACCATGGCGGCGGCTCCGGCGGCGCCAATCACCCCGGCCAATTCCCGTTCCACCTGACGAATCAGCGTCAGCGACGGCGCGGCGGCATCGCCGGGCTGGAAAGGCAGCAGGGTTTCACAGGCGCGAACGGGGCCGACAAACCGTTCCAGCAGCGTCATCAGGTCATCGGTGGTAATGCGGCCGCGCCGCGCCGGTTTCTGCGGCTGGCTTTCCGCCTCGGCTTCGCGTTGCGGACGCACAAAGGCGGATGCCTGCAAACGGTCCTTCAGATCGGGCCGCGACAACCACGATACGCCGACATAGGCCAGTGTGTTCATCCCCAGCGACCAGAAGACACCAAAACTCAGGGCATCCACCGAATCCGACCCGAAATGCGGTATCGTCCATTGAGCGGCATTGGCGAAGGCGGTCAGCAATGAAGGCATCATCAGCAACAGGAACCACAGCAACACGCCCACGGTCAAACCGGCATAAACACCATAGGCATGACCGCGCCGCCAGTACAAACCGCCCAGCACGGCGGGCAGCAGCTGGATAATCAGCGCGAAGGCCAGCAAGCCGGTTTCCGCCAGTTCATGATCGCGGGCAAAACCGGCATACCAGGCATAAGAAAGCGCCATCACCGTGGCAATCATCAGCCGCCGCACCCGCAAAATCACCGGCCCGAAATCGCGGTTGGCGCCCTGCTCACGGTATCGATCCAGCAAGGCGGGCATCACCACGCTGCTGCTGATCATGGCGCTCAACGCCAGTGTGGCAATAATGATCATGGAGGTGGCCGCCGAGAATCCGCCAATGAACACCAGCGCACTGGCCATGGCCCAGCCCTGACCGGCGGGCAGCAGCAATACATAGCGGTCGGCCTCACCGGTCTGCTGCGGGTAAAGCTGCAGGCCCGCCACAGCGATCGGGATCACCACCAGCGTCACCAGCACCAGATACAGGCTGAACCAGATGCGCGCCTGACGCAGGTGGCCGCTGTCCGTATTTTCCACAAAGGCGACGTGAAACTGGCGTGGCAGCAGGAACACCGCCGACATCGCCAGCACGGTTTTGGTGAGAAAGGACAGCAGGTTGAAAGGTTCTCGCTCGGCATGGGCGCTGAAGTCGGCCAGCAGGTGTTGCGGATGGTCCAGCAGGAACATGGCGCACACGGCCAGCGTCACCAAGGCCACCAGTTTCACCAGCGACTCGAAGGCAATGGCGGCCATGATGCCCCGGTTGCGGCCGGTCAGGTGCTGCGGCCTAGTGGCGAACAGCATGGCAAACACCGTCATGGCCAACGCGCTCATCATGGCGCTGTTCTGCCACCAGATGCCGGGATCGGCGCGGTCGCCCAGCAGCACGCGGTAGGACTGCGCCACGGCTTTCAACTGCAAGGCAATATAGGGCACCACCACCACCAGGCACACCAGCGTCACCATCACGGCAATGCCCTGCCGCTTGCCGTAACGGGTGCTGATGAAGTCCGCCAGCGACGCCGCATTCTGCTGCCGGGTAATACGGGCGATCCGCCCCAGCAGCGCCTGACCAAACAGCATCACCAGCAAGGGTCCCAGGTAGATGGGCACATATTGCCAACCCGAGGATACCGCCGTTCCCACCGCGCCGTAATAGGTCCATGACGTGCAATAGACCGCCAGCGTCAGGCTGTAGATGACGCCGCCGAAACGCTTCAGCCATGGCTCCGCCGCCGGGCGTTCCGCCAGCCGGGCAATGCCGAACAATCCGGCCACGTACAACATCGCCAGCAGGGCGACAATCCAGGGGGACACGGTAAACCCTCATCATTGCCGGTGGTCCGGCGTATTCTTCGGTAACAGCAAACCCGATTGGGGAACTGGCGCATAAAGGCAATTTTCGGCCGATTCGCGTCTATACTCTTTGGAACATTACTCGATTCCTGAAGCCACTGCCATGTACCAATTTCTCGATGCCGGCCAATCGCTGATTGTGGACGGCCAACCCCGCTTCGGCCACTTCGACGACGCCCTGCGCATCATCAACCGCGATGACTTTGTCTATCGCAATGCCTTTGGTGAAAAGCGCAGCAAGCTGGCGGGCTGGGTGGGCAATAAAGACTTCCAGTATCTGGGCGGCATGAGCGACAAGCTGATTTTCGGCTGTGCACTGGCGCATCTGCGCTACATGGCCGTTGCCTTTGTTTATGTCTACGACACCGAAACCCGGCAACTGTGGTCCCGCTCCTGGCGCAGCCCCATGGGCCTGGGTTTCAAGTTGGCCGGGAATCCGCGTGAAGGAGAGTCACGATTTCACCTGCCGGGGCTGGTCGATATCCGCATGACCTACCGTAATTCTCCTCGCGAGAAGGTTCTGCAAATCCACTGCAAGGATCTGGAACTGGAGGCCCGTCTGGATGAGGCCGATTTCCAGCCGATGTCGCTCTGCACCCGCACCGGCTACAGCGGCTTTACCTATGCCTGTAAGGATGCCGGTCAGCCGCTGTACGGTTTTCTGGAAACCAAGGGCAAACGCTATGACCTGCGGGAAATCCGCGCCTATGGCCACCATGACTTTTCCTGCGGCTACATGCGCCGTGAAACCTGGTGGAACTGGGCCTGTTTCTCCGGCGAAGTGCAGGAAGGCCCGCGCAAGGGCCAGCGCATCGGCTTGAATGTCTCGGCCGGGGTCAATGAAACCGGTTTCAGTGAAAACTGTTTCTGGCTGAACGGGCAGCTAGTGCCGCTCAGTTTCACCCGCTTCGACTTCAATGCCGACGATCCCATGCAACCCTGGGATGTCAGCGCCGACAACGGCAAACTGCAACTGCACTTCCAGCCGATGGGCATGCACCGCGAAGTGGTGCGCGCCGGTCTGGTCACCAGCCATTTCCGTCAGGTCTTCGGCGAATTCAGCGGTTGTATGCTGGTGGACGGGGAAGAAATCAGTTTGAATGGCTTGAAAGGTTTTGTTGAAGACCAGTACATCAAATGGTGACCCCATGAAACGTATCACCGTGGCGCTGTTGGCCGCCTGTCTCAGCCTGCCGGTTTTGGCGGAATGGGTCGGTATGAAAGCACCTGCCTTTTCACTGCCGGATCAGACCGGCAAAGTCCGCACGCTGGATGAGTTCAAGGGCCGGTGGGTGGTGCTGTATTTCTACCCCAAGGACAATACCTCGGGCTGCACCGAAGAGGCCATTCGTTTTCGGGATCAGTTTGCCGAGTTCAAGAAGCTGGGCATTGTGGTGCTGGGGGTGAGCCTGGATTCGGTGGAGTCGCACAAGCAGTTTGCGGCTTCGTTGAAACTGCCGTTTGCCCTGCTCTCGGACAGCCAGAAGCATTTATCCTCGAAGCTGGAAGTCTTGAGCGGTTTTGGGCCGCTGAGTTATACGCGGCGCGAGACGTTCCTGATTGATCCGCGGGGGGAGATTGTGACGCGCTATAAGTCGGTGGATACGGAGAAGCATGCGGCGCAGGTATTGGCGGATGTGGTGAGGTTGTCGAAGTTGTAATTGTAGGCTTGCGCCACCGATTGTCCTGCAACTTTCCCCTCCAGTGTCACAACACGGCGCTATCCTGCCCTTTTGCCCCAAAAGCCGGGACTGCCATGAAAAGAATCACCACCCTGCTTCAATCCATGCTGCTCTACCTCAAAACCCTGTTGTTCGACCTCAGTTTCCAGCACTACATCAGCCTGCAGATCATCCCGCTGGTCTATTTACTGGTGCTGTTGGTCTCCCCGGTCGCCATCGGCTGGATGGTCTGGCTGGCGTTTAGCCAAGGCCCCGCCGCCGGGTTTTCCGCCCTGGTGCTGGCCCCGTTTGTATTTCTTGCATGGGTTTCCTGTTGTCGTGTCGTACTGGAACTGTTAATGGTAGTATTCCGGCTAACCGGTCAGCTGGACGAGGTGGCCTTCATGCGCGAGTCCGTGGACAAGCTCAGCGAAGTCACCGTCTTCACCCGCCCGCTGACCCGCTTTCTGAAACCTGCCTCCGTCCGTGACCGGGACCGTCCGCCGCCACGACGCTAGGCCCGAGGATTCCCCACGATGAAATTGATGTCGCTCAACCGCTGTCATGTTCCCGATAATCTGTCCGGCGTCACCTCCTACGACCCCGCCATGGAAGTTGATCCCGAATCAGTGGGCATGACCCGCAAGCAGGTTGAACGCATCTGGCGCGACGTGGAGTCGGCCTACAAAACCGGCTTCTCCCCCGCCATCACCATTTGCATCCGCCGTCATGGCCAGGTCATCCTCAATCGCGCCATTGGCCATGCCCGCGGCAACGGCCCCGAAGACCGGCCGGAGACCCCGAAAGTCCTGGCCACGCCCGATACCCGGCTCTGCCTGTTTTCCGCCTCCAAGGTGGTCACCGCCATGCTGGTGCACCTGCTGGACGAGCGCGGTGAAATCGACCTGCTGGACCCCATCAGCCATTACATTCCCGAATACGCCCAGAACGGCAAGCAGGACGCCACCATTTACCACCTGCTGGCCCATCGCGGCGGTGTGCCCAGCCTGCCGCCCGATACCGACCCCGAGTTCCTCTTTCATCCCAAAGATGCCGCCAACCTGCTGTACCAGACCAAGCCCATTGCGCCCAGCGGTCACCGCGCCGCCTACCATGCCTTGACCGGCGGCTACATCCTGGGTGAAATCATTGAGCGCGTCACCGGCCAGACGCCGCGTGAGTTCCTGCAGCAGAATGTCTGCGACCCCATGGGCATGGAAACCTTCAACTATGGCCTGGCCCCGGAATGGCGTAATCAAGTGGCGCTGAACTACAGTACCGGCATCAAACCGACGCTGGCGCCCGCCTGGTACCTGAAGCAGATCCTGGGTGCGTCCATGGAAGATGTGGAAAAGTACACCAACGATGAACGCTTCCTGGACACCATCTGCCCGGCCGGCAACATCTATTCCACTGCCGAAGAAGCCTCGCGCTTTTTCCAGATGCTGCTGGACGGCGGCGTCTATCAGGGCAAGCAGATTTTCGACCCCATGACCATCCGCCGCGCCACCATCGAAGTCTCCCGCCCCGAGTTCGACAAGATGCTTTTGCTGCCCATGCGCTACGCCATGGGCCCCATGCTGGGCGACAGCCCCATCGGCCTCTATGGCGTCAATTGCAAGAACGCCTTTGGCCACTTGGGCTATATCTCCATTTTTTGCTGGGCCGACCCTGATCGCGCCCTGTCGGCCAGTGTGCTGACCTCGGGCAAATCGCTGATTGGACCCGGCCTCCCGGCCATGATCAAGCTGATTGCGGGTATCAGCCTGAACTGCAAACGACTGCATTCATCAGAGAAGCATCGCTTCGCGATACAATAACGGCTATAATTAATATACACATGTCCCGGAGCATTAAATGAGCCCATCCGACGTCAAGCCACCCATCAACTGGCCTGCCATCATTGTGCTGTTTTCCACCCCGCTGGCGGCGCTGATTGCGATTCCGCTTTATGCCTGGTTTGCCGATTTCAGTACGGCAGCCTGGGTGTTGATGGTGGGTTATCTGTTCGCCAACGGCTTGGGCATCACCATGGGCTATCACCGCCTGTGGTCGCACCGGGCGTTTGAAGCGCACTGGCTGGTGAAGATTCCGCTGATGCTGTTGGGCACGGCCGCCATCCAGAACAGCATCCTGATGTGGGGTTCGGGCCACCGGGTTCACCACCGTCATGTGGACGATGTGGACAAGGACCCCTACTCCGCCCGTCGCGGTTTCTGGTTCTCGCACATGGGCTGGATGATTCGTGACTATCCCACCGGTTATGCCGATTTCAGCAACGCCCAGGATCTGCTGAAAGATCCGATCGTGATGTTCCAGCACAACCATTACATCAAGCTGGTGCTGCTGATGAACTTCGGCGTGCCGATGCTGTTTGGTTGGCTGGTGGGTGATTTCTGGGGTGTGGTGCTGTTGATGGGCCTGCTGCGCCTGGTGCTGAGCCATCACACCACATTCTTCATCAATTCGCTGGCCCACATGTGGGGCAGCCAGCCCTATACCGATGAGAACACCGCGCGTGACAACTTCGTGGTTGCGCTGTTTACCTACGGCGAGGGTTATCACAACTTCCACCACATCTTCCAGTATGACTTCCGCAATGGCGTGAAGTGGTGGCAGTACGATCCCACCAAGTGGCTGATCCTGGCCTGTTCGTGGGTGGGCCTCACCAAGAACCTGAAGCGTGTGCCGGACTTCACCATCCGCAAGGCGCAGTTGCAGATGCAGTTCAAGCGCGCCCAGCGTCAGTTGGAAGCATCGGCCTCGCGCCTGCCCATGATGGATGTGGAAGCTTTGAAGCAGCGCATGACCCACGAATATGATGCGTTCATGGCGACGCTGAATGAGTGGGGTACGCTGAAGGAAGAATGGTACGCCGAGAAGAAGCAGGCGTTGGCGGACAAGAAGCAGGAACTGACGTTGAAGTGGGAAGAGGCTGATTTCAGCGCCCGTTTCAAGGAGATGGAAAACCGTCTGCAGATGCAGAGCCGTCGTCTGGAACAGATGATGCGTCAGGCTTTTCCGACTCCGGTTTGATCTGGTTGCGGGATTGGGGAAAAGGGTCGCTTCGGCGGCCCTTTTTTATGGCGAAGTTGCTGTTGATGGTTGTGTGGCAGGGTTCTTCACATTTCGGTGGGCCTGTTCAGACTACCGCCGATGCTCCCTGGTGCCTTCGGGCCTCACCCCTGCTTGCAGGATTCCATTAAAGCCGTTATACGTTGTAACAACTTGGACGGGGCCGAATTTAAGGTTTACATTGTCGGAAATGTCCTTTTCTGCTAGTTTTAAGTGCTTGAAAATCAGTAGCTTGCTACTGTACAGCCAGAATACAACGCCGTTTTTGGAAAATACAAGCACCAAATTTGGTGTCGATATCAAAGTTAGGCTTTTAATATGAGTAAATTGCAGAAAATAGTTGATAAATATACTCAAGACCTTCAACCAATGGAAAAAATATATTCAGAAGAGTTTCCTAATTCAGATAAAATTGCTAAAGAAGTTGGGCGGGATGGAATAGTAGAAGTATTTGACAATATAGCTAGAATATCTGCAGAAAGAGAACGTTTAGATAGTGAGGGTGAAGTTAATTGTGACGAACTTGATGATTATTGGCGAGCCGCTACTAGGTATGCGAGTATTATTCCATACCAAATAAGGTTATATCCTGAAGACGTACTTAATGGACTATTTAGTGATAGTGAGGCTGTGAGATTTTATGTGGCTTATAGTTTAGGGAAAGTGCCATTTCGTAGTGCACATCCTTATCTCAACAACGCATTAAAGCAAGAATCATCTGAACTTAATATTCGTGTTTTGAATGAAGCTATAAAAGTATGTTCTTCTTTAGAAAAGTGTTCCAATGAATATTTAGAAAAACTAATGAATAAAAAGGTTTCATGGCACGATGCCTAACTTTCGCGTCAAGTGCGACAAGCACCCAGCCGATTATTTCTTATTTTTGATCGACGTTTTATTATTATGAAGTACCAAAATATATTGGACAAAAGCTATCGTCATTTAAAGGAAGGTTTTACATACAGAGTTGCCAAAGAGTTCAGAGATTACGACCATAATCTACAATCCTTGGGAATAACTTTGGTTTTTATAGGTAGTAACTTTGTTCCATACGAAGATGGCCTTTCGCTTTTTGTTTCAATAAATGGCATAGAACAGCAAATAAGATTGCAATGTCGTCCAGAAGAGCAAAAAGAGATTATTGAAAATCTTGAGCAATATTTGGTACAGTGTCAGTAATAAACAGTGCCGCACCGTGCCTAACTTGCGCGTCAAGTGCGACAAGCACCCAGCCAATTATTGTGTATTTTTTGATGGTTCTGAGGTACTCTCAGTTTTTAATTTTGTTGTAGGTGCTTGCGCCTTACGCGAGTAGTTGGTATAGGAGTAATAAATGAAAAAATGGAATTTGTCTCAAAAAAGCTATCTTCGCTTCATAAGATTTATTGGTTTTTCACAAAGAACGACTCGAAGCCTTTTTAGACTTTTCCAAATAGCAGTGTATTGTATAGCCGTCGTCTTTTTTATAAATATAATTAGCATATTTTTATTAGATTTCGATAATAAGGTAAGTACGGGATCATTTGGTGATCTATTTGGAGGTGTTCTCAACCCTTTATTAACATTTCTAATGTTCATGGGGGTTCTAATCACCATAGTATTGCAGCAAAAAGAACTAAAATTAACGCGTAAAGAATTAAAAAAATCCTCTATGGCTTTGGCTGAGCAAGCAGTTTCTCAAGAAAAATTCATACATAATCAGATGCTAACAGCAAAAATACATGCACTATCTACAATCATAGAGTCTATAAATGTAGATATAAAAATTAGCTTTCAAAAGTTTTCAATTTTTTACTCATCTGTAGGAACTAGCGCAGGTATTAAAATTGAGGCTCAATTAGATCAATCAATGGATGAAATCTCAAAACATATAAATGAAAGAATTACATACCGTACCACTATAGAGAATATGATGATGCTTCTTATCCATCAACAAAATACGAAAGGTAATTGATGAGCGTGCAATACCTAACTTGCGCGTCAAGTGCGACAAGCACCCAGCCAATTATGGGGGCTATTTTTAAATTCAGTTATTACTGAGTTTTTGTTTAATTTGTTGTGGGTGCTTGCGCCTTACGCGGGTAGTCATGCCTCATATGGGTAGCTAGAGTTTTAGCATGGAAATAGTGGTTTTATGAGTATAGAAAAAGAGAAAATGGAGCAGAATATTCTTTCTTGTATATTTGAAGATGGGAGGCAATGTAAAATAACTAAAACTGAACAACCAGATTTTATCTTGAACTATAAAGGGGCTATGATTGGTGAGGTTGCCGTCGGAATAGAAATTACAGAATTATACTATGATGCAACGTCTGCTAGACTCAACAATAAAAAAGGTTATATTCGTGACTTATTGGAAGGACAAAATATCCACAAGGACGATAAAAGTGTATTAACGGTAAAAGAAGTAAAGTATTTCTCGCAAAGTTTAGGCGGAAAACCATTTAATACGAAGATGCTGTTTCTCCCTAATTATACAATTGATGACTATCGCAACGCATTTCTTAGAACCCTGAGAAAAAAGCATGCAAAGCATGCCAATTATAATAAATCAGTTAATCAGTCTAGCTTGGTTATTTATGACCGCGAGAATTATTCTGGTAAATTAAAGCGACAAGATTTTGTTAGGGCTTTTTTCAATGAGTCAGTAATGGAGGAAATTAAAATTTCTCCTTTCGATGAAATTTACCTGATAACCTGTTTTGAAGGAAGTAATGATGAGTTTTATATTCAACTTAAGTATTGTGTGTTGCAGAATGAACTTTATAGACTGCTCGAATATATAGAAAAAAATTCGTTGCACGATAAATCAAAAGGAATGGGATTAAGTCTTAATGACGTCTTTGCTGAGGTGTTAGTTAAAAATGGCTACGTAGGAATAAAGAAATCAGAATGTAACCAAATTGATGCTGTGAGGTGTAATAGATATGCATTTAACATTAGTGAGATTGATAAAAAAATTAGTGTTTTTGATGACTTTCCTAAGCTTACTAATGCAGGTGTAGACTTTTCATTAAGTGAAAATAAAAAACTATTTACTACGAAATCTTTCCGTAAGTTTTTAAAAGAATCCAAGCATAGATATGTATCTTTTGATGTCGGTTTTAAGGTGCTCCGAAATTGGAGAGAGGGGTAATGTATGCCGATCAACAGGACAGGTTCTTGGCAACCGCTAGGTTAGTCAGGCTCTCTTCCGGTCGGGCCAACCCGTTTGCACATCTTGCGTTCCACAGGAACCCTGTCAGGCTTTCGCCAATGCCGGATTCTCTCCACTCAACAACCCGATACCCCGGCCAACGGACACTGCTTTTTTATGCCCAGCCCATGGCATTTCCTCCGCAACTATTCATAATGATTCCCATTCCCCCGTTGACGCTGCCTCCCCCATGCCCTCGCTTTCCCAACTCCGCTTCGACAACACCTTCGCCCGCCAGTTCCCGCAACTGCATACCCGGCTGGCCCCCACCCCACTGCGCGAACCCTTCCTCGTTCATGCCAACGCCGCCGTGGCCAAACTGCTGGACATCGACCTGGACGCACACTCCCCCGAAGAACTGGCCCGCTACTTTGGCGGCCACACCCCGCTGCCCGGCAGCGAACCCCTGGCCATGACCTATAGCGGCCACCAGTTCGGGCAATACAACCCGCAACTGGGCGACGGTCGCGGCCTGCTGCTGGGCGAAGTGGTGAACGAACGCGGTGAACGCTGGGACTTGCACCTGAAAGGAGCCGGACGCACCCCCTACTCCCGCTTCGGCGACGGCCGGGCCGTGTTACGCTCCAGCATCCGCGAATACCTGTGCAGCGAGGCCATGCACGGCCTTGGCATCCCCAGCACCCGCGCCTTGTGCGTGGTGGGGTCAAAGGAGTCGGTGCAACGTGAAAGCCGCGAGGCCGGGGCCACATTGCTGCGCGTAGCCGACAGCCACATCCGTTTCGGGCATTTTGAATGGCTGTTCAACAACCGCCCGGAACTGCTGCGCCCCTTGGCAGACTATGTCATTGACCGTCATTACCCGGAATGCCGGGACGCCGCGAAACCGGTAGCCGCCCTGCTGCACGCCGTCGTAACGCGCACCGCCAAACTCATGGCAGACTGGCAAAAATCGGGCTTTGCCCACGGCGTCATGAATACCGACAATTTCTCCATCACCGGCAGCACCTTCGATTACGGTCCCTTCGGTTTTCTGGATGCCTATGACCCCGGTTATGTCTGCAATCATTCCGACCACACCGGCCGTTATGCCTGGAACCAGCAACCCAGCATTGGCCTGTGGAACCTGAACGCCCTGGCCTATGCCCTGTCGCCATTGGTGGATCAGGACGACATCATCGCCGCCCTGCACTCCTATGAACCGACCTTGCTGGAACACTATTATTCCGGCATGCGCGGCAAGCTGGGGCTGGCAAGCATCCAGGACGACGATACCGCACTGATCATGGGCCTGCTGGATCTGATGATGAAAAACGGCGGCGACTACACCCGTACATTTCGCGCACTGAGTCACGTGCAACTGGGGGATGAACGCTGCCCGCTGCGGGATGATTTCGTGGATCGGGAAGGGTTTGATGCCTGGTTTGAGAGTTACCGGCAACGCCTGCTGCTGGAAGGTCGACCGGACCCGGAACGTCAGGCTGACATGCTGCGGCGGAACCCCAAATACATCCTGCGCAACTATCTGGCGCAGATTGCGATCAACAAGGCGGATAACGGGGATTACAGCGAGGTGGAGCGGCTGCTGCAGTTGCTGCAGTCACCGTATGAGGAATGGCCGGAGCATGAAGCTTATGCGGGACTGCCGCCGGATTGGGGACGGAAGATGGTGATCAGTTGTTCGTCGTAGGGGGATTGCTTTCATACCCCCCTGCGTTGCAGGGGGGAAATTACAACCCTCAGGCCGCCGCAATCCGCGTCATGCCGCCCACATAAGGCAGCAAGACTTCCGGAATGGCAATGCTGCCGTCCGCTTGCTGGTAGTTTTCCAGAATCGCCACCAGCGTGCGGCCAACAGCCAAACCAGATCCGTTCAGGGTGTGCAGCAATTCCGGCTTGCCTTCCTTGTTGCGGAAACGCGCCTGCATGCGCCGGGCCTGGAAAGACTCGAAGCTGGAGCAGGACGATATTTCACGGAACTTGCCCTGGGCAGGCAGCCACACTTCCAAATCGTATGTCTTGGCTGCCGAGAAGCCCATGTCGCCGCCGCACAGCAGCATCACCCGGTACGGCAAGCCCAGCATTTGCAGGATCTTCTCGGCATGCCCGGTCAGCTCTTCCAGAGCGGCCTCGGAGTTTTCCGGCTGCACCAGTTGCACCAGTTCCAACTTTTCAATCTGATGCTGTCGGATCAGGCCGCGCGTGTCCTTACAGTAAGAACCGGCTTCACTGCGGAAACACGGCGTGTGCGCTACATACTTCACCGGCAACTGATCGGCATTGAGGATTTCATCACGCACCATGTTGGTGACCGGCACTTCGGCGGTAGGAATCAGGTAATACTCTTTTTCACCACGCAGCTTGAACAGGTCTTCCTCAAATTTGGGCAGTTGGCCGGTGCCTTGCAGGCTGTCGGCGTTCACCAGATAAGGCACATAGACTTCTTCATAGCCGTGATGCAGGGTATGCACGTCCAGCATGAACTGGGTGAGACCGCGTTGAAGGCGCGCCAGCGGCCCCTTCAGGACCGAGAATCGCGAGCCGGTAATCTTGGTGGCGGTGGCAAAGTCCAGATAGCCCAGCGCTTCGCCCAGATCCGCATGATCCTTGGGCTCGAAGGCAAACTCGCCCGGCGTGCCCCAGCGGCGCACTTCCACATTGCCGTTTTCATCCTCCCCATCCGGCACGCTGTCGTGCGGCAGATTGGGAATCGTCAGCAGGAATGCATTCATCCGCAGTTGCAGGGCGTCCAGTTCCACCTTGACGGTATCCAGGCAGTTGTTGACTTCCTGCATGCGGGCCATGATCGGCGCCACATCTTCACCGGCTTTTTTGGCCATGCCAATCTTCTTGGCGCCGGCATTCCGCTCAGCCTGAAATTGCTCGGTATCCGTCTGGAGAGTCCGGCGCGATTCTTCAAACGCCTGAAAGGCAGTGATATCCAGCGTCACATTGCGTTTGGCCAGGCGACGGACGACTTCTTCAGGCTGGCTGCGCAGCAGGCGGGGGTCAAGCATGGTTGTCTCTTTTATAACTCGTTGATGACGTCCACACCTTTGGGTGGTGTGAACTGGAATTCGGCATCGGCGATTTTGCCATTAAGCCGTATCTGGCTGAAAGTGATATCGGTCTTCTGACCCAGTGAATCGCTCATTTGCATGCCGGTCAGCTGCACACCGTTGAAACTGACCAGCAGGCTTTCAAACAGCGCATCTTTATCCTTGGGTTTCAGCAGGAAGGTTTTGCGGCTTTTCCCTGCACCCTTCACGGTACTTTCGCTGATCGTGAACGAGGAGGACATTTGCGCTGCATTGCCCGACAGCAGCAATGCCGGGGTATTTCCAACCTGGCGGTCCAGCAACTGGCGCGTGGCTTGCTGCAGTTCGGGGTCATAGACCCAGACCACTTCGCCGTTGGCGACAATCTGCTGGGTAAACGGTTTTTCGGTATCCCAGCGGAAAAAACCGGGGCGACGCACCAGCATGCGGCCGCTAAGGATTTGCAGGGGCTTGCCCTGCGGGTCCAGCGTGTTCTGGGTGAACACGGCCTGCATGCTGTTGACCTTGCCCAGCAAGGCGTTCAATTGTTTGGCCGGGCTCTCGGCGGCGAAGGCGGAGCCGCCGGCCAGGGTCAGGCCCAAAAACATGGCAGTAAGGCGCATACAATTTCCTGTTGGCTGGATGTCCCGGCAGTGTTGCGGTATTTCCGCCGGGATTCCAGACCGGAATCAGAGTGGCTTCGTAGGGCGACTGTAAGCCCCGGCCAAACCGGGGCATGGATCACCCGTCCGTTAATCGTGGTTGGGTGACAGCACTTCGCGCTGACCGTTGCTTTGCATGGAACTGACCAGTCCGGCGTGCTCCATGGCTTCAATCAAACGTGCGGCGCGGTTATAGCCGATCTTGAACTTGCGCTGCACAAAGGAGATGGAGGCGCGCCGGGTTTCCAGCACGAAGGCCACGGCCTCATCATACAACGGGTCCTGCTCGGCGTCGGCGTTCTCGTCACCCATGCCGCCGGAGACACCCTTGGACGCCGGGCCGTCCTCATTATAGTCCTCAAGGATGGCGTCAATATAATCCGGCTCACCCAGCACCCGCCAGGCATCGCAAACGCGATGGACTTCTTCATCACTGACGAAGGCGCCGTGCACCCGCTCCGGAATATTGGTGCCGACCGGCTGGAACAGCATGTCGCCGTGACCCAGCAACTGGTCGGCGCCCGGTTGGTCGAGAATGGTCCGCGAGTCGATCTTGCTGGATACCTGGAAGGCAATCCGCGATGGCACGTTGGCCTTGATCAGGCCGGTAATCACGTCCACTGACGGCCGCTGCGTGGCCAGGATCAGGTGAATACCGGCTGCCCGCGCTTTCTGGGCGATACGGGCAATCAGTTCTTCGGCTTTTTTGCCGGTGGTCATCATCATGTCGGCAAATTCGTCAATCACGATGACAATGAACGGCATCTTCTTCAGCTTGGGCGGCACATCCTGCAAGCCGCTGTCTTCCTTCTTCCAGATCGGGTCAAGGATGTTTTCGCCACGGGCCTCGGCTTCGTCCAGCTTCTTGTTGTAACCGGCCAGGTTCCGCACACCGACCGCCGCCATGATCTTGTAACGGCGCTCCATTTCCGCCACCGACCAGCGCAAGGCGTTGCCGGCGTCCTTCATGTCGGTCACGACCGGTGTCAGCAAGTGCGGAATCTTGTCGTAGATGGACAGTTCCAGCATCTTCGGGTCAACCAGGATCAAGCGCACTTCTTCCGGCGTCGCCTTGTAGAGAATGCTGATCAGCATGGCGTTGACGCCCACGGACTTGCCGGAACCGGTGGTGCCGGCCACCAACAGGTGGGGCATGCGCGCCAGATCGGCGACGACCGGCTTGCCGCTGATGTCCTTGCCCAGCGCCAGGCTGACCGCAGACTCGCGTTCCTGATATTGCGGCGAGGACAGGATTTCCAGCAGGCGCACCACTTCCCGGTGCGCATTGGGGATTTCAATACCCACCGTGGACTTGCCGGGAATCACTTCCACCACCCGCACCGAGATCATGGCCAGCGAACGCGCCAGATCCTTGGCGATGTTGGTGATCTTGGCGACCTTGGTGCCGGGCGCGGGGTCAATTTCAAAACGGGTAATGACCGGGCCGGGGTGGGCGTCCACCACACGGGCGTCAATGTTGAATTCCTTGAGCTTGATTTCCAGCAGTCGCGACAGCCGTTCCAGCTGCTCCGGGGTGAAACCGGGCTTGCGGTTGGCATCCGGCTTTTCCAGCAGGTCCAGCGAGGGAATTTCATACCAGCGCTTGTGACGGCCGTCTTCGCGAATCGCCAGCGTGGCCACCGCAGGCACGGCGGCGCTCATGACCGGAGCCACCGCCGCCGGCAATGAGCGGGCCTCGATAATGGCGTCTTCATCGCCCAGAAATTCACTGACCTCTTCAGGATGCTCGGTCATGGTCGTGACCAGATCATCGATGGCCTCTTGTTCGGCGGCGCTGATGAAATCCAGATCACCGTCATCGTCCACCAGGGTGTCGAGGATATCGGAGGCATCATCCGGCACGGGAGAAAAAGTCTCGACATGCAGTTCGGGCGTGAAGTCCACGGGAGTCTCATCGAGATCATCGAACAGTGCGTCATCCACTATAGCCGGATCCGTTTCCACCAGCACTTCGGGAGCGGCATCCCGCGCTGGTACAGCCTGGGTTTCAGTCACGGCAGGCTGCATCTCCCGGGCCAGGGGGGCCTCAACCCCGGTGGATTCAGCCGCCACGATGCCGCTGTCTTCCTGCCAGGGGGGCGTCGCCGCTTCTGTCAGGGTAACGGCATCCGGAACCATTGTCGGCAAATCGTCAAACTCACCGGCGTCAACCACAGGCAAAGCAGACAACTCTTCGGGGAGATCGCGCACCAAGGCATCCAGATCCGCCATCAGGGCTTCGGTGGAAACCTGCTCGGACGGGCTGGACCCCGCTTCGACGGTCATCACCGGGAAGTCATCATCCATCAGGGCCGGGGCGGCATCCTGAGTCCCTGGGGCTTCAGCACTGCCAGGGGCAAAACCGGCAATGACTTCATTCAGCTCCGCCATCAGTTGCGGCACTTCTTCCGGCCGAGCGCTTTCTGTAACCACATCCGCCAGCTGCTCGGCGGCAATGGCTGCATCGGGCGTCAGGGCGGCGACGGTACCGGCCAGCAGAACCGGCTCCACCTTGCCGTCATCCTGCAACTGCGCCTGGACTTTCGGATTGGTGATATTGATCTGGAACTGTTGTTCGGACTGGGTCAGGGCGCGCTGCAATTCGGCTTTTTGCTGCTGATGCTCACGATACTCCTCCACCTTGCGGCGGAAGCCTTCCTGAATACCCAGCAGCAACGCATACAGCGGGTATCCGGTCGCTTCCAGCGCCAGTTTCCACGGAAAGCCGGAAACCAGGCTGAGATTGAAGGCCAGCACCGCCACCAGCAACACCGTGGGGCCTGCCAGGCCAAAACCGCCATACAAGCCCTGAGCCAATTCCAGACCGACGATGCCGCCGGCGGCATTGATGATGTTCTCGTCAGGGGTGTAGGCATGCAGGGCGAAAAGCACGCTGCCGGCCACCAGGCTGAGCGCATTACATAAAACGCGGATACCGAAGTTGACCTGCACCGGCTTGGGACGCCAGATCGCCATGACTTCGAAGAGGCAGAATAACGGCGCCAGCAACGAGGCCGAACCCAGAAAACTGTGGAAAAAATCGGCCAGATACGCCCCGGCAATGCCGGAGGCATTACTGACTTGCAGCGTATCGCTGCTCACCCGCGACCAACCGGGGTCCAGCGGGGAATAGGTCAGCAGCGCCACAAACAGGTACAACCCGACGCCCAGCCAGATGGCCGACTGAACCTCACGCACCCCCTTGTGGTGGATTTTGGGTGCAGGCGCAGGCGCGGGCGGCCGGTTAACGGGCTTTTTGTTCTCGGGTGTTCGGGAAATAATGGCGGTCACAGCGGATTCCGTATCTGCATCTGGGCGGACAAAAACGGCAAGATTATGCTACCCGCGCCGAGAAAGCCAGAGGCAGCATGAAATCCTTGCAAAGCTTGACCTGAAAGGCTTTCAGGCGTTGTTCAGCTTCTCAGCGCCGGGTGCATGACCTGCCCTTTTTCCGTCGCCAGCGCGCTGCGGAAAGCCCGGTCGGAATGCCAGTCATCACCGGCCAGGAATCGCACATGCGGCAGGATGGCGCGGCTGAGCGCCTGAGCGGATGTTCGCGGCACCGCACCCGGCATGTTGGTGACGGCGGCATAACCCAGACCGTTTTCCCAATAGATCGGTTGCCGCCAGTCCGTGGGTCTGATGCCTTCCACACAGCCGCCCTGGTCAATGGCGATATCCACCACGATGCGTCCGCGCGGCAACTTGTCCTGCATGGCGCGGGTCACCAGATGCGGCGCTTCGGCTCCCGGCAGCAGCACCGCCCCGATCAGCAGGTCGGTGTCCGGCAGCAGCATGGCAAGCGCCCGCTCGTCATAGCGCAGGGCATTAATGCTGCGATGCTGGCTGTGCAAGGCTTCCAGCGCGGCTTCTGACTGATCCAGCACCCATACATCCGCCCCCAGCGCGGAAGCCATTATCGCGGCATGGCTGCCTGCGGTTCCGGCCCCCAGCACCACCACTTTGCCGGGGGGCGTGTTCATGACTCCGCCCAGCAGCACCCCGGCCCCGCCTTCCGGCTGTTGCAGGTAATGCATGCCGATCTGCACGGCAATGCGCCCGGCAATGGCGCTCATCGGCGCCAGCAACGGCAGGCGACCGGAGACGGTCAGGGTTTCAAAGGCAAAGGCCGTTACCTGTTTTTCCAGCAACTGAGCCAGCACATCCGGGCAAGCGGCCAGATGCAGGTAGCAAAACAGCATCAAACCGGGACGCAGCAAGGGGAACTCCTCCGGCTGCGGCTCTTTCACCTTCACCACCAGATCGCAGGCATAAACCGCTTCCAGCGAATACACGATCTGCGCTCCGGCCGCCCGGAAATCCTCATCGCTGAAACCGGCCTTGATCCCGGCCCCGGTTTCCAGCATGACTTCCCGACCGTCGGTGACCAGATCCCTGACCGCCAAGGGCGTCAGGGCCACCCGCCCTTCCAGCGGCTTGCGTTCACGAGGTATACCGATCTTCATGACTGTCCCCTTGGTTTTTGTTTGTAGCGTCCCCATCATCGGGACATGAGTTCAGTATAATCCAAGCCTGACCCTGTATTTTCTTTTCTGGAGCCACCTGTATGGAATCCCGCCACCTGCGTCTGCTGATCCTCGGCTCCGGCCCTGCCGGTTATACGGCCGCTGTCTATGCCGCCCGCGCCAACCTGAAGCCGGTGGTGATTACCGGCATGCAGGCCGGCGGTCAGCTGACCACCACCACCGAAGTCGATAACTGGCCCGGCGACGCCCACGGCCTGACCGGTCCCGACCTGATGGTGCGGATGCAGGCCCATGCCGAACGCTTTGGCACCGAAGTCATTTTTGACCATATCCACACCGTCGATTTCAACCAGCGCCCCTTTGTGCTGATGGGTGACAGCGGCCACTACACCGCCGACGCCGTGATTATCGCCACCGGGGCTTCCGCCCAATATCTGGGTCTGGAATCGGAAACGGCGTTCAGCGGTCGCGGCGTCAGCGCCTGCGCCACCTGCGACGGTTTTTTCTATCGCAACCAGAAAGTACTGGTGGTCGGCGGCGGCAACACCGCCGTGGAAGAAGCGCTCTATCTGTCCAATATCGCCTCGCACGTGACGCTGGTGCACCGCCGTGACAAGCTGAAGTCCGAGAAAATCCTGCAAGATCATTTGTTTGCCCGTGAAAAGGAAGGCAAGATCTCCGTGGTCTGGAACCACGCGCTGGATGAAGTGCTGGGTGATGACAGCGGCGTTACCGGCGTGCGCCTGAAAAGCATGATTGACGGCTCCACCCAGAACCTGGAACTGACCGGGGTGTTCATCGCCATCGGCCACAAGCCCAACACCGAACTGTTCAATGGCCAACTGGACATGAACAACGGCTACCTGAAAGTGCGCAGCGGCAACGAAGGCAACGCCACCGCCACCAACATTGAAGGTGTGTTCGCCGCCGGAGATGTCGCAGACCATGTGTACCGTCAGGCCATCACCTCCGCCGGTTCGGGTTGCATGGCGGCGCTGGATGCTGAAAAGTATCTGGACAACCTGAAGTAAGATCGGCAACTCAATGTTCTGTCAGGGAAATTAATTCGGAATTCACTGACAGGCAGGAGCCGCCATGCCCCCCGCCCTGATCCCGCCACGGCCCCTCGCCTTTCCCCCGGTTACCGGGGCGGATGACGACGGGCTGCTGGCCATGGGCGGCGATCTTCACCCGCAAACCCTGCGTCTGGCCTATTCCAGCGGCATTTTCCCCTGGTACAACCCCGGCTGGCCCATACTCTGGTGGTCGCCCGACCCGCGCTGCGTCATCGACCCTTCTTCCTTCATTTGTTCCCGCTCCCTGAAAAAGCGGCTCAAGACAGGCTGTTTCACCCTCACCGTCGACAAATGCTTTACCCAGGTGATGCGGCTGTGCGCCGCTCCCCGCCCTTATGCAGACAGCACCTGGATTAACGAACAGATGATTCAGGGGTACTCGGAACTGCATCGACAGGGTCTGGCCCATTCGGTGGAAGTGTGGAATCCTTCCGGAGAACTGGTGGGCGGTCTCTATGGAATGAATCTGGGACGCCTGTTTTTCGGCGAATCCATGTTCAGCCGGGAAACCGACGCTTCCAAGGTGGCTTTTGCTTTCCTGATGAAACTGTGTGCAGACTGGCAGTTTCCGCTGGTGGATTGCCAATTGCCCAATGATCATCTGATGAGCCTGGGGGCCTTTACCATCCCCCGCCACGACTTCATGAACGTGCTGAACACGCAGCGCCATCAGCCGCCGCCCGACTGGCGGCCGGTGCAGGCGATGAATCACTCCACACCGTTCTGAAAGCAGGCTATCCTTCCACAAAACAAGAACAGGATTACCGGAATGACGGCTTCAACTGGTATCAAGTTTTTCAGCACACCTCCCCACGCCTGCAGCTATCTGGAGGATCAGCGCGCCATTACCTTGTTTGCCGACCCGCAAGCGCCCATGAACAGCACCTTGTACGGGCAGCTGTCGCTGTATGGATTCCGGCGCAGCGGCAATTACATTTACCGCCCGCAGTGCCAGGACTGCCAGGCCTGCATTCCGGTGCGCATCCCCGTCGCGGATTTCCAGCCCAATCGCCAGCAGACTCGCGCCCGCAAGCAAAACAAAGATCTTGAAGTTACGTCAGTCAGCGCGAACTTCGTTCAGGAACACTATGATTTATATGCCCGTTACATCCATATGCGCCATGCTGACGGCGACATGTTCCCGCCCTCCATTGCCCAGTATGTGTCTTTCCTGTTTTCGGACTGGTGCAATACGCGTCTGATTGAGTTCCGCCATGAAGGCCGGCTGCTGGCGGTCGCAGTCTGCGATATCCTGCGCAACGGCTTGTCAGCGGTGTACACTTTCTATGACCCCGAAGAAGAAAAGCGCAGCCTCGGCACCGTGGCTGTGTTATGGCAAATCGGGGAAGCCGTTCGTCTGGGCTTGCCTTTTGTTTATCTGGGTTACTGGGTCAAGGAAAGCCCGAAAATGGCCTACAAGACCCGGTTCCGCCCGCTGGAGGCTTTCATCAGTCAACGCTGGCAGGTTTTGCCTGAATCAGAGTGGTGATTTGAACGGATGGAAATTCATACCCTGCAATTGCTTTCAACCGCCTGCGGTCTGGGCCTGCTGGTGGGCCTGCAACGCGAACGGGCGGACAGTGAGGTTGCGGGCATTCGCACCTTTCCGCTGATCACCCTCTCCGGAACCATGACCGGACTGTTGTCCCAATCCTTTGGCGGCTGGGTGCTGGCGGCGGGCTTTCTGGCCATTGCCGCCATGATGATCAGCGCCAGCTTCATCAAGCAACGCAAGAACTATGACCCCGGACTCACCACTGAAGTAACGGGCCTGTTCATGTTTGCGCTGGGGGCTTACCTTTGTATCGGCAGCCTGACGGTGGGTGTGGTGTTGGGCGGTCTGGTAGCTGTGCTGCTACAACTGAAAGACTACTTGCACACCGTGGTGCGCAAGATGGGCGACCATGATATTCACGCCATTATGCGCTTTGTGGCTATCGCCCTAGTGATTTTACCGATTCTGCCGGACCAGAATTACGGTCCGTACCAGGTGCTGAACCCCTTCGATATCTGGCGGATGGTGGTGATCATTGTCGGCATCAGCCTGTTTGGTTATGCCGCCTACAAGGTCTTCCGCGAGACCGCCGGCACCCTGCTGGCCGGTATCATCGGCGGGCTGATTTCCAGCACGGCCACCACGGTGTCCTATGCCCGGCGCACCAAGGGCGCACCCGGGGCTGCGCCCCTCGCCTCCCTGGCCATCATGCTGGCTTCGACCGTTGCTTTTCTTCGCATTTCCGTGGTGTTTGCACTGGTCGCTCCCGAACAAGCCATGGTGCTGGCCCCGCCGCTGTTCACCATGTTCCTGTTGATGTCAGCCATTTCCGCCTTCATGTATTTCCGGCGCTCAGGCGAAGCTACCGAAATGCCGGAGCAGGGAAATCCCACCGAGTTGGGCAGTGCCATATTTTTTGGCGGGCTTTATGCGGCTGTCCTGCTGGCCGTGGCGGTGGCAAAAGCCTATTTTGGTGATGAGGGTCTGTATGTCGTGGCCATCATTTCCGGGCTCACCGATGTGGACGCCATTACCCTGTCTTCGGGACGGATGGTCAATCAAGGCGGCCTGGACGCGGCCGTAGCCTGGCGGCTGGTATTGACGGCAGCGATTTCCAATCTGGCATTCAAGGCCGGATCGACACTGGTGCTGGGCGACCGCAGCCTGTTTTACCGGGTGGGCGCGGCCTTCGGCGCAGCGTCAATCGGCGGCGTATTACTGATGGTATTTTGGCCGGAGTAAAACTCACCGGCCGACAAGCTGCAAGCTTCAGGCAGCCTTGAGCCGTATCCAGCCCTCAATTGCCCCGGCCACTTCTTCCCAGCCGGGCTCTTCCAGAATCCAGTGCGAATGCGCGCCAAACTCCATGTAAGTGGCCACCCTGGCGTATTTCTCCGCCACTTTCTTCACCACCACGGCCGGAGTCATGCGGTCTTCCACCGCCCCGATCACCAGCAGCGGAATCTTCACCTTCGACTCCAGCACCGAAGACGCCCGATCCGAATCAATGGGCCAGAATCCGATTTCAAACGCCGCACGGCCGGACTCATGCAGGAAGGTATCGTAGGCCTTACGCTGTTCTGCAGGCGGTAAACGGTTGAGAATGCCGTAACAAGCTTCGCCGAAACTCAGCTTCATCGGTTTTTCCCAAAAAGCCCAGCGCATCTGGATACTTAAAGTACTGCGAATCACCGAATACTTCAGCGCATTGATGCCCGCCGGTGAAGCCGGAGTCACCAAGACCGCCGCACACCCCACACCGCGCTCCGCCAGCTTTTGCGCCAGCAACCCGCCCATGCTGTGACCCATGATCACCGGCGGCTCCGGCAGGTTGCGGATCAACGCTTCCAGATCGTCGGTGTAATCGTCCAGGCTGGTATCCCCCAATCCGGCCGGAACCGGATCACCCGGTGCTCCCTCGTGGTGCCGCAGATCGGGGATGACGCAGGTATAGCCCCGCCCCTCAAAAAACGACTTGTACTGATCCCAATTGTGGTGATTGCCCCACATCCCGTGAATCATGACGATGGTTCGGCTCATTTTCATCTCCCGGTAATTCGCTTAAACCGCCCGACGGAAATTCTGGGCAAAGAAGTTGGCCAGAGTGCCCACCAGTTCCTTGGGAATATCGTGCCCCATGCCATCCACCAATTCCAGCCGCGCGCCGGTAATGCTGTTGGCTATCGCCTTGCCCCCGGCCGGACGCACCAGACGGTCTTCCTTACCATGAACCACCAGTGTCGGCGCCTTGATCTGCCGCGCCAGATGCCGCAGGCTGCCGGTGCCCATCACCGCCAGGAAATGCCGCTTCACCCCGGCCGGATGGAAGCTGCGATCCATCAGTTGGCTGGCAAAGCGGCGGATTTCGTCAGGCGGCGTCGGGTAGCCTGGACTGCCGATACGCGAGAATACCTTGACGCTGTGATCCAGCAGGATTTCACGCGGTGCCTTCGCTCCCGGCCCCTTGATCAGCGGAATCAGTGCGCCGGGATGCGGTGGCGGCAGGAAGGCCTGGTTGTTGCTGGAGAACAGGATATTCAATGTACGCACGCGTTCCGGATATTTGGCGGCGATAATCTGGGCGATCATGCCGCCCATGGACGCCCCGGCAATATGCGCCTTGTCGATCTTCAGCTGTGTCATCAAGCCCACGGCATCGGCGGCCATGTCATACAGGGTGTACGGAGCCGGATTGCGCAATCCCATCTGGAAGCGGGCCATCGCTACCAGGAAGTTCTGCTTCTGGCTGCGGATCTTGATCTTGCCGGACAACCCGATATCGCGGTTATCAAACCGGATGACACGATAGCCCTGATTCACCAGGTTTTCGCAGAACGCATCGGGCCACAGCAGCATCTGCGCGCCCAGACCCATGATCAGTAATACAGCCGGATCGCTGTCAGAACCGAACTGCTCCCAGACCAGATCGATTTCACCAATGCGGGCAACACCTTGAGTACGGGTCATGTCGTTTTCTGTCCTGATTCAATGAGAGTAATGGCAATGTTGGGAACATATCGCATCCCGTACGGCCGTACCACACCCGATGCCCGCTTTTTTGGATACCGTCGGCAGTATCGGGCTTGTGACCCCCACAGGCATCAACGATAATCCGCGTATCCTCTCCCCCTTTGCCGTAACCGACATGAGCGACTATTTACTGCTGCTGGTGGGCGCCATTCTGGTGAACAACTTTGTGCTGGTGCAGTTCCTGGGGTTGTGTCCATTCATGGGGACCTCCAAGAAGCTGGAAACCGCCACGGGTTTGGCCTTGTCCACGACCTTTGTCCTCACGGTTTCATCGGTGCTGGCCTATGCGGTGCATGTCTTGATGCTGAAACCGCTGCAGCTGGAATACCTGAATACGCTCACCTTTATTCTGGTCATTGCCGTGACCGTCCAGTTCACCGAGATGGTGCTGCACAAGACCAGTCCGGCGTTGTATCGCGTGTTGGGCATCTATCTGCCGCTCATCACCACCAACTGCATTGTGCTGGGTGTTGCGCTGTTGAATGTGCGTACGGAAAACCCCACCTTCATCAAGGCGCTGCTGACCGGACTGGGTTCGGGGCTGGGCTTTGCACTGGTGTTGGTGCTGTTTGCCGGCATGCGTGAACGCATCAATGTCGCTGATGTGCCTCATCCCTTCCGGGGCAGCGCCATTGCACTGGTCACCGCCGGATTGATGTCACTGTCGTTCATGGGCTTTGCCGGGCTGATCAAATTCTGACATGCGCAATTTCCTGACCAACGGACTCGCACCCTCATGACCCCGTTCCTGATTGCCTTGGGTATAGCCCTGCTGGCCGTATTGGTGCTGGCGCTGCTATCCGGCAGCCTGCTGGGTTTTGCCGCCGAGCGTTTCCGGGTGGACGCCGACCCGATTGTGGACCAGATTGATGCGCTGCTGCCGCAAACCCAGTGCGGGCAATGCGGGCATCCCGGCTGTCACCCCTATGCCGAAGCCATTGCCGGTGGCGAGGCCATCAACCACTGCGTACCTGGCGGCCAGGACGCCATCAACAAGATTGCCGCCTTGTTGGGCGTGGACCCGCTGCCGCTGGATTCGGAGTACGGGGCGGAATCCGAGGTCAAGAAAGTGGCCTTCATCCGCGAAGAAGAATGCATCGGCTGCACCAAGTGCATCCAGGCCTGCCCGGTAGACGCCATCATCGGTGCGGCCAAGCATACCCACACCGTTATTGTCAGCGAATGCACCGGCTGCGACTTGTGTGTGGAGCCGTGCCCGGTGGACTGCATCGACATGATTCCGGTGCCGGTCACCCGCTCCACCTGGCACTGGTCACCGCCTCCCGGTGTCGGCGCCAGCCCGGCGCGTCAGGCACATGCAGCTAACCGCATTGCCGTTCACCAACTGGGATAAGCGCATGAAATACGCACAGTGGCGCATGCCCGGCGGTGTCCATCCGCCGGAACACAAGCAGGAATCCACCCGCACGCCCATCAAAGACGCCGGATTGCCGCCGCGCCTCATCATCCCGTTGATCCAGCATATTGGTGAAGAGGCCCGCCCCATTGTGCAGGTGGGCGACCATGTTCTGAAGGGTCAGAAAATCGGTGAAGTGCGCGCCTTTGTCGCCGCGCCGGTTCACGCCACCACCTCCGGCACTGTCATCGATATCGGTTATTACGAGGTGGATCATCCGTCGGAAATGCAGTCCCGCTGCGTGGTGATTGAACCGGACGGCCATGATGAATGGACCGGCTTGGCCGGACTGAAGGATTACCGCCAAGCCAGCGCACAAACCCTGCTGGCTCTGATCCGGGAAGCCGGTATCGCGGGCATGGGCGGCGCAGGCTTCCCCACTGGAGCAAAACTCAGCGTCAAGGCGGATACCAAGGTGGACACCGTGGTCATCAACGCCATGGAGTGTGAGCCCTACATCACCGCCGATGACCTGCTGATGCGTGAGCGGGCCATGGAAATCCTCACCGGCGGCGATATCGTGCGGCAGATCCTTGGTGCGCAACGTCTGGTGATCGGCATTGAAGACAACAAACCCGAAGCGGTTCAGGCCATAGAACAAGCGATGCAGGGTAAAACCGGCATCGAGGTGCTGGCCACCCCCGCCCGCTATCCTTCCGGGGCCGCCCGCCAGACCGTTCTCATCCTCACCGGCCGCGAAGTGCCTGCCGACGGCCGCACCACCGATGTCGGGGTGTTCTGCCTGAATGTGGGAACCGCCGCCGCCATCTACCGCGCCATTGTGCTTGGCGAACCCTCCATTTCCCGTATCACCACCGTCACCGGGCTGGGAGTCCGGGAGCCGGGCAATTATGACGTCCGTTTTGGAACACCGGCCGGGTGGCTTCTGGATCAGGCCGGGGTTAATCATGCCCAGGTCAACCGCCTGATAGTCGGCGGCCCGATGATGGGCTACACCCTGCCTTCGCTGCACGTTCCGGTGATGAAAACCACGAATTGCCTGATTGCCGCTACCCCCCGTGATTTTCCCCCGCCCGCCCCTGAGATGGCCTGCATTCGCTGCGGAGCCTGCTCGGATGCCTGCCCGGTGCTGCTGCTGCCCCAGCAATTGCTGTGGTTCGCCAAGTCCGGTGAGCTGGAGAAAGCCGAAGCGCATCATCTGGAAGACTGCATTGAGTGCGGAGCCTGCGCCTATGTCTGTCCCAGCCATATCCCGCTGGTGCAGTACTACCGCTTCGCCAAAGGCTCCCTCGATGAAAAGCGTCGGGATGATGACAAGTCTGATCGCGCCAAAATCCGATTCGAGCGTCGCAAGGACCGCATGGCGGCTGAAGAGGCGGAAAAGGAAGCCCGGCGCAAGGCCAAGGCGGACGCGGCTGCTGCCCGGGCGGCAAGCAGCGAAACCACGACCGGCAGCGAAGCTCCGCCGCCACCCGACCCCAAGACGTTGGCCATTGCCGCCGCGTTGGCCCGCAGCAATCTGAAAAAGGCTGAAAAACGGCTGGGCGTGGCGCATGAGGCAGGCGAAGACACCACGGCTCTGGTGACCGAAATCGATACCCTGAAGGCCGCCGTCGCCAAGGCAGAAGCTGCCTTACCCCCCGCCCCGGTCACGACGCCCTAGAGAACCGCTTATGTCCCTGATCACGGTTACTTCACCCCATGCCACTGGCAAAACCAGCACCGGGCAAGTCATGCGCCAGGTGGTTTACGCCGCCGTACCCGGCATGCTGGTGCTGACCTATGCCTTCGGCGTGGGCGTGCTGATCAATGTCCTGTGGTGCGTGGGGCTCGGACTGTTGCTGGAAGCAGGCTGCCTCAAGGCGCGTGGCAAACCCGTCGCCTTCTTCCTCAAGGACTGGTCCGCCGTGGTGACCGGACTGTTGCTGGGTCTGGCCATTCCCTCCACCTCACCGTGGTGGTTGAGTCTGGTGGGCATGCTTTTCGCCATCCCCGTGGCCAAGCATCTGTATGGCGGGCTGGGCAGCAATCCTTTCAATCCCGCCATGGTCGCCTATGCCCTGTTGCTGGTTTCTTTTCCGGCTGAAATGACGCGCTGGGCCGCTTACAGCACGCATCCCTCTGTGGACGTGTCGTGGCAGGCTTTTCTCGGCCGGGCCTCCGGTCTGGACCAACTGACCGGCGCCACACCGCTGGACAGCTTCCGCCTCGCCGTCCGCCAGCCACTGACCGGCAACGACTGGTTCAGCGAACGTATCCAACTGGCCGGATGGGGCTATGCCAACCTCGCCTTCCTGCTGGGCGGCCTGTATTTGATAGCGCGCAAGATCATCAGCTGGCATATCCCGGTTGCCTTGCTGGCAACACTGGGCGCATTGGCTACTGTTTTCTACCTTGCTGACAGCGCCCATTACGCCTCCCCGCTGTTTCAAGCACTAAGCGGGGCCACCATGCTGGGCGCGTTCTTCATCGCCACCGATCCCGTATCTGCCGCCACCTCCCGACGCGGGCAACTGGTTTATGGGGCCGGAATCGGTGCGCTGATCTATATCATCCGCACCTGGGGCGGCTACCCGGACGCTGTTGCTTTTGCCGTGCTGCTGATGAACCTGGCCGCCCCCACCATTGATCATCTGGTGCAACCGCGAACCTTCGGCCATGATGTCCGCCCGGTCAAATGGAAAGGGAGTAAATGATGACCCTGGCCCGCTCCATGCTCCGCAACGCCATGATCCTGGGCGTGTTTGCCGCCGTCACCACCGGCATGATTGCCGGTTTCAACCAGCTGACCTCGGCTCGTATTGAAGCCAGCCGTCAGGAAGAATTGGCCAAGACCCTGAATACGCTGTTGCCTGCCTCCGAGTACGACAATGCGCTGCTGACCGACACCCTGACTATTCAGGATGACACCTTGCTGGGACACCAGGTTCCCGAAACGGTGTGGCGCGCCACCCGTCAGGGCCAGCCGGTGGCGGTGCTGTTCCCGGTCATTGCGCCGGATGGGTATAGCGGCCGCATCCGCCTGCTGGTCGCCATCCGCGCCAACGGTGAGATGGCGGGTGTGCGGGCGCTGGCGCACCGTGAAACCCCCGGTCTGGGTGATGCCATTGAAGCCGCCAAGTCCGACTGGATACTCGGCTTCAACGGCAAGTCGTTACAGAACCCGGATGAAAGCGGTTGGCAAGTGCGCAAAGACGGCGGCGTCATCGACCAGTTCACCGGCGCCACCATTACTCCCCGCGCAGTCGTAAAAGCCGTTCATCTGGCCTTGCTGTATTACCGCGACCATCGGGAAATGCTGTTTACACCCGCCCCGCACCCGGAGAAATCATGAGCGAGAACCTCTATCTCAAAATCGCGCTGGACGGGCTTTGGCGCAACAATACCGCCACGGTGCAGTTGCTGGGGCTGTGTCCGCTGCTGGCCTGTTCCGGCTCCGTGGTCAACGGCCTAGGCTTGGGCCTGGCGACCACGGTGGCGCTGGCCACCTCGAATGCGGCCGTGTCGCTGGTGCGGAATCAGGTGCCGGACACCATCCGCATACCCACCTTCGTCATGATCATTGCCGCCTTTGTGTCCTGCATTGAGTTGGTGATGCATGCCTATACTTACCAGCTGTATCAGGTGCTGGGCATCTTCATTCCGTTGATTGTCACCAATTGCGCGCTGCTGGGACGGGCGGAAGCGTTTGCCTCCAAGAACCCGGTAGCTGCGTCGGCCTTTGACGGCCTGATGATTGGCACCGGCTTCACACTGGTGCTGGTGTTGCTGGGCGGCATGCGCGAACTGATCGGCAACGGCACCCTGTTCAGCAACATGCACCTGCTGCTGGGTGACATGGCTCGCAGCTGGACTATCACCCTGCCCAATTATCACAAGTTCCTGTTCTTTATTTTGCCGCCGGGCGCCTTTATCTGCCTGGGTTTCATCATTGCGGGCAAGAACGTGATTGATGGGCGCATGAAAGCTCGTGCCGTGCTGGCGGAACAGGCCAAGCCTGTGGGCAGCAAGCGGGTTCGCACCACCGGACATATTGCATGACGCCCAAGAAAGTCCGTGAAGCCTTTACACGCCTGCGCGCCCAAAACCCAGAACCGCGCACCGAGCTGGTCTATTCGACACCGTTTGAGTTATTGATTGCGGTGATCCTCTCCGCCCAGGCGACCGATGTCGGCGTCAACAAGGCGACGGCGAAGCTGTATCCGGTGGCCAATACGCCGGCGGCGATTCTGGCGCTGGGTCTTGACGGTTTGAAGGAGTACATCAAGACCATCGGGCTCTATAACAGCAAGGCGGCCAATATACTCAAGACCTGTGAAATGCTGGTGCAGCATCATCAGGGGGAAGTGCCCCGGCAGCGGGAGCTGCTGGAGGCCTTGCCCGGCGTTGGGCGCAAAACGGCCAATGTGGTGTTGAATACGGCTTTTGGTGAGCCGGTGATGGCGGTGGATACGCATATTTTCCGGGTGAGCAATCGTTTGGGTTTTGTGCAGGCGAAGACGGTGGAGGCGACGGAGCAGCAGTTGATGAAGGTCATTCCGAAGGAGTTTTTGCTGGATGCGCATCATTGGCTGATATTGCATGGGCGCTATGTTTGCAAGGCGCGAAAGCCGGAGTGCGGGGGGTGTATTTTGTCGGATTTGTGTCCGTCGAGGTCTGACTGAAGCGTTTGGATTTGCAGTTGTCATTTTTGCCGGAGAAAGCCCCGGGAGAGGAGTTCAGCAAGCTCATCAAGTGGCGATTCGATTGACTAGAGCATAATCGCAAGTATAATTTAAATTATACTTATTGATGCCGCGTCAGGAGTTACTGCCATGTCGCAAATAACCTTATATCTTGACGATGCCACGCAGGCTCTGGTGGATCAGGCTGCTCGAGCCCACGGCATCTCTAAAAGCCGCTGGGTGGCTGAAATCATCCGCAAATATGCAGCCCATGAATGGCCTCAGGATTGCCTGGCGTTGGCAGGCTCTTTTGCGGATTTTCCCCTGCGCGAAGACAGTCCGGCATCGTTGCCGCCCGATGTACAGCGTATAGGCTTTTGATTCCCTGCCATGCTTATTCTTGATTGCAACACCGTCAGCTACTATTTTCGCGGCGACGCTCAGGTAGTGGCTCGCTTGCAAGCCTTGCGCCCTGCCGATCTGGGCATACCCGCCATTGTTGAATATGAACTGCGCTATGGATTGTTGCGTATGCCATCGGATGCTGCAATGCCCCGTCTTGCTGCGTTGACGAAGTTACTTCGACCTATGCAGATTTTGCCATTTGACAGCGAATGCGCGAATTACGCGGCCCACATTCGCGCCGGGCTTGAAGCCGCAGGCACGCCTATTGGCCCGCACGATATATTGATAGCCGCCACTGCATTGCGTTATCAGGCTACGCTGGTGACTCGAAATACAAGGGAGTTTTCACGCGTACCGGGATTGCAGTGGGTTAACTGGCACGAGGCAGTGTAAGTCGGGCCCGATGTGCCCATCGAAAGTCCGAGACAGTGCAACATTAACACCCTGACAAACGCTAGTACCACCACCCCCTCCCCCAATAAAAAGCCCCGAAATCTCCGGGGCTTTTTACATCAACCAAATGCAACAATAATCACATCAGGTCGATTGTTCCAGCAGCATATTGCGAATATGACCAATCGCCTTCGTCGGGTTCAAACCCTTCGGGCAAACGCTCACACAGTTCATAATGCCACGGCAACGGAACAGACTGAACGGATCATCCAGACGCGCCAGACGCTCGGCAGTCCGCGTGTCACGGCTGTCGATGATGAAACGGTAGGCCTGCAACAACGCCGACGGGCCCAGGAACTTGTCCGGATTCCACCAGAACGACGGGCACGACGTCGAGCAGCACGCGCACAGGATGCACTCGTACAGGCCGTCCAGCTTCTTCCGGTCTTCCTGCGTCTGCAGGCGTTCCGTGGGAGGAGCCGGAGTGTCGTTGATGACATAGGGCACGACCTTCTTGTACTGGTCGTAGAACATGTCCATTTCCACCACCAGGTCACGAATGACCGGCAGGCCGGGCAGCGGACGCAGCACAATCTTCTTCGGCAGGGTGTTCATGTTGATCAGGCAGGCCAGACCATTCTTGCCGTTGATGTTCATGCCGTCAGAACCGCAAATGCCTTCACGGCACGAACGACGGAAGCTCAGGGTCTCGTCCATCGTCTTCAGCTTGATCAGCGCATCCAGCAGCATGCGCTCGGAGCCGTCCAGCGACAGCTCGTAAGTCTGGAAGTACGGAGCCTGATCCTTGTCCGGGTTATAACGGTAAACTTCAAAAATGCGAACTTCACTCATGATTTTCTCTCGAATCCGGGCCAGGCATCAGAACGTACGCGGCTTGGGCGGAACAGTGTCCACCGTCAGCGGCTTCAGCTTCACCGGCTTGTAGTCCAGACGGTTGCCGTCCTTGTACCACAAGGTATGGCGCATCCATTCCTTGTCGTTACGTCCCAGCGGGCAATCCGGATCGGTCAGCGGACGCTCGTAGTCGACCACGGTGTGGGCGCCACGGCATTCCTTGCGGGCAGCGGCGGAAATGATCGTAGCCTTGGCGACTTCAATCAGGTTCTGCAGCTCCAGCGCTTCGATACGGGCCGTGTTGAACACCTTGGACTTGTCCTTGAGGTGAATGTTCTGCACGCGCTTTTCAATTTCAAGGATCTGACCGACACCGGCATCCAGCAGCGCCTGGGTGCGGAACACACCGGCGTGGGCCTGCATGGAACGACGCATGTCGTTGGCCACGTCCTGGCAATATTCACCATCGGTCGAGTTGTCGAGTTTGGCAATGCGGGCCAGGGTCTTGTCCAGCGCATCGGCGGGCAGCGGCTTGTGCACAGCAGACTCACGACGCACGGTTTCAATGATGTGGTCACCGGCAGCCTTGCCGAACACGATCAGGTCCAGCAGCGAGTTGGTGCCCAGTCGGTTGGCGCCGTGCACGGACACGCAAGAGCATTCGCCGATGGCGTAGAAGCCCTTGACCACGGTATTCGGTTCGCCGTCCTTCGGAGCTACCACCTGACCGTTGATGTTGGTCGGGATGCCGCCCATCTGGTAGTGAATGGTCGGCACCACCGGAATCGGTTCCTTGGTACAATCGACGTTAGCGAAGTTCTTGCCGATTTCATACACCGAAGGCAGGCGCTGGTGGATGGTCTCTGCGCCCAGGTGGGTCAGGTCGAGCACCACATAGTCGCCATTGGGACCGCAGCCACGGCCTTCCTTGATTTCCTGGTCCATGCAGCGGGACACGAAGTCACGCGGGGCCAAATCCTTCAAGGTGGGGGCGTAGCGTTCCATGAACGGCTCACCGCTCTTGTTACGCAGCAGGCCGCCTTCACCACGGCAACCTTCGGTCAGCAGCACTCCGGCGCCGGCAACGCCGGTCGGGTGGAACTGCCAGAACTCCATGTCTTCCAGCGGAATGCCAGCGCGGGCGGCCATGCCAAGGCCGTCGCCGGTATTGATGAAAGCATTGGTGGAGGCTTGATAGATACGACCGGCGCCGCCGGTGGCGAACAGCGTGCACTTGGCCTGGAACACGGCGACATCACCGGTTTCGAGGTCAATCGCAGTGACGCCCAGCACATCGCCGTTTTCGTCACGAATCAGGTCCAGCGCAATCCATTCCACAAAGAACTGGGTATTGGACGCTACGTTTTGCTGATATAGCGTGTGCAGCAGCGCATGACCGGTACGGTCGGCGGCGGCGCAGGCACGCGGCACCGGCTTTTCCCCGTAGTTGGACGAGTGGCCGCCGAACGGACGCTGGTAAATGGTGCCGTCTTCGTTGCGATCGAACGGCATGCCCATGTGTTCCAGTTCGTACACCATCTTCGGTGCTTCACGGCACATGTACTCAATGGCGTCCTGGTCGCCCAGCCAGTCAGAACCCTTCACGGTATCGTAAAAGTGGTAGTGCCAGTTGTCGTCGCCCATATTGCCCAGCGAAGCGCCAATGCCGCCTTGCGCCGCCACAGTGTGCGAGCGGGTCGGGAAAACCTTGGTCAGCACAGCGACACTAAGGCCGGCGCGGGCCAGTTGCAGGGAGGCGCGCATGCCGGAGCCGCCGCCGCCGACAATCACGGCATCAAATGTTAGGGTACGGATATTCTTAGCCATTGCTTAATTTCCCCAGAAAATCTTCAGGCCCCAGACGACGTACACGAAAATCAGCACACCCATGCCGATCTGGGCCAGGAACCGCAGGAAGGTTGCCTTGTTGCCCATCTGGCGCACGGTCAGGTAGTCGGTGGTAATGGTCCACAGGCCGACCCAGGCGTGCCCGGCCAGCGAGGCCAGGGCCAACAGGCCGAAAATGCGCATGCAGGTGCTGCCCATGAAGGCAGACCAGTTTTCGTAGGTGACATCACCCTGCAGGGCGATCCAGCCAAGGACCACGACAAAGTAAACGGCCAGGATAACGGCGCTGACACGCTGGACAATCCAGTCGCTCATGCCGGAACGGCTAAAACTCGTTGCGCTTTTCATTTACAGCACCACCCAGACAAAGGCCAGAGCAATGGAAACGGCGGACACTCCCAAGGCAGCCTTGGCGAAGTTGCGGCCGCTTTCCAGTTCTTCCGCAACACCGAAGTCCATCACCAGATGCTTCAGGCCCACAAAGAAGTGATAAAGCAGACCGGCCAGCGTGACGAACACCAGGAAACGGCCGATGAAACCACCGAATACGTCTTCCTTGATGGCGGCAAAACTTTCCGGGGATTCCAGGGTGCCCTGCAGAATGTAGAGCAGGACGGGAATCAGCAGGAAGATGACGATGCCGGAGATACGGTGCAGGATCGAGGCAATCGCCACCGGCGACTTCAGATTGACCGCCAGGATAAGATCCGGCGACAAGTTGACAGGTCTGTTGCTTTTCACAGCGTGCATCCTGTAGTTGGGGCCCGTAATAAAGGGCTGGAATCAAGGAGAAAAACAGCTAATTGCACGTCTGGCGGCGGCGTTGCCAACAAGGCGGGCGGCGCAGAATTATAGACTTCCCGCCCCCGGATTACAAACTGATACAGTTCGCGACAAAACACCGCAACACACAATCACAATCGTACAGTAATCCGCAGGGGCCAACCCATGTTCAAAATACGGACAAAATAGTTTCCACATGTGAACAGAAGCGGGATATACGACCTTCGTCGGCCCTTAGCTTGATTGACAAAATCCCTACAAACCTTAAGCTAGGCGCGTTTTATGCATCCTATGTTTTGAACGCGGCGTCGACCCCGGCCGATGCACCATTCCGGTGCCGGCGAACGCTGCCTTTATGCGCTGAAAAAAACAGGAGAACGCCATGTCTGGCAAAAAAGCCACGCTAACCATCGGTGACAAGAGCCTGGACCTTCCCGTCCTCAGCGGCACCATGGGTCCTGACGTCATTGATGTCAAAGACGTCTTGTCCAACGGTTACTTCACCTATGACCCCGGCTTCATGGCTACCTCCGCCTGTGAATCCAAGATCACCTTCATTGACGGTGACAAGGGCATCCTCCTGCACGGCGGCTATCCCATTGAGCAACTGGCTGAAAAGTCCGATTATCTGGAAACCTGCTATCTGCTGCTGAACGGCGAACTGCCGAATGCCGCCCAGAAGGAAGATTTCGTGGGCCGTGTCATGAACCACACCATGGTTCATGAACAGCTCCAATTTTTCTACCGCGGTTTCCGCCGTGACGCCCACCCCATGGCCGTCATGTGCGGCGTGGTCGGCGCCCTCTCCGCCTTCTACCACGACAATCTGGACATCAACGACGCTGAACACCGCCGCATCGCCGCCATCCGTCTCATCGCCAAGATGCCGACTATGGCTGCCATGAGCTACAAGTATTCCGCCGGCCAGCCTTTCATGTATCCCCGCAACGATCTGGGCTACGCTGAAAACTTCCTGCACATGATGTTTGCCACGCCCTGCGCCGACTACAAGGTTAACCCCATTGTCGCCAAGGCCATGGACCGCATCTTCGTGCTGCACGCCGACCACGAGCAAAACGCCTCGACCTCGACCGTGCGCCTGACCGGTTCCACCGGCGCCAACCCCTATGCCTGTATCGCGGCTGGTATTGCCGCACTGTGGGGTCCGTCTCATGGCGGCGCCAACGAAGCCGTGCTGAAGATGCTGGATGAAATCGGCGACGTCTCCAAGCTGGATGACTTTATCGAGCGCGTCAAGGACAAGAACGACAGCACCAAGCTGATGGGCTTCGGCCATCGCGTTTACAAGAACTTCGATCCGCGCGCCAAGGTCATGAAACAGACCTGCGACGAAGTGCTGACCGCGCTGGGTATCCATGACCCGCAACTCGAGCTGGCCATGAAGCTGGAAGAAATTGCCCTGAGTGACGAATACTTCGTGTCGCGCAAGCTGTACCCGAACGTTGACTTCTATTCCGGCATCATCCTCAAAGCCATTGGCATTCCCACCAGCATGTTCACCGTGATCTTCGCCCTCGGCCGCACGCCGGGCTGGATTGCCCATTGGCTGGAAATGCACTCGGCTCCGTACAAGATCAGCCGTCCGCGCCAGTTGTACACCGGCCCGGTGCAGCGTGACTTCGTGCCGATGGACAAGCGCTAAGCTTTCCATTGTCATGAAACAGACCCGGGGCCGCTTATGCGGCCCTTGGTTTTTGTGAAGCCGGATTCAGGAGCACGCCATGAAAATCGCCTTTATCGGTCTGGGAAACATGGGCTATCCCATGGCCGGGCACCTCGCCGCCCATGGACATGACGTCACCGTTTACAACCGGACTGTTGCCAAGGCTGATGCTTGGTTAAAACAACATGGCGGTCACAAGGCATCTACCCCGGCTGAGGCAGCCGCCCAGGCTGAAGTCGTATTCACCTGCGTCGGCAACGACGATGATCTCAGCCAGGTGGTATTGAGTGAAACCGGCATCATCCAGGGCATGACACCCGGCTCGGTGCTGGTCGACCACTCCACCGTTTCCGCGACCCTGTCACGTGATCTCGCCAATACCCTGAAGGGAGGAGGAATGGCCTTTGCTGACGCCCCGGTTTCCGGCGGTCAGCAAGGTGCGCAACGCGGTCAACTCAGCATCATGTGCGGAGCAGAAGAAAATGTCTTCGCGCGTATTGAGCCCCTGCTGGCAAGCTATGGCAAGGCTGTAGTGCGCATGGGGAATGTCGGTAGCGGTCAACTGACAAAGATGGTCAACCAGATCTGTGTCGCTGGGCTGATCGAGGCATTGGCGGAAGGTTTGCACTTCGCCGAGAAGGCCGGGCTGGATACTGGAAAAGCCATGCAGGTCATCGGTCAAGGGGCAGCCTCATCCTGGCAACTGGTCAACCGCCACGCCACCATGCTGGCGGATGAGTACAACCACGGCTTCGCCGTGGACTGGATGCGCAAGGATCTGGATCTCTGTCTGGAAGAAGCAGCCGGGCTGGGTATTTCCTTGCCGGTTACCCGGCAGGTCAACGACTTCTACCGCGAAATTCAGGCCATGCAAGGCGGACGCTGGGATACCTCCAGCCTGCTTCGCCGGCTGAAACAGTCCTGATACACCCCCGGGCCTGCTTCTTGCATGGCGCAAACTCAATAAGCTGCGATATACTCTCGCTTACGTCTACGACCTGAAGTTATGCCAGTATGAAAGCAGCATTGCATCTCAATCTTGGCCAGAACCTGACCATGACACCGCAATTACAGCAAGCCATCCGCTTGTTGCAATTGTCCACGATTGAACTGCAACAGGAAATCCAGAATGCTCTGGACTCCAACCCGCTGCTGGAGCTGGCTGAAGACAACGATGCCCCGGCCATATCCGCTTCCACCAATGATGCCGAAGCCGCCGGACAAGCCTCTGATGAGTTCAGCGACCACAGTTCGGACGAAAGTAACGGCCTGGACATGGATGCCCCGCGCGATATTCCGGAAGAACTGCCGGTTGACAGCGCCTGGGATGACATCTTTACCGGTAACACCAGCACAGCCTCTGCGCCAGATGATGATGACGAAGGGTTCGAAGCTCGCTCGACTGTCCCCGAAACCCTTTACGATCATTTGTTGTGGCAAGTGAACCTTACGCCGTTCACTTTGACTGACAAGGCGATTGCCGTCTGTCTGATCGACTCACTGGATGAGAACGGATATCTCACTTCACCGCTGGAAGATATTCTTGATGCCGTCAGCCGCCTGTTGCCGGAAGTGGACATTGAAGAAGATGAAGTCGAGGCTGTTCTCCACCGCATACAACAGTTTGACCCGCCCGGTGTGGCAGCACGTGACCTGCGTGAATGCCTGTTGATCCAGCTGGGCCAACTGCCTGAAATGACCCCGATGCTTGACGCTGCCCTGTTGATTGTTCGTGAGCATCTGCAATTGCTGGGCAACCATGACCAGGCCGGACTGCTGAAGAAAGCCCGACTGACGGAATCGCAACTGCAAGCTGCTGTCAGCCTGATTCAAACCCTGAACCCCTACCCCGGCGGCAGTATTTCCTCCAGCGAATCCAATTACGTGACCCCGGACGTCATCGTCACCCGTAATAAAGAACGCTGGCGGGTGGAGCTGAACCCGGAAACCGCGCCCCGCGTCCGTATCAATACCGGCTACGCCAGTATGGTTCGCCGCGCCGACAACAGCGCCGACAACCAATACCTGCGTAACCACTTGCAAGAGGCCCGCTGGTTCCTGAAGAGCCTGCAAAGTCGCCACGAAACCTTGCTGAAAGTCGCCACCTGCATTGTGGAGCATCAGCGCGGCTTCCTTGAAAAAGGTCCGGAAGCTATGAAGCCAATGGTGCTGCGTGATGTTGCCGATGAGGTTGGCCTGCATGAGTCCACCGTGTCACGAGTCACCACCCAGAAGTTCATGCATACCCCGCTGGGCATCTTTGAGCTGAAGTACTTTTTCTCCAGCCATGTCGGCACCAGCTCAGGCGGCGAATGCTCGTCCACCGCCATTCGCGCCATGATCAAGAAGCTGGTCAGCCAGGAAGATAGCCGCAAACCGCTTTCCGACAACAAGATTGCTGATCTTCTTCAGGAACAGGGCATTGAAGTCGCCAGGCGCACCATTGCCAAATATCGCGAGTCGCTCAACATTCCATCATCCAGCGACAGAAAACGCTTGCTATAACCTCGGAATAGTCGCTACTCTGAACTTGTGGAACAGATTTTCAGAATCACAATCCGATACAGAATTGTGGCTGCACAATGACCGGATTGTGACTGATACTGGCTTTTGGCGGAGAACATGCTTCCGCAAGGCCGAACGGTTCGCCGCCCGACTTTGTCCGCAGGTTCTCCTCGAATGTCGTAAAAACAACACGAGGATTGGCCTTATGCAAATGACTATCAGCGGGCATCATGTGGAACTCACCCCGGCCTTGAAAGAATACGTGCAGAGCAAGCTGACGCGCGTCGAGCGCCATTTTGATCACATCACCAGCATGCACGTCATTCTCACCATCGAGAAGCTTGCCCAGAAAGCCGAAGCCACCATCCGGATCGCCGGTGCGGAACTGTTCGCCAATGCGGAATCTCCCGACATGTACGCCGCGATTGACCTGCTCTCTGACAAGCTTGACCGACAGATTGTCAGGCACAAGGAAAAGCTGAAAGCCCATCACTGATTTCCCGCTGCAAAAGCCCGGTTGTTCCGGGCTTTTTTATGTCTGCTTTATGTCTGCACCTCTGTATTCTTCAGTCAAAGAATGTACTATAAGAAAAAATCTTAACCTCATGCACCTGAATGAAAAAGCTTCTGATTGTCAGTGGACGTTCCGGCTCCGGAAAAAGCTCCGCCCTTAACATCCTGGAAGATCTGGGCTATTTCTGCATCGACAACCTGCCTTTAAGCCTGTTGCCCTCTCTGGTTCATTACTTCCAGACCTCGCCAACAGTTTCCCGCATTGGTGTCGGCGTGGATGTGCGCAGCCTGCCGGATGACCTCAGCCGTTTTGACTCAGTGCTGGCGGAACTGGACAACATGGGCGTCAGTTCCGATACCCTGTTTCTCGATGCCCGCGACGATGTGCTGCTGGCGCGATTCAGCTCCACCCGCCGCAAACACCCGCTCAGTACCGACTCGCGGTCCTTGAGCGAGGCCATCGAACAGGAAAAAATTATTCTTGACCCGATAGCCTCTCGCGCCAGTGTCTATCTGGATACCAGCAACCTGAACGTACATGAGCTACAGCAAACGCTCGCGGCACGACTTTCCAATAACTCCCAGGTCACCATCTTGTTTGAGTCCTTCGGCTACAAGCATGGTGTTCCCCTTGATGCCGATTTTGTTTTTGATGTCCGCTGCCTTCCCAACCCCCACTGGCAGACTTCATTACGGGAAAAAACAGGGTTGGACAAGCCGGTTGCCGACTTCCTGGATAACCACCCTGAAGTCGAGGCGCTTTTTCATGACATCAGTGAATTCCTGCTGAAATGGCTGCCAAGGCTGACCGCTGACCACCGGCATTACCTGACTGTCGCCATCGGTTGCACAGGAGGCCAGCATCGCTCCGTTTATATGGTGGACAGAATGGCGGACTTCATGAAGAATCGGGTCGCCAACATCCAAACCCTCCATCGAGAGCTGATCCGCAAAAAATGATTGATACCACCATCACTGTCATCAACAAACTGGGCCTGCACGCCAGGGCAACAGCCAAATTGATCACGCTCACGTCTTCTTTCAAGTCCGTCATTCGACTAAGCAAACCCGGCGGCCGTCTGGTGGATGCCAAGAACATGATGCAAGTGATGTTGCTGGGCGCCGGCCGGGGCATCACCCTGACACTGCAAATCGAGGGCGATGATGAACAGGCCGCCTTGACCGCCATTCAGGATTTGTTTGCCCGCCGCTTTGACGAAGCAGAATAAATCCCCGTTTCTTGCTAGAATACGCGCCCCTTCAAATCTGCCTGCCCCGCCGCCATGCTCAACCACCCTGCTGAAGATGAATTTGATCCGGACTTCATCAGCAAGTCCGAACAGAAACGCGCCATGGACCGTTTGCAAGCGGTGGGTGAACAGTTGGCGGAGCTTCCGGTCTCCCAGTTGAAAAAACTGCCACTGACTGAAACGCTGATGGACGCCCTGCTTGAACTGTCCCACATCAGAAGCCATGAAGCCATTCGCCGGCACAAGCAACGCATTGGCAAGCTGATGCGTCATGAAGATGAAGCCGCCATTTTGCAAGCGCTGAACCGGCACCAGCAGCCCAATCTGGAAAAGCGGATGGAAATCTGGATCACCCGTCTGATCCAGCACGGAGACCCGGCCATTGCCGATTTCGTCCGCAACCATAGCGCAGCTGAACGCCATACCTTGCGGCAGTTGGTACGGGCGGCCAGACATGCACTGGAAAGCGAACCGGAACAAGCGGAAAAAATGAAAGCGCGTCTGGCTACCTACTTAAGAGAAGTGGTTACGCTGTCCTGAAATTAACGGATAGTGTCACCACTCCCACGCTATGACACAAAGTGACAATAATTGTCACTCCCCAACCTCCATGACTTGCTACCTTTTCACTTTACTTCTTCCACAATCCTTCAAAACCATTGCTACGACTGAACATGAAAATAAATTCAAAAGTTGGCACGGCTTCTGCATTAATTTAAACAGCACCGGCAGAAGTCGGTCAAATCAAAAACGACTTAAAACCGAATCTCCAGGAGAGACTCCATGAAAACCATCCAAAAGGGTTTTACCCTTATCGAACTGATGATCGTTGTGGCCATTATCGGTATTCTGGCTGCTGTTGCCATCCCCGCTTACCAGAACTACATTGCCAAGTCCCAAGTTTCCCGCGTAATGGGTGAAGTTGGTGCCTTGAAGACCGGTGTTGAAAACTGCGTCCTTGACGGTGTTTTTGTCAGCGCTGACTGCATGGCTTTGATTGGTGCTACTGCTTCCAATCTGCAAAACGGCGGTCTGCCCGTTTTGGTTCTGGCTAACACTGGCGTTGCCTCTCTGACCGCCACCTTTGGTGGTAATGCCGCAGCTGCTCTTACCGGCGAAACTCTGGCCTGGAGCCGCGATGCGACCGGTACTTGGACTTGCGACAGCTCTGCTGACGCCAAGTACAACCCGTCCGGCTGCCTGTAATCCCGGCTGTGTGACAAGAAGCCCACTCCGGTGGGCTTTTTTCTGACCACAACACTTTAATCGTATCCATGAAGTTCTCATGTCATTTGGGGGAAAACCATGAAAACCCAACAAGGTTTCAGCCTCATTGAACTGATGATTGTCGTGGCCATTATAGGCATTCTGGCAGCTGTAGCGGTTCCACTTTACGGTCAGTATAATGACAAGGCCAAAGTACAGGCCGCCGTTTATGAAATTGCTTCCGCCCGGGCTCAATTCGAAGTTCAACTTAACGACGGCAAGACCACATTATCAGCCACCGACATTGGTCTTCAAACCACATCATTCCACTGCTCCTTGATTGAAGCCGAATATGACTCCGGCTCTGACGAAGGCTCCATTACCTGCACTATCAAGGGCTCTCCTGCTGTCACCGGCAGCACCGTGACTATGCTGCGCTCTACTGATGGTTCGTGGACTTGTGTTACAGGGGGCTTGGCCATGCCTGCTGCAGTCAAACCATCCAGTTGTTCCTGAAATGCTGTTTTAGCCCGCTACGCCTAAAACGACCTATTACTTTAAAGCCTGACTTCACGCCAGCGGCGGCATGAATTCCGCCAGTTTGTCCGATGTTTTGCGCAGATTGATACTCAGCAACGACGCAATCCCCTTCAAAATCTTGATACCGATTTCCGGATGCAACTTCAGAATCATTTCGAACCCCTTGCGGGTCAGCACAATCAAGCCAGAAGGTGTACAGGCACGCACTGAGGCCGAACGGGTCAACTTGTCAATCAGTGCCATTTCACCAATGGAACTGCCTTTGGCCAGCGTTGTTATCACCACCGGCTGCGCGTGCTGGTTGAACTTGATGACATCCAGCGCCCCATGCATCACAAAGCAGACATAATCGCCTTTTTCGCCTTCCTTGAAGACAAACTCACCAGCTTCCACCTTGTTGAAGAACATGTACTTTTCAATGGTCTGGAGTTCCGGCAAGGTCAAATTGGAAAAAATGGGAACCTGCCCCAGGTAATCTGCCAAACTCTCGCTCATTATCAAACTCTCCATGACAGGCAAGAAAGTCCTTGCCGCAACTTGCTCATATTACGCCACGCCATTTTTTTAGCATAGCCTGCGATGCGCCAATAGCGGCATCCGTTGACGAATTTCAAGCAACTCGGACAGGTCACATCCGACATTGAGCAGACCGGGAGTCAGTTCTTCACGACAGCCCAGTACAACTCCCCAAGGATTAACCACCATGCTGTGCCCCCAGGTTTCTCGCGAGGCATTGTGCCAGCCTGCCTGAGCGGCACCGATGACAAAAGTCTGGGTTTCAATAGCCCTGGCCCTAAGCAGGATGTCCCAATGCGCCGCCCCGGTGACAGCCGTAAATGCTGCGGGCAAAGCCAGAAAATCGGCTCCGGCCTGCTGTAATTGCTGGAACAGGCTCGGGAAACGCACATCATAGCAAATAACCAGACCCAGTTTGCCCCAAGGGGTGTCCACCGTGACGACCTGATCACCCGGTTCAAAGACGGCGGACTCCCGATAACTGCCCTGACTATCCGCAACATCCACATCAAATAAGTGAATCTTATCGTATCGGGCGCGAAGCTGGCCATGATCATCCAGCACGAAACAGGCTGAACGTACCCGCCCGTCCGGAACTGGCTCACCCGAAGGCCTCTGCAAACAGGGCATGCTGCCCGCCACCATCCACAAACCATGACGGCGGCAAGCCTCTTGCAACCAATCCAGAATCTCCGGCATGACTTCGGCGGAGCGGTACTGGCTTTCAGCCCCGAATATCGCGAAGTTCTCCGGCAATACCACCAGTTGGCTTCCAGCATTCGAAGCTTGCTGCAACAGGCCTTCCAGCTGTTTCAGGTTAGCCTGCCGGTCATTGCCGCTGGTCATCTGGATTGCGGAGAGCATCACTTTCATGGCTTGGCCTTCCGGTTTTTTCCTGTTCTTCCCGGCAGGCGCCAGGGAATCAACGGTTTTTTCACCCGGTCAATGACCGGATTATTCCAGTCACCGGTAATTTGGTAGTTCAGCGCTGTCATCTTGCGTAAGGATGAATCCAGCACCGATTCAGCCGCCACCAAGGCCCCACCCACCAGTGGCCCGGCCACCAGTGCTGCCGCTACCGGCAGCGCACTGGCCAAGGGCACCGCAATTTGTACGCGTTGATCCAGCACCTTGCTGCGTAAGTTCACCGCCCCGCCCCCCTTGACGGTCATGGACGGGCTGTCCATGGCAAAATCATCCAGCAGCGTTCCATTGGTCAGAATGGCACTTAACCTGAAGTGGTCAAAAGCCATACCTTTACGGGTAATGTCACTGAAATCGAACTGCATGCGCCGTTTGATGTTTTCAGTATCCAGTACACCAAACAAACGCGACAGGCTCACGGTCCGGTTAAGTTTCATTATCCGTCCTTTCTCCAGATTCGCTTCGATTTCGCCCTCCAGATGCTCTATCGATAGCGCAGTAGGATCACCCGGCCAGTTCAGACTGAAGGTGGACTCTGCCTTGATACTATTTACTATGGGCGGATAGTCGAATGCTGAGAACAATTTGGCAATATCACCGGTTTTGATGTTGCCATTGAAAGAAGTCGTGATCCGGGGCTGACGATAGCGCCAATCAAGCCTGCCGCTCAAGGTCAATGCGTCATGCTTGAGCAAGAGATTGTCCAGTCGCAACCCTTCGACTGATGGCCGGATCATGGCTGTGAGAGCCCCATTTCCAAGCCCGGGCCAATCTGAATAAGATAACTGGCGGATATCCAGATTGACCGGCGGCAGTTCCCAGTCATTGTGTGGTGAGATCAACGCCGTCGATCCGGAGGCCTCCGGAAGCGGCAGAATCAAGCGATAAAGAGTCAGCGCCACCGGGCCGGTTCCCGTTCCCGACAGGCGGGCCTCTCCGGCAATGCGCTCGCTTTCCAGTTGCACGCGCCACCTGCCTTCCGCCGCTTCATCCGGTTCCGCCCCCAGTCGAACCTGATTAAGCCGGTAGCCGCCGGCTGTAAAATCACGAATAGTCATGGTGAAGCTTTCCAGCTCCGGGAAAACCGCTTCCTCCACTTCACGCTTGCCGGGACGCGGGCGCAGCCAAGGCATCCAGTCATCCAGATTCAGTTTATCCAGATTACCACGAACCCAAAGGCCATTGGGCGGCAGCTCGGCCAAACGCCCCTCTCCCAATTGCACCATTGCCCGGGATATCCGGCTGCCATGCACGGCAAAATTGCTTTGCAACCGCTTTTCAATGCTCAGGGAAGCCAGACTTTCCGAGGTCCCCATTTCCATTTCAAAATGCAGCGGCACTGCTTCGGCCTGTTTGCCAAAAGGTTGCGGCAAATCCATGTACCAACCCGCTAGGTTGGCATCCAGCGCCAGATGCACAGGATCATCCTTGACCGGTATGGCCAAGAACGCCTTGAATCCGGTTGAACCGCGCATATGGCCGGTCAAAGCACCCATCCACGGTTTGAGGCTGGCGGGCGTCAACTTGCCATCCGCCTGCACTTGAACCGCGACGACATTGCCTTCATCCAGCACACTGTGAAACTGCACAGTCAGCGGCTGCCCCAGGAAAAAGCCGCTCAGGGGGCGACTGGTCAGACCTTTGCCGGTTTCATAACGAACCATACCGTTTAGCCATAAGTCAAAAGGTTCAGCCTCTTTCAATATCACCGGGTTACCCGGCAATTCGGCCTCAACCGCCACCTTGACGTTATCGGTATTGGCCAATGGCATGGACATAGACAAATGCCCGCCTATTTCCCCCTTGACCGACATCAAGGAGGCCATGCGCCCGGCGTCATCCTTGAGTGGTGATTCGCGGAAAAGCCGGAAAATATCCTCGCCAGTGCTATCCACGTCCGCTTCTATCCGCAACACCGGTTCCATCAACTCCGGGATTACCGCCGTAATATTCCGGGCAATACTTTCGTAGATTTGCCCTTGGCTGGCCTTGACTTGCAGATGTCGATTATTCAAGGTTACTTCAGCCTTTAGCTTATGAATTTCTGGCCAGCCGGGGGCATAAGCCAGAGTCGCCTCTTCCAGCGCAAACCGCATCTGCATTTGAGAGGGAGGAAGTCCGGGCCGGTCAATCAGCGGGCCTTCATAGAGGAAATCGCCCTGCACCAGCCGGCCTTCACGCAATGCGCGCTGCAACCAGTCCAGCGTGTCGTCCCCGGCGGAGGGCCAGGGCACATACCGCCATACGCTGGCCACGTTTCCGTCATGGATGCCTGCCAGCAACTGCAACCGCGCATCGGCAGGATTTTGTCGCGGAATCCAGACACTGAGCAGTGCTTCACCCGCCGCATCGGGATTACGCAGCTGTATGCGGTCACTGCGCACCAGCCAGGCATCCGCAGTTTTCCGGATACTGAAGCGGGCATTGAGCGAGTCCACGGGGGTGGGCTGGCGGAAGGCCTGACGCAGGTCCAGCACGCCCTGCTCCATGCGGATACCGGCCTCACCTTTCCCGTTCTGCCATTGAACCCAGGCATTAACACCGGTGGCGCCAGGCAAATGGGTTGTTGCCGACCAGGATGCCTGCCGGATATCGGCTTTCAACGTGCTTAAGACCCGCTGACCTGCCGGGCCGTCAACAACCGCCATCAGACTGGAAATATAACCCTGGGGTTGAAGCTCGCGCAGTTTCGATTGGGTCTCTTCGCCCAAAGGCAGGGTTTGAACAACAATCGACAGGTTTTGCAAATGCACGGCTTGAGCCGCGATAGTATAACGTTCCCCAACCTCCCGGCGGACTATCAGCGTCTTCAGCGGGAACACCTGTCCATTCAGCTGCCCGGAATTAGGCATGAGGCCTACTTCCCAACCCTGGCCTCTTTTTTGAGCAGAAATATCGGCAGACACTTCCGTCAGGCTTAACGGAACATTGCGCCAGTTCAGGCTGATGCGGCTGGAGTGCACGCGGGCATATCCAGAAGAAGGTGCCCCATTCATCCAGTTTGTCCATAATTTCAGACCTGCCACCGCTTTTACACGATCAATGTCCGGCAACCCCGTCGGGATCCACGGACTCCAGTCTGCTTGAGGCAGACTTAGGTAGCTGCTGCCTTCCCAGTCCGAGGGCTCCAATACCCGCCTGGCCTTCATGTCGGCCATGAAGCTGAAGACCCCGATGCGGTCAATTTGACCTTGGACACGGAGTCGGTGAGCCTGTCGACTGTTGCGGTTGGTAATCTCCAGACCGGTCAAGGACAGCGCCGGTTTGCCATAAGGACGAATGCGCAAGGCAGCGGCAGCCAACTGCCATTCCCCTTGCTGCAACAGCCAGTGCAGGGTTTTCTGCCGGGACGCAGGGTCACTTGCCGGTAGTGAGGACAGCTCTTGCACACGCCATTGACCGGGAGCAGCTTCTTCCAGCGTCAGCGACAGTCCCAGAATCCTGACGGACAAACGAGGACTCAGGCTCAGCAGGGTTTGCCGCAAGGAAGGTTCGACGCGGATATGGGGAATGGCTAGCCAAGTGACATCAGGATTGGCCGGGTCGTGAATATGCAGGTCAAGCAAGCGGATTTCAGGTTTAAGTCCGCTCCACTCTCCCTCCAGCCGCCGGATACTGACCGGCGCCCCGACCGCCCGGGCAATTTGCGCCTCCAGCAGCGGACGATATTCATCCATGCGGGCGAATAACTGCAAGGCCAAAAGGTAAGTCACGGCCAGCAAAGCCAGCATCACAAGACACAGCCGGAGACCCCACCGCAGCCACGTCTGGATGCGCGGCCAGTGTAAGGTCTTGAGTCGGGCCAGCTTGGTCAATCTTGTTTCCGAATGCGGTAGGCTAAAGCGGCCCATTATCCGGTAACGGACGTTGGACGTCTGTTTGTCTCGGGTTATTGACGACGGCTAGAGCAGCACGATGTCGTATTGTTCCTGCGTATAGAGGCTTTCCACCTGGAAGCGGATCGGCTTGCCAATGAACAGCTCCAGATCCGCCACGGCTGGTGACTCCTCAGACAGCAGCCGGTCCACGACTTTCTGGTTGCCGACGACCATATAACCGTTGGCGGCATCGTAGGCGCGGGCTTCACGCAGAATTTCCCGGAAAATTTCGTAGCAGACGGTTTCCGCAGTTTTGACCGAACCGCGTCCCTGACAAGTCGGGCAGGCCTCACACAGCAGATGCTCCAGTGACTCCCTTGTCCGCTTGCGGGTCATTTCAACCAGGCCCAGTTCCGACACCTGGGTTATCTTGGTTCTGGCGTGATCCCGGGAGAGCATTTTTTCAAGGGATTTCAACACTTGCAGGCGATGCTCGGCTTCCTGCATGTCAATAAAATCAATAATGATGATGCCGCCCAGGTTACGAAGGCGCAGCTGCCGGCAAATCGCGTGGGTTGCTTCCAGATTGGTCTTGAAAACCGTGTCTTCCAGGGTTCGCGTACCGACAAAGGAACCAGTGTTGACATCCACCGTGGTCATGGCCTCGGTCTGGTCAATAATGAGATAGCCGCCTGACTTGAGCGCCACTTTCCGCATCAGGGCTTTCTGCAGGTCTTCCTCAATATTGTTCAGGTCGAACAACGGCCGCTCACCGGGGTAATGCTCTACCTTGTCTTCCACACCGGGAACAAATTCAGCGGCAAACTCCAGCACCCTGGTATGGGTTTCACGGGAGTCAATCAGGACACGATTGATTTCCGGCGTCACCAGATCACGGATGACACGCTGGTAAAGCGGCAATTCTTCATAGATCAGGCTGGGAGCGCTTTCCCGCATCTTGCGGTCACTGATGTGCTGCCAAAGCTTGATCAGGAACTGCATGTCGTGCCGCAGTTCCTCCTCACTGACCCCTTCCGCCGCCGTGCGGACAATGACACCCCCCATAAGGCTACTGGCGATTTCATCGCGCAAACGGCGAGTCAATGTTTTCAGGCGGTCACGTTCGCCTTCGCCTTCAATCCGTTGGGATACACCAATGTGTTCGCCATAGGGCATGTACACCAGATAGCGGGACGGGATGGATAGATCTGTGGTCAGCCGCGCGCCCTTGCTGCCCATCATGTCCTTCATGACCTGCACGGTCAGCGCCTGGCCTTCGTGAAGCACTTCCAGAATTCCGGGTGGGTCCTGGCTTTCCTGGCTCCGCTTCGGCCAGACTATGTCGCTGATGTGCAGGAAGGCGGTGCGACTGAGGCCCATTTCCACAAAAGCCGCCTGCATGCCCGGCAATACCCGCACCACCTTGCCTTTGTAAATATTGCCGACCAGACCGCGCTTGGCGGTTCGCTCAACAAACAACTCCTGGACAATGCCGTTCTCGACCAACGCGACTCGGCATTCCATGGGGGTGACATTGATCAGGAGTTCTTCGGACATGGTATTGTTCTGATTGAATTTTGCAGGCGTCAGGCCTGTGACCAGACACTATACCCAAAGCCGTCAAGCATTTCTGCGGTTTCCGCCAGCGGCAAGCCCACGACATTGCTGTAACTGCCGGAAATTCGGTCAACCCAGACCGCGCCGCGCCCCTGGATGCCGTAACCGCCAGCTTTGTCCCTGGGTTCGCCGGTGTGCCAATAGGCCTCCATTTCTGCTGGCAGCAACTCCTTGAAATGGACTTCGGTAGTCACTACCCGATGGGTCACCAACTCACCCCGGGCGAGCGCCACTCCGGTCAGCACCTGATGACTGCGCCGGCTCAGGCTCTGCCAGATGGCGACTGCCTCCTCCAGCGACTCCGGCTTGCCGATGATGCGGCCGTCGCAAACCACTGTGGTATCCGCCCCTAGTACTATGTCACCGGAGCTGACCAACTCCATGGCTGCGCGAGCTTTGGCCACCGCCAGGCGGGCCACATATTCCGCCGGGGTTTCGTCTTCCAGCGGCGATTCATCCACCGAAACTTTCAGCACCTCGAAAGTGAGACCGATCTGTTGCAGTAACTCCCGTCGCCGGGGTGAGGTGGAAGCCAGATAAAGCATCAGTATTTTCCCCATCGTTGCAGTGCAGCCATCACCAGCGGCCAGCACAGGGCGCTGCTGATGACGGGTAACCAAAAATCAGCGGTCAGCGGACGGCTTCCCGGCAGCAGCAGCTCCAGCCCTGCGCGCACAGCCAGCGCCAAGGCTGTCAGCACCGCCACGACGCCGGACGTGTTCAGCAAGGACAGGTTGCGCATGCGTCGTGGGGCTAACCGGGCCAGCCAGGCCACGGTAACCATTGACACCGGATAAACGCCAAAACGCGTGTTCATCATCAGGTCCAGCATCAGACCCAGTATAAAGGCCGTCCAGATGCCGACAATAGACGGTTGGTTCAGCACCCAGAATACCAGCAGCATCAACAGCCATTCCGGCCGCCACCAGATCAGAGCCTCCGGCAAGGGCATCAACGTCAGCAGGACTCCGGCCAAAAAACTGAGGGGAATCATCAACAGCGGTTCAGGGCGTTGCATCGGGCAACTCCTGCCAGTTCAGGCTGTCGGGCGGCGTGTCGGCCGCGTCCGGTGCAAAAGGTGACGGGAAGAGCACCACCACATGCCGGCTTCGCCCCAAGGCAGCCATTGGTCTGGCTTGAACCGCGGCAAACTCACCGCCTCCTGAGCGGAAGACCTCCGTCACGGTTGCGACCGGATATCCGGCGGGATAACGCGCACCCAATCCGGAACTCAGCAGCTTATCCCCTTTCTGGATATCGGCTGACTCGGGCACATAATCCATCTCAAGCCGGGCGTTTTCTCCCGTTCCCCGTAAAATACCACGTGTACCGCTGCGGGCGTTGCTGACGGCGATGCCATGGCGACGGTCGGAAATCAGCATGATATCCGAGCTTTTTTCATTTATTTCAATTACCTGCCCCATGATGCCGCTGGCATCCAGCACTGGTTGTCCGACCTGCAAACCGTCCATGCTGCCCTTGTCGATGGTCAGCACCAGCCGATCCGGATTGGGATCGGCGCGAATGATTTCCGCCAGCAGCATGCGGCCGGTGGTGACCAGGCCGGAGTCCAGCAAGCCCCGCAACCGGGCATTTTCCGCCGACAGTTCGGCCAGACGTTGCAGCCGCACTGCTGTCAATTGCTGTTCCGCCCGCAGTGCGGAGATTTCGCGGCGCAAACCGGTAGTGGTGCGCGCCTGATCCTGAAACCAGGAAAACAGTTGTCCCGGATACGTCACTGCAGCTTGCAGGGGTTGCAATCCGACACGGCCCTGTTCACGAATCATCCGGAAAGATTCGGGATAGCGACCTTCCGCCAGCAGCAGTACGGCGGCCAGCCCCAAGGCGGTCATGAACCGGAATCCACCCGTTGGATTCCGGGAAAAAATGCGGTCTTCGATGACAACCCCCGTGACGAGTCAGTGCACCTGCCGGAGCCTGTCAGCCGACATAAAGCATCTCATAGGCCGGGTCGTCCAAGAAATCCAGCGCCCGGCCACCGCCCCGCGCCACGCAGGTGAGCGGATCTTCAGCAGCAAATACCGGCAGGCCGGTTTCCCGGCTGAGCAATTTGTCCATATCCCGGATCAGGGCGCCTCCGCCGGTCAGAACCATGCCGCGCTCGGAAATATCGGCGGACAACTCGGCCGGGGTTTGCTCCAGCGCACTCTTAACGGCGGAAACAATGCCGTCCAGTGAATCGCGAATGGCCTCATAAACCTCATCGGAATTGACCATGAAGGAGCGGGGCACCCCTTCCGCGAGGTTACGGCCACGGACTTCGATTTCCTTGAACTCGCCGCCGGGCAACGCCGCCCCAACGGCAATCTTGATGCGTTCGGCGGTCGCCTCACCAATCAGGCTGCCATGATGGCGGCGGACATGGGTGACAATGCAGTCATCCAGCAGGTCGCCGCCAATCCGCACTGAATCGGAATAAACGCAGCCCGAGAGGGAAATCACGGCAATTTCGGTGGTGCCGCCGCCAATATCGACCACCATGGAGCCAATGGCCTGCTCAACCGGCAGACCGGCGCCGATGGCCGCCGCCATGGGTTCTTCCATCAGCCGGACTTCGCGGGCACCTGCGCCCAGCACCGATTCCCGGATGGCGCGCCGCTCCACCAGCGTCGATTTGCAGGGCACGCAAATCAGCACACGCGGCGCCGATGGCAGGAAGCCTCGCGAATCCACCTTGCTGATGAAATATTGCAGCATCTTCTCGGTGACTTCGAAGTCGGCGATGACGCCATCCTTCAAGGGCCGGACAGCCGTGATGCTGCCCGGTGTACGGCCCAGCATGCGCTTGGCGTCGGCGCCCACCGCAACCACCGTTCGCCGTGCGCCGTTGTGGCGAATGGCCACCACGGAAGGCTCGTCCAGCACGATGCCGCGGCCGGGTGCGTAAATCAGGGTATTGGCGGTTCCCAAATCAATGGCGAGATCGGAAGAAAACAGGCCAAACAGGCGTTTCAAAGAAATCATGGGTGAATCCGACGCTAACCGGCAAGGCGGCAAATGAAGGGGCAGTATAGCAAACAGGACCGCTGCTGCCGAAAGCGTCAGCAAACTTTCCGTTGTACTTTTTTGCTTTGGCCAAACCCGGAACTGTGTTAATTTTCTTCCCATTTTTTACGGCATTGCCTGCGAGCATTTTCATGTCACTGACCACGGAAAACATCGACAAGATCGCCCATCTGGCCCGGCTCGGGCTCTCCGGCGACGACCGCACCCGCTATACCGACAGCCTTAACAGCATCCTCGGGCTGATTGACGACCTGCAGGCCGTCAACACCCAGGGCATTGAGCCGCTGGCCCATGCCTTTGAAGTGAACCAGCCGCTGCGTAAAGACATGGTCAGTGAGCAAAACCGCCGCGACGATTACCAGAAGATAGCTCCCGCCGTGGAAGCCGGTCTGTACCTGGTGCCGAAGGTGATTGAATAACGGGATCTTCCCCCTTCTCCCGGCCCTCTCCCCCATGGGTGAGGGAGTTTCCCCGCAAGGAACGAATTGGAATAACGACGACATGTTGCATACCCTGACTCTGGCCGCGCTGCGCGACGGCCTGGCGCGCAAGGAATTTTCCGGCCGCGAACTGACCCAGCACTTCCTGGACCGCATTCAACGTTTTGACGGCGGGCTGAACAGCTTCATCACCGTCACGGCCGACCAGGCCCTGAAACAGGCCGACGCCGCCGACGCCGCCCGCGCTGCCGGTACCGCGCACGCCCTGGCCGGGATTCCGCTGGCCCAGAAAGACATTTTCTGTACCCAGGGCGTGAAGACCACCTGCGCCTCGAAAATGCTCGACAACTTCATCAGCCCGTATAACGCCCACGTTATCAGCCAGTGCGAAGGTGCAGGTCTGGTCATGCTAGGCAAGACCAACATGGACGAGTTCGCCATGGGCTCCTCCAACGAAACCAGTTATTACGGCGGCGTGAAAAACCCCTGGGACACCACCAAGGTTCCCGGCGGTTCTTCCGGCGGCTCGGCTGCTGCGGTTGCAGCACGTCTGGCGCCGGCAGCCACCGGTACCGATACCGGCGGCTCCATCCGTCAACCGGCCTCGTTGTGCAACCTGACCGGCCTGAAGCCGACCTATGGCCGAGTGTCGCGCTGGGGCATGATTGCCTTCGCTTCCAGCCTGGATCAAGCGGGTCCCATGACCCAGACCGCCGAAGACGCCGCGCTGCTGCTGAACGTGATGTCCGGCCACGACCCCAGGGATTCCACCAGCATCGACCATCCGGTGCCCGACTACACCGCCCCGCTGGGCAACGACATTCGCGGCCTGCGCATCGGCCTGCCGAAACAGTACTTCAGTGAAGGACTGGACAGCGGCGTTGAGCAAGTGGTGCGTGATGCGCTGAAAGAGCTGGAAAAGCTGGGGGCGCAACTGGTGGAAATCGATCTGCCGAACACCGGACACTCGGTTCCCGCCTATTACGTCATTGCCCCGGCAGAAGCGTCCAGCAACCTGTCCCGTTTCGACGGCGTGCGTTTCGGCTATCGTTGTGAAAGCCCGAAAGACCTGACCGATCTCTACAAGCGTTCGCGTCAGGAGGGATTCGGCAGCGAAGTGAAACGCCGCATCATGATCGGCACCTATGCCCTCTCCGCCGGTTACTACGATGCCTATTACCTGCAGGCCCAGAAAGTGCGCCGCCTGATCCAGCAGGATTTTGCCGAAGCCTTCAAGCACTGCGATGTCATCGCCGGCCCCACCTCTCCCTGCGTGGCCTTCGGTCTGGGTGAGAAGCAAAGCGACCCGATCGCAATGTATCTCTCCGACATTTACACCATCGCCACCAACCTGGCCGGCTTGCCGGGCATGAGCATACCGGCCGGATTCAGCCGCAACCTGCCCGTAGGCCTGCAACTGGTGGGCAACTACTGGCAGGAAGGGCAATTGCTGAATGTGGCGCACCGTTACCAGCAAGTGACGGATTGGCATCAGCGCATGCCGGAAGCTTATAAGTAAAACCCCCTGGCCCCCTTTCCAAGGGGGGAACTTTCCCTGGTGGCGCTGGGCGCGACAGGGATGTTTGTACATATTTGAGTGAGGAGCGGCTTTCATGTGGGAAACCGTCATCGGGCTGGAAATCCATGTCCAGCTGAACACCAACAGCAAGATTTTTTCGGGTAGCGACACCACGTTCGGCGCCGAACCCAATACCCAGGCCAGCCTGATTGACCTGGGCATGCCCGGCGTGCTGCCGGTGCTGAACAAGGAGGCCGTGAACATGGCCATCCGTTTCGGGCTGGGCGTGGATGCTGAGATCGGCCGCAAGAGCGTGTTTGCGCGTAAAAACTACTTCTACCCCGACCTGCCCAAGGGCTACCAGATTTCCCAGTTTGAACTGCCCATTGTCGGCAAGGGCTTTCTGGACATTACGCTGGATAATGGGGAAACCAAGCGCGTGGGCATTACCCGCGCCCATCTTGAAGAAGATGCGGGCAAGTCGCTGCACGAAGACTTTGCGGGCATGACCGGCATCGACCTCAACCGCGCCGGTACGCCGCTGCTGGAAATCGTTTCCGAACCGGACATGCGTTCCGCCAAGGAAGCCGTGGCTTATGTGAAGGCCATTCACTCCATCATCCGTTACCTCGGTATTTCCGATGGCAACATGGCCGAAGGCTCCATGCGCTGTGACTGCAACGTCTCCCTCCGCCGCAAGGGTGAGGAGAAGTTCGGCACCCGTCGTGAGGTCAAGAACGTCAATTCCTTCAAGTTCATTGAAAAAGCCATCAATGCCGAAGTTCAGTGGCAAATGGATGAGTTGGAGTCCGGCCGCAGTATTGTGCAATCCACGGTGCTGTACGACCCGGCCAAGAACGAAACCCGCGCCATGCGCAGCAAGGAAGAAGCCAACGACTACCGTTACTTCCCCGACCCTGACCTGCTGCCGGTGGTGATTACCGAACAGCAGATTGACAGCGTACGCGCCAGCCTGCCGGAACTGCCGACCGCCAAGAAAGCCCGTTTCATTGAAGCCTACGGACTGCCAGAATATGACGCTGGGGTGCTGGTAGCGGAACGCGATCTGGCGGCCTACTTTGAAGACACCGTCAAGGCGGCAAACGGTCAGGCCAAGCTGGCTTCCAACTGGATCATGGGCGAATTGCTGGGCGCCCTGAACAAGGCGGAAAAGGAACTGGCGGACTCACCGGTGACGGCGTTGCAACTGGGCGGGCTCATCAACCGCATCACCGACAACACCATTTCCGGCAAGATTGCCAAGCAGGTGTTTGAAGCCCTGTGGAACGGTGAAGGTGAAACGGCGGATGCCGTCATTGAATTGAAGGGTTTGAAGCAGGTGACCGATACCGGTGCCATTGAAGCCATGATTCGTGAAATCATTGACGCCAGCCCGGCCCAGGTCGCGGAATATCGCGGCGGCAAGGAAAAGGTGTTCGGTTATTTTGTCGGCGAAGCCATGAAGCGCTCCAAGGGCAAGGCCAACCCGGCGCAAGTGAACGAACTGCTGAAAAAGCTGCTGGCCGGTTGAAGCCGGTTTCGGGGAGAACAATCCGGTTCTCCCCGTCCTCATGCAAAGGAAGCATCAGGCATGAACAAGTCCTCTACCATTGCCACCCTGCTCTGTGCCCGCCTGCAATCGCTGGCCGGCAAGCTGATGGACGCCCAGTCCCGCCTCACCTCCCCTGATCCGGAAGCCCTGCACGATTTCCGCGTCGCCCTCCGTGAGTTGCGCAGTCTGGTGCAGCCGGTGCGCAAGGCCTTGTATGGGGCGGATGAGCTGGATGCCTTGGCCGCAACCTGCGCCCGCCCCACCAACCTGTTGCGTGACCGCGAAGTGCTGTGCCTGGAACTGACCCGCAAGGGAGAACATGCCCTGCACGACATCCTGCAAACGCTGATTCAGGAAGACCTGCAGGACCTGGCGTCTCGCCAGCCCGCCGAAGCCCTGACTCAACGCCTGCTGAGCCTGACGGTTTATTGGGAAAAGTATCTGGTAGGCAAGGACTGGGCGCGGGTGGACAAATGCCTGCGCAAATCCCGGGACAAGCAGCGGCGGCGGCTCAAGAAAGCCTTGCGTGCCGCTGACACCGACTTGCACCGGTTGCGCATCTGGATCAAGCGTTACCGCTACTTTCTGGAAAGCTACCGCAGCCTGTTCCCGAAGACACGTCCTGAGCTGATGAAATCGATCAAGGACGCGCAGGAGCTGACGGGCAATTGGCACGACCGGCATGTTTGGATTCAGGCCGTCAATGCCCATCCGGAACTGCAAGCGCTGGTGACCGGCTGGATGGATGAATCGCTGCAACTGCAGTTCCCGATTCAGGAAATCCGTTTGCAGTTGCGCAACTTGCTTTAGTGAAAGCGTGAGAAATCCGGCTGCCGCTTCTCGCGGAAGGCCTCCAGCGCCTCCTTGGCTTCCGGTGAGTGCAGCCGCGCCAGAAACAGTTCCCCTTCATGCCGCAGGGTTTCGGCAATCAGCGTCTTGTCGGCTTTCTTCAACAGCTGCTTGGTGAGGCGGATGGCGGGCGCCGGTTGCACGGCTATGGCCAGCGCCTGCCGGCGGGCATGCTCCCGCAAGGCGCTTTCATCCTCCAGCACCGCACACACCAACCCGATATTCTGCGCCTTGGCGGCATCAAACACCTGACCGGTCAGCAGAATTTCCGAGGCGCGCTGGAACCCGGCCAGTCGCGGCAACAACACGCTGGAGGCGGCCTCCGGGCACAGGCCCAACCGGGCAAAGGGCAGCTGGAACTTGGCGGTGGCATCGCAATAGACGATATCGGCATGCAGCAGCATGGTGGTGCCGATGCCAATGGCCAAACCGCTGACCGCCATGATGACCGGTTTGCTCATGTTACTCAGCCGGTCCAGGAAACGGAACACTGGGCTATCGAGGTTCTGCGGAGGGTTGTTGAGAAACTCGCCCATGTCGTTACCGGCTGTGAAGACACCCTGGCTGCCCATTACCACCACTACCCGGATTTCCGGCTGCGATTCCGCCTGTGCCAGCGCCTGTTCCAGTTCGCTGTACATGGCATGGGTCAGCGCATGCTTCTTGTCCGGGCGGTTGAAGGTGAGGGTCAGGATTCCTTGCTGAAGGTCGCTGAGGATAAGTGAGGACATGGTGAGGCTCCGGGCTGTTTTTTCAGGCCCGCATGATAAACAGTTCGGTGTCCGGTTGTAGACGGTTGTCTATAAAAAGGTGGGGAAATACACGCCCGCCATTAACGATATTGCACTCTGGCCTCAAGGCTGAAGCCCCACTTTCAGACCCGATTCTCAATCACCCTCACCAGACTGGAAAGCCGCTGCACCGGAATCGGCAACACTCCGTAATAAGACTCGGGAATATGCACCCGGCATTCCCCAAACCCCACCCCGGTAAACCCCTCCCGAATCGCCGCTTCCGACCCGAAATGCAGACTCACCCGGCTGCGGGTGACAAAAGCCAACCCATGCACAAAGGTATCCACAAACCGCGTCACCGGATGCCATTTAAAATCCGGGTACAAGTCGGTGATATAAAACCCCGCCGGAAACCCTTTCAGCACCGCCGCCAGCCGCTTCCAAAATCCACTAATCGTCGGCAAGTCGAAATAATTGATCAGCCCTTCCGTAATCACCAGCGTCTTGCGCGCCTGGTCCAATTCACGGCCAAAGACGCTCGCCAGAGCATCCGGCGTGTTTTCCTCCAGGATATTAATGGAACAAACCCGATGCCGCTGCGACAGCAACCTGTTTTTCTCCAGCAGAGTCTGCTTGTGCGCTGCCATGCCCGGCAAATCCGTTTCCAGATAATGCAGCTCCGGAAACTCCTCACAGAAGCGCGTGCCGCGTGGCGACAAGCCGCAAGCAATCTCGACAATCTGGGTCACGCCTTCTTCACGGATGGCCCGCCGCACAATGTCATCAATAATATGATGCCGCTGCAGCAACATGATGTCGTTGCTGACGCCCAGCACATGCTCGGCAAATTTCTCCACCGGGCGGCCCAGCCACCATAAGGTCTTGGCGGGAAGAAAATCAAAAGCCGGCGAGGACAAGCCGTGCTGCCGCCAGACCTGGCTGGTGTAATACGCGGTAAAACTGATGCCGGAGCTGTCAGTGTCAGCCATGGAAATCCTCGGGGATGAAAAGTCATGATTAGAAGCATAACGTTAAACAATGCCGCACGCACGGCATAGGGCTGAAGGGGACAATTCATCTGTCATCATGCTCCGCCCTGCCGCAAGGATCCCGGTTTCAGAACCAAGCCTCCTCCATATCCAGGCAGGTTGAATCCATCCGGTTCAGCAAATCGGCCATGGGCCCGGTTTCCGGTAATTCCCAGTGGAAGAAATAGCGCGTGGCGTGCAGCTTGCCCTGATAGAAATGCCGGTCCGCTTCCGGCAACCCTTCAACAGACAACCCGTTGGCCGCAACCACCGCCTGCTTCAACCACAGCCAGGCCATGGTCACTCTTCCAAACAGGTCCAGATATACCGTGGCGTTTGCCAAGCCCAGATCCGGATTCCCAGCCATAACGTTCAACAGGTTGCGGGTGACACCGTCCAGCATCGCCATGGCCGTTTGCAAGGGGGCCGCAAACTCGCGCACGGCCTCCACGCCCTCACTCTCGGCAATGGTTGCGCCCACGGTGTCCCGGAATACCTGATACCCGGCCATCTGCTGCTGGCCCACCTTGCGGCCCAGCAGGTCAATACCGTGAATGGCTTCAGCGCCTTCATGAATCGGGTTAAGGCGGTTGTCGCGGTAAAACTGCTCCACCGGATACTCGCGGATATAGCCCGAACCGCCCAATACCTGCATGGCCAACTCGTTGGCCTTGGTGCCGTATTTCGAAGGCCAGGATTTCACCACGGGCGTCAGCAAATCCAGCAACAAGGCGGCGCGTTGACGGGCTTCGGCGTCGGGAGCGGTGGACTGGTCCTCAAACAGGCTTGACGCCAGCAGGCACAGCGCCAGCGATCCTTCCGCATACACCTTTTGCGCCAGCAGCATGCGTTTGACATCGGCGTGGGCAATGAGGTTGACTTGCTTCGACAACGGGTCCTTGCTGGAGGGCAGACGGCCTTGCGGGCGGTTGCGGGCATAATCCAGCGAATGGTTGTAACCCTGATAGGCCAGCGCCGCCGCTCCCAAACCCACGGCAATACGGGCCTCGTTCATCATCTGGAACATGTAGTTGAGGCCTTTGTGCGGCTCACCGACCAGATAGCCCACGGCCCCGTCCTGCTCACCAAAATTCAGCACGGTGGAGGTAGTGTTACGCCAGCCCATCTTGTGCAGCAATCCGGCCAGGGCGACATCATTGCGATTGCCCGTCGTACCATCCTCATTAACCAGGAACTTCGGGCAGATGAATAATGAAATCCCCTTCACCCCCGCCGGTGCGCCCTTGATACGTGCCAGCACCATGTGGACGATGTTCTCGGTCAACGACTGGTCGCCGCCGGAAATGAACATCTTTTGCCCGAACAGGCGGTAAGTACCGTCGTCCTGCGGTACAGCATAGGTGCGGATATCGGCCAGCGCCGAGCCTTGCGCGGGTTCGGTCAGGGCCATGGTGCCGGCAAACCGGCCTTCCCGCATGGGCGGAAGGAACCGGGTTTTCTGTTCCGGTGAACCAAAGGCATGAATCAGGTTGGCCGCACCGATGCTGAGGAACAAATAGCCGGTAGTCGAGATGTTGGCGGCGTTGGTATAGGCCATGGCCGTACGCAGGATCACTTCCGGCAGCTGCAGGCCGCCTTCGTCATAATCGTAACCCGCTGCCAGAAACCCCGCGCCTGAAAACGCATCCCAGGCTTCCTTTGTTTCAGGAATCAGGTGAACGTTTTGGCCGTCAAATGTCGGTTCGTTGGCGTCGCCTTTGGCGTTGTGGTTGGCGAAGTATTTTTCGGCAATGGTGCGGGCGGTTTGCAGCGTGGCGTTGAAGATGTCACGGGAGTGTTCGCGGTAACGCTCACGCAGCGGCAGGCTGGCGGTGTCCAGCAGTTCATAAAGCAGGAAGGTGATGTCACGTTCGTTCAGCAAGGGGGTGTTCATGACAGTTCGATCTGGCAAGAGGCTAGTTTCGGTTTTACCGCCAACCCTCATGCTAATCAAGCGCCGACGTGACCGGAACATGGTACGGTCGGGCCAATTATCCGGATTCGTAGCCCGCATGCTAATGCGAGGCAACTCTCCGACCGGAGACAATCCCCGTGCTGCCACGCTGGGCTACAGACTCTTCTTCTTCCATCCTTCTTGCTGCAAGAACGTCAACCTGACCGCCACGCGCCACGCCAGCACATACAACACCCCGTAACCGGCATACGCCGCCAGCATCCAGTGCTGGCCCTGCAACCAGTCGCCCACCGTCACGGCCCTCTCCAGTTCCACTACCGCCATCAGCTTGCAGACATTGGCCGCAATCAGCGCGAAGGTACAGGCGGGAATGCTGTAACGCAGGGTGAGGTGGGCATGATCGGGATGGGCGCTGCCGTCAAACAACTCCCGCAACATGCGAGAGGCAGTCAGTAAACCGCGCGTGATCCGGGCCAAGATGCCGCGATCGTCTCCGGCCTCCCCGTTCATGGCCATCAGGTTTCGGAACGCCGCCAACAGCCAGCCGAAGCAGAAATACATCAGAAAGATGAGTGTCGCGGTGATCTGGAGCACCCGCAATTGCTTGTCGTTATGCAGTATCTGTTGTTGGTCTGCTGCCAGCTCCGCCAAAGGCTGCATGTCCGGAAATGTATTCAGCCAGTCACTGCTTTCCAGCCCATGCACCAGGCCGCGCACCGTCAGCAGCAACGGCGGCAGGATCAGCCAGCCCAGCATGCGGGTTGCAGGGGTCAGATCCTCATACCGCAACGGGGCGGCCATGCGTCAGGACAGCGTCAGATTAACGACATCCAGCCGGTTGGCAGCGGCCGGACTGCCATCGTCTTCCGACTTCGGGGTTACCTTCAGATTGACGAAATCGAACAGCTCGCGGTCGGCCAGCTGTGACGGCGCGACATTGCCAATAGCGGTGAAAATGCTTTCCAGACGGCCGGGATGTTTCACATCCCACTCGCGCAACATATCGTTGGTCAGGGCGCGCTGCAGGTTTTCCTGAGAACCGCACAGGTTGCAGGGAATAATCGGGAAAGCCTTGGCCTTGGCGTATTCAATGATGTCCTTCTCGTCACAATAGGCCAGCGGGCGGATCAGGATGTTCTTGCCGTCGTCCGACAACAGCTTGGGCGGCATCGCCTTCAGCTTGCCGCCATGGAACAGGTTCAGGAACAGCGTGGCGATGATGTCATTGCGGTGGTGCCCCAGCGCCACCTTGGTGGCCCCGATTTCCTGGGCAAAACCATACAGACTGCCGCGACGCAAGCGGGAACACACAGCGCAGTAGGTCTTCCCTTCCGGGGTCAGTTCCTTGACGATGCTGTAGGTGTCCCTTTCCAGGATGTAATGCGGAATACCGCGTTCGGTCAGGTATTTGGGCAGCACATCTTCCGGAAAGCCGGGCTGTTTCTGGTCGAGGTTGACCGCCACGATCTCGAACTTGACCGGGGCGCTGATCTGCAGGCTGAGCAGGATGTCCAGCATGGTGTAGCTGTCCTTGCCACCGGACAGGCAGACCATGATTTTGTCACCGTCCTCGATCATGTTGAAATCGGCAATGGCGCGGCCGACTTCACGCCGCAAGCGCTTTTGCAGCCGGTTGAACCCGGTGCGGCTCTTGGGATCGGTGGCGGATGATTCTTCCATGGGTGCGGGCTGGGCTTGCGGGGCAAAGGTTTCAACGGTCATGGCGGTGCAACTGCGGCGGCAAATCGGAAGCGGCGGATTTTACCCTATTTCCGGCCAGAAAATGAAAAAGGCGGACCGGAGTCCGCCTTTCATTACAGCATGCCAATCAGGTTGTCAGGGAATACAACTTTGGTTATTAACACCATCCAGAATCGAAGTGACTGTGGTTTTCAGCAGCTTTCCGGCCGAATTGATGCGGTAAGAAATCGAGTTTCCCACCGTATTGGCGGCAATCAGGCGATCGCCTCCGGCCAGTAGGCTCAAGCTGTCACCGGCTTCTGCATCGAGACTAGCGGTGATGCTTTTGCCATTCAGATTGATCGTGACATTGCCGCCGTTTTTGGTCAGCGTGCAGTCTGTGCCGCCGTTCTCCGTTTTGAGGTTGTTGATGCTAAAGTCATTGGTGGTCGTGACACCGCAGTTCTGACGCAAGGTGGAAATACTGCCGGAACAAGCGTTTTCATTCAGGGTGATGGTGACGCCCGCCGGAGGGGGGGCCACCACATTGCTGACGCTGACACTGTCATCGGCATTCAGCGTTATGTTCTTATCACCGGCAGTGACCGCCTTCAGCACTGCCACACAGTTGTTGGCGTTGTCATCAACCATCACCATTCTGTTGTGCATGCCGGTAGCAGTGAAACTGGTGCCATTGAGCAAGTCGCCACGCTTCAACTCGTTCCTGCCAGTGTTACTATTGAAGACGTAGATGGCGGATGACCTGGAATTACCACGCTGGTTGATGAAATTCAGACTGACGTTGGAGGTGGCACCGCCGCTGGGGATCTGCCTCCAGGTTGCGCAATTATAAAACTCAACACCGTTTTCAATGCGAATCGGGGCATTCGGGTCGACCGCGACCGGATGAATAACAGATCCGGATACCAGCGTCAGCGGTTGGGTGCCAGCCATTCCCGGTTTCGGATCCAGCACAGTGTTGCTGAAGACGAACTCCTTGTTGTTGACGCCATCCCGGAAGTCAATACCCGTACATGCGCGTTCGCCAAAGGCGCCGCACCCAAACGAATAATTCGAGCTTTCAGCCAGTACATTCTTCAGGACACCGTTCTCGTAATTAATGACCAGGAAGCGGATATCAGCATCTGCGGTTCTGAAGGAGTAGGTTTGGGTGCTGCCACTGGTGATGATCTCGGAAACGGCGCGGGTGAAACCGCAGAAATCATCCGGCGCATTGGCAAAGCCGATCTTGTTGTCAGCACCCTGCGAAGTACATCCTTGGGTTACGACTGCTTTGGCGAACTGGCCATAGTTCAGCCCAGCCTTGGAGGTGTCAAACAGGTTAATGGCCTGCAGGATACCGGTCGTGGCATCGGTCACGGCATATTCAACCGGGCCGTCAGTCCAGTAAATGACCGTGGGGCTGGCGGCGCGGATATTGGGGTTGGACAGGGTCTTGCCGTTGATCGTCAATTCACCGGTTGCCGAGATATTGCCCGCGACAGTGGCATTATTGGCAAACGGACCACCGGCATTGAACTCGCTGTACTTCAGGTTGTAATTGCCCACCAATCCGGCCGGGACGGAAATTCCCCCGCCGCCAGCACCGGCCAGCGTCGTCGTGCCATCGGCATTGAGGGTTATGGTTTTCTTGCCGGTGGTAGTAGCAGCGAAGATGCCCTTGCACTCCCCGGCGCCATTGGTCAGCAGCCAGGGATGCATCAGGAAGGTGCTGCCTTGCTGGTAGGTATTGCCAGTGGTCAATGCAGTGCGGTAGCGCACTGACTGGCCGGTAAAGTTGATCCAGTCGATGTTGATGGTCTGGCCACTGTTGTTGACGAAATCGATATCCAGCTGGGTATTCCCCTGCTGTGACTTTATCCGGTTACGGTCGGCGCAGGCATATTCCGCAATGCCGTTGATGATGCGCACTGGCGTGGCGCCGCCTACCGGCGGAGTGCGGTCCAGCTGCAGATTGGTGGCGAGGGTGTTAAACAGATTAGTCAGATCGGTCAGTTGTGCCTGCGTCAGTGCGCCCTCGCCCAGCCCCAGCTTAATCGCAGACAGTAACTGGGTCATGGCATTTCGCCATGCTGTCAGGAAGACATTGAAGTCGTAAGGAACTCCATCAATGCCGACACCGTTGCGCTTGCCGTCGAGAGCGTTGTCGCGCGACAAGTCTTCCGAAAGCGCCTTCATCATGGTCAGCGCCGGGGTGGGATCGGCTGCGTTGGCGGTGCGTGCCTGTTGCGCCAGCGCCGCGAGGCGCATGGCGTAGTCACGGGCGGCGGCATTGGAGGCGCCGATCAAGCGGTCGCGGTAATCGGTCTCGTCATCCAGCAACACAGGCACCTGATGGACGCTCGCAATCTTGAACACGCTCTCGATAAAGGCATTGGCCGCATCAATATAATCAGCCAGCGAGCCCGTTCCCGCCAGCGCCAGCGCGCGGCTCACAGCCGCCTCGGTCAGGGCGGTCATCGCCACCCGGCCCTGGGCATCCAGATCCGCCTGACGGAAGGCGACGCGCAGGGTCTGCGTCAACGGAAAGGCGGGATGGGATTCATCAATGCCAGCAGTGGCGGGGTTATCGGCAACCCCTTCATCAAAATAGGTGGTTTGGTTGGTCGGCTCCAACTCGGCCAGCAGCTCCGGGACAGTGGCGGGTACCTGGAAGGTTACGCTGCCATCGGCGCGAATCGGCAGGCTGTCGCCCAGCGTACCGCGCCGGTCGGCGGGATTGCGGGCATTGCGCAGCACCACGCGGCCGTTGGATATCTTGCCCAGCGATGGGACGATAGTGACTGATTTCATGGCTACGGCAGCGCCGGGCAGAGAACCGTCATCATCATTGGAATTACAGGCTGTCAGCCCGAGCGTTGCGGCCAGAATGGCCAAAGTAAGTGCATGCGGTTGTGTAAAGGTCATATCCTTTCCTCGTCAACACGGTTTAACAAATCAGTTGATCATGTAGATCAGGGCGGCTTCGGATATACCGCCCTATGATCACGTTGCTGTCTATTCTGCTTAAGGCTTCGTGATCGACTTCACTCCTCCGACACCCACAATAATGCTGGAAGAGCCTGCAACTCCGGCAACTGTTCCCTGCTGCCCATTGAGGGTTGACTGGTGTTCAAGTGTCCAGGAGATACCATCGGTGGAAGACATCATCATGCGGTTGGACTGACCGTTGTCCCCTCCCCCATAAAGCTTGCTGCCATCCCAGAACACTGAACGGAAGGAATTCAAGGCAGGAGCGTTGGCGACGGCATGCCGCGTCCACGTGACCCCGTCCGGAGACGTCATGGTGACGGCGCTGGCGCCAAAGTTAGCATCCGAGGAGCCGACAGCCACGAATTGATTGCCTGCCCAAACGACATCACGAGGAAGGAAGTCCGTCATGTCGCTGGCAACGGGAGTCCAACCGGTACTGTCATTGCGGATGATCATGCCCCGGAATGCACTGTTGCGGCCGACGGCGACCCGTATCGCGCCGTTGGCGGCCAATCCGAAGAACTCACTGACAAAAGTAGTGTTGTTGTTGATCTGGCTTTCGCTGACCCAAGTAATGCCACCGTCTGACGAGGTGATAATAGTGCCATTGGCTCCGCCGGCCGTCAGCAAGCCATTACTGAGCATGATGTCGTTCAGCCGGGTTTCCGGTAAATTAACAGGAACATTCCAGGGGCGCGTCGTCCAGGATGTGCCGTCCGGCGAGGTCGCAATCAGGGGCGAGGTCAGGCCTTGATTGAGGCCCGTGCCGCCAACCGTAATGAATTGCGAGCCATCGTAAATTACCGACCTCAATTCCGGCGAGTTTGCATTGCCGCTGTTCTCCGTAGTCCAGGAAATACCATCCGTGGAGCTAAAGATACCCTTGGCGGCCCCGACAACGACAAACTTGCCGTTCCCGAAGGTAATGGAATTCACTACGAACGCACCGGGCAACGTACGCTCAGTCCAGGTATTGCCGCCACCGCCACCGGCTTGCACGGTGAAATTCCCGGTGGAGTTGTTGGACAAGCCAGTCGTGCTGTTGGTCACGGTAATGGGACCTGTAACGGCATTGACAGGCACCTTGACCACCAGCTCGGTCGTCTTGGAGCTGACGATTTCGGCGGCAATATTGTTGCTGAACTTGACCACCATGTGAGACAGGTCTGCGTCAAAGCCGGTGCCGTTGATAGTCACTGTCGAACCGACGATGCCGCTATTCGGCGCAAAACCGCTCACAGCTACCGGCACGCTCACAACAGCCCCCTGCTTCGAGCCGAAGTATATCGTGTTCTCCGCGCCGGCAAAGCTCACCCCTTCCACAGACAGCACGCTGCTGTTGTTCTTGAACAGATTGACAGTGGCCCTAGCGGTTTTCCCCAACTCGTTACGATCAGTAATGATCAGATAACTGGTGCCGTTACTCTGCGCGTTCGGGCCGCAAATTTCTGTCGGATGCGCCATCTGGGCGTCGAGGGTTACATTGCCGTTGGCGGCAAGGCTGAACGTGGCCGTTCCCGTCTTCCCGGAAGATCCGTTAATATCCACGGTAAAGTTGCCGACAAACTCGGACAAGGCGGCCGCATTGGTCTTTGGCAATTGCAGGCTGGCGCAGGTAACCGGCGCGACAACCGCATTGGGATCAGGATTGAAATTGAGATTCTGGGCCAGCGCCGTAAACAGGCTGTTCAGTTCGGTGATCTGTTGCTGAGTCAGTCCACCCTGGATATTGCCCAGCACCGCCGTGACCAGCGCATTGACGGCAGCTGCCCAGCTCAGGGCGAAATCGGCGGCATAGGGAACGTCACTGGCCGGGAAACCGGCCCCGGCGCGATCCAGCTTGCCGTCAGAAAGGTCGCTGGCCACGGCATTCATCATAGCCACGGCCGGAGAGTTAGCGGCAGGCAAGGCATTGTGCGCCTGGCGGGCCAGAGCGGCCAATCGCATGGCGTAATCGCGACCGGCTGGGTTTGCCGCATTCAGCAGCTGGTTATAGTCGCTGTTACTGCCAATCAGTACCGGCGCCTGCAAGATGTTAGCGACGCCAAACGCCTGGTTGACCAGCGCATTGGCCTGAGCAATCTGCGCAGGGGTCAGCACCGGGTCTGCACCGCCGCCGGCCAGGAACTGGGCGCGACGCACAGCGGCTTCGGTCAACGCCGTGATACCCACTTCACTAACTGCATTGGCCAAGGTAAAGGCCGCGCGCAGATTGGTTCCAGCGGGTAAAGGCTGATTGGTGCCCGTACCTTCATCAAAATAGGTAGGAACCGGCCCCCCAATCAGGGGAACCACTTCGGCAATGACCGCCTGGACACTGGACGGGACTTGAAAGGTGGCGCGGCCGCTGCCATTCAGAGGAGCGTCGCCGATCGGTTGATGGTTGACGGCATTGCGCAACACGACACGGGCGTTGGAAATACGCCCCAGCGAGGGAGCCACGGTAACGGTTTTCAGCGTGGGGGCAGTTGGTGCAAGGCTGCCGTCATCATTGTTGCTGTTACAGGCGGTAAGACCGCCCAGGGAGGCCAGGATGGCCAGTGTCAGAATGCGGGGGCGCGGGAAAGTCATATCCTTAATTTCCTCAGTTTACTTATTTGAGTCGGGCGGGGAAAAACAAGGCAGCATTCCTCCGTCACCACAGCGGCATCGATATCATAATACCGATAATGACGGGATCAGGAACCCCACTCCGGTAGGGAAATGACTGAAATTCATCCCCGAATATTCTGCGTATAGGCGTCAGTTGCGAATCTGCTGACTCAAGACCAGTTCCAGTCGGTTGCGCACGGCAAAAATAGCCAGAATGGCCGTGACATGCTCCTTGACCGTATGCTCGCTGATGCCAAGAGTCCTTGCAATCTGCTTATTGGAGAGGCCAGCCAGCAGCGCATCAAAAACCGTGCGCTGCCGCTCAGTCAAAACGGGATTCCACGCCTGTTCGTCCCCCACCCGGTCAAACACCTGCTCCCCCTGCTGAATGCGCCGGAAACCCTCCAGCACATGTTCCACATCTGCGTTTTTCAACAACAGGCCGCGTACACCCCTACTGCGAGCCTGCGCCACCGCCGCCGGTTCCGGCGCAGCCGAGATCAGGATCACGCGGTTGATCCAGGGCGCCAAGTGTTCCAGCAAGCCTGAAAAGCCGATATCCGGAAAATGCATGTCCAGGAAAATATAATCCGCCAACCGGGCCGGGGCCTCTGCTCCCTTCACCGAATGGCAGGTGTCGATCACCGCGTCGGGATAACAGGCCTGAAGCAGGCTGCCCAGTCCGGCACAGGTCATGGGGTGATCATCAATTATCAACAGGCGCATGGTTAATCCTGTATCCGCAAGGGCCTTGGTGAGTTTCAGGCAGTATAGCCATATGCCCGTTGCCTGCACTCCCCCCTGAAGTAGGGAAGGCTCATCGCAGCAATCCGGACAGGGTTTGCAGCAACATGTCCGGATTGACCGGCTTTGTCAGCAGCAGAAGCCCCTCCTGTTCCGCCCGATCATGCGTTTCCGGCAGCAATTCTCCCGACATCAGTAAGCCTCGCGCGTCTGGCCAGTTCACCAGCCAGTCGCTTAACCAGTCAATGCCATCGCGTTCACCCGGTAAGCGGATGTCGCACAGAATCAGATCCGGTATCAGGCCGCTGCGGGCTACGGTTGCCGGGTCGGCATGATGCTCCACCCGCAAGCCCTGGCTTTGCGCCCAGGCAATCAGGGCGGCGGCGGCCATAGGGTCGTCTTCCACCAGTAATAATCGGCGGCCTTGAAGGTTTCCGGGAATGGGCATGATTCTCGCGGCCGGCAGCCGCCGGTCTTCTTGCGGCTCCCAGGCTGTTCCGGTCAACCTCAGTTCAAAATGGCTGCCGCGACCGACCATCGATTGCAGTTGCAGGCTAGCGCCCAGCAATCCAGCGGCCTGACGGACAATGCTCAGCCCCAGTCCGATGCCCTTGGCGCGGTCTCGGGTCGGGTTATCGAGCTGCACATAGGGTTTGAAGATGTTTTCCTGCTGGTCAAAGGGTATGCCCCGCCCCTGGTCATAAACGCCCAAGCTGATGCTTCCCTGACGAATACGGGCAGTCAACAGGATCTGCTTGCCGCCAGCCGTAAATTTGACGGCATTGGCCAGCCAATTATCCAGAATCCGCCCCAGCAATCCCGGGTCGGTGTAGACCACCTGCCCGCGCAGCCGGCGATCCATGCGTAAACGCAAGGTAATGCCGGTTTCCGCCGCCTGCTGGCGGTGGGGCGCGCAAACCCGGAGCAGGAACTCATCCAGCACCACCCCGGCCGGATTGAGGCGATAGGCCCCCCCTTCCAGCCGTGACAAGTCCATCAAGTTGTTGAACTGGTCGGACAGCGCGGCACCCGCTTCCAGAATCCGGTCCACCAACTCCCCGCTGTCCTCGTCCCGCACCCGAAGGCGCAAGGCATGACCCAGCAGCATCACCGCATGCACCGGTTGCCGCAGGTCATGGCTGGCCGAAGCCAAGAACACTGATTTATCCAGGTTGGCCTGATTGGCTTTCGCGACTTCGCCCAGTTGCAACTCCAGCAGCCGTTCCTTGTCAGCGCGCAGCACCATGTTGGCGGCAATGATACGGCTGCGCTCCCAGGCCATGCGCACAATCACGAAATGAAAAAGCAGGAACATGACACTCAGGAACAGCCAGCGCTGCGGGAAGATGATGGGGAAATGCGACGTAAACAGCAGTAGCGAACATGCCGATCCCACCAGCAAGTGACCCAGCCCGAAAATGGCAATAGCACCCGCCCCGGCGCACACCCCCAGATATATCATGGTCACGATCAGGTTGTGTTCAGCCTGCCCGGCCAGCATCAACTGGCTGCTGAAGCCCCAGAAAAGCCCCACCGTGGCGCTGTAGATCAGCCCGAAAATCTCACCGCTCCGCAACTCCGCACTTGTCATGTCCCGTTGATCGCAATTCCGGTAGCGATAACGGAAAGCAAAACCGATAGTGGCTGAAAACACACCGAACATCAGCCAGGGAACGGTCAGCCCCGGATTGAGCGGGGCGACACTGGTCAGCACCATCAACAGCGCCACCGCTACGGACAGATGAGGACGGGACTGGTTAGCGCCCAGCGCCAGCAATTCGGATTGCAAGCGCGGTTCGTAGACCTGATGATTGAATAACGGTGGCCGGTGAAACGTCATCGCCCTTCCCCTCCCCGCTTTTTTATAATGAACGCAGCCGCGGCTTTCTATTCTGGCCGCCGCAGGCCTGACCGAAAGCTAACCGTCACGGCCTAGTAAAAGAACCAGTACGCTACCGCAATAGCCGCTATGACACTGGCCAGATCCGCCAGCAGGCCGCATGCCAACGCCTGACGCTCATGCCGGATGCCGACTGAGCCGAAATATACAGCCAGCACATAAAACGTGGTTTCGCTCGATCCCTGTACAATGGCGGCCACCCGGGCCGGAAAGGAGTCAACGCCATAGGTCTGCATGGTTTCAATCATCATGGCGCGTGCACCGCTTCCTGAAAAGGACTTCATGATCGCCGTGGGCAAGGCCGGGACAAACTCCGTGTTCAACCCCATCCAGGCAAATCCCGACGCCAATCCCCCCAGCAAAACGTCCAGGATACCGCTGGCCCGGAACATGGCGATAGCCACCAGCATCGCCACCAAGAACGGAATCAGATTGACCGCCACCTCAAAGCCCTGTTTCGCCCCCACAATAAAGGAATCATAAAGCGGTACCTGCTTGCGCCATCCGGCCAGCAAGAACAGCACAATAATACCGAAGATCGCCAGGTTGCCAATCAGCGAAGAACGCTGGCCCAGTGCTTCGGGCGGCAAGCCGATCACCAGGCTGACCATGCCAGCCATCATCACCAGAAAAGCGGCCAGATAGGCAAACACCACCCTGTCCCACAATTTCAGTTTCTGCACCCAGGCCACGGCCATCAGGCCGGTCATTGTCCCGACGCTGGTCGCCAGCAAAATGGGAAGGAACACACTGGCAGGGTCAGGCGCCCCCAATTGCGCCCTGTAGACAAAGACGCTGACCGGAATCAAGGTGATAGAAGATGTATTCAGCACCAGGAACAGTACCTGGGCATTGGTGGCGGTATCGGGATGGGGGTTCAGGCTTTGCAGGTCCTTCATCGCTTTCAGGCCGAGCGGCGTGGCGGCATTGTCCAGACCCAGCATGTTGGCCGCCATGTTCATCGTCACCGACCCGATCGCCGGGTGCCCGGCCGGCACCTCAGGCATCAGCCGGCGGAACAACGGCGCCAGTACCCATGCCAAACGGTCGGTCAGCCCGCTTTTTTCGGCAATCTGGAACAGTCCCAGCCAGAAACACAGCACACCGGTCAGGCCGAGGGCTATCTCCACTGAAGTTTTGGCCGTTTTGAAGCAAGCCTCCACCGCAGACGCCAGCACTTCCGGATGGCCCATGATGGCTTGCCAGATGCAGGAAGCAAATGCGAGCAGAAAAAAGACTGGCCAGACACGATTGAGCATGATCACCTCCCCAAAGGCGGCAAGTGAACCGCAAACAGCGCCAAAGCTCAAGGCTGTGGATAACTTGACGATCACCGAGTTTTCCACAAAATATGTGGATAACCCTGTGGACAAACTGGGGATAACTGGGGGTGGAAGCTGGTTCCGCAAGGCTTTCACCTAGTCTGGTCATTTTTTAACCAATATAAATAATCCATTTAAAAACAATAAGTTATTTTTTTCAATAGCGTCACAATCAAATTTCAGCAAGAAAAACAGAGAGAACGCTTGACAGCAACCACGTCAACCCAAGCACCTGTGGATATGTTTATATTTTATTCTGAAATCACGTGTTTGCTGAGGATTTAATCTTGTCTGGGCGCGGATTGTTTGTCTTGTCATCCTGCCTGTCCGTGGTTCAAAATAGGCGAAAATAAGCCTATAAAAGTTAGCCGACAATGACCCGACGTTTACTGTGCACTGCCCTGTTTCTTTTTTCGGCTATTCCGGCCGAAGCGGGCAATGTTTACAAGTTCAAGGACGCCGATGGCAACATTCTGTTTACGAATGTCGTTGATGGCAAGACCCGTCCGCGCGGGGATGATTTCCGGCAATACAGTCGTCTTGAAAAGGTCACCTGGTACGCCGATACCAATGTCCATTCCTACCATGACTGGGGCAATAACGAAGCCGCCGTGCGTCCCAGCTTCAGTAAAATGCGCAATGCTTTTGACGGCCTGATTCAAGAGGCCGCCTCCACTTATGGCGTTGACAAAGGCTTGGTCAAGGCCGTGATTCATACCGAGTCCGGGTTTAATCCGGCGGCAAAATCCGGTCCGGGCGCACGGGGGCTGATGCAGTTAATGCCTGCCACCGCCCGTCGCTTTGATGTTACCGATTCATTCGACCCCAAGCAGAATATCCACGGCGGCACCCGCTATCTCAGCTTTTTGCTGGGTCGTTTCAAGAATCTGGAACTGGCGCTCGCCGCCTATAATGCCGGTGAAGGCAACGTCGATAAATACGGCGGCATTCCGCCCTTTGCCGAAACCCAGGATTATGTCCGCCGCGTGATGAGCCGCTACCGCAAGCTCTATGGCGGCGACACCCTGTCCATGAATTAAAGGCTGACAAACAGCCAATAAAAAGGGCGATCACTGATCGCCCTTTTTATTGGCTGTGCCCGGAGAATCAGGTCTTGGCCAACTCGCCAAACAGGGCCACAAACTCCTCCGTCAGCTTGTGCTTGGGGTTGAGATGCACCAGCGGCAGGTTCCGTTGGTGGGACTCACGCATCAGCACCGAGGATGACAAGTGTGTGTTCAGGATTGGCAGGCCTTCCGCTCTCAACTCGGCCACCAATTGCACCGGCAATGTGGCGCGCGGCTGGAACTGGTTGACGATAATCCCCTCCACCTCCAGCTCGGCATTATGGTCGGCGCGGGTCTCCCCCACATTCTCCAGCAACGTATACAGCGCACGCCGGGAGAAGGCGTCACAGTCAAAAGGTATCAGGCAACGCTGGGCGGCAATCAGCGCCGACAGCGTATAAAAGTTGAAGGCCGGCGGTGTATCGATAAAGATATTGTCATACTGTCTGTGGATTTCTTTCAGCGCCCCGGCCAGCTTGAATATCTTGTGCTTGCTTTGCAGCAAATGCTCGATTTCCCCCAATTCGGAATTGGAAGGAATTACATGCAGATTATCAAAGCGGGTCGGATGCACGTATTCCGACAACGGCTTTTCACGACCGGTCAGCTTGAGCGTCTGTGCAAAAAACTGACCGATATTCGGCTGCAGTTCCGCATCGCCGGCGGCGGTTTCCCCCAGCAGATATTGAGTGGCGTTACACTGCGGATCGAGATCGAGCACCAGGGTTTTATAGCCTTCACTGGCGCTGATGGCGGCCAGGTTAACGGTAATGCTGGATTTTCCGACGCCGCCTTTCTGATTGAAAATAACCCGCCGCATGGCCTGCCTCGCTTGTATTGATCGGGATCACGAAAGGGCAACATTCTAGCGGCGGAATGCCCTGAGGCAAAAGGCTTTTCACGGAATTGTTAAGCGGAGGTTTCAGTCCTGACTCCAGCGATCCAGTGCGGATTCATCGGAGACCTTGGCTTCAACCCAATGGCCTTGCCCGTCGACATATTCTTTTTTCCAGAATGGCGCCCGGGATTTCAGAAAATCCATAATGTACCCGGCCGCATCAAACGCCGCATGGCGATGGGCGCTGGAAACCACCACCAGCACAATCTGCTCACCAGCCGACAGATAACCGACCCGGTGGATCACCCGCACGCCCAACAGCGGCCAGCGGCTGCGGGCCTGTTCCACAATCGTTTCCAGCGAGCGCTGGGTCATGGCCGGGTAATGCTCCAGCTCAATCGCTGTCACGGCGCCATGACTGGCCATATCCCGCACCAGACCGGTAAAGCTCACCACCGCACCGATTGACCCATGTCCCTGCAAGGCCCGTATCTCGGCGCCGGTATCAAAGTCCGCCGTCTGGATCGAAATCATTGCCTAGCCTCCGGTAACCGGAGGAAACAACGCCACCTCATCGCCATCATGAATGGTGCTGTCCAGCGCAGCCATTTCCTGATTGATGGCCACCATAATGCCGCGCGGACAGTCAAAGACCTCTTGCCAGGCCCCTCCCCGCCCCGCCAGCAACGACATCAGCGCCGTCACGGTCATTGGCCCTTCCAGAGTCATGGATTCCTCGGCCGTGCCCAGTTTCTCGCGAAAGCGCGCAAAAAAACACAACTTGATCATGCCTGCCAAACTCCGGATTTGCCGCCTTCCTTGCGCAGCAGCCGCACCTGCTCAATGACCATGCCTTTATCCACCGCCTTGCACATGTCATACAATGTCAGCGCCGCCAATGATGCAGCCGTCAACGCCTCCATTTCCACCCCGGTCTGACCGGTCAAGCGGCAAACCGTGGTAATCCTTACCGCGTCGTTTCCCTCTGCCGCCAATTCCACCTTCACCGAGGACAAGGCCAGCGGGTGGCACAAGGGAATCAGCTCCCAAGTGCGCTTGGCGGCCTGAATCCCGGCAATACGGGCCACTGCAAAAACATCACCCTTCGCATGGCGTCCTTCGACAATCATGCTCAGGGTTTCGGGTTGCATGCGCACCAACGCCTCCGCCACCGCCTCACGAACGGTGTGCGCCTTGTCGCCCACATCCACCATGCGGGCCGCGCCTTTTTCATCCAGATGGGTCAGTCCCATGAAAATATCCTGTTCGGGTTTTGGTGTAGAATACACCGCATTCACGATAATCGTCATTGATGGAGTATCAAATGGCCTGGCAGTCACGGGTTACAGTTGCTGTGGTAGTTGAACGTGAAGGCAGGTTCCTGCTGGTTGAAGAAGATATTGAAAGTTGGGATGTCCCGGTCTTCAATCAGCCGGCCGGTCATGTCGAGAAGGGTGAAACCCTGATCGAAGCTGCCAAACGTGAGGCGCTGGAAGAAACCGGCTGGGAAGTCGAGATTACCGACTTGCTGGGTATCTACACCTACGCCCCGCACCAGTCGGTCAACGACTTCACTTATTACCGCTTCTGTTTTGTCGCCCAAGCCGTGCATCACTACAACCAGCCACTGGACGAAGGCATCATTCGGGCGGTCTGGATGAGTCTGGATGAACTGGAAAGCGGTCATCACGCCCGCAGCCCGCTGGTTGCCCGCTGCATTCGCGATTATATGGCCGGTAAGCGCTATCCGCTGGACATGATCTACGAGCATCCGGCTGGTGCAGTCTGGACCGGCTCCAGTCCGGCCACCCCCTCTTTTTGACCTCCAGCAACATGCCGGGTACTTCACCCGGCCTACAACGGTTGATTTATGTCTGAACGCCCCCGCAAAGTCATCGTCGGCATGTCCGGCGGTGTTGACTCCTCGGTTTCCGCTTACCTGCTGCTGCAACAGGGATATGAGGTGGAAGGCCTGTTCATGAAGAACTGGGAGGAAGACGACGGCACCGACTATTGCACCGCCAAAGAAGACCTCGCGGATGCACAGGCCGTTTGCGACAAACTGGGTATCCGCCTGCATACCGCTAATTTTGCCGCCGAATACTGGGACCGGGTCTTCGAACACTTCCTGGCAGAATATCAGGCCGGACGCACTCCCAATCCCGACATCCTCTGCAATAAAGAAATCAAGTTCAAGGCCTTCCTGGACTACGCGGTGGTGCTGGGGGCCGACTTCATCGCTACCGGCCACTACACCCGGCGCAGCGCTGATACCGAATGTGCACAATTGCTGAAGGGCCTGGACCCCAATAAAGACCAGAGCTACTTCCTGCATGCCGTCAGCGGCCGCCAGATTGCCCGCACCTTGTTTCCGGTCGGCGAGTTGCCCAAGCCGGAAGTCCGGCGCATTGCCGCCGAACAGGATTTCATCAACCACGCCAAAAAAGACTCCACCGGCATTTGCTTCATCGGTGAGCGACGCTTCCGTGACTTCCTGCAACAATACCTGCCCGCCCGTCCCGGTGATATCGTCACCGATACCGGTGAGAAAATCGGTGAACACCTGGGCCTGATGTATTACACGCTGGGCCAGCGTCAGGGCATTGGTATCGGCGGCATCAAGCATGCGGCGGAGGCCCCCTGGTTCGTGGTGGACAAGGATCTGGAACATAACCGGCTGATCATCGGTCAGGGCCACGAACACCCGTTACTGATGAGTCACCGTCTTTTTGCCGCAGCGCCGGATTGGGTTGCCGGTTCGGCCCCTACCCTGCCACTGCACTGCATGGCCAAGACCCGCTACCGCCAGCCCGATCAGGCCTGTACCGTTTTTGACGCTGGCGAGGGTGCGGTTCGGGTTGAGTTTGAAGAGCCTCAGCGCGCCGTAACACCGGGCCAGTCCGTGGTGTTCTATGACGGCAGTATCTGTCTGGGCGGCGGCGTTATAGAACGTACGGAGCGCTCGGTATGAGCAACAACCATCGTGACAAGACCCTGGCGCTGGCTGCCGTCTTTCAGGCTGCGGCTGTCGCCGATGCGCTTGCCTGGAAGGGCCAGGCGGATTTCGAAAGTCGCAAGACCATGCTGCAAAGCCTGTTTGTGTTTGAGTCTGATGACCCGGCCGTTATTTACACCAACCCGGCGCGCCTGCAAACCGGTTTGAAGGCGTTGGAGGAATGTCTGGTCGACACCGGTTCCGGCACGGGCGACAACCGGCAAGCCGACCGGTTGCGTTATGCCCTCGGCCTGATCCAGGCAGAGCGCAAGTTAGCCTCGAATCAGGAGTTATTGACGGTGTTGCGGCGACGGCTTGAGCAGGCGCAATCGCAATTACCGCATTTTGAAGAAGGGATTACCGGCAGCGGCATGACCCGTAACCTGGCCGCCATTTATGTCGACACCGTTGGCACGCTGCCCCGCCGCATCCAGATTCGCGGTAACGAGCAACGACTTAAGACCGACGGCATCCCGGAGCAGATTCGCGCCGTCCTGCTAAGCGGCGTCCGTGCGTCCTGGTTATGGCATCGTTTGGGCGGCCGCAGATGGCACATTATGTTTGGCCGTGGACAGATTCTGGGGGAAATCAGGCAGATTATCCGTGAAAACCGCGCATAAAAAAGCCCGTCATGATGACGGGCTTTTTTATGCTGTCTGGACAGGCGTCCAGAACTGCTATTTGGCGGAGGAGGTGGGATTTGAACCCACGGTAGACTTACGCCTACGCCTGATTTCGAGTCAGGTACATTCAACCGCTCTGCCACCCCTCCGGAAGGCCGCCAAGATACCCGTTTTAGCTGCGCTGATCAAGCCCTGTCAGCGGGTTCGCTCAAGGCTTGAACGACTGGCGCTCAATCAAAGTTGATACCGAGACGCTGACCGACTTCCTCATAAGCCTCGACCACATCACCCAGCCCTTGACGGAAGCGGTCCTTGTCCAGCTTCTTGCGGGTATCCTTGTCCCACAGGCGGCAACCGTCCGGGGAAAACTCATCGCCCAGCACCACCTCACCATGAAACAGACCGAATTCCAGCTTGAAGTCCACCAGTAGCATGTTGCCGGCCGCAAACAAGTCTTTCAGCACCGTGTTGACCTGGAATGACAACTCCTTCATCCGGGCCAGTTGCTCTTCCGTCGCCCAGCCGAAGGACTTCACGTGCGATTCGTTGACCATGGGGTCGCCCAGCGCATCGTTCTTCAGGAACAATTCAAAGGTCGGCGGCGTCAGTTCAAGCCCTTCCGTGACACCCAGGCGGCGCACCAGACTGCCTGCAGCGAAGTTACGCACTACGCACTCCACCGGAATCATGGTCATGCGCTTTACCAGCACTTCTGTCGGCGACAGCAAACGCTCAAAATGCGAGCTGATACCGGCTTCTGCCAGCTTGCCCATGATAAAGGCGTTGAAAATATTGTTGACCCGCCCCTTGCGGGCCAGTTGCTCAACCTTCTTGCCGTCAAAGGCGGAGGTATCGTCACGGAACACCATCACCAGAAAATCCGGGTGGTCGGTGGTATAGACCGATTTGGCCTTGCCGGTGTACAGCAGTTCTCTTTTTTCCATGATGATGGTCTCGTCAGGAAGGGTTTGTTCTGGAGCGCCCTAGCCGGGCCAGCTTTCCAGAAGCTTGGCAAACAGTTGCCGCGCAACAGCGGTATCGGCAACGGTATCTTCATTCAATTGCAGGGAGAGGATGCTGGTCCCCGGCGTGCGCGTCACTTTCAACTGCAGTTCAGGAACCGAACCTGCAACCGGTTGCTTGAGGTAATACACACCCAAGCTCTGATTGCGGTCCTCAATCCGGAACTTGCCGGCTTCCAGTGCCCGGCCCAAAGCATCCCAAACCTGTTCTGGATCACCGTCCACTTGCAGCAACGGATAGCCATTACCATCGGTCACCCATCGGGGAGGTGAAACGGAACCGGCGGCCGGGCCGGCCTTGCCGTCATCCGACACCTTACCCGGCCCGGCAGTCACCAGCGGTTCAGGTGCGGGGATCAGGAACTTCTCATGCTTACCGTCACGTTCGGTCAGCACCACCGTTGTACGCGCCGCCGCAATTTCCGGAATGGCGTACAAGGGCCGGGGAGTCCGCATGCCCTGCCCTTCCGGCAACTTCAGCGCCGGCAAGTCCGGCGCCTGGCGGTAATCCAGGGAATGATCCGGCATCAGGCCACAAGCGGTCAGGCCGAACAGGGAAACCGCAACTAGAATCGGCAGGCGAGTCATCAAACCAGACCCGCCTGTTGCATGGCCGTTTTGACGACCGGCCCGGATTCTGTCGTCAGCCAGGTCAGCGGCAAACGGATACCGGTCTGGATGCGCCCCATCTGCTGCAAGGCCCATTTAACCGGGATCGGGTTGGACTCGATGAACAATTGCTTGTGCAGCCCCTCCAGCGGCTCATTCAGCTGACGCGCCAGATCTGTCTTGCCGTCAAGAGCTGCTTCACATACCGCGCTCATCAGCCGGGGAGCCACATTCGCAGTCACGGAGATATTGCCGCGTGCGCCGGCCAGGATCAATTCCCAGGCAGTGGCGTCATCACCGGAATAGACCGCCATACGGTTGCCAACCAGTCCGATCAACTCCCTGCCTCGCTCCAGATTGCCGGTCGCATCCTTGATGCCGACAATGTTGGGCGTACCGGCCAGTCGGGCCACCGTAGCATTGCTCATGTCAACACCGGTGCGACCGGGAACATTGTACAAAATCTGCGGGATTTGGACGGCTTCGGCAATAGCGCGGTAATGACGGTACAAGCCTTCCTGAGTCGGCTTGTTGTAATAGGGAGTGACCAGCAGGCAGGCGTCAGCGCCAAGTTCCTTGGCGGAACGTGACAACTCGATGGCTTCGCGGGTGGAGTTCGCGCCGGTGCCGGCAATGACCGGAATGCGGCCACTGGCGGTTTCCACCACGAATCGGATGACATCGCAATGCTCGTTGACATCCAGCGTGGCGGATTCACCGGTGGTGCCGACAGCCACAATGGCATGGGTGCCTTCTGCAATATGCCATTCCACCAAAGCCTTGAGAGCGGGCCAGTCAATCGCACCGTCCGGATGCATGGGAGTGACGAGCGCCACAAGACTGCCGGTAATCATGCCGATTCTCCACTATCACGAAAAGCGATAATGGTAGCCGCAGGCTTGCCGTGATGACAAGACAAACAGCATGCCTCTCGCGCCGCGACTATAACTAAGCACCAAAAACAAAAAGCCGACTTAAAAGTCGGCTTTCGAAAATCTGGAGCGGGAAACGAGACTCGAACTCGCGACCCCGACCTTGGCAAGGTCGTGCTCTACCAACTGAGCTATTCCCGCGTCATCAGGCGATCTATTCTAGACGTTTTTTCCGGGCCGTCAAGCCTGATTCAGTCTGACTGCTTCAAATATGGCCAAGCCGCCTTCAGGTAAATGATCATGGACCACAGGGTCAGACCGACTGCGACATACAGCAGGATGTAGCCCGGCCAGTCCAGGCGCGGATCGCGCAGCAGCAATACGGTAATGGCCGCCATCTGGGCGGTGGTCTTCCATTTACCAATGGAGGATACCGCAACATTGGCGCGTTTGCCGATTTCCGCCATCCATTCACGCAAGGCGGAAATGGTGATTTCCCGGGAAATAATGACTATGGCGGCGATTACCATGAAGACATTGGGATGCCACTGCACCAACACCACCAGAGCTGCGGCCACCATCAGCTTGTCCGCCACCGGGTCCAGAAAACGGCCAAAGGCTGAGGTCTGGTTCCAGGCCCGCGCCAGATAACCATCAAACCAGTCGGTAATGGCGGCGATCAGGAAGATACCGGCCACCAGCAGGTTCTGGAATCCGAAAGCCACCGGCCAATAGGCCAGCATCACCAGCACCGGAATTAGCGCCACCCGCGCCAGTGTCAGCAGATTGGGTATATTCCACAGCGTCGGGGCAGGCAAGGCTTTGTCTCCGCCATCCATATAGGGTTCCTAGTGTAATGCAGCGTAAATCGTTTCGGCCAGAGCTGTTCCTATTCCCGGCACACCGGCCAGATCCTGGATACTGGCTTTTTCCATTTCCTGCAGCCCGCCAAAATGGTTCAGCAAGTCGCGACGGCGCTTCGGGCCCAGTCCGGGAATGGACTCCAGCGGGGATTCGCGCCGCTTCTTGTCACGCTTGGCGCGGTGGCGGGTAATCGCGAAACGATGCGCCTCATCCCGGATATGCTGGATTACATGCAGTCCGGGATGATCCGCCGGCAAGTGCAAGGGCTCGCGGCCATCGACAAAATGCAGGGTTTCCAGGCCCGGCTTGCGGCCTTCCCCCTTGGCAATGCCGACCAGCAGCACCGACCGGATGTCCAGCAGGTCCAGGACACGGATGGCTTGCGCCAGTTGTCCCTTGCCGCCATCAATAAACAGGATGTCCGGCAAGACGGCATCGCTGCTGTTGCGGCCGAAGCGGCGGGTCAGCGCCTGCTCCATCGCAGCATAGTCATCGCCGGGAGTAATATCACGGATCAGATACTGCCGATAGTCCCGCTTGCGCGGCCCTTCACTATCGAACACCACGCAGGAAGCCACGGTGGCCTCCCCCTGCGAATGACTGATATCAAAGCATTCCATGCGGGCAGGCAGTTGTTCCAGCGCCAGCGCTTCCTGCAGGGCCGCCATGCGCGCCGACAAATGAATGCGGTTCGCCAGTCGCGCCTTCAGTGATTCCGCCGCATTCAGCCGCGCCAGATCCACCCAGGCGGCCCGCGTTTCACGAACCCGGTGACGCACGGCAATCCGCTTGCCATAGCGTTGGTGGAACGCCTCAGCCAGCAAGTCGCCAGCCTCTTCCATGTCACGGTCCGCCAGAATTTCCTCGGGGAGATCCCGCTCCTGTTGCCAGTAAAAACCGGCCATGAACTCGGCGAGAATGACATCCGGATCCTCCTCCGCCGATTCCGGAAAATAAGCCTTGCTGCCCAGCACCCGCCCGCCGCGCACAAACAGTACCGTCACGGCGACAATACCGGCTTGGGTGGCAAGAGCGAAGACATCAGCTTCGCCCTGCTCGCAGTAAACCGCCTGCCGGGCCTGAATCTGCTTCAAAGCCTGCAAACGATCACGGAACAGGGCGGCCTGTTCAAATTGCCAGTTGGCTGAAGCCTCCTCCATCCTGACTATTAACTGTTCCTGGATTTCCGGATTGCGGCCCTGCAGGAATCGCACGGTATTCTGCACATCTTCCGCATATGCCTCCGGGCTGACCAGCCCGACACAAGGTGCCCGGCAACGCTTGATCTGGAATTGGAGGCAGGGTCGGTCACGGTTACGGAAGGTGTTTTCATCACACTGGCGAACCTGAAATACTTTTTGCAGCAACTCCAGTGTTTCATAGACCGCCTTGGCGCCCGGATAAGGACCGAATACCTTGCCGCCCTTGGCCGACCTGCCGCGTTGCCAGCCCAGACGGGGAAACGGACTATCTCCGGACATGACAATATAGGGATAGGACTTGTCATCCCGCAGCAGGATATTGAAGGGCGGCTTGTGAGTTTTGATCAGGGTCTGCTCAAGCAGCAGAGCTTCAATTTCAGAAGACGTGACGGTCAGTTCAATATCGGTAATCCGCGCCACCAGCGCCAGGGTTTTGGGGTGCGTGATATTCTTCTGGAAATAGGAACTGACGCGGGACTTCAGGGTCTTGGCCTTACCAACATAGAGGATTTCTCCCTCCGCACCCAGCATACGGTAAACGCCGGGCTTCAGCGGCAGGGTGGCGAGTATGGCGGCGATGCGTTCGGCGGCCCCGGTCATTCCTTACGGCCTGAAACAGTGTCCGGCAGCGGATCCGGACGGCAAATGTTATTTATCATTCTGCAGCAGGCCATGACGCAAGGCCATCAGGGTCAGCTTGACATCACTGTCGATACGCAGTTTTTCATAAATACGGGCGCGATAGGTACTGATGGTCTTGGGGCTGACATTCAACCGGTCGGCAATTTCCTGATTATTCTGGCAATTGACAATCATCAAGGCCACCTGCGCTTCCCGCTCGGAAAGGACATCAAACGGAGTTTCGGTTTTCTGCAGGGAATTGATTGCGATTTCCTGGGCCACATCGGAACTGAGATAAGGTTGCCCGACACTGACGCTGCGAATGGCCGCCAGCATATCGGGCAGCGGCGTACCCTTGGTGACATAGCCGGAAGCGCCGGCTTTCATTAACATGGAGGGCAAGGGTTCCTCGTTGCAGGCAGTCACTGCAAGGATATGGACATCCGGATGTGCCTGAAGTAACTTGCGGGTGGCTTCCAGCCCCCCGATACCCGGCATCTGGATATCCATCAGCACCACATGCGGTTTCAGCTCGCGCACCATCCGCAGGGCGTCCTCACCGCTGCAGGCCTCCCCCACTACACTAATGTCACGGACATCGGCCAGCATGCGGGAAATCCCCATGCGTACAAGGTCATGATCGTCAACCACCAACACCTTGATCAATGCTCACCCCGAAATCGGCTGGAAAAACGTGCGCCTTGTCGCAATTCGCACGCCTGTCATTACCATAATATACGAATTTACATTAAAACAGTCCTTTAGCGGCTGACTATCACACACAACCGGCCAAATAACTGCCAGAAATTCAGGCGGTATTTGCCGCCCGCCGTTTATCAGAAACTTTGTTACAAAATCTTGTTTTGCGCTGTCATGCTCTTTGCATACAGGCAAAAGTGAGCCATGCTTGGAATCAGGATGTACATTCGTGCAACAGGCATGTCGCAAAGCCCGGAGACCGGAGGTCTGGTCGGGGTTTTTGTTATTTTGAAATTAAGGTGCTCAACCATGAAAGCACGTTCGACCCTGTGGCAAGCCGTCGTGACCGGCGTATTGGCCTTGACCTTGTCCTTTTCTGGACAAGCCGCCAGCGACAATCACGACAAAAACAAAAACCGCAAACAGGCCGCCAAAGTCGTCCAGAAAGACAAGAGCAGCAGCAAGAAGGCCGTTACCGCAAAAAAAAGCCGTGACGGCAAGAATGACCGCGTGGTTTCCACCAAAAAGGCCAAGCCGGTTGTCGCCAAGAAACGCACCAAGGCTGATCGCGAACTGGCACGTCAGGAACGCAACAAGCAAAAACTGTCGCGTATTTCCCGCACCGGTAAGACTTCACGCGTTGCCAAGGCCTCCGGAAACCGCATCCCGGTCCGCAAACTAGCCACTTCAGGCCAGGTGCTGGCGCCCCGTGTCATCGCCGCTCCGCAGATTGCCCAGGCCGATGACGCCAAGACAGCCTTGAACCTGGAGTCCCGCGCCGCGCTGATCATGAATGCGGAAAACGGCCAGATTCTTTATGCCAAGAACACTAATCGCACCATGCCGATTGCCTCCATCACCAAACTGATGACGGCTATGGTGGTGCTGGACGCCAAACTGCCGCTGGATGAGCCGATCACGATCTCCAGTGAAGACGTCGATCACCTGCGCAACACGACTTCGCGCCTGGCCGTAGGCACCGTGCTCTCCCGCGCCGAATTGCTGCTGCTGGCGCTGATGTCTTCCGAAAACCGGGCTGCCCATGCCCTCGCCCGCTCCTATCCCGGCGGCGTGCAAGCTGCAGTTGCTGCCATGAACCGCAAGGCCAAGGCTATCGGCATGGAAAATGCTCGCTTCGAAGACGGCACCGGCCTCAACAGCGCCAATGTCGCCTCCCCGATTGATCTGGTCAAAATGGTGCAGGCATCCACGCGTTATCCCCTGATTCATCGTTTCAGCACCACAACCGAACACGCTGTCGCCATTCGCGGCCAGGTTCAACAGTTCCGCAACACCAATTCGTTGGTGAAAAACGATGACTGGGACATTGCCGTGTCCAAGACCGGCTTCATTAATGAAGCCGGTCGTTGTCTGGTGATGCAGGCCCGCATCAAGTCTCAACCGGTGGTGATTGTGCTGATGGACTCTTGGGGCAAATACACCCGCATCGGCGACGCCCAGCGGGTGAAGAAGTGGCTGGAGTCGGCTTTCTCCGCCAACCGCCCCAATAAAAACCTGCCGCCGGTTGTCTGAATTCCGGCATAATGAAAAGCCCCTCGCCGCAGGGGCTTTTTCTTTGGGAGACTCGCCAACATGCATGAACTCTATGCCCTGCCGGAATCGGCCCTGGTCCGTCTGGAAGACTTTCTGGACGGCGACGACAATGAACACGGTCTGGATTTTTGTGGCACCCACGGCTTTCTGTGTGCGGTGACCGTCGGCCCGGTTCGTGAATCCAGTGAATGGCTGGACGTGCTGTTTGAGGGCGAAGTCCCGGCCGATCTGGTGGCCGACCTGCTGGCTTGGCAGAAGAGCTTGCATGCCTGCCTCTATCACGAACAACCCCTGGAGCTGCCCTGCACCCTGCAATTCTCCTCCACCAAGGATGGCAATGAACTGACCGACTGGTGCATCGGCTTCATGGAAGGCGTTTTCAGTCAGGAGGAAGCCTGGTATGTCCGTGATGAGGAACATGTGGCTGAATTGACCCTGCCGATGGTGACTGTCAGCGGCTTGGTGGAGGATCCCGAACTGGAGCAAATGCGTCGCCAGCCGAAACTGATGATGCAACTGGTGCGGCAGATTCCTGAAATCCTCAGCGAGATTTACCTGCTGTTTCACGCTCCGCGCAATGTTTGAGGCCCGCCTGTAGGGCGCATGTCCCCTGCCCCTGCGGCCGGACGCCCCCTACACTGCCGCAAAACCTCTGCAGACAAGGCCGGTTCATGAAGGAAACCCGACGCTACAACACACCCTGTATCGGACAGTGCTCCACCGTCTTTGGTGACACGGTCTGCCGGGGCTGTCTGCGCTTTGTGCACGAGATCATTGACTGGAACCGTTACGGAGACGATGACAAATCCATCGTCTGGCAGCGCCTGGAACAACTGGTGTCGCAGATTGTGCCGCAATACGTGCAGGTGGAAGACGCGCAGGGTGTGGATAGCGCGGTACTCTACTATCGGTTGCCCTACCGTTCCGGGAATATCTGGCACAACATCTACAACTTGTTGCGACATGCCGAACGGCGTCACCTCAGCCTCGATAATTGTGGTTTCAGGCTGCTGCCGGGTTACCGGATCATGGATATCCAGACCCATCTTTATTCCCTGGCCGATGCCTATTACGAGCGCGACTTCCTGCGAGCCACCCGCATGACCACACCGGAAGGCTCATCGGACCTGTTTTCAAAATTTCCCGACGCATCCTGAGGCTGATTGCGTTTTACGGGTCAGCGGGGCAGTATAGACTTCAGACCTTTGACGGCACTTTTCCTCCATGGCACTGCGCACTTACCTGCATGTTCCCTTTCCCGAGAAAGACCAGGCCAAGTCCCTGGGGGCGCGCTGGGACCCCATGGAACGCAAGTGGTATGTGCAAGTCGATGACCTTGGCCCCTTTCGACGCTGGATCATCACCGAACTGCATGCCGAGTCCACCGCACCTTCTGCCGCGCCGCTTGGCACTGCCGACAACCATGCCGGTTACCAGGTTGAACGAACACCCTCCAAAGGCATGAGCCTGCTGGACTTCATGCTACGCATGCAAGCCACGGTCGAAGCCGTGTACGCGCAACCAGTGTGGGTGCGGGTGGAAATCAACCAGGTCAAGCAAAGCCAGGGGCACTGGTTTCTGGAACTGGTGGAGCACGATGTCAATGGCGTCGTTGTCGCCTCCTCTTCCGGAACGCTGTGGCGGAACAACCAGTCCGTGCTGCAGAAATTCCAGCTGGAAACCGGCGTCGCCCTCAGTGAGGGCATCAAACTGCTGCTGGCCGTGCAGCCGCGCTTCAATCCCCGTTTCGGCCTCAAGCTGGATATCCTGGGCATCGACAGCGCCTTTACCCTGGGTGACATGGCCGCCAAGCTGAACCGAATCCGTGACATCCTGAAAGGCGAAGGAATTTTCCTCAACAACAAACGCCTGCTGCTGCCCGCTGACTTCCAGCATGTGGCCGTGATCAGCCCGTCCGGGGCAGCCAGTCTGGGAGATTTCCGCGCTGAGGCGGATCGTTTGCAACGACTGGGCATCTGCCGGTTCAGCTATTTTGAGACCACGTTTCAAGGGCCGTCCGCCGCTGCCGATATCCGGCATGCCATGGATAAGGCCTTGCGACTGCACGACAAGAATCCGCTGGATGCGTTGGTCATCATTCGCGGCGGCGGTTCGGCGGCAGACCTGTTCTGGCTGAATGACGAAGACCTGGCGCGTCAAATTTGCCGCTATCCGCTGCCTGTCATCACCGGTATTGGTCATGAACCCGACAACACCATTCTGGACGAAGTGGCGGCGCGACGTTGCGATACACCCTCCAAGGTCGCGCAGTTGATCCTGACCACCATTGCTGACACCACCGGACAGGCCGAACACTGCATGCAGGCCATCCGCGAACACGCGGGGCATGTGCTGCAACATGCCGACCGCGATTGCCGCCGCCATCTGGACAACATCCGTTCACGGGCTTCGCTGCTGCTGGAACGACGCGAGTCACGGCTGGAACAGGACCAGCACGAAATCATCAGTATCGCCCGGCAATTGCTGGTGCGTCAGGAAGACCGCCTCGGTTATCTGATGCAGGGTTGCCGGGAGTCTGGCTTCCGCCATTTACAGTCGGCCTCCTCCGGCTTGCAGCAACAATGGCGGGTGGTTCAAGAGCGCACTGCCTTACACCTGCAAGATGCAGAAACCCGTTGTGAACATCTGATTCACGTGATTCTGGCCCTGGGGCCGGAGAAAACCCTGAAACGGGGCTACGGGATCCTGCGCACGGATGGGCGAGTCGTCACCACCCAAGGCCAAGTGGCGGTCGGGGCGGATTTTTCAGTACAGATGCAGGACGGCGTCCTGCACGCGCGGAGGACAACATGAGCAAGCCCAAGACAGCGTCAACCAGTTTCAACGAGAATTTCCTGGTGCTGCAACGCAATGCTGAACGCTTGCGCGAAGAAAAGGACCTGGACATTGACAGTCTGGTGCCGCTGGTTGAGGAGTCGGCCAAAGCCTATCAGGTATGCAAGGCCCGGATCGAAGCCGTCAAACAGGCGCTGGAAGCCCATCTGCAAGGCGAATCGGACACGCACGACGCCGATTCCCCCCTGTAGCCGCTGTCCCGGAGACCCTGAACGTCACAGGCTGTCGCCTCAAGCACAATCCTCCTTGTATGACCTGTTTGAATAGTGCAACACTGTTCAAAATACATCCGGTCATCGAGAACACATCATGCCTAGCGGAGGAAAACGTCCCGGCGCCGGTCGCCCGACCGGACAAGGACCTTACGGGGAGAAAACCACCACCCTGCGCATCCCGCTCAGCGCCGTAGCGGATATCCGGAACTATCTGGAAACGCGTAAACCTGCTCCCGGTCTGGACTTGGCTCCTGCTCATGGCCTCCCGTCGGAGGTCATTGATATCTTTCGGCCCGACTTGAACGCCATACCCTTGCTGCTGCCCCTCGCCGGTTCAAACGTGGTGGCCGGATTCCCCTCACCCGCCGACGATTACCTGGAAGATTATATTGACCTGAACCACCTGCTGATTTCCGAGCGGCAGAGTACCTTTCTGGTACGCGTCAAGGGGGAGTCCATGATCGATGCCGGCATCCAAACCGGCGACCTGCTGATTGTTGACCGCTCCCGGAATGCTCTGGACGGTGATGTCGTGATCGCCATTCTGGACGGCGAACTGACCGTCAAGCGGCTTGAAAAACGCGGCGCCCGCATCACCCTGATCCCTGAAAACCGCAAATTCCCTCCCATCACCATTCGCGAAGGACAGGATTTTCAGGTTTGGGGCATTGTCACGCACGCCATTCACCGCTTTGTCCGCTAGGAGTCACCCTCATGCAACCGTTGATGGCTTTGGTCGATTGCAACAATTTCTATGCCAGTTGTGAGCGCATCTTCCAACCGAAGCTGGAAGGCACCCCGATCGTGATTCTCAGCAACAACGACGGCTGCATTGTCTCACGCAGCAACGAGGCGAAGGCGCTGGGGATTCCCATGGGAGCGCCCTACCATGAATGGAAGCATGAACTGCAACGGCATCGGGTGGCGGTATTCAGTTCCAACTATGCGCTCTATGGCGACATGTCACGGCGGGTGATGAATATCCTGTCTCGCTATGCTCCGCATCAAGAGATTTACAGCATTGACGAATGCTTTCTGGATTTCACCGGCATTGCCAACCCGGAAGCCCATGCCGCGACGCTGCGGGCGGATATCCGCAAGTGTACCGGCATTCCGGTAGCCGTCGGCCTGGGCGCTACCAAAACATTGGCCAAACTGGCGAATTACTGTGCCAAGAAGCGTTCGCCTTGGCTGAATACAGGCATCTGCAATTTGTCCGCACTGACACCGGATAGCTTGGGGTTGTTGCTTGACAGCATTCCCGTCAGTGAAATCTGGGGGGTTGGGCATCGCACCGCCCCCAAACTGGAAGCTCGCGGCATCCGCACCCTCAGGCAACTCGCCAAAGCTGACAGCAAAGGGCTCCGGAAAAGTTTCGGGGTGGTCATGGAACGCATCATTGCTGAACTGAACGGCACTCCTTGCCTGGAACTGGAGGAAGTGTGCCCGGACAAGCGGCAGATTCTTTCCAGCCGCAGCTTTGGAGAACTGATCAGCGATTTGCCAAACCTGGAAGCGGCCATTGCCAACCATGTCAGCCATGGAGTGGAAAAACTGCGTCATCAGCACAGCAAGGCCACCCTGATTACGGTATTTATCCGCACCAGCCCATTCCGCCGCCGCGATCCCCAGTACTCGGCGCATTCAACCGTAACACTAACTGTTCCTTCAAACGACATCGGGGTTTTCCAGAAAGCCGCCAATCAGGGCCTGCAGCGCATCTACAAACCTGGCTTCCGCTATCAGAAGGCAGGCGTCATCCTGCAAGCCATTGAGCCGGAATTGATTCGACAGACTGATCTGTTTGCCGAACCTCCGGATGAGCGGCGTGAACAGTTGCTGAAGACGCTGGACCGGATTAACCGGCAATACGGACGGGAAACCCTGAGGACAGCAACTGAGTTGCTGGGCACAAAATGGCACATGCGCCAGGCGTTGCGTTCACCGAGGTATACCACCTGTTGGGAGGAGTTGCCGTGGGTTGGATAACAGGTAGTTGCGCTGACGGCTGTCTGATAGTCTTGGCGCTCACCTCCAGGAACCTGAGCCATGAATCTTTCAGCCCTTGATGACGTCTGGACTGTACACAGTCCCTATATCATTACCCTGCAAGTGGGACTTGAGCATCAGGATGAATATCAGCACACCAATAATGTGGCTTACCTGCAGTGGCTGGAAAAAGCCGCTTGGGCGCACTCCTGCCATTTGGGGCTGGACATGGCGGCATATCAACGGCTGGGGGTGGGCTGTGTGGTGCGGAAACATGAACTGGACTACTTGTTGCCCACCCATACCGGCGACCGCTTGCGGATAGGCACCTGGATCAGTTCAAATGACGGCAAGCTCAGCACCACTCGTGAGTACCAGATCGTACGCGAGCAAGATTGTAAAACCGTCTTGAGGGGAAAGACCCAGTTTGTCACGGTGGATTTGCAGACCGGAAAACCCAGGCGGATGCCCAGGGAATTTGTAGAGGCTTATCTGCCTGCCCAATGATTGATCATCAATACACTGAAAACGCTGGACAATTACCGCTAATTCGCTATTATAGCGGCCTGTTCGGGGCGTAGCGCAGCCTGGTAGCGCACTTGCATGGGGTGCAAGGGGTCGAAGGTTCAAATCCTTCCGTCCCGACCAACAGATTAAGCAAAAAGGCCAATCAGCAATGATTGGCCTTTTTGCTTTCCATGGTCGCTACCCTCTTTAATCCGCACAAATAGCTATCAAGACAGCTCGCGATCAAAAAAACCGCCGTAATGGCGGTTCTTCCTGAATCCAGGACGGCTTATTGCTTCAGCAATAACGCCACCGCCTCCAGCTCACGTAACATATCCTTGATGACAATACTCAGCATGTTCTGGCTGATTTGAGCCTGATACGCCAGCAAGGCTTCCGCCGGTGACTGCAACGGCTCCGCCGGTGAAACCTCCACTTCCTCAGCATCCGCAAAAGCACGGGTGGGGAGATCATGCAATTGCAGTCGCGCGCCGCTGATCGTGTAGCCCTGCTCATACAACAGGCTGCGGATATTGCGGATAATCAGTACATCTTCATGCTGGTAATAGCGACGGTTGCCACGACGCTTCACCGGCTTGAGCTGGGGAAATTCCTGCTCCCAATAACGGAGCACATGCGGCTTCACCAGACACAAGTCACCGACTTCACCAATGGTGAAATAGCGCTTGCCGGGAATAGCCGGCAGTTCGGCGTTATGACTGGGTTCTAGCATAAGCTTCCACTCGTTGTCTCAGTTTCTGTCCGGCCTTGAAAGTCACCACACGCCGCGCCGTAATCGGGATTTCCTCACCGGTCTTCGGATTACGGCCCGGACGCTGACGCTTTTCCCGCAAGTCAAAGTTCCCGAACCCGGACAGTTTGACAGGCTGACCATGCTCAAGGGCCAGCCGGATTTCTTCGAAGAAAATATCCACCAACTCCTTGGCTTCGCGCTTGTTCAGACCAAGCTCCTCAAAAAGATGCTCGGCCATCTCGGCCTTGGTCAGTGCAGTCATGCCCACCTCTTGTCGTTAACTAGCGCAGGACTGCTCCAAAGTCTTTTTCCAGCGCCTCCAGGATACCCTGCACACCGGCTTTGACTTCTTCATCCTGCAAAGTACGGTCGTTGTGCTGCCATTGCGTGCCAATCGCCAGACTGCGCTTGCCGTCCGGGATGCCGGCGCCTTGGTAGACATCGAACAACCACACACTTTGTAACAATTCTCCGGCTGCCGCGCGCGCGGTTTTCAGGACTTCCGCGCTCTCGATCACAGCATCCAGCACAATCGCCAGGTCGCGCCGCACGCCCGGGAAACGAGACAATTCCCGGAAGGATGGCACCCTGGCCGCCAGCAACGGGGCCAGCGACAACTCAAAAACAAAGACCGACCCTTGCAAATCCAAGCGTTGCTGGACTTGCGGGTGCAATTTCCCCACCCAACCGATCACGTTTCCAGACAGGTCAACCACTTGCGCGGACTGTCCCGGATGCAAAGCGGGGTGAGAACCTGCTTTGAATTCAACTCTATCAGAAGTGGCCGTAAGTGCAAGAATTCCTTGAACATTTGACTTGATATCAAAGAAGTCGGTTTTGGCCTTGCCGTTGGCCCAGCCTTCCGGCAACAGACTATCGGTAATGACCCCGGCCAGCATGGTTTCCTGATGCAGCGAACCGTCCTCCCTGGGCAGGAAACGACTGCCGACTTCGAAGAGGCGGACACGGGTCTGCTGGCGGTTCTGGTTCCAGGCCACCGCCGTCAGCAAGCCCGCCCACAATGTGGTGCGCATCACCGACAATTCACTGGACAAGGGATTGGCCAAGGGCAGCACGGCCTGCAGCGGGTCCAGAACCGCCTGAATCTTCGGATCGACAAAGCTGAAGGTAATGGCTTCCTGGAAGCCCTGCCCCACCAGATAGTCCTGCAGGGCGGCTGTCGGGCATGCCTCAGCACGGGGAGCCAGATCCACACTGATGCGCGGAGCGCGTGTCGGCAGGTTGTCATAACCATGCACCCGCGCCAGTTCCTCAATCAAGTCCGCTTCGATGCTCATGTCAAAACGCCAGCCGGGCGGCGTCACCAGCCAGTCAGTGCCTTCGGCGATAACCGTCATACCCAAACGACGCAGGATATCTTCAATATCAGCTGCAGCCATGCTGAAACCCAGTAACCTCTCAATCCGGGCGGAACGCAGGCAAATCGGTGCCCGAACCGGCAAGGCTGAGGCATTGACGGCTTCCAGCACTTCACCGGCCACACCACCGGCCACATCCAGAATCAGGCGGGTGGCTCGTTCAACTGCCAGTCGCTGCAACTCAAAATCCACGCCGCGCTCAAAACGGTGCGAAGAATCAGTATGCAGGCCATAGCTGCGGGCCTTGCCAGCCAGCGCCAAAGGTTGGAAAAAGGCACTTTCCAGCAGGATGTCAGTCGTGCTGTCAGTGACAGATGAACCCTCGCCGCCCATGATCCCGGCCATGGCCAATGCCTTGCCATGATCGGCAATCACCAGCGTATCGGCGCGCAATTCCACAGACTGGCCGTTAAGCAGCGCTAGGCTTTCACCGGCCGTTGCCTTGCGCACCACAATACCGCCATCAATTTTCGACAGATCAAAAGCATGCATGGGCTGGCCCAGTTCCACCAGCACATAGTTGGTGACATCAACCACCAAGCTCAACGGACGAATACCGCAACGCTCCAGGCGACGCGCCATCCAGACTGGAGTCTGAGCCGCCGGGTTGATGCCGCGAATGATGCGGCCGACATAACGGGGACAACCCTCATCTTCCAGACGAACAGACGGCACTTCAGGCGAAGTCGCGGCAACCGGCTCCATCGCCGGAACATTGACCGACAAACGGTTGAAGGTTGCAACTTCCCGCGCCAATCCGGCAATGCTCAGGCAGTCTCCGCGATTGGGGGTAATGCCCAGTTCAATCAGGTTGTCATCCAGATTAAGGTATTCACGGATGTTCATACCCACCGGCGCATCGACCGGCAGTTCCAGCAAGCCTTCGGTGGGAGGCTGCAAACCCAGCTCCTGCGAAGCGCAAAGCATGCCGAAGGACTCGACGCCGCGCAGCTTGGCCTTGCTGATTTCAAAACCACCGGGCAGTTTGGCGCCAATCGTGGCCACCATGGCTTTCAAGCCGACACGGACATTGGCCGCGCCGCAGACGATCTGCAATGGTTCGCCTTCACCGGTAGCGACGTGGGTAACGCGCAGGCGGTCGGCCTGGGGATGCGGTTCAACAGACAGCACTTCGCCCACGAACACGCGGTCAAAGGCAGGGGCGACAGGATTCAGGGCATCCACTTCCAGCCCGGCCATGGTCATTTGATGGCCCAAGTCTTGCGATGACAGGGAGGGATTCACCCACTCCCGCAGCCATTGTTCACTGATTTGCATGATATTTCCTGAATATCAAATCGTACTTTCGTGGCGACGCAGCGGTCGCCCCGTAATGAATGCCGACAGTTTTAATTGAACTGACCGAGGAAACGCAGGTCGTTCTCGAAGAACAAGCGCAGGTCGTTCACCCCGTAGCGCAGCATGGCGAAACGCTCCACGCCCATGCCGAAGGCAAAGCCGCTGTAACGTTCGCTGTCGATGCCGCAGTTTTCCAGCACTTGCGGATGCACCATGCCGCAACCCAGCACTTCCAGCCAGCCGGTGTGCTTGCAGACCCGGCAGCCCTTGCCGTTGCACATCACGCACTCCATATCCACTTCTGCCGAAGGCTCGGTGAACGGGAAATAGGACGGACGGAAACGGACGGCCAGATCCTTTTCAAAGAACACTTGCAGGAAGTTCTGGATGACATGTTTCAGTTCGGCGAAGCTGACGTTTTCGTCAATCAGCAAGCCTTCCACCTGATGGAACATCGGCGAATGCGTCAGGTCGGAATCGCAACGGTATACACGACCGGGGCAGACGATGCGCAGCGGCGGTTGCTGCTGTTCCATGGTGCGGATCTGTACCGGTGAGGTATGCGTGCGCAGCAGGCGATGGGCATCGAAATAGAAAGTATCGTGCATGGCCCGCGCCGGGTGGTGCGAGGGAATGTTCAGCGCTTCGAAATTATGGAAGTCGTCTTCCACTTCCGGACCGGAGGCCACCTCAAAACCGGAGCGGGTGAAGAATTCGGTTATGCGGTTCATGACACGGGTGACCGGGTGCAGACCGGCAGGCGGCTGTCCACGGCCAGGCAAGGTCACGTCAATGCGCTCAGACGCCAATTGCAGGTTCAGCGCCTCTTCAACCAGAGCGGCCTTGCGCGTATCCAGGGCGCCGGAAATAGCGTTGCGCGCCTCGTTCAGACGGGCGCCCTGCTCCTTCCGGGCTTCAGGATCCATCTGGCCCATGGCCTTGGACAGTTCCGTGATCAGGCTCTTCTTGCCCAGGTACTGGACACGCACCTGCTCCAGCATGGCCGCCTCATTGGCGGCCCCAATCGTTGCCAGTGCTTCACTGACCAGCGTCTGCAAGTCACTCATGTTGCTTTCCTGTCCAGACCGGAAGTCGTCCGGCCTGCGATCAATTCAATGAAATTCGAGGGTATTTCCGGGAAATCCCGTCCAACAAATAAAAAAGGGGAAGCGGCCTGAAGCCCTTCCCCCTTTTGACCCGCAGTGCGATCAGGCGGCGAGAGCGGCTTTGGCTTTTTCGGCCAAGGCAGCAAAAGCACCTGCGTCATGCACGGCAATATCAGCCAGAACGCGACGGTCGATCTCGATCGCAGCCTTCTTCAGGCCGTTGATCAGACGGCTGTACGACAGGCCGTTCATGCGGGAAGCGGCGTTGATACGCGCAATCCACAGGGCACGGAACTGACGCTTTTTCTGGCGACGGTCACGATAGGCATACTGGCCGGCCTTGATGACCGCCTGGAATGCTACGCGATAGACACGCGAACGGGCGCCGTAGTAGCCCTTTGCGCGATCCAGAATCTTTTTGTGACGACGATGTGCGATTACACCACGTTTTACACGAGCCATTTATTTCTCCTCCAAGTGTCAGGTGTTCGGCAGCATGCGCTGTACGGACGGGACGTCGCAATCGGCAACCATGGTGCAGCCACGGAGTTGACGAATACGCTTGGCGGACTTTTTGGTCAGGATGTGACGTTTAAAGGCCTGTTTGCGCTTGAAGCCGTTCGCCGTTTTCTTGAAACGTTTGGCGGCGCCGCGCAAGGTCTTGATTTTCTGTGCCATGTTAACCTCGATAGTAAATGAACCCTTTCAGCCCGGCAGCACACCTGGACTTGGGGGTAAGCCGTAATCACCGATCCTTCAGCGCTTACTTCTTTTTCTTGGGCCCGATGAGCATAGTCATCATCTTGCCTTCCATCTTCGGGTGCTGTTCCACAACCCCGAGCTCAGCCAGATCTGCTTCGATACGTTGCAATTGCTTCATACCGATGTCCTGGTGAGCCACTTCGCGTCCGCGAAAACGCAAAGTTACCTTCGCTTTGTCGCCTTCTTCGAGGAAGCGGATCAGGGCTTTCAACTTCACCTGATAATCGGCTTCCTCGGTTCCGGGACGCAGCTTGATTTCCTTGATCTGAACCTGGTGTTGCTTTTTCTTGGACTCTTTCTGCTTTTGCTTGAGTTCAAAAATGTGCTTGCCGTAATCCATGATACGGCAGACCGGAGGTTCACCATTGGGAACAATCTCCACCAGATCCAGTTGAACCGCTTCGGCGGCAGCCAGCGCATCACGAATGGACATGATGCCTTTCTGCTCACCGTCCTGGTCTACCAGACGGACTTCACGTGCTCGGATATCCCCGTTAATCGCAGTGCGCTGCTTGGCGTCTTTGGACTGCGGCTTTTCTGGCTTGTTAATACTTAATTCTCCACTGATGAACGACCGCGACGGGCAATATCCGCGCGTAATAGGTCGGCAAAGGCATCGAGGCTCATACTGCCCAGATCCTTGCCTTCGCGGGTGCGAACGGCCACGGTGTTCTGTTCTACCTCACGATCCCCGACCACCAACAGGTAGGGAATGCGCTCCAAGGTGCGTTCGCGAATCTTAAAGCCTATTTTCTCGTTTCTCAAGTCACCTTCGACACGGAATCCCATATCTCGCAAATTGTCGACGAATTGAGCAGTGGATTGTGCCTGATGATCGGTAATATTCATCACCACCGCTTGCACTGGCGCCAACCAAGGGGGCAGCAAGCCGGCATAGTGCTCAATGAGGATGCCGATGAAACGCTCGAATGAACCGAGAATGGCGCGGTGCAACATCACCGGCGCATGACGGGTGTTGTCTTCCGCCACATAACTGGCGTCCAGCCGGACCGGCATGTTGAAGTCGCACTGGATGGTGCCGCACTGCCAGACACGGCCGAGACAATCCTTCAGTGAAAACTCGATTTTCGGACCGTAGAAAGCGCCCTCACCCGGCTGCAGTTCCCATTTCAGGCCGGCGGCGTCCAAGGAATCCGCCAAGGCCTTCTCAGCCAGATCCCACAGTGCGTCGTCACCCACCCGCTTCACGGGACGGGTGGACAACTTCATTTGCACATCATCGAAGCCGAAGTCGCGATAGACCTGTAATGTCAGCGCAATGAAGTCAGCCACTTCCGGGCCGATCTGCTCACGGGTGCAGAAAATGTGGGCATCATCCTGGGTGAAGCCACGAACGCGCATGATGCCGTGCAGCGAACCCGAGGGCTCGTTGCGATGGCAGGAGCCGAACTCGGCCAGACGCAGCGGCAGGTCGCGATAGGACTTCAGGCCCTGGTTGAAGACCTGCACGTGGCACGGGCAGTTCATCGGCTTCACCGCGTAATGGCGATTTTCGGAATGCGTGGTGAACATGTTGTCGGCATAGTTGGCGGCATGCCCGGATTTTTCCCAGAGCGAAATGTCCACCACCTGCGGCGTCTTGATTTCCTTGTAGCCGTTGGCCTGCTGGATCTTGCGCATGTACTGTTCCAGCACCTGATACACGGTCCAGCCGTTGGGATGCCAGAAGACCATGCCCGGCGCTTCATCCTGCACGTGGAACAGGCCCAGTTGCTTGCCGATACGACGATGATCACGCTTGGCGGCTTCTTCCAGCCGGGTCATGTACGCCTGCAAGTCTTTCTTGTTGGCCCAGCAGGTGCCGTAGATACGCTGCAACATGGCGTTGTTGCTGTCACCGCGCCAGTAGGCGCCAGCAACCTTGGTCAGCTTGAAGGCCTTGATCTTGCCGGTGGACGGCACGTGGGGGCCGCGGCAGAGGTCGATGAAATCGCCCTGGCTGTAAAAGGACAGGTCTTCCTCGCCGGGAATGCTGGCGATGATTTCGACCTTGTACTTCTCACCCTTCTCTTCAAACAGGCGAATGGCATCCGGACGCGACATCACGGTGCGGGTCACGGTGAAATCCTTGGCGGCCAGCTCTTCCATCCGCGCCTCAATCTTGGCGAGGTCGTCGGTGGTGAACGGGCGCTCGAAGGCGAAGTCATAGAAGAAACCGTCTTCAATGACCGGACCGATGGTGACTTGCGCAGTGGGGAAGATGTCCTGCACGGCCATGGCCAGCAAGTGGGCGCAGGAGTGACGGATCACTTCCAGGCCGTCAGCATCCTTTTCAGTAATGATGCTGAGCGCGGTGTCTTCCGTAATCAAATAGGACGTGTCTACCAGCTGGTCTCCGATTTTGCCGGCCAAGGCCGCCTTGGCGAGTCCGGGACCGATGCTGAACGCAACATCAGCGACGCTGACGGGTTGTTCGAATTCTTTCTGGGCGCCGTTAGGCAGGGTGATGACGGGCATGATTATTCCTTCAGGCTGTCTTTTAGCAGTGGTGGCCGCTACCAATGGCCACGTAACCTCGAGAATCCACCATTCTGACTGTCCGGGGCTCCCTGCCACGCATACCGGTGCGCGGATTCGGGTCGAACAGTGCTGTCTGATGAGCGAAGCGCAGGATTTTACAGCATTTTCACCACAGAACAAGGGTTTACGCCGCTGGGCGTCTCCGGCTTTCAACCGCTCATCGCGCGGATGACCTTCCTGCCCCTATTGTTACGGTCAAACATCCGGCAATTGACCACGGCTGATGGCCAGTTCCATACGATGCACCATCATTTTCAATCCTTCGGACACGGCCATCATGCCCATGGTTGCCGTCACCGCCACCGCTGAGCCATACCCGGCGCAATTCAGGTTGGCGTCACAGCTTGCCCCTTCGGGTGTCGTGACTGGCTCGTTGGAGTAAACGCAGGCAATGCCGAATTTTTCCTTGAGCTTGGTCGGGAACTTATAATCGTGACGCAATTGACGACGGATCTTGGCGATCAGCGGGTCACGCTCGGTGTGGGCCAGATCGGACACGCGCAGTTGTGAGGTATCGGTCTTGCCACCGGCCGCACCGCAAACCACCAAAGGAATGCGACGACGACGGCACCACAGGATCATGGAAAGCTTGGCCTGGACGTCATCAGTGCAGTCCAGCACTAGGTGCGGCGTGTCGGCCATCAGTTGCGGCAGGTTGTCCCAGGTCAGAAAATCGTCCACCATATGCAGATCCAGCCGGGGATTGATCGCCTTGGCGCGCTCACCAAGCACATCAATCTTGTTACGGCCGAATGTGCCATCCAGTGCGGGCAGTTGCCGGTTGACGTTGGACGGAACCAGGACATCCATGTCGATCAGCGTCAGGCGGCCGATGCCGGTGCGCGCCAGAGCCTCGATGGCCCAGCTGCCGACACCCCCCGCCCCTGCGATAATGACATGAGCGCGCTCAAACAGGGTGAAGGTGCGCTCTCCGTAGAGGCGGCGGGTGCCGGCAAAGCGGCGGTCGTAGTCGTCGTCAGGGAGACTTGCGGGGGGGAGCGGATTATTCATGGCGCAAATTATACGGATTATGCTGTCTCACTGACGAGATGTGATTGCTTTAAATCCGTTTGTCATTACAATTGCGCCCTCTCTTCAAACCCGGAGCGATGCCGTGCTGACAGATTGTCCCATCCTGTTGGACGACGCGCATCTTCTGGTCATCGGCAAGCCTGAAGGTTTGCTGTCCGTGCCCGGCAAGGGCCCTGAAAAACTCGACTCACTGTATCACCGGCTGCAACAGATCTGGCCCGGCATCCGCATTGTGCATCGTCTTGACCGCGATACTTCCGGCTTGCTGGTGTTCGCACGCAGCCTGCCCGTGCAGCAAGACCTGAACCGGCAATTTGCCGAACGCACCGTCAACAAGCGCTATGTCGCTCTGGTTTACGGGCACCCCGCCGACATGCGCGGTGAAGTAAACCTGCCCATTTGTTACGACCCGGAAAATCCGCCTTTGCATATCGTGGATACGGTCAATGGCAAGCCCTCGCAGACCTTCTGGTCGGTACTGGAGCGCAAACCCGGTCAAACCCGGCTGTTGCTGGAACCGGTGACCGGCCGCTCGCATCAATTGCGTGTGCACATGCTGGCCCTGGGCCATCCCATTCTGGGGGACACCCTGTATGCGCGGGACTTTGATACCGGCGCTTCCCCCCGTTTGTGCCTGCACGCTGAAACCCTGGAATTTACCCACCCGGTTACGGGCGAACGCCTGAACTTCACCCTGCCCGCCCCTTTTTAGAACGATAGAAAACTGCCTATGAGTACTCCCACCCCTGCAATTGGCCAGCGCTGGCTGTCAGACGCCGAAACGGAATTGGGCCTGGGCATGGTTATTGAGGTGAATCAGCGCACCATTACCATTCTGTTTCCCAAGAGCGAGGAAACCCGGGTTTATGCACGTCAGAATGCACCGCTGTCTCGCATCCGTTTCGCCCAGGGCGACAGCATTGTCGATACCGACGGCGCGGAGTGGACCGTGTCTTCGGTTGTGGAGCGCCAGTTTGTGCTGCGCTATGAGGTCATGAATGCCGACGGTCATACCACCACCGTGGCCGAAACCAAGCTGTCGCCAAACATTCACTTGTCCCGTCCCTCCGAACGCTTGCTGGCCTGTCAGCTGGACAACAATGAATGGTATGAATTGCGGGTCATGGCCCTGCGCGCCCGTGAGAAGCTGGCGCATAGTCCGGTCGCGGGGCTGGTGGGGCCGCGTGTCGGCCTGATTCCGCATCAGTTCTACATTGCCCACGAAGTCGCCCAACGCATGGCGCCGCGCGTCCTGCTGGCGGATGAAGTCGGTTTGGGCAAAACCATTGAAGCCGGTCTGATCATTCACCAGCAACTACTGACCGGCCGCGCGCAGCGGGTGCTGGTGCTGGTTCCGGACAGCCTGCAATACCAGTGGCTGGTGGAAATGCGCCGCCGCTTCAATATCGATTTTTCACTGTTCGATCTGGGCCGTACCGCCGCCATCCGCGAGCATGACGAAGTCCAGAATCCGTTCAGCACGGAACAGTGTGTGTTGTGCAGCATCGACTTGCTGATTGACCATCCTTATCTGGCTGACGAAGCCCTGGGGGCGACCTGGGACTTGCTGGTGGTGGATGAAGCCCACCATCTGGCCTGGGATGAAGAGTCACCCAGCGAAGCCTATCAGCTGGTGGACCGGCTGGCGGCGCAAACTCCCGGGGTCCTGCTGTTGACAGCAACCCCGGAACAACTGGGCGTGGCAAGCCACTATGCCCGCCTGAAACTGCTGGATCCGAACCGATTTCCCAGCCTGGAGCAGTTCCTGGTAGAGGAAGAAGCCTTCCTGCCCGTCGCGGCTGCCGCCCGTCAATTGGCCGAGGGCGACGTCGACGCAGACACACTGTCAACCATTGGCGAATTCCTCGGCGCCGCACCGGATGTCAAAACGGCCGCCGGTCGCCAGGAAGCCTTGCGGCAACTGCTGGACCGTCACGGCACCGGCCGGGTGTTGTTCCGTAACACCCGCGACGCCATTCGCGGCTTTCCGCAGCGACTATGCCTGCCGGAACCGCTGACGCCTCCGGCTGACTGGCCGGTTACCGGCCCGGTGCGTTTTCAGTTGTGGCCGGAAGTGCAGAGCGAAGACGACGCCTGGATGGCCAATGACCCGCGCATTCCCTGGCTGATCAAACTGCTGAAGCAACTGAAGCAGCAGAAGGTGTTGCTGATCTGCCGCACCGCTCCGGTGGCCCAGGCGCTGGAAGAAAAGCTGCGGTTGAAGGAAGGTATCCGCACCACACTGTTTACCGAACACATGAGCCTGCTGGAACGCGACCGCGCTGCTGCGTACTTTGCGGAAGAAGGTTACGGTGCGCAAATCCTGCTGTGTTCAGAAATCGGATCGGAAGGCCGTAATTTCCAGTTTGCCCACCATATGGTGCTGTTCGATTTGCCCGCCAACCCGGACATCCTGGAACAACGTATCGGCCGTCTTGATCGCATCGGCCAGACCGACACCATCAACATCCACGTGCCATACATGGCCGGCACCGCTCAGGAACGGCTTTTCCGCTGGCACCATGAGGCGCTGGACGCCATTTCCCGCATTTCCCCCACCGCCCAGGTGGTGCAACAGTACCATCAGGACGCGCTGAAGGAATTACTGCAAGCACCGACGGCCCACCACGACCGCTTTGAACAGCTGATTGAAGAGGCCCGCAGCGATCTTGAGCAACTGGAAGCGGAAATGCAGGCCGGTCGGGACTACTTGCTGGAACTGAATTCCTGCCGCCGCGAAGTCGCCCTGAACCTGGTGGAAACCGTTGCCGATCAGGATGATGACCTGATGCTGGAAGACTTCATGGGCCGCGTCTGGTCTGCCTTCGGACTGGAGCACGACGACCAGGGGGACGGCAGTCACATCCTGCATCCCGGCGATCACATGACCGTGGAAGCCTTCCCCGGTCTGGATGCCGATGGCTTGTCCGTAACTCTGGACCGTGTCCAGGCGCTGAGCCGTGAAGAACTGCAGTTCCTGACCTGGGAACATCCGATGGTGCTGGGCGTGCTGGACTTGCTGACCCGTCAGCACTTCGGCAACGCCAATGTCGCGCTGATCCGCAACAAGGGCATCAAGCCCGGCACCCTGCTGGTTGAGTCATGGTTCCGGCTGGAGGTGGTGGCCCCCCGTTACCTCAACCTGCCGGCCACCTTGCCGCAATTGGTGATCCGCGTCCTGCTGGACGGTGAGGGTCGCGACCTGAGTGCCAAGGTGCTGCATGACAACCTGAACCGCCAGATTCTGCCGCTGGACCGCAATACCGCGCGGCAGGTGGTGAAGATGCAGGACGACATTATTGCAACCCGCACCCGGCAGGCCGAAAAAGTGGCAAATGAACAGTTGCCGGCATTGGCAGCGCAAGCCCGTGAAGTCTTTACGATAAATCTGACTCGGGAAATTGAGCGGTTGAAGGCGCTACAGGCCATTAATCCGGCGGTGCGCCCGCAGGAAATCGCGGCTCTGGAATTCCATCTGGAACAGGGGCTGAAGCACTTGCAGCACCTGCATCTGGTGAGCGATACCCTGCGGGTGATTGTGGCGGGCTGATGCGGACGACTGCCTGCCCGTCAGCGGCAGGCAGCCTGTTGGGTTACTTGACGGGATGCCCCGCTTCCTTGATGGCATCCTTGACCTGCGGCGGCATGTAGTTTTCGTCATGCTTGGCCAGGATTTCCTCCGCCTGTACCTTGCCGTTACTGAAGGTGCCTGTAGCCATGATGCCCTGCCCTTCCTTGAACAGATCCGGCAGGATTCCCGTATAGGAAACCGGCACTTGTTGTTTCAGGTCGCTGATCAGGAACTCCACCGCCAGTGAATCCGGCGAGCGCTTCAACGACCCCTGCACCACCAGTCCGCCCACCTGGATCTTTCGTCCTTCCGGCGCTTCCCCGTTCACCAGTTGGCTGGGGGAATAAAAGGCGCTGATGTTCTGGCGCAAGGCATAGGTCACCAGGCCGGTTGCCAATCCCAATCCGGCCACCAGGGCCAGAATCAACAGCAAAGTACGTTTACGCTTCGGATGCATCGTCACTTTCTCCGGAAACTGCAGGATTCTTGCGCGCATCCCGGCGCATCTGGGCCAATTGCTCACGCATGAAACGCTTGCGCTCGGCCCGGGCCTGCCACAGCAGACCAAACACCACCATAAAAGTCAGGCCGTAACACGTCCAAACATAGGGGCCATGCTTGCCCATGGCCAGGAAATCAGCCAACGATTCAAACGCCATGACGGCCTCCCTCGGCGCGGACAATTTCACGCACCCACTGGCTGCGGCGTTCACGCTGCAGAATGACATTGCGCGATTTCAACACCACCAACAAGGCAAACAGCGTGTAGAAGCCCAGGATCATCACCACCAGCGGCATCCACATTTCGGGCGGCATCTTCGGCTTCGCGGTCAGCGAAAAGGTTGCCCCCTGATGCAGCGTATTCCACCATTCCACCGAATACTTGATGATGGGCAGGTTGATGATGCCAACCACCGACAGGATCGCCGCCGCCTTTGCGCCGGTGGCGCTGCTCTCATAAGCGCCGTACAGGGCCACCACACCGACGTACAGGAACCACAAAATCAGCATCGAGGTCAGACGCGCATCCCATACCCAATAAGTTCCCCAGGTCGGCTTGCCCCACACCGCGCCGGTCACCAGCGCCAGAAAACAGAACCACGCGCCCAGCAAGGCAATGGCGCGCGCCACCATCTCGGCGGTCTTGACCTTCCACACCAGGCTGATGACGCCACACACCGCCAGGCCCAGATAACCGCTCATGGCGATGCTGGCGGCGGGCACATGGATGAAGATGATGCGGTAACTGTTGCCCTGATAGTAATCGGGCGGTGCGAATGCCAGGCCCCATACCGTGCCGATACCGATCAGCAGGCCGGAAATCACGGCCAGCCATGGAATGAAACGGCCGCTGATGAAATAGAAATGCTTGGGGCTGACGGTTTGCAGGAAAGTCTGCCAGACCCGGTTAAGCCAATTCATGGATGCTTTATCCTCCAGTCGCCAGGCGTAAGGAAGCCGCTACGGCCAAGGGCGCCAGCGTCAAGGCCAGCACGAGAAACGCCGCCAGTATGGCCAGATAACCCACGGCAGGCAGACCGGCCATGGAGGCCTGCACCGCCGCCGTGGCGAATATGATGACCGGAATGTGCAATGGCAGGCTGAGCAGCGGCACCAGCACGCCCCCTCGCCTTAACGATACCGTCAGCGCCGCGCCGATGGAACTGATCAAACTGAGGGTGGGCGTGCCCAACAGCAAGGTCAGGAACAAGGTGCCCATGGCTTCGGCGGGCAGGTTCAAGAGCAAGGCCGCCACCGGACTGAGCAAGGTCAGGCAGGCGCCGGTTTGCAGCCAGTGCGCCATCACCTTGGCCAGCACCACGACCGGCAAGGGCGATGGACTCAGCGCCAGCTGTTCCAGACTGCCATCGTCATAGTCCTGCCGGAACAGGCTGTCCATGGACAGCAAGACCGACAGCAAAGCCGCAATCCAGACCACGCCCCCGGCCATGGCGGCCAGTTTGGTGGGCGTGGTGTTGATGGCCAGCGGGAACAGGGTGATAACCATGACGAAGAAGCTGAGCGGATTCAGCCAGTCGCCGCCTTGCCGCGCCGCCAATCGCACGTCGCGACGCAATACCGCCCACAAGGCCCGCTGCATTCAGTGCGCCTCCGGGCAATAGTCCGAGAGATCCAGCCGCCTCAACGGGAACGTCCCCGGGAAAATATGATGCGTGGTCAGCACAATCATGCCGCCATTGCGGGCATGTTCCACCAACCAACCCTCCAGTGCGCGTACACCGGCCTGATCAATGGCGGTGAACGGTTCGTCCAGCACCCACAGCGGCGATTTTTCCAGAAACAGGCGGGCAATACCGACCCGGCGTTTCTGCCCGGCAGACAAATGCGCCACCGGGACGTCTTCGTAACCGGCCAGACCCACCCGTTCCAAAGCCGACATCAACTCATCGACGCCAACCTCCAGGCCGCGCAGCCGGATCAGGAACGCCAGATTTTCCAAGGGTGTCAGCAAGGCCTTCAGGCCCAGATTATGGCCCAGATAGCTGAAGCGGCGGCGGAAGGCCACGGGGTCATCATTGACGGGATGGTTGTCCCAGAGCACATCGCCTACATCAAACCCGCCCAGACCGACCAGACGGTTCAGCAGCGTCGTCTTGCCCGTGCCGTTGGGACCGGCAATCTGCAGGATGTCACCGGATTGCATGGCAAAGGACAGGCCGGTAAACAGCACACGGTCGTCACGGGCAGCCTGCAATCGGGATACGGCGAGCAAATCGGGAAACTCCGGAAGCCAGAACAAGAGAAATGCATTCAGCCACGAATTATAACCTGATTCGCGAGAGGAAAAGGCAATGAAAAAAGCCGCCCCTTGGGGAGGCGGCTATTAACGGAGAGAACGCGGTTTTATAGAGGCTGATTACAATCCGGCGGTCTTCAAGCGATTGGCATGCTCGCGGTACACCGACTTGGGATCGGTCGAGAAGATGTCGCGCAGACCGAACATCAGGTTCACTTCATCCAGATGATTCATGGAGTAGTTATCACGCAACACCACACCCAAATGACTGCTGCATTGCGACACCAACCCGTCATTGGCGCCCGGAATGAAAAGGCCGGTAAGACCCAGCAGCGCATCCGTCGGGTCCAGGACATTGGTCAGGCGCTTGGTGCCGCCCCAGGAATAGTACTTGATGCCATTGACGGTGGATGCACCGCTGCCGCAACTGGTGGTGGGTACACCGGCAGGATGACGGCTGGTGAAGGCCGCCGAGCCGGAGGTGGACAGCGCGGCTATGCTGTTCTTGGCGCTCTGGTTGAAACTGCCTGCCCCGTTGAACATTTCAATGATCCCGGCCAGTGCATTCAAGGCCCCATAGGCAACCGGACTAAGCGGGCCGGTGCTGACCACCAGATCCGCCACCGGCGAACCCTTGACCGGACTACCGATGGCTGTCACTGACGCCACTTTGGTTGGAATCGCATCCGCCACGTAACGGATGGAATGGCCGCCGTGACTGTGGCCCATCAGGTTGACCTTGGCTTTACCGCTGATCGCCAGAATGTCACGAACCTGTTTCAGCAATTGCTCGCCACGGACATCGGAACTTTCCAGAGCAGCCACCTGCGTCACATACACCGTTGCCCCGTTGGCGCGCAGATCACCGGGAATCTGGTACCAGTAGTCAATGGCGCCGCCCAGCAAGGACTTGAAGCCGAACATGCCGTGCGCCAGCACGATGGGATATTTGGTCTGGGAGTAGGTTCCGGCAGTCGCCATGGTGGAAACGGAGGCAGTAGCGGCAATAAGGGCCGTCAAGAGCAGCTTGCGCATTGGGTTTGTCCTTTGGTCAGTTTTTGTTTTTGCAGTTGACTTCTACGAGTCACTGCTTTGTTAGTTGCTTGCCGACTCAATCCTGTGTGTGAGCGACAAATGCATACTATCTGACCAACTTGCCGACGAATAGCACCAAAAGCCGGATAAACGGTGTTTTCCGACGAATGGCAAGCATAAACCCGCTTTCCGTCTTGAAGGAAAACGACTGCTTTTTGATATTTGACGCCTCTGAAAAAGGCGGTTTTACACGTAATATCGGGGACTTACCCCCGGATCAAGGCTATACATCACTCCGGAAACGCCGCTTACAACAGGTAAACGGTCTTCTACGCGCTCATAATATGCACACCCGTATATTTGAGGAATATCAATAACGGCCAGATTCTTTGCCAATTCGGCCATAACTTCTCCCTGCCGGTGGCCAATTACGGTTTTCCCACCATTGGAGCATGGCTTGAGCGGGAGCTAATTTGCTAGCATCAAGCCCCTTTCCCCGTACAGCAACTTCACCGCCATGTTCATCATCGATTTCATTCTGCACATTGACCAGCATCTGGCGGAATTTGTCGCCAATTACGGTTTGTGGGTGTACGCCATCCTGTTCCTGATTGTGTTTACCGAAACCGGGGTGGTGGTGATGCCGCTGCTGCCGGGCGACAGCCTGCTGTTTGCCGCCGGGGCGCTGGCCGCCATCGGCTCCATGAACCCGTGGCTGGTGGGTCTGGTGCTGTGCGCCGCCGCCATCAGCGGCGACTCCTGCAATTACTGGATTGGCAACAGGCTGGGAAGGCGGCTGATTACCAACACAAAGCTGATCCGCATGGACCATCTGCACAAGACCGAAGCCTATTTTGCCGAGCATGGCGGCAAGACGGTGATTTTCGCGCGTTTCGTGCCGATTGTGCGCACCTTTGCCCCCTTCGTAGCGGGTATGGGCGCCATGGTCTACCGCCGCTTCCTGAGCTTCAGTGTCTTCGGTACGCTATGCTGGGTCAGCCTGTTTGTGGGCTTGGGCTATTTCTTCGGCAACCTGCCGGTGGTGCGCAAGAACTTCACGCTGGTGATCTTTGCCATTATCGGCATCAGTTTCCTGCCGATGGTGGTGCAGATGGTAAAAGGGAAAATGGCCGCTAAAGAAGCGAAATGACTCTTTCGACCACTAATAAAAAGGCCTCCTATGTGGAGGCCAGTTTATCGGCGAAGCATACTTAGCCCGGAAACTGGTACGTCCTTTCCAGATAGGCCAAAATGTCCTTCGACTCGAACATCTCCACGCCATGATTGGGGTCAATCAGGAACGGCACCTGCACCCGCCCCTTTTCGGCCAGCATGTGCGAACGTTTGGTATCGGGTAAAGGTTTGTATTCTCCGAAGTGCAAACGCTGTTTGGCCGGGCCGACATCAGCCAGTTGCTGCTTGCCGAGATTGATCAGAGTATAAGGCAATTCCAGTTCGCACAGCTTCTCACGCACGGGGCGGGAATAAGGGCTGGATTCAAAACTGTACAGGGTCAACGGCAGTTCCGGCGTTACCGAGGGCTGGGCCAGTATGCGGCGGCCGCGGACGGTTCCGGCCAAACGCGAAGTCAGCAGATTCCATTCATTGATATTCAAATGACGCGGCGCAGGCTTTTGGCGGTACTGTCGGAACAGATATTCGACAATGGCCTGCGCCCCGCCATGACGCTCACCGCTATTGGGGTCCATCAGGTACGGAACACTGCCCTGCCCGCCGGACAGTTCATTTAGTTTGCTCTTGAAACGATTACCGGACAACGGGCAAGGATAAATCATCACATCCAGGTTCAACTCGGTCAGCGCCTCGCGCACCAGACGGCATTCGGCGTCATCCTCGCGGTCGAACAGGATGGGCCGTTGCGACGGTTGCACAACCTGTTTGCTGCCTGCACTGCCATGCCAGCCGCGCAATGTGGAGCTGACAACGGAGGATACGATGTTAAGTAAATGATTTTTCATGCCTTTTCCTGACTTTCAGAGTAACGGACGTCCAATACCAGAAACACGGCCTTCCCTGCGGGCCGCTCGACCGGCACTTCATCATCAATTGCCTTTTTTAGCAAGGCTCTGGCCATGGGGGCATCGATGCTGATCCAGTTGCGCTTGGGGTCGATTTCGTCGGGGCCGACTATCCGCACCCGTAACTCCTCGCCGGTTTCCAGATCTTCCAGTTCCACGGTTGCCCCGAAGTAGATACGGGCGGGGTCGGAGGGATGTTCCCGCACCACACGCAATTCCGGCAGGCGTTTTTCCAGAAAGCGGACACGACGGTCGATTTCGCGTAGCAGTTTCTTGCCGTAGATGTATTCGGCGTTTTCCGAGCGGTCGCCCTGGGCGGCGGCTTCACTGACGGAACGGGTGACTTCGGGGCGTTTGACCCGCCACAGGTAGTCCAGTTCGTCGACCAGCACCTGATAGCCTTCGGGAGTGATCAGCGGGGTTTTGGGTGGCGCCGGTGGACGGTAGTGGGACATCAGGCTGGTATCGTGATTTGGGTGGGGGGGATAGTAACGGGTTGGGGGGTGTGGGAAAACCCCGCAGGTATTTGCCCAGCTTGGGCTATTCTTCGCGCCAGACGTACTCGTTGCCATACTACCCAGTTTCAGCGGCTAATCGGTGTCCTTCATTTTACTTGTTTGCCGTGACACCGACTTTGTAATACTTGATTTCCCCTGCAGCGGCTAATGCACAAGCCTTTGTGAATCACGTCGCCATTGACCGGGAGTGACACCAAACTGCTTCCTGAAGGCGAGCTGGAACGCGCTTTGTTCAGAGTAACCCAGCAGCATGGATACGGCTACAAGCGGCATGCTTTTATCACAGAGATACTCCTTGGCCAAATGCATTCGCACTCTCCCGATCGCACCGCGCAGCCCATCCGGAATGGCAGATAACCTCCGCTGGACCGTTCTTGGCGACATGACAAGTTTTTCTGCAACCAATGCCAGGTTTGCCTCCCTTTGCGGAAGCGCGGCCGTAATCACGTAGTAGAGTCTTGACGTCAGCTCTGCATCATTGATTTCGGGAAACAGTCTTCTCAACAAAGCAGAACGATCACTTTTGTTAGTGCACACATGGACTTCTCTGCCAAGGAATTCCCTGCGAACGGTGACTCCCAGAACTTGGCCAAAGACGATTGTGTTGCAATGAAGAATTTCAGCATAAACACCGGCTGCGGATTCATCATTAAACGGGAGGGAAACGGCAGCCATACACTCCGCCGGAATACCGGAACGCCTCACTACGTTAACCACGCTGCTGATGGAAAAGCAGGCAAATTTCCTGTATTCATCGCGCGTATTCCAGTACAGGGTCAAGCTTCCCGGGTCACGCTGGAGGTTGGCTATATTCGATCCATAAAAAAGAGCCTCGTAATAGACGTAGCTGTTCAGCAGGTCTTCCAGCGTTTGAGCATTGGAGAGCATGTGGCCCAAGGCGCCCAGATTTGACCAGCTACTCTGTTGCCCGATCCGCAATGCGGCATCTGGATCGCCTGTGAGCAATGAAGCTTCGTTAAGCAGGCCTTCGGCCTCGTCGAGCATTACAGATTCGTTGGAGCTAATGCGTCGAATGCGTGCGCATAGCAAAGTTGAACCATAGCCACATAGCTGCAACCAGTCGGCTATGGCGGATAGAAATGCACCCGGTACACGAAACATCTGGCTGACCCCTCATGCAAATGGCGCATTATATTACATGGTTGGCGCATTTTAATAATATATTGCCGAACCGCCTGCATACGATACTCATATCCAAACAGGAGGAACCTACCATGAACATGAACGCCAAACACACCAGAAGCACTCCAATTGCCCTTGAAGTGCGTAAAGAAACCCGTTTTGACTTCTCCACCGTACCAGCAATTCATACCGAAGATAACTTGTATATCAGCCATTTGTTCAATGCTCTTTCGCTGATAGCACCCATTACGGAAGGAATGCTGATTCGAGCAATCCGGGACGCTCAACCGCTGTTGCAAGGGTCCGTTCTTGCGGCTGACGCTCAAGCATTCATTGGGCAGGAAGCAATTCACACCCGCGAGCATCGAGAATTCAATCGCCGCCTTGGCGAACTCGGATTCAGTATTGAAAAAATGTCGGAGGTAATGGAATCCATAACCAAAAAGAATGAGTCCACGATGAGTCTCAAACAAAGGCTTGCTGTGGTAGTAACGGGTGAGCATGTCATCTACTCACTCTCGCGGGCATTTCTGGCGGCGGATCTCAAGGGCTTCCAGCAACACCCGGAAGTAACCCGTCTTTTGAAGTGGCACGCACTTGAGGAAATGGAACACCAATCAGTTTGCCACGACATATACACACATCTGTACGGTAACAGTGTGGCAAACCAGTTGGTGTATAATCTGACTTTTGTTGGTATCAATAGGTCGCTATACCAAGGCGTAGCACAACTAATGAAGGCGCTGCTCGCGCAGGACCGTGCACCACGTAAAGGCGAATTTCTTGCATTTTTGCGCTGGATGCTCCGTGACCCGGCCATCGGCAAAGATATTGCGCGTGAACTTCTGGCATATTTTTCACCGGTATTCATGCACTGGCGTCGCAGCAATGATGATCAACGACTGATTCGGGAAAACCTTGATTTTGTGTACCAAATGCCGCCCGAGTCTGCCCGGAACCTTTATGCTGTTTGAACGGAATAGAGGCCGATATGAATCTGATAATGCCCAAATCACTGACTAATGCCGTCGAGCGCTCGCTACGTCTCAACGGCAACCCTTTCGATCCGGGCACATCGGTGGCTCCCCCACAGGGCCGATACACCTGTGTGCACTACGGCATCATGGTGCCCAACCTGCCACCACCGTATAACTTTTTGAACCTGATTACGGTTATTGGTCAACCGAAAGTCAAACTTTTCCGCAACTCCCACCTGATCAAGACCACCGCCTTGGACACGGCCAATGTGTTGGTAGGCACCGCGATCGGCACACCTGATCACTTCAACGGCTACAGTGTGGCAAGGGATTGCGAACTCCGCCCTGATGGAAGCTACCTGCGCTTCGGGGACGACTTGGTGATCGAAGGGAGGTATCCGAACTTCACCGCGCGGCGCAGTGGCAAGGCCTTCAATTTCGTGTTGGAGTTGCGGGCCACTAGCAAGATCGCTCATTTCGCCAAAATGCTTGGCGGAGTCTACGATCACTGGGCGCTGCTGTGTGAATATACAGGCCATATCGAGCATGATGGTTTGAAAACACCGCTGCAAGGACTGTGCACGTTCGAATATGCGCGAGTAATCAACTTGTCGCTGCCCCTACGCTTTTTCACTTACCAAATACTCAACATTGATGCGCGAACGCAGGTGCTGATGGTCGTGGTGCTTGGCCCGCTGAACGCGGAATTACAGCGTCGTGTTTATGTACGTTCGCTGGATGACCACGGCGGGACATACACACACGGCTTCGATTTCATAGTTCATGAACATGAAGCCGAATCAGTGGTCACGCCAGATGGAACCGCCATGCGATTGCCTAAGAAATTCTCATGGCGTGTCGATGATGAGTCCGGCAATGAGTTGATTTCCATTGGCGGCTCCGCCAACGGAGACTTCAAGTACGGCATGGCGGGGGGTTATGCCGGTAGCTACGGCTATCGTGGTCGATTCAAGGGGCGTCCAATTGATGGCACTGGCTATATTGAGTACATCGACTGCAGGTAGTCGTCGGTTGATGCCCAGCGTTCAATAAGGATCCTCTTCAGTCAAACCTTTTTCTCCACGTTTTCTCGCCGTATTCCCCGCAGTACCGGATGCAGGCTCGTCACGAATATCGATGCACGGCAGGTGCTTTACAGCACCACGTGCAGGCCCGGGGCGACATGACGAACAGCCTGCGTCCGCTTGACTGGCACCACAGTCAGTGGCGGGAAGTGAGTGTTTCTACTAAACGTCGCTATTTACTCAAACCAGAATTACAAGTTTTCAAGTCGATTGATAATCATCGGAATCCGTCTTGCATCTTGATGCAGTTGTGCAATTACACAGCCCCACGCACCTGTTTGTCCCCAACCCATCCCCGCAACCAAAAAATGACTCATTACCCCTCAAAATAGACAGTGACAAGATACCACTCTTCTGCTATTAATTGGTCATCCGCCCAATTAATACCGGACGATCCGCATCCAGTCATGACCACACCCCTCCGCCAGCGCGGCCGCCCCGCCCGCCAAGACAGCGCCATGACCCGCGAGCAAATAGTGCGGCGGGCCTTCAACGCCTTTGCCACGCAAGGCTTTGACGGAGTCTCGCTGCGCCAGCTGGCCACCCATTGCGGCGTCAGTGACAGCCTGCTTCACCATCACTTCGGCAGCAAGCAGGAGTTATGGCAGGAGGCCGCAGATCAAGTGATCGGCCCGCTGATGAACCGGCTCTACGCCACACTGGAAGACCTGGCGCGCGACCGTGATGCCGCCGCCACCATCCGCCATAACCTGCCGCAATCGCTGAAACTGGTGCTGGCCGAACCCCATGCCGTTGAATTCATGTTTCGCGAAGGCGAAGCCTCCAACGAACGCGGCGAATACATGCGCAGCACCTACATGCGTCCCTACCTGCAACGTCTGGATGCCCTGTTCCAACAAGCGGTGCAGGAAGGTCATTTCAACCCCTTTCCCACGGTCTACCGGGATGTACTGGTGATGGGCTTCCTGCGCTCACTGGTGATTCCCGGCGTGCTGCAAACGGAACTTGCCCCCCATCTGGCCACCCCGGAAACCGTCTCCGCCTTTATCGACAATATGGTTGAGACACTGTTTACCGGATTCGCCCGTCGTCCCTTGTCCGTTGCTCCGGAGTCCTGACATGCATCCCCATTTCCGTTATGCCGCCGCATCCCTGATGCTGGGCTCCGCCCTGACCCTGAGTGCTTGCAGTAAACCACCTGCACCCGTGGAAAAGCCCCGTCCGGTCAAACTGATGACCGTCACCGCCGGTTCCGTTCAGGGGCAGGTGGAACTGGCCGGCGAAGTGCGAGCCCGTGTGGAATCGCCCCTGGGTTTCCGGGTGGGCGGCAAGATTGTGTCGCGTCAGGTGGAAACCGGACAGCGCGTGAAGCGCGGCCAAGTACTGGCGCAACTGGACCCGCGAGATTTCACCCTGGCGAAGTCCGCCGCCGGGTCACAGGTTGCCGCCGCCAAGGCCGATCTGGATCTGACCCGCGCGGAATTCAAACGCTTTCAGGAATTGCGTACCCAGCAATTTGTCTCTGATCTGGATCTGGACCGCAAGCGCGTCGCGGTCTCGGCGGCGGAGGCGCGGCTCTCCAGCCTGCAAAGCAGTTCCTCGCTGGAGTCCAACCGGTTGGAAGACGCTGTGCTGCGGGCGGATGCGGATGGCGTCATTACTGCGTTGCAGGCCGATGTCGGTCAGGTGGTGGCGGCCGGTCAGCCGGTTGCCACCCTCGCCCAGGAAGGCCCGCGTGAAATTGCAGTCGAGTTTCCGGAAGATCGCCCCGCCCTTTCCAAACTGAACGGCGCCACCGTGACCCTGTGGGCGCAACCCGGCAAGCACTACCCCGCCACGCTGCGTGAACTGTCCGCCTCCGCCGATCCCGCCACCCGCACCTTCCGCGCCCGCTACAGCGTGGAAGCCCCCGTTGGCGCTCTGGCGCTGGGTCAGTCCGCCACCTTGTCCATACCGCTGCCGGCCCAGCAAGGCGGCATCAAAGTGCCCACCACCGCGCTGGTGGGGGACCACAGCCAGACCAAGCTCTGGCAATTCGACGACAAGAGCGGTCAGGTGCATGGTATTCCGGTGCAGGTGCTGGGTATTGACGGTAATGAAGTGCTGGTCGGCGGCGTTCCGGACGGCGCGCGCATTGTGGTCGCCGGGGTGCATGTGTTGATCGAGGGCCAGAAAGTACGCCCGCTCGAAACCGCCGCGCCTTGAACCCGACCAGAATCCGGAGCCATCATGACCAAGCCCAATCCTGACGAACGGTTCAACCTTTCGCGCATCGCCATCCAGAACCCGGCGATCACCACCTATCTGCTGATCGTGCTGACACTGGCCGGGATCGCATCCTACTTCCAATTGGGGCAGGACGAAGACCCGCCCTTTACCTTCCGCATGATGGTGGTCCGCGCCTTCTGGCCCGGCGCCACCGCCATGCAGATGGCCGAACAGGTCACCGACCCGTTGGAACAAACGCTGCAGGAAGTCCCGAACACCTACCGCATCCGCAGCTATTCCAAGCCGGGCGAAACCACCATCTTTGTCGAGGTCAAGGATTCGACTAAGCCGCAGGAAGTGTCCAACCTGTGGTACACCATCCGCAAAAAGACCGGTGACATGCGCGGCAAGCTGCCGCAAGGGGTGCAGGGACCGTTCTACAACGATGAGTTCGGTGATGTGTTCGGGGTGATTTATGCCCTTTCCGCCGACGGATTCTCTTATGCCGAACTGAAGGACTACGCCGACCGTGTGCAGCAGGAAATGCTGCGGGTGCCGGGCGTGGCCAAGGTGGAGCAATATGGTGTGCAGCAGGAACGGATCTATGTAGAAGTTTCGCAGAAGAAGCTGGCCCGCATGGGTATCGATCTGCGGCAGGTAATCAACGCCCTGAACCAGCAGAATGCCGTGGAATTTGCCGGGGTGCTGCGCACACCCGGGGATGACATCCAGATCCGCATCAGCGGCCAGTTCGACAAGCTGGACGACCTGCGCGCCCTGCCGCTGCGCTTCAACAACCGCGCCTTCCGGTTGGGCGATATCGCCACGGTACAGCGCGGCTATCAAGACCCGCCCGCCGCGAAAATGCGCTTCAACGGCCGTGAAGTCATCGGTCTGGGGGTGTCCATGGTGCGCGGCGGCGACATCATCGTCCTCGGCAAGCACCTGCAAACCGCCACCACACAGCTGCGCGGCACCCTGCCCGCCGGTATCGAACTGAGCCAGGTGCAGGACCAGCCGAAATCTGTCGCCTTCTCGGTGCGTGAGTTCCTGCGCGTGCTGGCGGAAGCGCTGGTCATTGTCCTGGGCGTCAGCTTCATGGCGTTGGGCATTCACACCAAGCCGTTCCGTATCGACATGCGCCCCGGTCTGGTGGTGGCGCTGTCCATTCCGACCGTGCTGGCCATTACCTTCCTGGTCATGGAACGCTGGGGCATCGACCTGCACAAAATATCGCTGGGGTCGCTGATCATTGCGCTGGGCCTGCTGGTGGACGACGCCATCATCATCGTCGAGATGATGGTGCGCAAGCTGGAAGAGGGTTACGACCGGCTCAAGGCCAGCACATACGCCTACAGCAACACAGCCATGCCCATGCTGACCGGCACGCTGATCACGGCGGCGGGCTTCCTGCCCATCGGCCTGGCCAACTCGGCTACCGGGGAATACACCTTTGCCATCTTTGCCGTCACCACCACGGCCCTGATCGTGTCTTGGTTCGTCTCGGTCTATTTCGTCCCGTTCCTGGGTTACCGCCTGCTGAAGGAGCATCCCCACAGCACGGGTGAAGTGCAGGAAGTTTTTGACTCCGGCTTTTATGTCATGGTGCGCAAGACCGTTAACTGGTGCGTGGGCCATCGCTGGATCACCCTGTTCGCCACGCTGGGAGCGCTGGGAGTGGGCATTGTCGGCATGCAACTGGTGGAAAAACAGTTCTTCCCCGACTCCAACCGCCCGGAAATCCTGGTGGATCTGTGGCTGCCGGAAGGCTCGTCAATCGCCAACAGTGAAACACTGGCGAAGCGGGTGGAAGCCGAGTTGCTGAAAATCCCGGATGCCGGCACCGTCACCACCTTTATCGGTCAGGGAGCTCCCCGTTTCTACCTCCCGCTGGACCAGATTTTGCCGCAGAACAACGTCTCGCAAATTGTACTGGTGACTCCGTCGCTGGAGGCCCGCGAACGCATGCGCAAGCAGCTGCCGGCCATGCTGCACCAGCAGTTCCCGGAAGCCCGCGTCCGCCTGCGTCTGCTGCCCAACGGCCCGCCCGTGCCCTATCCAGTGATGTTCCAGGTGATGGGTGAAGACCCAAGCAAACTGCGGGTGCTGGCGGACAAGGTGCGCGCCATCGTCCTCGCTGACAAGTCCACTACCGGCGTCAACGACAACTGGGCAGAACAGATCAAGGCGTTGCATCTGGACATTGACCAGAATCGCGCCCGCGCCCTCGGCGTCACCACGGAGACACTGGCTACCGCCGGTCAGACCATTCTCTCGGGCCTGCCGATCGGTCTGTACCGCGAGAACAATGACCAGATCAGCATCATGCTGCGCCAGCCTCAGGAAGAGCGTGACACGATGACCGCGCTGACCAATGCCTACCTGCCCACCGCCAACGGCCAGTCCATCCCGATGTCGCAGATTGCACGGCCGGCCTTTGTCTGGGAGCCGGGCGTGGTGTGGCGGCAGAACCGTCAGTTCTCCATCACCGTGCAAGCGGATGTAGTGGAAGGCATTCAGGGCGCTACCGTAGCCTTGCGCCTTGACCAGCAACTGGAGAAGCTGCGCGCCGACCTGGAGCCGGGGTATCACATCGAACTGGCCGGTACTGTCGCCGAGTCGAAGAAGGGTTCCGACTCCATCGCCGCCAACGTGCCGTTGATGCTGTTCATCATCTTCACGCTGCTGATGCTGCAACTGCGCAGCTTCCCGCGCGCGCTGCTGGTGTTCCTGACCGGTCCGCTGGGCATTGTCGGCGCTTCAATGATGATGCTGATACTGGGACGACCGATGGGCTTCGTGGCGATGCTGGGCGTGATTGCGCTCAACGGCATGATCATCCGCAACTCAGTGATCCTGATTGACCAGATTGAACAGGATATTGCCTTGGGTGTGGATCGATGGACGGCGGTTGTTGAAGCGGCGGTGCGCCGTTTCCGGCCGATCATCCTGACCGCCGCCGCCGCCGTACTGGCCATGATTCCGCTGCTGGAAAGCCCGTTCTGGGGCCCCATGGCCTGCGCCATCATGGGCGGGTTGATTGTGGCGACAGCGCTGACCTTGCTCAGCTTGCCAGCCATGTATGCGATTTTCTTCCGGGTGAAGAGGAACGAAGCGGCCATTTGAGAGCATGAAAAGGACAGGGATGTCCCGTTTTGAGCTAACCAAGCATCGGATTGCTTGTCAGGCTGTCCCCGCCGTATCAAAATCCCCACCTCGAAACACCGACATTAGCCCGCCCCGGCGGCCGCACTGTCCCGGACTCTCACCATGAAGCAACTCGAAGGCACCCTTTCGCAGTGGGACAACGCCAGCGGAACCGGCATCATTACTCCGGTACACGGCGACCAACGCTACGCAGTCGCCCTCGCCGACTTTTCTTTGGGCAAAAGCAAACCTCAACTGGGCGAAGAATTGCTATTTGAAGCAGGCGTCGACGCCAACGGCCAACCCTGCGCCCGGTCAGTCACCCGGCCCGTCCATGCTCTGCCACCACCGCCGGACGAAATGCGAGACTATATTCCGGCCCGGATATCCAGGCCTGCAAGCTCCAGTTCGGGCTTTCTTCCGCTGATTATCATGCTTGGGCTGGGCGCATACGGCTACCATGTTTTTTTTGAAAACACCCCGGATTCGTCACTCAGAAAACCCGACGATGTCATGTCAAAAGTTGAAAGCATGGCGCCCAAGGTGATGGAGAAACTGCGTACCACACTCAGTACATCCAGTTACAAATGTGACGGGCGAACTTATTGTTCGCAAATGACCTCATGCGAGGAAGCTCAGTACTTCCTGGAGAATTGCCCCAACGTCAATATGGACGGCAATCAGGATGGTGTACCTTGTGAGAAGCAGTGGTGCGGTAATGACAGCGATAATAGTTTTACTTCGCACGATGACGATTCTCACGAATCCAGAATGAAATCAAGAAGGTGATGGCATGATTGAAGTCGTGAACACGGAAATTTTCGAAGATTTATTACCCTTGATCCGGAAATATCAGGAGTTTTATCAGGTTGCCAATATCTCTGATGAACACAACCGCACTTTCTTCAGCCGTTTCTGCTCTGACAATCCTTTCGGCCGCCAGTTTCTCTTCCGCACAGCAGATGGCATCGCGGCAGGCTTTGCCACCGTCTATTTTTCATTTTCCTCAACATTGGCGGCCAAGGTGGGCGTGATGAACGACCTTTACACCTTGCCGGACTTTCGCGGCCGGGGCATCGGCAAAGCCCTGATTGAGCATTGCCTCGAATTCGCCAAACAGCAGGATGCGGTGCGACTCCAGTGGACCACCGCCACCGACAACCAGACCGCTCAACGGCTTTACAACTCGCTGAATACGGACCACAAGCCTTGGCTGATCTACACGTATCACGGCGGTACCCCGGCCTGACACTCCAAAAGCAAAGGGCAGGTTTTACCCTGCCCTTTGGCTTGTTCACAACCGTGGAGATCAGCCCGCCAGATTGGCGTTCACGAAATCCCAGTTCACCAGGCTTTCCAGGAAAGTACCAATGTACTTCGGGCGCAGGTTGCGGAAATCGATGTAGTAGGCATGTTCCCAGACATCGATAGTCAGCAGCGCTTTCTGGCCATGAGCCATCGGCAGGTCGGCGTTGGCGGTCTTGGTGACAGCCAGCTTGCCGTCAGCGCCCAGCACCAGCCAGGCCCAGCCGGAACCGAACTGGGTGGTGGCGGCGGCGGTGAACAGTTCAACAAACTTTTCATAGCTGCCGAAATCGGCATTGATCTTGTCGGCAATAGCGCCGGTAGGCTTGCCGCCGCCGTTCGGCTTCATGCAGTGCCAGTAGAAGGTGTGGTTCCAGATCTGGGCGGCATTGTTGAAAATGCCAACCTTGGCGGCATCACCGGCGGAAGCCTTGATGACTTCTTCCAGCGACTTGTCAGCCAGGTCGCTGTCCTTGGTCAGGTTGTTCAGGTTGACCACATAGGCGTTGTGGTGCTTGCCATGGTGATAGTCAATGGTTTCGCCGGTAATGTGCGGCTCAAGGGCGGTACGGTCATACGGCAGGGCGGGCAATTCAAAGGCCATGATGCAACTTCCAAAAATGAGAACTAAAAAGAACGGGAGCCGGGTGGAGGCCCGACCCCGGATACGTCATTACAGCTTGTCAGCGTTGGCGGTCAGGTAAGCAGCTACCCCTTCCGGAGAAGCAGTCATACCCTTGTCACCCTTCTTCCAGTTGGCCGGGCACACTTCGCCATGCTCTTCGTTGAATTGCAGGGCGTCAACCAGACGCAGCAATTCTTCCATGTTGCGGCCCAGCGGCAGGTCATTGACGATCTGCGAGCGCACGATGCCGTTGGTGTCGATGATGAACGCACCGCGGAAAGCGACGCCGCCGGCAGACTCCACGTCATAGGCCTGGCAGATTTCGTGCTTCAGGTCGGCGGCCAGGGTGTACTTGACGGGACCGATGCCGCCTTCGTTCACCGGGGTGTTGCGCCAGGCATTGTGGGTGAAGTGCGAGTCGATGGACACACCCACCACTTCCACATTGCGGGCCTGGAAGTCAGGAATGCGGTGGTCCAGGGCAATCAACTCGGACGGGCAGACAAAGGTGAAGTCCAGCGGGTAGAAAAACACCAGGGCGTATTTGCCCTTGATGGCGGAAGCGAAGTTATAGCTATCGACGATTTCGCCATTGCCAAGAACGGCGGGAACGGTGAAATCCGGGGCGGGTTTGCCAACGAGAACGGCCATGTTGAACTCCTTTTGACGAGGGACAGGCGGCAGATGCACCTGAAGGTGTATGAAATCAGACAGAAACAGTAGGGTATCTGTTCGGCAGGGAAAAGATGAGGCTTTAGCACGAAGAATTCAAGGTATCAGAACGCTGGATTTCAGCCTTTCTTACATTTTTGGATGTCTTTTCCGGGCCAGCGCCCAGCCGGATATCGCGAGCATAATGACGCTGAGGCCCAGCGCATCTACTACCCACGGTCCATATCGACCGAACAGGCGTCCGGAATGCAGATCCTGCAGCAGGCGTTCACCGGTCAGGCCGGCTGGTGCGGCGACAGGCTGCGACCACAGCGCGTCGGGAACAATGATATCCGGCACCGGCTTCAGCGACCCGGCCAGCGTGTCCAGCTCCAGCACCGCACTCGTCGCGGACTGTCGCAGGAACACCCGTTGTTCCAGTCCTGCCATGGCGTTGAAAGGTCCGGGCAAACCGCGACCGGCATCAATCTGCTCAATCAGTTCACCTTGGGTGGTCAACAGCAGTATGCGGTTATCACAAGCCAGCACCTGGCTGTCTGCGGTTGGCATGACGCCTAGAAACAGCGCGCATTCGCCCAGAAAATCGTTACCGGACATCAAGCCATGGGCGCTTAACAGGAAATCATGCTCTCCCACACGCAATTCCAGCGGCGCTGACACGCCGTAACGATTCAGCCAGAACCGCCCTTCCAGAAATTGCTTGTCCAGCCCCAGGCCACCGGCATGATTCAGCAATATCCCGCTACCGGCCATCCATAGCAGATACAAGCCCAGCACCACCCCGATCCGGCGATGCCAGCGCAGCAGGAAGAACCGCCAGTGGGAACGTTTGCTCATCGGTTTCAGGTCGCCTTGGCGCTATCAAACAGGAGGGCCAGTCTCGCCATCCTTTCCATGGCCCGTACGGACAGCGTGGCGCCGGTAATGCCATCAACACGCCGGTTCAGGCTGTCTGCCGACGTCAATGCCGCTCCGCTGAATTGACGGGTGAAAAAAGCCTGCTGCACCTCCCCGCCCCGGCTTTCGCGGTAGGCCAGCACCTGTATATCCATGATCCTGCCCTGCTCCACCAGAAATCCGGCTGTAATCGGCTGCTCCTTGCCGATTTCATCCAGCACCCAGACGCTGCGCCCTCCCTGTTGCCAATAGCGCACCCGAAGGCCTGCATACGAGTGGCCCAATATCGCCTCGGCCCGCTGCTTCAACACCGGGGTCAGCCACAACACCCGCATTTCAGGAGCGGGGAAATGGCGTGCGATATAGCTGTCAACCGGCGTCAATGCCGGCGCCTGCCCCGAGAGGCCAAAGAACAACACCAGAACAAAACAGAGATTTCTCATGAATCAGAACGAAAAACCAAGACCGACATTGAAGCCATCCTGATCGGGATTAGCCGGATTGGGATCATCCCTGCGCTGCAGATCCGCCTTGAGCACGGCGCGCTCATGCAACCACCAATTGACGCCCACCGAGCTTTCCTGCCATTCGGAATCGGCGGCATCTGCCGCCTCGTTATCCCAGACACTGTAGCGTGCAAAGATCCCGACTTCAGGCAGCACCTTGAAGGACGGTTCGACATACCACCCCTTCTGCCCGCTGCGCTTGCGGTCGGCCGCCGCCATGGCCGCATCATTCAAATCCCATTCCGCATACAGGGCGCGCAGGCCGAACGCGCCGCGCTTGAGGGCGACATGAGCCTCCGCCAGACTGGCATTCATATCCGTCCCGGCTACCTTCGCCCCCCCTTGCGACATATCGGCCTGCTGATGCCAGGTGACACCGAACTCTACACCCGGCAAGCCGGTGTACTTAAGCCGCGCCGTATATGCCAGATCACTGCCGTCGGCCTTGGAACCGCGTTGACGGCCATCCTTGATCTTGCCTTCCGAAGACTTGAGGCCACTGGAAAACATGGCGTCGTACGACAGGCCGGGCGCGATGGATCCGGAGGCCATCACACCGGTCTCATACCAGGTGCCGGGCACAATCTCGCGTTCAACAGGCGCCCGGAACACCCCGTAAAAAGTATCCGGCTCATGCGTTTCGTTGAGAATACCAACCGGCACAAGCATTTGCCCGACTGCAGCGCGATGGTTTTCAGCATAGCGATATTCAAGGAACAACTGTTCCAGCGCGACATAGCCATTGGTCTTGGCGGTGGAAGCGCAGCTTAGCTCGGCGGCATCCACCACCCCATCCCCATCCTTGTCCGTAAAGGTACAGGTATTGCTGGTGTCCTGTACCAGGGCATGCTCCACTTCCAGTTCACTCGCAAATCGCAGTTTGTCGCTGAACTGGTGCCCCACGAACAAAACCAGCCGATAGGCGTCGAATTCATCTTTACTGCCGTCAATGTGCTTGAAATAAGTCTCACCGTAGCCGCCCAGCGTGGTTTTACCTGCTGAAAGCCCAGTATTGCCGGATTGCTGCTTTTCGAGTGCTGTCGCCAAGGCATCAATCTGCTGCTGTTGCAGTTGAAGCTGCTGCCTCAGGGATTCCAGATCTGTCCCTTCCGCTTTCGAGACGGCAGGAAGCACCAGTGTAGACAAGATGGACAAAGCGATAAACGACTTGCGAGACATGAGACCCCCGGGACAAACAACATGAGTGGCATGACTCGTATCATACACAATCACATTTCGTAATGCAAACCATTCGCATTTGCTTTACGGGTTCACTTGCCGTTTCCCAAGCTGGCGGATTCCTGAAGATCATCAAAACGGAGTGACATATCGTTTGGAAACAGCGGATACCTCCCTTTACTTTTGGCCAAATGCAGGTAGTCTTCTATGTTAAGCCGTACTACCGTCCTGTAATTTACCAGCAGAGTTCGGTTACAATGCACCAAAACAACACCGATGACGGCAACAACTACAACAACGTATCCCGCTACAACCACGGATAACTGGGGTTAAACATGCATGTTCCGGATTTTCTGGCCCGACCCAAAGCCCTGATAACCGCCATGGTCAGCTTCTGGCTGGCCGGTCTGGCCTATGGTGAAACGGCCGGACGGGTTAATTTCGTGTCCGGCGACGTGGTCGCCGTCAAGTCCGACAACACCCGCCGGACTCTGCATCGCGGCGATCTGGTCAACAGCGGTGAACGGCTGGAAACCGGCGATAAATCCCGGGTGCAGATCCGCTTCACCGATGGCAGTTTTCTGGCTTTGCAAGCCAAGACCGTCTTCAGCATCGATACCTATACCTATACACGTGACAAGCCGGAACAATCCTCGCTGGTCTTCAACTTCCTGCGCGGAAGCATGCGCACCATCAGCGGCGCCATCGGAAAGGCCAACCGTCAGGCTTACCAGATCAAGACTCCAACCGCCACCATCGGCATCCGTGGCACGGATTACGCCGGCGTGATGCTGGATAACGAATTGTTGCTGAAGGTATTGGGCGGCATCGTCAACCTGAGCAATGCCCTGGGCAATGCCGATGTCCTTAGCGGCCAGACCTTTAATGTCCGTCTGGGCTCTGCCCCCGCCCCTTTCAACGGCAAGTTTCCCGCCGACGTGGATGCCATTGAACCGGATGTGGATGCAGCGACTGGTGAGAATGGCCTGACGAACGCGGCATCAGGCACCGGCGGCGAAGACATGCCTGAACGGCCACGGCTTGAAAATTACGATAATTACAATCAATTCCTGCAGGCGATGTACGCCTTCAAGAAAGCCGAAGCGGCGCGGGCTGCGCTGACGACCCCGGCAACCCCGGCGGCACCTTTGCTGGATCTGGAAAAATTCAAGAACATGGCGCCTATCGAGGCCGATATGGACACCGAAACCGTGGAGGCCGCATCAACGCCCTCTTTGGTCACGGAAGGTCCGGAAACTATTGATGAAGCCGTCGCCATGGCGGAGAAGTTGAAATTTCCCCGCTATACGCCCGGAGAAAACTATCATCGCTCTACTTTCAAGGATTTTCCCTTGATGCCGGTTGAGCAACCCACACTTGAAAACGCATCCATCAACGACACCTTCAAGCTGGGGCAGACTACCAACAATATGCTGTTGAACGCAGCCGCCGTTCGCGAAGACGAAAACGGCAGCAATAATTTGTTCTCGAAGGCGGATCTGCTCAATAAGAAAATCACCCTGCAAATTGAGCGTGGCGATCATGTGCTGAGAATCTTCGGCAATGTTGTTCAAATTCAAGGACTGGATGACATTTCAATCACCATCCTCGATCGCCGGAACAACTAACAGCCTCAGACGCATCTCCCATGTCCTTAGTCGCACCAGCTCCTGAGCCATCAACCAGGAGCAGTTCCGCATAGCCCCGCCACGATTCCCTTTAAAGCCAGGACCGGGTCGGCTGCTTGCGTCACCGGCCTGCCAATCACCAAATAATCAACACCTGCACTCATTGCCTGCGTGGGGGTCATAATCCGCTTCTGGTCATCCTTGGCGGCTCCTTCCGGACGAATACCAGGCGTAACCAGAGCAAATGGCGCCCTGTGCCTCTCACGCAATACCAGGGCTTCCTGAGCAGAACACACCACACCGTGCAAGCCACACTCTTCTGTCAAAGCCGCCAATCGCAATACCTGCTGGATAGGGTCGACATCAAGACCGATATCCGCCAGATCGTTCCTGTCCGAGCTGGTGAGCACCGTGACGGCGATCAGTAATGTCCCATAGCCTCCCTGCTCCAGTCGCTCCCGGGCAGCATTCATCATACGGCGGCCGCCACTGGCATGGACATTGACCATCCATACGCCCAAATCGGCTGCGGCCTGAACGGCTGAAGCTACTGTGTTGGGAATGTCATGGAATTTCAGATCCAGGAAAACATCAAAGCCTTGCTGTTGCAGCGAACGGACAACGGACGGACCTTCCCGGGTAAACAGCTCCTTACCCACCTTCAGACGGCAAAGCGCTGGATCAAGCCCCGATGCCAACTCTAGGGCTGCACGGGCATCCGAATAATCAAGGGCGACAATGACGGGCGAGGAACAGGTATTCATGGGGGAAAGTCATCTCAATGGAAACTGGTTCCCATTGTAATGCATGAGTATCGCTGGATGACAGTTCAGTCGCCGCCGGGAGCCCGGCTTTGTTGTTGACGAAGAAGATCAAGCTCACGCCGGGAGCGCCGGAGTTGCAGATGCATGGGCAATACCCGGAATGCAATCAGGGAGGTGATGATCCCCGCCACTGCACCCGCTGCAAAACTGAGCAGAGTGATAACCCCCACGCTGGCCCCGGTGAATTCAACAAACACCAGATTGAGCGTCACCTGATGCTGAGCATTAGCGACCACAATCCAGACGCCGGCTATAAAGAAAGCCAGCAACACCAAGGTCAGGAAAATCTTGCGGACGCTTTTCAGCGTCATGATTTTTCGTCTTCATAGTTGACCCGGTCCTTGAGCTCCTTGCCGGGTTTGAAATGGGGGACATATTTCGGGCCGACCTCAACCGTTTCGCCAGTCTTGGGATTCCGACCGGTACGGGGAGGACGAAAATGCAGACTAAAGCTCCCGAATCCACGGATTTCAACCCGTTCGCCCTGGGCCAGGGTTTCCACCATCTGTTCAACCAACGCTTTGACAGCCAGTTCAACGTCTTTTTCAGTCAATAATTGCTGACGGGCGGCGATACGACTGATCAGGGCGGACTTGGTAAGGGCCATAGTGTGATCCTCAAAATCTATGTTCCTGATTTAGCATAAAAAAACGGGAGAGGCAAAGCCTTCTCCCGTCTTTTTTACAACCGATTGCGTCGCTTACTTCATTTGCGCCTTGATCAGGTCGCCAATGGTGCGCGGACCGGCAGCCGTCGGCTCCTGCGGCGCATTGCGCAGGGTGCTGATGGCTTCACGCTCTTCGGCTTCATCCTTGGCCTTGATCGACAGGCTGATGACACGCGACTTGCGGTCAATGCTGATGATCTTGGCTTCGACTTCCTGACCCACGGTCAGATGCTTGGAGGCATCTTCCACACGGTCACGGATGATTTCAGAGGCCTTCAGGGACGCTTCCACGCCGTCAGCCAGCTCAACGGTAGCGCCCTTGGCATCAACAGCCTTGACGATACCCTTCACAATCGCGCCCTTTTCATTGACGGTCGTGTAATCGCTGAACGGGTCCTTCTGCAGCTGCTTGACGCCCAGGGAGATGCGGTTGCCTTCAGCGTCCACCGCCAGGATGACGGCCTCAACCAGATCACCCTTGCGGAACTTGCGGATGGCTTCTTCACCCGGCTCGTTCCAAGCGATGTCGGACAGGTGAACCAGTCCGTCGATTCCACCGGGCAGACCGATGAAGATACCGAAGTCGGTGATCGACTTGATGTTGCCGGAAACCTTCTGGCCCTTCTCGTGATGCTTGGCGAACTCTTCCCAGGGATTGGCCTTGCACTGCTTGATACCCAGGGAGATACGGCGACGCTCTTCGTCCACTTCCAGCACCATGACGTCCACTTCGTCACCGATCTGAACGACCTTGGACGGATGGATGTTTTTGTTGGTGTGATCCATTTCGGAGACGTGCACCAGACCTTCCACGCCTTCGGCGATTTCGGCAAAGCAGCCGTAATCGGTCAGGTTGGTGACGCGGGCGCGGGTGACGGTACCCTTCGGGTACTTGGACATGATAGCCAGCCACGGATCTTCGCCCAGTTGCTTCAGGCCCAGGGAGACACGGTTGCGTTCGCGGTCGAACTTCAGCACCTTGACTTCCAGTTCCGTGCCCACTTCCACCACTTCGCTCGGATGCTTGACGCGCTTCCAGGCCATGTCGGTGATGTGCAGCAGACCGTCGATGCCGCCCAGGTCCACGAATGCACCATAGTCGGTCAGGTTCTTGATGACGCCCTTGACCACTTGGCCTTCTTGCAGCTGGCCCAGCAGCGCTTCGCGCTCGGCAGAGGATTCGGCTTCCATCACGGCGCGGCGGGACACCACGACATTGTTGCGCTTCGGATCCAGCTTGATGACCTTGAACTCGAGTTCCTTGCCTTCCAGGTGGGTCGTGTCGCGGATGGGGCGGGTGTCGACCAGGGAACCCGGCAGGAACGCGCGGACGGGGCCGATTTCGACGGTGAAGCCGCCCTTGACCTTGCCGGAGATGAGACCGCGAACGATTTCGGCATCGTTGAAGATCTTTTCCAGACGGGTCCAGGTTTCGGCGCGCTTGGCCTTCTCGCGGGACAGGACCGTTTGCCCCATGCCGTTGTCGAACGCATCGACGACCACTTCAACAGTGTCGCCAACCTGCACTTCCAGTTCGCGCTGGTCGTTCAGGAATTCTTCGCGGGGAACAACCCCTTCGGATTTGAGACCGGTGTCCACAGTGACCCAATCGGAGTCAATGGCGACAACGATACCGGAAATGACAGCGCCGGACTCAAACTGAAGTTCGCTTTCGGCAAATAGGGAGGCAAATGATTCGCTCATGAATAAACCCTGGATGCAAATGCATCGTTTTTTTGGCCGCACACAACCAGCTTGTGGCGGGCAGATAGATTAGACGCACGTTCCGGCCTTGCTGGTGACGCCGGAATGCCGCCTTTCCCAACAGCAAAAGCCGGTTGTACCCGGCTTTTGCGTCAAAATACTGTCTTGCTCAGGCGCCCAGTTGGGCCCTGAACGCTTTCAGTTGTTCCGCTTTTTGTGCAGCGGCGATAACCGCCTGCAGCACCGCTTCAATACCGAGCGCCGTGCTGTCGAGCACCAAGGCGTCGGCGGCAGGCTTCATCGGGGCCACGGTGCGCTGCGTGTCACGCAGGTCGCGGGCGCGGATGTCCTCTAAAATGGCGGCTAAATTAGCATCAAAGCCCTTCTGTAGCAACTGTTTGTATCGCCTTTCCGCCCGGGCTTCCGCCGAAGCGGTCAGGAAGATTTTTACACAGGCATCCGGGAAGACGATGGTGCCCATGTCCCTGCCGTCCGCCACCAGTCCCGGCAGTTCGCGGAAAGCATGCTGGCGTTGCAGCAGTGCGGCTCGGACACCCGGCAAGGCGGCGATCCGGGAAGCGGCGGCACCGACTTCTTCGGTACGGATGGTCTGGGTGACATCCTCTCCTTCAAGGATCAGCATCGATTCGCCCTGATTGTCCTCGAACTGGACATCCAGATAAGCTGCGAGAACTTCCAACCCCTTTTCATTATCCGTCTGCACACCGTGCTGTTGCGCAGCCTGCGCCAGCAAACGATATAACGCGCCGGAGTCAAGGACGCGGAAACCCAGCTTCAGTGCCAAGCGGTGGGCAATAGTGCCCTTTCCTGATCCGCTGGGGCCATCGATGGTGATGACCGGCGGAATCTGCAATTCGCGGACGACGGGTTCAAGATCTGCACTCATGCGTGCCTCCAGCAAAGTGATGACAGGTCTGCCTGGGATTCTGATTGTTATGGGGCAGGCGCGTGCTTTTTATAGAAGTCCGGACTGAAAAGCAACCGCCACCAGACACAAATTGCTTCTGAAGGCGTATTTGGCGGCTAACAGCAGCATTTCAGATGAGTGGCGCTAGCGAAACAGGTCCTGCAACTCTTCGCTGGAAAAAATACGCTCGTACCATTCCTTACGGATTTCACGGCTCTGAATATCCGTCTTCACACGCTTGATGAAGTCATGGAAGTCCTGATTGATGGTGGCCATCTTGTTGAGCACATCCCAATCCAGAGTTTCCGTCCGTGCGGCGGGGAAAATGATGCTGGAGGCGTCGGGTTCATTGGTGTTCAGTTCAATGATGCCGATGCCGAACGTGGCGGACAGCCGGCTGAGTTCAGCGATGAACTCTTCATCGTCGGAAATACGCGCCGCCACCAGATAACCTTCATTAGCCCAAGAGGAATTTGAAACTGCCTGGAAAAAGGTTTCACGAAGGTTGGCAAAATTCAGCTCGCGCTTTACTTCGAAGGAATAGAAACGAACGGCTGTATTACCCAGCGTAGAGTTCAACTCATAGACATCGGTCTGCCACTCCTCCATCGGAAAGTAGCAGCCGACCATGTCCGGATGAAACCACTCGCCGTAATCCTTGTTGTCGGTCTGGCTTAGGCGGATGGTGCGGGAGTAAACACGCAGGTGCAGGGAAGCAAAATAACTGAGCAGCGGATACAAATCCTTTTCCAGGAAATTGCCGCGCGCCACCGGCCGCTTGGTTCCCGGTTTGCTTTCTCCGGCCGCTTCCTGCAATAACGGCAAATCAAAGGGAATCGGCAGGCTCTTCAGGAAGAACCGCACCGGGCGCGACCCGACCTTGCAGAACGGGCTGGCCACGTTGTCACGCATGTCGATATACAGCCGGGCGCCCAAGGTGCGCACCGGGGTCTTGCCCCGGGAACCCACCTGCTTGTCATAACCGGTTTGTTTTGCCAGCTCCCAGATTTCCTCGGAGGAAAGCGGACGTTTTTGCTCGGCCAGCAACTTCTTGGCCAATTCCAGAAAACCCAGTTTTTCCATAGCCAATTATTGTTCCACCACGCGGATATTCAGACCCGCGCCACGCGCCAGTTCCACAAAGCCGGGAAAGCTGGTGGCGACGTTGGCGCAATCGTTGATTTCAATAGGACCCAGGGCTCGCAAGGCGGCCATGGCGAAAGACATGGCAATGCGGTGATCGCCGTGACTGACCACCGAACCGCTGCCGATAGGACCGCCTTCGATGATCATGCCGTCAGGCGTCGGTGTGGCCTTGACGCCCAGGGCAATCAGGCCGTCCGCCATCACCTGGATGCGGTCGGATTCCTTGACCCGCAGTTCTTCAGCACCAGTCAGCACCGTGGTGCCTTCCGCGCAGGCGGCTGCAATGAACAGGGAGGGAAACTCATCAATGGCCAGCGGGACATCGGCTTCGTTGATGCGGATGCCCTTCAGCTTGGCGTAGCGGACACGGATATCAGCCACCGGCTCGCCACCCACTTCCCGCTCGTTCATCAGGGTCAGATCACCGCCCATGTCGCGCAGGATGTTGATGATGCCGATACGGGTCGGGTTGATGCCGACATGCTCCAGCACGATGTCGGCGCCGGGCGCGATGCTGGCGCCCACCATGAAGAAGGCAGACGAAGAAATATCGGCGGGCACGTCAATGTTGGTGGCCGTCAGTTTGCCGCCGCCACGGATACGAATGGTGGAGCCTTCCGTCTTAACATCGTAGCCGAAACCGCGCAGCATCCGTTCGCTATGGTCGCGGGTGGGTGCGGGCTCGGTAATCACCGTCTCCCCTTCCGCCCACAGGCCTGCCAGCAGCACGCCCGACTTGACTTGGGCGCTGGCCACCGGCATGTCATAGACGATGCCCTTCAGCGATTGGCTGCCCTTGATGCTGACAGGCGGGGTACCCTTTTCGCCGGTGGTCTGGATCACGGCCCCCATGCTGCGCAAGGGCTTGGCGATACGCTCCATGGGCCGCTTGGTCAGTGAAGAATCGCCGGTCATCACGGTATCGAACTTCTGGGCGGCCAGGATGCCGGACAGCAGGCGCATTGAGGTGCCGGAGTTGCCGCAATAAATGGCGTTGGGAGGGCTCTTCAGCCCGTGCAGGCCGACGCCGTGAATACGGACTTCCCCGTTTTTCGGGCCTTCAATGACCACACCCATGTCGCGGAATGCCTGCAGTGTGGCGAGCGCATCTTCCCCTTCCAGAAAACCGGTAACTTCGGTCACGCCCTCGGCGAGCGAGCCGAGCATGATGGAGCGGTGGGAAATGGACTTGTCGCCGGGAACGCGGATCTGACCGGTCAGGCTACCGCCGGCTTCTACGATAAATTGCAGGTTTTTCGGATTCATGGTCTTGGCATAGGCCGTACCGGCCAACATGTGGGTGAAATGGTGACGGGCGGCCTGGGCGCGGGTAAGGATTCCGAGCACAGCCTCGCTGTCATGGGCTACCACGGCGGCGCGTAAACGCTCTACGCCCTGGCTGAAACCTTCGAGGGCGGCAAGGATACCACGCTCGTTGGCAAAAAAGATGTCATGCCACATCAAGGGGTCACTGCCGGCGATACGGGTGAAATCGCGGAAGCCCCCGGCGGCATAACGGAAAATATCGAGGTTTTGCGATTCACGTGCCAGTGAATCCACCAGCGAGAACGCCAGGAAATGCGGCAGGTGGCTGGTCTTGGCCAAGACTTCGTCATGGCGTTCAACGGTCATCTGCAACACTTCGGCGCCGGCGGCCTCCCACATCCGGCGGACCTTGGCCGTGGACTCGGGGGCCGTATGCGCCAGCGGTGTCAGAATCACCTTGTGGCGCTGGAACAGATCCACCTTACCTGCCAGCACCCCGCTCTGCTCGGAACCGGCAATGGGATGCCCCGGCACAAAATGCACCGGCACCCGGCCAAACACCCGTGCGGCGGCTTCCACGACATTGCCCTTGGTGCTGCCGACATCGGTCAGGATCGTCTCCGGCCCCACCGCATCACGGATACTGTGCAGCACACTCTCCGTGGCGCAAACCGGCATAGCCAATACCACCAGATCCGCACCCATTACGGCGTCAGCCGCTTCCGCATAACCGGCATCAATCAAGCCAATGGATTGCGCCGTCTTCAACGTGCGCTCACTACGGCTGCTGGCGACAATGGTATCCGCCAGCTTTTCGGCACGCAGCACGCGCGCCAGGCTGGAACCGATCAGGCCAAGGCCGATAAAGGCAACACGGCTGAACATGATTCAGCCCAACACGTTGGTCAGGGCTTCGAGAAAGCGCGCATTCTCGCTCTCCAGCCCGATGCTCACCCGCACCCAGGTGGGCATGCCGTAGTTGGCGATGGGACGCACAATCACGCCCTCTTTCAACAGCGCCTGAAACACTTCCATGGCCGGACGCTTGGCATCAAAGGCAATGAAGTTGGCACGGGAGGGAATGAAATCCAGTCCGAGCGCTTTAAGCCCGGCTTCGATCTGGCGCATCCCGGCGGCATTCAATTCACGACTGGCGCTGACAAAGGCGTCGTCCCCCAGACTGGCGGTTGCAGCGGCCAGGCCAAAGCTGTTGACGTTGAACGGCTGGCGAACACGGTTGAGGATATTGGTCACATCGGGATGGGCAATCGCATAGCCGACGCGCAACGAAGCCAGGCCATAAGCCTTGGAAAAGGTGCGGCTGACCAGCAGGTTCGGGTACTGATCCACGTAATCAAAGCCATTCATGAAACCGGCTTCCGTTACGTATTCCACATAGGCTTCGTCCAGCACCACCAGTACCTGCGCCGGAATCTTCGCCATAAAGGCCTCAAAGTCCGCGCTTTCAAACCAGGTGCCGGTCGGGTTGTTCGGATTGGCGATGAAAACGACCTTGGTGTTTGCGTTCACGGCGCGGGCCATGGCGTCCAGATCATGGCCATAATTCACGGCAGGCACTTCCACGCCCTTGCCGCTGGCGGCCAGTACGGCCAGCGGATACACCGCAAAGGCATGCTGGCTGTAGACCGCTTCCTCACCCGGATTGATGAAGGCGCGCGCCACCAACTCCAGAATGTCATTGGAACCGTTTCCCGGTGTGATGCGGTTATGCGCAAAGCCGAACTTCAGGCGAATGGCTTCTTTCAGGGCAAAGGCGTTACCGTCGGGATAACGACCGATCTGGGTCATTTCAGCCTGGATGGCGGACACGGCCAGTGGCGAGCAACCCAGCGGGTTTTCATTACTGGCCAGTTTGACGATATCGTCCAGTCCCAGCTCACGCTTCAGTTCATCAATCGGCTTGCCCGGCTGGTACGGGGTAATTTGCTGCACGCCCGGAGTGGCGCGGTTAAAAAAATCGCAGGACATGGCTATGTTTCCTGTTGAAAGCCCCGCCACGGTCAATCCGTTCAGCGGGGCTATGACCCCATTAGATGACGGCTTTCGGATAAGAACCCAGGTTCTTCAGTTCACGCACGCGGTCGTGCAATTCGTCCAGCACCAGTTTCACCTGCGGCTGCAACTGATGACCTTCAAAATCGATAAAGAAGACGTAGGACCAGATATCCGACTGCGACGGGCGGGTTTCAATTCGCGTCAGCGACAAACCGTTGCGGTAGAACGGCTCCAGGATACGGTACAGCGCCCCGGCTTCGTTGTGCGCAGCAACGATGATCGATGTCTTGTCGTCACCGCTGGACGGTGTGGTTTCCGTGCCTATGATCAGGAAGCGCGTGGTATTGCTGGGGTTGTCTTCGATGTTCTCGTGCAGTTTCTTCAAACCGTAGAGTTCGGCGGCGGTTTCCCCGGCAATGGCGGCGGAATGCCACTCGCCCTTCACCAGCCGCGCGGCCTCGGCATTGCTGGAAACGGCAATACGCTCCACTTTCGGGAAATGGGCATCCAGCCACTTGCGGCATTGCGCCAGCGACTGTTGGTGCGAGTACACCCGTGAAATGTTCTTGAGCTGCGTGCCTTCCGCCACCATCAGGTTGTGGTGGATACGCAACTCCACCTCGCCGATGATCTTCAGCCCGGAATTGATGAAGCAATCCAGCGTATGGTTGACCACACCCTCGGAGGAATTCTCGACCGGCACCACGCCGTAATGGGCGCTGCCCGCCTCCACCTCACGGAACACTTCGTCAATGGTGGCCATTGGGCGCGTGATGGCGGCATGACCGAAATGCTTGAGCGCGGCGGCATGAGTAAAAGTGCCGTTGGGACCGAGGAAGGCAATCTTCAGCGGTGATTCCAGCGCCAGGCAGGCCGACATGATTTCACGGAACAGCCGCGCCACGGTTTCCCCGGCCAGCGGCCCCAGGTTGCGCTGCATCACCATTTGCAGCACCTGCGCCTCGCGCTCGGGGCGGTAGAAGCTGGTGATGGTCGGATCTTCAGCCTTCTTGACCTCGGCGACCAGTTGCGCGCAATGCGCCCGCCGGTTGATCAGCTCGTGAATCTGCACATCAATGGCGTCAATCTGCTGGCGCAGTTCGGGCAGGGTCGGCAAACGGGAATCAGTCATAAGCGTGTGAGTCAGACAAAGGTTATGAACAGACAAGCATGCTAGCGCACCACGATGAGGCCAAAGCCCACGCGGGACGGCTGCTTGCGATTGTAATCCAGAATGGTTTCACCGTAGCCATTGAAATACTGCAGATACAGGGAACCGTTCAGATTTCGTAACAAACCGCGAAACGGATAGCTGGCATCCAGCCGGATGCTGCCATGATTTTTCATGCCTTGGCGAACCATGGCCGACCAGGCCCACGAGTCCTTCCGACTGACCTGAAACTCAAAGTCGCCATAACCCCGGTAGTCGGCAATATCGGGGTTATCGGACTTTTCCAGATAGCCGTAGACTTTGGGCGAGAAGCTCCATACCTGTCCATGATTGCCCAGCAAGCCGCTGAAAACCGGACGGACATAGGCAATATTGATGCTGCGTGAGTCCAGGCTCGCCTTGCCATTGGATTCATGCCCAAAACCCAGCCGCATGCCTTCAAAGGTCTTGAAGCGAGGGAAAATAACCACCGGCAATTGCTCCCAGAACACTTCTGGGCGATAGGCAGAGTCATGAAAAGGCGACGACTTGGTTGTCAAATCCATCAGCGAACTCTGGGTGTAGCCCAGATAAAAGCGCTCCCACCACACCGAATGGGCGGCATTGTCCGGATTCAGCAGGCGATACTTCAGGCTGAACTGGAACTTGAGTCCGTAACTGCCCTTGCCCCGCCAGTTGCCGGAAAGCAAGGCATATACCGGCTCGTGACCGCTGATGCCGCGAACGGAGTCCGGGGTTTCTGTCATGGTGCTGAGCGCTTGCGGCTCAGCCGCCAAAAACGGTTGGCCGGTTGGCGCGGACGATAGCAAGGGCTGATTCTCGTCTTCCTCCGCCAAGGCATCCAGAGACGCCAGATTCCCCAGCAACAGGGCGCTGCTTGACCATGACGTCCATCCGCTGACCATCGCACTACCCCGTTGTTGACGCTTTTGCTGGATGGACTCAGCCGTTTCGACGGGAAAAATCCGTCATGAAGGCAATCAGGGCGTCCACACCCTCTTCCGGTACGGCATTGTAAATGCTGGCGCGCATGCCGCCCACCGAGCGGTGACCGGCCAGATTCAGCAGCCCGGCGGCTTCGGCTTCCTTGAGGAAGGTCTTTTCCAGTTCCGGCTTGGCCAGGGTGAACGGCACGTTCATCATCGAACGGTTGGGCAGCGCCACCGGGTTGCCATAGAACTCATTACCATCAATAGCGGCATAAAGCTTGGCAGCCTTGCGGCGGTTGATCTCGCCCATCTTTTCCACGCCGCCCTGGGCCTTCAACCACTGGAATACCAAACCGGACAGGTACCAGGCATAGGTCGACGGCGTGTTGTACATGGAACCGTTGTCAGCTTGCACCTTGTAGTCAAGCATGGTCGGCGTACCGGGGATAACCTGCCCCAGCAGGTCTTCACGCACAATCACCACCACTAGACCGGCCGGGCCAATATTTTTCTGCGCACCGGCGTAGATCAGGCCGAACTTCGAAACATCCAGCGGCTCAGCCAGGATAATTGACGAATAGTCGGCCACCAGCGGCACATTGCTGTCGGGGATGAAGTCGAACTGCACACCGTGAATGGTTTCATTGGGCGTGTAATGCAGGTAGGCGGCATCCGGATTGACCTGCCAAGACGCGACGTCCGGCACCTTGCGGAAACCGTTGGCTTCGTCCGAGGCGACGACATTGACCTGGCAGAACTTCTTCGCTTCCTTGATCGCCTTGTCGGACCACATGCCGGTGTTGACGTAGTCCGCCGTGGTCTTGCCGCGCAGCAGGTTCATCGGGATCATCGCGAACTGTTGCGACGCGCCGCCCTGCAGGAACAAAACCTTGTAATTGGCGGGGATGTTCATCAGGTCGCGCAGGTCCTGCTCGGCCTGTTCAGCAATGGCGACGTAGTCGGCGCTGCGATGGCTCATTTCCATCACGGATAAACCCTTGCCGTGATAGTCCAGCATCTCGGCCTGGGCTTGTTTCAGAACGGCTTCGGGCAGCGCGGCGGGGCCGGCGCAGAAATTGTAGGCTCGCATCTGGATTTCCTGCGGTTTCAAAGAAATAAGGGGGAAAACCCCGGCCCGATGGGCCGCCCCCTTTCCAAGGGGGCTATTAAGGGGTCAGGCTTCGTCAGGTGATTCGTCGCCGGCGCCGTCATCGGTTTCAGGCTCGTCAGCCGCGTCGTCAGCAACCGCTTCGGGTTCGTCGGCAGCGGAATCAGCCGCAGGCGCGGACACCGCCTCACCCGCCTCGCCAAGGAACTCGTCCTCTTCTTCGGGCTCATCCAGACAGACGACACCCACCAGCTTCTCTTCATCAGACAAGCGGATCAGCATCACGCCCTGGGTGTTGCGCGACATGGTCCGGATTTCGGAAACCCGGGTGCGCACCAGCGTGCCCAGATCGGAAATCAGCAGCAGTTCATTGCCGTCACGCACCACCACCGCACCGACCAGCTCGCCGTTACGCTCGCTGGTCTGTACGGCGATAACGCCCTGACCGCCGCGCAGGCGGTGCGGGTAGTCGCTGACCTTGCTGCGCTTGCCAAAACCGTTGGCGCAGGCAGTGAGGATATCGGCATCTTCCGGCGCCACGCACAACGACACGATACGGGCGGCGTCAGGAATACGCATGCCGCGCACGCCCATGGCGGAACGTCCCACAACACGGACATCGGACTCGTGGAAGCGGATGGCCTTGCCTTCATTACTGAACAGCATGATGTCCTGATTACCGTCGGTAATCTCGACACCGATCAGCTGGTTGTCGCCCTGCAGTTCAATGGCAATCAGGCCGCTGCTGCGGGGACGAGAGAACGCAGCCAGATCGACGCGCTTGACCGTACCGTCGCTGGTGGCCATGAACACGTAATTGCCTTCGGCATATTCGCGCAACGGCAGGATGGCCGACACCTTCTCGCCTTCCTGCAACGGCAGGATATTGACCAGCGGCTTGCCCTTGGCGCCACGCCCGGCCTGCGGCAATTCATACGCCTTCAGCCAGTACACTTTACCCAACGAAGTGAAATACAAAATGGTGTCGTGCGTGCTGACTACCAGCAGATGCTCGATGTAATCCTCATCTTTCATGGCCGTGGCCGACTTGCCGCGACCGCCGCGTTTCTGGGCGCGGTAATCGCTGAGCGGCTGAATCTTGGCGTAACCGGTGTGCGAAATGGTCAGCACCACCGATTCCTCCGTGATGAGGTCTTCCATGCTCAGGTCGAGGCGGGAAGCGATGATCTCGGTGCGACGCTTGTCGCCGTAGGAATCCAGCACCTGACGCAACTCACCGCGAATCACATCCATCAGCAGCTTGGCGTCGGCCAGAATGGCCAGCAGACCGGCGATCTTGACCAGCAGCTCTTCGTACTCACCCAGCAGCTTGTCCTGCTCCAGACCGGTCAGGCGTTGCAGCTTGAGGTCGAGGATAGCCTGCGCCTGATCCAGTGACAGCCGATAGCCGTTTTCCTGCATGCCCAGGTAGTCTTCCAGCGTTTCCGGACGGCAGGCGTTCATGTCGCCGGCGCGTTCCAGCAAGGCCATCACACCGCCTTCCTTCCACAGCTTGGCCATCAGCTTGTCGCGGGCCTCGTTGCCGGTAGCTGAGGACTTGATCAGTTCGATAACTTCATCAATATTCGCCAGTGCAACCGCCAAGCCTTCCAGGATATGGCCGCGTTCACGAGCCTTACGCAGTTCATAGACGGTGCGACGGGTCACCACTTCACGGCGGTGACGCACAAAGGCGGAAATCAGATCCTTCAGGTTAAGAATGCGCGGTTGGCCATCCACCAGCGCCAGCATGTTGAAGCTGAAGGAGCTTTCCAGCGGTGTCTGCGCGAACAGGTTGTTCACCACCACTTCCGCCACTTCACCGCGCTTCACTTCAATAACGATGCGCATGCCGTCCTTGTCGGACTCGTCACGCAGTTCGCTGATGCCTTCCAGCTTCTTGTCTTTCACCAGCTCGGCGATCTTTTCAATGACGCGCGCCTTGTTCAGCTGGTAGGGAATTTCGGTAAAGATGATCGACTGGCGGCCGGTCTTGCCATCCACTTCAATGTGGTGCTTGGCGCGGACAATGATGCGGCCGCGACCGGTACGGTAGGCTTCGACAATACCGGCACGGCCGTTGATGATGGCGCCGGTGGGGAAATCGGGGCCGGTGACAAATTCCATCAGCCCTTCAATGCTGATTTCTTCATCATCAATGAACGCCAGGCAGGCGTTGACCACTTCCGTCAGGTTGTGCGGCGGAATATTGGTGGCCATGCCGACCGCGATACCGCTGCTGCCATTGACCAGCAGGTTGGGAATGCGGGTGGGCATCACCGCCGGAATCATTTCGGTGCCGTCGTAGTTGGGCACCCAATCAACGGTTTCCTTTTCCAGGTCGGCCAGCAGGTCGTGGGCCAGCTTGGTCATGCGCACTTCGGTGTAACGCATGGCGGCCGGGGCATCGCCGTCCACCGAGCCGAAGTTGCCCTGGCCGTCCACCAGCAGGTAGCGCAGGCTGAAGGGTTGCGCCATGCGGACGATGGTGTCGTACACCGCCGAGTCGCCGTGCGGGTGGTATTTACCGATGACGTCACCAACCACACGGGCCGATTTCTTGTAGGGCTTGTTCCAGTCGTTACCCAGCTCGTGCATGGCGAACAGCACGCGCCGGTGCACGGGCTTCAGGCCGTCGCGCACATCGGGCAGTGCACGGCCGACAATCACGCTCATGGCGTAGTCGAGGTAGGACTGACGGAGTTCGTCTTCAATATTGACGGGAACAATTTCTGCGGCAAAATCGGTCATACAAGCTCTCGGATTCGGGACGGCGCCGTCGGTATTCTGTCTTTGTACCGGCGCTTTTCAAGCGCGGAAATATACCATATCCGGAGGGTGTGTGGGGGGCCTCTGCACCCTCTCCCGCCTCCGCGTCAAACAGCTGTATGCAAAACAGTCTGGCGTTGTGGCAGTGCACTGCTTTCCCGTTATACTTCGGTCAGAAAAATTCAGGACACCCCCGATGACCACGCTCAATGTTGATCCCGCCGAAATTGCCAAGTTTGAAGCCCTGGCCGCCCGCTGGTGGGATGCCGACTCCGAATTCAAGCCGCTGCACCAGATCAACCCCCTGAGACTGAACTGGATTGATGAACGTTCCGCCCTGAGCGGCAAACGGGTGCTGGATGTCGGTTGCGGCGGCGGCATCCTTGCCGAATCCATGGCTCGCCGAGGGGCACAAGTGCTGGGCATCGACATGGGAGAAGCACCGCTGGCCGTGGGCCGCCTGCACGCCGCACAGGCGGGAGTTGAGAATCTGGAATACCGCCAAGTCCCGGTTGAACAACTGGCTGAGGAGCAACCCCAGTCCTTTGATGTCGTCACCTGCATGGAAATGCTGGAACACGTGCCCGACCCGGCTTCCATCATCCGCGCCTGCCGGCAACTGGTTAAACCGGGCGGTCATGTATTTTTCTCCACCATCAACCGCAACCCCAAGTCCTACCTGTTTGCCATTGTCGGCGCGGAATATGTGCTGCGCATGCTGCCCAAGGGCACCCACGAATACGCCAAGTTCATCCGCCCCTCGGAGCTGGCCTCCTGGATTCGCGCCGCCGGATTGAACCTGCAGCAAAGTACCGGCCTGCATTACAACCCGCTGACCAAATATTACTGGCTGGCGCCAAATGTCGATGTCAATTACATGGTCCATACCACCAATTAACCGGCGTTTAGCCCATATCCCGATTGAGTCCGGTTCGGGGTGGCTGTAATATTCATTACAACCATCACGAGCCTGCAACCATGCATCCCATTCCCTCCATTCAGCAAGCCGTCTGGCAGGCGGCCGACGAACTGATGTCGCAAGGCCAGCGCCCCACGGTCGCCAGTGTCCGTGAAATCACCCGTCGCGGCAGCGCCGGCACCATCAACGATGCCCTGAAAGTCTGGTGGGAGAATCTGGCCGAACGGCTGAGCAATCGCATTCCGCAACCCGAAGTTCCCGAACCGGTGGTTGAACTGACCCGGCAATTATGGGAACGGGCTCTGGAACACGGTGAAAAGGCCTTTGAGCAGTTGCGTACCGATGCCTTGGAACAGGTACGAGTCGCGGGTGAAGACCGTCACGACGCCCTCTCCGCCCTGGAGCAATCCGGCCTTCGTTATCAGGAACTGGAGCAACGCTATGCGGCGCTGGAAGCCGGCGAACGGGACATGCTGGCGCGGTTGTCCAGCGAAACCGCCTTGCGGCAGGAGCTGGAAGTCCGGCTGGAAAGCCGACAGCAGGCGTTCAATGAACTGGATCAGGCGCGCGGCCAGTTGGAAAAAGAGCTGGCGTTACTGGCAGCGCAATACCGGAATGTGGAGTTGGAACAGCAGCGTCAGTCAGACTCCCTGACCCGGCAGCTGACGGAACAGCGGGAACATTACGAAGCCGTGCTGCGCATGCAGCAGCAAGGTCTGGAAGACAGTGAAGGCCGATTGGCGCTGACGGAAATGCAACTGATGGAGACCCAGACCCTGCTGCGTCTGGAACAGCAACGGCTGGCGTCACTGCAGGAAGAGAATACGCGGCTTAAAATCGAATCAAGGCATCCATTGTCCAAACGCGACAACCTGAAGGCGCGGTTGCGGCGGGTCTAGCGGCAACTCAGCCGACAATCACCGGTTCAATTTCCAGCGCGACTCCGAATTTATCAGAAACATCCCGCTGGATGGCCGCTGCCAGAGTCAGTATGTCGCAGCCGGTGGCTTTGCCCCGGTTCACCAGAACCAAGGCTTGCTTGTCATAGACCCCGGCTTCCCCCAGAGTTTTGCCCTTCCAGCCTGCCCGCTCAATCAGCCAACCGGCAGCCAGTTTCACCCCGGAGGCTTGCGGATAGGCTGGAAGTTCGGGGAAATCCTGCCTAAGCCGATCGAATTGGGCGGTTGGCACCACCGGGTTCTTGAAGAAGCTCCCGGCATTTCCAATCTGCGCCGGGTCGGGCAACTTGCTGCGGCGGATGGCGATAATGGCGTCGGCCACCTGCCGTGGCGAGGGCCGGTCCACGCCGGTCGCCTGTAGCTGTCGGCGGATATCACCGTATTCGGCATGGGCCAAGGGCCGCTGTGACAGCCGGAAGCGGACACGGGTGATAATCCACTGTCCGGCCGCATCCTGCTTGAAAATACTGTCACGATAGGCGAAACGACATTCAGCGGCGGTGAAATCTCTGGTAACTCCGGTTTCGCGATGCATGGCCGTCAGACCACATAGACTGTCCTTCACCTCCACACCGTAAGCCCCGATGTTCTGCACCGGCGCCGCCCCGACCGTGCCGGGAATCAGCGACAGGTTTTCCAGCCCGTACCATCCCTGAGCCAGGCAGTACTGAACGAAGTCATGCCAGATCTCCCCGGCAGCGGCCTCAACCACAACCTCATCCTGAGTGGCTGACAGCCGTTGGATGCCTTTTTGCCGCATCACAAGAACCAGCCCCGGAAAATCGCCCCGCAGCACCATGTTGCTGCCACTTCCCAACACCATCAACGGCAGGTTGCGGGCCGTCACTGACAGCAACAGGAAGCGCAATTCGGCATCACTATCAACCAAGGCCAGAAACCGGGTCTGCGCCTTGATGCCGAAGGTGTTGTAACGGGTTAAAGGCTGACTCTCAAGAAACATGGGCATCTGTCCGGACAATCAGCAAGCGCAGTTGATCAGGCCTTTTTCCTGAAGCAGGGTTTTCAGCAGGTTTTCAACTGCTGTCTCCACCAGGTCGAGCACGGCCTCAAAATCCTTTTCATCACCGCCATAGGGGTCCGGCACTTCGCCACCCTTGTTGACCGGATGATAATCCAGCAGATATTGCAGCCGGGCTTTCGGATTACGGCAATATTGCCGCACCTTTTCCATATCCCGCATGTTGCGGCGATCCATCACCAACACATAGTCGAAGTTTTCAAAGTCCGTGGGCTTGATGAAACGCGCACGCAATTTCGACAGGTCATATCCCTTGGCCTTGGCGTACTTCTGCGCCCGGCGGTCAGGCGGCTCCCCCACAAAATGGGCTGCCGAACCAGCCGAATCTATCTTGAACAGATCCGTCCAGCCGGATTTCTCCACCATTGAACGAAAAACCCCCTCCGCCGTGGGAGAGCGGCAAATATTGCCCGTACATACGAACAATATCGAAATCTTGTCACTCATGCTGAAAACCTGATTATGAATAAATTTGCCGGACCCGTTCCAGGTCTTCGGCCGTATCCACCCCTGGAGGGAGATTGGCAGACGCCAGATCGACATGAATACGCGCACCGTAGTACAGCGCCCGCAACTGCTCCAGCGCCTCCAGTTGCTCCAGCAAGGCCGGGGGCCACCCCACATACTGATGCAGAAACCGCACCCGGTAGGCATAAATACCCAGATGTCGCAGGTAAAGGTCGGGGGTCGGGAACGCTGTCACGCCGTCGCGGAAAGCATCCCTGGCCCAGGGAACACAGGCGCGACTAAAGTAGAGCGCCATATTCTGATGGTCACGGACCAGTTTGACGATATTAGGGTTGGTGAATTGCGTAACGTCATGTAACGGTTCCGCCAGCGTTGCCATGGATGCCTGAGGATGGGCCGCGAGGTTATCGGCCACCTGATTGATGACCTCGGGCGGAATCAACGGCTCATCGCCCTGGACATTGACGATAATGGCGTCGGCGGCCCACCCAAATTTGGCGGCGACCTCCTGCAAGCGATCGGTGCCGGAAGGATGATCCGGGGATGTCATCACCCACGGCGCTCCCGCCTTGTCAGCAGCTTCGGCAATGCGGCTATCATCGGTGGCGATGACGACAGACTGTGCGCCGCTCTGCACAGCTCGCTCATAAACCCGGATCACCATCGGTTTACCGGCAATATCCAGCAAGGGCTTGCCGGGAAGGCGGGTTGAACCGAACCGCGCCGGAATTACAGCGTGGAAAGCGGTCATAACGGCATACCACCGGCATCATGTGACAGCTTTTCATCAAGGCTCAGCGGGCGGGCCTCGTTTTCCAGCATGACCGGAATTTCATCACGCACCGGGAAGGCCAAGGCGTCAGCCCGGCAGATCAATTCATTGCGTTCCCTGACGTAATGCAAGGGGCCCTTGCACAAGGGACAAACCAGAATTGCGAGCAGTTTTTTATCCAGCATGAGCATTCTTCTCCCGACAACGGCCCAGAAAGGCCTGCATGAATTCCACAAATTCCTGATCCGGTCTGGCGGTGACAGGCAGTTGCCAGACCTGCTCTCCGGCAAAGTCACGACACTTGACGGCGTCCTTGGAGGTCATGACCACCGGCAAGCCATCGTCAAATGCCAAATCCGAGGGCACAAAACGGTGATGGTCCGGGAACGGATGGCGGATGACCCGAAACCCGGAATTCTCCAGTGTCGTGAAGAACCGCTCGGGGTTGCCGATACCCGCCACCGCATGCACTGTATCCGGTGATGCGGGAGGTGACTCCGGAGATGCAACGCCGACAGGCATCAAGCCGGCGGACGCCAATGTGAAGAGGAAACGCGGCACCGGATCGGGAATCACGCCCTTCAATGAAGCCATCTCGTGGGCGGAGCCGTTGACGATGACCGCATCGGCCCGCTTCAGCCGAGTCAGCGGTTCACGCAACGGCCCGGCTGGCAGTTGCATGCCGTTGCCGAACAAACGCTTGCCATCCACCACCACCAACTCCAGATCACGGCCAAGGGCATAATGCTGCAAACCATCATCACTAATGACGATATCGCACAAATTGTGTGCCAGCAGGTAGTCAACGGCTTGGGGGCGGTTGGGGTCAACCACCACCGGCACCCCGGTTTCCCGGCATATCAATAACGGTTCATCACCCGACGCTTCGGGACGGGTTGCGGATGTTACCCGCAACGGATAGTCGGCTTTCCCGCCATAACCCCGGCTGACCACCGCAGGCCGGAAGCCTTCACCCTGCAACAGCCGAACCAGATACAGCGTCAGCGGCGTCTTGCCCGTACCGCCAACGGTGATATTGCCGACAACAATGACCGGCACCGGAAAGCGGGTTGACTTCAGCCAGGCCAGCCGGTAAGCCATGCGTCTGAATCCGGTCAGCAGCGCATACAACCACGAGAACGGCCGCAAAAGCTGGAGAAAGCCGCTATTGCGGTACCAGGCCTCCGCCAGATCGGGCCTCATACCCGAAAGCCGTCGTCTTCTTCAACAAACTGGCGACTGTGAAGCTGGGCGTAAACGCCCCCTCTGGCCAACAAATCTGCATGGGCGCCGGATTCGACTATCTGGCCGTTCTCCATGACCAGGATCAGGTCGGCTTTTTCAATCGTCGACAAGCGGTGTGCAATCACCAACGTCGTCCGGTTTTTCATTACGGTTTCCAGGGCTGACTGGATATAGAACTCGGATTCATTGTCGAGGGCGCTGGTGGCTTCATCCAGAATCAGGATGGGTGCATCCTTGAGTATCGCCCTTGCAATGGCAAGGCGTTGCCGCTGGCCTCCAGAGAGCTGGGCGCCATCTTGGCCAATCCGGGTCCGGTAACCGTCAGGCAGCTTGATGATAAACTCATGTGCATAAGCCGCAAGGGCGGCAGCTTCAATATCTGTCTGGCTGGCGCCGGACAGTGAACCATACGCAATATTCTCGGCGATGGTGGTATCGAACAACATCACCTTCTGGTTTACGATAGAAATCTGGCGACGTAGTGAATCCAGTGTGTAATCCTGCAACGGCCTTCCATCCAGCAAAATCCTGCCGGGGTCGCAGTCATAAAAACGCGGCAACAGGTTGACCATGGTGCTCTTGCCGGAACCAGATCGCCCTACCAAGGCGACTGTCTGACCGGGTTGAATATGCAGATCGATATTTGTCAGAACCGGGCCGGTTTCGGGATATGAAAAAGTCAGCCCCCTATATTCCAGTTCACCCCGTGAACGCCCCATGACAGTTTTACCAGAGTCGGTTTCACCTGGAACATCAAGCATGGTAAATACAGATTCAGCGGCAGCAATGCCGCGCTGTATCTTTTCATTAATGTCAGTCAGTGCACGCACCGGCTTCGACAACAGACCGGCTGCTGTAATGTACGCCACGAACTCTCCGGCACTGACATCACCCAGAATGTGCGGTTGCAGCGCCATGTAAACCACAAAGCTCATGGAGACCGCCATGAGCAACTGCACCAGTGGCGTATTGAGGGATGCCGTTACCACCATTTTCATGCTTTGCCGCAAGTTTTCCATGGAGGCCTTTTCGAAACGCGCTTTCTCAAAGGCTTCGCCGCCATAACTTTTTACGACCGAGTACCCATTGATTACCTCATTAACGGTATGGCTGACATCACCCATGGTGTTCTGGATGCGATGAGAAAGCTTTCGGAACCGCTTGCTTGCCGTCCTTACCATCAAAGCCGCCAAGGGTCCGATCAGCAGCAGCGATAACGACAACCGCCAATTGGTCCAGAACAGGTAGACCAGCAGTCCAGCGACAACCGCACCTTCACGCACCAGTGTTTTCAGTGCATCTGTAGCGGCGCCGGTCACTTGTTCGACATCATAAATGAGCTTGGCGCTGATATGGCCGGGCGAATTGTGGAGAAAAAAATGGCTGGGCAGGGTCAGCAGCTTGTTGAACAACTCAGTCCGCAGGTGATAGACCACATTCCGCGCCACCAGCGACAGAAAATAGTTACCCATGAACGTACCAATGCCGCGAAACAGGAAAATGATCACAATCAGAAACGGGAACCAGTCCTTGGCGTGCTGATCCTTGTTCTGGATGGCATTGATGATGAACTTGACCAACTGGGCGGCGGCCCACTCGGTCTGGGCATTGATGAAAAAGCCCAACAGCCCCAGGGCAAAGGCCACCCAGTAAGCCCGGGTGTACTTGAGAAGCCGTTTATAGACCTGGATACCGGTGCTGGAGGACATTAACGGGGCTCGCTGCTGATGCGCGTACTGATATTAAGATTGACAAAGCCCATCTGCCCCGCCACATCCATGACCGTCACCACGGACTGATGCGGCGCCTTGCCGTCTGCGGCAATCACGAAGGGCAGGTCACGGCGGCCGTTGCTGATCTTTTCGATGGCGCTTTGGAGTTGGACGGCATTCTTGATGGCCAGTTCCTGACCGTTCACCGTGTAACCCCCTGTCTGGCTGACTCCGATTTCAATGGTGCGTCCGCCGGATGTCCGGGCGGGCTCACCCTTTGCTTCAGGCAACACAATCTGCACCTTGCCGGACTTGTTGAAGGTTGTGGAGATCATCAGGAAAATAATCAGGAACAACAGGCAATCAATCAGCGGCGTCAGGTTGATTTCCAGCGAATCTTCCCGGGGACGGCGAAACTTCATGGATTGATTTCCTGGAAGTCCACTTCCCGGTCACCATGAACGATATCCACCAGCTTGATGGCTTGTTGCTCCATATCCACTGCCACAGAGGTTATGTGCCGGACAAAATAGCGGTGCATGATCATAGCGGGAATGGCAACAAATATGCCCCCGGCCGTGGTGACCAGCGCCTTGGAAATGCCGTTTGCCAGCAGGGATGGGTCGGCCATGCCGCCGCCTGTAACTGCCATGAAGGCCTCGATGATGCCGAGCACGGTTCCCAGCAGCCCCAGCAAGGGGGAAATCATGGCCAATGTGCCCAACAAGGAAAGATACCGTTCCATGTGGTGAATGACCACCGAAGCGGACTCTTCAATGCTTTCCTTCATGATTTCCCGGCCGTGACGCGAATTCAGCAGGCCGGCCGCCAGGATTTCGCCCAGCGGCGAACCTGCCTTCAGCTCGCGAAGACGCTCAGCGTTCAGCTGCTTGCTGCGAATCCAGTTCCAGACTTCGGGCAATAACTCCGGCGGTGCAACCCGGCTGGTTCTCAAGGCCCAGGCACGCTCCAGACAAATCGCCAGAGCCAGCACCGAAGATACGATAATCGGCACCATCAGCCATCCACCGGCTTTAACTAACTCCCACACGCTGAAATCCCCTACATGAAGGCAAAAATGGTGATTACTTTACTCATTCACGGTGAATTGTGCCAGTAATGTCCAAGGCCACGCCACTGTTCCCGTGTTAATTCCCCCGTACCGCTCCATTGATATGTCAGTGTGCCGCCAGCGACCGTACTGTCCAGTGCAATTCCGGCTGTCTGGTAACGCTGCACCACCTTCGGATGGGGATGTCCGAAACGGTTGCGATAGCCGGCGGAAACTATGCCCAACTCCGGGTGCACCCGCTCCAGAAAAGCCGGCGTGCTGGAGGTTTTACTGCCATGGTGAGGTAAAACCAGCACTTCAGAAGCCAGTTCCGCCCCTGACTCCGCCAGCATTTGCTCAGCCTGTTTCTCGATGTCGCCGGTCAGCAAAATGCTGAATCCCCGGCCGGATACCCGTAACACACATGAGCGGTTGTTGTCCGTCATCGGCGCCATGCCAGGAACCGGTGACAAAAACGTAAAATCCACACCGTCCCACTGCCAGCGTTGACCGGCCCGGCAAAACTGCTGACGGGTTCCGGCTGAAGGCTGATAATTCTCCGGCAAGGAGCTGTATAGCAGTTGGTCGACCGGGAGGCGCTGCAACACCGGCTGCGCGCCACCGGTATGATCCAGATCATTATGGCTCAGCACCAGACGCTCGATCTTGCGGATTCCCGCCCCGTACAGAAAAGGCAGCACCACACGCTCACCGGTCATGGGCGAAGCACCCGTATCATAAAGCAGGTTGTGATGCCGGGTCTGCAAGACGACGCTAAGTCCCTGCCCCACATCCAGCACCGACATCCGTACAGCGCCGGCTTCCAGACTGGTTCGTAAAAAAAATACCGGCAGCAACAGCACCAATCCCAGTTCACGCGGGGCAAAGCGCGACGGCGCCATCAGCACCACCAGGGCCAGCGACAGGAAACACAGTGACACGGGGGCCGGTTGCCACATCAGGACCGAATCCCCCCAAGAGATCAGCCACTCCAGGAAGCGACCCAGCCACTCCAGCAGGCACCCGGCCCAATACCAGCAAGCCATTCCGGCATGTTCCCACAGTTGCCCGGCCAGCAACCCGGTCATGGCCAGCGGCACCACCACAAAGCCGATCAGCGGCACCGCCACGGCATTGGCCAAGGGTGAAACCAGGCTGATTTGCCCGAAGAACAACAGACTGAGCGGCATCAGCGCCAGAAAAAGGTACAACTGCAATCCTGCCGCCTGCAACAAAACCGGCTGATGCCGGGCCCTGGCGCTCCACAGCATGATCAGAGCCACGGCTCCGAACGACAACCAGAATCCGGCGGCATGCACGCTCAGTGGTTGCCAGAACAATACCAATGCCAGGGCCCGCCATAACACGCCCCAAGGGTCGTTCACCCTGGCGGCCAAGGCCGCCAGGGTACAGACCGCCAGCATCACCAGGGTACGCTGGGTGGGTAAGGACCACCCGGCCAGTGCGCCATACAACAACGACGCCAGCAACATTAACGGCCACTGCAGGCGGTAAAACGGGATGCGTCTGTACCAGGCCGGCCGCAATCCCGAGGCTTGCCGGACCAGCCAAACCACGGCAGACGCAAACAGAATGACGTGCGGCCCGGAAATGGCCATCAAATGAATAATGCCCGAATCCTGATACAAGTGACTGATGCTGTCTGAAACCTGCGCCCGATCCCCGGTCAGCAAGGCCAGGGTCACGGCAGCCTCCGGCTTGTCTGCGATCAGGGGTTCGAACTGACGGCGAATATCCAGACGCCATCCATCAAACGACCAATCGGCGCCTTGCAGTCTCTCGGCACGGCGAATTGCACCTGTAGCCGTGACACCTTCGGACATCCACCACTCTTCCAGATCAAAAGCATGGGGTGAAGCGGGCCCGTACGGTCGCTTCAAATTGACGTTGAGCCGCCAGACTTCACCCGGACGATATCCGGCGGGCGCACCGTTCAAGTCCCAATAACGGTGTCGGGGATAATAATGACCGGTTGAGAGGTTCTGCAGCGGCTGTACCCGGATATGGATGCGCCCGTGCTCGGCGGGAGCAGGTAAGCCTTCAATGCGGACTTCAACCGGCATCTCGCGGCCTTCATCCGCCTTGGGTATCCAGTCCTGCAAATACAGTCCGGCTTGCCAGACACCCCAGGCCAGCCCCAACAGCAGCCATCCCGGCCAGCGCAAAACCGGCATCTTGATTCCTGTCAGCAGTAGCGCCACACCAGCCAGAGCGGGCCAAAGCGGGTCAGGAAGTGAGGGTAGAAGCAGCAAAATGGAAACACCGGCGGCAAAAGCCGGCCAAACCGCGTTTGACATGCGCACATCCGTGTGGTCAAGGTCTTGGGAGGTGCGAGGTTAAAGGGATATTTCCAGTCAAACAAGCACTCAGCTCCTACCTCTGGCTGAAACCTTCTATCAGGAAATCCTGATTTGCGACCGGGCTGAACCGCATTTTGTCGCTTTCTTGTGCTTATCTTGTCGGACAGTCTTGTTCCGGATTGCAGAAGCCATTCAAATAGGAAAGAATGTCGCGCCCTTTGACCTGGAAAGCGGGATGCCCAAGCACATCATTCGCCGATACCTCCCGAACCCGGAGAAGATTGCCAAAACGCCCGGCCTGGGCTTCCTCCGACACCGGCTGGAAGATCCGAACCTATGGCATCTCAACCGTCGTTCGGCATCTGGCGCCATGTTCTGGGGCTTGTGGTGCGCTTTCCTTCCCATGCCTTTCCAGACCTTGCCGGCCGCCATAGCCGCGCTGGTGTTCCGGGTCAACCTGCCGCTGGCCATTGTCCTGTGCTGGATTTCAAACCCGCTGACAATGCTGCCAGTCATTTTCGTCGGTTACGATATTGGCGCGCTTATTCTGCAAAAACCCCTGCTCAATATGGCCGAGATCAGCAAGCTGATCGTGCATTTGGGCAACCTGTTCGACTCAACCCCGGAAGCGGCCGCCAACCGCCTTAACATGGCTGAACATATTGAGCCGTTTCTGCTGGGCATGCTGGTAAGCGGCTTTCTTGCTGGCGGCGTCGGCTATCTGGGCATGAACTGGTACTGGCGGCATCATGTCACCCGCGCCTGGCTGCTGCGCAGCAAACGTCAAAGCCAAGCCGGGAACACTCACGATTCCGGAACAGACCCGAAACCCTAGTTCGTCATTAGCGGCAGCTCAGACGAGCCTGCCGCTGCGCATCGTCAGCACCCGGTCAGCGGTATCAGCCAGCCGCTGATCATGTGTCACCACCACCAGACTCATACCCAGTTCGGTACGCAACTCTGCAAGCAAAGCCTGAATTTCCTGGGAGGTTTCAGCATCCAGATTGCCGGTCGGCTCGTCGGCCAGCACCAGATCCGGGCGGGAAACCAGGGCTCGGGCCAGCGCCACACGCTGACGCTCCCCTCCGGACAGTTCGGATGGTTTGTGATCCAGTCTTGGACCCAACCCCACCCTTTCCAGCAAACTGACCGCCGCCTTGCGGGCATCCGGAATACGGCTGTCCTTGCGTAACAACAACGGCATGCAGACATTTTCCAGAGCCGTGAATTCCGGCAACAAATGGTGAAACTGGTAAACGAAACCCAAGTGCCGGTTCCGCAAGTCCCCCCGGCGGATTTCATCCATATCACTCAAGGGTTGTCCCAGAATCTGAACTTTCCCGGCCGTAGGCAAATCCAGCCCCCCCAACAAATGCAGCAGAGTGCTCTTGCCGGAGCCGGAGCTGCCTACAATAGCCACAAATTCACCCCGGAATACCTCAAGGTTGACGTCATGCAACACCTCGACCGTGCGTGCGCCATCCTCAAAACGCTTGCTCAGGCCCTGGGCCTGCAAAACAGGATTACTCATAACGCAGCGCCTCGGCGGGTTGGACTTTCGCCGCCTTGCGGGCGGGGTAAATGGTGGCCAGGAAACTGATCAGCCCGGTCAGCAGGCTGACCCAGGTGACATCGCGCCAGCTCAGCTCGGACGGCAGGTAATTCACGAAATAAGCGTCAAACAACGATTGTCCGGAAACTTTCTCAAACCAGGTAATGACATCGGTAATGTTCAGGGACAAGACAATCCCCAGCAACACACCCGCCACGGTTCCGGCCAGGCCGATGACGGCGCCTTGCACCATGAAAATCCGGGTAATAGTTTGCGGGCTGGCGCCCAAGGTGCGAAGAATCGCAATATCCGCTTTCTTGTCGGTCACCACCATGACTAAGCTGGAAACAATATTGAAAGCCGCTACCGCCACAATCAACATCAGCAGCAAGCCCATCATGGCTTTCTCCATCTGGATGGCGCTGAACAGGTTGCCATGGGTCTGGGTCCAGTCAGTGGCGTAATAACGCTCCGGGAGCTGGTAAAGTAGTTCGTGGCTGACCGCCTGCGCGTCAAACAGATCCTTCAGCTTCAAACGGACACCTTGCACACTGTTGCCGATGCGCAATAGTTTGCCTGCATCCGCGATATGCACATAGGCCAGCAAACCGTCAACATCGGCACCAACCTGGAAAATACCGACAACCGTCATGCGTTTGAAGCGGGGAATGACGCCTGCCGGAGTGACAGCCGCCTCGGGCAGCACCAGCGTCACCTTGTCGCCGGTATTCACCCCCAAACTGGAAGCGAGTGCCGCGCCAAGAACGATACCGTAGCCATCCGCCACCAGAGCCTCAAACCGCCCCTGCTGAATATGACGGGAAATGATCGACACCTGCTTTTCATAGGCCGGTTCAATCCCGCTGATCATGGCGCCGGTCACCTGGCCGTTGGCCGTCAACATGCCCTGCAGTTGGGTGACCGGCGCAACCGCCAAAACCTGTGGATTTCTTTTGGCAAACTCTGCTAAGTTCTGCCAATCCGGAATCGGTTCACGGGAAGACAGGGTGGCATGGGGTATCATGCCCAAAATCCGGTTTTTCAATTCCCGGTCAAAACCGTTCATTACGGACAAAACAGTGATCAGCACAGCCACCCCGAGCGTCAGGCCAAGAATTGACGTCAGGGAAATGAAGGAAATAAAGTGGTTACGGCGTTTGGCGCGGGTATAGCGCAGGCCGATCAGCAGGGAAACGGGCTTGAACATGGCGGGATTTGGACCATAATCTTAACTAGGCGGCATAGGCCACAAGGGTTGGAAATCATGACAAGAATGACAAATTCGGATAATCCTTTTGAAAGAAGACTTCTTTCACGCGTCGACTCGACACTATCCCTGCATTACCAACCCATCAGTAGTGCAGAATCGTTAAAGGATCCTTACGATACCTGTTTTTCCTTGCCCCGCTATTTTACGCTGTTCGCTGAAATGGAACAGATTGACAGTGTGCAACGCAGTCAGATGAACATGGTGGATCGGGAAAACCCCCGGCTCAGCGGCTTGTTCCAGGCGATGAACCTGAAAATCGAATTGCTGACCGGCGCCATTTATGACGGACTGGCCAAGTTGCTCTCCCCCATTCCGCAACGCGTCAACCTGAGTGAAAGTGGTCTGTCCTTTCACGCAACGGAAGCACTGACTCCGGGCACACACCTGCATCTGGCCATCAGCCATCTGGAACATCACTATCACATTGCCGCTACTGCGCGCGTGGTGTACTGCGAAGACGAAGATCTGGAAGGTTTCCGGACCGGCCTGTACTTCATCAACATCAACCCCAGCGACCGCGCCCGCCTCTCCCGCGATATTTCACTCAAGGAAGAGGAACACGCCTCGCTGGAGCCGTTTGAAAATCCGGATATCTGAATCGAAACGTCCGGGAGCGGCCTGACCCGACCGCCCCCGGCTTGAATCAGGCCCCGCCCCAGGAATCCCGCAGCCCCACGGTACGGTTGAATACCGGCTTGCCGGGCTTGGTGTCCACCAGATCCGCCACGAAATACCCCTCGCGCTCAAACTGGAACCGGTCTTCCGCAGCGGCATTGGCCAACGAAGGCTCCACCATCGCCTGCACCACCTTGAATGCCTCCGAATTGATGCAGCCCAGGAAGCCGTCATCACCCGCTTCCGGATCCGGCTGGGTGAACAAGCGGTCATACAGGCGCACTTCGGCCGGCACACCGGCGGAAGCGGACACCCAGTGAATAACGCCCTTGACCTTGCGGCCTTCGGGATTCTTACCCAGGGTATCGAGATCGGCCGAGCAGCGCAGTTCCACCACGTCTCCGGACTCATTGCGGATCACTTCATCGCAGCGGATGACGTAGCTGTGGCGCAGGCGAACTTCCCCACCCGGCACCAGCCGCTTGAAGCCCTTCGGCGGGTTATCGCTGAAGTCGGCAGCGTCAATAACGATCTCGCGGGTGAAGGGGATTTCACGCTCGCCCAGTTCCGGCAGGTTGGGGTGGCAGGCTGACCGCAGCATCAACACCTCGTCGATGTTCGTGACCACCACCTTCAAGGGATTGAGCACGGCCATGGCGCGCGGCGCGGTGTTTTCCAGATGGTTGCGGATGCAGAATTCCAGCATGCCGACATCGACCACGCCTTCACTCTTGGTGATGCCGATGCGGTCACAGAAATCCCGCAGTGACTCGGGGGTGTAACCGCGACGGCGCAGACCGGCAATGGTCGGCATCCGCGGGTCGTCCCAACCATGGACATGACCTTCGTCCACCAGCTTTTTCAGCTTGCGCTTGCTGGTCACGGTGTAATTCAGGTTCAGACGCGAGAATTCGATCTGTTGCGGATGCGCGGGCGTGGCCAGCGTGTCGAGCAGCCAGTCATAGAACGGGCGGTGATCCTCGAACTCCAGCGTGCAAAGCGAATGCGTAATGTATTCCAGGGCATCGGAGATGGGGTGGGTGTAGTCATACATCGGGTAGATGACCCACTTGTTGCCGGTCTGGTGATGCTCCACCTTCTTGATGCGGTAAATGACCGGATCGCGCAGGTTGATGTTGGGCGACGCCATGTCCACCTTGGCGCGCAGCACGCATTCACCTTCGTTGAAGTCACCGGCGCGCATCTTTTCGAACAGGCTCAGGTTTTCCTCAACCGTGCGGTTACGGAACGGCGATTCCAGTCCAGCCCCGTTCAGGGTACTGCGGCCCTGGCTGATGGCCTCGGCGCTTTGGGAGTCCACATACGCCTTGCCCATGCGGATCAGTTGCACGGCATAGTCGTAAAGTGCGTCGAAATAATTGGAGGCGTACCGTGTATCGCCCGCCCAGTCAAAGCCCAGCCAGTGCACATCGCGCTTGATGGCGTCGATGTATTCCTGTTCTTCCTTTTCGGGATTGGTGTCGTCGAAACGGAGGTTGCACTCGCCGCCCGCCTCGGCCGCCACGCCGAAATTCAGGCAGATCGACTTGGCGTGACCAATATGCAGGTAGCCGTTGGGCTCCGGCGGAAAACGGGTGATGATACGGGAGTGTTTGCCGGAGGCCAGGTCTTCAACAACCTGGGTGCGGATAAAATCTTTAGCTTCCATGGTAAACGGGAACTCGCATGACAAGCGTGGAATCTGCCTTTATGATTAGAGGCCGGAAAAAACGGCCAGTCTAGCGCGCACGCCGGACGGTCACAAGCCTTTTACCTTTGATTACAGGATGATGCCCATGCAAGTTGCCCTGAACACCAACTACGGCCGTATTGTGCTCGATCTCAACGCCGAGAAAGCCCCCAAGACGGTTGCCAATTTTGTGTCCTATGTTCGCAGCGGCCATTACAACGGCACCATTTTCCATCGCGTGATTGACAGCTTCATGATCCAGGGCGGCGGTTTTGACGCCAACATGAACCAGAAGCCGACCCAGGCCACGATCGAGAACGAAGCCGACAACGGCCTGAAGAACGACGAAGGCACCATTGCCATGGCCCGCACCCAGGACCCGCACTCTGCTTCCGCTCAGTTTTTCATCAACATCAAGAAGAACGACTTCCTGAACTACACCGCCAAGACCACCCAAGGCTGGGGCTATGCCGTTTTCGGCAAGGTTGCCGAAGGCATGGACACGGTTGCCAAGATCAAGGCCGTGCAAACCGGTCGCTCCGGCTACCACAGTGATGTTCCGGTCAAGCCCGTGATCATCGAAACCGCTGAAGTTATCGGCGAATAAGCCAATAATTCCGGGCCGACCGGCGGCCCGGAAACCCTCCCCCATTTTTATCAGATGTTGTTGCCGCATGAAGCCGACCTATTTCATTTCCGACCTGCACCTTTCACCCGACCTGCCGCGAGTTACGGCGGGCTTTTTGGCTTTGGTCGATAATCTGGAAGGTAACGCCGAAGCGCTGTATGTGCTGGGCGACTTGTTCGAGGCCTGGGTCGGGGACGACAACCTGAACGACTATAACCGCTCCGTCATCGATGCTTTCGCCCGGCTGGGTGCACGCGGAACGGCGGTATATTTCCTGCACGGAAACCGCGATTTCCTGCTGGGCGACGAATTTGTGAAATCCTGCCGGGGCTTCATGCTGCCTGAGTCCCAGGTCATCCAGTGCTACGGCTATCAGGTGCTGGTGGAGCATGGCGATGCTTTGTGCACGCTGGATGAAAAATACCAGGCCTTCCGCGCCCAGAGCCGTCACCCGCTGTGGCAGCAAGGCATGCTGGCCAAACCCTTGGCCGAACGGGTGCAGATTGCCGAAGCCTGGCGCGCCCAAAGCCGCATGGCCAACAGCAACAAGCCGGAAAACATCATGGATGTGACGCCGCAAGCCGTGATTGACACCATGATCGCCAAGAACGTGACGCTGATGGTGCACGGCCACACCCATCGTCCGCAGGTGCATGAGTTGAATCTGGGTGACAAGACCGGGCAACGGCTAGTGCTGGGCGACTGGCGTGAAGACGAAGGCAAGGCCGTGATTGCCGTGGCTGACGAGAAAGGCATCCGCCTGACCGACTGGACATTTTGAACCCGGAACTCGACCACCCGCTGAAGCAATAACCATAAAAAAAGCGACCCGAAGGTCGCTTTTTTTCATCTTGAAACCGCTCAGGCAGCCGGTTTCTCGATGATGGCCACCACACCCTGACCACCGGCGGCGCAGATGGAGATCAGGCCGCGACCGCTGCCCTTCTCGTTCAGCATCTTTGCCAGCGTGGCGATGATGCGGCCACCGGTGGCTGCGAACGGATGGCCGGCCGCCAGCGAGGAGCCGTTGACGTTCAGCTTGCTGCGGTCGATCTTGCCCAGCGGCTTCTTCAGGCCCAGACGCTCCTTGCAGAACGCCGGATCTTCCCAGGCCTTCAAGGTAGACAGCACTTGTGCGGCAAAGGCTTCATGGATTTCATAGAAATCGAAGTCCTGCAGCTTGATGCCGGCGCGGTCCAGCATGCGCGGCACGGCATAGGCCGGAGCCATCAGCAGGCCTTCCTTCTTGTGCACGAAGTCAATGGCGGCGACTTCGCTGAAGGTCAGGAATGCCAGCACCGGCAGGTTGTTGGCTGCAGCCCATTCTTCCGAAGCCAGCAACACCACGGACGCGCCGTCGGTGAGCGGTGTGGAGTTGGCGGGCGTCATGGTGGCGCCTTCACCCTTGCCGAAGCAGGGCTTCAGGGTGGCCAGCTTTTCCAGCGAGAGCTCGGCGCGCATGTTGTTGTCGCGGCTGAGGCCCTGGTACGGGGTCACCAGATCGTTGAAGAAACCGCGCTCGTAAGCGGCGGCCATGTTCTTGTGGCTGTTATACGCCAGCAGATCCTGATCTTCGCGGGAAATATTCCATTCCTTGGCGGTGACGGCGCAGTGGTCGCCCATGGACAGGCCGGTGCGCGGCTCGCCGTTGCGCGGCTGTTCCGGCATCAGGTGCTTGGGACGAATCTTCAGGGCGATCTTAAGGCGCTCTTGCGTGGTCTTGGCGCGGTTGAGCTCCAGCAGGATCTTGCGCAGCTTGTCATTGACGCCCAGCGGTGCGTCAGAGGTGGTGTCAACGCCACCGGCGATACCGCACTCGATCTGGCCGAGAGCGATCTTGTTGGCGACAAGAATGGCGGCTTCCAGGCCGGTGCCGCAGGCTTGCTGGATGTCATAAGCCGAGGTTTCCGGGGCCAGCTGGGTGCTGAGCACGGCTTCCCGGGTCAGGTTGAAGTCGCGGCTGTGCTTGAGCACGGCGCCGGCAACCACTTCACCCATGCGCTTGCCTTGCAGGTTGAAACGCTCAATGAGGCCGTTCAGGGCGGCGACCAGCATGTCCTGGTTGGACACGTTGACGTAAGCACCGTTGGAACGGGCAAAGGGAATGCGGTTACCACCAATAATTGCGACACGACGAACAGTCATAACATCCTCCGGGATTTTTCTACCATGTCAGCTTAACAATGCCGATACAAACCGGCATTGGCTGAGGCGCGGCGCGTAGTCTGCCACAAGGCAAATGCAGTCACGAGAGGGTTTTGCTAGTCTTCACCCGTCAAAGTGGCGAAAGCTGACCAACGGTGTAAATTTTGAGGGGTGGCTTGACCGCATACTCTCGCCAAAAGCCGTGTTTTGGTCTAGTCTCGCGCCGCAAAAGCCCCTCCCGCCGGGGTCTTCACTGTTTTATTGTCCACTACCAGGGGAACGTCATGAGTGACCGTTATCAAGTATTTGCGAATTCCGCCCTCGGCCGTATGCTGATCCGTAATCTGGGCCTGCCCGCTCCGTTGTCCCTGGACCGTTTCGATGCCTCCAAGCCGCTGGTCAACGGCCCGGTGCTGCTGGGCGCCGCTCCTGGCAGCGAATTGGTTGCTCCGTTGTCGCTGGTGCTGAAGAACATCCACGCTGAGGCCTATGCCGGCGCCCAAGATCACGTGCACCGCGCCGCCGCCGATGCCGGTCTGAACCTTCGCATGTACAACCGCGAAGACAAGGGCCAGAAGTTCAAGGCATTCGTGTTCGACGCCACCGGCATCATGAACAGCGAACAACTGGTCGAGCTGTACAATTTCTTCAACCCGATTGCCCGCCAGTTGCTGAACAGCGGGCGCGTACTGGTGATCGGCCGCACCCCCGAGCTGTGCAGCTGCACCAAGCACGCCACCGCCCAGCGTGCCCTGGAAGGCCTGACCCGCGCCATCGGCAAGGAATTCAAGAAAGGCATGACCTCGCAAGTGGTCTATGTGGCTCCGGGTGCTGAAAACCAGATTGAATCCTCGGTCCGCTTCTTCCTGAGCGCCAAGTCCGCCTATGTGTCCGCCCAGGTGGTTCGCGTTTCCCCCAGCGATATCCAGCTCAATATCGACTGGACCAAGCCGCTGGCCGGAAAGACCGCCTTGGTGACCGGCGCCAGCCGTGGCATTGGTGAGGCCATTGCCGACGTGCTGGCCCGTGACGGCGCGCACGTGGTGTGTCTGGACATTCCCGCACAGGAAGCAGACCTGCAACGTGTCGCCGCCCGTATCGGCGGTTCCGTGCTGGGTCTGGACATCACCTCTGCCGAAGCTCCGCAGAAGATTGTCGATCACTTCAAGGGCAAGGGCCTGGACATCATCGTCCACAACGCCGGTGTTACCCGCGACAAGACCCTGGCCAACATGACCCCGCAACAATGGGGCCTGGTGCTGAACATCAACCTGTCCAGCGAAGAGCGCATCAACGACGCGCTGCTGGCCAACAACGTGCTCAATGCCAACGGCCGCGTCATCTGCGTGTCGTCCATCAGCGGCATCGCCGGTAACATGGGTCAGACCAACTACGCAGTGTCTAAGGCCGGTGTCATCGGCATGGTGCAATCCATGGTGCCCGTGCTGAAGGAAAAGGGTGTCACCATCAACGCCGTGGCTCCGGGCTTCATTGAAACCGCCATGACCGCCGCCATCCCCTTCGCCATCCGTGAAGCCGGCCGCCGAATGAACTCGATGTCACAAGGCGGCCTGCCGGTTGATGTGGCCGAAGCCATTGCCTGGTACGCCAACCCCGCCTCCGCCGGTTTGAGCGGCAATGTGGTGCGGGTGTGCGGTCAGAGCCTGATCGGGGCTTGATGCAAGTTCCCTCTCCCCTTGTGGGAGAGGGTTAGGGAGAGGGGTGCTGCGGTGGTCTGCACACAGTCCTTCTCAAAGACACCTACTCCCGATTGTTCACTCACTTCAGGGGTGACGGTTACGGCGTGAGCCAGGATTCCTGCCTCCACCGTACCCCTCTCCCCGGCCCTCTCCCACAAGGGGAGAGGGAGCTTCTCTTCTCGGGGCCTTCATATCATGACCACCCTCTCCTTCCAATCCCTGCCTTCCAGCCTGTCGCTGTACCCCAAGGCATTGATCAACAGTTACAAGGCCAAGAAAAGCACCGACCTGCCGGATCTCAAGGCCAGCCTGAGCGCCGTCAGCATCGACCGCCAGCACCTGGCCGCCTACAACGCCGTCTGCGGTTTCGGCCAAGGCGACGTGCTGCCCGCCACTTACCTGCACATGCTGCTGTTCCCCCTGCACATGGCGCTGATGGCGGATGAATCCTTTCCTTTCGCCCTGCTCGGTTTGGTGCACATTTCCAACAGCATCACCCAGCACCGCCCGGTCAATGCCGCCGAAAAGGTCAACCTGACCTGCGAATTCGGGGAACTGAAGCCGCACGACAAGGGCGTGCAGTTTGCGCTGATCGGCAAGGCCTATGTCGGCAACGAACTGGTCTGGTCCAGCGAAAGCGTGTACTTGCGCCGTCAATCCACCGGTGCGGAAGCCAAGTCAGACAAGCCCAAGGAAACAAAGTCCGCCGGAACTCCGGACTTCAACGCCATCTGGGAAATTCCCGGCGATATCGGCCGCCAATATGGCGCGGTGTCCGGTGACCGCAACCCGATCCACCTCTACAACTTCACCGCCAAGCTGTTCGGCTTCCCTCGCGCCATTGCCCACGGCATGTGGACCAAGGCCCGCTGCCTGGCCGCCTATGACGGCCGCCTGCCCGCCGCCTTTAAGGTGGACGTGCAGTTCAAGCTGCCGGTACTGTTGCCCGCCAAGGTGGCCTTCCAGTCCATCCCCAACGGCAAGGGCGCGTTGTTCTCCGTCGCCGACGTCAAGTCCGGCAAACCGCATCTGGCGGGGAGCATTACGGCTCTGTAAGCTCGGGGGCGCGATGACAACATCGCGCCCTTTTTCCTTGTCTGCCCGAAATGAGTCAGCCCCATGACCTACACCATCCACGGCCGCTACGAATCCAACTTCGAACCCCTGGCCGATGTCTTCCTGCAACAGATGCCAAAATCACCCAAAGTCGGCGGCGCAGCGCTGACCGTCTACCATCGCGGTGTGCCGGTGGTTGATATCTGGAGCGGCGTGCGCAACAAGGGCGGAACGCCGTGGCAGGCGGACACCATGAGCATCAGCTATTCCACCACCAAAGGCATCCTCAGCACGCTGGCGCACATGCTGGTGGACGAAAGTGTGCTGGCCTATGACACCCCCATCGCCCATTGGTGGCCGGAGTTTGCCGCCAACGGCAAGCATGGCATCACGCTGCGCCATGTCATGACCCACGAATCCGGGCTGTACCACATCCGCCAGATGATTGAAAACGCGCGTGAAATGCTGGACTGGCCGCACATGCTGGACGTGATCGCCAACGCCAAGCCCTACCACGCCCCCGGTGAGCGTTGGGGCTATCACGCCCTCACCTACGGCTGGATTGTGGGCGGCGTCATTGAAAAAGCCACCGGCGAACCGCTGGCCAAGACGCTGGCTGAAAAAATCGCCATTCCGCTGGAACTGGACGGCTGCTACATCGGCGTACCCGACAGCGAACTGTCGCGCTGCTCCGAAATCATTGGCGCGGCCCGCCACAACCCGAATCCGCGCAAGCCCTCGAAAGTAGCGGTGTGGCGGCAGAAGCTGATCACCAACGCACTGGCCCTGTCCGGTTTTGACGACAGCACCGCCACCGACGCCCTGCTGCCGCGCGGCATGAGCCGTTTCTACCTCGACGAAGCCGAAAGCCTGCAAGCTTGCATCCCCGGCGCCAACGGCGTGTTTACCGCCCGTTCGCTGGCGCGTATTTATGCCGCACTGGCCAACGGCGGCGAACTGGACGGCGTGCGCCTGATGTCCGCCCAACGTTTGGCGGAAGCGACCCGTGTGCACAGCCGTCAGCGCGGCGAGGTGGTGCCGATGCCAATGCACTGGCGGATGGGCTATCACCGTATCTTCACCACCTGGCCGAAGACTCCGCATGCCTTCGGGCATTTCGGCTATGGCGGCTCGGGTGCGTGGGCAGACCCGTCGCGTGATCTGGCAGTCGCCTACACGGTCAATACCGGCAGCGGTTCGCCGCTGGGTGACTTGCGCATCATGCGAATCAACACCGCCGTCATTCAGTGTGCTGAAAACTGATTGGGAGATAACGCAACCATGGCAACGTTCAAGCTGGGTGATCAGGTGCCGCAACGCGGCAACATTTTCTCGAAGGCGGTGGGCGCAGCCATGTTGCGGGCGGTTGGCTGGCGGGTGGTGGGTGATTTTCCCAATGTGCCGAAGGCGGTGATGGTGGTGGTGCCCCATACTTCGAACTTTGACGCCTATATTGCGTTGGCGGCAACCTGGGCCATCGGGCTGGATATCACCATGATGGTGAAGCATACGGTGTTTGTGTGGCCGTTTGGCGGTTTGCTGCGCGGGTTGGGGTTTGCGCCGGTGAACCGGGAAGATGCGAAGAATCTGGTGGGGGTGTCGGCCCGGAAGTTCCGGGAATCGGACAAGCTGATTATGGGGATTGCGCCGGAGGGGACGCGGCACAGTGCGAAGCAGTGGAAGTCGGGCTTTATGCGGATTGCGCTGGAGGCCGGGGTGCCGGTGATCATGACGGGGTTTGATTACCGGAAGAAGGAGGTGATTTTCTTGGGGCGGTTTGATCCGTCCGGGGATATTGAAGGGGATATTCCGAAGATTATTGCATTGTTCAAGGAGGTTTATCCGAGGATTCCGGAGAGGTTATCGGAGCCGTTGAAGGAGATTCAGCAACGGTGAGGTGGTTTATCCGTTTGTAGGTTGGGTTGAGGCACGTAACCCAACAGTGTGTTTGTGCAGGGTGCGTATGTTGGCCTCATCTGTCAATCCATAAGCCTACAAGGCTCGAGATTCCTATTCGAGCCCGTATATTGGACGACAGTCAGGAGTGTGGCCATACCACCAGTAGATCTCTCGTCCTTTACCATTTCCAATATAAATAGTTATGCCTATTTTTTCTTTACAAAATATCATAGCACTCTCCGTTCTTGTTTTAAGCTGCCACCCTCTCGCCAGAAACTCCTTGTAATACCATTGCTTAATCGTTTCGCGACTCATACCATAAGAAAATAAATGTTCCATACGGGCTGCTGTCGTAGTAGTCGTCACTTTTCCTTTCGTATAAATAACGCCACTTAATACTGGCCTGCTCTTAAAATCCGATATCATTTCACCAAATCGCGCATATCCAAAAGTCTGCGTTATAGTTGGACTCATTATAAGAACAGAAAGGATTCCAATAAATACAATAACTATCACCGCATCAATCAAGTGCGATTTCGGAATCATGATTGACTAACCTGAAAATCAGCTAAAATAGGGCAAAAAACAAAACCCTTCGAACGAAAGATGTAGTCGGGCTGAAGCCCGACCCACAAAATCATTCCCCCGCCGGCATCTCCAACGCCTTATCCGCCACAATCACCCCATTATTATCCGCGTAAATATACTCCCCATCCTCAATAATCACCCCGCCAAACGACAGACGAATCCCCGTCTCCCCAATCCCCCGCCGATTACTCTTCATCGGCATCGAATTGATCGCCTGAACCCCCAGGTCCAGCTGCGCCAGCGCATCCACATCCCGCACGCACCCGTAAACAATCACCCCTTCCCACTCATGCTTCACCGCACTGGCGCCAATCAAATCCCCCAACAGCGCACAGCGCAACGACCCGCCGCCATCCACCACCAGCACCTTGCCCTTGCCCGGCGTCGCCAGCAGCTCCTTCACCCGCGAATTGTCCTCAAAACACTTCACGGTCACCACCTGACCGCCAAAGGACTTCCGACCGCCATAATTGCGGAACATCGGCGAAATCACACGCACATCAGGATAGGCATCGCACAGATCGGGGGTAACGTAATCAACCATGACCAACTCCAGTCAGGAAAAGGCAGCCAACGCCGCCAGCATATCATCGTAAAAATACACGGAAGGATTCACTTCCGGCTCGGGCAGATTGGCCACCGCCACCATCGCCGAAGCCACCTGCTCACCGCGAATCGGCTGGATGGCGCGCAACGGCCCGCGCAAAAACAGCCCGACCACGGGGAAGAAAGTCGCCAACAAGTTCTCAGCCAAACGGGTTTCGCCACGCTCACCCAGCAGCAGCGACGGCCGGAAAATGCTGAGGCGCGGGAACTCCAGCGTCGTAATGTCCTTCTCCAGCAAACCCTTCACCCGGCTGTAAAACACCAGCGACTTGGGGAACGCTCCCAGCGCCGACACCAGCAGAAAATGCGTGCAGCCGTTCTGGCGCATGGCATGGGCAAATTCCAGGTTATAGCCGAAATCCACCTTGTGAAACTCCGCCTTGCTCCCGGCCTGCTTCAGCGTGGTGCCCAGGCAGCAAAAAGCCTCATCCGCATGCAGGTTGACCAGTGAATCGGCCAGTTTGTCAAAATCCACAATCAGGTTTTGCAACTTCGGATGCGGCGTAACCGGCTTGCGGCTCACCGCAATCACCTTCTCATACATCGGCAACGCCAGCAGTTTTTCCAGAACCTGTTTCCCTACCAGTCCTGTGGCTCCTATCAAAATCGCGGTTTTTCCGCTCATGGAGATGCCCTGTAAAACAGCCAAAGGAAGGGATGGATTATGACCTTTGATGCAGATTTGGCAATAGTCTTATGAATGCCGGTGCTTTAGCAGCGTGGCGCAATCCGTCTAGCAAAGCAAGCATTTGCTTGGTATGATCCGGTGCATGCAAATCGCCCCCTCCGGAACACAGGAAACAGACCATGTACACAGGCATGAATTTCGGTTTTGACGACACCCTCAATCAGCTGCGTGACACCGTTCGCCAGTTCGCCCAGGCGGAAATCGCCCCGCGTGCGGCGGAGATCGACTCCAGCAACCAGTTCCCCATGGACCTGTGGAAGAAAATGGGTGATCTGGGTCTGCACGGCATGACCGTGCCCGAAGAGTTAGGCGGCGTGAACATGGGTTATCTGGCGCATGTGGTCGCCCTGGAGGAAATCTCCCGCGCTTCCGCTTCCGTCGGCCTGTCTTACGGTGCGCATTCCAACCTGTGCATCAATCAGATCTATCGCAACGGCACCGACGAACAGCGCGCCAAATACCTGCCGAAACTGGTCAGTGGCGAACACGTAGGCGCGCTGGCCATGTCTGAAGCCGGCGCCGGTTCCGACGTTGTTAGCATGAAGCTGCGCGCCGACAAGGTGGACGGCGGCTATGTGCTGAATGGCACCAAGATGTGGATCACCAACGGTCCCGATGCCAGTACCTATGTCATCTATGCCAAGACCGACCTCACCGCCGGTCCGCACGGCATGACCGCCTTCATTGTCGAACGTGACTGGAAGGGTTTCAGCCGTTCGCCGAAGCTGGACAAACTGGGCATGCGCGGTTCGAACACCTGCGAGTTGGTGTTCAATGATGTGTTAGTGCCGGAAGAAAACATCCTTGGTCGTCTGAACGGCGGCGTGAAGGTGCTGATGAGCGGACTGGATTACGAGCGAGTGGTGCTGTCCGGCGGCCCCATCGGCGTGATGCAGGCTTGCATGGACATCGTGGTGCCCTACATCCACGAGCGCAAGCAATTCGGTCAGGCCATCGGCGAGTTCCAGCTGATCCAGGGCAAGGTGGCGGACATGTACACCAAGCTCAATGCCTCCCGCGCCTACCTGTACGCCGTAGCGCAAGCCTGCGACCGTGGCGAGACTGCCCGCAAGGACGCCGCCGCCGTCATCCTTTATACTGCCGAGAACGCCACGCAATGTGCGCTGGACGCCATCCAGATCCTGGGAGGCAACGGCTACATGAACGACTGCGCCACCGGCCGCCTGCTGCGCGACGCCAAGCTCTATGAAATCGGCGCGGGCACCTCGGAAATCCGGCGTATGCTGATTGGACGGGAATTGTTCAAGGAAACGGCCTGAAGCTTTTCCCCCTCTCCCCCTGTGGGAGAGGGCCGGGGAGAGGGGTGCGGAAAGTTGTCCATACACACCGTCAGTTCCGGATTCACCGCCGTACCCCTCTCCCTAACCCTCTCCCACAAGGGGAGAGGGAACTCCCGAACATTGCGAATTTCAGTTTAGGTACCCCGCCATGCCCATCCTTTCCACCCAGCTGAACCCCCACAGCCCCGGTTTTCAGGAAAACGCCGCCGCCCTGCGCGCGCTGGTGGACGACCTGAAAGCCAAGCTTGCCTACATCGCCCAAGGCGGCGGTGACGAGGCCGTGAAGCGCCACAAGGCGCGCGGCAAGCTGACTGCCCGCGAACGTATCAACACCCTGCTTGATCCCGGTTCGCCGTTTCTGGAACTGTCGCCGCTGGCCGCTTTCGAGGTGTATGGCGATGAAGACGTTCCTGCCGCCGGGCTGGTGGCAGGGATTGGCCGAGTGGCCGGCATCGAGTGCATCATTGCCGCCAACGATGCGACGGTGAAGGGCGGCTCCTATTATCCGCTGACGGTGAAGAAGCACCTGCGTGCACAGAAGATTGCTGAAGAAAACCACCTGCCCTGCATCTACCTCGTGGATTCCGGCGGCGCGAACCTGCCCCGTCAGGATGAAGTGTTTCCGGACGAGCAGCATTTCGGGCGAATCTTCTTCAATCAGGCCAACCTGTCGGCGCAGAACATTCCACAAATCGCCGTGGTGATGGGTTCCTGCACCGCTGGCGGCGCGTATGTACCGGCGATGGCGGACGAAGCGATCATCGTCAAGAATCAGGGCACCATTTTCCTGGCCGGTCCTCCCCTGGTGAAGGCCGCGACCGGGGAAATCGTCAGTGCCGAAGATCTGGGCGGCGGTGAGTTGCATTCGCGCATTTCCGGGGTTACCGACCAGCTGGCTGATAATGACGAACACGCCCTAGCCCTAGCCCGCGCCGCCATTTCGCACCTGAACCGTCGCAAGCCGGAACAATTAGCCATGCGCGCGCCGCTGGCTCCGCGTTTTTCGGCGGAAGAACTGTACGGCATTATTCCCAAGGACCCGCGCCAGCCCTTTGATGTGCGCGAGATCATTGCCCGGCTGGTGGACGACTCCGCCTTTGACGAGTTCAAGCCGCTGTACGGCCCGACGCTGGTCTGCGGCTTTGCACACCTGTGGGGCTATCCGGTGGGCATCGTCGCCAATAATGGTGTCTTGTTCAGCGAATCCGCCATGAAAGGCGCTCATTTTATTGAATTGTGCAGCCAGCGCGGTATTCCGCTGGTGTTCCTGCAGAACATTACCGGCTTCATGGTCGGCAAGAAGTATGAAGAAGGCGGCATTGCCAAGAACGGCGCGAAGATGGTGATGGCCGTGGCCTGCGCCAAGGTGCCGAAGTTCACGGTGGTGATTGGCGGTTCCTACGGCGCCGGAAACTATGGCATGTGTGGCCGCGCCTACAGCCCGCGCTTCATGTTCATGTGGCCGAATGCGCGCATCGCAGTGATGGGCGGTGAACAGGCCGCCGGGGTGCTGACCGATGTGAAAAAGGCCGCCATGGCCAAGCGTGGCGTGCACTGGACACCGGAACAGGAAGCAGAGTTCCGTCAGCCTTATGTGGAGAAATATGCCCGGGAATCTCACCCCTACTACGCCAGCGCGCGCTTGTGGGATGACGGTGTGATCGACCCGGCGCAAACCCGTGATGTGCTGGGACTGGCGATTTCGGCGTCGTTGAATGCGCCGATTGAAGACACGAAGTTTGGCGTGTTCCGGATGTGAGGTGACGACATGCTCCAACATGACTTAGATCTGCGCGGCGTCGCCACCCTGTGCCTCGACCGCCCGCAACTGCACAACGCCTTCGATGACACACTGATCGCCGAACTGAACCGCGTGTTGACCCACTACGCCGCCAACCCCGCCGTGCGGGTGCTGGTGCTGCGCTCCAACGGCAAGAGTTTCTCCGCCGGGGCCGACCTGAACTGGATGAAGCGCGTCGCCCAATACGACTTCGATGACAACCTGCGGGACTCGCAGGGTCTGGCCGAGCTGATGGAGCGTATCTACCGCTTCCCCGCCCCGACCGTAGTCGTGGTACAAGGCCCCGCCTTTGGCGGCGGCGTCGGGCTGGTCAGTTGCTGCGACATCGCCATTGCCAGCACCAGCGCCAGCTTCTGCCTGTCGGAAGTGAAACTGGGCCTCGCGCCCGCCGTGATCAGCCCCTATGTCATCGCCGCGATGGGTGCACGTCAGGCGCAGCGTTATTTCCTGACCGCCGAGCGCTTCAGCGCCGACACCGCCTGCCAGACCGGCCTGGTACAGCAGGTGGTGGCCCCGGAAGTGCTGGATGACGAAGCCGGCAAGCTGGTCAACGCGCTGCTCGCCAACGGCCCGGTGGCACTCGCCGCCTGCAAGAAATTGATTCACCGTGTGGCCGAGGCCAGCACTCCCGAACTGCGCGACTACACCACCAACCTGATCGCCACCCTGCGCGCCGGCCCCGAAGGCCAGGAAGGATTGAAAGCCTTCCTCGACAAGCGCCCCGCCAACTGGATTCCGACACCATGATCAAGAAACTGCTGATCGCCAATCGCGGCGAAATTGCCTGTCGCGTCATCCGCACCGCCCGCAAGCTGGGAGTGCGCACGGTGGCGGTGTACTCCACGGCGGACGCCCGCGCCCGTCACGTGCAAATGGCGGACGAGGCTTATTGCATCGGCCCCGCCCCGACCCGTGAAAGCTACCTGCGCGCCGACAAGATCATCGAAGTCGCCAAGCAATGCGGCGCGGACGCCATTCACCCCGGTTACGGCTTCCTGTCCGAGAACAGCGGTTTTGCCGCCGCCGTAGCGGATGCCGGGCTGACCTTCATCGGCCCGTCGGCCAGCGCCATTGCCGCCATGGGTGGCAAGTCGCAGGCCAAGTCGCTGATGCAGCAGGCAGGCGTGCCGCTGATTCCCGGTTATCACGGCGAAGCGCAGGATGAAGCGACGCTGGTCGCCAAGTCGCTGGAAATCGGCTTGCCGGTGCTGCTGAAGGCCTCGGCCGGTGGCGGCGGCAAGGGCATGCGCGCGGTACATGCGCCGGAAGAACTGAAGGAAGCGATCCTGGGTGCACAGCGCGAAGGCCTGAGCAGTTTCGGCGACAGCCGCCTGCTGGTGGAAAAGCTGCTGGTGAAGCCGCGCCATGTGGAAGTGCAGGTGCTGGCGGACAAGCACGGCAACTGTGTCTACCTCTTCGACCGTGACTGCTCGCTGCAGCGCCGTCACCAGAAGGTGGTGGAGGAGGCTCCGGCTCCGGACTTGTCGCCGGAACTGCGCCGCGCCATGGGCGAAGCTGCCGTGCAGGCCGCCAAGGCCATTGGCTACAGCAACGCCGGGACCATCGAGTTCCTCGTCGCCAACAACGCCTTCTATTTCATGGAGATGAACACCCGCCTTCAAGTAGAGCATCCGGTCACGGAAATGATCAGCGGTCTGGATCTGGTGGAATGGCAGCTGCGCATCGCCAGTGGCGAGCCGCTGCCCTTCACCCAGGACGAGCTGAAACCGAATGGTTGCGCCGTGGAAGTGCGTCTCTACGCCGAAGACCCGGCGCACGACTTTCTGCCGCAGATCGGCCGCCTCACCCGCTTCAGCTATCCGCAGGGCGCGGATTGGCAACGCGTCGATACCGGCTTCCAGAGCGGCGACGAGATTTCTCCGTATTACGACCCGATGCTGGCCAAGGTCATCGCTTGGGGCGAAACCCGCGAGCTGGCCATCACCCGGCTGGTGCAGACGCTGGCCGGGATGCGCGTCAGCGGCCTGCGCCACAACCTCAGCTATCTGCAACGGGTGCTGTCGCATCCGGACTTCATCGCCGGTCAGCTGGATACCGCTTTCCTGATCCAGCGCCACGACGACCTGCTGAACCGGCAGAGCCCGCATCACCACGCGGCACTGCTGACGGCGGCGGCCTGGTTCTTCACGCAGCAGCAATCCGCCACCGCCCAGCGCGGCGACGCCTCGCCCTGGGCCGGGCTGGCCAGCTGGCGGCTGTGTGGCGACAACCACACGCATCTGCGCCTCAACCTCAACGATGAAGTTTGCGAGCTGGACCTGACCCCGACCGCCGACGGTTTCCACTGGCGTCAGGATGAACAGGAAGGCCGCTTCAGCTTCTCGGATTTCGAGGAACAGTTTGTGTGGCAGGACGACAGCAGCCGGGTCGCTTTCAACGTCACCATCGACCACCACGGGCTGCAACTGACCCACGAGGGCTTTCTGTGGCAATGCAGCCTGGTGGAGCCGTGGAAGCATGCCAAGGGCGCGGATGACGGTCATGCGGGCTACCGCGCGCCGATGACCGGCCGCATCACCGCCGTGCTGGTATCCGCCGGTCAGACGGTGAAGAAAGGCGAGGCGCTGGTGGTGATGGAAGCAATGAAGATGGAACACCGCATCACCGCCAAGGATGACTGTGTACTGTCGGAAGTTAGGGTCAGCGCCGGGGATCTGGTGCAGGACGGTCAGGTGCTTTTAGCGATCGAATAACGTCAACCCTGCCCCGTCCAAGCCCGGCCCTGCGCCGGGCTTTTTCTTGGCACAAAACCTGCCGTTCGTCGGATGACCAACGGTTGGTGGCCGTCAAAATCCCGTCAAACTCACTTAATGTCACTTCTGGAATTCATTAAAATTTGTTTCAGAATTCACCCAGCCCTTGCCATGACTGGCTTTGCCACCAATACCACGCTCATGTACGACACAAATTTGATGTCGCATCTTAGCTATTGACGGTAAGCCCCTAATTTATATAGATTCCACACTGAAACAAATTGACACATTTAGGTGATTTTGGGACCGGGACAATTGGTTACAAAGTCGCGACAGGGGGAAATTCACGATGGTTCAAGGACTTGTCGGTCTTCAGGTTTTTTGTCATGAATTCGAAAAAGACTCTGCCGGAATTCTTCCCTATACTGCCCCGACAGTCACGCTCATCCAGACTTTCCGGTGAAACAGACATGATTATAACAACGCGTGCGTGCCCCCATTGCAGCTTCTTCATGCGCCAGATCGGCAACGATCCGGAACATGTTCTTTGCCCCAACAACTACTGCCCGGAGAAGTTCTCCGACTGTTGTCCGCGCTGTGATTCGGACAAGAAGGAAGTGCGTCTGGTACGGGTTGGCCTCACCGCCTTTACCTGTCAGGACTGCGGCCAGGACTGGGACAATGTGAAGACACCCGGCCTCCCCTCCTCTTCCAACCTGATTGTGCTGCGCTTTCCAAAACTCGCCACCGGCTCCTGACGGAGTTCAGTACGCCCGCTTTTCCGCCACTCAGGCAAAGCGGTGGCGGCTTGAAGCCAAACAGGACTGGTCTGACCGGTCCGTTGGGTTAAGATAGCCGCTCTTCTCCTTCTGACTGCATTCATGACCATCATCATTGGCATCGACCCCGGCTCCCGTCTTACCGGCTACGGCATCATCCGCAAGACCGGCAGCAAATGCGAGTTCATCGACGCCGGCACCATCCGCACCGAAACTGAAGAAATGCCCCTGCGCCTCAAACGCATCTATGAAGGACTGAAACGGGTCATCGACTTTTACCAGCCGACCGAAGCGTCGGTGGAACAGGTTTTCCTGGCCCGAAATCCGGACTCGGCCTTGAAACTGGGACAGGCGCGCGGCGCGGCAGTGACCGTGCTGATGATGCATGATGTCGCGGTTTCCGAGTATTCCGCCCGGCAGATCAAGCAGGCCGTAGTGGGGGTGGGCTCTGCGGAAAAGGAGCAAGTGCAAGCCATGGTGACCCGCTTGCTGAATATCCCGGTCATTCCGCAAGCGGATGCCGCCGACGCCCTCGCCGCAGCCCTGTGCCACGCCTTTACCTCGCAGGCCTTGCTGAAAATCGGCGCTGCAGCGATTCGTGGCGGCAGATCGAGACGTTAGTCACATTTCCTAAAGTAATTCCTGAGTTGAAATGTTTCCAAATGTGTTATATGAAGCTATGATGCCCGTTGCGTCCCTTCAACCTATACCCATTTTTAATGAAGGCTGTCATGCTCAATTTTGACTTCTACAATCCTACACGTGTCATTTTCGGCGATGACCGGATTGCCGAATTGCCCAAGCGCATTCCCCACGATGCACGCATCCTGATTCTCTATGGCGGCGACAGCGCCCGCCGTAACGGCACACTGGATGAAGTGCTGGATGCTTTGGTCGGTCATGAAGTGTTTGAGTTCGGCGGCATTGAAGCCAATCCCTCCTACGAAACACTGATCAAGGCGGTGGAACTGGTTCGCGCCGAGAAGGTCGATTTCCTGCTGGCTGTCGGCGGCGGCTCTGTCATTGATGGCGCCAAGTTTGTGGCGACAGCCGCCACCTACGACGGTGACCCGCTGGACATCCTTACCCGCCGCATGCGCATCATGAATGCCCTGCCGATCGGTGTGGTGCTGACTTTGGCGGCCACGGGATCGGAAACCAACAACGGTGCGGTCATTACCCACCAGGCCACGCAAACCAAGCACACGCTGATGGGCGAACGACTGTACCCGGTCTTCGCTATCCTCGACCCCACCAAGACCTTTACACTGGATGCCCGCCAGATCGGTAACGGGGTTGTTGATGCTTTTGTGCACGTTACCGAACAATACCTGACCTACCCGGTGAACTCCCCGGTACAGGATCGTTTTGCCGAAGGCCTGCTGCTGACGCTGATTGACCAAGGCCCCAAGGCCCTGGCCTCGTCGCGTGATTATGATGTGCGCGCCAACCTGATGTGGACCGCCTCGCTGGCGCTTAACGGCCTGATTGGCTCCGGTGTTCCCCATGACTGGGCCACGCACATGATCGGCCATGAACTGACCGCCCTCTACGGTATTGACCATGCCCGCACGCTGGCCGTGGTGCTGCCCTCCATGCTGAAAGTCCGCAAGGACGCCAAGAAGGAAAAACTGGTGCAGTTCGCCGAGCGCGTCTGGGGATTGACGGAAGGCGAAGATGACCAGCGCATCCGCTATGCCCTGGCGCGCACCAGCAAGTTCTTTGAATCCATGGGTGTTCCCACCAAGCTGTCCGCTTATAACCTGGGGCAGGATGCTGTTGAAAATGTGCTCAAGCACCTGGAAGCGCACAACATGACCGCCTTGGGCGAAAAGCGTGACGTTACCCTGGAAATCAGCCGTAAGGTGCTGGAGGGTTGTCTGTGATAGGTCGGCTGCACGGAACTGTTGTCGACCTGAGCGCCCCGCATGCCCTGATTGATTGTCACGGCGTCGGCTATGAAGTGGAACTTCCCCTGCCTGCCTATTGCCAGTTGCGCCTCGGGCAACCCGCCACCGTCTGGACGCATCTGGTGGTGCGTGAAGACGCCCATCTGCTGTTCGCCTTTTCCGGCAAGGAAGAGCGCCTGCTGTTCCGCCTGCTGCTGAAGGTCACCGGTGTCGGCCCGAAACTGGCGCTGAGCCTGCTTTCCGGCATGGAACCGGCGATGTTCCTGCAATGCATTGAACGCGAAGACATCGCCAACCTGACCCGTATTCCGGGTGTCGGCAAGAAGACCGCCGAACGCCTGCTGATTGAATTACGTGACCGTATCAAGGAGCTTTCACCAGTCACCAATACCGTGCCGCAAACCCGCCTCACCCTCTCTGTTGACCTTTCGCCGGTGGCCGAAGCCGAACAGGCGCTGATGGCGCTGGGCTACAAGCCCGCCGAGGCGCAACGAGCCATCGCCAACGTCAAAAATCAACACGAAAACACGGCAGACCTGATACGCGCCGCATTGAAAGCGATGGTAAAGTAGCGCCTTTACCGATCCGGACTTTTCCCCCTCATGATGGACCGACTGATTGCGCCCCAAGCCCAGCGTCAGGAAGAAATCTTTGATCGCGCCATCCGCCCCACCAGTCTGGCCGACTATATCGGCCAGCCGAAAGTGCGCGAGCAGATGGAGATTTTCATTCACGCCGCCCGCAGCCGCGGCGAAGCGCTCGACCATACCCTGATCTTCGGACCACCCGGCCTAGGCAAGACCACGCTGGCCAATATTATTGCCCGGGAAATGGGCGGCGAAATGAAGTCCACCAGCGGCCCGGTACTGGAAAAGGCCGGTGATCTGGCGGCGCTGCTGACCAATCTGGAAGCCGGCGACGTGCTGTTCATTGACGAAATTCACCGTCTGTCGCCGGTCATTGAAGAAATCCTTTACCCGGCCATGGAAGACTACCAACTTGACATCATGATTGGTGAAGGCCCCGCCGCCCGCTCCATCAAGCTGGAGCTTCCCCCTTTCACGCTGGTGGCGGCCACCACCCGCGCCGGTCTGCTGACCTCCCCGCTCCGCGACCGCTTTGGTATTGTGCAGCGGCTGGAATTCTACAATGTTGCCGACCTCACCCATATCGTCACCCGTTCGGCCAGCCTGCTGAATGTACCGATGCAGCCGGAAGGTGCGGTTGAAATTGCCCGTCGCGCCCGCGGTACGCCCCGGATTGCCAACCGCCTGCTGCGCCGAGTGCGCGATTATGCCGAAGTCAAAGCCGACGGCATCATTACCGGCCCGGTAGCTGCAGCGGCCCTGGACATGCTGGACGTGGACCGTATCGGCCTGGACGGACTGGACCGCCGCTACCTGTTGACACTGATGGAAAAATTCGGCGGCGGCCCGGCCGGGGTTGAGTCACTGGCGGCAGCGCTGGCGGAAGACGGCGGCACGCTGGAAGATGTGGTCGAGCCTTACCTGATCCAGCAGGGTTTCGTCATGCGCACGGCCCGTGGACGCATCGCTACGCCTCAAGCTTGGGGGCAATTCGGCCTCACCATGCCGGAATCGTTACGGCAGCAGCTGGGCGGGGTGGCGTCTTGAGCCGCTTCAGCCTGCCGGTTCGGGTCTATATCGAAGACACCGATGCCGCCGGGATCGTCTATTACGTCAATTACCTGAAATTCATGGAACGGGCGCGCACCGAGTTCCTGCGGCACATCGGTTTCGGGCATTATTTACACCATGCGGACTACCTGTTCGTGGTGCGCTCGGCTAACATCCGCTACCGTCGCCCGGCGCGCATGGACGACCAGCTGGAAGCCACCGCAGTCATCATGAAACGCGGCCGCGCCTCGCTGGATTTCCACCAGACCATTCTGCGGGATGGCGAAATCTGCTGTGAGGGCGACATTGCCATTGCCTGTGTCGACAAAAACACCCTGAAACCCCGCGCCCTGCCCGAGCGCCTGACCGATCTGTTACCGGACTGAACCCATGGCTGTCAAAGAATCCCTCTCCATCCTCGGCCTTGTCGCCCATGCCAGCATTCCCGTGCAACTGGTGATGCTGTCGCTGGCCGCCGCTTCCGTGTACTCCTGGGCGCTGATCATCCGTTACCGTCGCGTACACTCCCAGGCGCGCAAGCTGCAGGCCGCCTTCGAGGAACAGTTCTGGTCCGGCAGTGATCTGGGCGCGCTGTACCAGAAAAGCCAGCAAAATGCCGACCGCCAGGGCTCCGAAGCCGTATTCCATGCCGGATTCAAGGAGTTTGTGCGACTGCGTCAAAAAGGGCTGAGCGCCGAGGGCGTGATGCAGGGTGTCACCCGCGCCATGCGTGTGACCCTGATGCAGGAACAAAAACGGCTGGAAAGCGATTTGTCGATTCTGGCCAGTGTCGGCTCCAGCGCCCCTTATGTCGGCCTGTTCGGTACGGTATGGGGCATCATGACCTCGTTCATCGGCCTGGCCAGCGTGGAACATGCCACCCTGTCGGTGGTGGCTCCCGGCATCGCCGAGGCGCTCATCGCCACCGCCATCGGCCTGTTTGCCGCCATTCCGGCCGTACTGGCCTACAACCACTTCATTTCCAGCAGCGACGACATCAATAACCAGTACTCCATCTTTGCCGACGAGTTCTCCGGCATCCTGCATCGGGAAAGCCACACATGATGGAGCAAAGCCCCTTCCATCGTCCGGCGCGCCGCCTGATGTCGGACATGAATGTCGTGCCTTACATCGACGTGATGCTGGTGCTGGTGGTGATTTTCATGATCACCGCGCCCATGCTCACCCAAGGCCTGAAGGTTGAATTGCCGGAGGCCGCCGCCGATACCATCAACATTGACAGTGAAGACCCGGTGGTGATCACCATCAAGGCTGATGGCAGCTACTGGTTGAAGCAAGGCAGTGGCAAGGACAAGCGCCTGAAACTGGACGACATGATCCAGGCGCTGAAAGCTGTTGAGCAATCCCAGCCCAAGGCCCAGATACTGCTGAACGGCGATACCCATGTGGATTACGGCCGGGTCGTGAAACTCATGGCGGCCCTGCAACAAGCCGGACTGACCCGGGTCGGCCTGCTGACTGTCTCGCCGGAATCATGAAGCCCGACTGGCGTACCCTGCTCCGCAAACCCCTGACGCAATCCGTGCTGCTGCATGGCAGCCTGCTGCTGGCGCTGTTCGTGTTTTCCCGCCATTTGGTGCCCGATCTGCCTCCTCCTGCCGCGCCAATAAAGGCGCAACTGGTGGGGACGCTTCCGTCCGCATCCCAGCCTGCCGTAGCAAAACCGGTGATTGTCCCGCCACCGGTCGCAGAACCCGTAAAACCGGTGGTTGATGAGACTCCGGCTCCCAAACCCGTAGAAAGTCCGGTTGAACCGAAGCCGGAACCCAAGCCGAAACCGGTCAAGAAAACCGTCGAACCTAAAAAGCCCGCTCTGGAAAAACCAGTCCCGGAAAAGAAGCCCAAGACCGAACCCAAGCCGAAACAGGTCAAGGATTCCCCGTTGCCCAAATCCGAAAAGGCCGACAAGAAAGTTGCCGCCAAGAAACCGGAGCCGGAGAAGTCGAAGGATCAAAAGCCGGTGAAGGAACCGGAGAAAAAAGTTCCGGAAAAGAAACCTGCCAAAGCCAAGGCGGAGCCTGCACCCGTGAAGGAAAAGCTTAAGGACGAGCCGAAGAAGGACGAGAAGAAGCCCAAGGCCAAGCCAGACGACAAGACTCCGGACAAAAAACCGGAAAAAGTACCTGAAAAGGCAAAGGACAAGTCCAAATCCGAAAAGTCCCCGGAGAAAAAGCCTGAGGACAAGAAGCCCGTTGCGCAGGAAAAGCCGGTTAAAAAGCCCGACCCGGTTCCGCCAAAGAAGCTGCAACCGCTGTCAAACCTGAACGAACTGGATCAGGAAATGCAGTCGGTGCAGAACCAGTTGAAGACGCAGGAGAAGGATCGCCTGAAGAAACAGGCCGAAGCCAATGCCCGCGCCGAAGCGGACCGGTTGGCGGCAGAGCAGCAGGCGGAGGATCAGCGACAAGCCATCCTGAAACAATCTCAGGCAAACAAGGCAATGACGGAAAAGTACCAACGCTTGGCTGAGCAGCGAATTTATGCTCGCTGGAGTGTTCCGCCACAGACGGAAACAGGGCAATATTGCATCGCTAGAATCATAGTCTTGCCAGGTGGCGAAGTAGAAAACGTACTCATTACCAAATCCAGTGGAAATGCTGCGTTTGATACCAGCGCCAGAGCCGCTATCCTTGCCGCTAGCCCGCTACCGGTTCCCTCTGACGCGAAGTTGTTCCGTGAGGTTTTCAAACAGTTTTCCATTACTATCATCAAGAAGGATTGATAGCTATGTTGCGTGTTGGCTTACTGCTCGTTCTAATATCTTTGGCAACCGCTGGCAATTGCGAGTTGATGCTTGAAGTTCGTAAATCAGGAAATAATAGCACCCCGATTGCAGTTGTTCCTTTCGGAAACGACCTGCAAAGCAATAGCTTGTCTGGTATTATCAGTAGTGATTTGACTCAAACAGGACTTTTCCAACCAGCATCAAATCTGCCTGCCAAACCAACCAGCAGTTCCGAAATCAGCTATCCTGTTTGGCAAGCCGCGAAATTAAACCATATTGTGGTCGGCAAAGTTGTTCCCCAAGGCGGCGACCAGTACACCATCCAGTTTGAACTGCTCAGCAGCGACCAGCAAAAACGCATCCTTGGCGAAACGCTGACCAACATCCCGGTCGCCAAATGGCGCGATGCCGCACACTTCATCAGCGACCGCATCTTCCGCCAGCTGACCGGCAAGCCCGGCGCGTTCAGCACCCGCATCGCCTACGTATTGCAATACAAGCGCGACGGCCAAACCCGTTACCGCCTTGAGATTGCCGACGCCGACGGTCACCGCCCGCAAACCGTGCTCGACTCACCGGAACCGCTGCTGTCACCGTCCTGGTCGCCGGACGGCCAGAAAATCACCTACGTATCCTTTGAAAGCCGCAAGCCGGCCGTGATTGTGCAGACGCTAGCCACCCAGCAACGCGAAGTGGTGGCCCGCTTCAAGGGGCTTAACGGCGCACCGGCCTGGTCGCCGGACGGCAGCAAGCTGGCGCTGACCCTGTCCCACGAAGGCAATCCGGAAATCTACCTGCTGACGCTGGCTGACAAAAAACTGACACGGCTTACGCAGGATAACGCCATTGATACCGAAGCCCGATGGTCTCCGGACGGCCAATCGCTGATCTTTACCTCCGACCGGGGCGGTTCGCCGCAGATTTACCGGCTGGACGTGGGCAGCCGTGAAGTGCGCCGCCTGACCTACGACGGCAACTTCAATGCCCGGGGCGCACTGAGCCCGGACGGCCGCTATCTGGCCATGGTGCACCGCGAACGCGGGCAGACATTCCAGATAGCCGTGCAGGATCTGGAAACCGGTGTGCTGAATACCCTGACCGACACCCCGCTGGATGAGTCACCCAGTTTCTCCCCCAACGGCCAGATGGTGGTTTATGCCAGCCGTCAGGGCAAACAGGGGGTGCTGGGCATCATGTCGCTGGATGGCCAATTCAAGATGAGCCTGCCCGCCACCGACGGGCAGGTGAGAGAACCCGCCTGGTCGCCCTGAGCGACCCACTGCTGAACGAGAGAATGTTATGAAATTGCCGAATCACACCCTCACCGCCCTCAGCCTGTGCCTGGCGGTCGCCCTGACCGCCGGTTGCGCCAGCAGCCCGAAGAAGCCGGTTGCCGGCGACCAACCCACTGCCGACGCCACGACCCCCGCAGATGCCAACCCATCCGGAGCCGATGAGGCCAAGACCGGCGCCCTGAACGGTGATGGCGGCCTCAACAGCCAAGGCATGGGCGACGATAACGGTAGCTCTGCCGGCAATAACGGCGCTGGCGCCAATGGTGTTAACGGACAAGGTGTTTCAGGCTCCGGCGTCAAGGGTGGCGCAAATGGCGCCGACGACACCAGCGGCTCAACCTCTGCCGCCGCCTCGTTGTCGGACCGCATCGTCCACTTCGAGTTTGACAGTTCCGAAATTCGTCAGGACGACTACCCCACCCTGTTGACGCATGCCCGTTACCTGCAGGAAAACCCCAACGCCCGCGTACTGCTGGCCGGTCATGCGGATGAGCGCGGCACCCGCGAATACAACATGGCGCTGGGTGAGCGTCGCGCCAAGTCCGTAGAAGCTTTCCTGGGAGTCAATGGCGTGCGCCCCGCGCAACTGGACACCGTCAGCTATGGCAAGGAAAAGCCGGTCAGCGACGAGCATGACGAAGCAGCATGGGCCGAGAACCGTCGGGTGGAAGTCTCCTACGAAGCCGGTGGCCCCAAGTAACAGGCTCAGCCTGTTTATCCAGAACGTCATTCCCGGCTTGACCGGGAATCCACGGGCCGTTGGACACAAAGGTGTTTGACGTCGGTGGATTCCCGCCGGCGCGGGAATGACGGCAGGGCCTGAACAACCCTCCCGAATCCTGCTTAGCCGTTGTTATTGTTATTATTGTTGTTATTATTGTTATTGTTGTTCTGGCGCTTCTGCTCCCGGGAGGCCCCGGACTCCCCGGGCAGAGTCAGCAACAATCCCGCCGATCCCAGACGCACCAGACTGCCATTACGACTGTACGCCGCTTCATCCAGCGCCGAAATTTTCCGGCCATCGCACCACAACAAGCGCACCTCCTTTGCCCCGACCAAACGGAAACTGGTGGCCACGCCCCCGCCCGGCGTATGGCAGGAAACCTGACCCTTGCGGAAAATGGCGTAAACCTTGCGCCCGGATTGCGCCAGAAACCAGTTCACCAGCCACGCTTCGTGCTTTACCCGCTCCGGACCATCCGGCATGCGCGTGGCGTTCAGGAAGCACTCCACGGTATAAGCAATCTTTTCAGTTTCACCGGGATTCATGACAAGGCTCCGGAACGCGGCAGATAAAAGAACTCCAGATTCTGGAACGGCAGATTGATGGCCTGGATATGGTAGAAAGCGTTGTTTTTCTGCTTCTGATAATGATAGTCCCGCAAGTAGCCGGTGGTGAAAAACAGGTTGTTCAGCACCCCCTTTTGGTAATGTCTGGCATGCAGGGCCAGCAAACCGGATAAATCCGCCATCACATAATCCGGCCCCAGCAAATCGCTGCTTTCCAGAAAATCGCTGTACAGCTGCCAGGTGAAGACATGGGCCTGCTTGCTGCGTTGCTCATCGCCATAAACCACCGGCGTGTCACGCAGCAGTTGCAGATAGAGCGTGTTGCGCACGGGCTCGTCACAATTCTGCCGCCACAGGCTGCGCGGGAGATGCACCACTACCCTGTCCCCTTCAGTCAGGGTATGCCACACCGATTGTGTCTTCAATAACTGCGACTGCAACGGAATCACTTCCTCGTTCACCTGCAACGTAAAAGCTTGATCGCTGTACAAGGCCTGCAACAACGGGTCGTCGTCAATCAACGCCTGCAAGGCATGCTGCTCCGGATTCAGATCGTTCGGCAGCAACAGGGCCCGGGGCGGCGCTTCCGGCTCCTGCACCACCAAGGCGGGATGCATGTCGCGTGTGTAGAGGCGGGCGAAGGCCTGCTGGTCGTCAGGCTCATCGGCCGGGAAAGACTTCGGGTTGTCGGCGTACATCGCCTTTTGCAGGTCACAGGTGTAGGACTTGCCCTGGCGGGTCTGGTGTTTGACGACGGGGCAGCCGCTGTGGCACAGCGACAAATGCCCGCAGCCGCTGCAATCACTGTCCATGCCATGGGTTTGATGGATCTGGCGGATTTTGCGCGCGCCGTTATCGAGAATATCCTCGATGCTGTCCTGAAAGATATTGCCGTACCGGAATTCCTCAATGCCCTGCCCGCGCACGCAGGAATACACCGCACCATCGCTTTGCAGCAGGTAAAAACGTTCGCCGCAGTTATAGGCGTTGGTGCAGTAGCTGGGCGTGAATTCGTCGAACCAGTTGCGGCGCAGGCCTTCCTCCAGCTCGGTGCCGCTGAACTCAGCCTTGAGGGCTTCGTACAGGGCTAACTGATCGTCGCGGGTGGCGGGCGTCAGCACAGCGTCGCCCCGGTCGGCATCGTTCAGTTCGGAGGCAAACGCAAACATCAGGTTGAACTGGTTCATGTCAAAACCCAGTTCACGATGGATAAACCAGATGTCGCGGATCAAGGCGGGGATGTCCTGCAGGTGTTCCTGGCAGATCGTGGCGGAGATTTTCTTGCCGTGCGGGTATCGCCCCAGCAGGCGGATGTTGTCCAGCGTCCGTTGCAGCCAATCGCCACCGCTGCGGGTGGTGCGGTACTGCGCATGCATGGCCAGAGGCAGGTCGATGCTGGCGCTGACTGATACCTTGTGCCGGTCCAGCAGATCGTAAAGGCTGGCGAACTTGTAGAGATTGGTCTTGATGTGCGGTGCGGTCTTGCGATGACCCAGCGCCGAAATGTCATCAAAATGCGTCAGGTAATGGCGGCGAATGGTGGTGAACAACGCCTCCAGCACCACCGGCGGCAAGGTGGTGACCTCGCCGCCGTGCAGGGAGACGTTGAACGCCAGCACTCCGGACTGGCGCAGGGCGTCCAGCGCTACGCGCAAGGTTTCCACGGCGCGGCCCGCGTCCTTTTTCAGGGCGGCGGTGGTGGTTTGTTCACCCAGATAGCAGTAACGGCAACTGAGGTTGCAGCACAGGGTGGGCGCATACAGCAGGTGGATGTTACGGGTGAACTCCGGGGGAGCAACGGGAATTTTCATGACCGTGTCCCCGCCCCGGTTGGGCGCGTAATCTCGGACGACCTCAGCCCGACCAGTTCTACAGCGGGATTGGCGGCCACCACTTTTTCCAGGATGCGCAGCTTCACCTTGTCGAACTTGGCCTGCTTGTTGCGGGCAATCTTGTCCGGCTTGCGGGCGTTGGTGGGGAAGTCGTCCTGCGACAGGATCAAGGGCATTTCACCCTCTTCCCGGATTTCCAGTCGTCCCGGTGCGGACAGGCCCAGTTGCGAGATATTGGCGTAGTAGAGTACCCGGTTGCCGCAGATCAGGTAACGCGGCCCCAGCAGCAGCTGGTTCGCGGTCGGCCAGATGCGGATCAGGTAAACCAGCAGGATGAGGCCGCACACCACTCCCGCCGGGGCGCTCAGATACAGGAAAACCAGCCCGGCAACCAGCAGCCCGATGATGATGCGCCGTTGCTGGCCGGGGGTGAAGCTGACCGATTGGCGGTGGCGGTATTTGAAGATCGAGTATCGCGATTTATCCATGTTGCCTCCCGGTGCGCGGCTGGTCCGGTGGGAACGGGCTGGATGCGATGACAGGCATCGTCTTGTTGTAATGGCCCTTGGGCGGGTGGTTGATCATCTGGGGGATGATGCACCGGGATTGTGACGGGTTCAAGATGCGGGAAAAGAGTTGTTACCTTGCTGGGGCTGCCAACGCTGGAGGCGGAGTCCGGTTTCTCCCCTTCATCCCGCAAACTTCTACGCCGTCTGTCGGTTGGCCGGAGATATCCCGTTTTCTGTCCGCCCGGGTTCTGTCTGTAATTTGAGCATGCCGTAATCTACGCCCCATACCGAATGTGAACTGACACCCATTTTCACCTGACGCTTGAGGGCTTCTTCATGACAACAAAAATCTGGCCGGCCGCACTGCTGGGACTGGGGCTGGCCAACGCCGCCATGGCCGACGCCATTACCGACTTCAACAACAGCTGGGTGGGCCAGGCGCTGTCCATGCAACGGGTGCTGGACCGCGCAGCGCCGATGAAGGACAACAATATTATCGGCACCCACAACAGCTATAACTCCGAAGTCTATCGCGACGCCGACAGCTATCTGGACCCGCAGCAGAAATTCTCCATCTACGACCAATTGCGCCTGGGCGCGCGGTTCATTGAACTGGATGCGCACTGGACGGCGCAGGCGCACGGCTGGCCTTGGCAATGGGGCAATGACCTGCTGCTGTGCCACTCCGGCATTGGCGCCAGCATGGGCAGCTGGCATCTGGGATGCAGCCTCACCGACCGTTTTGTGCGCGACGGCATGCAGGAAGTGCGCAACTGGCTGGACCGTCCGGAAAACGCCAACGAAGTCATCATCCTCTACGTGGAAGACCATACGGACGGCCATCATCAGGAATTGCTGAACATCCTTAACGACAAGCTGGGCGGCAAGATTTACGCCAGCGGCGGCTGCAAGGACATTCCCGATTCGCTGACCAAGCTGCAGGTCCGTCAGGCGGGCAAACAGGTGGTGCTGTGGAAGGATGGCGGCTGCTCGGGCAACAACGGCATGGCGGCGCTGGCGCATACCGGGCTGGGCAATATCGGCCGCATCTGGGAAGACGGCACCACCATCGGTTACATCAACGGCCTGTTCAACGGCGGCGTGGACCGCATCAGCGCCGCCGATGTCACCCAGGCCTTCAAGACCGGCGGCAACATCGTCAATCTGGACCAGTTCACCAACAGTGACGGACGTCTGGCCGCCGCTGTGTGGAGCTGGGACGTGGGCGAGCCCAACAACTACAACAACCAGGACTGCGCCGTGCAATGGGGCAACGGCCGCTGGGATGATGCCGCCTGTACCAACACCTATGCCTATGCCTGTCACCAGCCCGGCACCGGCAACTGGACCGTCACCCGCCAGACCGGCGCCTGGAACGGCGGCGCGGCGGCTTGTGCAGCCATCGGCAACAACTACATCTTCGATGTTCCCACCAACAGCCAGCACAATGAATTACTGAAAGCGGCCAAGGCCGGCGTCACCCACGTCTGGCTGAACCACAATGATATGGCCGTAGAAGGCAGCTGGATCATTCCCGGCACCGTTGCCCTGCCTACCACCCCGGTGTACAAGTCCTTGACCGATGGCCGCAGCGGCCTGTGCCTGGATGTCAGCGGCAGCAACACCGCCAACGGCACCAAGGTACAATTGTGGAGTTGCAACGGCACCAACGCGCAAAAATGGTGGTATGACGCCGCCAACGGCTACCTGCGCAGCGCGGTCGGCAGCAACAAGTGCCTGGACAATCGCGGCCAGGCCTTCAACGGCGGGGAGATCGTGATCTGGGATTGCGTGGACAGCAACAACCTGCGCTTTGACTGGGTGGGAAGCACGCTCCGCAACCGCCACGACAACAACATCGCAGTGGATGCCTTCGGTACAACCTCGGGGTCCAGAGTAGGACAATGGTCTTACCAGGGCGGGCCGAACCAGCAATGGAGTTGGGGTAACTGAGGTATTCCGTGCCCGGGTGACGCATTCCGCGAACAGTTCGTCACCCGGACGCATCATCTGCCATGCATGATCAGCGTACACTTCCCGGAACCAAGACTTTCCGGGAATCCTCATGACCAAGCCTGCCGCCGTCCCTGACTATGAACGTCTGGCGCTGCATGCCGCCCTGAACCGGATTTCGGTTTTGCCGGACGAAGACTTCCAGGCGCTGAAACCCCTGCATCGGCAATGCTGGCCCAAAGGCAGCCTTCCGCTCAAGGCCGGTGAGCTTGCGCATCAGGCAGCCTTCGTTCTGAGTGGCGCACTCCGGGAATATTACCTGCTGCAAGACGGCGCCGAACGCACCCGCTCCTTCAACCTGCCGGGCGACCTGGCCGGTTCCTTGTCCGACTTGCTGGGACAAACGCCTTCCCTCACCTGGGTGGCGGCGGAAACCGACAGTGTGCTGTTGGCCATTGACTGGAACGTGTACCAGCAGCTGGTCAATACCCGTCCGGCTTGGGCGCGTTTCTCCGGAAAATTGGCGGAATCCCTGTACTTGCGCAAGGTGGAACGGGAATATGAGCTGCTGGGCCTGAACGCTCTGGAACGCTACCGGCGCACCCTGCTGCGCTGGCCATCGCTGGAAAGCCGTTTCAGCCAGCGGGATATCGCCTCCTACATCGGCATTACACCGGTACACCTGAGCCGGTTGCGAGCGCTGATCCTGAAACAGTCGCACCCGGTGTAATTTCCCCGGATACAGGACGCCCGGCGCACTCGGCCAGAAACGGCTCCACTTGGGCAAGGAAGGCATCGGGCAGTTCGGCAAAGGGGGCATGCCCGCAGGCAAATTCCGCAAAACGGGCCAAGGGTAGACACTTCCGGGCGACACGGCCGTCGAGATAAGGTGAGATCACCGGGTCCATCCGGCCATAGGCCAGCATTACCGGCGACTGGATGCGATGCGCCTGCGGACGCAAATCGTAATCCGCCTCCAGAAAGCTTCGCCACACCGCGCGGTTTCTCAACAATGCTACCCCGCCTGACTGTTCACCGGCCGCCCGTTCCAGCATCTGCTCCACCACTGGCGTACGGCGGCGCAGATACAGACTGGCAAAGCGTCGCGGCGACAGCGCGAAACGACTGCCCTGCCAGCGGCAAAACCCGCGTGTAAAGAAATTATGCGGTGTAAATCCGCCCGGAGAGACCAGCACCAGGCCGCGCACCCGCTCCGGACATGAAATAGCCAACCGCGCTGCCACATTTCCGCCCAGTGAGTTACCGATGATCAACACCGGTTGCTGTCCCAAGGCGTCCAGCAGTTCCCGCAGCACCCGGTCATGCATAGCAAGGTCGACACTTTCCGGGGCAATATCCAGCGTGGAGCGGCCATAGCCCGGCCAATCCGGGGCAATGACATGGTAGTGCCTGGCCAAGGCGGGAATGACGGCGTCAAAGTCACGGCTGTCACCGGGATTGGCGCTGAGCAGCAACAGGGGAATACCCGCACCGGCTTCCTGATAGTGAATAAGCCCGGCGGAACTGGCGAGATAAGGCATGATGAATCTCCACGGCTACAGGATGTGAAGCCAGTATCCGTGAAGTTGCAGGGAGATGCGTTAACCTGGGTTAACGGGCTGCCGCCGTTTCAATCTTCTTCAACCGATACCAGTACTCCGGCCCGCTTCCCGTCTCCACCGCCCGCACTTCAAACAAACCGCAGCTGCGAATCAGGCTCAGCAGGCAGGGAGAACCATAAGCCTCCTCCAGCGCCGTCATTTCCACCGGCATGGCGCGGGTCAGGCGATGATCGACATCAAACACCGGTACCCATTTTTCATGGCCGGGCATCATCCGCGCATAATCATCCAGCACCTTGAGCAAAGCAGCATGCTCCTTCAGCATTTCACCGGCCGACATGCTGTCCAGTTTCCGGGTCCAGGCCGACATGGCTTCCTGCTGATCCTTCACCATACCCTCCAGGCATTCGATATCCGGCTGCAACACATCCATGCGTGCATCCAGAATCTGCCCGGCTCTCAGCAGGCTGTCGGCGGAAGACCAGTTGCAGTTCGCCAGAAACTGGTGGACCAGCTCATAGCGATCCTTCGCCAGGTCCAGCAGCACCCGTTTGCGCAGGGTGTCAAAACCCGAGGCCAGCTGGTGCGGCAGATAACTGCCGGGCAGGACGTGCTCATCATCCGGAAAATTGCCATAGGCCGCCAGAAAATTGATCATGGCTTCCACTTGCTGGTAAACCACCACATTCCGGCCAACTTTCCGTTGCACATCAGTGCGCAGGCTCTCCATATCGTTATCCATGTTCAGGAACCCAGCAATCGACCCAATGTCTCAGAAGTATCGTTGGAGAGTTGGCGCTGCGCCAGTCCTTCCAGTACAGCTTTTGCCTGCGCTTGTCGGACAGCTTCCAGACGCTTCCAGCGGCTGAAGGCCCCCAGCAGGCGGGAAGCGATCTGGGGATTGATGGCGTCCAGCTCGGCAATCTTTTCACCCAGCAGACGATAGCCTTCCCCGTCACGACGATGGAACTGTACCGGGTTGCCGTTGGCGAACTGGGCCAGCAGCGAACGCATGCGGTTGGGATTGGTCAGGGTAAAGGCGGCATGCGTGGCCAGCCGCTTCACTTCCTCCACCCCGCGCAAGGGATTGGTGGCCTGCACCGCAAACCAGCTGTCAATCACCAGCGCTTCCTTGGCAAAACGGCCAAAGAAGTCGGCCAGACAGACCGCCGCATGCGGCGCATCGAAATGCACCAGCGCCCGCAACGCCGACATGCGCTCGGTCATGTGCGGCGCCTTGCGGTAGTTGTCCGCCACGCGATCGCGCAACGCGGCGGAAGTGTCGCCCAGCAAGGCATAATGCAGGCAGACATCACGCCAGGTGCGCAAGGCAATGGCGTCGCTGTTGTACTGATAGGCCGTTTCCGGACTATGCAGGTATTGATCGCGGAAGAAAGCGGCCAGATGCCCGGCGATGGCCTTCTGCAAGCCCAGACGCACTTCATGGATGCGCTGCGGGTCAATCGGCATGACTTTATCGGCCAGATAGCTTTCGCCCGGCAGTTGCAGCAGCTTGGCGGCCAGTTCGGGGTCTTGGCTGACCAGCTCCGGCAACAGACCGGCCAGCGACACCAGCACTTCCTGCAGACCCGGCAGGCTGTCCGCCTCGCCGCGAATCACGGTCAGCATCATGCGTTCAAACAGGGTCTGCGCCGACAACCAGCGGTTGAAACCGTTGTTGTCATGACGCATCAGGAACAGCAATTCAGCATCGGATGCCGGGTAATCCAGTACTACCGGCGCGGAGAAATCACGCAGCAGCGACGGCACCGGCGCATCCGCGACATTCTGGAAAACCCAGGTTTCGTCGGCCTGAGCCATCACCAGCACCCGTTCGGTGAGGGTCGCCTCGCTTTCACCGGCCAGCGCCAGCGGCAAGGCCTCACCCTGCGGACTGAACAGGGACAGCTTCACCGGCACCGGCAGCAATTGCGGTTCCGGGAAACCCGCCTTGGCGGGCACGGACTGGCGCAGCGACAAGCTATAGGTCTGCGCCACGGCATCATGCACGCCGCTGACATGCAGCACCGGCGTGCCCGGCTGTCGGTACCATTGCATGAACGGCGTCAGGTCGCGGCCGGAAGCATCCGCCAGCGCCCGCACAAAATCCTCCACCGTCACGCCCTGGCCGTCATGGCGGTCAAAATAAAGGTCAGTGCCTTTGCGGAAATCCGCCTCGCCCAGCACGGTATGCAGCATGCGCACAATTTCCGCGCCTTTTTCGTACACCGTGGCGGTATAGAAGTTGTTGATCTCGATGAAAGATTCCGGACGCACCGGGTGCGCCAGCGGACCGGCATCTTCGGCAAACTGGGCATTGCGCAGCACGGCCACATCTTCAATGCGCTGCACGCTGGCAGACAATTGGTCGGCGGTGAACTGCTGGTCGCGGAATACCGTGAAGCCTTCTTTCAGGCTCAGTTGGAACCAGTCACGGCAGGTGACGCGGTTGCCGCTCCAGTTATGGAAGTATTCGTGCGCCACCACCGACTCCACGCGCTGGAAGCCCATGTCCGTGGTGGTGTCCGGGTGAGCCAGCACGCAGGAGGTGTTGAAGACGTTGAGGCCCTTGTTCTCCATCGCACCCATGTTGAAATGGCTGACGGCCACGATCATGAAGATATCCAGATCGTACTCGCGGCCGTAACGCTGCTCGTCCCAGCGCATTGAGGCCTTCAGGGATTCCATGGCGTGGCGGCACTGGCGCAGGTCGTGCTGTTCGGCAAACAGTTGCAGCGTCACGCGCCGACCGGAACGGGTGATGAAATGGTCTTCCAGACAGGCCAGATCCCCCGCCACCAGCGCAAACAGGTAGCTGGGCTTGGGGAACGGATCCTCCCAGGTGGCGTAATGACGGCCGTTACCGGCTTCACCACGCAGCGTGCAATTGCCGTTGGCCAACAGCACCGGGTAGCGTTTTTTATCGGCGGTGATGGTGGTGGTGAACAACGCCATGTTGTCCGGGCGGTCCACAAACCAGGTGATCTTGCGGAAACCCTCCGGCTCGCACTGGGTGCAGTACATGCCCTTGGAGAGGTACAGCCCTTCCAGCGCGGTGTTGTGCTCGGGGTCAATCTCCACCACCGATTGCAACCGGAACTCCCCGGCCTCGGGAACGGCGAGGATTTCAAGCTCCTCTCCCACCACGGCATATTGTCCGTCTGTCAGGGGTGTTCCGTTAATAGCCAGTGACTTCAGCGTCAGATCGACCCCGTGCAGGCGCAGCGGTGTTCCAACCGGCGTGCTGCCGGCGCGCTGGACGGTCATGTCCGCACTGACCCGGGTATAACCGTCATGGATATCCACCCGCAGGTCGATCCGGGAAATACGGTAAGCCGGCGCCTGATAATCCTTGAGGAAGACGGTGCGGGGATCAGTCATGGGGTTGTTCTCCGAATTCAATTTCGTAGCCGCCGTACTTGCGGATGTTGATGACGCCGGTATCCAGAATCAGGTATTGCCCCTTGATGCCCATTAGCTTGCCGCTGACGTCGGGGGCGTTGTCCAGGTTGAAGGCCTTGACCTTTACGGGGTACTGCTGCACCGGGTAGCAGAACTCGCGCTGCGGTTCTTCGGACAGCAGTTGCAATTCGCCGGGGTAACGGGCTTGCAGTTCGGCCAGCTCATCGGCACAGAGGATCAATAATTCGTCACGCAGCAACATCAGGTCCAGATCGGGCGCTTCTTCCTTCAGGAGGCGTTGCCAGGCGGTCTTGTCGCTGATGTGGTTGGCGAAGATGACTTCGGCCAGCCCGGCCTGCAAACGCGTCTTGACGGCCATGATCGGCAAGGCCTGACGTGCGCCCTGGTCCAGCCAGCGCGTGGGCACTTGCGTACCGCGGGTAATGCCCACTTTCAGCCCGGATGAATTGGCCAGATAGACTACGTGTGGCTGAAAGCAATGCGTCAGCGCCCATTCCGGTTCGCGGCAGGTGCCAAGGTGGAAGTGACAGGTTTCCGGCTTCATGATGCACATGTCGGCCGATGCCGAGTTACGGAAACACTTGTAGCAGAACCCCTGGCTGAAAGACTTGCTGGTCTTGGCGCCGCAGTTGAGACAGTAGATACGGCCTGTGTAATGCAAACGGACAGGCTGGCCGATGTAATCGTTGAGCGGTACGAGGAAATCACCCACCGGTAATTCATACGTAACAGGGCTGTCGTCGCGGGTGCGCATCTTTTTGAGGATGCCTTGGTAGTACATGGGACTGGGTTCTCGTAGCTTGGGCGGTTGTCGGGCTGAAGCCCGACCTACAGGGTGTCAGCAGTGTAATGGATTGCCGGAATTATCGCTTCAATTCATACACACACATATTCACCGCCGACGCCAGATTCAATGATTCAATGGCTCCACACCCGGCAATGGTGAACGGTTGCGCCTGCAAACGAAGCAGTTCCTCACGCGGAACGCCGCGCGCCTCATTGCCAAAGACATAACAGTCAAAATCCCGGAACGCGGCATCGCTCAACGGCCGCCCTTCCATGTCCAGACAGGCAATATTGGCATATCGCGCTGCCAAGGCAGACAGCGGCACCTCCAGCTCCATGGGTACATGGAAAATGGCCCCCATGCTGGCCCGCACCACCTTGGGATTATAGGGATCGACGCTACCCGAACTCAGCAGGCAGCGGAATCCGCCAAACCAGCCCAAGGTGCGCAAAATAGTGCCGAGATTGCCGGGGTCCTGCACTTCATGCAGGTAAATGGCGAGGCTTTGGTCGCCCTTGCCTGCCAGCGACGGCAATACCGGAACCACGGCGACAATGCCCTGCGGCGTCTTGGTGTCCGCCATCTGCGCCATCTGCCTGGCAGAAACCAGCGTGGTGCGAAAAGGTCCGTTCCAATTGGCGTATGCCTCGGTCACATACAGGTGTGAGGACTGCAAGGCCACGTTGTGTTCCGCCGCCTTTTCCAGCTCCAGCACCAGATGTTCGCCTTCCACCAGAAAATGGCCGAACTCCTCCCGGTACTTTTTCTGGTGCAGCTTCATGATGTCGTCCATCTTCACGACGGCAACCCCGCCTTGGCCACCATATCCAGCGCCACGGCTTCCGCCACCTTGATGCCATCCACCCCCGCCGACAGGATGCCGCCCGCATAACCCGCGCCTTCACCCGCCGGATACAAGCCCTGCGTATTCAGGCTTTGCAGGCTGTGATGGTCGCGGGTAATGCGTACCGGCGACGAAGTCCGGGTTTCAATGCCGGTCAGCACGGCATCGTCCCGGTCAAAGCCGCGAATCTGCTTGCCGAACTCCGGCAGCGCCTCGCGGATGGCCTCAATCACATACGTCGGCAACGACAGCGCCAGATCCCCCAGCTTGACGCCAGGCTTGTAGGACGGCTCCACCTCGCCCAATTTTTCCGAAGGCTTACCCTTGATGAAATCACCCACCAGCTGCCCCGGCGCGCAGTAATCGCTGCCGCCCAGTTCAAAGGCGCGGGACTCCAGTTGTTCCTGCAATTCCACACCTGCCAGCGGACCGCCGGGGAAATCCTGTTCCGGGCTGATGCCCACCACGATACCGGCATTGGCGTTGCGTTCGTTACGGGAATACTGGCTCATGCCGTTGGTCACCACACGCCCCGCTTCCGACGTTGCCGCCACCACGGTGCCGCCGGGGCACATGCAGAAACTGTACACCGCCCGGCCGTTTTTGGCGTGATGCACCAGCTTGTAGTCGGCTGCGCCCAGCGCCGGGTGACCGGCGTATTTGCCCAGACGGGCGTTATCAATCAGCGACTGCGGATGTTCGATGCGGAAGCCGACGGCAAAGGGTTTGGCTTCGATATGCACGCCGCGCCGATGCAGCATGCGGAAGGTATCGCGGGAACTGTGACCCAGCGCCAGCACCACATGGCGGCTGGCAATCACTTCACCGCTGTCCAGCACCACGCCTTCCACCTGTCCGTTATTAAGTTGCAGGTCAGTGACCCGGCTTTCAAAGCGCACTTCCCCGCCCAGCGTGCGGATTTCCTCACGCATGGCGGACACCACGCCGGTCAGTCGGAAGGTGCCGATGTGCGGCTTGCTGACGAACATGATTTCTTCCGGCGCACCGGCACGCACAAACTCGTGCATCACCTTGCGTCCGTAGAATTTGGGGTCCTTGATCTGGCTGTAGAGCTTGCCGTCCGAAAACAGCCCGGCGCCGCCTTCCCCGAACTGCACGTTGGATTCCGGGGTCAGGGTCTTGTTGCGCCACAGCGCCCAGGTGTCCTTGGTGCGCTGGCGCACTTCCTTGCCGCGTTCCAGCACAATGGGTTTGAAGCCCATTTGCGCCAGGGTCAGGGCCGCGAACAGGCCGCAGGGGCCGAAACCGATAATCACCGGCCGCTCCGTGAGTCCCTGGGGCGCTTGGGCGACGGTGTGGTAACGGGTGTCGGGCGCGGGACGGATATGCGGGTCGCTGGTGAAGCGTTGCAGCAGTTTGTCGATGTTGCGGGCGTTGAGGTCAATGATATAGACGAACTTGATTTCGCTGCCTTTTTTGCGGGCGTCATAGCTGCGCTTGAAGACGGTGAAATCGATGAGGTCGGCGTCTTTGATCTTGAGGCGTTCGACAATGGCGGCGCGCAGGGCTTCGGGGGTGTGGTCCAGCGGCAGGGCGAGTTCGGTGATGCGGATCATGGCGGGTTCCTGGCCGGTTTCTCCGGCAAAGGGGGTGTGCGTGGGATGGGGGATTGTACCCGGTGTGGGGCCGGCTGTCAGTTGGCGCGGGTTGGCGGCATCCGGTTATCCGTCCGGCAACTATCCTTTCGGCCATGGGAATGGCATCATTCCCAGCGCGCCGCCACCCGGCCTCTTTCTATTCAACCCTTGCATGTGAGACATCTCATGGCCTCCGCTTTTCCTGCTTCACCCGACCGCAGCCGCCTGGATCGTTTGCTGGGTTATCTGGATGCAGACCCCGCCAACCCGGCCTTGTTGACGGATGCCTTGCAGGAGGCCATTGCCGCTGAAAATCTGGATGCCGGTGACCGGATTCTGTCGCTGGCGGCGCGGGCGAATGTCACCTCGACGGGCTTTCAGGCGCATGCGCTGCATTTTTGTCTGTTGAAGACGGATTATGAGGCGGCGGCGGCCTATGGTGACAGCGCCCTGGCGCAGGGGCTGCATCATCCGGCGGTGGTGTTCAATACGGGGTTTGCCCGTTTCTATCTGCAACGTTTTGCCGACTGTGCGGCGCTGATGCTTCCTTATTGTGCGGCCAACCCCGCCCATGCGGCGGCGGCGGTGATTGCGGCGCGGGCACTGCACCATCTGGACCGGGAAGAGGAGGCCTTGCCGTTGTTGGAGCAGGCGTTGGCGGCAGAGCCGGAGCTGCCGGAGGCGCTGGGTGTGAAGGCGCTGTTGCTGTATGAGCTGGACCGCAATGCGGAGGCGCTGGTTTGTGCGGATATGGCCTTGGCGGGAGATGCTGATCAGCTGGATGCTTTGCTGGCCAAGGGGGAAGTGTTGCTGGAGCAGGACCAGCCGGATTATGCGGCGATGATTCTGCAGCATTTGGTGGACAAGCACCCGACTTGCGGGCGCGGCTGGTCCGATTTGGCGCAATGCGCGTTTTTGGCGATGGATTTGCCGGAGGTGGAGCGATGTGTGCGGCATGGGGTTGAGTTTATGCCGGAGCATATTGGTTCCTGGCATTTGCTGGCCTGGGTGCATATTTTGAAGGGTGAGACGGGCCAGGCGCGTGAGGTGTTGCAGCGGTCTTATGCGCTGGACCGGAATTTTGCGGAAACCCATGGCGGGCTGGCGGTGGTGGATGCCATGGAGGGTTTGACGGCGGAGGCGGAGTTGGGCATCCGGCGGGCGTTGAAGCTGGATGCGGGGTGTATGTCGGCACAGTTTGCGCGGTTGCTGTTGTTGAAACAGGGTGGGGATGCGGTGGGGGCGGAGGCGTTGGTGAAGGAGGTGTTGGAGCAGCCGTTTGGGGAGTCTGGGGAGACTTTGTTTGATTTGGTGGTGAAGCAGGCGCGGCTGATGTCGGAGGGGAAGACGAGGCATTGAGGGCCGGAAATACAACCGTAGGTTGGGCTGAGTCACGAAGCCCAACATTTTCAGGGACGACATCATGCATTATCGCCGAGCCCGCGCTGCGGGCGGTTCTTTTTTCTTTACGGTGAATCTGGCAGACCGCCGGCAGGATTATCTAATCCGGTATGTTCAGGATTTACGGGAAGTCTTCCGGAAGACCCGGGATAAATATCCGTTTCATATTGAGGCGATGGTAGTTTTGCCGGATCATTTGCATGCGATCTGGCGTTTGCCGGAGGGGGAAGCGGTTTATGCGGGCCGTTGGTCGTTAATCAAGTCGCGGTTTTCGCGGGCCGTTCCGGCGGGGGAATGGGTGAGTGATAGCCGGTTGGCCAAGCGTGAGCGGGGAATATGGCAGCGGCGGTATTGGGAACACCAGATTCGAGATGCGGAAGATTGGCGACGGCATGTGGATTATATTCATTTTAATCCGGTGAGGCATGGGTATGTGCGGCGGGTGGCGGATTGGCCGTTTTCGTCGTTTCACCGGTTTGTGCGTGAGGGTGTGTTGCCAGGGGATTGGGGTGGGTGCGAGGGGAATGAGGTTGACTCCGCAGGCTAGCCAACCGGCACCCCGTAGCTTGGGCTACGGCGCGAAGCCCAACGTTTTCAGGGGGTTAAGTTGCCATCAACACCATGACGAAGGGGGTGTGTTGTGGGCTTTGCAGTCCAACCTACATCCCAATTCCTTGTTTGCAACATCAAATCAAAGCCGCAATTTTTCATCGCTAACGATGGACAATCTAATATTTTCCTCTTTCAATTCTGGAATATATTTCGTAAGCGGCGGCGCGTTATCCTCATCACTGCCCACCTGAATACAAAACTCATCTCCAGAGAGATAAACTCCAGAGTCATAAAGCTCATCCTCACTTAGCAAAAATACTTTTTCCTTTCCATGAAAATCATAAAACCTTTCAATAAGCAATTCTAACATTTGACTTGTGAGCAGAAATCTCTCTGCCCCAATCCACACAATAGGCCCTTCATACTTCCTATCATCTCCTTTTATACTACAACCAAGGCCAATACACTCATTGGCCTCCTTGGCAAACAGATAGTAATAAACACTCATATCCAACTCTCCTTACTTGGGGTTATAGATCGGTTGTCTGGGAAGAAGGTTGACCCCCTTCTCATCGTGAATCACGATCTCAGTTTTTCGATAGAGGTCAAGCTTGGCAATGTTTTCTGGCGTCGGATTGTTATATAAATCCTTACGGTAGCCCCAGAATCTTGACATCCACTTACTAACATCCACTCCTTCAGGAACTTGTACAAAAACCAGATTCCCTTGTGCTTGTCTCTGGGCAGCATGACTCAGCTCGTCTTTAAACGAACCAAAAGAGGTGGTGGACTTATTCTCAATTTTAAAGACTGCTCCACCGGGTCCATCAAAGACCAAGTCGGCACCTGCTCCTCCCGGACCAGCAACTTTTCGTGGGGTGTAGCCATCAGGGGCATACTCGTAAAGCATCTTGCGAGCATTCACCTCAGTTAAAGGGAACTTCTTATTGCTATCAGCAATCAATTCACCAATTAACGAGTCTCTGTTTCCCGTCGACCCCATAGTCCGCAGTTTAATATTTGCTGAATCAACCTTCACCATGTCCTGCTTATAACTGACTTTAGCCGTTGGCCTGACTACCTCACTAATTAACCGTTGCTCCACTTTAGTTGGCGCGTAACGATTCGATTTTAAACTGCGCCCTACAACCATGTTTGTCAGTGCTTCACCTGTTTGAAAGGCGCCTTCCAATTGATCAGGCGTGACATTCGGGTCATTTAAAGCCAAACCAACCGTTGCCATAGTAAAAACTGATGATGTGGCGGCATCTGTTTTTATTTCTGCCTTCGCCTTCTCCGCAATTATGGCTCTCATTCTGGCTTTATATGCACTATCTGTTGGCCGCAATTCGGGCAACTTTTTCCCTGTGCGCGGGTCATATCCAACAGGATACGGCATTGTCATGCCATTGCGCTCGGAGTAGCCCTGAGATAACTCAATATCAATTTCAGTTTCCAGGATTGTTTTAGCTTTACCCCCCAGCCCGCCAAGATCGGCATGATAAGACGGATGGTTAAACGTAGCCGGCATGCTGCTATCAATCAACGAATCAATGAAAGACGTGGTTTCCGCAGCCTGCCACAACGGGTTTTTATACGGCATGGGTTCGGTAAAATTCAGTTCATCGATCGGTGCTATCCCTAAATCTGATAACGTTATCTCAGGCAACTCGATATTCACTTTCGTCTGCTTCGGCTTCAAACTCTCCGAATTAATGGGGTCAGTTCCCTTTATAGCTGCACGTAAGTAGTCTACACCTTTCTTTGACCAATCCTCAATTGCACCCCGAGTCTTGCTAGCCCAGTCATCATTCTGATGTCGTAGCCCAAACTGCTTGCCCAAGGAAGAACCCAACGTTGAATACGCCACGTCACTATACGAAGGCCGGTCACCACCAAACCACTTATCATTCAACCTGGCAGATGCCAAAGCTGAAACTTGATCTCGGGCGGAAATCCGAATTACATCATTAAAATCTCCCGCCACGCTGGAATGCCCTGCACTCACCAACGAACCTAACCCAGACCCCACTACGGAAGACGCAACACCAGACCAACTGAAGTGCGTATCGATATTCATCGATTTATTGGCTAAATAGTCGGCAGCGTAACTTGTGGCCCCATTAACCAATGCTGACTTAGCCAAAGTCGCGACATCTGACAAGCTTCGCATGCCATTATTAGCAATTGAATTAGCCGCATTCGACAAATCATTAATTGACTTGAATTGGCCTAGGAATTGACCTACACCAAATGAAACAATAGCAGAGACAAATGACTTACCCACTTGCTTCCAACTGAATTCATGAGTGACTCCTAACACACGTGCAGTCAGTTGCGATGCTATATTTCCAATAATTGAACCAGCTATTGGTCCAAAAATAAACATTGCCGCGACACTGACCAACGCAATCAGGACCTTTTTCCACCACTTAACCTTCTTCGGCTTGGGAGGAGGCGGCGCCTTAGGCTGAGGAGTTGTATCCCCCATAATTTTACCGGGGTCGTACACACCGAACACAGTAGAATCATTATGGATATTGGTTACCCGGTTAGGGATATCAATAACCCGGCCAACCAGCGCACTCAAGTTATCTGTCAGATTCAAGCCATTGGCATCGGCAATCAGATAACCAAGATTGGAGTCACCCCAGACAGATTGGGCAATACTTGCAAACGTATCTCCAGAATTAATGTTATAGGATGAAGGCGTGCGGGAAGGGTAGCTATCTGAAACCGAGGTAAACTCCGTTCCAAACTCAGTCCCGGAAATAGTTCCGATATTAGCAATTGGATTGCCATTGAAATAAAAATAGGTTTGACCTGCCGTTAACTGCCCAGCCGTATTATAATCACCCCTAAAGTACATTTTTCCATCAGCGTTACTGGTAAACCGCCGGTCATATACCTGACCACCAGCACCCTTAACTTGGGTAAGATCACCACGATCAGAATGATAGAAGTCACTGCCACCTGGCGTGTAACCTGCCCCGGTATATGTCACACCAATGTAGTCATCCTTGGAAGAGCCATTTACCCAAGCATAATACTTTGTATACTTGGCCGTAGAGGCAATACTTAAACTTCCCGGTGAAACGCGATTCCGAATTTCATACTCAATCTGCAAACCATCACGATCAATTCGGTCGCGAGTAGGCACAGGATCATCTGCAAATAACTTATATTTACCTCCATACAGGTTATCCTGAGTCACCTGCATTGACGCATTCGAAGTAGTTTGAAGATATAACTTTCCATCGCCCCGATAATAAAAAGACTGCACATCAACCAGTGCACCGGATGATTCATTATAATTCAGCTGCTGAGTAACCCCCAATAAGGAAGGCGTGAATCGTGTTGTTGTAACATATGTACCAAGCCCCCCAGTGTAAAGATTATAGTATCCTGAATAATAGGGCGTGGACGAATCGCGAAGCTCACCATTCAGACGGCCCCGCACATTAATCCGACTATCAATCTGCAGCAACTCACCGTTAGTCTGGTAAGTAAACCGCTTCTGCTGATATTGATCGCCAAAAAAAAGACTTGCCTTGAAGCTTTCCTCGGTCGCTCTTCTGCCAGCTGAATCATAGGTTATGGACAAGCCTTTACTCTTTCCGGCGTATAACCCCATGACAATTTCATGATTAGCATTGAGAAATCCTTCAGCAATCGTCATTCGGCCTTCGGCATCATACTTGTACCAGTTTTCTTCGACACCGGACGAAGCTGTCGCCTTCAATGAAACCTTTCGCCGGTTTCCAAATGCATCATAGGCAATATTCAATGAATAAAGCTCTGACGTATTGGCAATGGAAGCAGTGATGGTTGTCACATCCCCCCATTTAAACGAAGACGTTCTGGTAGAGTTATTGACTGCCACGGTACCTGCAGGAGCCCACATCCTGGAAAGCCGCCCCAAGCTGTCATACATATAATTGACTTTTTGCGAACCTGAAAAAGCAGCTCCATTAACAAGGACTGAATAACCATTTTCTTCCTGCATTTTCTGGCTGCGAACATTGTACTGATAAGAGCTCCAGTTATGCTCACCGGCAACTTTTGAAAGCAAGCCATTATCCAGATATGTGTAGGCCTTAGCACTTCTCCAATTATTCGGATATGAAGGATATGTCACCGAAGTTTCACCTCCCTCCATGGACAATTGACCAAAACGGTCATAAGCAAAAGCACAACACACATCCCCATCAATAGTCATGACTACGCGGCCATATGAATCATATGCCCAATACCGGCGACTATATAAAGACATAAACGGCATAGTTTCAGCAATTTTACGATTATTTACATCGTAAATAAACCGCTTGCTTACGCCAGATTCATCATGTGTGAGTACAACATTTCCTCTCTCATCATACTCAAAATACTCAACGTTCCCTGCGTCGCCGGAAAGCACCAAGTTGACATCATCATATATCAGTGTTTCAGCAACTTCCTCCCCACCACCGCGAATTTTTGCATATTGACGGCCAGCATAATCATATTTATAGGAGTCTTCAATCACGGCTATATTAATATTATTAATATAGCCGTGACTCACCAACCTGTCCATGCTGTCATAGTACATGAACGACAAGTTACCCGCCCCGTTTACTTTGGTAATTTGATTACCAAATGCATCGTATTGATAACTGTTTTTTGAAGATGAACCCACTCCTGCAAAATTTGCATCAAAGTCATCTTTTAACAGGTTTGTACCAGCATAGTAATTCCGGCTCTTGAATCTTACCGCTACCGCAGCAACGGTTATTCCTTGCGAATCAAAATACTGCCCCCTAGTATCAGACTCAGCAATGACATTATCCATTGAATCATAAGAGTATTCCTTGATCATATTGGCAAGGGCTTCTCCTCCATGCTCATCGGTAATGACAGATGCCGGGCTTTCTACACGAATAACCCGATTAAACATATCATACTGGTACTGAACAACTGTCCCATTGTCATTCATCTCAGTTGCATTACCCCAACGGTCATAGATTTTATATGAAACAGGGTACACTGTTGTTCCAACATAGTCCTTAAATGAGGGAAGTTGCTGAGCTGTCTCCCGTCCAAGCAAATCGAATAGACGAAGCGTGACTCGCTCGATTCTTGGTGCATTGGCATTTGCAGCATCACTCACCGCAAAAAGGCTTTGATTACCTGCAAGATATGTATAACCAATATCATGATTACGGTTATACTGATCTGTATCCGCTCCCTTCTTGGTTTGGCGCGTACCATTGCCTAAATGATCATACTCAAACGTGCTTAGACCTTCGCCATCAACGGTAGATTTGACATGTCCCAACTGATCATAATCATATACAATCTGAGTTTCCCCATTTAATGCCCTGGAAGACACTTCGCCAAAGGCATTATACATGGCTGATTGCTCTGTCCTCCCATAACCCGTATTAACTAAAGCCAGTAACGAATCATTACCATATGCAACCGCACCATCCACTCCGGTTGACTTCTGGCGATTCAGCTTGTCATAGGCATATGAAGTCTGAATCGAATAATCGTATTGCTTCGCAACCCCTTCAACCAGCCATGCAGTGAATACAGCCTTAACCTTCTGAGTGTCACAAATAATATTACCGGAAGCATCAATCTGGTAATTATTAACACCATAGCTGGAACGCAGAGCATTGAAGTTAACATCTGTGTCCTTGACATCAGGGTTAATCATTGCAATCAGATTACCTGAAGCGTCATAAACATTTCTGGTAATCCGGCTGCCACCTATCTGGATGCCACCATTAGCATCCACACCCGCTGAAACAGTTTCCTTGACAACCTCGCCATGGGCATTAAGAATATAGTTCTTCTCTGGCGAAGCTTTGATCATCGCCATATTGGCTCTTAAAGCTCCCAACCCCGCAGCTTCCCGTTCAGGATCAATAACTTTAATCACTCTACCTGCATTGTCATATACAGTCTGTGTGATATTTCCAGCCTTATCAGTCACTGACCGCACTAAACCGGCCTCATCATACTCTGTTGCCGAAACTTGTTGGGCGGCACTCCCAACAATATACCCTTTAGTCTCAACATAGGTGCGAACCAAACGACCCATAACATCGTATTGAAAATACGTATATCTGTTCTGCGGATTCAAATACGCAGATTCTTGAAGCTCAGCCTTGGCACTCACACCAGAGAATGTTAGCTGGTCAACATTTGTACCAAATTGCCCTGCATATTCTCGTTGCGAAACTACGTGATCCAAAACATCATAAGTATAGGATGTATAATATGCTAGCGGGTCAATTACCCCAATCCGCCTGCCTTTGGCATCATAGAACGATCGCGTAATACTGGCTGGCAGGCTTGTCACCATGTTCCCGGCCAAATCCCAAGCCTCACGGCTTTCTCGGACCACATTTCCCATTGAGTCATATTCAAAGCGTGTTGCAGGTGTAGCCACAACACTGCCACTCGGAGTGGTGTATAAATTTATCGCATCCTGCCATATGCCAATCTTCCTACCTAATTCGTCATAGCGTGAGAATATAGTCCGATCCCTGACAGCATCCTTTACTATCTCATCATCAACCAATACCCCATCTTGGGCAATATCGGCAACATTTGCCAATGCCGAAGCATAACGCTTTTGGCTTACTTGGTTGCCGTAACAATCATAATCGTAACCAGTCACGTAACCCAAAGCATCAATTTCACTCCGCAATTGATCACGAGCGTCATAAAATCTAAAACTGTCTGCATAATCATCGGCATAAACACCCGTGTTATTGATCCGAACACGCGTTTGACTCAAACGGCCAAATCCATCATAGTAATTACGTGTCGATACCAGAAACCCACCTGTTGGGTCACTTGGGGCCACTCCCCCTAACCTTGCTGTCAACTCCGATTCAGAAAGCTCCAAAGCATTGAAACGCCGGTTAAGTGTGTCATAATAACCAGGCGAAATAATCAAAACTTGCCGATTCAGGCTGTCATAACCATAACGTGTTGTCCTTACCTGGTTAAACTCATCATTTCCATTTGAAACTCTGGGCTGGGTACCTTTACGAACAATTCCTTCCTGTCTGGACACCACATTCCCAAAGGAGTCGTAATAATTACGATTCACAACAAAGCCCGTCACTGGCACGCTGCTGTAATCAGCCTGTACGGTCAGCGCCGGGGTCACTTCTTCAACAAGTCGGTTTAGTGAGTCATACAGATAATTCCATTCCTCACCCTTCTTATCTGTCTTTTTAGTCCTGTTCCCAAAGGCGTCATATATGTACGACTCTGTAAACCCAAGAGAATCTGTTGTGCTTTGCAGTCTCCCCCCGTTGTCATAACTATATTTTTCAAGAGTGGCAATCTGAGGGGCACTCGTTACAATTGAACTTAAATACAGATTACCCCAATCTGTAGTTGTGCTTGGATATTCATACGAGAATGCACCAAGGGCGATGTCATTCTCCAGTACGCCTGCTTCGAAGTCACTGTATCCGGTTGTCGGTGGCTGACCTTTCTCGTACCATGACAACGCTGTTCCTGTCGCAGTAACCTCCATTTCAAGAATATATGTTGCCATACTTGTAATCGATCCACGTGGATCAAATACCGGTGCGATATTATCAGAATTATTGACATCAAAAACAAAACGAAAGCTGCCATTTTTGATATCAACACCATGCCTCCTGGAGCCACTCTGAAACCATAACTGATAATAGCCCGTGGTATCCGAACGAACCTCCATTCTTATTTTTTGACCTGCCCTGGCTGCAACCGGCATTCGATCAACAACAAATCCAAATGGAATATCAAAGCCCAAACCAGGCAAGCCTAAGGACTGCATTTGAATCTGACCAGGCTGAGTGGACATCGCCAATATTAAAGAAGACAAACCCTCTTCATTAACCCACCGTGGTTGAGCCAAAGCATCTAAAACTGCAGACTCGGTTAATTCTGAGGTTTCACTCAGGCATCGGTCATAATTTCTTTTTTCAATAACGCGGCCAAAGTTGTCATAAATATTTTCGCTAATATACCCAAGCGCATCAAGGGTATATCTAACTCGTCCAAGGGCATCATAAACTGCTCTCGACTGCCTTACAAATACGGCCCCCGTCAGAACAGACATCATTCCTGACTCTGACAAGCTTAACCCGGTTACAGCGGTTGTATAACGTCGTTGCTCAACAACATTACCGTTCGCATCGTAACGTAATTCACTAACATATCGCCCGGTGAGTCCGGTCACTGTGGGATCAACAGTAAAGAGTAACCTTCCCATCTTGTCATTAACAAAATCAGTCCGAATCAATTTACTTGCCAATCGACTACTCGACCAAGTCATTAATGCTTGCTCAGAATAATCCGCAACATCATATTTCTCGCTGTAACGAATCGACGCCGTCTTTGCACCATTTGCAGCGTATTGACTTTCAGTTACATAGCCTAATTCATCCTGACTGAATCTAAGCCGCCCCAATTTATCATTAACAAACATGACCGTTTGCACGCCAACCGAATTTATTGCCGCTACTGAAGCAGCTAATAAAGACTGCCTTCCAGTTTCCGTCATTATTCCCTCAATTGAATCGACGGCAACTGCACTTTTGCGCTTTTCAGTAATATGACCATATCCATCAAATCGTGTTTCAGTGACAAAACCCAGCGCATCAATCTGGATTACTTCCTGGTTTAGTCCATTATACAAATGAGTTGTTGCCTGTTTTTCTCCCAAGGCCATTGACGAAATGGTACTATAGTCCAAACTCTGGGGCGAACCTGTCATCAAGTTGGCGTATCGGCTTTCCTGAATGACCCGGCCAAATGAGTCATATTGCTTTTCAGTCACATAGCCCAGTGCATCCACGGTGTAACGCAACTGGTTGTTCGCGTCGTATACATAGCGTGTCACCTGCGCATCCGTCGCCCCCAATGAAACCGGGTTTGACAGCCAAGTTGTCAGGTTTGATGGTTTCACTGCATATCGGATCTCCGCCGTCACCCGACCCAGGCCATCATACTGGCGCTCTGATATGTATCCCTCTGCATCCACCGTAAAAATCTGACGACCTTCTGCGTCGTAAACATAACGTGTCTGCTGGGCGATCACATCCGGCTGTGCCCCCCGCTTGGAAATCATCACATTATCCAGTGACAACTCACCGCTGGCGCCGTGACCCGTCTTGGTGAACACCCTCATTTGTGCCGTATTCCATCCCGTTGCATTCAGTCGATGCTTCCAACCTGTGCTCCGGTCCCCTCCCTTTACATATACATAGGCACTGGTTCCACCGCTGTCAGTCTCAATTTCCACCACATAAGTGGTATTCGCCTGCAACTGCCCCAATTCCCCCCCGGCATACACACCATTAGTCCCGTTTGAGACAATTATCGCTTTGCCGTTCTCAAACTCAATGCTGTGCTTGCGGTATCCTGTTCCGCTCTGTGCGTTCCGAATGCTGAAGCCAGTATATATGCCTGCCAGGCTGGAGCCGGTGGTCAGTTCGGCCCGGTAAACCTTGCCAGCCTCATAAGTAATGGCGTCCGACTGCTCGTAAAACACCGGAGGCCAATCCAACGCCCCGGCCGCCTGGGGCCGAACAGCCAATTGTTCGTTCGCAATGCTACCTAAAGCGGCATTACCCGTCAGAATCATGCCGGAAGGCACTGGATCACTGAAATTCACATTCAGATTGCTGTGAACCGCCAGATCAACATCTGCTTCCGTGACCACCGCATCAACATTGATTGCCTTGGCATGCTTCAGCGTTGCGCTGACCCGGCCCAAGCTGTCATAGCGCTGCTCCGTCACATACCCCAAGGCGTCCACGGTGAACCGCAATTGGTTGTCAACGTCATATGCATAGCGGGTGACCTGTGCCCCAGTCACATCCAGTGACCCTGGATTGGCCAGCCAAGTTGTCAAGTCCCCTGGTTTTTCCGCATAGCGGATTTCTTTCACCACCCGGCCCAGACCGTCGTATTTACGCTCCGTCACATACCCCAAGGCATCCACGGTAAAGCGCAACTGATTATTGGCGTTGTAGACATAACGGGTTCGCTGGGCGTCCGTTTCCGGATTCTTTGACGGCTGGGATACACTGATGTTGTCTATGTAAATGGCTGCACCCGACGTCACAGCAGGTCCGGTGTACGTCTGGACAAAGCCCTTGATGTTAGCCCACGCCCCCCCGGACAGTTGATGCTTCAAACCGCTGTCGCGGCTGCCGCCCTTTTCATAAACATATATCGTGGTCCCTGTGGCCTCCGTCACGTATTCGACCACATAGGTCGCATTCGTCTTCAGCGCCCCCGTCAGCGGGGTTACGCTCTGGCCATTTACGCCTTCTATCTTGATTCCGGTAGCACTGAAGCCAACCAAGTGTTTACGATAACTTGTACCTGCCGCCACGGAATACGTCAGCCCGTTGTCAATACTGACCCAGACCGAACTGCCGGACAGGCTGCTGCCGGTTGAAACTTCCGTCCGGTAAACCGTACCCGTTTGATTGACCAACAGACTTCCACTCAGTACGGCAGGCCAATCGTTCGCCGAACTTGAATTCCCCGTTTTAATGCTAAGTTGATCTTGCGTCAGTGTCGCTGAGGTGACCGACGGATTATGCGTCCACGTCGATGGCAGAGCCCCTCCGGTAAAGTCTACAACCTGGATGGCGTTCAGCTTTATCGCGAAATCGGATTCGTTAGAAACATCTGCAAAA
>NZ_JAUSMX010000004.1 GCF_030646115.1 Fluviicoccus sp.
CAGAAATAATTGGTGGAAAGGCGTTCAAAAAACTCGCCCAGGGCACTGGCCAGGCAGGCCAGGCGGGTAGCGCCCTTGCCATTGGTGAACAACAGCGGGCAATCGCGGTCACGAATATGCACCGACCAGATGCCATCGACAGGGTTGAGCCAGGATCTTTCTTCAATATGAAAACCGAGCGCCTGCAGCTTGGCTTGCAGGGTCTTGATGGTGGATTCGAGCGAGGCGTCTTTGCCTGGGATAAAGTTTTCGATTTGCATGGATCCCAGCATACCAAACTCCACCCTCCGCCACGGCCGGCGGTAGACTTGGCCACCCGCCCATAACAAGCATTACCTGAAAGACTTTCATGATCCTCGAACTCGCCGACATCCGCATTCACCTTGGCCAGAACGCCGCCTTTGAAGAGGCCATCCAGCGTGGCTTGAAAACCGTTATTTCTGAGGCCAAAGGGTTTCAAGGCTACAAGGTCAACAGGGGCATTGAAAACAGCGAGCGCTATGTGCTCCAGATTTTCTGGGACACGCTGGAAGACCACACGGTGGGTTTTCGCGAGTCGCCGGCTTTTGCAGATTGGCGTGCCATCGTCGGACCATTTTTTGCCGCCGCCCCGGTGGTCGAACACTTTGACCTGGTGGCCAAGTCATGAGCTATGTTTTCAAACCCGCCCCAATAGCCTCCGTGCCCGTGCTGGGCAAGCCTGAGCGCTTTCCGGTGCACCGCATTTACTGTGTGGGCCGCAACTACGAAGATCACGCCAAGGAGATGGGCTTCACCGGCCGCGAGCCGCCCTTCTTTTTTCTGAAACCGGCCAATTCACTGATCGTGGTCAACGCGGGTGAGACGGGCGCCATGCCCTACCCCAGCCTCACCACGAACCTGCACCACGAAATCGAACTGGTGGTGGCCATTGGCACGGGTGGTAAAAACATCAAGGCGGCGGACGCCCACAAACACATTTACGGCTACGCCGTGGGCCTGGACATGACGCGCCGTGACCTGCAAAACGAGATGAAAAAACAGGGTCGCCCCTGGTGCATAGGCAAGGCGTTTGACCATTCGGCGCCCATCGGTCCCATCACCCCCGCTGACCAGGCCGGCGATATTGCCAAGGCCGAGATTTCATTGCAGGTCAACGGCCAGGTTCGCCAGCGCAGCCAGGTGTCCAAACTGATCTGGAATATCGCCGAAACCATTGAACACCTGTCGGCCGCCTGGGAACTTCAGCCCGGCGATTTGATCTATACCGGCACGCCAGAGGGCGTCGGTGCTGTGGTCAAGGGCGACACCCTGCTGGGCGCCGTGACCGGGCTGGAATCCCTCCAGATCGTCATCCAGTAAGGCCGCACACTACACTGCTTTTATGCTTCGAGTTCCCATCAAACACTGCAAGAATTGCGGCACTGCCGTGATATACCGGATTCCGGACGATGGCGACACCAAGGAGCGCGCGGTTTGCGAGGTTTGCAGCACCATTCACTATGAAAACCCGCTCAATGTGGTCGGCACCGTGCCGCATTGGGAAGACAAAGTGCTGCTGTGCAAACGCAACATCGAGCCGCGTTGGGGCAAATGGACGTTGCCGGCCGGCTTCATGGAGTTGAACGAGACCGTGGCCGAAGGCGCAGCACGGGAAACGCTGGAAGAATCCGGGGCGCAGTTCGAGATGGAAGGTCTTTTCTCTCTGGTCAACGTTGCCCGCGTCGGTCAGGTCCACCTGTTTTACCGGGCGCGGCTGCTGAATGACACCTTCAATCCCGGCTTCGAGACCATCGAGGCCCGCCTGTTTACTGAAGACGAAATACCCTGGGACGAAATTGCCTTCAGAACCGTCAAGGAAACACTGGAACACTACTTTGCAGACCGCCGCGCTGGCCACTATTCCATTCATGCCATCGACATCGTCTGACATGGCCACGGCTTGTTCGCCGCACCAGGCGCGCACCTGGCCGGGTGTGAAGATCCGCACGCAATTGTGGGTTTACCGCGTCGGCGGCTACCTGCTGATCAATGTCATTGACGACCCGGCCTGGCTGGCACTGATGTTTTGCTAGGCCTCCCGGCATTGCCCTATGCTGCCCTGCTACGTTCTGCTTGACCTTGAAACCACCGGGGGCAACCCGGCCCATGACCGCATCACCGAAGTGGCCGCCGTGCGTATCGAGGACGGGCAGGAGGTGGCGCGCTGGAGCTCCCTGGTCAATCCCGGCACCCCCATCTCCACGTTCATTCAGAACCTGACCGGCATCAGCAACCGGATGGTGGCCGAGGCTCCGGGCTTTGACGAGGTCGCCCCGCATTTGCTGGAAATGCTGGAGGGCGCCGTCTTGGTGGCGCACAACGTGCGTTTTGACCACGGCTTTCTGCTCAACGAGTTTGCCCGCCTGGAAACCCCGCTGCGCGTCAAAACGCTGTGCACCGTGCGCCTGTCGCGCCTGCTGTATCCGCAGCACCGCAGCCATGGCCTGGACGCCATCATGCAACGCCACGGCCTGAGCACCAGCGCCCGGCACCGGGCCATGGGCGATGTCGACATGGTGCTGGCCTGGCTGGGTATTGCAGCCCAGGAACTGGGCGCAGAGCAGATCAGGCAACACGCACTGACCCTTTTGCAAGGCAGCGCCGCCCTGCCACCGCAGCTGGAAACCGCGGTCAATGACATTCCGGAGTCTGCGGGCGTCTACTCGTTTTATGGCGAAGGCCCGTTGCCTTTGTACATCGGCAAGAGCATCAAGCTGCGCAGCCGGGTCATGACGCATTTTCAGGCGGCCAGCAAGTCGCCCCGCGAGATGCGCATCGCGCAGGAAATTCGGCGCATCGAGTGGATTGAAACCGCGGGCGAACTCGGCGCCCTGCTGCTCGAAGCCCAACTGGTTAAGGACAAGCAGCCGGTCTACAACCGCCAGTTGCGCCGCACTAGCACGCTGTGCGCCTGGCGACTGGACGAGAGCCCGCTGGCCCGACCGCTGCTGAGCCTGGTGCGCGGTGAGGATTTGCAGCCCCGGGAGTTTGAGCGGCTGTACGGGGTTTACCGCTCCAAAAGCCTGGCCATCGCAGGCCTGCGGGAACTCGCCGATACCCACAGCCTGTGCCTGCAGGCCCTGGGGCTGGAATCCGGCCAAGGGCGCTGTTTTGCCCACCAGATTGGCCGCTGCAAAGGCGTGTGCTGCGGGGAAGAAAAGCCCGAATTGCACCATCTGCACGGCCGTGTTTTACGTGCAGCGCATTCGGACCGAAGTGTACCAGCCGCCGGGCTGCTTCGGCGGCGCTTAAACCGGTTTGGATGCTGGTTTGCAGTTGGCGCG
>NZ_JAUSMX010000005.1 GCF_030646115.1 Fluviicoccus sp.
ATTTGAAACATTTGAAACATTTGAAACATTTGAAACATTTGAAACATTTGAAACATTTGAAACATTTGAAACATTTGAAACATTTGAAACATTTGAAACATTTGAAACATTTGAAACATACAAAACAAGCTGACAGCTGCAATATACCCACGTAACAAGAATATCGTTTTATTAGACAACCAATAAATGCACAATGTCATTGGAAACACTATTATGGTAGAGAACAATAACCATAAAAACAAAGCTGGATCTGTCGAGTATATTTCTCTCAAGATTGCGTACTTTTCATCATCTAGAAAAAAACGTACACAACCCGTCATATTTAACAAAATATAAATAGGTAACAGACCAATCAATGACTTCCATGATAATTTTTTCATAAAATCCATAACAATCTAACTTCACTTCGCCGACACCTGTCGCCGTAAATCAAATTCGCCTAAGCCGACTCGCAGCCCAAATAACCCCCTGTAAAACCAACACCTTACAGGCAAATCCTCAAGCAACTCACCGTTTTCGCCGACCGAAATCCAACGTACAGAACCGCCCGAAAACTAGCACCACGCCCACCCCCTCGTCAACCCGAAATCCACCGACCATTGAACACCCGATGTTGTCATCGGTGGATTCCCGCCTTCGCGGGAATGACCTAAACATTGAACGAATCAGCCTTATTATCCGCCCGACCCACCGGTAACTCCCCCAACTTCTTGAATTGCGCCACCGTAAACTCACACGCCGCCCGGTGATCCACCATCGGCAACGGATAATCCAGCAAAAAATCCCGCTGCTTGCCATGCGGCTCATGAATCCGCTTCCGGTCCAAACCCGCCAGCTCCGGCACAAAACGCCGGATAAACACCCCCTCCGGATCAAACTTTTCACTCTGCAAACGCGGATTGAAAATCCGGAAATAGGGCGCCGCATCATTCCCGGTCGAAGCACTCCACTGCCAACCGCCATTATTTGCCGCCAAATCCCCATCCACCAAATGCTGCATGAAAAACCGCTCACCCCAACGCCAGTCCACAAACAAATCCTTGGTCAGGAACATCGCCGTCACCATGCGCATGCGGTTATGCATCCAGCCGGTTTCACGCAACTGCCGCATCGCCGCATCCACAATCGGAAAACCGGTTTTACCCTCACACCAGCGCTGAAACGCAGCCTCATCGTCATTCCAGCGCAAGTTCACCGTATCCATGCGAAACGGCAAATGCTTGTTGACGCGGGGAAAACCCACCAGGATGTGTTTGTAGAACTCACGCCATCCCAACTCGCTGATCCACTGATCAATATCGGCGGAAGGCCCGTAAGCCTGTATCTCGTTAAGGGCCGCCTGCCAGCATTGACGCGGCGATATCGCACCAATGGCCAGATAGGGTGACAAGCGGCTGGTGGCGTCGGTCAGTGACGGAATGTCGCGCAGATCCCGATAACGGCGAATGTGATGCTCCACAAAATCTTCCAGCCGGGCGAGGGCGGCTTCTTCCCCGGCGGGCCACAAAGCAGCTGCCCGTTCGGGCGCGACATGCGACACAAAACCGGATACGGAGTCCGGAACCGCGTCGGCATGAGTCCACGCGACAGGGCGGGCAGCGGGGGCCGGCAAGACTTCCACACCATGGCGATGTATCTGCTGCAACCAGTTTTTCTTGAACGGCGTAAACACCGAATAGAAACATCCGTCGCCCGTCAGCACGTCACCGGGCTTTACCAGGCATTGGTCATGAAAGGCGTGGCGGGCAATGCCATGCTGCTCCAGCAACGCGGAAGCGGCCTTGTCGCGCACACGCTCGTTCCATTCATACTGGCGGTTCCAGAACACCGCATCCACCGCTTCCGCCTGACACAGCGCCAGCAGGTGTTGCGGAATGGCGGCAAAGTCCGGGACAGTCCGGATCAGCAACGGAATATTCAAGGACGCCAGCGTGGCGGAAAGTTTTTGCAGCGTCCGCAGTTCCAGGTCCAGCTGCACCCCGGCCTTGTCGTGCCGACGCCATTGCTCCGGGGTGATGAACCAGACCGCCGCCACCAGCGCCGACGGATCGAGGCAGGCCTCATGCAGGGCGGAGTTGTCGATGCTGCGCAGGTCGGCGCGCAGCCACAGCAGGTGACGTTTCATGCCGCACGAACACCCTTGATGCGCCGCCATTGCGCCGCTCCCTGACGCACACTTTGCAGGTCAGAGAAAATCTGCACCGCTTCAATGCTGCGCCGGGTGGTGCGCATGCAGCCGCCGCCCGCCCAGATCTGCACGCTCAACGGCAGGCGGAAACGCAGTTCTTCCAGAAACTCGATGGCGCGGTTGCTGGGGAAGGCGGCGCTGAAGGAGAGGATGACAATGTCCATCTTGTGACGGCTGACGGCTTGCACAATGTCGCGCACCGGCATCTGCACGCCAAAGGACACGGCATCTACCTGGTCCAGTCGCAACAGCGCTTCCACCATCAGGATGCCCAGACTGTGATGTTCGTCCGGGGCGGTGGTCAGCATCACGCGCGGGGCCTGCGTGGCGGGGCGCAACGAGCCAATGGTATGGCGGATCAGGCTTTGCAGTTCCTCGGTGTAGAGGTGTTCCTCGAAAATCTCGATCTTGCCGCCCATCCACGCATCGCCGACGATGGTGTTGGCGTGCTGCATCAGGTCGAGGATGAACGATTGCAGGCCCATGCCCACCATCTGGTGGTTCAGGTACTCACGTACCCGGTGCGGTTCGCGGCTTTGCAGTATTTCAATCAGTTCCTTTTCCAGATCGGGCGGCAGAATCGGGCTGGGGTTGCCATGGCTGGAGGCGACCAGTTTTTCCAGTTCGGGCATCTCCAGGCTGATGATCTTGCCGGGGCGGAAACCCGCGTCCAGCAGGCGGCGGATGACGCGCAGCTTGTTGATCTGGTCGGGGCCGTACAGGCGGTCGCCCTGGGCGTCACGGTCAGGATTGGGGAAGCCGTAACGGCGTTCCCACATCCGCAGCAGTTCCTTGGAAATGCCGGTTTCACGTTCAACGGCATTGATGGGCAGCAGGCCGGGGTGACGCGTGGCGGGTGCGGACTCGGCAATAATGGCGTCAGTCATGTTCGTTACCCTCTTCAGGCCAGTTTTTTCAGTTGCCGGATCAGGAATCCGATCACGGGCAGTTTTTCGTACAGTTCTTCGGCGGCGTCCCAATAATCACGATGGTATTGCACGCGGCCTTGTTCATCGAATTTCAGGTGCGAGGTTCCCACGATGCTCAGGCTTCGGCGGCGCACCCGGAAATCAAAGGTCCAGACGAGAAAGGCGCTGCGTTCTTGCTGCACCACCTCGGTAATCACAAAGCGCGGATTGTCCAGTTTCTGGAACATTTCCGCAAACAACTGCTCTACTTGGCGGCGCTGGCGAAACTCGTTGAACGGGTCCTTGAAGTAGCAGTTTTCCGCATAAAAGGTGCGGATGGCGGGCAGGTTTTCCGCCGTCAGGTTCTGATACCAGTCAACCAACGCGGGCAGGGTATTCATGGGGTCGTCCTCATTTACGCAGCACCAGTTGGCAGACATCGGTTCGTCCGGTCAGGAACCCGGCTTCGCAATACCAGTAATAGAAACGCCACAGCTTGATGAAGGCATCGTCAAAACCCTGACTGCGGATGGCGGGCAGGTGCCGGTCAAAGGCCGTCCGCCATTGCTTCAGGGTTTCAGCATAATCCTGGCCGAAGAAGAAACGGTCTTCCTCCTGCAACCCTGCGCGTTGTACTTCCTTGTCCAGACGTTGCGGCGAGGGCAGCATGCCGCCGGGGAAAATGTATTGCTGGATGAAGTCGGTTTTTGACCGGTAACTGTCGAAGCGGTCGTTGGCGATGGTAATGGTCTGGATTGCCGCCCGGCCGCCCGGTTTCAGCAACTGTTTCAATTTGTCGAAATACACCGGCCACCATTCTTCGCCCACCGCCTCCAGCATTTCCACCGAGACTATGGCGTCATAGTGACCGCTCAGGTCGCGGTAATCGCGGTAGTGGAACTTCACCTTGCCTTCGGCGGCGGTGCCCTGAATGCGCGCACGAGCCCAGGCCAGTTGTTCCTGCGACAGCGAAACGCCGGTGACAAAACAACCGTAAGCGGTCGCTGCATATTCGGCAAATGCCCCCCAGCCGCAACCGATTTCCAGTATGTGGTCGCCAGGCTTCACCTGCAATGCTTGCAGCAGGCGGTCATATTTGGCGGTCTGGGCGTCGGCCAGCGACTGGCCTGCGTGGCTGAACAGGGCAGATGAATAGGTCATGCCTTCATCCAGCCACACGCGGTAAAAGCTGTTGCCGATGTCGTAATGGGCATGGATGTTGCGGCGGCTGTTACGCCGGGTATTGCGGTTCAGCAGGTGCCGGATGCGGTACAGCACCGTTCCCAGGAAACTGCCGTGCAAGGCCCGGTCCAGCGCCTGTTCATTGGCCAGCGCCAGCAGCAGCACCTGCAGCATGTCAGGGCTGTCAATCCAGCCGTCACGGTAGGCTTCCGCCACGCCGATATCGCCGCCGGAGAGTATGCGGCTGATTCCCCGCCAGTCCCGGATCAGCAGGTCGGCCTTGGGGCCCGGCTGGTGGCTTTGAAAATGAATGGTTTCACCGTTGGGAATGGTGACGGCCATAGAACCGGCCTGCAGTTTTTCCAGCATACGGAAAAACAACGAAGCTTTCAGCGGCAGGTTCACGGTCGGCAAGGTGCTTTGCAGGGTCATGACGAAATCTCCAGAACCGGCGGGGCCGGCTTGCGGTGAAAAACAGCGCCTTTGCGCCACAGGGTCAGGGCTTGCCGGTGAATGCGCAGCACCACCAGCAAGGTGCTCCAGCCCTGTTGCCACAGGGCCTTCAGTAATTCGCGGGAAGACAGCGGCCGCGCGACGCCGGTAATGGCGGTTTTCAGTTGCAGCCGGTCTTCAATGAAATAGTCGATGGCCACCGTGCTGCGTTGCGGGGTGCGATGAAAACGGAAGCGGTATTCCCCGGCCACCGGATGAAACGGCGAGACGTGGAAGCACTTGCGGCAGTCCAGCACGGTTTTGTCGGTGATCGCAGCCTGGCCGGGTGCGGTCAACAGGTAACAATGGCGCTCACCAAAGGTATTCTTGACTTCGGCCAGCACGGCTTTCAAATAGCCGTCGCGGTCGTGGCAAAACCAGAAGCTCACCGGGTTGAAAACAAAGCCGAACACACGGGGCTGGGTCTGCAACCAGACTTCACCGGCGGTCAATCCGCCCAATCCTGCGTCACGCAGGATGCCGTGTATCCAGGCAAGAGCATCCTTGCCATCTCCGTGATCCGCTTCATGAAACGAAAACAGGTTGAAACGGTTGTAGCTCATGACGCCGCCGGTCAGTTCGGCGCGGCGGCTGAGCGGAAAGCACAGGAACAGCGCCGGATAGACAAAGGCATGGGCGGCAGCACCCACCCGGCGGTGGAAAACCTTGCCGGTATAGAGCCAATGGCGCGGGTCGGCGGTCATGAAGCTGTCCTCAGTCCGTCACGGCGGGCCAGGGCATGACGGCCCCCAGCAATTTGGCCACGCGGATACCGGATTTCAGGCCGTCCTCGTGGAAACCATAGCCGGTCCAGGCCCCGGCGAAATAAACATGATTCCGTCCCTGAAGGGCAGCCACGCGCTGCTGGGCCTGCCAGGCGGCGGCGTCCAGTTGCGGATGGTCATACTCAAATCGCTGCAGCACCTTGTCGGCGGCAATGGGCTGCGGCGGGTTCAGGGTGACAAACACCGGCGTGGTGAAGGGCAGGGGCTGCAAACGGTTCAGCCAGTAAGTCACGGCCACCGGTTGGGAACGGTCCGCCCCGGCCGCCCGGTAATAATTCCAGGCGCACCAGGCCGACTGGCGAACCGGCATCACCGAGGCGTCGGTATGCAGCCAGGCGGTGTTGGGCGCATAGCGCACGTTGGAAAGGACAGCGCGTTCCTCGACGTCGGCATCCTTCAACAGCGCCAGTGACTGGTCGGAGTGACAGGCCATGACCACGGCATCAAAATGCTGGTCTTCACCGCCGGCCTGAATCAGGACGCCTCCGTCCTGACGGCGCACCGAGGTCACCGGCGTATTCAGGCGCACATCACCAATACCGGCCACCAGACGCCGCACATAGTCGCGTGAACTGCCGACGACGGTTTTCCATTGCGGGCGGTTGGTAATTTGCAGCAGTCCGTGGTTCTGGCAGAACACCAGGAAGGTGGCGGCCGGAAAATCCAGCATGCCATTCACCGGGGTGGACCAGATGGCCGCGCCCATGGGCAGCAGGTACCAGTGGGCAAAAGTGTCGCTGTAACCCTCGCGTTGCAACAGTTCCCCCAACGTCAGGGCCTCGCGTTGCGACCGTTCCAACAGGCGGTTTGCATCACGGTTGAAGCGCAGGATGTCGGCAATCATGCGCCAGAAACGCGGCCGGAAGAGGTTACCGCGCTGGGCAAACAGCGCGGACAGGTTGCTGCCGGCCCATTCCAGGTTTTCGTCCGGCAGCTTGACGCTGAAGCTCATCTCGCTGTTGAAGTCCTTGACCCCCAATTGCTCAAACAGGGCGATCAGGTTGGGATAGGTGCGCTCATTGAAGACGAGAAAGCCGGTGTCGACCGGGTGGGTATAGCCGTCGAGGGTCACATCCACGGCATTGCTGTGGCCGCCCGCATAGGAGCCCGCTTCGAAAACGGTGACCTGATGGCGGCTGGCCAGTAACCAGGCGGTGCTGAGTCCGGCGATGCCGGAACCGATAATGGCGATCTTCATTTTGTATAGTACAAAAGTGGCTGTGATTGAACATTAGCCTATAGTTTCAGCATGCGCAAGCTTTTGTCCTATACATTTTTGTCGGTGCCGGGTAGTTGTCCGCAAACGTTCCGGGTGGGTGGCCTGAATGGTTCTGGACAGCGGCGTCAACTTGTCGCAAAGTCGGGAAAACAGAACCAGCGTACCAACTTGACTATGACAACCGCCAAAACCTTACATGCCTTCACCAACGATGCCCTGGCCGATCATGACGCCACAGCCATTGCCGAGTTGATCCGTCGCGGCGAGCTGAGCGCCCGCGAGGTGGCCGAGGCCGCCATTAACCGTGCGCACCGCATGCAGCCGCAGATCAACGCCATTGAACTGCCCATGTTCGAGGCTGCGTTGAGAGAGGCGGAAAGCGTCCGCACCGGTGTTTTCGCCGGGGTTCCCACCTTCATCAAGGACAACACCGACCTGAAGGGGCTGCCCACCAACCAGGGTTCGGCAGCGGTCAATGCGCGACCGGCCAAGGAAGACGGTGCGTTTGCCAAGCAGTTACTGGCGCAGGGCTTTGTAACGCTGGGCAAAAGCCGCATGCCGGAGTTCGGCTTCAATGCCAGCACCGAATACCTGGGGATGGACCCGGTGCGCAATCCGTGGAATACGGAATACTCCAGCGGCGCATCGTCGGGCGGGGCGGCGGCGCTGGTGGCGGCGGGCGTGGCGCCTATTGCCCATGCCAATGACGGCGGCGGTTCCATCCGTATTCCGGCAGCGGCCTGCGGCTTGGTGGGGCTGAAGCCGACCCGGGGACGCTTTATTGATGCGGAAAGTGCCAGCGCCTTGCCGGTGAACATTGTCGGGGAAGGCGTGGTGACTCGCTCGGTGCGTGACACGGCCCTGTTCTTTTCGGGCATGGAGCAGGTGTACAAGAATCGTCGTCTGCCGGGCGTGGGTCTGGTGGAAGGGCCGGGTAAACGCAGGCTGCGGGTGGGGCTGGTGCTGGACTCGATCAACGGAACGGCCACCGATGCCGAAACGCGCGCCGCCGTGTTGCAGACGGCCAGGGTACTGGAGGGTTTGGGTCATCGCGTCCAGGAGATGCCGCTGTCCGTTAACAGCAACTTCGCCGACGATTTCAGCATTTACTGGGGCATGCTCTCCTTTCTGGTATCGACCTTTGGCAAGCAGTTGATGAGTCCGGATTTTGACCGGTCACAATTGGACAACCTCAGTCGCGGTCTGGCGAAACATTATATGAAGAACTCCCTGAAGACGCCGATGGTTCTCTATCGCCTGAAGAAGTCGCAGGATGACTATGCACGCATGTTCCGGGACTATGATGTGGTGCTGTCACCGGTACTATCGCACACCACGCCCAAGCTGGGCTGGCTGTCGCCGGAGCAGGATTTTGAGTCCTTGTTCCAGCGCCTGCTGCAATACGTGTGCTTTACGCCCCTGAACAATGCCGCCGGCAGCCCGGCTATTTCCCTGCCGACCGGCTCCACCCGCGAGGGCCTGCCGATTGCGGTGCATTTCTCAGGGGCGCATGGCGATGAAAAAACCTTGCTGGAGCTGGCGTTTGAACTGGAACAGGCGCAGGGCGGATGGCGGCGGATTCAGGCCTAGAACTCGAAGGATGTGATACAGGAACTGTCAATCGTTCACCAATCCTGTATCCTGTTTCTTTTGAATCCGAAGAGTCCGGTTGCCATGCCTGAAACCCTTTCCCTGCTGGGCCGTGACGATCCTGTAGTCTTTGAGGTCGAACGTCCGGAAGGGCAGTCCCCCTTTTTGCTGATTGCCGATCATGCCGGGCGTCATATTCCCCGTCAGTTGGGCTATCTGGGACTGGAATCGGCGGATTTGCAGCGCCATATCGCCTGGGATATCGGGATTGCCGGTCTGGCCAGCCAGTTGGCCGCCCGCATGGATGCCTGCCTTATCCGCCAGAACTATTCCCGTCTGGTCATCGACTGCAACCGGCCGCTGCTGGCACCTGACTCCATTGCCAGCCACAGCGAAAATACCCCGGTTCCCGGCAACCAGCATGTCAGCCCGGGGGAAGGCAGCCGCCGTGCGCAGGCCATTTTCCATCCTTACCACAACCGTATCCGCCAGGAATTGCAGGCCCGCAAGCAGGCGGGGCGTCCCACCATCCTCATTTCACTACACAGTTTTACGCCGGTTTACCACGGCCAGAACCGTCCGTGGCATGCCGGGGTGCTGTATCACCGCGACACACGGCTGGCGCATGCCCTGCGGGATTTGCTGCGCAAGGAGCCTGGACTGGTGATTGGCGACAACGAGCCTTATTCGGTCAGCGATGCGTCAGACTACAGCATTCCGGTGCATGGCGAGCGCAACGGCCTGCCGCATGTGGAGCTGGAAATCCGTCAGGACCTGATCATCAATGCCGCCGGGCAGCGCGCCTGGGTGGAGCGCCTGCTGCGCCTGCTTCCTCAGGCGGCGGAGGTCTTAGGGCGCTGAGTGGTCAGGCACTTTCAGCGACTTGGGCTGTTTGGACAATGCCGGTGGGTCAATGAGTCGCATTTTCCGGCATAACCCGAGCAACGCCATTTGCGCCGTCGCCATCAGGCCCTGCAACACAAAAAATCCACCATGCAACAGGTTTATCAGTGGATAGGTTCGCAACATGCGCAACAAACGCGGTGGGTGCAGGTAAAACCGGACATAGGTGTAGGAAAGCTTCTTGCGCAGGTCATAGCCGTAGGCGCGGGTATACCAGGGAGTCAGGCTGTGGTAGTCGCCGCTTTCCCGTTCATCAGCAGCGCCCCGTATGGTAGCCTCTGCTGAAGCTTGGAGCGCCAGCTCATAAATCGGGGTTTGGGGCTGGGGAACCACGGCAAACAAGTGTACATGCATCAAAGGGCTGCTGATGGCATAGCTCAGGGTTGCCTCAATTTCTTCCTCCGTTTCCGAAGGAAATCCAAGCATCAATGCCCCATGTACGACCACACCCTGACGCGTGAACTCTTCGATGGCCCACTTGGCTTTCTCAATATCCAGATATTTTTCAGCCAGGACTTGTAGCCGGGGAGTGACTGTTTCTATTGAAATTGATGCGTTATAGGTTCCGGCATCAGCCATGGCCTGAATTGTTTCCTGATCCAGGATATCGCCTCGCAACCCGTTCGGAAAGGCCAGGAACAGTTTTCCTGGCCAGCGTGCCTGAATGGCCCGCATGATGGATTGCGCCCTTGGCCGGTGCAGGTTGAAAATGTCATCAATAATATGGAACTCGGTAACCCCATAATCCTCATAAAGTATGCGGATTTCCTCCAGCACATTTTCATCACTTCGATAGACAAAGCGCTTGGTGAAAATATCATGGCAATAATTGCACAGATACGGACAGCCCCGGGAGGTGAACAGATAGGCGTATTTCCGTTCATCTACATTGGTAATCATGCGTTTGCGGTCGCGCTTGCGATAGCGCTCAAAATCCAGCAGATCCCAAGCGGGCAGGGGAATGGCGTCAAGATCGGTTATGAGATCCTGTTTGTGGTTGTACACGATTTCGCCGCTTGCCGTGCGGTGGCTGAAGCCCGGGATGTCGTCACCCAGCGGCTGACCGGAAAATTGCCGGGTCAGGGCCTGAAGGAAGCTGCGGTCTGCGGCGCCCTCAAACACCCAGTCAAAAAGGCTTTCACCAAAAATCAGGTCGGCTTGGCGCAACGTAAACGGACCACCGATGACCGTAATGGCTTTCGGGGCACAAACCTTGGCCGCCGCTGCGATGGCAAAACTGGCTGCCGCCTCGCAATTCAAGGCAGAGACGCCGATGATATCGGGCCGGAATTCGTCAATGCGTTCCGCCAATGCCTCGGGTTTGTCGTTGTAGAGCATCATGTCCCAGAAGTGGACAGTCACTGTATCACCGAAATGCTGCCGAATGCCTGCAATCAGGGTGAGGATGCCCAGCGGCGGACCGTAATGATTGTTTCTGGCTTCCTGAAAGGGCTTGATGAACAGGATGGTGAAAGGGAGAGTTACAACAGGGCTTTCGTTAATTTCAGCAATGGAGTGATATGTAGATACCGAGATATCCGGTTGATTCTCAACCCGTATTTTTTTTGTGGTTTTATTCATGCCTGATCCCTGCCGCATTGGCTGATTTTACCGCATCCGCCATTGGGATAACGAAAAAAGGCTCATTTATGAGCTTGGCTAGTGTTAATGGAAATCTGCTGCAAAGCAATAAATTTAAGTCAGGATTCGGAATTTGAATAAAAAATCATGTAACTGATTCAAGTAATGTCAATCAGCACCAGACACGGATTTTCGGTATGGGACAGAGGTTTGCTAGCAATCGCTTTTAATCATTAATGAAATAATATACAGATATATATTGTCATTCAGCCGGCGCAGCGTTGGCCGGAGATCGCTATAAGTTCCGGAACGAGAACGATCTAGTCACTGTTCCAAAACAGGCGCATGATGCACCCGGCAGTTTTTTCAATTGGGCGGGTTTCAGGGCGCCCGCCGGCCAAAATTCAGCGGGGTAAAGACTTGGCCCCGTTCTTGCTTCTCTGTAAGCCATGCCTTCCTAAATCCGGCCAGTCACCCAAGAGGTTTACCCCATGCAAATCCGAGTCGGTTACGAACTGGTCTACCAGTGCCCGCAACCCACCCCGATGATCCTGATGCTGCACATTCACGACAGCCGCCTGCCTGATGTGCTGATGCCCGATCATCTGGTGACGGAACCCGCTATCCCCTTTACCACCTACATGGACGGTTTCGGTAACCGCTGCACGCGGATCGTGGCGCCTGCCGGGCGGTTGCGGATCAGTTCAGAGGCCTTGGTCAATGACAGCGGCCTGCCGGACATCATTGTGCCGCAAGCCATGCAGCATGCCATCCAGGACTTGCCACAGGAGACGCTGGTCTATCTGCTGGGCAGCCGTTATTGTGAGACCGATGTTTTGTCCACCACGGCCTGGGCCTTGTTCGGCCACGGCCCCACCGGTTGGGCGCGGGTGCAGGCCATCTGCGATTATGTGCACCGCCACATCGCCTTCGGTTACGAGCATGCCAACGCCACCAAGACTGCCGCGCAGGTTTTCCATGAAAAGCGCGGTGTCTGCCGTGATTACGCCCACCTCGCCATTGCCTTTTGCCGGTGCATGAACATCCCGGCGCGCTATTGCACGGGTTATCTTGGGGATATCGGCATGCCGCCGCCCTACGGCACCATGGACTTTGCAGGCTGGTTCGAGGCTTATCTGGGCGGTCAGTGGTACACCTTCGACGCCCGCAACAACGTTCCCCGCATTGGCCGGGTGCTGATTGCGCGCGGTCGGGATGCCTCTGATGTGGCCATCACCACCACCTTCGGTCCGAATGTGCTGGAGAAATTTGTGGTACGCACGGATGAGGTCATTGCGGGCAAACTGCAAACGCCGGCAGCTGTTCCGGCCTGAATGTTGTTGGCTTTCCGGGGCGGGTGCGGCCGCCTGTCCCGAAGGCTTTTTGCGGATTGCAAATCGTTCCGCCATCCCCATCTATGCTACATTGCCGCCATCAGCCGCCTTTCGATCCCGTCATCATGCTTCATCCCGAACTTGAGCGTTCCCTGCTGTTGCCCCCCCAGGAAAAACCGCTGATCCTGCTGACCCGGCATTCCCTGCGTGAGCTGGCCAAGGACCCCAACGGCGTTCCCGGCTACGATTTGCCGCTAACCCCGGAAGGCGTGGCGCTGGCCGAAAGCTGGGGCAAGCGTATCAACCGGCCCATGACCCGTTTCCATTCCAGCCCGGTGGGGCGTTGTGTGGACACGGCGCTGGCCATGGCGCGAGGCGCAGGAATGTCTGAACCGGACATCCAGCGCACCCTGCAACTGGTGGAGCCGGGCTGTTATGTGCAGAGCATCCGGCAGATCGGGCCGTTGTTCCTGCAGATGGGGCCGCTGGCCTTCGCCAACCATCATTTCAGCACGCCGCTGGAAGGACTGCTGAGTCCGGAGGAAGGCGCGGCGCGCTTGATACGGCACCTGCATCAGAACCAGCCCGGCGCGGGCGAACTGGCGGTTCATGTCACGCATGACACCATTCTGGCGGCATTCATTTATCATTTGCAGGACCGCCGCGAAATCAGCGAAGACGACTGGCCATGGATGATGGAAGGCGCTTGGCTCTGGTTTGATGACGAACACCTGCACTGGATCTGGCGCGGCCAACCTGGTTCCCGCCCCCTTGAACCCTATCTGTGAGACCCGTATGACCGAGGCCCTGATCCTCCGCGACCTCAGCAAGACCTACCGTAACGGCTTCCAGGCCCTCAAGGGTATCGACCTGACTGTCCGTGAAGGCGATTTTTATGCCTTGCTGGGCCCCAATGGCGCTGGCAAGTCCACCACCATCGGCATCATCAGTTCGCTGGTGCAGAAAAGCACCGGTACGGTGAAGATCTTCGGCCATGACATCGATCAGGACCTGTCGCTGGCCAAGCAGCAACTGGGCGTGGTGCCGCAGGAATTCAACTTCGGCATGTTCGAGAAGGTGTTTGACATTCTCGTCACCCAGGCCGGTTATTACGGCATTCCCGCCAAGCTGGGACGCGAACGAGCCGAGAAATACCTGAACAAGCTGGGCCTGTGGGAAAAGCGCGATGTCGCCGCCCGCATGCTGTCCGGCGGCATGAAGCGACGGCTGATGATTGCCCGCGCCATGGTGCATGAACCGCGCCTGCTGATTCTGGATGAACCCACCGCCGGGGTGGACATTGAACTGCGCCGTTCCATGTGGGATTTCCTCACCGAGCTGAACGCGCAGGGCACCACCATCATTCTCACCACGCATTATCTGGAAGAAGCGGAAGTGCTGTGCCGCAATATCGCCATCATCGACAAGGGCAACATCGTTGAGGACACCGACATGAAGTCGCTGCTGGCCACGCTGCAGGTGGAGCATTTCATTCTCGACCTGCTGCATCCGCTGACAGCCGCGCCCAACCTGGGGGATTATCCGGTCAAGCGGGTGGACGACCGCACGCTGGAAGTGGCGGTGGCCAAGGGTCAGTCGGTCAACCGGGTGTTCACGCTGCTGGGCGAACAGGGCATTGAAGTGCTCAGCCTGCGCAACAAGTCCAACCGCCTCGAAGAGCTCTTCGTGGCGATGGTTGAAAAGAACCTGAAGACGGCCTGAATCCATGAATCGTGACCAAACCCTTGTTGCCCTGCAAACCATCCTCGTCAAGGAAGTGCGCCGCTTTACCCGCATCTGGGCGCAAACCCTGCTGCCGCCGGCCATTACCATGACCCTGTACTTCGTCATTTTCGGTAACCTGGTCGGCAGCCGCATCGGCGAAATGGGCGGCTTCCACTACATGCAGTACATTGTGCCCGGCCTGATCATGATGGCCGTGATCACCAACTCCTACTCCAACGTGGTGTCCAGTTTCTACAGCGCCAAGTTCCAGCGCAGCATCGAGGAACTGCTGGTGTCGCCGGTACCGCACCATGTCATTCTCTGCGGCTATGTCATGGGCGGCATTGCCCGGGGGCTGGCGGTCGGGGCCATTGTCACGGTGTTGTCGCTGTTCTTCACCAGCCTGCACCTGCACCATCTCTTCGTCATCGTCTACACCATCCTGATGACAGCGGCGCTGTTCTCGCTGGGCGGCTTCATCAATGCAGTGTTCGCCAAGTCCTTTGACGATATCTCCATCATTCCCACCTTCGTGCTGACACCGTTGACGTATTTGGGCGGCGTGTTCTATTCCATGGACCAGCTGTCGCCGTTCTGGCAGAACCTGTCACTGCTGAACCCGATCGTGTACATGGTCAACGCCTTCCGCTACGGCATCCTCGGCGTCAGCGACGTCAATGTCTGGCTGTCGCTGGCCATGGTGACGCTGGTGACGGTGGCGCTGTACATCTATGCCTACCGCCTGCTGAAAAGCGGCCGCGGCATGAAGGAGTGAGTCATGGCTTGGTACGAAAAGACGCAGCTGGGGCAGAAAACCGACTACATCCATGCCTACGATGCAGGGCTGCTGTGCCCATTGGTGCGGAAGGAAGGGCGCGATGCGCTGGGGTTGACGGCGGAGTTGCCATTTTATGGCGCCGATATCTGGCACAACTACGAAGTGTCGTGGCTGGACGGGCAGGGCAAGCCCTGTGTCGTCATCGCCCGCATCGTGGTGCCGGCCGATTCGCCGTGCCTCATTGAATCCAAGTCGATGAAACTTTATTTCAACTCGCTGAACCAGCACCGCTTTGCCGACCGTCAAGCTGTGATCGATTGTGTCAGCGCGGACCTCAGTCATTCCTCGGGTGGAAACGTCCGGGTGGAGCTGCTGCCGGTCAATCAGTCCTATACGCTGGCCACCCTTGCCGGAGACTGCCTGGACGACCTGCCGTTACAGGATTGCGATTTCCAGCCCAATCCCGGTTACTTGCGGGCTGAACCCGGACAAGCGGTGGAAGAAACCCTGCATTCCAACCTGTTGCGCAGCAACTGTCCGGTCACCGGGCAGCCGGATTGGGGCAGCGTGCAGATTCAGTACCGGGGGCCGAAAATTGACCGGGAAGGGCTGTTGCGTTACCTGATTTCCTTCCGCGAACACAACGACTTCCATGAGCAATGTGTGGAAAGGATCTTCCGGGATATCCTGACCCAATGCCGCCCCGAGCAGCTGACGGTGTTTGCCTGCTATACCCGTCGCGGCGGGCTGGACATCAACCCCTGGCGCAGCAATTTCCAGCCGGTTCCAGCTCAGCTGCCGCGTCTGGCGCGGCAATGAACTGAGAATACTTGCCATTGTCTAAATCAGTCGCCACAATCAGGCCTGCCTAATTTCAAAGAACCACCCACAACAGGGAGAACATCGCATGACCGCCTACCTCGGTTTCGTACCCAGCGATTCGCTGCAAACTGACATTCGCACCTTGCTGGGCAATCTGGATCGCAAGGCCTCCGAGCCGCAGTACCATCTTGCCAACGGCATTGCCAGCAAGATGACCGACGAGATCATCGACAACCTGTTGCTGAACATGGTCAACAACATGGGCAACGGTGAAGGCAGCAACATGATCAACTTCCTGGGCGGCTTCCTGAAGAAGACCATGCACGTGATGTTGAAGATGATGCTGGGCAAGGCCAACAACGCTGAAGTCGCCAATCGCGCCGTGTTCATCCGCGCCCGTTTCCTCAACCTGCCGGACGACTCCCCGCGCCTGGGCTTCCCGCTGCCGCACGACCTGTATGACGAATTCCAGAAGCATTTCGCCGCCGTCGACGCCGGTCAGGGCAAGGAGCACATTGAAGCCATTGTGCAGGCCATGATGCGTTTCTCCGACCTGTCGCTGGAACACTACTACGATGAGTTCATCGCCACGCTCGACCTGGGCATGATCCTGCGCAAGACCACGGCCATGACCCGTTCCGCGCTGCACAAGGAACTGCACTCGGTACTACCGAAAATGGTCCGCGCCCTGAAAAACGAAGAACTGAAGCATCTGGCCGATTACATCCGCGCCATGCTGGTTGAGCGTTAAGGAGCCGTCATGACCACCTATTACGCGATTCCCTGTCCGGACAAGTTGCGCGATAACTTTGCCCGCATGATCGACAAACTGGATCAGGGATCGCGTGATCCGCTGGCGCCGCTGCTGATCGAAGTCGCCAACGACTACACCGACGTGATTGTGCAGGTGATGGTGCTGGGCAACAGTGAAATGATGCCCCAAGACAGCATGGCGCGCAAAGTGCTGGAAGGGGTGGCCTCGGTGATCAAGGCCACCTCGCATACCATGAACCGCCAGGTGCTGCACAAGATGTCCAACAGCGACATGACGCCGGTGGCCAACCAGATCCGCGCCCGCCGTCTTGAAGTCGGTGACCGCACCTATATCAGCTTTGTGGTGCCTGATGATCTGGCCGCCACTTACCGCCGCTGTTTTGCCGCCATCCGGCAGGGTGACCTCTCGGTGCAACGCGAATTCGCGGAGGCCGTTCTGCGGTTTTCACGTATTGCCCACCAGCATTTCTACGTGGAGTCCATGCAGTCACTGAAGCTGGGCATGATTGCCCGCAAGCTGGTGGATATCGGCGGGGCGGGTATTGAGAAGGCGTCAGATGCGGCCATCCGCAAGCTGGTTCCGGCGCTCAATGCTGAAGAGTTGCTGGGTTTTGTGGAATATCTGGAACCCTTGTATATCGATGTGCCCCCCCATGCTCAGCAAGAGGGAATGCGGCTTTAATCCGAATTTTCGGTTGCATCGTCACGGATAATACGCGGCCAGCGATCACTGACATGCCGGTAAGCTGGCGGCGTTTCGTCCGTTACCACATAGACCCGCTGTTCTTCCCCGATTGTCGCCACCAGCCCCTGCACATATTCCCCCGGCTGTAATTTTGCCCAATAAGGCTTGTTGCTTGCATTCCGCTCCATGTAGCGCTGTACCGGCAATTTCACCGGCACTGGCCGGAAGCGATCCCACTTTCCACCGCGAATGCTGTCCAGACGGGCACAAGGCCCGGCCACCCATGGCGAATCGATGCCATGGCGTTCCCCCCAGCGCAACCACAGTACTTCACCCGACCTCAGCAATACCGGCAACGCCGGTGCGCTTTCACCGAAGGTGATGATGCGGTCATTCACTTCCACACCGGAGCACATGGTCAGGCCGGAATCCGCAGCTGTTCAGGCATAGTCATAAGGACCGCCGGCTTTCAGGGCGCGCTGGTAGGCGGGGCGGGCCTGCACTTTTTTGACCCAGGCGGTGATGTGGGGGAAGTTGCCCGTGGCGCGGCCCGCGACGGCTGCTTCCAGCGGAAAGCTCATCTGGAAATCGGCCCCGGTCAGTCGGGATCCGGCAAACCATTCGCGCCCGGCCAGGGTCGACTCAATAAAATCCATGTTGTTCTTGATGTTCGGCCCCACAAAGGAGTTCATCACCTTGTCGGCGATGCCCTTGGTCACCGGTTTCAGGAAAAACGGCACCGGCGCGCTGCGCACCTTGTCGAAAACCAGTTTCATCACGAACGGCGGCATCAGCGAGCCTTCGGCAAAATGCATCCAGTAGGTGTAGTCGCGGTGTTCTGCTGAACCGGGGGCGGGCAGCAGGGTGTCTCGGGCGTAGGTATAAGCCAGGTATTCAATGATGGCGCCGGATTCCGCCACCGTGATGTCGCCATCGGTGATTACCGGGGACTTGCCCAGCGGATGCACCTGCTTCAGCGACGCCGGAGCCAGCATGGTTTTCTTGTCGCGCTGGTAGTGGCGGATTTCATAAGGAATGCCCAGTTCCTCCAGCATCCAGAGAATACGTTGCGAACGGGAGTTGTTGAGATGGTGGACGATAATCATGACAGCTCACTGCAGCAGTAGAGGTGAATAAAAGCCGGTTCAGAATGAAGAACCCGGCTCTTTCAGGAAGGCGGTTTCTTCGGGTGTGGATTCCCGGCCCAGTATCTTGTTCCGGTGCGGAAACCTTCCATATTTTTCAATAATATCCTGATGTTGCAAGGCATAGTTAAGGAAGAAGGCGAAGGTCTTCATGGCGTCAGTCGGGGCAGATGCCGCCAGTTCACGGAACAGGGTGACGCTGCGCTGCTGGTCATCCCGGTCTTCGGAGTGTTCCAGCGGCAGGTAGAAAAACACCCGTTCAATCGGCCGCAACTGGGTGTCCTGACGGGCGGCCAGGCCTTCCTTGCACCATTGCCGGGCCAGCGCGTCGAAACGGAAAGCCTTGGGCGTGTCTCGCCAGATGTTGCGGCTGAACTGGTCCAACAAGATGATCAGGGCCAGCCGTCCCCGCGCATCCTGATGCCAGTCGGCATGCTGGCCGTCGGCGGCAGCCTGGATCAGCTTTTCAAAACGGGCGCGGATGTCAGCATCCACGGCCGGGTCCTTGGACCACCACAGGCCAGCCTGCCGGTTGGCGGTGATGCCATCCTCGGAGCGGGGGCCAAACCAGAAATCGAGAATGTGTTCGTAGGGGGCTGTCATGATGACTGTCCTGTGTAATGTCTAATGCTTGACGCAGGGTGATTGCGGCTGAAAGACCTGAACCTGGCCGCTGCGGCGCGATTCACACCAAGCCTTGAGCGCGGCCAGCCGCTTGTCGGTTTGTTTCTGGAAATACCAGCCGGCCACCCACTCCGTCAGCCAGGGCAACATCCATTTTTTCAGGGTCAGGACGTACTTGAAGCGGGCGAAGGTAATGCCGTTGCGGTCTTCAAACAGCCAGCTCCCGGCAAAACGATCCAGAAAGAACGGTCCGTGCACCATGCGGATGGACGTGGAGCGCGGTGAAACCTGAATGAACTCCACTTCCATGGACAGCCCGGAGTGCGCCCTGATGAATGCGTGCTGGTTGACACAGATGCCAAGCTCCGGTTTTTCCAGACGGATCTCGTCCGGGAACGGGTCCCAATCCGTTCGCTGGTCATAGTCCTGAGAGGCGAGATAAACCTCGTCACGCGGGGCATGAATGAACTGTTTGCTTTCAACGACGGCCATGGGGAGTCAGACGATTAGGGCGGTTCGTCCTGAATAACACAGCCCTCCGCAAATAGCAAAAACCCCGCCGGGGTGGCGGGGTTTTCGGGTTCAACCGGGGAAGATTCAAGCAGCAGCCTTGTCTTCAATGGTCAAGGTGACGTTCTCGGCCGGTGTGGCTTCGATGGACTTGGGAGCGAACTTGGCGATCAGTTCTTCGCGGCGTTCCGGGTCGAAGTTGATCCGGGACATGTCGCCCTTGTAGTGATCCACCACCTTCTGGTCCATCAAGGCATACCACCAGGACGGGATGTAGGCAGGCAACAGCATGGAGGCATAGCCGCCTGGCAGCTGCGGAGTCCCTTCGAAGTGGCGCAACGACTGGAAGCTGCGCGCCGGGTAAGCATGATGGTCGCTGTGACGCTGCAGTTGGTACAGCACCAGGTTGGTAATCACGTAGTTGCTGTTCCAGCTGTGTTCGGGACGGGTGCGCTCATATTTGCCGTTTTCGTCCTTTTGACGCAGCAGGCCATAGTGCTCAATGTAGTTCACGACTTCCAGCAGGCTGGCGCCGTAGGCTCCCTGGGCCACCAGGAAGGGAATGGCGCGCGGGCCGCAAATGGCAGTGGTGACGCCGACCAAGCCGGCGGAAATCGCCCAGCCCTGAAGCAATTCGTTTTCCAGGCTCCAGAAACCCTTGCCCTTGCGCTCCAGACGCTTGGTCTCGATTTCCACGGCCGACTTGAAGCCGCCGATGACGGTGCGCGGCAGGAACTTCCAGAAACTTTCACCCATGCGGCTGGAGGCCGGATCTTCCGGGGTGGCGACGCGCTTGTGGTGGCCGAAGTTATGTTCCACGGCGAAGTGGGTATAAAAGGTTGGGGCGAGGGCGAGCATGGCGCCGATGCGGTTATGGCGCTCGTGCTTGTGACCCAGTTCATGGCCGGTAACAATGGCGATGCCGTTCAGGGCGCCGACAGAAACCGTGAGGCCGATACGATCCATCATCGGAACATCCTTGCGGGTGGCCAGCCAGGCACCGAAGATGGTCAGAACGTATTGCGACGGAATGAAGGCTTTGGTGATCAGGTTGTAGTACTTGTCATTTTCCATCTCGCGGATGCCGTCATCCGGAGGATTGCTGGCGTCTTCACCAATGAGGCGGTCCAGGGCGGGGACGGCGCCGTGAACCAGCGCCGGGCCAACCCAGGCAAGTGCGCGCAGTTTCTTGGGGGCAACCGCATAAGCGGCGAGTGCGGCGATGCCGATGACGGGCAGGGCGGGACTCAGCAGCCACTTGTAACGCTTGGGATCCTTCCATTTGCCGCTTTGCTTTTCGCTGGTTTGTTGCAGCAGGTCATCGGGGGTTTTGGCGTTCATTGTTAGTCACCTTGTTCAGTTGCAGTTACCGTATGAGCATATTGCGCTTGAAGGGGGTGAGGTGGCCAGTTGCCAGAATCCGGCAAATTATCGCAGGAATCCGCCATTGTGCAATGTCACTGTATGTGGTGTATCTTACAAAAACAGTAGGGAATTATAGGGCGCGGCTTCTGCAGTATGTACAAGGATATATAACGCGAATGTCAATTGCGGCAAACTCCAATGCGCCTGGCTCCTGTCTTCAATGGCAAGAACGTGGAAGGGCATGGCATTGCGCGGGACCTTCGCGGTACAGCATTGATCAAGGCCGCGCATGTCGTCCGGGCGGTGGATTAAAAGAGATAGACCATGAACTTTATCCGCTATCTTAATGGCCTTCCTGCTTGCGGTCGCTGCGCTGTCTCTGAATTCGCAGCATGGATTGCTGTCCGCCTTCGGATTGGACCGTTTTGGGTTTTTGTCAGGAAGTGAAAGCCAGAACGGCCGCTGGGTTAAACGCCATATTCCCGATACAGCGCTACAGCCACCCGGCCGATCAGCTCGATGGGCAGCGGCTGGTTCCGGGGGAAAGAAAGGTTCCCTTTCGGTCCCCGCCACGGAGCGAGCTCGGCAATCAGTCCGGCACCCTGAGTCAGGGGCGGGTAGATGCCGATGTGCTTTTTGAAGGCGGCAAAATAGAAAAAGATCCGTTTCCCCCGGAAGGCGGGCATGTTGTAGCCGATGCAGCGCAGGGCTGCCGGAATCCGTATTTCAACTTCAGCCTGTATGACTTCGAGCATGGCCCGCGCTTCAGGGCAAAGCGTGTTGAAGTAAGCTTCTTGAGATGCGTGGGCCAAGGCGCTTTCCACAGATGAGTACCATCGCCGAATACTAATGCGCTCGATGTTTCCGCTGCAATACGTGTTTCGGGTAGACGTCGGTTGGGCTTAGTGTTCAGGCATAAAAAAACCGTCCCGGTAAGGACAACCGGGACGGTGTAAAGCGGTTCAGTGAGTTGTGCGTCAGGCAGCGGCCTTTTCTTCAAGGCGGGCCGGCGTTGCTTCCGTGATTTCATCCAGTTCAGAGACGGGCTTGCCGTACTTCACCAGGATTTCTTCACGACGTTCCGGGTCGATGTTGGCCTTGGTGATGTCGCCGTCATAATGCGCCAGCACACGCTTGTCCATGATCTTGTACCACAGCGACGGAATGTAGGCTGGCAGCAGCATACTGGCGTAACCGGCAGGCAGTTGCGGGGCATCCTCAAAGTGGCGCAGCGCCTGGAAGCTGCGGCTGGGATGCGCATGGTGGTCGCTGTGACGCTGCAACTGGTACAGGAACAGGTTGGTGACCACGTTGTTGTTGTTCCAGCTGTGCTCCGGCGAAACGCGCACATACTTGCCGTTGGCCAGCTTTTCACGCTTCAGGCCATAATGTTCCACATAGTTGATCACTTCCAGCAGGCTGGCGCCGTATGCGCCCTGAGCCACCAGGAAGGGAATGGCGCGCGGCCCGAACAGGGCCGTGGACACGCCCAGCAGACCGGCGCTCATCGCCCAGCCCTGCAGAAGTTCGTTGTCCAACGACCAGAAGCCCTTGCCCTTGCGCGCCAGACGTTCCTTCTCAATCACCACGGCCGACTTGTAGCCACCAATGACGGTGCGCGGCAGGAACTTCCAGAAGCTTTCACCCAGACGGCTGCTGGCCGGATCTTCCGGGGTGGCGGCGCGCTTGTGGTGGCCGAAGTTGTGTTCCACGGCGAAGTGGGTGTAGCCGGTGGGGGCGAGGGCGGCCATGGCCAGCAGGCGGCTGGCGCGGTCGTGCTTGTGGCCCAGTTCGTGGGCGGTGTTGATGGCAATGCCGTTGATGACGCCGACGGTGGCGGCAATGCCGATGCGGTCGGCCAGCGGCACATTCTTGCGCGTACCCAGCCAGGTGCCAAGCAGGGTGCAGGCATATTGTGCAGGCAGGAAGGACAGCACCACGCGGTGATAATACTTGTCGTTTTCCAGTTGCTGAACAGCGGATTCGGGTGGGTTGGTCTTGTCCGCGCCAATCAGGCGGTCAATGGCAGGAATGATGCCGTGAATCAGCGCCGGACCGGCCCAGGCCAGCGCGCGCAGTTTTTGGGGGGCAATAGCGTATGCAGTCAGCGCCGCAGCGCCAATCACCGGAACTGCCGGGCTCAACATCCACAGGTAGCGTTTTCCGTCACGCCATTGCTTCGCGTTGGTATTACTGGCAGCATTCAGAAGTTCGTCCGGCGTTTTGGCGTTCATGGAAATAATCCGCAATTGACTTGTAGGACAATCTTGCAGGCAATCCGGGGCCGCGCCTAGTGGCCGGAATCTTTAAAACTATCGTGGGAATCCGACATTGACCAATGTCACATTGGCCTATAAATTTTAGGGTTTTCCGACAAAAACGAGAAAAACTGCCATCCCATGGATGCTCTCAGCCACATTCTTGACGATATTCATCTCAGCGGCGCCGAGTACCTGTACGTCAACGGCATGGGGACGTGGAACTTTGGCCTGAAGGGGGCGACAGCCTTCCATATTGTGCTCAACGGCCCGGTGCAGGTGCGCCTGCCCGGTCATGGCGTCCATCGGCTGGAAACCGGCGACATCGCCTTCATGCCCGCCGGTGACGAACACCACCTGCAGCACCCCGATGCGCCGCAACAGTCACCGGTCTGGCTGATGGAACGTTTTCGCGGTCACTGCAATGAACCGGTGACGCTGGGCGAAGGCTTGTCCGGCAATCTGATGCTGACGGTGCGCTGCCTGCTGGATTCCGATATGGCGCGCCCTTTGCTGTCATCTTTGCCGCCGTGCATGGTGATCCGGCAGGGCCTGGACAACCAAGGGCCGGAGTGGCTGCGCATCGGCCTAAATTTCCTGGCCTTGGAAACGGAACTGCACCGGCCCGGCCGCGACACCTTGATCAACCGCCTGATCAGCATGTTCCTGATTGAATGCGTGCGGGACTATGTGGAGCAGTTGCCGGAAGAAGGCAACAACTGGCTGAATGCCGTGCGCGACCCCTATCTGTCGCCGGTGCTCAGCGCCATCCATGCCAACCCGGCGCACCCCTGGTCGGTGGCAGATTTGTCAGGCTTGAGCTGCCTGTCCCGTTCCGCATTCCACGAACGCTTTTCCGGCATTATCGGCACACCGCCGCTAGCCTATCTCACCGAATACCGCTTGCGGCTGGCGGCTTCGTTGCTGGCGCAGCAGGACATCGGCATCAACCGCATCAGCGAGCGCGTGGGCTACACCTCGGAAACCGCGTTCAGCCAGGCCTTCCGCCGCCAGTACCAGGTGACGCCCAGCCAGTACCGCAAGCAGAAAATGGCTTGATCGACGGGGTTTTCGTCCCGCAAAGCCATTGTTTTTCAGGTTTCACACCCGCATTATTCCCCCAATTTCCTCCCTGTACTGGAACTTTGCTGATGAGCTATGACATCGCGTTGCAGCGGCTGGCCGCCACTCTGAAAACCACGACTGCCGAACTGAAGGGACTGGACGGACTGACACCGGAGCAGGTGGAACAACTGGACACGATGCTGGTCAATGCACTGCATCGCCAGCATGAAGCCATGAAGGCAGCCATTGACCGCGGTCTGGATCACGTACCGGCGCTGTTGCGCGGTGCGGTCAAGAAAATTGTGCGCGGTTAACCGGAGAGCAATCCATGAGCAAACTTGATACCCGCGCCGAACTCATCAAGCTGTCGCGCCTGACCCAGGTGACGGAAGCCGATCTGGCCTTTCTGGAAGATGTGCCGCTGGCCTCACTGGTGAAAGTGCGCGAACTGGCTACCGAACGGGTGTTCAGCGACGGCCGCAAGCTGTTCCAGAATCTGGCCTCCGCCAGCAAGCTGATGCCCAACAGCCTGACAGCGATGATTGCGGAGAAGGCTTTCGGCCCCTTGCTGTGCGCCCGCGTGGCCGGTGAAATGCCGTATCAGCGTGCGGTGGACCTGTCGTTGAAGATGAGCATTCCTTTCCTGGCGGAAGTGACCATCCAGATTGATCCGAAACGGGTCAGCGACATTATCCGCAACCTGCCGGTCAACCACCTGAAGGCGGTGGCGAAGGAGCTGATCCGTCGCGGCGAATACCTGGTGCTGGGCGGCTTCGTCAACTATATGCAGGAAAACCAGATGCGCGCCATTATCGGCGACATTTCTGAAAAGGACTTGCTGCACATCGGTTTCTTCATGGACGGCAAGCACCAGATCAGCGAGATCATCCGCATGCTGCCGGAAAACCGCTTGCGTAAGCTGGTGGGTGAAATGCAGAACCATCGCGAGTTGTGGCCCGAGGCGCTGGCGCTGATGGTGCATATGGAAGACGAGCTGAAGCGGCAGATGGGGGATATTGCGGTTGAGCAGAATCCGGAAATGCTGGATGACCTGACGGATACGGTGTTTGCGCTGGATTTGTGGAAGGATGCCTTGCCGTTGTTTGCCTGCATGTCGCCTGGCACGCAGTTCCGCCTGATCAATGTGGCGGCCATGTCGAGGCCGGATGTGCTGGAAGCGGTGGTGGTGAATACCGATATTTATGGTTTGTGGACGACGTTGCTGCCGTTGGTGGAGTATATGTCCACGCCGCAGCGCGAGATGCTGGGTACGATTGTGACGGCGCGGGGTGAGCATTTCCTGGGGGCGGTGATTGATCAGGCGCATGGCGGGGGGATGTGGCAGCCGCTGGTGGATGTGATCCGGTTTATGACGCCGGAGGCGCGTGAGGCGGGGGTGCCGGTGTTGCGGGAGCGGATGGCGCGGTCGCCGGAGCTGGATGCGAAGGTGAGGGTGTTGGCGATTCAGTTGGGGGTGGAGGCGTTGTTGTAGAGGGAGCGTACCGGGTATGGCTCCCTATGAGGGAGCCTGCGAGCCTGTGGTCATGGACAGTCTACCAACTTAGCCGTATTCGGGTCGTAGACTAAGTCTGTTATTGAACCGTCCTTGATGTGGTGTACTGCTTCGTCAATCACTTGAAGCGGCACTAGAAACCACTCCTTCGGCTTGACCGGCTGGCCAAAGCGGTCTTCTATGGTCAAGTCGAGTTGCACCGCTCCGAACAAACGGTGAAGTATTTTTTCCAGTTTGGTGCGGTTCACATTATGAAGCTTGTAAGTGGCGATAACTTCCACGTCGGCAAGTAAATAGGTTGCGTCCTTTTGAGCGCCTGCGATCCGTGTCTCTACCTTGCCACCTGTCACACCAATCTTGTGAATCAACTCTCGGTGCTCAGCGACAAAAGGGTGGTTAGACAAGCTGCGAAGCACGTATATCGTTCCTGTCTCAATGTCATCAGGCTCCGCTACGCTGCCAAACAGCGGACCGTCATCCCGGCGGATAAGCCGCCTCCCCACAGGCGTATCGCCATCCGGGTAGAGTGAACGTGAAAGCGAGCGCAGTAACAGGTTACTCTCGGTTTGGTTATCAAAAATGACCCGCAATCGCGGATTATCGCGTCCATCCTTGGTTTTGCCACCGGCCTGTATTTCCCCGACGTAGGCAATTTGGCCGCCGATTATGAAGTAATCACCAACCTCGATCCCTGCGTTCTTCAGGAACGGCTTGGTCATCCAGTCACCGGTCTTGAGGCCGTTTTCAGCTTCCTCGAACAAAGGTTTAAAGGCTTCAAAATCTTCGCACGGCGTGCGATTGGCGATGTCCTCAGCCGCCTTGATTTCGACATACGGCCGGACATGCCTCAGTACACGGATATCGTCCTGTGCGGGGGCGATGTCCTCAATACCCAACTCTGCCAGAAGGGCGTCTTCATCAAGAGCATCGACATCTATTGGGTCGGCCACGCCGGTCAATAATCCGGTCGTATCCAGTTCGGAAAGCAGTGCCTGCGCCTCAGGCAGCTTGCGTATCTGGTCCAGCCGCACCGCATAAAGTCGCTCAAAAATATCGCGATCTTCGCCATGTTGCGGGGCGCGGCCATGGTTCTGGTGGAAACGCAGGATATCCTCGAAACCGGCGATAATGCGCTCTTCGCGCGGCGTCCGGCTTGAAACCTTGAGCGGTGTGACTTCAACGCCCAAGGCCTCCAGCAGTTCGTCATCATCCATTTCAGCCATTGCTGGAATCTCCCTGAAGCTGCGCCGCCTTGGCGATTGCACGATATCGCCTGAGAGCCTCCACCCCCTCACCCATTTTCTTTTCCCAAGCATCGGCGGAGTTGATGTCCGGCAAGCGGCCGCGCTCGTTTTTGAACTGCAAGGCCCGTCTGGCCAGTTCACGCGCCTCGTCTTCAGGAATACTGACCTTTTTCGCGGCGATGCTGGCCTGCACCTGCCGCAGCGACTTCTCATCCATGGCTTTTGCAAGCACGGCATAAGCCGCTTCGAAGGGGTTGATGCGGTCGATCAGGTCAATATCCAGATCGCGGACGTTGACGAATTTACGCACTCCGTCCAACAGCGCTGTATTGCCTTGTGCCGTTCCGTCCCCTTCAGCATCCGCCCGGGCCAGCGCCAGTTTGGCCTGTTGGGTGATGTTCATCGCCGCAATGGCGTGCTGGCGAATCGCCTCTTGGTCGGTTTCGCTAAGTTCGGGATACCGTTCACGAACGATCTTGCCCATCCGTAACTGCGTCAATTCCTCGGGCAGGGTGTTTTCCTTGTCAAACAGACCCCGCTCCAGCACGGTTTTGTCCTGCAAGAAGCTGGTGACCACTTCATTCAGGTCTTCCTTGCAGATGCGCGTGGCCTCGGCCGTCTGGGGTGTCACCAGCCCGTTGATTTCGACATGGTATTGGCCGGTAGCCTCGTTGACGCCCACATTGGCGCGGCCTTCCTGATAGCCTGCTCCATCGTTGTAATCAAAACCCTCTTTGGGGCCGCTATTCTTGGGCGTGAACTCATAGCGTGGCGCCAGCACCTGCTCCATCAACAGACTGGCGGAAATGGCTTTCAGCATATCGTTCACCGCTTCAGCCACCGCCGATTGTTCGGCCGCCGGTTCGGCAATCAGATTGGTAAAACGTGATCTCTCTTTGCCTTCTGCATCACGGGTGGCGCGACCGATGATCTGCACGATTTCCGTCAGGCTGCTGCGATAGCCGATGGTCAGGGCGTGCTCGCACCAAATCCAGTCAAACCCTTCCTTGGCCATGCCCAGCGCAATGATGATATCCACATTATCTCGGTTCTCTTTCTGGGCCGGATCTTTCAGGGCGGCAAGCACCTTGCTGCGCGTGGCCGGGTTGCTGTCATCCACCAGATCCGCCACTTTCAACATGCGCCCACCCGGTGTTTGCACCTGATGGAAACCGGTCACAGGATCAACCCCATGCCATTCCCCCAGACCGTGCATGATTTCTTCCACTTCACGCTGTTTGTCCTTGAGGCTCTCCCGCGCATTGACATTGGGAATGTGGACAATGGTTTTCAGCGCCGGGTCCAGCACTTTAGTCACCGCGTTGACGTATGGGCCGGTATAGAAGAAATAACCGATATCCAGCGATTTGAGCCAGCGATAGCCGTTAAGCTGTTCGTAATAGGTGTAGGTGATAGTCTCAAACTTGGCCTCATCCGTCGGAGTCAGCACCGCTTCGCTGTCACCCCGAAAATAAGAACCTGTCATGGCAACCAGATGAACTTTGTCGCGGGTGATGAATTCACCCAACTGGCTGCCAAGTTTATTGTCCGGATTGGAGGAAACATGGTGGAATTCGTCTACGGCAATCAAGCGGTCATCGAAGGCTTCAATGCCCAGTTCGTCCACCGCGAAGCGAAAGGTGGCGTGCGTGCAGACCAGCACTTTGTCTTCGCTGGCCAGAAACTCACCCACGGCCTTGACCTTTGATTTGGCCACCCTAACATCATCCGCGCCGGGGGCGTTGCATAGATTCCATTGCGGGGCGACTTGCCAATCCCAATAGAAGCCGTTGCGGCTCAGCGGCTCATCCGCGAAGCTGCCACCAATCGAGCGCTCCGGCACCACGACAATGGCTTGGCGCAGCCCCTGGTTGTGGAGCTTGTCGAGCGCGATGAACATCAGGGCGCGGGACTTGCCGGACGCGGGCGGCGACTTGATCAGCAGGTATTGCTCGCCGCGCTTGGCGTAGGCGCGTTCCTGCATGGTGCGCATGCCCAGTTCATTGGCCTTGCTGGACGCGCCGGTGCGCGCCGTGGCGATGGAGACGGACGGCACGGTGTAGGCGTTGGTGGGGTTCATCGTTGTTTTCATGGATATCCGGTCTCAGTCAACATGGCGGTTGGCGGGGAGTCAAAACCCGATCAAATCTTTACGACCACGCACAATGAATTTAAATACATGTTTTCATTAAACTTTTACAACATCAGGCCGAAGGGTTTGCGAAATTTTGCAAGCCCAATCAAAACCCGATCAAATCTTTGATTCCCGACTGCCGCTGTCGATGTCTTTGCGGAGCCTGTGTACGTCACAAAAACACTAGTGGAGTCTATTCGCAAAAAAAGACTCCACTAGTGTTTTTCCGGAGTGCAGCCGCTCCACAAAGGGGTCATAAGACCTCCCGACCTTCCGCCAGATTGATCAGCCGTGGAAAGCACAGCGTGGCCGGGCGCCGTCCGCTGCCTGGCACGAGTTCACGCAAGATCCCGGTATCTCGCATCTGACGCAACAATCCAAGCGTGGTCTTCTCATGGATACCAAACTCATTAAAAAGCTGCTGGGCCAGATCAGAGGATCGAAAGATGGGCTTACTGAAAATAGCATCCAGCACATGCATGGTGTACTGCGAGTGCGTGGCGGCCTGGATGGCCAGCTTCATTTCTTCATAGAGCGCCTGAATGGCCGTCACGCGGACACTGTTCTGACTGGCCTGATAGATGATGGCCCTCAGAAAAAAGTCGATCCAGCCGTTCCAGTCACCGTCGGCTGAAATGGCCTTGAGACGCAGGTAGTACTCTTCCCGATGACTTTCCAGATACTCTGACAGGTAAAACATGGGTTGGGATAAGGCGCGTTTCTGGTAAAGGAACAGCGGGATCAAGATGCGACCAATTCGCCCATTGCCGTCCTTGAAGGGGTGCAGCAGCTCAAATTGAGCATGTACTATCGCTGTTTGAAGCAGGAAATCCATATCGTTGCTGTCCAGATACGTCTCCCAAGCCTGTAAGTGATCCAGCAGTTGCAATGGACTGGGGGGGACAAATGTTGCCTGTTCCATAGTGCATCCATGTTTGCCTATCCAGTTCTGATCCCGCCGAAACTCACCGGGTGTCTTGTCTTTTCCGCGCACGCTATTCATGAGTATGCGGTGCAATTCACGCACAAAACCCAAGCGGATGGGGTAGTCCTGCAAGTGCGCACGCGCGGAAAACAAAGCCTGGCGGTAATTGGATATTTCCCGAATGTCTTCGTATTTTTCACCTTGTTTGAGGAGTCCGGCTTCTTGTTCCAGCACCTCGTCCACGGTGGCTTGCGTGCCTTCGATTTTGGACGACAAGACAGCTTCTTGAGTGGTCAGTGGTGACAGCATGACTGCTGGATTCGGGATGCCTTGCAGTAGGCCATCGTAGCGCGCCAAGGCAGCATTGGCTTGCCCCACCAAGGGGAGAAGGCGGCGAAAGTCCAACTCCGTGAGTGGCAGTACGTTAGGTATGTAGGGCTGCATTCGCTGTTCCTCAGGGTGTGTTGTCCAACGAAGGGACGACAAGTTGCGAGCTCATACTTTTTTTCCTCTGGCGGCCTTTGCGGGAGGCTTGCCCTTGGCGGTTTCCGCCGTCATTTTGGTGTAAAGCTCGAACAGTTTTTCCAGTCGTTCGGTGTCGTTCTTGAAGCGGCGGCCGATGTAGATGCGTTCCAGGACTTCGTCGTTGTGTTCGTGGGCGTGGCGCAGGTTGTCCGGCATCTGGCTTACGCCGTCTTTGACTTCATACAAGTCGGCGATGGTGGCGGGGAAGTGGGCTTCGCGGGCCAGCAGGATATTTTCGGCGCAACGGGTGAGGTCGGCTTTGTTTTGTTCGGTGAGCAGGGGGACGGGGAAGGTGTTCCAGCCCATCGTATTGGAGTAGCGAAAATCGGTTTTCATTTTGCCACAGACGGTGCCGATCCAGACCAAATGGAGGCGAGATGCGATCAGGGCCATATTCCAAAGTGGAGCGTCGTAGAGAGCGAAGGCATTGTCAGAGACGATGGAATGAGACGGTAATAAACCAACAGGCAGATAAAGACGGGACTCTGATGTCACCTTCGGGACAACAATCGACCATTCCTTGCTAATTCCTTGGATTTGCCGGAATCGATGTGGCTTACTTGCATACGCTTGCGTTGATGAGGCAGGACTCTCCAATCGCATTTTGCGTACAGCAGCAAGTCGAGAGGCTATAAAATCATTTTTTTTTGCTTCCTCAGCATCAGAATCCCCAATCCAAAGGCATCTTCTGACTACACCTCGCACAAATTCTTGAGCACCAACAAAGTCATAAATAAACCTGGAAGCTAAGGGGTCAACCCTAATAACGTTTTCAGCCTCCGCCAATGATAAAACAAGGCCACCGCCATCTGATGGTTTATTACCCCACTCCATTTTTCCACGTGCATCAGATGGCTTTGAAATTGGAGAGACTATTACATTTGGTCCGGTTACAAGGTAAGCATTTATAAAATCTACTTGCTTCTCAATAACAGAAACGCCATCATCCGCCAATGAAAACAAGCGTCTTTTTCGTCTATATGCACTTGATATTCCAACAATTGCGACTGTAACAACTGCTTTATTGCTAGCTAAATTTGCCCACTTGAAAGATGTATGCGCAAAAAAAATATCGTGCCCGGCCTCAAATATTAAAGGCCATAGTATTGGAACTTGCTCACCTTGACATATAGAGTTTGTACAAACAAATGCCGATGCTGCGAGTGTTGAGGAGCCATAATCGGCTGCCTTCATAAACCAGGCACATACATAATCCAATGATTTCCAGCTGGACGTTCTACCATCAAAAATTGAATGCAAATCAGACTTTTGGTCAGCTGACTGCCAAGTAAATCCAAGATAAGGCGGATTCCCACAAATAAACGTCTCTCCCCCCTCATTCTCAAAACCAATCTCCGCCTGCTTCTGCGACTGAAACAAATCATACGCAAACGCTTTCACCCGCGCTCCCGTCGGCGGACAAACACTCAACCAATCCAGCCGCAACGCATTCCCGCACACGATCCAATTCTGCGCATCCAACGGCAAAAACTCCTGCAACGCATCCTGCTGCCCCCGATACAACACATCACACTGAAACTCCGCAATAATCAACGCCAACCGCGCAATTTCCGCCGGAAAATCCCGCAGCTCAATCCCCCGGAAGTTCGTCAACGGAATCTCACTGCCCAGATGTTCCTCCCCCCGACGCCGATTGACCTCCGCCTCAATCTCCCGCATCTGCTTGTACGCAATCACCAGAAAATTACCCGACCCGCAGGCCGGATCAAACACCCGGATACGCGCCATGCGCTTGCGCAAATTCAACAGCTTGCGCTCGTTATCTCCCGCCTCGGCCAACTGCGCCCGCAAATCATCCAGAAACAGCGGATTCAACACCTTCAGAATATTCGGCACACTGGTGTAGTGCATCCCCAGCGCTCCGCGCTCCTCATCATCGGCCACCGCCTGGATCATGCTGCCGAAAATATCAGGATTGATCTGCTGCCAGTTAAGATTGCCCGCGTGCGACAAATAACTGCGCGCCATCCGCGTAAAACGCGGCGCCTCCGTACTGCCCGAAAACAGCCCACCGTTCACATAAGGAAAGTTATTCGTCCACACCGGCAAACGGGGCTGAACATTTGCACGATCATCGTATTTGATATTCATTGCCCGGAAGATGCACTCCAGCACATCATGAGTGTTGGAGCCGTCGCGCTCACTCATCTGCTCCACCGTCTTGGTGAACAGGCCCGTGTTGTTGAATATCCCGGTGTCTTCCGCAAAGAAGCAGAAAATCAGCCGCGCCATGAAATGATTCATGTCATGCCGGCGTTCATCTGTGGCCCAATCCGGGTTTTCGCGCAGCAACTCAACGTACAACTTGTTCAGGCGGCCGGTGGCGCGCACATCAACGGGGTTGTCCTTGATTTCCTTGATGGTAGATATGCCCGCCAAGGGCAGAAAAAAACCAAAGTGATTCGGGAAATCGGCGTAGGCGCAGGCGACGGTTTCACCGCCAGCCAGTTCCTCGGCTTCCAGCGTCTGGCCGTCCGTGGCCAGAATGAACCGGGCTTTGGCTTTGGTTGTAGATGGACTGGTGCGCAAGGTTTTAAGGGTGTCACCGACAGCACCTTCCGCACAAACGGCAATGTGGATGTTATTGCGTTGAAGCACTCCGCCGGTCACATCTGAAGCGTTGTTGTTACCGGTGCGCAAGCGTTTGAGAGTCGTATCCTTGTTGCCGAACGCTGCCAGAAATGCGTAGGGGAATTCATCTGCGTCAAAGGGCTGTTCTGCCAGATCGGAAATGGCGGATTCGATTTCTACTGCATTCATGGGGCATCTTGCCTATGTATCGTTTTGTTTTTTGATAATTGCTGAGGCTTTGATAAATGGCGCGGCTCCGGGAGAGGTGCTGACTGTGTTTCGTTCATTTTGAGATAAAAGGGCGGTTGATTGAGTGCTTTTTTTAAGGCGTTGATCCCTTTGCGTGAAGCTTGCGGGGTCGCCTGATAGAGCAGTTTACACGGCTTCGACGGTTGGAAACAGCGCGTTTTGATCGACTCTTGAGACGCTATTCAAGGAATGAACGACTGCGTTGGGGAAATCGTCTTGAAGTCCGCTGAATGATAGTGAAGGAGGGCATTCATGCGGTATTTTGAAAACCGGGAGGAGGCGCGGGGACCGGAGTCCCCGCGTGCGCTGAGTTAACCTTGCGTTGTTATTGTTGGCACATGTTCTTCTTGTAATCTCACTTCAACAGCCAGACCTTGTTATCGTTGTTAGCCTGCCCGTCATCTCATCATGGCCTTATAGTTATTATTGCCATCATTATCTTGTTGTTTGCAGCGCTGTTATTGTTCTTGGTTGCGCATCTATAACAATGCAGAAGCCGTGCCAACTTTCACTTAAGAGATAAAAACATTTAAAAACAATGGCTTGTGAAAAATCTCGAGGAGAAGGCAAATGCGGAAACGTGACGCCGGTAACATCCTGACAATGTCAGGTAACACTTTCGGGTGTGCCGGTAACAACGGAGTAACACCGGGGTAACACACGCCACCTCCGCCGAGACGGGAATGGCGCCGCCGGTAACATCAGATGTCGCCATCCGGAGAATTGGTGGAACGGCGACGCGGAATGCCCAGGCGTTGACGGCGCTCCCACAACGACTTGCGGCTGATACCCAGTTTCCGCGCCAGCTCGGTTTCTGACATCTGTTCCTGATGCGCCAGCACAAAACTCTGGAAATAATCTTCCAGCGACATGCCCGCCGGCGGGTCAGCCACGTCAGACACCGCAACCTCCGCCTGAGCCTGCATGACCGGCGGCAGATGGTCAGTTTCATCCAGCACCGGCACATCCACATCAATGGCCAACAGATCCGGGGTAATTTCCGAGTCTTCCGCCAGAATCACCGCCCGTTCAATGGCGTTTTCCAGCTCCCGCACATTGCCGGGCCACTTGTAGGCCATCATGGCGGCGAGGGTGGCGGAATGGAAGCTCAGCGGTTTCACGTTCAGCCGTTCGCAGGTTTTCGTCAGCAGGAAGTTGGCGATTTCAATGATGTCCGCGCCGCGTTCACGCAACGGCGGCAGCGTCAGTTCCACCACGTTCAGGCGGTAATACAAGTCTTCCCGGAACCGGCCTTCAGCAGCCAGCTGCTTCAGGTTGCGGTGCGTGGCCGCCACCAGCCGCACATCCACCGAGCGGGTCTGGGTGGCGCCCAGACGGCGCACTTCCTTTTCCTGCAGCAAACGCAGCATCCGGGCCTGGGCTTCCAGCGGCAGTTCCCCGATTTCATCCAGGAACAGGGTGCCGCCGTCTGCGGCTTCCACCAGGCCTTTGCGCTGGGTGTTGGCGCCGGTGAACGCGCCTTTTTCATAACCGAACAGTTCCGCCTCAATCAGCGACTCAGGAATGGCAGCGCAGTTGACGGAAATCAGGGCGTTGTCGCGGCGGGGGCTTTGCTGGTGCAGGGCGCGGGCCACCAGTTCCTTGCCGGTGCCGGATTCGCCGCGAACCAGCACCGTGGACGACATCGGGGCCACCTTGCTGATGCGGCGGAACAGCTCCTGCATGGAGGGAGAGCTACCGATGATGCCGCTGTCTGGCACGGTGACGGTCTGTTTCAGCGCCACGTTCTCGGTGGTCAGTTGCTGCTCGCGCAAAATGCGCGAGACGCTGAGCAGCATTTCATCGTGGTCGAAGGGTTTGGAGATGTAGTCCACCGCGCCTTGCTTCATGGCGTCCACGGCGGATTTCAGCGTGCCGAAACTGGTCATGATCAGCACCGGCGCGGGCTTGGACAGTTCAATCAGCGCGGTGCCGTGCTCACCGGGCAGGCGCAGGTCGGTAATCACCAGGTCGAATTCAGGCAGGCGGAAGTTGTCAGCGGCCTCGCGTACCGAACCGGCTTCGCTGACACGATAGCCGTTCCGCTCCAGCAGCCGTTTCAGGCTGCTGCGGATAATGGCTTCGTCTTCCACGACCAGAATATGATGCTTCACTCAGCGTTCCCCTTCAGGTGTATCCGCCTCGCAGGCGGGCAAGGTCAATTGCACAATAACGCCGTGTCCCTGGTCATAATCCGCTTTGTCCATCAGCTGGATGCGGCCGCCGTGTTCGCCAATGATGCCGTGCACCAGCGCCAGTCCCAGGCCGGTGCCCTTGCCGGTTTCCTTGGTGGTGACAAAAGGTTCAAACAGGCTGTCGCGGATGTTGCCGCCCGGCAGGCCGTGCCCGAAATCTTCCACTTCCACATGAATCATCATGCCGTTGGGGCGGGCCTCCACCAGGATATGACTGCCGGACGGGCTGGCGTCGCGGGCATTGTTCAGCAGGTTGATGAACACCTGCGTCAGTCGCGGTCCATTGCCCCGCACCAGCAGGTCATCGGGGCAGAAGTTATCGAAATGGTAGTCCTTGCTGCCGGTCAGCATCAACAACTGAATGGCTTCATTCACCACATGGAACAGGTTGACCGCGCCATAGCTGTAGGTGCTGATTTGTTGGTCAGCGCGGGCAAAGCCCACCAGCGACTTGACGATCTCACTGACACGCTTGGTCTGGGTCAGGATCTGTTCGCTGGCTTCGCGCGTTTCTTCCTCGGCGCTTTCCGCCTTCAGGTTTTGCGCCAGGCAGGCAATGCCGGTAATGGGGTTGCCGATTTCGTGCGCCACCCCGGCCGCCAGCCGGCCAATGGCCGCCAGCCGTTCATTATGCGCCAGTTGCGCCTCCAGACGGTCCAGTTCCGTGACATCTTCCATCACGATGACCTGGCTGCCGCCCATGTCTTCACTGTGTTCTTCTTCACCGATAAAAGCGCGGTGCAGGTTGATGCGGCGGTCGCGGCCATGACTAACCACTTCCTCGTTATAGAGTTGCACGCTGGGGCTGTGCAGGAAGTCGTTCAGCAGCCGCTGCCAGGGCTCGGGCAGGCTGCTGAGGCGGGAGCCGATGATGTCTTCATCACTGATGCCGGTCATTTCCATCAGTGAGCGGTTCCAGCTGAGGATTTCCAGATCACGCCCCAGCGAGCAGACGCCAATGGGCAGGTCGTACAGCGTTTGCCGGTGGAAACGGCGCAGGGCGTCCAGTTCCGCCGCCAGGCCGGACAGCTTGTGCCGGTATTCTTCCAGCCGCGATTCAATGTAGTAGATGTCTTCACCCCCGGCGTTTTCGGGGCGAATCTGGTAGGGCAGGTGGGTGTCGAGAATTTCATGCGCCACCGACGGCCCCAGCAGGCCCGAGAGGTTGGACTCAATCTGGTCGCGCAGGCGTCGCAAGGCATAAGGGCGTTTTTCATCGCGGGACATGGCCAGGTCATGCAAGGCCCGGTTCACTTCGCGTTCCGCAGCCAGATTCCCCAGGGCCTTGGTCAGGGCGATGCTGAAGTCATCCACATCCCGGGCTTTCAGTGACCAGCGGTAGGGGCGGCGCAGGTTGTCAACCGCGCAACTGTTGGCGGCCATCTGTTCCGAGGCGTTTTGCTTGGTGGAGAGCGAAACCACAACCAGGATAGCGGCATTGATGACCGTGCTGCCCAGTCCGACATGGTGCCAGTAGACAGGATCGGCAAAAAAGGAAAAGTTGTAGTTGGCGAAATGCGGGAACAGGGCGGGCAAGTCCAGCAGGTAGGGCATGACCAGCACTACAAACCAGATGCTCAGCCCCACCAGCAGCCCGGAGACGAATCCGGCGCGGTTGGCGCGGGGCCAGAACAATACGCCGATGAGACCCGGGGCAAACTGCAGCGTGGCAATGAACGTCAGCATCGCCATTTCGGTGAGGCTGTGTTCGCGGGTGAACAGGCGGTAAAAGGTATAGGCCAGCGCCGTGATCAGGATGATCAGGCCGCGCCTGACCCAGATCAGCCAGTGATAGAGGTTGTAGGCCGGGGCAGGCTGGGTGAACGGCAGCACCAGATGGTTCAGCACCATGGAGGACAAGGCCAGTGACGTGACCATGATGGTGCCGCTGGCCGCCGCCATGCCACCGACAAAAACCAGCAGCGGCAGCCACGGCTTGTTGCTCGCCAGGGCTACGCCCAATGAGAAATACTCCGGGGAAGACACCAGCGACAGCTTGATGCCGGCCCAGAGAATGACGGGAATGCCCAGAGCAATCAGGAACAGGTAAAAGGGCAAACCCCAGCTGGCGGAGAGCAGCGCACGCGGCTGGAAATTCTCGGTGAAGACCATGTGGTACATGTAGGGCATTACCACGGCCGAGAACAGGAAGGCCAGGATCATGCTGTGCCAGATGCCGCTTTCCTTGAGCGGCAAATACAGCAATTCCAGGGCATCGGGGTGTTGGGTCAGCCACTGTTCCAGTCCGGAAGGGCCGCCAAAGACCGAATACAGGGCATAGCCGGACAGCACCAGCATCATGGTCAGTTTAATCACGGACTCGACGGCAATGGCCACCACCAGCCCGTCGTGCTTGTACTGGGTGGTCAGCGGCTTGGCGCCGAACAGCAGGGTGAACAGGGTAATGATGACGCAGAAAGTAATGGCGATCACCTGATGGTGCAGGCCCTGGGTCAGTATCTCGGCGGTATCGGCAACGGTGCGTATCTGCAGCGCCAGCAAGGGCAGCAAGCCCAGCACCATGGCGATGGTGGTCAGTGAACCGGCGGTCTGGCTGCGATAGCGGTAGGCGAACAGGTCGGGCAGGGAGCCCAGTTGATGGTTCTTTGACAGCCGCAGTATGGGGCTCAGCATCACCGGCGCCAGCAAAAACGCGCCGGAAACACCCAGATAGAACGCCAGGAAGTTGTAACCGGTTTCATAGGCAAAACCGACGATGCCGTAAATGCCCCAGGCGCTGACATAGACCCCCAGCGACAAGACGTAAACCACGGGATTGCGAATCCAGCGGGTGGGGATGATGCCGGTTTCGCTGAGGTGGGCGGCCAGGAACAGGATCAGCAGGTAGCCCAGCCCCAGGCCGAGCAGGATGGACGGTTCAAAGATCATGGAGGTCGCGGCTCTTGCCGATCCAGTAGCTGAGGACGATCAGGATGATCCAGATGAAATAGGGGCGCAGCCACGCGGTTCCGCCGACGCTCCACCATTCAATGATGGCGGGCGAGAGCAGGTAGGCTCCCAGAATGAAGATGAGCACCAGCCGGTCAATGTACATGGCGAATCCCGGGTGAGCCGAACGCACGGCGATAAAGGAATAATGACTTAGGATAACCCGGACGGGTGTGTGGGGGAATCGGATGTTGGGGCTTGTTCGGGCTTTGCTCCGTAAGCCGCATCCACCGCCACCCGGTTGTCCGAAGGCAGTTGCAGGGCTGCCGGCACATTATTGATGTCCCAACGGCGGACGGCTTCCTGCAAAATCACTTCCGGTTTGGCTTCCCGTAAAGCCGATTCCAGCTGCTGCCCCAGCAATTCCAGCGCCAGCCACAGCACCGGGCCGGGGTTGGCGGCATCCAGTCCCAGCGCGCCGGTCTGCTTTGACAGTTTTTCGCCCCGGGCATTTACCACCAGCGGGATGTGGGCATAGATGGGGGTGGCAAAGCCCAGGCGCTGTTGCAGGACAATCTGGCGGCAGGTGTTGTCCAGCAAGTCGGCGCCGCGCACGATGTGAGTCACGCCCTGGTCGGCGTCATCCACCACCACCGCCAGTTGGTAAGCAAAGAAGCCGTCACGCCGCCGGATCACGAAGTCGCCGGTAGTCAGCGCAACATCCTCCTGCTGCCTGCCAAAAACCCGGTCGTGAAAATGCACAGGGCAGGGAGCGGGAACCTTCAGGCGGATGGCGGCATCGGGGCGGGGAGAAACATGGGCGCGGCACAAGCCGGGATAGACAGATTGCCCGTAAAGGGCCAGGTCACGACGGGTGCAGGTGCACCAATAGATATCGCCTTGTTGCCGCAGTAGCTCAAGACAGGCGTAGTAACGATCCTTGCACAGGCTTTGCACGCGGATATCGCCATCCCACGCCAGCCCAAAAGCCTCCAGGGTATAGCGGATGCCGTCGGCTGCGCCGGGACGGGTGCGGACTTCGTCCACATCCTCAATACGCAGCAACCAGCGTCCGGAAGCGGCGCGGGCGTCACACCAGCCGGCGACAGCCGTCAGCAACGAGCCAAAATGCAGCGGCCCGGTCGGTGACGGCGCAAACCGGCCAATATAGACAGGCACCGGGGATTAGCCCCCCAGTTGCTTCTCTTTGATTTCCGCCAGTGTCTTGCAGTCAATGCACTGGGTTGCAGTGGGACGGGCCTCCAGACGGCGGATGCCGATTTCGATGCCGCAGGCCTGACAGTAGCCATAGTCTCCGCCATCAATATCCTTCAGCGCTTCGTCGATCTTTCTGATCAACTTGCGTTCCCGGTCACGGGCGCGCAGTTCCAGCGAGAACTCTTCTTCCTGGGTGGCGCGGTCATTGGGGTCCGGCAGGTTGGCGGATTCGTCCTGCATGTGGTGCACGGTACGGTCCACTTCTTCCATCAGATCGTTTTTCCAGGCCAGCAGAATGCCCCGGAAATGTGCAATCTGCTCCGGGCTCATATACTCTTCGCCGGCTTTGGGCTGGTACGGAGCAAAGCCGTAAATCAGCATGCTTTCTTTTTCTTTTCGGGTTGCGGCGGCGGTTGCGGTCATTATTTGACCCTCCTCAAACAGGCAAAACACAAACGTTAACGGATAGCTATATCAGGAACCCGTGGCTCCTGCAAACAACGGCCCGGCCAAAAGCCCGCACCGCAATATCCGGATACTATTTCGCCGCGGAAGGCGGCATCCAGATGACCCCGTTTTCAATCACCACCTCCACTTTCCGGAGGGACTGTCCGCTGCAGGGGCCGCGCAGGCAGTAACCATCCTTGACCCGGAACAGCGCACCATGATTGGAACACAACAGGTGGCGCCCGGTCAGGTCCATAAAGACATCCGGCTGGAAATTCAGACAGATGCCGATATGCGGACAGCGGTTGCGATAAGCAAAAACCTCCATTCCCTGACGCGCTACCACGATGTCGCCTTCCGGAGTGCGGAAGCCGCGTGCATCGTGGTCGGGTATGTCGCCCAGGGTGCAAAGACGGTGCATCAGTGTCAGGCCTCCCCGTTGAGGATAGCCTGATAGTTTTCATTAGCAAGACGCGGGCCAAAACAGCTCACCACCTGTGCGGCGGTGCGCGCCGCCAGCTTGCCGCAGGCTTCCAGCGACCAGTCACGGCTCAGTCCGAACAGGAAAGCGCCGGCGAAGGCGTCACCCGCACCGTTGGTGTCCACGGCTTTGACCGGTACGGCGTCAATGACGATCTGTTTTCCGGCCTCGCTGACCACCGCGCCGCGACTGCCGCAGGTCACCACCACCAGTGGGCTGTGGCGGTGCAGCACTTCCAGCGCCTGATCCAGATGGTCGGTTTGCGCCCACAGCATGGCTTCCGATTCATTGCAGAACAGGATGTCGACACCGTCCGCCAGCATAGCCTGCAAACCATGACGGGCGTATTGCACCATGGCAGGATCGGAAAAAGTCAGGGCGGTGCGGATACCGTGTTTTGCGGCAATCTGCCGGGCGGTAGCGACCGCATGCCGGGCGCTGTCAGACGTGGACAAATAACCTTCTATATACAGGAAGCGGGCCTGCTCCAGTTGCTCCAGATCCAGTTCCGAGGCGCTCATCTCGGCGGTAATGCCGAGGTGGGTGTTCATGGTGCGTTCGGCATCGGGGGTCACCATCACCACGCAGGTGCCGGTGACGCCGCCGGGAACACGGGCATGAGCCGGGGCGCTGACACCGGCCTGTTGCAGGTCATGCAGGTAAAACGCGCCATTGTCGTCGTCTGAAACCTTGCAGGCATAAAACGCGCTGCCGCCGAAGGCGCTGAACGCGATGACACTGTTGGCCGCCGAACCGCCGGAGGCGCGCTTGGCGCAGCTGAACTCCCGGTTCAGGGCGTCAATAAGGTCGCGCTGGCGGTCGCCATCAATCAGGGTCATGCAGCCCTTTTCCAGGGTGTGGCGGACCAGGAATTCCTCGCTGACCAGATACTCGCTGTCAACGAGGGCATTGCCGATGGCATACAAATCAAGGGACATGGAATCGGCCTTTGGCGGCAGGGTTGTCTGGAAAGCGCCTTTATACCTGAAAAGCCGGCGAAGTTTAAGCGCATGGTGTAACCGATTTAAGCGGGAGCGGGCTGAAAGGGCTCCGGCAGCGTCCATCCCTTGCTTGATTTGCCGAAAACATCCCGTTACTGTTGGCAAAAGTGCATCATGGGCCGGTTTTCGTCCCCATGTCCGCTGTACAACGACAATTCAAAACCTATTGCAGGGAGTGGACCGCGTGAAAGGTCTGATGAGGTTTCTGGCCAAGGCCAGGCTGGTGGAGCTGTCCGATGACGAATTGGCCGATGCCGGTACGGAATCGGCGGTTTCTGCTATCGACCCCGTGGCGGAACCGCTCCCCGTCGAGCCCGAGCCCGTTGCCGTCAGCCTGCCGGTTTCCCCGGACGGAAGCGCGGTGGTTGAAGGGCTGGGATTTGACATCATCTACACCAATGCCGGACTGCCTCATTCACCCTTTCCTGCCGAACGGTTGCTGAAACTGCTGGATGGCCTGCGCGCAATGGATGCCGCCACCCGCAAAATGGCGGTGCTGGCCATGGACGCCGCCGACGACAGCTGGGTCATTGATGATCCGATTGCCGACGCCGGGCTGAAGATCCGTATTCTGGACGGCTACAAGCAATCGTTGACAGCCCGCATTCGCGAGACGGAAGAACAGACAGCGGCCCGCATCAGTGAAGTACATCGTTCACAGGCGGAAAACGCCGATATCATCCGCCGCAAAATGACCGAACTGGAGCAGTTGCTTCAGGAAGACATCGCCCAATCGGCCCGGCAGGCCGGTGAGCTGGAAGCGGCGTTGCGCGCCTCCCGTGAAACCGCCGCCCGTGAAGCGCGCCGTGTCGATCAGGAAATCGAGCGGCTGCGTGAAATACCTGCCCACTTCACCCCTCCGGCAACACCGTCGACCCAGCCTTAATCCGGCGCTCAATTTACAGAGGATTGCTCATGGCACAGGCCACCCCCCTTGCGAAAGGACTGATTGCAGTCATTATTATTGCCGCCGCTTCGTCAGCCGCCTGGCATCTTGGCGTGAAGGACATGATCAAGGGCAAGGACGGCAAAGCGGTTGCCGGTCAGGTTTCCGCCAGGCCGGACAACGGGGCGCCGCTGGGAACTCCGGAAAACCCGCTGCGGGTCAGTCTGGTCAGCTTTCACGGCTATGCTCCGGCCATTGTCGCCAACGGTAGCAGCCTGAAGACGCGGCCCGGCTCCATTTACAGCAAAGCCGGCCTGAATGTGGAGTTCGTCATTCAGGACGATATTCCGACGCTGGCCACCATTTTTGAATCCGGGACAGCCCAGTGCGCCTGGCGCACCTCCGACTTCTGGGCGCAGGAACAACCCAACCTGCGCAATGCCGGTCAGGACGGCCGGGCCGTGATGATAGTCGACAATACCCAGGGCGGCGATGCGATTATTACCCGAAATCCGGCCATCAATACCGTTGAGGATCTGGCGGATCACTCCATCGCCTTGCTGCAATTCACCCCCTCGCATGGCATGACCATTGATGCCGTGGACAACTCCTCCATGACGGCGCGCAAGAAATCCAGCGTCAAGTATGTCTACATCAACGCCGAGGAAGGCACAGCCGGGGTGCGGGCGGCGCTGGAATCGGGCAATGTGGACGCCGCCGCGTTGTGGGACCCCGACCTGGCGCTGGCGCTGCGCAACGTCAAGGGCGCCAAGGTCATCTATTCCACCAAGACCGCGTCCAACCTGATTTTTGACGTCATGGTTTGCGATACCCGCGCCCTCAACCAACCGGCCAACGAAGCGGTGTTCCAGAAGTTTGTGGAAGGCTGGATGGAAGGCGTTAAGGCCGCGCGCGCGGATCATGACACCGCCGCCAATGCGCTGGTGCAAACCGAGGAATTCTTCGGCCTGCTGGGCAAACAGGAAGGCTTGCCCTTCATCAAGAGCCTGTTTGCAAATGTCGTCTGGACCGGTCTGGAAGACAATGCACGCATTCTTGGTCTGGCGGGCGGGGCCAACCATTACGAACGCGTCTACCAGCGTTTTGACGAAATTTACCGTCGCGCCGGGGCCTTGGCCAATCCCAATTCGCCGGTGATTGCGCCGCAGGACAGTTTTGATTACCGCTTCATCAAGGCCATGCTGGCCAAGAACAGCGCAGCCTCCGTGGCGGCGGCCAAACCGGCGGAAACATTCAGCCGTCAGGCGCTGGACGAAGCGTCCGGCAAGGAGGCCCAGGTCACCAAGCCGGTGACCGTGAGCTTCGCCTCCGGTTCTGCCGAACTGACCAAGCGTGCGCAGAAGACCATTGATACCGACATGGTTCCCTTCATTGAAAACAACGGCAAGGCCTATTTCGAGATCAGCGGCAACACCGACGCCACCGGCGCACGTGACACCAACATGAACCTGTCCCGCGCCCGCGCCGCCGCCGTGGTGGAATACCTGGCGGCGCAGTGGGAGTTTCCGCGTGAGCGTTTCAAGATTGTCGGCAATGGCCCTGACAAGCCCATTTGCAACGAAGCCACCGCTGCGGGCGAGGGCATGAGTCTGGAAGAGTGCCGCGCCCTCAATCGCTCCACCCGTGTGGCTGTGTACTCGCGGTGATGCATGAATAGTCTTTGGAGTCCCTACGAGAATCTGCCGGCCGGCACCCGCCGCTGGCTGGGTATTGGCGCCGTGGCCGCCGTACTGTTGGTCTGGAGCCTGCTGTCAGGAACCGGGCTGGTGGGGCCGAACAAGCTGCCCGCGCCGTGGAGCGTGCTGCAGGCGCTGGGTTATTTGTCCTGGCATGAAGGCGACAGCCTGTTGCTGACGGCCACTTTGTGGTCGATGGGCCGGGTGTTGTCGGCGGCATTGCTGGTGGTGGTGATCGGCATTCCGGTGGGTATCCTGATGGGGGCTGCGCCGCGTATCAACGCCGTGCTGTCGCCGCTGATTGACCCCTTTCGTTCGGCGCCGGTCGTGGCGCTGCTGCCAATCCTGGTGATGTGGCTGGGCATTGGTGAAGCGATGAAGATTGCCTTCCTGTTCATCGGGGCGGTGGTCTACCTGATACCCATGGTCCGCGATGCCATCCAGGCGGTGCCGCAAAGTTACTGGACCAGCGCCCGTGACCTGGGCGGCAAGCCCTGGGAGTGCGTGACCAAGGCTATTGTACCCATTGCCATGCCGCGCATTGCCGATGCGGTGATTGTCAGTGTCTCGGTCAGCTGGACGTATATTACCGTTGCCGAATACGTCAACGCCCGCGAAGGCTTGGGACAACTGATCCAGAACGCACGCCGTTTCAGCGCCATGGATCAGGTATTTGCCGGAATTCTCGTCATTATTGCGCTGGCGCTGGTGACTTATCAGCTGATGGTGATGGCCAAGCGCCGCCTCTATCCCTGGGAGGGTACACAATGAGCGACGCCGCCAAGACGCCCACACCCCGGCAGGTCAGCATTGCTGTTCGCAACATCATCCAGGAATACCCCAAGCCCGGAGGCGGGGTAACCCGCGTGCTCGACAACATCAGCCTGGATTTCGACAAGCCCGGCATCAACATGTTGCTGGGGCCTTCCGGTTGCGGCAAGAGCACCTTACTGCACATGCTGGGGGGTGTGCGGCCGATGGGTGTGCAGACGCCGACGTCCGGTTCCATCCTGATTGACGGCGACCCGTGCCATGATGCCCATGATGATTCGATCATGGTCTTCCAGCGCTATGCCAACCGACCCGACCTGACGGTCTGGGAAAACGTGGCCTTCCCGTTCCGTTTCGCCCTCTGGAAGAAACGCGTTCCGGAGTCTGAATGGCGCGCCCGCGTCAACGAACTGGTCGAGGCCGTGGGCCTCACCGACAAGCAGAAGCTGTATCCCCGGCAACTGTCCGGCGGCCAGAACCAGCGGGTGGCGCTGGCGAGGGCGCTGGTGCTGCGGCCGCGCATCCTGCTGATGGATGAACCCTTCGGCGCGCTGGATGCCCAGACCCGCGAGGAAATGCAGAGTTTGCTGATCCGGTTGTATGACACGCATCCGTGCATGGTCATGTTTGTCACCCACGATGTCACGGAAGCCTTGCGGCTGGGCGACCGGGTCATCGTGCTGTCCACGCAGCCTGCCACCATTGCCGATGACTTCCTGATTCGAGAGCCGCGCCCGCGTGCGGCCGGCTGGCAACGCGGTCCGGAAGCGCTGGCGCTGGAAGAGCGCATTCTCGCCCAATTGCACAAGGTCAGCCCCGGCAAGGGCTCGCTGCGTGTATCTGTCTAAGGGGAAATGCCCGTGAGCGAGAACAGCCAGCCGTCGTACCTGGGTGAAATGCTGAAGAGCCAGACCAATGTCTATGCCTTCCTGACCTCAGTGGCGACCGGGGTGGTGCTGTCCATTCCTTTCGGCCTGGGCATGGCGCTGGTGCCATTGGTGGTCTTCGCTGCCGGGGAGGCGATTGCCGCCCTCTATGTGCCATCCCTGCCGCATTTCCGCGCCAAGGTCGACAAATCCTACCGGGACCAGGCACGGAAGAACGCCCGCTGGCAGTTGCAGGATGAAATCCGCAAGCGCACCGAAAGCCGGAAAATGCACATTGGCTCGCTGGAGGCCTATAACCGCATGGTGGAGCGGGTCGAGTCGCTGTACCGGTTCGCCCGTGACAACAGCGCCCGGCTGTCGTTGCGGGATGTCGAACGGCTGGATGATTCGACTCTGGATTATCTGGGCATCTGGCTGGCGGCGCTGGTGATTGATGACCGCGCCGAGGTGGTCAGCCTGACCGACGTCGAGCGCCGTATCCGCGAACTGGATCATGAGATTGAACAGGGCGGGCTGGGAACCGATGTCAGGCAATTGCAGAAGGCGCGCTCTGAATACCAGAGTCTGACGGTGCGTCACCGGCGCATGCTCAGCCGCCGTCGGTCCATCGAAGCCGCCATGCTGTCAATGCCGGACCAGATGGAAGAAATTTACCAGTCGATCATTTCTGCGCCCTCCGCCGGCGGTCTTGATTCGCGGCTGGAGGAATCGATTGCCCGGCTGCGGCTGGAAGAGGATATTGAAGCGGAACTGGCGTCTGACCTGGGTGAAGCGCTGCCGTCGTTCGGCAGCCGGACTGTAGCTTCGGCAGCGCCGGTCAGGCCCGTTCCCCTGCGTCAGGGCAAATCCGGATGACACCCCATACCAACCGGCGACTGGGTTCGCCACAACAGACCACCAGGGATATTCAACATGGCTGACAGCAATTTTATCGCCCGACTTTCCAATCTGTGGAGCGGATTCGTTTCGCTGTGGATTACCGATGTCGAGAAGCGGCATCCGGAAATCGCCTACCAGAATTCCATTGACAGCATGATCGGCAAGTACGACAAGCTTAAATCCGCAACGGCCGCCATAATTCGCCGCCGCCAGGATATTGAAACCCGCCTTGGCCGCGAGGAAGCCGATCTGGCTTCGATCAGCCGCGATCTGGAAACCGCCGTGGCCACCGGGCAGGATGATCTGGCCGTGGTGTTGATCCAGAAGAAGAATGCGCTCACCGCCAGCGTGGCCACCCTGAAGGCCGACAGTGATATCGCCACCCGCGATGCCGAGGACGCCAAGTCGTCGTTGCTGCAGGTGAAGGGTGAAATTGACAAGCTGAAGGCTGAAAAAGACCGGATGCTGGCGCAGATGCAAAGTGCGCAGGCCCGCATCAAAATCAACGACCAGCTGGAAGGGCTGTCGGTGGATGCCGAAGTCCGGGCGCTGGAAAACGTCCGCGACCACATCAAGAATACCGTTGCCCAGGCTAACTTGGGTAAGGAGCTGCGCGAATCCGACCTGGATGTCCGTTTGGCCCAACTGCGCCAGAGCAGCGGCGCCGTCACCGCCCGCCAGGAGCTGGAGGAAATGAAGCGCGCCAAGGCCGCGCAAGCGGCGGCGAACAGCACCGGCAAGAGCATGTAGCCATGAGCGCCCCGGAGATCCGACCAGTATTGCCGGCATGGGCCGAAACCGTGCGCGCCCGTTATCTGGCGGGGGAAGCCTCGGTTTTTGTGCTCTATCGCAATGTGTTTGACCGATATCTGGTCGACGGGAAAGCGCCTTCAATGGTCGACTTCCTCGCCGGGGTGCTGCTCAAGGGCAACAAGGAACGCCTTTTCGAAATCAGTGTTGATCGCGGCTTGCGGGTGCTTTCCGGGATTGCGGCGGACGAAAAGGCCGCCTTGTATGAGCACCTCGAAGCCAAGGGCATGCCGGGCATCCTGGCCTCCGTGGAGCGGCGATTGCGTGAGCATCGTTCCAATGGCGTGCTGATTCCCTACGCCGGGACGGTGATTCCGGCCGGTGACCCGCAATTCCTGTCCGTGGACGACCGCAGCGCCCAGACCACCTTGCACCGCTGGTCGCTGGATGACGAAATCAACGCCAACGACAATGTCATCATCCTGATTTGCGAGTCACTGTCGGAAATCAGCCCGGCGCTGCTGACCAATCCCCGTGTATCCGCCGTCGAAGTCCCGGTGCCCGACCTGGCCGAGCGTGAGCGCGCCATCCGACATTATGCGCCGCAAATGCCCGCCGAACAGTTGCGGCAAATGGCTGAACACACGGCCGGACTGCGGGTCATCCAGCTGGCGGGCATAGTGGCGGGTGACGGCGGACAGGGTCTGAATGAAGAAGAACGCCGTCGCCTGATTGCCGGGCTGCTGTCCGGTCAGCCGCAGGCGGACGAGCGCGCCGGTCGTTTGGCGGGCATCACCGCCGGTATGACCCCGGAGGAAATCCGGCAGATGGTGGACCCGACGCGGCCCTTGCCGGATTCCGCCTCGCCGCAGGAAGAAATGCTGGCGCTGGTGCGCCGCCGCAAACGCGAACTGATTGAGAAAGAGTGCGCCGGGCTGATCGAGTTCATTGAACCGAAACACGGTCTCAGCGTGGTTGGCGGCAATGAAGGCATCAAGGCGGAATTGATGGAAATCGCCCGCGCCATCCGTTCGGGCGAGCGTGCCCGTTGCCCCATGGGCTTGCTGGCGGTGGGGCCGATGGGGGCGGGCAAGACCTTTGTCATCAAGGCCTTCCTCAAGGAAGCCGGGCTGACCGGCGTCGCGCTGAAGAATTTCCGTTCCAAATGGGTGGGTTCCACTGAAGCCAACCTGGAACGGGTGCTGGGTGCGGTCAAGGCCATGGGACCGATTGCGGTCATCATTGATGAAGGCGACCGCAGTTTCGGCCGCCAGAGCGAAGACTCGGACGGCGGCACCAGTTCCCGCATCATCGCCCGGTTGAAGGAGTTCATGTCGGATACCGAAAACCGGGGGCAGGTGCTGTTCATCCTGATGACCAACCGCCCGGACAAGCTGGATGCCGACATCAAGCGCCCCGGTCGCCTCGACCGCAAGATTCCCTTTTTCTATGCCGAAACCGCCGCCGAACGGCTGGCCATCATCAAGGCCATTCTTGGCCGTTATGTCAGCACCGGCCAGACCGACTGGCCCCTGGCGGAAAGCCTGATGGGGCGGCTGGAAGGCTATTCAAATGCGGATCTGGAAGCGGTGGCGCTGCTGGCGCTGGAGTTTGCCGGGCGGGAAGGGCTGCCGTTCAGCGAAGCCCTGCTGGCGCGCGCCATGGATGACTTCATGCCGCCGCAGGACATCGCCATGATCCGTTTCATGGAAATGCTGGCCGTTTTTGAATGTTCACGCCGTTCCATGTTACCGGCGCGCTTCCGCAGCCTCAGCGCTGAAAATGTCCACCAGCAACTGCAGGCCCTGCGCCTGCAGATCAACGAATAACTACAAAGGAGTTCATCATGTTGCCATTTGCCGCAGCCGGACAGTTGTCGGATACCGAGATCAGCATTGCCGCCCGCGCCATGCTCAAGGTGGCCCATACCGATGGCATTCACCCGGCCGAAGTCGCCCTGATCCGTGCATTCTATGAAGACGGTGTCGAAACCTCGGGATTGCCCCTGTTTGACGATATCCTGTCCTCCAGCACCGGCGATTTCCATGTCGATGCCGCCCGTTTCAGCGACAGCGAAAACCGTGAACTGTTGCTGACCCTGTGTGTGCTGACGGCCTACGCCGACGGTCACTGTTCCGCCCAGGAACAAACCGTGTTGAACGGGCTGGCCGCCGATATGGACATCACCCTGTCCCGGCTTGCCGAGTTGCAGGCGATCGTCAAGGACAGCCTGCTGGCCAGCCTGGCGCATTTGCCGGACACTGCCTCCGTGGCGGTGGTGGCGGGCGAACTGGGCTGAATCTCAGCGACGGATCAGAGCCGTCAACTTGACGGCTGCCGTGACAGCGGCCAGCGCCAGCGCCCCGGCCAGGACGCCGGACACGGCATCCAGCAGGCTGGGTGTAACGGCCGCCAGCGCGCCACCGACGCCGGGAACACCCGACAAGCCATGCGCCAGATGATGGAACAGCTCATGCGCGCCCGGCACCCCGTGCATCAGGATGCCGCCGCCGACCATGAACATGGCCACGGTTCCCGCCACCGACAGGGTTTTCATCAACAGCGGCGCAGCCTTCAGCAACAGTTCCCCGAATTGGCGTTGTAACCCGGCCGCCAGGCTTTCACCGGGACGACGGCTCAGATACAGACCGGCGTCATCCATCTTGACGATAGCGGCGACAATACCGTACACGCCCACAGTCATGATCAGCGCAATCAGGCTCAGCACCATCACCTGGCTGGTGAAGGGCGCGCTGGACACCGTGCCCAGGGTAATGACAATGATCTCGGCGGAGAGGATGAAGTCGGTGCGCACCGCGCCTTTGATTTTTTCCTGCTCGAACGCCACCATGTCCACCGCCGGATTGGCCAGCGCCTCGATCTTCTCGGCGTGATGCTGTTCATCCTCTGCGCCATGCAGGTATTTGTGCGCCAGCTTCTCGAAGCCCTCGAAACACAGGAACAGGCCGCCCAGCATCAGCAACGGCGTAATGGCCCAGGGCAGCAGCGCGCTGATGGCCAGCGCCGCTGGCACCAGAATGGCTTTATTGCGCAACGAGCCCTTGGCCACCGCCCAGACCACCGGCAGCTCGCGGTCGGCCTGAATCCCGGCCACCTGCTGGGCGTTCAGCGCCAGATCGTCCCCCAGCACCCCGGAGGTTTTCTTGGCGGCGACCTTGCTCATCAGGGCAACGTCGTCAAGCAGGGTGGCGATGTCATCAATCAGCGCCAGCAGGCTGGAGGCCATGGTTGTGCTCCGTGGGGATTCTGGGTTGGAAGCGGATTCTAGCGAAATTTGCGGAGCCTTTCGCCGCTTTTGCCGTTCAGGGACAGGTCTTGTTCGTCATTGCGTATCATTTCCGCAAAAACCGGCCATGCGCTGTTTACATTGACGGCCCCAGCCGGATAATCATCCTCCTTGCCATCCTGTTTCCGGAGTCCGCCTGTGACCGTTGCCGCCACGCATCCCGCCTTTGAATTGTGCCGTAAGGTTCCCGTTCCTTCCCTGAATCTGGAAATGGAGGAATACCGGCACATCCAGACCGGCGCCATGCACTACCATCTGGCGGCGGACAACCCCGAAAACGTGTTCCTGGTGGCGCTGCGCACCATGCCCATGGACTCCACCGGGGTGGCGCACATCCTGGAACATACCGCGCTTTGCGGTTCGCAGAAGTACCCGGTGCGTGACCCGTTCTTCCTGATGATCCGCCGTTCGCTGAATACCTTCATGAACGCCTTCACCTCCAGCGACTGGACGGCGTATCCCTTCGCCAGCCAGAACCGCCAGGATTTCGACAACCTGCTGTCGGTGTATCTGGACGCCGTGTTCTTCGCCCGGTTGGACCCGCTGGATTTTGCGCAGGAAGGCATCCGCGTCGAGTTCACCGAACCGCAAAACCCGGACAGCCCGCTGGTGTACAAGGGCGTGGTCTTCAATGAAATGAAAGGGGCCATGAGCTCCCCGCACAGCATTCTTTCTGACGTGCTCAACAAGTACGTGTTTCCCACCACCACCTATCACTTCAATTCCGGGGGCGATCCCGCTGAAATCCCCGAACTGGGTTATGACGACCTGCTGGCTTTCTACCGCAAGCATTATCACCCCAGCAACGCCGTGTTCATGACCTATGGCGACATTCCCGCCGCCGAACTGCAGGCGCGTTTTGAAGATCAGGCGCTGCGCAATTTTGAAGCCTCCGAGCCGGTGCGCGGCCGTGATGAAAAGCGTTATCTGGCGCCGGTGACGGTGGAAGAGTTCTATCCGCTGGACGAAGGCGATGACGGTGAAAAGTGCCATGTGGTGCTGAGCTGGCTGCTGGGCCAGACCGCCGACGTGCGCGACCGTCTGGCCATGCATTTGCTGAACGGCGTGCTGCTGGAAAACTCCGCCTCGCCGTTGCGCCTGTATCTGGAAACCTGCGGGCTGGGGGAGTCGCCATCGCCGATGTGCGGGCTGGACGACAATGGCCGCGAAATGAGCTTCAGCTGCGGTCTGGAAGGCAGCGCCGCCGACAAGGCCCAGGAAATTGAAGACGGGATTCTGGCTGTCTTGAAGCAAGTGGCGGAACAGGGCGTGCCGCAGGAAGATGTGGAAGCCGTGCTGCATCAGGTAGAACTGTCGCAGCGGGAAATCGGCGGCGACTCTTATCCCTATGGCCTGCAACTGATCCTCAACGGCCTCAGCGCCGCCTTGCAGGACAGCGACCCGCTGGCGCTGTGGGATGTGGATGCGGTGCTGGCGGAAATGCGCGAATCGATCCGCAATCCGGACTATATCCGCGGCCTGCTGCAACAGAACCTGCTGGATAATCCGCACCGTGTCCGCCTCACCCTGAAGCCCGACACCGGCCTCAGCGCCCGCCAGCAGGCGGCGGAAGCGGCGCGTCTGGCCAAGATCCAGTCGCAGCTGCCCGAGTCGGAAAAACAGGCCATTATCGACCGCGCCCTGGCCCTGACCGAACGCCAGACCATGGTGGACGATGTCAGCATTTTGCCGAAAGTGGGTCTGGTGGATGTTCCGGCCGACCTGAAGATTGCCGAAGGCCAAACCACCACCTTGACGCTGGCCGGGCAAAGTATGCCGCTGACTACGTTTGCCGCCGGCACCAACGGCCTGTTCTATCACCAGATTATCATTGACCTGCCGCTGCTGGATGCCGACGAGCAGGTGCTGTTGCCCTTGTACGCCGGTCTGCTCAGCGAGCTGGGCGCCGGGGAAAACGATTATCTGGCCATGCAGCAATGGCAGTCGCGGGTCAGCGGCGGTGTACGCATGGGCCTCAGCATGCGCACTTCGCTGGACAATCCCCTTTATGGTCAAGGGCATCTGGTGGTGTCGAGCAAGGCGCTGCATTACCACGCCGACAGTTTTGAGCTGGTGCGCACCAGCCTGCAGGATTTGCGGTTTGAGGAAAGCGAGCGGGTGCGGGAGTTTCTGGGTCAGCGCAAGGCGCGTTTTGAGGCCAGCATTACCGACAGCGGCCACGGCCTGGCCATGCAAACCGCCAGTCATGGCATGAGCGCGGTGGCGGCCATGGAATACCGTATTTCCGGCTTGCCGGCCTTGCCGCGTTTGCGCAAGCAGGTGCTGGCGGTGCAGGAGGAGGCCGGGATTGCGGAGTTGCTGGCGTCGCTGAAAGCGCTGCATGCCAAGGTGCTGGCTGCCCCGCGCCAGTTTTTGCTGATTGCCGAGCAGGAGCGTTTGCCCGGTCTGGTGGCCGAGCTGCAGAAGGTGTGGCAAGACACGCCGCTGCAGGCGGTGGGTGCGGTTGCTGCCGGTGTGGTGAGCGGTGTGCCTGCCGATGCGCCGCGTGATTTTGCGTGGCTGGTGAACAGTCAGGTGCAGTTCTGTGCGGCGGCGTATCCGGCGGTGCCGGTGAACCATCCGGATGCTCCGGCGTTCATGGTGCTGGGCGGTTTCCTGCGTAACGGTTTCCTGCATCGGGCCATTCGCGAGCAGGGTGGTGCGTATGGCGGCGGGGCGGGTTATGACAGCAATGCCTGTGCGTTCCGTTTCTTTTCCTATCGCGATCCGCGTTTGGAAGCGACGTATGCGGATTTCCTGGCCAGTCTGGTGTGGTTGCAGGAAAACGCGCATGAGGAGCGGCAGTTGGAGGAGGCGATTCTTGGGATTATTGCTTCTTTGGACAAGCCGTTGTCGCCGTCGGGTGAGGCGCGCAGTGCGTTCCATAATGCGTTGTACGGGCGTTCACCGGAGCAGCGTCGGGAGATGCGGTCGGCGTTGTTGAGGGTGAGTATTGCGGATTTGCAGCGGGTGGCGGGGGTGTATTTGTTGCCGGAGCGGATGAGGAGGGCGGTGGTGGCGCCGCATGGGCAGGCGGGGGTGTTGGAGAAGATGGGGTTTGTGGTGGAGAAGATTTGAGGTTTTGGGGGAATCTTGCGCCGGAGATGGGCGGCGGGGTTCCCTGTTGTTTGCTGAGATGGATTTTTTCAAGAGAGAGGCGGTTGACGATAGATAGTTGTGGTGCTAGTTTTCGGGGAGCGTAGTCCGTTGGGCTTCGGTCACCGAGAGCCGGTTTTTTTAGGATAAATGAGTAAGCTGCTGATATTAAAGGGTAGGTTATAAAAGGAAATCCATTCTGGGCTGATTTTATTTATGGCGAATTGCGTCGTCGTAGTGAAAGGGTTAGTAATGATTAGGTTTATTGGATTTTTTGAGCTGGTTTTCGGGGCTTTGATTTTTGCTAAAATTGTATCCTGGATAGCTCATCCAAATACCTACCCATTTGGTTTATATCCTGCTGGGATAGGAGGAGTCATAATTATGTGTCTTCCTGCTATGGTTGCGCTGGTAGGTTTAATTGAATTAATATCCAATCAGCCTATTTCTGAGGTCGAAGATTCATGGTCGAAATTAAATTCAACAAAGAAGTTTTTTCTAGGCACAGGGGTGATTATTGTGTCATCTATTTTAATTGTTACAGTCATGAGTGTGTTTCTGTAAAAAAGTTATACTTGCCTTTATTTTTGGGTTAATATGAAAAATAATTGTGAAATAAATTTAGGGTTATTGTTACTGTTTTTGGTGCCTTCAGCATTAGCTTCGGATATGTCAAGATGCACAGCTGTGGATGGGTCTTATAGCTATTTGACGCATCGGGAATGTAAAGCGGCGACTGATATTAGGACGCAAGTGCAGCCAGTTATTCCGTTGTCTGCACGAGATGGCAATGATAGAAAAATTGTTAAGTGTACTTCTAAAAATAATGATAGCGTAACACTTGAGGTGGGTAATTGTAGATCATTGGATGCTTATCAACAAACGCTTCATCAATAAAAGGATAGGAAAATACGGTCAGAGCAACAAATGGTTGTGCAGTGCATTTCCATAATGCGTTGTACGGGCGTTCGCCGGAGCAGAGTCGGGAGATGCGATCGGCTTTACTGAAGGTGAGTATTGCGGATTTGCAGCGGGTGGCGGTAGTGTATTTGTTGCCGGAGCGGATGCGGCGGGCGGTGGTAGGGAAATTAGTAGGAAATTAGGAACAGAGCAACATAAATATTTTCAGATTCAGTGATTACCGATTTTTTTTGAGCTTGTACTTGCGCGGAAATTTAGGTATTCCAGTGAGGGGGAGACAGGGAATGATGCTATTCAGTAATAAATATTATGCCTCGGTGGAAGAAGCAGAAAATAAACCTAAGAGAGTAAAATACCTTCGGCTCTGGAATGTTGATATTTCAAGTTATGAAGGCCGTTTTTCACAATTTACCAGCCTGAAAAATCTTGACATAAGCTGGTCTACTGCATCGATAATTCCGTTAGATATTGCATCATTGAAAAAGCTTCGCGTATTGCGGATATTAAATGTTCCGTTAAATGAATTCCCAGAATGGATCTGTTCGCTTAGCGAGTTGCGAGAATTAACTATACGAGGAACAGATATTTCAGCCATTCCTTCAGATATTAATAGACTTTATCATCTAAAAAGATTGGAAATTGGTAATAATAATCTTCATTCGCTTCCAATGGAAATTGGACAATTAGAAAACTTAAAAGAGTTGTATGCATCTGATAATAAATTGTCGTTGGTTCCTGAAGAATTCAGGGCGCTCAGTAAATTGAAAAAGCTTGGACTTGTTGGAAATTGTTTCAGTGAAAATGAGGCGATCAGAATTCGGAAATTTTTTCCTGGAATTGTGGATGTTTGGGGGCGCAAGGAATATGAAGGGCAAAAATAGGTCAGTGCAACGAATAAAGGAAATAGTGGTCAAAGCAATAGATGAGCGCCGTTTGACCCGTCTTGATTTCGCCTCTTGGGCGCGCAATTCTTGCGCCCATCTCCATCGAACAGGAGGGCATTTTCGGCAAAAACAGCGTGCTCGGTCGAGAGGGCGCAGGCACTGCGCCCCTACGCAGGATTGTTGCGGAGAGCCATTCAAGCCACATTCAAATTCCCGATAGCCTCCGCTCCCCCATGCGGAATCAACACCCGCATAACCGTCCCTTTACCCAACTCACTGCTCACCTCCACCCGCCCTTGCTGCCGCTCCGCAAAATCCTTGCACAACAGCAACCCCAAACCACTGCCCAATTCCCCCCCGGTGCCCGGCGTCGACGACTTGCTCTCCAGCCGAAACAGCTTGTCCATACGGGACGCCGAAATCCCGATCCCGGCATCCCTGACCTCAACCACCACCTGATCACCCCCGTGGCGGGCGGAAAGATGCACCGTATTATCCGGAAAACTGTACTTGATGGCGTTCGCCAGAAAGTTGCGCAAAATGGTGGAGGTCATCTGCGGATCGGCATGCACCAGCAAACCCTGATCGCACTCAATTTCCAGCCTCAAATTCTTGGCCTGCAACGAAGGCTGCACCAGCTCCACGCATTCCTGCACCAACGCACACAACGGCAGGCTTCGAGGCCGAAACTCCAGCAATCCGGTCTGGGAACGCGCCCAGGTCAGCAGATTGTCCAGCAGATTGTGCAGCACCTTGGTGGTCTGGTTGATCAGCCGCAGTTCCTTCTCAATCTGCACCGGGCTGGCCAGAACATAATCGTCCAGCAACAAGTCCGTCAGGCCCAGCAAACCGTTCAGCGGGTTTTTCAAATCATGGGCAATAATGGAAAAGAACTTGTCCTTGGTCTGGTTGGACAGCTTCAGCGAGTTTTCCAGGTGCTTGCGTTCGGTAATGTCCGAAGAAATGCCGCCGGTGCCGCACAGCGAACCCTGATTGTCATAAACCGGAAACTTGATGGATTGGTGGATGATCACCGTGCCGTCCGGCAAAGTGATTTGCTCCTCAAAGTCAAGGGGGGAGCGGGTTTGCAGCACCTTCAGGTCGTTGCGACGGAACAGGTCTCCCCATTCCGGCCCAAACAGCTCCGGGTCGGTGCGGCCAATGACGTTGTGTTCGTCCTGAAAGGCTTTGCGCAACCACTCACGGTTGACGAAGGTATAACGGCCTTCCAGATCCTTGAAGTAAATCAGCCGGTTCGTGTTGTTCATCAACGCGTCCAGCATGTTCTGGCTGTTCATGAATTATAGTTATTATGTGGGGGACATCAGGACAAACAGGATAGCAGGGAATGGCAGGCTGTACAGCCCCCGGCGACAATCACGGCCGGGGGCGCAATCTCAGCAACCAATCAGGCTGAGATATTCGTTGCGGGTCTGCGGGCTGTCGCGGAACCGGCCCAGCATCACCGACGACTTCATCACCGAATTCTGTTTCTCCACACCGCGCATCATCATGCACATGTGCTTGGCTTCAATGGTCACGGCCACGCCTTTGGCCCCGGTCACCAGCAACACGGCGTCGGCAATCTGCTTGGTCAGGTTTTCCTGGATTTGCAGGCGGCGCGCGTACATGTCCACGATGCGGGCAAATTTGGACAAGCCCAGCACCTTGCCGTCCGGAAGGTAGGCGACATGGCACTTGCCGATAAACGGCAGCAGGTGATGTTCGCACAGGGAATACAGCTCAATGTCTTTCACAATCACCATCTCGTCGTTGTCCGACGGGAAAATAGCGTTGTTGACCAGCGTGTCCAGATCGTCCTGATAACCCTTGCAGAGGTACTGGAAGGCTTTGGCGGCGCGTTTGGGCGTATCGGCCAGACCGGGGCGGGTCAGGTCTTCGCCAACGGCGCTGATGATCGAAGCGTAGGCTTTTTCCATGGTTTGTCTCATACAAAGCGGACGGGTAGGCGCACCCTAGCGGAAAGCGGGCACAGGGTAAAGGTTACAAACCCCGAATTCCAGTCTCGGGGTGCAATCTGTGGATTATCCAGCATTCGCAGCGGGAGCCTGTCGTTTCAGCAACACCAGCACCGCACCGTTGCCGCCATCCTTGGAGGTGGCGCTGCAGAAAGCCAGCACGGCGGGGTGCTGTTGCAGCCAGCCGTTGACGCATGTCTTCAGCAATGAGCCGCCGGTATCCAGGCTATAGCCCTTGCCATGCACAATCTTCACCACGGTGATGCTTTCTGCACGGGCATCGGCAATCAGTTGCAGCACAGCCATCCGCGCCTGTTCCACGGTGCAGCCGTGCAGATCCACGGCGGCCTTCCAGACCAATTGTCCGTCCTGCAATTTCTTGAACTGGCCCACCTGCACACCCACACGGCGGAAGGCGAGTTGCGCTTCACTGGCCACCGGGTTCATCAGCGCCTGCGTGTCGGAAATGCCAAGATTGTCCATTTCGCGTTCGCCTTCCGCACGGGCGCGGCGCATCAACATTTCCTGCTTGTCCGGACGGGGCAGGTGCAGCGGGGCGGTGGCTTCGGTAGCCAGCGGCTTCACCCCGTTCAGGGCGCGTTGCCACAGGGTTTTCTCGTCAGGTTCTTCCTGGCGGGGTTTTGGTGCGGCAACGGGCTTCACTGGAGCCTTTTGTTCGGCGGTGAGGCTTTTTTTCAAATCATTGAGCAGTTTGCTTTTCATGGGACGAAGGCGATTTACATATTCGGAGAGAACGTCGGCCTCCATTCTACCTCATGCCGCCGCTGTGAGGGCGGGCGCCGCAATGCCGCAATGAGAGACACTTTCAATTGTTACATTGATTGCTGTCAAGATTAACAAAAGTGCTTGCGCGCTTGCTAAAAAAACCGGATATTCAGTTAAACAGACCGATTGTCCTACAACATTGGCGCATAAAGTTTAATTTACATTTGTACATGAGAGGGGTTAGGCATGGCCTTGTTCAGAACACTAAATACCTTGCGCCGTGACGCCGTGAATTTGGCCCTGCATACCTTGGGCCTGAAGAAATCCAAAGGGCGGGGTAAATCCGGGAAGCCGCAGCTTTACCGCACCTATGACCTGACGGCGGTTCGCCGTCCGGCCGTACAAGCCCAGCCGCTGTTACTGCCTTCCAGTCTGCTGGTATCAGACGTGGTGCGTGAAACCGCCGATGCAGTCAGCGTGGTGCTGGCCAATCCGGATGGTCAGGCCATCAATTTCCGTCCCGGCATGTTTTATACCGTCGTCGTGACCATCGACGGTCAGGAATACCGCCGCGCCTATTCCATTTCCAGCGCTGCCCACCATGGCGACAAGGTGGCCATTACCGTGAAGCGGGTTGCCGGAGGTCTGGTCTCGAACTGGATCAACGACCACTTGAAAGCCGGGGACACCCTCCGCGTCTTGGGCCCGTCCGGTAACTTCACGGTCACACCAGATGCCTCCCAGGCCCGAAATATGGTGCTGGTGGGCGCGGGCAGCGGCATTACTCCCTTGATGTCCATTACCCGCAGCCTGCTGGAAACCGAGCCCTTGACCCGCATTCACCTGCAGTACGGCAACCGCAGCCTGGACGACATCATTTTTCGCGATGCCCTGAGCATGCTGGAGCAGGAATACGACGAGCGCCTGTCTATTACCCATGTGCTGGAAACGCCGCCGGAGGAGTGGCAGGGTGAAGTGGGCCGTCTGGATCGCGCCACCTTTGCCCGGTTGCTGGACGGTATCCTCATCGACAACCCGTTGCCGGAACTGGAGGTTTACACCTGCGGTCCCGAGCCGGTGATGAAGGGCGTGGAAGAAGAAGTGCTGTCACGCGGTCTTCCGGCTTCGCGCTTCCATCAGGAAAAATTCACGCCGTCCGCCGGCCCCGCCGATGCCAGCCGTTTTACCGCGCAGCCTGTGGAAATCACGCTGAGCGGCAAAAGCTGGACTGCCACCGCCCAGCCCGGACAAACCCTGCTGGAAGCCGGTCTGGCCGCCGGTGCACCGGTGCAGTTTTCCTGCACGCTGGGCGGTTGCGGCCGTTGCCGCGTCAAGATTACCCAGGGCGAAGTGGACATGCCTGAACCCAATTGCCTGCTGCCCGAAGAAAAGGCGCAGCACTACGCGCTGTCGTGTATCGCCCGAGCCTGCACCCCGGTCAGCTTCGAAATAGATCCGCCCCAGAGCCACTGAATAAAACAACAAACACCCGATTGTCTCACTGGAGTTAACGCCATGTACGAACAACTGGAACGCATCCGCCATATCCTGCCCACCCGTGTACAGAACCGTGTGGACGAAGTGCTGGAAGCCGCTGAAATCTTCGTTGCCATGAAGAACCCGAATGTGCTGCGCACCATGGCCCCGTCCGCTGTGCGTGGCTTGCTGCTGAAGTCCGGCAAGCTGAATGACACCTCGGACATGCAGGCCAACCATACCGCGCATTTCAACTGGACCTACCCGCATGACCATCCGGAAATGCACGAGCTGTACGAACGCGCCAAGTTGGGCCAGTGGAACGGTTCCAGCCTGCCGTGGCATACCTCGGTCGATCCCTTTGATCCGAATGTCCCCGTTGCGCCGCTGGACATGGTTGATCTGGCCGCCGCCAAGAAAGTGGGCATTACGCTGAAGGAGTCCGAGCAGACCAAGATGATGCACTCGATCTCCAGCTGGATGCTGTCGCAGTTCCTGCATGGCGAGCAGGGTGCATTGCTGGCCGCCTCGCAGGTCACGGAATCGGTGCAGTTTTTTGACGGCAAGTTGTACGGCGCCACGCAGGTGGTGGATGAAGGGCGTCATGTGGAAGTCTTCCACCGTTACCTTAGCGAGAAGCTGGGCAAGATGTATCCGATCAACGACAACCTGTTCGTGATCATTGATGCGCTGATGACCGATTCCCGCTGGGACATGAAGTTCCTGGGCATGCAGATCATGGTGGAAGGGCTGGCGCTGGGCGCTTTCGGTTTCCTCTACCAGAACACCCGCGAGCCGTTGCTGAAGGAATTGCTGAAGTATGTGATCCAGGATGAGGCCCGTCATGTGCATTACGGCGTGCTGGCGTTGAAAGAGCATTTTTCCGAACACATCAGCACCAAGGAGCATGAGGAGCGTGAAGACTGGGCTTATGAAGTGGCGTTGCTGATGCGCAACCGTTTCATGGCCTATGAGGTCTACGACGATTGGTATGGCGGCACCAGCGTCACGCGTGAGCAATGGCGGCAACTGGTCACGACATCGCCGGGCATGCAGCGTTTCCGCAATATCATGCTGACGCGCCTGGTGCCGAATATCCGGGAAATCGGCTTGCTGACGCCGCGCATGCGCCCGCATTACGAGGCGGCAGGCATGGGGCAGTACTTCAATGGTCTGGCGGCCCCGGAGCTGACGGGCGAGCAGATGATTGCAGATCTGGATCGGGCGAGGGCGGCTTAAAGGGAGTATGAAAGGGGCCCGGTCAAGGGCCCATTTTGCGTTGGCGGCACAAGTGCTTTGAACACTTGTGCATGTTGCGGAAGGAGTGGGGATGCTTAACGCCCGTAAGCGCTCCGCTCGGAATCATCTTCAGTCTGACTGTTTTCCTCTGATACGTCCGGCGCCGACTCATAGGCAGGGGCGGCGTATGCCGGAGCCGCCATGGCCGGAGCTGCCGCTTCAGCCGGTTCAGCCATCCGGGGTTCTGAGACTGCCGGTTCTGCCATCTGAGGTTCGGCATCTGCAGATTCCATGGCTTGCGCTTCCTGAATTGTGGCTGCTTCCGCTTGTACAGCGGCGGCATTGCCCTTTTTCATGGACGGCGCATACAGGGTCATGGCCACGGCGAGTATAGGCATCAGCAGCGCGCCAATGAAAACGAAGTTGCCGTTGCGTGTCGGCTCCGGGCCGTAGTTGTTGCCCCCTGTTGTTCCGGGAGCAAAAAACATGTAGAGGCTCAACAGCAAGTTGACCAGAGGGATAGCCATCAGCAACAGCAGCCAGCCGGAGCGATTCAGGTCATTAAGGCGGCGCACGCCCAGTGCCAGCATGTGCACGAGTGCGGCAAGTATGCCCACGCCCAGCAGCACGACCGCCGGGGTTTCTCCGCCAATTTTGCCTACGACTGTCGCTATCACGGCAATCGGAACGATAACCAGCATCGAGGCAGTATAGTAAGCCACATAGCGCAGCCGTCCGATGCGGCCTTCCAGGGCAAAAACCCGTGGCTCATATGTGTTCCCAATGGTCGGGGTTAATGATTCGGTGCGGGCAGGGCCCTGATAGGGGTTTTGCGTATCCATCAGTGATATCCTTAGTAAATTTTGCCCGTTTTATAGCTGATTTGGCTGGGGAGGTAAAGGTTCGAACTCCAGGACTTTATCTGTCCACGTGCATTCCCTTCCAAAATCTTATAGCTTTCCATTTAAACCCCCACCTCAAGGAGCACAGTCATGAACAAGGCATGGTTACTCGGACTCACCCTCATTGCCGGGCAATCTCTGGCCGCCTTGCACGGCAAGGATGTCAGCTATACCGGTGGTGGTGTCAAAATGAAAGGTTATGTGGTGTATGACGACCAGTTCAAGGGCAAGCGTCCCGCCGTGCTGGTGGTGCATGAATGGTGGGGGCTCAACGACTACGCCCGTTCCCGCGCCGACCAGCTGGCCAAAGCTGGTTACGTCGCCATGGCCGTGGACATGTATGGTGACGGCAAGCACGCCAACCATCCCGATAACGCCATGGCCTTCATGCAGGAAGCCACCAAAAACACCGACCAGACCAGCGCCCGATTCCGTGCGGCTGAAAAACTGCTCAAGGCCAACAAGCATAGCGACAGCAAGAAGCTGGCAGCCATTGGTTACTGCTTTGGCGGTGCGGTGGTGCTGAACATGGCGCGTCAGGGCGAACCGTTGAAGGGTGTCGCCAGTTTCCACGGTGCCCTGGGCGCATGGCAACCCGCCCAACCCGGAAAAGTCACGTCGAAAGTGCTGGTGATGACCGGCGCTGATGACAACATGGTGCCCGCCGAGGCCGTAGCCAAATTTGATGAAGAAATGAAAGCCGCCCAGGCAGATTACCGCGTCATCAGCTATCCGGGCGCCAAGCATAGTTTCACTAACCCAGGTGCGGATGACATCGCCAAGAAGTTTGGCATGCCCATTGCCTACAATGCAGAAGCGGACAAGGCGTCATGGGAGGAATTGCGGGTCTTCCTGAACACAATCTTCAAATAAGCTCCATCCCTGTAGGTCGGGCTTCAGCCCGACAATACCCTTCGATCGGAGAGTGTTGTCGGGCTGAAGCCCGACCTACAGGGGGCATGGCTTTGCTGCTACAATCGCCCCTTTATATCCCCCATTGAGGAATCCAGCGTGGAAGAGGCCGTCATCCTCCCCCAGACCCTGTTTCAGGAAGCCGTCGCCGAGTTGCACACCATTCGCGATTTTATCCGCTTCACCGTCACCTGCCTGCGCAGCGCCGATGTGCACATTGGTCACGGCAGCGAAGACCCCTTTGCCGAAGCCACCGCGCTGGTCATGCAGACCCTGTCGCTGAACTGGGATGCCGATGCTGAAATCATGGATGCGCGCCTGCTGCCCAGTGAGCGCCGCCGCATCGTCGAGTTGCTGGAAAAACGCGTCAACGACCGTATTCCGCTGGCCTACCTGTTGAACCTGGCTTATTTCTGCGGCCATCCTTTTTATGTGGATGAGCGCGTGCTGGTGCCGCGTTCGCCCATTGCTGAACTGATCAACGAGCGTTTTGCCTCGCTGGGCGTCAATGAGCCGCAGCGCATTCTCGACATGTGCACCGGCTCGGGCTGCATCGCCATCGCCATCGCCCATGCCTTTCCCGAGGCCCTGGTGGATGCCACCGACATCTCGCTGGATGCCCTGTCCGTGGCCGCCGTCAATGTCGAGCATCATGATCTGCTGGAACAGGTCAACCTGATTGAATCCGATGTGTTCAGCAAGTTGCCCGGCCAGCAATACGACCTGATTGTCAGCAATCCGCCCTATGTGGATGCCGGTGACATGGCTGACCTGCCGCCGGAGTTCACCCGTGAACCCGAGCTGGCGCTGGAAGCCGGTCCGGACGGCTTGTCGATTACCCGCCGTATTCTGGCCGAAGCCGCCGACTACCTGTCGGATGACGGCCTGCTGGTTGTGGAGGTCGGTAATTCCGCCTGGGCGCTGGAACAGGCGTTCCCGGATGTGCCGTTCCAGTGGCTGGAGTTCGAGAACGGCGGCTCCGGGGTTTTCGTATTGACGGCGGAAGAATGCCGCCGGTTTCAACCGCAGTTTCAGGAGGCCGTGTAAATGGCGGGCAACAGCATCGGACAACTGTTCCGTGTCACTACCTTTGGCGAGTCGCACGGTCCGGCGCTGGGCGCCATTGTCGACGGCGTTCCCCCCGGCCTGGCCCTGACCGAAGCCGATCTGCAGATTGACCTCGACCGGCGCAAGCCGGGCACCTCGCAGTTCTCCACCCAGCGTCGTGAAGACGATGTGGTGAAAATTCTGTCCGGGGTGTTTGAAGGCAGGACCACCGGCACGCCCATCGGCCTGCTGATCGAGAATACCGACCAGAAATCGAAGGATTATGGCAACATCGCCACCACTTTCCGTCCCGGTCACGCGGACTATACCTACACTCAGAAATACGGCTTCCGCGACTATCGCGGCGGCGGACGTTCCTCGGCGCGGGAAACCGCGATGCGGGTCGCGGCAGGGGCTATCGCCAAGAAATATCTGCTGGAAAAATTCGGTGTGCGCGTGCGCGGCTATGTCGAGCAGATCGGCGATGTCAAGGCGACGCAACTGGACTGGGATTATGTCAACCAGAATCCGTTCTTCTGCGGCGACCGTGAAGCCGTGGTCAAGTTCGAAGAGGTGATTACCAATTTGCGACGTGAAGGCACCAGCGTGGGCGCGAAACTGACGGTGGTTGCCGACAACGTGCCTGTGGGTTGGGGTGAGCCGGTGTTCGACCGTCTGGATGCCGATATTGCCCACGCCATGATGAGCATCAACGCCGTGAAGGCGGTGGCCATTGGCGACGGTTTTGAGGTGGTGAGCCAGAAAGGGCACGAGGCCCGTGATGAAATGACGCCGCAGGGTTTTACCGCCAACCATTCCGGCGGCGTGCTGGGCGGTATTTCCAGCGGCCAGCCGATTGTGGTGACCATTGCCCTGAAACCCACTTCCAGCATCACCAATCCGGGGCAGAGCATTGATCTGGCCGGGAATCCGCAGGAGGTGGTGACCAAGGGCCGGCACGACCCGTGCGTCGGTGTTCGGGCGACGCCCATTGCCGAGGCCATGCTGGCTATTGTGCTGATGGATCATTTCCTGCGCCATCGCGGCCAGAATGCCGATGTGGTGCCGCCGTTGAGTCCGATTGCCCCCTGAGAATAAAGAAAGGGCATTCTTTGTTGATTCCGTCCGCTTCGGGTAGAATGCCCAATCTTTTTTCGTGACCCGGGTCAAGCAGTGACTGACATTTCCCACATCCGCAATTTTTCCATCATCGCCCACATCGACCATGGCAAGTCCACGCTGGCCGACCGCTTCATCCAGATTTGCGGCGGCCTGGCCGACCGGGAAATGCAGGCGCAGGTGCTGGATTCCATGGATCTGGAGCGTGAGCGCGGCATCACCATCAAGGCGCATTCGGTGACGTTGTACCATGTTGCCCGCAATGGCGAGCGTTACCAGCTCAATTTCATTGACACGCCCGGTCATGTCGATTTCCATTACGAGGTCAGCCGTTCGCTGGCTGCCTGTGAAGGCGCTTTGCTGGTGGTGGATGCCGCCCAGGGCGTTGAAGCGCAATCGGTCGCCAACTGCTACACCGCCATTGAACAGGGGCTGGAAGTATTGCCCGTGCTCAACAAGATCGACCTGCCGCAGGCCGATCCGGAAATGGTGATCAAGGAAATTGAAGAAATCATCGGCATTGAGGCGGAAAACGCCTGCCGCGTCAGCGCCAAGACCGGTCTGGGCGTGGAAGATCTGCTGGAGGACCTGATTGCCCGCATTCCGGCTCCCGTGGGTGACTGCAACGCTCCACTGCAGGCCCTGATCATTGACTCCTGGTTCGACAATTACCTGGGCGTGGTGTCGCTGGTGCGCGTCAAGCACGGCCGCATCCGCAAGGGCGACAAGGTCCTGGTGAAAAGCACCGGTCAGAGCCACCCGGTTTCCAGTGTCGGCGTCTTTGCTCCCAAGCACACTGAAACCGGCCATCTGGAAGCAGGCGAGGTCGGCTTCATCATTGCCGGGATCAAGGATATTTTCGGTGCTCCGGTTGGCGACACGCTAACGTTGGCCGCCACGCCTGATGTGGAAATGCTGCCCGGTTTCAAGCAGGTGAAGCCGCAGGTCTATGCCGGCCTGTTCCCCATTGATTCCAGCGATTTCGAGTCCTTCCGCGAAGCCCTGCAAAAACTCAAGCTGAATGATTCAGCGCTGTTCTTTGAGCCGGAATCCTCCGATGCCCTGGGTTTCGGTTTCCGCTGCGGCTTCCTGGGCATGCTGCACATGGAAATCGTGCAGGAGCGGCTGGAACGGGAATATGACCTCGACCTGATCACTTCTGCGCCGACGGTTGTTTACGAAGCCGTCAGGCGCAACGGTGAGGTGGTGTTTGTCGATAACCCCTCCAAGATGCCGGAAGGCGGCACCGTGGACGAGCTGCGCGAACCCATTGCCGAGTGTCATATCCTGGTGCCTCAGGAATATCTGGGCAACGTCATCAAGCTCTGTGAAGAGCGTCGTGGCGTGCAGCAGGACATGAAGTTCCTGGGCAATCAGGTCTCCCTGACCTATGAAGTGCCTTTGGCTGAAGTGGTGATGGATTTCTTCGACCGCCTGAAATCCACATCGCGCGGTTTTGCCTCGCTCGATTACAATTTTGTACGTTTTGAAGCCTCCAAGCTGGTTAAGGTGGATGTGCTGATCAACGGCGATAAGGTGGATGCGCTGGCCATGATCTGCCACGCCAACGATGCCCGTCATCGCGGTCTGGCGCTGGTGGAAAAGATGAAAGAGCTTATTCCCCGCCAGATGTTCGATGTCGCCATCCAGGCCGCCATCGGCAGCCAGATCATTGCCCGTTCCACAGTGAAAGCGATGCGCAAGGACGTGCTGGCCAAGTGTTACGGCGGCGACGTGTCGCGTAAGAAGAAGCTGCTGAACAAGCAGAAAGAGGGCAAGAAGCGCATGAAGCAGGTTGGCAGCGTGGAAATTCCGCAAGAGGCCTTCCTGGCCGTCCTCAAGGTCGAACGATAAGCCCCGGATTGGATGATACCCATGAGCATGACCTTGTTGTTGACCGGTTTGCTGGCAGTGCTGGCGTCCAGCCTGCTGGCCTGGAGTGTTGAGACCTTCGTGATGCTTCCCAGACGCCAGGCTGCGCTGGTGAGGTCATACCGGACAGGTGCGCTGGACGAAGAAGGCTTGTCCATTGCCCTGGTTGCCACACCGGCCTATATAGAAGTTATCCGCTGGGGCAGCGGACTCAGTTTGTTGGGCCTGCTGGCGTTGGCCATGCTGGGTCGGGTCGATATCGACTTTTCGCTGGTGCTGGTCATAGCGACTTTTCTTTGCGGGCTGGGTTGGCTGCTGGATGTGCTGCTGACCCGTCGTATCCGTCAGCGCCATGCCCTCGACCTGGTCAAGTACGCCACGTCTCCGCTGGCGCCGGCGCTGCGGACCGAGCCCCCGCTGGTGGAATATGCACATTCCTTTTTCCCGGTACTGGCCATTGTGCTGGTGCTGCGATCGTTTCTGGTCGAGCCATTTACCATTCCGTCGGGTTCCATGTTGCCAACGCTGGAAGTTGGTGACTATATTCTGGTGAATAAATATGCTTACGGCCTGCGCCTGCCGGTGACCGGTACGGAAATTATTCCGGTTGGCAAGCCGCAACGCGGCGATATCATGGTGTTCCGGTTTCCCCCCCGGCCCACCATGAATTTCATCAAGCGGGTAATTGGCGTGCCCGGCGACCGTATCCGGACGGACGTCAACGGGGATCTGTATGTCAACGGGGAGCTGGCAACGCGGCGGCTGATCCGGCAGGAACCCGCAGTTGATCCTTGGGAAATGTATTTTGAAGAGAACCTGGGCGGCGTCAAGCACACGACGCGTCAGGAGGCCGGCAGCGAAAACCGTCGCCGGGTGCTGGATATTGTGGTGCCTGAAGGCCATTATTTCATGATGGGCGATAACCGGGACAACAGCAAGGACAGCCGCTACTGGTGTTCACAAAGCGAATTGACCGGTTGTATTTTCAATCCGGCGGACAATGCCTATTGGGGGGCCGTTCCTGACCGGATGATTGTCGGCAAGGCGGTCTATATCTGGATTCACAAGGATCCGGGCCTGAACCTGCCAACCTTTGGGCGTAACGGCCCGGTTCAATAAACCAACAATTAAAGGGGTAAACAGCATGCAGGGTCGTCAAAAAGGCATTTCCTATTGGGGTGTGGTCTTCGGTATCAGTTTTTTTGCCATGGCCATCAAGGTCGGTGCAACCATTGGTCCCATTTACCTGGACTATTACACCATGACCAAAATCATTGCCGGCCGGTTTGATGAGCCCAATATTGACGGTTTGAACACGAAGGATTTTTACCAAAGCATGCTGACGGCCATGAGCATGAACGGCATGGGTGAGCGCAAGATTGAGGACTTGATGAAAATCCGCCGCGAGGGCGATAAGATAGTCGTTGACTTGCAGTATGAGGATCGTAGGCCCCTGATGGGTAACATGGATGTGGCGGCTACTTTCAGCCGGTCATTCTCATCAGAAAATCCGAATGGCATCGAACTGGCCCCCGCAGAGGCTGAATGAACCCGAGTCCCTTGGTTTTGATGCGGAGGTTGGGCTACACCTTCCAGGACCCGACCCTGTTCGAGCTGGCTCTGACCCATCGCAGCGTCAGCGGTAACCGTAACAATGAACGCCTGGAATTTCTGGGCGACTCCATACTGGGGATGTTGGTTGCCGAATACCTCTTTCGGCAATTCCCGCAGGAAAAAGAAGGCCGTTTGACTCGCCTCCGCGCCAGTCTGGTCAATCAGGACATGCTGGCCCGTCTGGCCCGTGAGCTGCATATCGGCGAGTACCTGCGTTTGGGGTCAGGCGAACTCAAAAGCGGCGGCTTCCGCCGGGACTCCATTCTGGCCGACACTTTCGAAGCGCTGCTGGGCGCTGTTTTCCTGGATTCAGGCGATATTCGGACCTGTCGTGAATGCGTCCTGCGCTGGTATGGCGAGCATCTGGTTAATGTGCAGCAGGTTTCTCCATCCAAGGACCCCAAAAGCCGTTTGCAGGAATACCTGCAGTCCCGCCAGCGGCCGCTTCCGGTCTATCTGGTGCTGGAGGTCAGCGGCGCAGACCACGACCAGCAGTTCCGGGTGTCTTGCGAAGTCGAAGGCGAACCCCTCGTCGAAGGCGAAGGCGCCTCCCGTCGTTATGCCGAACAGGCAGCGGCAGTCATTATGTTGAAACAGCTGGGAATTGAAGCATGAGTGATGTCATTGACAGTTTTTTCGGTTCGGAACAAACCACCGCGCCGACCCCCGACTTTCGTTGTGGCTTCGTGGCCATTGTCGGGCGGCCCAATGTCGGTAAATCCACGCTGCTGAACCACCTGCTGGGCCAGAAGCTCTCCATTACCTCCCGCAAACCGCAGACTACACGGCACCGCATCCTCGGGATTGTCACGGAAGGCAATGTACAGGCGGTCTATGTGGATACGCCGGGCATGCACAAGAAGGAACCGCGCGCCATTAACCGCTACATGAACAAGGCGGCCGAATCGGCATTGAAGGATATTGATCTGGTGCTGTTTGTCGTGGATGGTCTGAAGTGGACACCCGATGATGAACTGGTGCTGGAAAAGTTGCAGCGTATTGATACGCCTGTCGTCTTGCTGATCAATAAAGTGGACTCGTTGGCGGACAAGGAAAAGCTGCTGCCGCATATTGCCGCCATCAGCGCCAAGCGCAGCTTTGTGGAGGTCATGCCGGTGTCGGCCTTGCGTGGTCACAATCTCGAATCCTTGCACGCCCTGGTCAGCCGGTTCCTGCCGTTTGCGCCCCCGCTTTATGGTGAAGACCAGATCACTGACCGTTCGCAGCGCTTTCTGGCGGCCGAAATGATCCGTGAAAAAGTCATGCGCCAACTGGGTGACGAAATCCCCTACGACCTGACCGTGCAAATTGAAAGCTTCAAAGAAGAAGGGAAGCTGCTGCGCATAGATGCCAATATCTATGTTGAGCGCGCCGGACAGAAGGCCATTGTGATCGGTGAAGGCGGGCAGCGCCTGAAGCTGATTGGTCAGGAAGCCCGGCTGGATATGGAGAAAATGTTCGACCGCAAAGTGATGCTGACGCTCTGGGTGAAGATCAAGAGCGGCTGGTCTGATGATATCCGCGCCATGAAAAGTCTGGGCTACAGCGATATATGACCGCCGGCGGCGAGTTCTGCCACGCCTTCCTGCTGCACACGCGTCCCTACAAGGAAAGAAGCCGTCTGGTGGACTTGTGGACTCTGGAGCAGGGGCGTGTCAGCGCCGTCGGACGCGCTTCTGTCCCCTTGTTTCAACCCTGCCTGGTCCGCTGGCGCGGGCGTTCCACCCTAAAGACCATGACCCACTGCGAACAGGCGGGCCTGCCTTTGTCCCTGCATGGGGAAGCGCTGTTTGCCGGCTTTTACCTCAACGAACTGCTGGTCCGCCTGCTGCCGCCGGATGAGGCGCATCCCACCCTGTTTGCCAATTATTCCGGTCTGTTGGGGACATTGGGGGTGCGCGCCACCCTGGAACCGGGATTGCGTGAGTTTGAAAAGCAATTGCTGGCGGCCATGGGTTACGGCATAACTTTTGATCAGGATGATGACGGGCATCCGTTACAGGCCGGGCAGTACTATCGCTTTGAGCCGGGAACCGGCATGGTGGCGTGTGCGGAAGGATGGACTGCCGATATACTGCAAGCTATTGCTGTTGCTGATTACGCCCGGGATGAAACCCGGATGGCCGCACGACAAATCATGCGTCGGGCGCTGGCCGAGCATCTGGGCGACAAACCGCTGAAAAGCCGGGAATTGTGGATGAGGACCAAAAATGAGCATTCTGCTGGGCGTTAATATTGATCATGTCGCCACCCTTCGTCAGGCGCGCGGCACCCGTTATCCTGAGCCATTGCATGCCGCCTTGCTGGCCGAGGAGGCCGGTGCTGACGGCATTACCCTGCACCTGCGAGAAGACCGCCGTCACATCCAGGAACGTGATGTCCGTTTGCTGAAGCAAATGCTGCAAACACGTATGAATCTGGAAATTGCCGTCACGGACGAGATGCTGGCCTTTGCCGAGTCCGTGCAGCCCGAGCATGTCTGTCTGGTTCCCGAGCGTCGTGAGGAACTGACCACGGAAGGGGGTCTTGATGTTGTAGGCCAAATGGAGCGTATCGCCGCCGCTTGCGATCGCCTGGGCTCAGCCGGAATGGATGTTTCCCTGTTCATCGACCCGGACACTGTGCAGATTGAGGCGGCTATCGCCTGCGGCGCGCCGACCATTGAATTGCATACCGGAGCATATGCGGAAGCCACTGGCAGCCGTCAGGAGTTGGAACTGCGACGCATTGTGGAAGCTGTGAGGCTGGCTCAGGGGCGTATCGTGGTGAATGCCGGTCACGGCCTGCACTATCATAATGCAGCCGCCATTGCCGCCATTCCCGAAATTCACGAACTGAATATCGGCCATGCCATAGTGGCGCATGCGCTGTTTGTCGGCTTCAAGGATGCCGTGCGGGAGATGAAAGAACTGATATTGCGAGCGCGAGGCTAAGCTATAGGCGCGCATTTTCTTTCATGTATAACAATAAGAAAATGAGATAACTTCATGTTTGACAAGAAAATGCCTGAAGCATGGCGTGTGTTGCGGATCCAGTCCGAGATTGTGGACGGCATTGAACATCTGATTCGCATCGAACATGCCGTCAATATCTTTGGCAGCGCCAGACTGCCGCCTGAGTCCCCGTGGTGTCGTTCGGCGGAGGAGTTGGGTGAGCGCTTGTCTCGGGTTGGGTTGGCCGTCATTACGGGCGGCGGACCCGGAATCATGGAGGCAGGCAACAAGGGGGCTTTCCAGAAAGGGGCCCTGTCGGTCGGCCTGAATATCACTCTGCCTAATGAGCAAAAGCCAAATCCTTATCAGGATATCAATCTCAGCTTTCGATATTTCTTTGTCCGAAAATTCCTGTTCTTCAAACACGGGATAGCCTTTGCCATTTTTCCAGGCGGTTTCGGCACCATGGACGAGTTGTTCGAAGCATTGACGCTGGTCCAGACCGGTAAAAGCGATCCGTTCCCCATTGTGCTGGTGGGCAGGGATTATTGGCAGGGTTTGATGGACTGGATGGAAAAAACGATGCTGGGGACGGGCTGTATTGACCGCAGTGATTTGTCATTGATATCGATCGTCGATACGGCGGAAGAAGCGGCGGCGATCATCATCGCACACTATTACCGGCACATCAGCATGCAGGTAGGGACGTAATGGAGCTCAGGATTTCACTTGCGGATCAGCGGATGGAGTTGCTGAACGAGGAGGGCGAGGCGGTTCAGGCCTGGTCCGTGTCAACAGCTGCCAAAGGGGCCGGAGAGCTGGCGGGCAGCTACCAAACGCCACGGGGCAGGCACCTCATTCGCGCCAAGATTGGCGCAGGCTTGCCGCTGAATACCGTTTTTCGCGCCCGGCGGCCCACCGGGGAAATCTACACGCCGGAACTGGCTTTGGCGCATCCCGGACGCGACTGGATTCTGACCCGAATCCTGTGGTTGTCCGGTCTGGAGCCGGGGCATAATCGCTTGGCTAACCGCGACACCATGCGCCGTTATATTTATATCCATGGCACCCCGGACACTGAACCCATGGGGGTTCCGGCCTCCCATGGCTGTATCCGTATGCGCAATGCCGATCTGGCTGACCTCTTTGACCGGGTGCCGGTTTATACAACGGTGCTGATTGTGGAAAGCTGAGAACGGGCAGACCGGATGCGTTGTTCCTCTGGGGCGGCGGTTGGATGGGTTTGTTTATGTTTGGGTTTTTTTTGGGCAGTTATAATGTTTTCGTCATTATTGATTTGACACGCTAGTCAAACAATCTATAATGCCCCACACCGAAACGATGCGGGTGCTTAGCTCAGCCGGGAGAGCATCGCCCTTACAAGGCGAGGGTCGTGGGTTCGATCCCCTCAGCACCCACCAAGTCACGTATCGTTCTACCAAATTCGCAGCGGTAGTTCAGTCGGTTAGAATACCGGCCTGTCACGCCGGGGGTCGCGGGTTCGAGTCCCGTCCGCTGCGCCATACATGAAAGCTCAAGAGGGTGACACCTGGGGTTTTCGGGTTCAAAGCTGTAGGTTGTAGATTTACCAGATTCGCAGCGGTAGTTCAGTCGGTTAGAATACCGGCCTGTCACGCCGGGGGTCGCGGGTTCGAGTCCCGTCCGCTGCGCCATTACGCAAAAAGCCACTGAGTGAACCTCAGTGGCTTTTTTGTATTTGGAGTTTGGATGGCTTTTGCGCGTAAGTTGGAGTTCTGATGGCAAACGTGTGGCCTCTTGTGGGCGGTGGTGCGTTAATCGGCTTGGCAGCAGCCTTGTTGATGGCGTTAACTGGACGCATTGCCGGTATCAGCGGCATCTATGGCCGTTTGATTGGCGGTGACATGGGTCGGGGAGGCTGGCAGTTGTTTTTTATGGCTGGCTTGATTTTACCGGTGTTTCTGATGCCTCGGCCGGAGCTGACATCGCCGGTAGCGGCTTACGCTATGATCCTGGCGGGGTTGCTGGTGGGGCTGGGGACGCGTATCGGTTCGGGCTGCACCAGCGGACACGGCGTCTGCGGTATTGCCAATTTCTCATGGCGGTCGCTGGTCGCGACCCTGATGTTTATGTTCAGTGCAGCAGTGACGGTGTTTGTCATTCGCCATGTGTTGGCCTAACGACCATGAACCGGAGGTTGTCGTGAAAATTCCTCAAGCGCTTGTTGCCTTGTTGAGCGGTGCATTGTTCGGCACGGGCTTGATCCTGTCAGGTATGACCAACCCTGCCAACGTTCTGGCGTTTCTGGATGTGGCCGGGGCCTGGAATCCTGCACTGGCCGTTGTCATGGCCACGGCTATTGCCGTGGCATCACCGGTGTTTTATCTGATCCGCCGTCGCGGTCGCAACCTGGCTGGTGAGGCTGTTTCGCTGGCTAACCGCCGGCCCGTTGATGCGCCGCTGGTGATCGGCAGCCTACTGTTTGGGATCGGTTGGGGCATTTCCGGCATTTGTCCCGGTCCCGGTCTTATTATCGCGGCCAGCGGTGTGCCCTTTGCCATCCTCTTTGTCGGTGCCATGACCATTGGTATGTGGCTCAGTCGCTTCTGGCCTGACCGCAGCGGCAGTGAGCAAGAGGGCTGACCCTCCGCTTAAAACAAGGCCATCTGCTCCTCGCCGCGAATCGGCTTGCGGGACGGGTCGCGCTGCTCCCACCATAGCCGCGCCATGACCAGCGCCTCTTCTTGGGAGCCTGCCTCCTGTAAGCCTTGCAGCGCCAACGCCAAGGTCCCGATCACCGCCATTTCTCCATACTCGTGCGGACGTTCGCCACGCCAAACAGCCAGGAAATCTGCCAGCTCCAGGGTTTCTTCAGCCTCGTGACGTTCATCAAACAGCATCGGCCATTCATCTTCGTACAATTCGCCGTTCCGAATGCCTTTCACCAGGCAGCGCCCATCCGGATTGCGCTCAAACTCACCGCCTTCACCCTTGATCACCATGCTGTTGTCATACCCGAGCAAGGCGGCGGCTTGCTGATGCGACTCGCGATAGGCGGGATGAAAAATGGCCTGAAGGGTGCAGCGCGCATTCAGGGGATTGATCAGGCGGGACAGGGTGTGAACCGGCGAGCGCAGGCCCATGACATTACGCAACTGGATCAGTTCATCCAGAGGAGGACATAACGCACGCAGCGGCAGGTAAGCAAACTGATATTGCTGTAACTGGATTTCCACTTGCGCCCAGTGCTGACAGACCGGAAAGCCCAAGGCGGGCAGTACATGCTCGGTATACAGACGGTTGACGGTGTGGCCGCTGGCGCCGTGCATGAACACCCGCTTGCCATGCTGCGCCAGCACCAGCGCAGCCAGCAGGAACCACGGGAAATGCTTGCGCTTGCCGGCGTAGGATGACCAGTCCAGATCCACCGCAATTTCCGGGGAAGGAACCCAGTCACGAACCGCACTGACAAAACCGGCCAACTCCTCGCAGGACTCTTCCTTGACCCGCAGCAACATCAGGAAAGCACCGGTTTGTACATCCAGCGTTTCCCCGTCCAGAATCATTCGGAAGGCGTCACGGGCCTCTTCAAAGTTCAGAGAGCGGCTGCCGGTCTTGCCTTTGCCGACAATGCGGACATATTGGGCGAAGGGGTGCTCGGCATCCTTGTAGATATTTTTCATGACCATGACGGGTTCGTCTCAAATACAGTTCGGAGGTTTGGGCAAACCGGCAAGCCGGGCAATGGTGCGGGCCTGGGTTCCGCCGCCAAACAATTGCATCAGGTAGATACTGGTGGCCTTTTCCGGCCCCAGAGTTTGCGCCAGATATTTCAACAGCGGGCGGGTTGCCGGTGAACGTTGAAAGCGGGCATAAAACTCCCGCGCCGCCTCCAGGACCTCCCGGTGACGGCCATCCAGCGTCAAGCCCTGCTGTGCTGCCAGTATCCCGGCGATTTCCGGTGTCCATGAGCCGGGGTGAAGCAAGTGGCCGTCTTCATCGACGGCAGGCTCAGCTCCAGCTAAGACTTCGTTCATGCTGTTCACACAGGCGGATCACGGTGGCGTAATCAACCAACGCAACGCGATTGCTGGGCGAGAAACCGCTCGCGGCTACGTCGGCATGCAGCGCCAACAGCCTTCCGGAAAGATCGGGAAGGGTGGTCAGGCTGTATATGCCGCTCCCCATGAATAATATACTGTCATCAGCCGAAGCTGCCGCCCTGAGTTGTGCGGTGAGTTCTGTTCGGCCGGACAAGTTGACGGATACCAGATGCAGGGTGCTCATCAAAACCTCAGGACAGGGGAGTGTTCGGCCAATAGTGAGAGAAGTTCCGTGCGTGCTATCGATCGAACGGGCAAGACCAGTTGAGCAGCCGACAATCCTCGACTGTCCAGGCTTTCCTGCTCCACCAAAATGTTTTCAACATCATAAAGCGGCAGCGCTTCCAATTGTGCGGCCAGGGACTTGCATCCAAAGGCGGCCGGCTCCTGAGGGCCAACCAGTTGCCACACGCCGTCCCCATGGAACAGCACGGTGGGGTTCTGGCCGAAAGCGGCGCTGACCAGCAGCGCGTCCAGCAGTTCGGCAGCGGCATGGCCGTCAAACGGGGCACGATGTTGGATAAAGAGGGGGCTTGTCATGGGTTCATCCTGCCAGCGTCAATACCCGGTCCGCCCCGGCCATGGCTTCGGTCAGTTCCCCGAGTCCGGCCAGTCGGAAGGCGGGGTTCAGGCTGTCACCGTCCAGTTGGTGGCGGCGGGCGTTCTCGGAATCTGTCACACCGCGACGCATGGCCGCCGCCACGCACACCGGAAGCTCCATCCCGTTTTGCACCGCTAGCTCCGCCCAAAGCTGACCCAGCACCGGTTCATCCTGCGCCAAAAACCGTAACCGGCCGGCGGTGATGACGGCATCGCCGTAAAAGAACAATTGCACCTTATGCCCGGCAGCCAGCGCGGCCTTGCAGAGATGATATGCATGCCAGGCACCGGGTTGATGGGGTGCGGCAGTAATTAACAAGACAAAGCGCATGGAGTCACTATCATCGCGGGCTGGTTTGCGCCGGCCAATCAGGTTAGGCTTGAGGTTTTGTGTGCCGGGAAAGGCCAGCGGATGCGGCCATAGTCGGCTTGTCAATAATAACAAGGTTGAGGAAGAGATATGCAGCCTTATTTGCTCAGTTTGGATCAGGGAACCACCAGTACCCGCGCCATTATTTTCAGTTTGCAGGGGCAACCGGTGGGCATGGCCCAGCGTGAACTGAAGCAGCATTTCCCGGCCGACGGCTGGGTCGAGCATGATGCGGCTGAAATTGCCGAATCGGCATTGGCCGTGTGTCGTGAAGTCCTGCAGAAAAGCGGCATTACTGCACAGCAGATTGCCGCCATTGGGATCACCAACCAGCGTGAAACCACCGTGCTGTGGGATCGCAAGACCGGCCAACCATTGCACAAAGCCATTGTCTGGCAAGACAGACGCACCGCTGATACCTGCCTGCGCCTGAAAAACAGGGGTCTGGAAAGCACGATCCAGCAAAAAACCGGCTTGTTGCTGGACCCTTATTTCTCCGCGACCAAGCTGGCCTGGCTGCTGGACAACGTAGCTGGCGCCCGCGCCCGCGCAGAGAAAGGTGAACTGGCGTTCGGCACCATCGATACCTGGCTGATATGGATGCTGACCGGCGGCGCCAGGCATGCGACCGATGCCACCAATGCCGCCCGAACCCTGTTGTTCAATATCCACACGCAGGAATGGGATCGGGAGTTACTTGATATCTTCGGTATTCCGGCTTCGCTGCTTCCGGAAGTGCAGGATTCTTCCAGTGATTTCGGTGCAACCCTGACGGCGCATTTCGGCGCTCCCATCCCTATTGGCGGGGTCGCCGGTGATCAACAGGCGGCGCTGATCGGGCAGGCGTGCTTCAAGCCCGGCATGGTCAAGAGCACCTATGGAACCGGCTGTTTCATGGTAATGAATACCGGCGAAGAGGCTATCCAGTCCAAACACCGTTTGCTGACCACAGTGGGGTACCGCTTGAATGGCAAAGTCACCTATGCTCTGGAAGGCAGTATTTTTGTCGCCGGTGCGGCTGTGCAATGGCTGCGTGACGGGATTCAGCTGATCAAGCAGGCAGGCGATACCGAGGCGATTGCCGAGGAGACGGTGGACAGCCGGGGAGTATATCTGGTGCCGGCTTTTACCGGTCTTGGTGCTCCATATTGGGACCCGCATGCGCGTGGTGCGATTTTCGGCTTGTCCCGCGACACCGGCATTGGCGAAATTGTCATTGCTGGTCTGGAGGCGGTCTGTTTTCAGACACGCGACCTGATGGAGGCTATGAAAAAGGATGGCGCCGGTCATTTTCAGGCGTTACGGGTGGATGGCGGCATGGCCGTCAATAACTGGCTGATGCAGGCATTGTCGGATATTGTGGGGGTCAGGGTCGACCGGCCGGAAGTCACTGAAACCACGGCCATGGGTGTGGCTTGGCTGGCCGGAATGCATGTCGGGAAATTTGCCTCCCTCGATGCGATTTCCGATTTGTGGCATTGCCAGCGGGAATTCACGCCGCGCATGAATATGGAAAAGCGCGAGAAGATGTATGCGGGCTGGCTGGATGCGGTGCAGCGGGTAGCCTCAAAGACGGTTTGAACCCTGCGGCCGGAGAAATTAATCTCCGGCCACAAATCCGGTTCAAGGTGCGGTTGTGATGTAGCAGCCCGAGCTGACCACTTTCGAGACGACCTCCGTCTTCTCGTCCTTGACTTCATCGGTTACACCGGCAAGCAACAAACCGGCGGAGCCGTAGCCCGCAAAGAGTGATTTTTTAGACTCGATGGAACTGCGGGCCTGCAAATATTGCGTAACCAGAATGCCGGCGCTGTTAAATGTCTGGATGCGGGTGTCCTCATTGCCACCGTCAAATTTCTGGCTGTACACCGTAACACCGCTCTCTGCAATCGTGATCAAGCCGTCACTACTGACCGTGACCTTGCACTCCTTGTTTTCGATGTTTTTGCCGGTAAAGGTTCCGGTGAGTCCAAGCAAGTCAGCTGCCACGATATTAGCGGAAATGCGGGGAATCGTGACATTGCTGGTATCAATGCCGGGTCCGACATCAGTCAGGTAGTCACCGGAATTGATGCGATTGGCAACCTTGAAAATGAAGCCGGTATAGTAAGCTTCAATATCCAGCGAGGGATTGGTGGGGTGGGTGGGAAGAATCACTCCGGTGGGATTCAGTTGAGCGGCTCTGAAATACTGTAGCGCAATTTTCAACCCGTTGGGGATATTGCCGGCGTTGTAGGTGACAGCCGTTGTATTGTTGATCAGTCCGTCATTCAGGAAGTCAGCTGACATTTCCTGCGTCCAGCGCACCGTGGCATTGGCGGTGGTACCGGTTTGTGTAGAGGCGTATTGACTAGCCGCTGTCAGCAACAGGGCATATTTGCCAGCATGTTTACTGGGAAGGGTTTCAATACTGAGGCCGGAATAATCCGTGAGTTCGTCTATCTGCAGGGGGGGCGTCAGGATGTTGTCGATATCAAAATACCGGCCGATATAGTCATTACCCTGAATGATCGAATATTTGTGGACACCGCCCATGATGCCCATGGCTATGTTAACCGCAAATTCAGTCAACGGGGTGACGGTGACAATCTGCTTGTCGGAGCTGACCAGCGTCATGGCGCGCATTGAAAAAGCCGCTGGCAAATTCTGCATGGCATTGGCCGCTTCTTCGAAGTACTTGCTGTCCGCGCCGCCAGTCACCTCAATCAGGACAGAATCGACCCCGGCAGGCACGGTCACTGTCGCCTGCCCGTTGACGGTGACGGCCGAGCCGATAATGCTGCCATCCAGGCGCTTCACCGTTACATTGGCCTTGTCGACATAACCCATAGCCGGTTTGATAATCAGGTCGTGCGGAGTCGCTACGGGCGTGGTGGGAACCCCCGAGCCGCCACCCGAAGATTTGTCGCCGCCACCGCAGGCGGCCAGCATAAGGGTCATCAGGGTCAGCGCGGTCGGATGCAGTCTCACAATCGGACTCCGTTTTTGTCGGTTATGTGGTTATTGTTGGTAGCCGTTAGCCCGAACATGTTATCACAAACAACGGTCAGGGGATTCACCCGCCCCAAAAGGCATGTATGAAAGCTGTTATTGAAGATGGCCTTTGCCGCATACCGGTGTCAACTCCCGCCTGTCAGCAGGAACTCCATCAGGGCTTTCTGGGCATGCAAGCGATTTTCCGCTTCATCCCAAACCACGCTGCGGGAGTCTTCCAGCATGTCTTCGGAAATTTCCTCACCCCGATGCGCCGGCAGGCAGTGCATGAAAAGGGCATCCGGAGAGGCCAGATCCATGAGGCGCGGGTTAACTTGATAAGTGGCGAAACGGCGCTTGCGGATACTTTGCTCGGCTTCCTGCCCCATGCTGGTCCAGACATCGGTGGCGATCAAGTGTGCACCGGCGGCGGCATCCTCGGCCGTTTTTACCAGCGTGGCGCAATGGGCATACTGTCGCAGTAATTCCGGATCAGGCTCAAAACCGTAGGGGCAGGCAATCTGCATGCGAAAGCCCAGTTGGTGAGCGGCGTGGATGTAGGAGTTGCACATGTTGTTGCCATCGCCAATCCAGGCGAATGTCTTGCCTTGCAGGCTGCCCCGATGCTCAATGAAGGTTTGCAGGTCGGCCAGCAATTGGCAGGGATGATGATCGTCCGTGAGGCCGTTGATCACGGGAACCCGTGAGTGGGCGGCAAAGCGCTCAATGATATCGTGGGCAAAAGTACGGATCATGACGATATCCACCATGCGCGAAATCACGCGGGCGGAGTCTTCAACCGGCTCGCCGCGCCCCAACTGCGTATCGCGCGGCGACAGGAAAATGGCGGAGCCGCCAAACTGGGCCATGCCGGCCTCAAAGGAAACACGGGTGCGCGTGGATGACTTTTCAAAAATCATGCCCAGCACTTTGCCCCGGAACGGCTCATGGATAATGCCTTCCTGCCGGAGCCGCTTCAGTTCAATGGCACGGTTCAGCACGGCCATCAACTCTTCGGGCGTGAAATCGAGTAATGTCAAAAAATGGCGAACCGCCATTGTCAGTATCCTCCAGGTCGGGTTTTGCCGGGCTCAGGCAGCCAGAAAGCGGCGGATCAGGCGCGAAACACGCAGCACAATCTCGTCCGCATCGGCGGCGCTCAGATTCAAGGCCGGCAACAAACGCACGACGCAATCGGCCGTGACGTTGATCAGCAGTTTTTCTTCATCGCGGGCCTGGGCCACCAGTTCACCGCAGGCGCGAGGCAAACGCAGGCCGATCATCAGCCCCTTGCCGTTGACCTGCACCGGCAGGTCGGCCAGCGCTTCACGGAAACCGGACATCATGCGTTCGCCCATGACGGCGGCATTTTCTATCGGTCCTTTCTGCAGTTCCTGCACCACGGTCAAGGCGGCGCGACAACCCAGCGGGGTGCCGCCGTAGGTTGAACCATGGTTGCCGGGGTGGAACAGATCGTTGGCCTTGCCGCTGACAAGGCAGGCGCCAATTGGAAAGCCGTTGCCCAGGCCCTTGGCCGTGGTCAGGACATCGGGCCGGATAGCGGTGTGCTGATACGCAAAGTATTTGCCGGTGCGACCGTTGCCAGTCTGGATTTCGTCGAGCATCAGCAGCAGGTCGTGGCGATCACACAGTGCGCGCAAGGCTTCCAGATAGCCGGACAAACCGGCTGCCGGGGGACGCAGGCCGCCTTCACCCTGAATCGGCTCCACCAGAATGGCGACGATATCCGGATTGGCGACAATGGCGGCCTCCACGGCAGCAACATCATCAAACGGGACACGGGCGAAGCCTTGCACCAGCGGCTCAAAGCCGGTCTGCACTTTCTTGTTGCCGGTGGCGGACAATGTGGCCAGGGTGCGGCCGTGGAACGAGTTTTCCATGACGATGATGGCGGGGACTGCTACATTCTTGCGGTGGCCGAACATCCGCGCCAGCTTGATGGCGGCCTCATTCGCTTCGGCGCCGGAATTACCGAAAAAGCAGAGGTCCATGCCGGACACCTGACGCAATGCCTCGCCCAGTTCTTCCTGCAAGGGAACCTGATACAGGTTGGACGTATGCACCAGGGTAGCTGCCTGTTCGGCGATGGCGCGGGCCACCACCGGATGGGCGTGACCCAGTCCGCACACGGCAATACCGGTCAGGGCATCCAGGTAGGCATCCCCGTTTGCAGTGTAAAGTCGGGACCCTTCACCCCTGACAAAGGCAATGGGCTGGCGGGCGTACGTGGGCATCAGGGCGCTGGTCATGGCAATTCGTGCGGATTCAAGCAGATGGATGGATAAAGGAACATCTTAACCAGATTACGCGTCATCAGCAATTAGAGGTAGAATACAACCCGCCAATTCCTGCCAAAAAAGGTATCCGAGATGGAAACTGAAGCTCTCATCCAGAAACAGATTGCGGAAAACCCCGTGCTTATCTACATGAAGGGGACCCCCCAGTTCCCGCAGTGCGGTTTTTCCGCCCGTACGGTGGAGGCTCTGATCCAGATTGGCGCACCCTTCGCCTATGTCAATATTCTGGAAAATCCGGATATTCGTTCCACGCTGCCCCGTATCGCCAACTGGCCGACCTTTCCGCAACTGTGGATCAAGGGTGAACTGATTGGCGGCTGCGATATCGTCATGGAAATGACCCAGAAAGGTGAGCTGGCGCCCTTGGTCAAGGAAGCCACCCAGCAACAGGATTGATGATTCTGCGGGGGGTCAAAAAAGCGTCACTTCGGTGGCGCTTTTTTCATGGACGGACTGACGGTCGGTTTTGAAGGCTCCACGGTCGGAGGGCGGTTTTCAGGGAAGGTGATAAAGCGCATAATTGTAAAGATGATCACAAAATCAGAAAGGCAACATTCTTGCTCCGAAACCAGCGCCAAATTGTGACGGTACCCATGAATCATTCGTTGCAAAAGACTCCGGATGTGGACAATGTTTTCAGCTTGCTCGAAAAGAATGGGCTGAGCGGGACATGGCTGCTGGAAGATGGTGGCTTGCATGTTCAATTTACGGAAGGCGCCTCCCGATTGCATGGCCGAGGTACTGGCAAAGTGAGATTTAGCCGGGAGGAGTGGCATGATTTATATACTCCCGCAGGAATGGAAAATCTGGAAGTCATGCTGGGTGAGCTTGCAAACGGTTCCGCCCCGGCAGCGATTGAGGTTGAGATCAGGGGGCGTGGAGAGGGAGCTTGTTCCCGTCATGTCCACATGATCGGCCAGCGCCATCCTGAATTGCCGGGGGTCCTGATCGGAGCTTGTTTCGAGAGGTCATGCTGCAATGAGTTTGAAGCTCGCGAACGTGTACTCGAGTCAAAGGTGGATGCTACGGATTTCTTTTGGCGGAATACCATCGACCGGCTGCAGGTTGGACTTTGGGACTGGGACTTTCAATCCGGGAGGGTAATCCGGTCGCCTTTTTGGCGGAAATTGCTGGACGACCCTGATGAACCGCTGGATACATGGACAACGGACTGGGAGAGAAGGATTCATCCTGATGATTTGCCAGCCTGCATTGAAGATATTCAGGCACATTTTGCCGGTCATTCCGATGTATGCAATCTGGAATACCGGCTGCTGAACCGGACCGGTGAATATGTGTGGGTTCAGGACCGCTCCCGCGTTATTGAATGGGACGAGTGTGGCCAGCCTTCCAGAATCGTCGGGATATATTTGGATATCGGGCAGGAAGTGAGCATTCGCCAGAATCTTGCTGAAAGGGATAGGCAGTTTCAGGCGGTCTTCAACTCCATGTTCCAGTTTGTCGGCATGCTGAAGCCTGATGGTAGTGTTCTGGAATGCAATCATGCCGTCTATGAGATGACCGGACTACCGCAGGGACACATGCATGGAGTGCCGCTTTGGGAAGGGGTGTGGTGGAAAAATGACCAAGTGCAGTGCGACGTAAAACAGTGGGTTTGCCGGGCGGCTGCTGGCGAATTTGTCCGACATGAAGTGGATATTATTGATCGTAACGGCATACCCCATCGGGTGGATTTCTCCATCAAGCCCGTCTATGGGGCGAACGGCGAAATACGCTGGCTGGTTACCGAAGGGCGGCACCTTAATCCAGCAGCGCCTGTCGAATCCTTGGCTCCGGTTGCCGTAAATCCTGTTGAAATCTCGGATTATCACCACGGTACAGTACTACTGGTTGATATGAATTGCACGATCCTTTCAGTAACACCTGCCTTTAGTGAACTAATCGGATATTCCGAAGAAGAACTTCTGCGGATGAACTTTGTGGAAATTACCCATCCTGATGACCTGGGCTTGGATCAAGGCTATGTGGACGGGATGTTATCCGGCGATTGTGACTATTACTCCATGGAAAAGAGGTTGGTCAGCAAACATGGCGATGTAGTGCCTGTGGATATGGAGGTAACGGTTTTGCGACGCAGCAACGGCAGTCTCCTGCACATGCTCAAGCGTATTCGTGACTTGCGTCCCGCATGGCATGAACAGACACTGCGCCGTTACTAGATGCTTAGCTGCTGCTGATGCGTCGCTTCAGGTGTTTCTGTTCAATAATCCGGGTGGCGATTTCCTCGACGGACATTTCTGAAACATCCAGGAAGGGGATGCCCTCGCGGATATAAATGGACTCGATGGCGCGCACTTCGCGCTGGACCTGCGGCGTGCTGGCGTAGCGACTGTTAGCCTTGCGCTCAGTGCGAATTATCGCCAAGCGGTCGGCGTCAATCATCAGACCAAACAGTTTCGAACGGTGTTCCTTCAGGCTTTTCGGCAGTGCTTCACTGTCGAGGTCATCTTCGGTTAGCGGATAGTTGGCGGCCCGGATGCCAAACTGCATGGCCAGATAGATGCAGGTAGGGGTTTTGCCGGAGCGTGAGACACCAATCAGGATAATATCCGCCATGTCGTAGTGCCGGGTACGCGCGCCGTCATCGTTGTCCAGGGCAAAGTGGATGGCGTCGATGCGCGTCTTGTATGTCTGGGTGTTCACGGAGTGCGATTTTCCGACGGCATTCATCGGCTTTTCACCAATCACTTGCTCAAGTTTGTCGACAAAGGTCTCGAAAACATCAAACATGCAGGCATTGGCGGCCGCTATAATGGAGCGGATTTCCCGGTCGACAATGGTGTCGATGATAATCGGCTGTATCCCATCGGCTTCCGCCACCTTGTTGATCAGCGAGACGGCTTCGCGGGCCTTTTCCGGACTGCCGATATAGGGCAGTGTATGCTGCTCGAAAGAGACATTGCCGAACTGCGCCAACAGACTGTGACCCAAGGTCTCAGCCGTGATGCCGGTTCCGTCGGAAATAAAAAACACGCTTCTTCTCATTGGCTGGCCTTTGGGGTTTGTCTGATGCGGATGGAGTCTTTATAGTAGCGGGCAGTCGCCACTGCGGGCGAGTGTAATACAGAAATCGCTGCGGACATAACCTGTCCCGGCCACAATCCGACCGGGGTGCGATCCACCCCGGCGATGACTCAACTCAGTTAGGGAGCCTCACCTTGGAAGCACTTGTTATCTGGTTTCAGCAACTTGGCAAGCATGATGTCGAACGTGTCGGCGGCAAGAACGCCTCCCTCGGCGAAATGATCAGCAACCTGTCCAATGCCGGTGTATCCGTACCCGGCGGCTTTGCTACGACCGCTCAGGCCTATCGTGATTTCCTGGAGCAAAGCGGGCTCAACAAGCGCATCCACGACGTACTGGATACGCTGGATGTGGAAGATGTGGTGCAACTGGCCGAAACCGGCAAGCAAATCCGTGAGTGGATTGTGGCGACGCCGCTGCAAGCGGATCTGGAAAAGGCGATTCGTGAAGATTTCACCAAGCTCACCGGCGGCGATGAAAATATGCCGGTCGCCGTGCGTTCTTCCGCAACCGCCGAGGATCTTCCCGATGCTTCCTTTGCCGGCCAGCAGGAAACTTTCCTCAATATCCGCGGCATCGATAATGTGCTGATTGCGGTCAAGGAAGTGTTTGCATCGCTGTTCAACGATCGCGCCATTGCCTATCGGGTCCATCAAGGCTTTGAGCACAAACTGGTAGCCTTGTCAGCCGGTGTGCAGCGCATGGTGCGTTCCGAAACCGGATCGTCCGGTGTCATGTTTACACTGGATACCGAGTCAGGTTTCCGAGATGTGGTGTTCATTACCTCGTCCTACGGTCTGGGTGAAATGGTGGTGCAGGGCGCCGTCAATCCGGATGAGTTCTACGTTTACAAGCCGACGCTGGAAGCGGGCCGCCCTGCCATCCTGCGCCGCAATCTGGGCAGCAAGGCCCAGCGGATGATTTACGGAAGCAGCGGCGTCACCGGCAAGTCCACACAGATTGTGGATGTCGACAAGGTGGATCGCATCAAGTTCTCCATTACCGATGACGAGATTGCCGATCTGGCCCGCCAGGCAATGATCATCGAGAAGCACTACGGTTCGCCGATGGACATAGAGTGGGCGAAGGATGGTGATGACGGCAAGATGTACATCGTGCAGGCCCGTCCCGAAACGGTGAAGAGCCGTCAGAATGTCGGCACCATGGAACGTTACCTGCTGAAGCAGAAAGGCACCGTGATTTGCGAAGGCCGCTCCATTGGCCAGCGTATCGGCGCCGGCCGCGTCAAGGTGGTGACATCCATCCGCGAAATGGACAAGGTTCAGGACGGCGACGTGCTGGTCTCCGACATGACCGATCCGGATTGGGAGCCGGTGATGAAGCGGGCTTCCGCCATTGTCACTAATCGTGGTGGTCGCACCTGTCACGCCGCCATCATTGCCCGTGAGTTGGGCGTACCGGCCATTGTCGGTTGCGGCAACGCCACCGAACTGCTGGCGGATGGTCAGGAAGTGACCGTGTCCTGTGCCGAAGGCGATACCGGCTTTATTTATGAAGGCATGCTGGACTTCGAGATCCAGAAGAACTCGATTGATTCCATGCCGAAGCTGTCCTTCAAGATCATGATGAACGTTGGCAACCCCGACCGTGCTTTTGACTTCGCCCAGATTCCCAATCAGGGCATCGGTCTGGCGCGTCTGGAGTTCATCATCAACCGCATGATTGGTGTACACCCGAAGGCGCTGCTCAACTACGACACGCTGCCGCGCGACATTCGCAACGCCGTGACGGCTCGCGCCGCCGGTTATGCGTCGCCGGTCGAGTTCTTTGTCGAGAAACTGGTCGAAGGCATTGCCACACTGGCTGCCGCCTTCCATCCGCAACGGGTCATTGTGCGGATGTCCGACTTCAAGTCGAATGAGTACGCCAACCTGATTGGCGGTAAGCTGTATGAGCCGGAAGAAGAAAACCCGATGCTGGGTTTCCGCGGAGCTTCCCGTTATATCTCTGACAACTTCCGCGATTGCTTTGACTTGGAATGCCGCGCCCTGAAGAAAGTCCGTGATGAAATGGGTCTGACCAATGTCGAGATCATGATTCCCTTTGTGCGGACGGTGGGTGAAGCCGAACGCGTCATCAGCCTGTTGGCGGAGAAGGGCTTGAAGCGCGGTGAAAACGGCCTGAAAGTGATCATGATGTGCGAACTGCCGACCAATGCCTTGCTGGCGGAAGATTTCCTGCAGCACTTTGACGGCTTCTCAATCGGCTCCAACGACCTGACCCAGCTGACCTTGGGTCTGGACCGCGACTCCGGGATTGTCTCGCACCTGTTTGATGAGCGTGATCCGGCGGTGAAGTTCCTGCTGTCACGCGCCATTCAGGCCTGCCGCAAAGCCGGGAAGTACATCGGCATTTGCGGCCAGGGTCCCAGCGATCACCCCGATCTGGCGAAGTGGCTGATGGATGAAGGGATTGACTCTGTGTCCCTGAACCCGGATTCGGTGCTGGATACTTGGTTCTTCCTGGCGGAGAACCACGGTTCCTGATCGAAGTTGTTACCAATAAAAAGGGGCGCATGATATGCGCCCCTTTTTATTGCCACTTTTGTAGGTCGGGCTTCAGCCCGACAATGCCTCTTTTAACTTTCCAGCTTCTCCATGACCTCGTCACTGAAGTTGGCATTGCTGTAGACGTTCTGGACATCGTCCAGATCTTCCAGCATGTCGATCAGCTTCATGATCTTCTGTGCAGCTTCAACATCCGTAATATCAGCCTGTGTTGCCGCATGCATGGTGACTTCGGCCTGATTGGCTTTCAGTCCGGCGGCGGTCAGTGCATCTTCCACGGCCCCGAAATTGTGGGCGTTGGTAATGACAATGACATTGCCGTTTTCGGTAATCACATCGTCAGCGCCTGCTTCCAGCGCCACTTCCATGATCTTGTCTTCATCACCGTTTTCAAAGGTGATTTCACCGCGCTGGGTAAACATGTAGGCGACCGAACCGCTGGTGCCCAAATTGCCGCCGCACTTGCTGAAGGCATGACGCACATCACTGACGGTGCGGTTGACGTTATCGGTCATGGTTTCCACCAGTACCGCAACGCCGTTGACGCCGTAACCTTCGTAGGTATTCTCGTGCACGGTTTCGCTTTCACCGCCGCCCGCACCACGCTGGATGGCGCGGTTGATGATGTCCCGGCTGAGATTGGAGGTCAGCGCCTTGGCGACAATGGCGCGCAAGCGGGGGTTGTCGGCCTCGGACGGGCCGCCCATGCGGGAAGCAACGGTGATTTCACGGATGTACTTGGTAAAGATCTTGCCGCGCTTGGCGTCCTGTCGATCCTTGCGGTGCTTGATGTTGGCCCATTTGGAATGACCGGCCATGACAGTCTCCTAATTGGTGCTGAGGGTGAAAAAAAGATCGCTTGGGATGTCGTCATTCCCGACCAAGCCGGGAATGACGATAAAATCCCCTTAGGACTGCGGCTGTTCCACTGCCTTTTCACGCAAGCGGATACCCAGCTCGCGCAGTTGCTTCTGGTCCACCGGGGCCGGGGCCTGTGTCATCAGGCATTCGGCGCTCTTGGTTTTCGGGAAGGCAATGACGTCACGGATGGACGTTGCGCCGGTCATCAGCATCACCAGGCGGTCAAGGCCGAAAGCCAGGCCGCCATGGGGAGGCGCGCCGTACTTCAGGGCATCCAGCAGGAAGCTGAACTTTTCATGGGCTTCTTCCTCGCCAATGCCGAGGGCTTCAAACACGGCCTTTTGCATATCAAGGTTGTAGATACGCAGGGAGCCGCCGCCGATTTCGGTGCCATTCAGCACCATGTCGTAGGCAACAGAAGTAGCGGCGCCGGGATTGGCCTTCAGCTCTTCAACACTGCCGTGCGGCATGGTGAAGGGATGGTGGACCGAGGTCCATTTGCCATCGTCCACTTCTTCAAACATCGGGAAGTCGACCACCCACAGCGGAGCCCATTCGCAGGTCAGCAGGTTGAGGTCGTGACCCAGCTTAACGCGCAGCGCACCCAAGGCATCGTTGACGATCTTGGCCTTGTCAGCGCCGAAGAAGATCAGGTCGCCGTTTTCAGCACCGGTGCGGGTAATGATTTCCTGCAAGGCGGCATCACTGATGTTCTTGATGATCGGCGATTGCAGGCCGGATTCTTTACCGTCCAGACCATTGTTGATCTTGGTCGTATCATTGACCTTGATGTAGGCCAGGCCGCGAGCGCCGTAAATGCCGACAAACTTGGTGTATTCATCGATCTTGCCGCGCGACAGTTCGTTGCCCTTGGGCACGCGCAGGGCGGCGACACGACCCTTGGGATCGTTGGCCGGACCGGCAAAGACCTTGAAGTCCACGTCCTTCAGTACATCGGCCACGTCCACCAGTTCAAGCGGAATACGCAGGTCAGGCTTGTCGGAGGCATAACGGCGCATGGCTTCGGCATAGGTCATGCGCGGGAAGGCTTCAAACTTGATGCCCATCAGTTCGTCAAACAGCTCCACAGCCATACCTTCGGTGACATTCATGATGTCTTCGTCAGACATGAACGAGGTTTCGATGTCGATCTGGGTGAATTCAGGCTGGCGGTCGGCGCGCAGGTCTTCGTCGCGGAAGCACTTGGCAATCTGGTAGTAACGGTCGAAACCGGCCACCATCAGCAATTGCTTGAACAGTTGCGGCGATTGCGGCAGGGCGAAGAACGAGCCGGGCTGGGTGCGGGAGGGCACCAGGTAATCGCGGGCGCCTTCAGGCGTGGCGCGGGTCAGTACCGGAGTTTCGACATCCAGGAAGCCATGCTTGTCGAGGTAGGTGCGGATCTTGCTGGTGACTTGTGAACGGAAGCGCATGCGTTGCAGCATTTCCGGACGACGCATGTCGAGGAAGCGGTACTTCAGGCGGATTTCTTCACCCACCTGCACGAACTCGTCATTCAAGGGGAACGGCGGAGTCTCGGAGGTAGCGAGGATTTCGATGTCCTTGCTCAGCACTTCGATTTGTCCGCTGACCATGTTGGCGTTTTCGGTGCCGGCATAACGGCGGCGCACACGACCGGTGATCTTCAGCACGAACTCACTGCGCGACTTGTCGGCCAGAGCAAAGGCTTCAGGGGTGTCCGGATCGATCACGACCTGAACCAGACCGTCCCGGTCACGCATGTCGAGGAAAATCACACCGCCGTGATCGCGGCGACGGTGCACCCAGCCGCACAGGGTCACGGTCTGGTCAATTTGGGATTCGGTCAAGCTGCCGCAGTAATGCGTACGCATCATGATAGGTTCTGCCTACACGTTGTCGTTGTTAATAAAAAGGGGACAATTATGCCTGAAACACGGCAGGGTTTGAACGGGCAAGACAGAGAAAGCCGGGGAATACCGGACAAGTCTGTTCCACCCTTGCCGCTGCTCCGGTCAGGATGCGGGTGAATTGACGGGTGAGTCCGGAATAGTGATTTCACGGAGAATCCAGTCGGTCAGTGATTCACGTTCGAAAATGAAGTTGACCGTGACAGTCGGGACGGTTTGACGGGATACCGTCATCACGAAGCGATTGATCCCGTCGTAGTGTTTGTTGATGGCAATAGTCTTGTCCGGGGAGGCGGCGTCCGGTTTGGCACTGGATTTGGGGTCAGGAATATCCGCCTGTAACAGCAGTTCCAGTCCCTCAGGTGTCACTAGCGCATCAATCATCGGGTTCAGCATGGCAGCGGCGAACATGTTGGCGAAGGCCTGCATGCCGCTGTCGGATTGGCGGCCCAGCAAGGAAGTACTGAGGCCGGCCCCCAGTGAAGCCTTGAGGCTGGAACGGACCTTTGGGTAGTCAATCCGGCGGTTCAGTTGTTCGGTGTTACGGTCATGGATCGCTGTTTCCATTCGTTCGATGGCGCGGTAGGGCGTTTGATAGATCCAGCCGCCGCCAACTGCGGCGAACAGTAAAGCCGGAATGAGGATTTTCTTCATAAGGCACTCTTAAAGTAAGCGGTAATTAATTGAATTTTTTGTACTTGTCTCTGTAAATAAAAAAGCCCGCTTGCGCGGGCTTTTCCAGAACCGGTGGAAGCGATTAGCCGCCGAACTGGTTCATGGTGTTCTTCGAAGCGTCACCGGCCTTCAGCGCGTTGTCGCCAGAGAACATTTCCTTGTGGTCGTCACCGATGTCGGAGCCGGCCATTGCCTGGTGCTTGACGCAGGAAACGCCTTCACGGATTTCCTTGCGCTGCACTCCGGCCACATAAGCCAGCATGCCTTGCTCGCCGAAGTAACCCTTCGACAGTTCGTGCATGTGCAGGGCGGTGGTGTGGTAGGTCGGCAGCGTGATCAGGTGATGGAACACACCGGCTTCACGGGAAGCATCGGCCTGGAAGGTGCGGATCATTTCATCAGCAGCCTTGGCCAGTTCGCTGTTGTCATAGTCGACGCTCATCAGCTTGGCGCGGTCGTAGGCGGACACGTCCTTGCCTTCCTTGACCATGCGGTCAAAGGCTTGCTGACGGAAGTTCAGCGTCCAGTTGAACGACGGGCTGTTGTTGTAAACCAGCTTGGCGTTCGGGACGATTTCCTTCACACGGTTGACCATGTGGGCGATTTCAGCAACGTTCGGCGTTGCGGTTTCGATCCACAGCATGTCAGCGCCGTTCTGCAGCGAGGTCACGCAGTCGAGCACAACGCGGTCGATCTGGGTGTCTTCACGGAACTGGTACAGGCCGGAAGGCAGACGGCTCGGGCGGTGCAGCTTGCCATCGCGCTTGATCAGCACTTCGTCATCCTGAGCTTCGGAAATGTCGATTTCCTGGGTCTTCAGGTAGCTGATGTACTGGGAAGCCAGATCGCCCTTCTCCTTGGAGACCGGGATCTTCTGGGTCAGGTCAGCGCCTTCGGAGTCGGTACGGGCGACGATAACGCCTTCGTCAATGCCGAGTTCCAGGAAAGCCAGACGCACAGCGTTGATCTTCGACAGGAAGTCTTCGTGCGGAACGGTGACCTTGCCGGCCTGGTGGCCGCACTGCTTGGCGTCAGAAACCTGATTTTCGAGCTGGATGGCGCAGGCGCCGGCTTCGATCATCTTCTTGGTCAGCAGGTAGGTGGCTTCTTCGTTACCGAAACCGGCATCGATGTCGGCAATGATAGGCACAACATGCGATTCGAAGTTGTTGATCTTGGCTTCGATTTCAGCGGCCTTGGCCTTGTCACCGGCATCTTCAGCCTTGTTCAGGGCGCGGAACAGGTCGTTCAGTTCCTTGGCGTCGGCTTGACGGAGGAAGGTGTAGATTTCTTCGATCAGGGCCGGAACCGAGGTCTTTTCGTGCATGGACTGGTCAGGCAGCGGGCCGAAATCGGAACGCAGGGCGGCAACCATCCAGCCGGACAGGTAGATGTACTTCTTGGACGTGGTGCCGAAGTACTTCTTGTTGGCGATCATCTTCTGTTGGGCGACAAAACCGTGCCAGCAACCCAGGGATTGGGTGTACTTGCTGTTGTCAGCATCGTACTCGGCCATATCCTTACGCATGATGGCGGCGGTGTACTTAGCGATGTCCAGACCGGTGCGGAAGCGGTTCTGCACGATCATGCGGGCAGCATCTTCCGGATGGATAGCACCCCAGGTGCCACCGAGTATGGCCTTGACGGCGCGGACGTGTTCAATCGCAGAGGCGTACGTAGTCATGACGTTTTCCTGTTGCTGGTGGGGATGGGTCAAAGCATCTTCTGAAATGAAGAAAAGAGGCCTTAACGGAATGGGCGCAGTCTAAAGTTTGTGGCATAATTTCGCTAATTTATCATCTTGATCTTCGGTATTTATTTTATGAATCTTGAGCGCGTAGACCTGAATCTGCTCACGTATCTTGATGTTTTGCTTAGGGAAAAAAATGTGACCCGGGCGGCAGAACAGCTTGGCGTGACCCAGCCGGCGATGTCAAACATCCTGCGACGGTTGCGGGTTTTGTTCAATGACCCGTTGCTGATTCGGTCCAGCGAAGGCATGACGCCGACCGAACGGGCGCTGGAATTGCAGCCCAGCATTCGCGAAGTTTTGTCCGATCTCAGCCAGATTCTTGAGCCCCGCACCGAGTTCCGTCCGCTGAGCAGCAACCGGGTTTTCCGCATCATGGCGTCCGACTATGCGGAAGCGACTTTAATCCCGGCGCTGGTCAAGGCCATGCGTTCCGAAGCGCCGAATGTGGTGCTTGATTTCCTCACCCCCTCCGACGTCAGCTACCGCGACATGGAGCAGGGCAAGGTCGACATGGCCATTAACCGCTTCAACGAAATTCCCCAGTCGTTCCACCAGGTTCTGGTTTGGCAGGACAGCTTTTCCTGCCTGCTGCACCGCGACAGCGAAATGGTGGACCACTTCAACCTGCGTTCCTATCTGGAAGCCCAGCATATCTGGGTCAGCAAGACCGGCATGGGCGTCGGTTTCGGCGTCAACCCGGAAAAATCCGGTGGTTTGGGCTGGATTGACCAGGCGCTGGCCCGTATCGGCAAGAAGCGCAAGATCAGTATTTTCACCCGCCACTACCAGATGCCCGCCTTGCTGGCGGCCAATGCCGACCTGATAGCCACGTTGCCGACGCGTGTGGCCCGTCTGCAGGCGCAAAACCTGCGGCTGGTGATCAAGGAGCCGCCATTCTATATTCCCGAGTTCGAGTTGAAAATGGCTTGGTGTCCGTTGCTGCATCACCATCCGGCGCATCGCTGGCTGCGCCAGTTGATCCTGTTTGTGGCCCGGCAGCTGATAGATGAAGAACGCCGTCTGGAAGACAAGGCTATCATCCACAGCCATTTGTCCGCCCGCTACGAAGACTGAACGAATCAGGCCCGTAAAATGGTATACGGGCCTGTTTTTCGGTACACTATCGCCCTCCGATTTTTCCCCCGCTCACTGTCAATCAGGTGAACTTCATGACGACCGAACGTATCCAGCGCGGTAACTTGGCCATTGCCAAAGAACTGTATGACTTCATTGCCAACCAGGCCATCCCGGGATCCGGCGTGGATGTTGATGCCTACTGGAGCGCTTTCGAACAGGTCGTCGTCGAACTGACCCCGAAGAACAAGGCGTTGCTGGCCAAGCGTGATGACCTGCAGGCCAAGATCGATGCCTGGCACCGCGCCAACCCCGGTTTTGACAAGGCCCAGTACAAGGCCTTCCTGCTGGAAATCGGTTATCTGGTGCCGGAAGGCCCGGACTTTCAGATCACTACTGAGAATGTGGACGAAGAACTGGCCCAACTGGCTGGTCCGCAGCTGGTGGTGCCGGTGCGCAACGCCCGTTACGCCCTGAACGCCGCCAACGCCCGCTGGGGCTCGCTTTATGACGCCCTGTACGGCACGGACGTGATTTCCGAAGAGGGCGGCGCTGACAAGGGCAAGGGTTACAACCCGGCGCGCGGCAACAAGGTGATCGCCTTTGCCCGTCAATTCCTGAACGACAGCTTTCCGCTGGCGTCCGGCTCGCATGTGGACTCCTCGCTGTATGCGGTTGAAAACGGCCAACTGGTGGTCAGCTTGAACGACGGTTCCAAAACAGGCCTGAAGAATCCGGCCCAGTTCGTGGGTTATACCGGCAACAGCACGGCTCCGACCGGTATCCTGCTGAAGAACAACGGCCTGCATGTCGAAGTTCAGGTTGATCCCGTACATCATGTCGGCAAAGATGATTCCGCCCATGTCAATGACTTGCTGATTGAAGCCGCTGTCACCACCATTCAGGATCTGGAAGATTCCGTGGCGGCCGTGGATGCGGAGGAAAAGGTTGAAGGCTACAGCAACTGGCTGGGCCTGATGACCGGCACGCTGGTGGAAACCTTTGAAAAGGGCGGCAAGCAACTGACCCGCCGTATGAATGCCGATCGCACGTACAAGAATCCGCAGGGTCAGGAATTCAGCCTGCACGGCCGCTCCATGATGTTGTTGCGCAACGTCGGCCATCTGATGACCAACCCGGCCATTCTGGTGAATGGCGAAGAAGTGTTTGAAGGCATCATGGACGCGATGGTCACCGCCCTGATCAGCCAGCGTGCCCGGACCGACAAGGCCGGTGTGAAGCTGGTCAATTCCCGCACCGGTTCCACCTACATCGTGAAGCCGAAGATGCACGGACCGGAAGAAGTGGCCTTCACGGTCGAGCTGTTTGCCGCCGCCGAAAAGGCTGTCGGCCTGCCGGAGAACACCCTCAAGGTCGGCATCATGGACGAAGAGCGTCGCACTTCGGTCAACCTGAAGGAGTGCATCCGCGCCGCGTCCGAACGTACCATCTTCATCAACACCGGCTTCATGGACCGCACCGGTGACGAGATCCATACCTCCATGGAAGCCGGTCCGGTGGTCCGCAAGGACGACGTGAAGAAGCAGGCCTGGATCGCTGCCTACGAGCGTCGCAATGTCTCCATCGGTCTGGCTTGCGGTCTGCAAGGCAAGGCCCAGATTGGCAAGGGCATGTGGCCGAAGCCGGACGAAATGAAGGAAATGATCGCCACCAAGGCAGCGCACCCGAATGCCGGCGCCACCTGCGCCTGGGTGCCAAGCCCGACCGGCGCGGCGCTGCACGCGTTGCATTACCACCAGGTGAATGTGAAGGCCCGTCAGGACGAACTGAAGTCGGTTGCCGGTGATGCCGTCGACACCATCCTGAACCCGCCGTTGGCCCCGAACACCGACTGGACCGATGCCGAGAAGCTGGCCGAACTGGAAAACAACTGCCAGGGTATCCTGGGTTATGTGGTGCGCTGGGTGGATCTGGGTGTCGGTTGCTCCAAGGTGCCCGACATCAATAACGTCGGCCTGATGGAAGACCGCGCCACGCTGCGTATTTCCAGCCAGCACATCGCCAACTGGCTGCGCCATGGCGTGGTCTCCCAGGAACTGGTAATGGACGTGATGAAGCGCATGGCTGTGATCGTCGACCAGCAGAACGCCGGTGACGCCGCCTACACAGCTATGGCCCCGGGTTATGACGGCATAGCCTTCAAGGCAGCCTGCGACCTGGTGTTCCTGGGCACGGTCCAGCCGTCCGGCTACACCGAGCCGCTGTTGCACGCCGCCCGCCTGCAACTGAAGGCGAAGCGTGGCTAAGCCCCGGTTCTCCGTGGTGACACGGATCTGATCCGGCAGGGGACACTTTGGTGTCCCCTTCTTTTTTAGGGGATGTTTTCATGGCTGAGTTTGTTGCGCTCGATTTTGAAACCGCCGATTACGGGGCCGACAGCGCCTGCGCGATTGCCTTGGTGCGGGTGCAGCACGACCGCATTATTAAACGCACCTACAGCTTGATCCGACCGCCACGTTCGTTGTTCCGGTTTACGCACATTCATGGTTTGCGCTGGTCGGATGTGGCGGACCAGCCAACCTTTGCGGAGTTGTGGCCCTCTATTGCACAGGAATTTGAAGGGGTGGAGTTTGTCGCGGCGCACAATGCGGGCTTTGACCGGGGTGTTCTGGCGGCCTGTTGCGCGGCAGCGGGGGTAGCCATGCCGGATGTCCGGTTTGAATGTACCGTGCGCTTGGCAAAAAGGACTTGGGGATTGAAACGGGCGAACCTGGCAGCGGTCTCGGAATTTCTCAACATACCGTTGGTGCATCACCAAGCGCTGTCTGACGCAGAAGCGTGTGCCAAGATTGTGATTGCGGCATCGGGGGCAAATTAAAGGGTGGAAACAAGAGGGTTCCTGCACCGGAAAACCGGTGCAGGAGCGTCAGGAATCAGGCTCCCTGACGACGGTTCGGCAGCACATCCTTCAGCTTGTCGCGCATTTTCAGCACGGCTTCTTCCGTTGTCGCCCAATCAATGCAGCCATCGGTTACGGACTTGCCGTATTCCAGCTGGGACAGGTCGGCAGGAATATCCTGACGGCCGAACTTCAGATGGCTTTCCACCATCAGGCCGACAATCGACGAATTGCCTTCAATGATCTGGTTGCTGACATTGTCCATGACCAGCGGTTGCAGTGCCGGATCCTTGTTGGAATTGGCATGGCTGGCGTCGATCATGATGTTGCGCGCCACCTTGGCCTTGTCCAGTTCACGCTCGGCCAGCGCCACCGACACGGAGTCATAGTTCGGCTTGCCGTCGCCGCCACGCAGCACCACATGGCCGTACGGGTTACCGTTGGTGTTGATGATGGCGACCTGTCCATCCTGGTTGATGCCCAGGAAGCTGTGCGGATTGGCCACGGAGAGCAGGGCGTTGATCGCTACTTTCAAACCGCCATCCGTCCCGTTCTTGAAACCGACCGGCGATGACAAGCCGCTGGACATCTCCCGGTGGGTTTGAGACTCGGTGGTGCGGGCGCCGATGGCTGACCAGGCAATCAGGTCGTGCATGTACTGCGGCGACATCGGGTCCAGCGCTTCGGTAGCGCAGGGCAGGCCCATCTCGTTCAACTCCAGCAACAACTTCCGGCCGACATGCAGACCTTTCTGGATATCGAAAGAGTCATTCATGTCGGGGTCGTTGATCAGGCCTTTCCAGCCCACGGTGGTACGCGGTTTTTCGAAATAGACGCGCATCACCAGATACAGGGTGTCTTCCACTTTGGCAGACAGTGCTTTCAGGCGCTCGGCATACTCACGGGCCGCCTTGAGATCGTGAATGGAGCAAGGGCCGATGACGATGAACAGGCGGTGGTCCTTGCCATCCAGAATGTTGCGGATGGTCTGGCGACCGGTCAGCACGGCCTTGCGTGCGGTGACAGACAGGGGAAGCTCGTCTTTCAGGGCGGCCGGGGTAATCAGTACTTCCGTAGAACGTACATTGATGTCTTCAATCAGGTTATCGATGGTCATGATGCGGGATCGAGGCGGTAAAACCATGGATTGTAGGGGGAAACCGGTCAAGGCAACAACCCAAAATGAAGTGAGAAGGCCACTGGTTGGTGTACAAACAGATTTCATCTTAAATTGTAACAAGAAAACATTACAGATTGAGGCAGGCATCTGTTAAAACTGCGTCATCGATTTTTGTATCAAAGGAAGACTCTCATGCGTATCGTTCTTATTGCCGCTATTTCCGGCAGCTTGCTGGTGGCTGGTTGCACCACAAATCCATATACCGGTGAACGTCAGGCCAGCAAGGCCGCCATTGGCGCCCTGACCGGGGCTGCCGTTGGCGCTCTGGCCGGTGGCAAGAAGCACCGGGGTGAAGGTGCGGCTATTGGCGCGGCGCTGGGCGGTGGTGTCGGTGTCTATATGGACAGCCAGGAAAAGAAGCTGCGTGACGAACTGCAAGGCACCGGCGTTGGCGTGCAAAAAGACAAGACCACCGGCGCCATTGACCTGATCATGCCCGGCAACATTACGTTCCCGACGGCCCAAAGCAGCATCAAGCCGGACTTTTTCGCTACGCTTAACAGCGTTGGCAAGACCTTGAAGGAGTTCAACAAGACTACTATCACCGTGTCCGGCCACACCGACAACGTCGGTCGTGATGATTACAACATGAAGTTGTCGCAGGACCGCGCCAATGCCGTGGGTCAGTACCTGACTTCCCAAGGTGTTCCCGCCAGCCGTATCACCACGGTCGGTTTCGGCAAGACCAAGCCGATTGCTGACAACAGCAATGAAGTCGGCCGGGCGCAGAATCGCCGTGTTGAAATCACCATCAACCCGCCTGAATCGATGTAATCAGGTGGAGGGTGGGGGACTTGATAGTTCGGTCTTCCCGCCATCAGCAAGGTGACACAAAATGAGAGGGCATAGTTGCCCTCTCATTTTTTTGGTCGAAGGTGCGTTATCCTGTCATTCAGAAATACACAGTCGAAGGGATCATGACCGCCAGCAAATCACAAATTCAGCAATGGGCCGAAGCCGGCGCCCTGCCTCCCGGTAAAATCGGAGAGGCGTTGAAAGTTGCCGGAGTAACCCCGGCAGCCTCGGAATGGCGTCAGTTTCTGGAGCGTCTGTTGCTGGGCAACGGCGGCGCCATGCTAATGTCCTCCGTCATTTTCTTTTTTGCCGCCAACTGGGAAGCCATGGGGCGGTTTGCCAAGTTCGGGCTGATTGAACTTCTGTTGGCGGCCGCCCTGACGGTTTACTGGCGGTTCCCGACACGTGTTGTCGGGCAGGCGTCACTGACGGCGTCAGCCGTTCTTGTAGGGGTCTTGCTGGCCTATTACGGCCAGACTTATCAGACCGGCGCGGATAACTGGCAGTTGTTTGCCAGTTGGGCGGCACTCATTCTCCCCTGGGCCTTGCTGGCCCGCTCGGCTTCACTGTGGCTGCTGTGGCTGTTTCTGGTCAACCTTTCCCTGATGCTGTATGACAGCGTTCACCCGTTGCTGTGGGGAAGTGATGGCATGCAATGGACCACCTTGGCATTCAATACCGTGGCGCTCGTGGCCTGGGAAAAAGCCGCCCCAGCGACCGTCACGGTTGCATCCCGCAGCGGTCCAAGGTTGCTGGCCCTTGCTTCAGGATTTGCCATGACCGTTTTAACCATCGAGGAGCTTATTAGCCCGGATGGTTGGCGGTTCATCGTGGTGTTGAGTGTCTACGCAGCCTGGATGGCTGCCTTTCAGTTTGCCTATCGTCGCCTGCGCCCGGACCTGTTCATGCTGGCCGGTCTATGCCTGTCCTTCATTGTGGTGAGTTCCGTCGGGCTGGCTAAATGGCTGTTCCATGGCGATGGACTGGGTGCATTCCTGGTGATCAGTTTATGGATTATCGGTATATCGTCGGTTGCGGTGCGCTGGCTGAAATCCGAACATGAGGTCATGTCCCATGAGCAAGCCTGACATGCTGTGGGAAAAACTGGCAGCCGCCGGGCTGGTTCAGGGTGAAATGCCGCCGGTGGAGAAATTGCCGCCCTGGTACGTGCGCACCCTGCAAGGATTTTCGGGCTGGCTGGCCGCCTTCTTCCTGCTGGGGTTCATGGGGACGTTGTTCCATGGCTTGTTTGACCAACCCTGGTTCAGCTTGGGGATTGGCACGTTGCTGGTGGCATTGGCCGTGGTGTTGCTGCGTCATCCCGGCAAGGTCTTCGCGGATCAGTTTGGACTGGCTGCCAGTCTGGCGGGGCAGGTGTTGTGGCTGGTGGGGCAGAAGGATTACTGGCAGGACAGCAGCTTCTGGTTGTTGTGGGCGGCGGTGCAGGCCGTTCTGGTGTGGTTGATTGCCTTACCGGTGCACCGCTTTCTTTCCGCCACGGCGGTGGTGTATGCCCTGTCAGCCGCTTTTGCCAATCTGACGGTTTTCTGGCTGGTGCCTTCGCTGCTGATGCTGGTCATGGCTGTCTTGTGGTTGACGGAAACCCGCTGGTTGCCCAAGGCGGAGCTGTGGAGTCCGGTGGCCTTTGCCGTATCGATCTGTGTGCTGCAGATGCACGCGGCGTCCATCATCAGTCCGTCGGTTTGGTCGGAAATTGCCCGGCAGGGACGTCAACTTCAAGCCCCGTCTGCGTGGATACTGACGCTGAATGAATGGCTGATTGCCGGGGTCTGGCTTGGCAGTACGGCACTATTGCTTCGCAGGTCCGGTATTGGCTGGTCATCACGGCACGGAAAACTGGCATGGGGCGGCATGGTGGCGATTGCACTGATTTCCCAACAAGCCCAAGGCTTGACGATTGCCTGGCTGATGATGCTGCTGGGTTTTGCCCAAGGGCATCGGGTGCTGCTGGGCTTGGGCATGATGGCCTTCTGGGGCTATCTGGGCCGTTATTATTATTTGCTGGATGCCTCGTTGCTGGCCAAGTCCGGGGTATTGGCCGTGAGCGCGGCGGTGTTTCTGGCCGGGTATGCCCTGCTGCATCTGAATAGCCGGGAGGCCCAGGATCATGCGTAGGCATCTGGCGGTGTTGTTGGGGCTGGTGATCCTGTTATTGGTCAACCAGGCGGTCTGGGACAAGGAACAGCAATTACGCGACGGCAGGGTGGTATTGCTGGCGCTGGCGCCTGTGGACCCCCGTTCGTTGATGCAGGGCGATTACATGCGGCTGCGTTATGCCGTGGAAACCGAGGCCATGAGCCGGCTGGATATCAAGACCGAGCCGACTCAGGACGGGTATCTGGTGGTGCAGTTAGACAAGGAGGGGGTCGCGACTTTGCAAGGTATTTCACGGGAGCGATCGAAGGCCACCGCGCCGGACACCGAGCAGCTGAGATTCCGTTTGCGCCATGGGGTTTTCAAGCTGGCCGGGAATGCCTTTTTCTTTGAGGAGGGGACTGCTGAGCGTTATACGAAGGCTAAGTTCGGGGAATTCCGGGTGGGGGATGATGGTGAATTGTTGTTGGTGGGTTTGAGGGGGGAGAAGCGCGAGAAATTGGGCAACCCATGACAAAAAAAATCCCGCCGAAGCGGGATTATTTTAACCTGCATTGTTTAAACACAATGCATTGCTAACTTACATGTTGGGGTAGGTGGGACCGCCACCACCTTCCGGCACCACCCAGTTGATGTTCTGGGCAGGGTCCTTGATGTCGCAGGTCTTGCAATGCACGCAGTTCTGGGCGTTGATTTGCAGACGCGGCTCACCACCGGTAGTCACCACTTCATAAACGCCGGCCGGGCAGTAACGCTGGGCAGGTTCGTCGTACAGAGGCAGGTTCTTCTCCATCGGGATGCTGGCATCCTTCAGTTGCAGGTGAACCGGCTGGTCTTCTTCGTGGTTGGTATTCGACAGGAACACCGAAGACAATTTGTCGAAGCTGATCTTGCCATCCGGCTTCGGATACTCGATCTTGGTGCACATCTTCGCCAGATCCATGCACTCATAATCCGGCGTGTTGTCGTGGATGGTGATCGGCATCGGGAAGATGTTCTGGTCGATGAAGTTGAACGCCGCGCCCATCAGGAAGCCAAGACGGTGCATGGCCGGACCGAAATTGCGCGAACGGTGCAGTTCTTCGTACAACCAGGAACCTTCAAACTTCTCGGTGTAGGCCGTGACTTCGTCATGACCTTCGCGTCCGCCCTTCAGAGCTTCAAAAACAGCTTCCGCGCAGAGCATGCCCGACTTCATGGCGGTGTGGCTGCCCTTAATCTTCGAGAAGTTCAGGAAACCGGCGTCGTCACCAATCAGGCAGCCGCCGGGGAAGGTCAGCTTGGGCAGGGAGTTCAGGCCACCCTTGACCACGGCGCGCGCACCGTAGGAAATGCGCTTGGCGCCATCCAGATACTGCTTGATCACCGGGTGGTGCTTCCAGCGCTGCATCTCGTCAAACGGCGACAGGTAGGGGTTGTGGTAGGCCAGGTCGACGATCATGCCCAGTGTGACCTGATTGTTTTCAGCATGATAGAGGAACCAGCCGCCCGCACTGTGCGACTCGCTCAGCGGCCAGCCGGAACCGTGCAGCACCAGGCCGGGCTTATGCTTGGAGGGATCGATTTCCCACAGTTCCTTGATGCCGATGCCGTAGTGCTGGGGATCGCAATCCTTGTCCAGCTCAAACTGGCTGATCAGTTGCTTGCCCAGGTGGCCGCGGCAACCTTCGGCAAACAGCGTGTACTTGGCGTGCAGTTCATAACCGGGCGTGAAGGAGTGCTTCTTCTCGCCATTCTTGCCGATGCCCATGTCGCCAGTGGCGACGCCCTTGACGCTGCCGTCTTCGTGAAACAGCACTTCCGAGGCGGCGAAACCGGGGAACAGGTTGACTTCCAGTTCTTCAGCTTTCTGGCCCAGCCAGCGCACCACGTTGCCCAGGCTGACAACATAGTTGCCTTCATTGTGCAGGGGCTTGGGCACGGCCCAGTCGGGCATCAGCTTGCTCTTGGTCTCGCTGAACAGCAGGTGGATTTCATCCTTGGTGACCGGGGTGTTCAGCGGAGCGCCTTCTTCCTTCCAGTTGGGGAAGAGTTCATTCAGGGCGCGCGGCTCGAATACAGCGCCGGACAGGATATGAGCGCCGATTTCGGAGCCTTTTTCCACCAGACAGACCGAAATGTCGTGGCCGCTTTCAATGGCCAGCTGACGCAAACGAATGGCTGCCGACAAACCGGCAGGACCGCCGCCGACGATGACGACGTCAAACTCCATTGATTCTCTTTCCACGACTATCTCCTCACGGCAAGGAAAAACGGGTCCGGTGATGGACCGTACGGATACACGTCCCGGCCGTTTTCAAAGCGGGGCGGGGCGCGTACCATGTTGAATGCAAGTATTATTCCCGTTCAGGCGGGAAGCGCGCGTAGTATAAAAGCACAACCTGCAAAGGCCAACTTTTTATACGGTATTTTGTCCGACAAGTGATGGGAAGCGTTTGAAATGACCCAACAGTCACAATTAAGGGCCGATCCGATGGCCATTGCCCGGCTGTTGCTGGATGAAAACGGCAAGCCGCGCAAGGGGCCGGCTCCGGTGCACCTTTGGAATCCGCCGTTTTGCGGTGATTTGCCGATGCAGATCAAGGCCAACGGGCAATGGTTCTATACGGGGACGCCGATTTCCCGCCCGGCGCTGGTGAAGCTGTTCAGCAGCGTGCTGCGCCGTGATGACGATGATTGTTATTACCTGGTGACGCCGGTGGAGCGGGTGCGGATTACCGTGGATGATGCCCCGATGATTGCCACGCAAGTGGATCTCGTCACGGAAGACGGCATGGTGTTTTTGCGCTTCACGACGTTGACGGAGGATGTCGTGATTGCCGATGCCGAACATCCGTTACGGGTGGTGTTTGGTGCAGACGGGGAGCCCCGCCCGTACATACGGGTGCGCGACCGCCTGGATGCCCTGGTGCACCGCAATGTGTTTTACCAGTTGGTTGAATGGGCGGAGTTGCAGGAACTGGACGGACGAAGCTGTTACGCCGTGCAGAGTGCCGGAGAATGGTTTGTCGTGGCGGAGATTTAGGGAAAGGGAGTTTACCGCTTGCCTGCCGGTGTGAACCGGAGCAAGCGGTTGAGGCGTGTCAGCCGAGTTTCCATTCAAAGGGAACACCGTCACGGCCGCGGAAGGCCAGCATCAGCGTTTCACGCATGAAATTCAGGTTTTCGGCGGTATAAGGCATGGCGGCATGCTTGCCCCACACCGGGCCGGGCCAGGCAGCGTCATTGCTGTAGCGCGCCACATGGTGCAAGTGCAGTTGCGGCACCTGATTGCCCAAGGCGGCGATATTGATCTTCTCGGCGCGGAAGTACTTGGACATTTGTTCGCTGACCCAGGACGACTCACGCAGCAGCTGCTGCTGGTCACGCACGGATAATTCGAAAATTTCGCGTACACCGGGAACCCGGGGCACCAGAATCAGCCAGGGGTAGTGCATGTCGTTCATCAGCCGACAGGTGCACAAAGGGAACTCGCCCAAGGGGAGGGTATCTTCTGCCAAACGTGAATGCAGCGTAAACATGGTATGGAAATAGCCCCAAAAAATGCAGCGCAAATATAACACTGCAAACAGTGAATGCCTATCGTGACAATACGCTGCATCGACAGGAATGCCGAAAATACCCAAAAAAACAAAAACCCGCAACAAGGCGGGTTTCTGGATCTGGCGTCCCCACGGGGATTCGAACCCCGGTTACCGCCGTGAAAGGGCGATGTCCTAGGCCTCTAGACGATGGGGACATAGATGGTGGAGCTAAGCGGGATCGAACCGCTGACCTCTACAATGCCATTGTAGCGCTCTCCCAGCTGAGCTATAGCCCCGGAACACAGTTCCGTTGTGGGGGCGGATTCTAGGCACGCCTCCGGAGCCTGTCAAATGATTCCAGCAGCAATATGATATGATCGCCTGCAATTTGTTCATTCTTTTCAGTCACGTCATCGATGTCCCGAACTGTTCCTTTATTGCTGGCCGTGCTGGTGTCGCTGGCGGCCCATGGCCTGCTGGTGTTGTACCCCTGGCCTTCGCTGCCGCATCGGGCGGGCGGGGTTTGGCATGTGACATCCGTGCCGGTGGAGGCCGGGGCGCAAGGGCGCATGGCGGTCGGGGCCGGTTTGCCGGAATCATCCGGGCATTCGGCAGCAAAGTCCCCGGACGTGATCCAAACCCGGAACGCTTCGCGGCAAGTTCCAGTGCACCGGCCACAGCCGGGCGGCCCTGAGTCTGTTCCGGTGCAGCCGCCAGTGCAGACATTGGATGTGCCGGTATCGGCCAGGCCGGAAGCGGCGGTGGTCAAGACCGAAGCGGCCGACGGACCGCCTTCAGACGCTTCCCCGAAAATGCAGCCGGATATCCCGGCCGCGCCTGGCGCGCAAACTCCGCCAATGTTTCAAACCGGAACGCTGGCCAACCCCAAACCGGACTATCCCGGTCTTTCACAGCAATTGGGTGAAAGCGGCGTGGTGATTTTGCGGGTCTATGTAGATATGGCCGGTCATCCCCAGGATGTACAGGTGCTGCAATCCTCCGGCTTTCGGCGACTGGACATGGCGGCAACGCGCAAGGTCAGCCGGGAGTGGATATTCCGGCCCGCCCGCCACGGTGAAACGCCGGTGGCGGACTGGGTGCAGGTGCCGCTGGAGTTCCGGCTGGCGTCTGTCGTCAGGGCTCCAGCATCACCAACTGCGGATTGAGGCCAATGGCGCTGAGGTTTTCCGTGACAGTGCGTTCCACACAGAAGCGCATCAGGTAGTGCGGGCCTCCCGCCTTGAAGCCGGTGCCGGACAAGCCCTCGCCCCCGAACGGCTGGCTGCCGACCACCGCCCCGATCTGATTGCGGTTGATGTAGAGGTTTCCCACCCGCGCATGTTCTTCAATCTCATGAATATGGCCGGCAATGCGTGAATGCACGCCCAACGTCAGGCCATAGCCGCCTTGATTGATGTGGTTGACCACTTTCCCCAGTTCACCGGACTTCCAGGTGGCGATGTGCAGTACCGGCCCGAAAACCTCTTGGTCCGGCAAGTCCAGGGGATGCAGCAGGAAAGCCTGCGGCGGGAAATAATGCCCTTCGTGTTCCGGGTCGGCGGCAGGGCCTGCGGCTTTCCACAGCGCCTTGTGCGCGGTGGCGGCGCAATAATGACGCAACTTTCCCAAGGCCTCGTAGTCAATGACCGGCCCCATGTCCGTGCCCAGCAAGGCCGGATGGCCGGTACGCCAGGATTTCAGGGCGCCTTCCAGGCGGTCCAGCACCGGGTTCTTCAGTTCCTCCTGCAACCAGAGGATGCGCAGCGCCGAGCAGCGTTGTCCGGCGCTATTGAACGCGGATTGCAGCACATCACTGACCAATTGTTCCGGCAGGGCGCTGCTGTCGGCGATCATGGCGTTGAGACCGCCGGTTTCGGCAATCAGCGGCGTCAACGGCCCCGGCCGTTTGGCCAGCTGGAGATTGATATGGCGGGCGGTGGCGGTGGAACCGGTAAAGACAACCCCGGCCAGCGCCGGTTGCTCCAGTAATGCCTGGCCAATGTCCCGGCTGCTTCCGAGAACCAGTTGCACGGCGTCTGCCGGAATACCGGCTTGCAGCAGCAAAGCATGGGTGCGCGCAGCGATCAGCGGGGTATGTCCGGCGGCTTTGGTGATGACGGTATTGCCGCAAACCAGCGCCGCCGCAACCTGCCCCAGGAAAATAGCCAGCGGGAAGTTCCACGGGCTGAGGCAGAGAAAAACCCCGCGCGGAGCCCAGCGCAGTGTGTTGGCTTCACCGGCCACGGACGGCAAGGATGACGGACTCATCAAGCTCACGGCCTGATCTGCGTAATAGCGGCAAAGATCAATCGCTTCACGCCATTCTGCCTGGGCATCCGCCAGTGTCTTCCCGCCTTCCATCATCATCAGGTAAAGAAGCTCCGGCTGGTTGTCAATCAACAGCTCGGCCATCTTCAGCAGGCAGCCGGCGCGATCGGAGACGCTGACGCCCGACCATGTGTCAAAAGCCTGCCGCGCCGATTTGAAGAGAGCGGGAATGTCCTGTTCGCTGTGGGTGTGCACGGTTCCCAGCAAACGATGGCGTTCGGCGGGGCTATGCCTTGGCTCGGCCAGCATTTCTTCAGGGTCTCCGCCATCCGGCGGCAAGCCCGCGGTCCAGGACGCCACCCGGAATCCGGTCATTTCATGTTTCAGCTCTGTGAGCCTGCGTACATCGTACATACTGAAGCCGGGGCTGTTCAGTCGCGGCATGAACAAAGCCGGGGGGCGGGGGATTTGCGGATGCGGGGTTATCTGCTCGGCGGCCAGGATTTCGACCGGGTCTGTAATTAATAAACGACTTTCAATATGCATGTCAGCCATTTGATTAACAAAGGATTGTGAGCTTCCGTTCTCCAGCAGGCGTCGCACCAGATAGGGCAGCAGCGTGTTGAAGTCGCCAATGGGGGCATAGATGCGCAACGGCCGTCCGCAGGCTTCACGATAGGCGGTGTGGAGGCCTTCACCCATGCCGCACAGCCGCTGGACTTCAAAGGTTTGGCCGTGGTGCCGGCCGACCACTTCCAGCCAGGCCAGGGTATGGGCGTTGTGGGTGGCGAATTGAGGGTGAAAGTGTTCGGGGTGCTTCAGCAATCGCCGCGCGCAGGCCAGATAACAAAGGTCGGTGTGACCCTTGCGCGTAAAAACAGGGTAGTCCTCCAGTCCCTGTTGCTGGGCGCGCTTGATTTCCGAATCCCAATAGGCGCCCTTCACCAGTCGCACCGGGATGCGCTTTCCTGTCCGGATCGACAGATCACGCAGCCAGTCAATCACGGCCGGAGCGCGTTTCTGGTAGGCCTGGACGGCAATTCCCAGGCCCTCGTATCCGGCCAGTTGCGGATGCATCCGCAGCTCCGCAAACAGACACAAGCCGATTTCCAGCCGCTCCGATTCCTCGGCATCCAGTGTGATCGGAATCCCGGCCTCCGCTGCGAAGGTTACCAAATGCACCAGATCGGGGAGCAGTATCGTTTTTAACTCTGGCCAGCGCGCCAGTTCATAGCGGGGATGCAGGGCGGAGAGCTTGATGGAAATGCTGTCCCGTTCCACCAGCGGCTGTTCATTGCGCTGGTGATTGGCCATGTACTCCAGCGCCTGCTGATACAGGCGCAGGTAATGCCGGGCTTCTTCCGGGGTTTGCGCCGCTTCGCCCAGACAGTCGAAGGAATAACGGAATCCCTGTTCACGTGAAGCTAAGGCTTCAGTTAATGTTTCCGCCATAACGAATTGCTTTGAAAGAAGATTTATTGCAGAAGAAATGGCGGTGCGCATGACGCCGTCACCCACCCGCAACACCATTTGATGCCAGGGGTCCGGCCGGTCTTCGTCCTGAACGAAGCGTCGAGCCCGCGCCAACAGCTTGCCCGCCCAGTTCACCAGCCGCGTGCGGTTTTCGTCCTCCTTGGGTTCCCATTCGCCGCCAGGCAACAGGCTGTTGATCAACTCATTGCGGGTGTGGGCATCGGGAATGCGCAGCAGCGACTCCGCCAGTGTCAGCAGGGTCCGGCCTTCCCGGGTGTCGATGCGGTAAGTCTGAATGAAGTCCTGGAATGCCGGATGGCGGGCGTGGCGCGCCTGATTCACCAATTGCAGGGCCAGTGTGCTGATCTCGGCTTTGCGGGCGTGGTCCAAGCCGCAGTCGTTGAGCAGGGAGGTCAGCACCAAAGCTTCATCAGCCAGGCAGCTGTCACGCAGGGTGCGGAAGTCGCAGGGGAATTCAGGCAAGTCACGCAGGGGGATCATGTCAGGTCTTCCTTTTGGAGAATGATCATGCTGTTAAGTAAAGGCGTGAGTGCTTAGCCTGTAAACGCTTACAGGGTAAAAAAAAACGCGACCGTCGGATGAACAGGGTAAAATCGCGCAACTGAACTGCCTGACTGCCGTTTTCGCCATGAATAACCTGATAGACAACGCCGCCAAGGAACTGGTGAAGGATTACCTGGATCACCTGCATACTTCGCCCGAGCCGGAGATCTCCGCCGCGCGCAAGCTGGAGTTGCGTAACCGCATCAAGCAATTGCTGAAAGAACGTGACGCAGTGCTGGTGGCGCATTACTACACCTCGCATGACCTGCAGGCGTTGGCTGAGGAAACCGGCGGCTGTGTCGCTGACTCGCTGGAAATGGCGCGCTTCGGCAATCGCCATCCCGCCAGCACTTTGGTGGTGGCGGGCGTAAAGTTCATGGGAGAAACCGCCAAGATCCTCAATCCGGAAAAAAGGGTGCTGATGCCGACGCTGGAAGCCACCTGTTCGCTGGATCTGGGTTGCCCGGCGGATGAGTTCACCGCCTTCTGCGACCAGCATCCTGAATACACCGTGGTGGTCTATGCCAATACCTCGGCGGCGGTCAAGGCTCGCGCTGACTGGGTGGTGACCTCCAGTATTGCGGTGGATGTGGTCGATTACCTGTCCGGATTGGGCCAGAAGATCATCTGGGCGCCTGACAAGCATCTGGGCAGTTACGTACAGAAAGTCACCGGCGCCGAGATGCTGCTGTGGGATGGCGCCTGCATTGTGCATGAAGAGTTCAAGGCGCGCGGCGTACTCGACCTGAAGCAGGTCTATCCCGATGCGGCGGTGCTGGTGCACCCGGAGTCCCCGGAAGCGGTGGTGGACATTGCCGATGCGGTCGGTTCCACTTCGCAGTTGATCAAGGCTTCGCAGACGCTGCCCAACCAACGTTTCATTGTGGCGACGGACAGGGGTATCTTCTACAAGATGCAGCAGTTGAGCCCGGAGAAAGAGTTCATGGAAGCGCCGACCGCCGGCAGCGGCGCTACTTGCCGTTCCTGCGCCCATTGCCCGTGGATGGCCATGAATGACCTGGAAAACCTGCTGGCGGTGCTGGAAAACGGAGGTCAGGAGATCACCGTTGATCCGGCGCTGATTCCGCCCGCCATGGTGCCCTTGCAGCGCATGTTGGACTTCGCTGCAGGAAAACGCTGAAATAACAGGCATTCGGCGCAAGAGGGGATTGACGCGAATTGGGCTGGTACGTATTATTCAGCCCTCGCATTTGGCAACAAATGCAGCTTTGATAGTCGGGGCGTAGCGCAGTCTGGTAGCGCATCTGGTTTGGGACCAGAGGGTCGTGAGTTCGAATCCCACCGCCCCGACCAACTTAGTTCAAGATCCTTGCGCTCGTAGCTCAGCTGGATAGAGCATCGGCCTTCTAAGCCGAGGGTCGCAGGTTCGAGCCCTGCCGGGCGCGCCAGTTGCCAGCGTTGTTGTAGATGTACCTTTGTGGTGGTCGTAGCTCAGTTGGTAGAGCCCCGGATTGTGATTCCGGTTGTCGTGGGTTCGAACCCCATCGATCACCCCATCCCCCTCCTGTTATGCCGTTTGTCCTCCCCCTTTGCGTTATTCCTTTTCCAAGTCCCTTTCCTGTTCTTCCGTTTAGTCGTTTGTCTTCAAATTGATGCTTTTCCAACAGAAATTGCCTGCAAACAGACCGTAAAGCATGCCGATATTGCCATTTGTCGTGTAGTGTGCGCTTGTTGCTTTACAGTGATCTATTATTAGCGTATATAGCGCAACCTTGCGTGAGTTGAGGTGGCTATGTCAAACGGTAAATCCGAAGATTTCGAACTGGACGATGCCTTCATTGATGAGGAAAGCAGCGATTTTGACGGTGGTGGCGGTGGTGGTGATGATGTCGCCAAGGCGTCCAACGTCAAGAATTCCCTGCTCAAGCGGCGGGTGATCGATGATATTCTGGAAGAGCGTCGTCTGGAACGTAAACTGAAAGACTACGATTACGATCTCGACGACGGCGAAGAATAGTTGTCCGTGAAAGAGCGCCGGCAAATGGCCTCAGGGGGTCATTTGCCAGCGGTTCATGATTTTGCAGAACAGTTCCGCTGTTTTTTCCGCGTCATACAGCGCCGAGTGCGCTTCCTCATTGTTGAACGAAATCTCCGCGCTTTCACAGGCCTTGGCCAGCACGGTCTGCCCGTAAGCCATCCCGGCCAGCGTCACGGTATCAAACACTGAAAACGGGTGAAACGGACTGCTGTTTTTCAGATCATGCCGTTCAACAGCCGCTTGCAGGAACCCCAGATCGAAGTGGGCATTGTGCCCGACCAGGATGCAGCGCTTGCAATGGTATTGCCGTTGCAGTTTTTTCAGCTCCGCAAACATCCGTTTCAGGGCGTCCCGTTCCGGCTCAGCGCCGCGCAGCGGGTTGAAAGGATCAATGCCGGTGAAGGCCAGGGCGGCGGGATTAAGCACTGCCCCGGCAAAAGGTTCAATATGCGCATGCACCGACGGCAGGGCGACCAGTTGGCCGTTATCGTCCAGGGTAATGGGCGTGGCGGCGATTTCCAGCAGCGCATCGGTTGCGGCATGAAAACCGCCGGTTTCCACATCCACGACCACGGGCATGAAACCGCGGAAGCGCTGACTCAGCGGGTGAGCGTCGCTCATGAGCGTACTTTCCAGCGGATGGACGCACCGGCGCGTACCGGCACCACCGAGGTGGGGCCGAAGGGCAGCGCCTCGGGAACCTCCCATTCCTCCTTCACCAGCGTCACCGTATCGCTATTGCGCGGCAGGCGGTAGAAGTCCGGGCCATGGAAGCTGGCGAAGGCCTCCAGCTTGTCCAGAGCACCCAGTTCTTCGAATACTTCGGCATACAACTCCAGCGCGGCATGCGCGGTGTACGAACCCGCACAGCCGCAGGCGGCTTCCTTGGCGCTGATGGCGTGCGGGGCGCTGTCGGTGCCCAGGAAGAAGCGCGGGTTGCCGGAAACGGCGGCGTGCTGCAGCGCTTCCTGATGCGTATTGCGCTTGAGGATGGGCAGGCAGAACAGGTGCGGACGGATGCCGCCGACCAGCATGTGGTTGCGGTTGTACATCAGGTGGTGGGCGGTGATGGTGGCCGCGATGTTGTCACCGGCACTTTCGACAAATTGCACGGCATCGGCGGTGGTGATGTGTTCCAGCACCACGCGCAGGGTGGGGTAGCGCTGCACCAGCGGCGAGAGGATGGTGTCGATGAACACTTTCTCACGATCAAAAATATCCACATCGTCCCGAGTGACTTCGCCGTGCAGCAACAGCGGCATGCCCTGTTCGGCCAGTTGCTCGATCACCGGGTAGATCTTGTCGATACCGGTGACTCCGGCGTGCGAATTGGTGGTCGCCCCGGCGGGGTACAGCTTGACGGCCTTGACCTTGCCGGAGGCCTGCGCAACGGCAATTTCCGCCGGGTCGGTGTGGTCGGTGAGGTACAGCACCATCAGCGGCTCGAAACGGGAACCGGCAGGGCGCACCGCCTGGATGCGGTCGTAATAAGCCAAGGCTTCCACCGTGTTCTTGACGGGCGGAACCAGGTTCGGCATGCAAATGGCGCGACCGAAATAACGGGCGACATCGCGGACGGTATCGGCAAGCTTGTCGCCGTCCCGGAGATGGATATGCCAGTCATCGGGGCGGGTGAGGGTGAGAGTCTGGATGGCGGTCATGGCGGGGTTCCCGAAAAGGATGCGGAATGGTACTGGAAGCGGGGGGTGAAATGAAGGATGACGCTGTGCCGCGCCGGAAAAAAGCGCGGTAATATCGGATGGCGGGGCTTGCTGCCGGTTCAAGGCGGTGGCAGCATTCGCCATGCCCCTTCCTGTCGGGAACAACAACAATGCAATCCCCCGGTGACAAGCCCGTCACGGACGCTCAACCCGAGCCTGCCGAGATGCTGGCCGACCCGCTCAATGAAGCGCGCAACACGCTGGCCGGATTGCTGAGCGATGCGGGCAACCGCCGCAAGCGTTTCCCGAAAATGCTGGAAAACGCCTATCGCACCCATATGCTCAATCGCGCCCGCAACGTCATGCGCGCCAATTCCCTCAGTGTCGGCATCTTTTACCTGCTGTTGGGTATTTTCACCTACCAGTATGTCTCATTGATGTCTTCCTCGGTTACGCGCGGCACGGATGTTCTGATCTGGCTGGCTGCCTATCTGGGCGGCGGGGTGATCATGGCCGGGGTGGCCCTGTTTGCGCGGATGCCCGGCTTGCAGCACAGTTACGGCCCTTATGTCTGTTTCAGTTCTTTTCTGGGACTGACAGGGCTGACCGTGCTGACCTCGGCTTTCCTCAGTCCGTTCATCAGCCAGCAGGCCAGTTACATTGTCATTTATGTCTACATGATCGTGTACATCCTCAACACGCTGCCGCTGCTGAACAACATCATTATCGGCGTGGCGTCTTCCCTGACCTCGCTGGCGCTGATTGAAGGCATCGGCCTGTCGGTGGACATGAGCATGTTTGCCCAGTATGCCGGATTGTCGAATGTGATGGGTGCGGCCATTGCCTGGATGCTGGACCATCGCGACCGCCAGTCCTACCTGCAGGAACGCCTGCTGGACATTGAAAAACAGCAGCTGGACCGCCTGAGCCAGGAAATGGCGCGCCTGTCCCGCGAGGACGGCCTGACAACGCTGGCGAACCGCCGTTTCTTCAACGAAACGCTGGCGCGCGAGTGGTCGGTGGCCGAGCGCGAGCAGCAGCCGGTTTCGCTGGTGTTTGTGGATGTGGATCACTTCAAGCCCTATAACGACACCTACGGCCACCTGGAAGGCGACAACGCCTTGCGCGAGGTCGGCAAGACGCTGAAGGCACAGGTGCGCCGTCCCGCCGACCTGGCGGCGCGTTATGGGGGTGAGGAGTTTGTGCTGTTGCTGCCCAACACCGACGAAGAAGGAGCAATGGCGGTGGCCAGGGACGTGCGGGACGCCATTGACGCCTTGCAGATTCCTCACCGCAGCTCGAAGGCGGGAAAACATCTGTCGGTCAGTATCGGCTTGTCGACGTTGGTGCCGGGCAGCGACAACAGCATTTCCACCCTGATAGACCAGGCGGATGAAGGCGTCTATGCCGCCAAGCGCGCCGGCCGCCACCGCATCCGCGCCTTTCATTTGCTCCGTGTTAGACATTCGCCGCCATCCGAATGAAATCGGCATGGGAAAGACGGCGCACCTGACGTAGAATACCCGCCGTTTTCCCGTCTCCTCACAGGATGCTGATTCCATGTCCCAGATCAAGAAGGTCGTGCTGGCCTACTCGGGCGGTCTTGATACCTCCATCATTCTCCGCTGGCTCCAGGAAACCTACGGTTGCGAAGTCGTGACCTTCACCGCCGACATCGGTCAGGGTGAGGAGCTGGAACCTGCGCGCGCCAAGGCCGAGGCCATGGGCGTCAAACAAATCTTCATTGACGACCTGCGCGAAGAGTTCGTGCGTGATTTCGTCTACCCGATGTTCCGCGCCAATGCGGTTTACGAAGGCGAATACCTGCTGGGCACCTCCATTGCGCGGCCGTTGATTGCCAAGCGTCTGGTTGAAATTGCCAAGGAAGTGGGCGGCGACGCCATTTCCCACGGCGCTACCGGCAAGGGTAACGACCAGGTGCGTTTCGAGTTGGGCGCGTATGCGTTGACGCCCGGCATCAAGGTGATTGCGCCGTGGCGCGAGTGGGACCTGAACTCCCGCGAATCGCTGATGAACTATGCCGCCGAGCACAACATTCCCATCGACTTCAACAAGGCGGGCAAGAAATCCCCGTACTCGATGGACGCCAACCTGCTGCACATTTCCTATGAAGGCGGCGGCCTGGAAGACCCGTACTGGGAGCCGGAAGAAGACATGTGGCGCTGGACCGTCAGCCCTGAAAAGGCCCCGGACGCTCCGCAATACATTGAGCTGACCTACCGCAAGGGCGACATCGTTGCCATCGACGGCGTGGAGATGAGCCCGGCGACGGTGCTGGCAACTTTGAACCAGTTGGGCGGCAAGCATGGCATTGGCCGTCTGGACCTGGTGGAAAACCGCTATGTTGGCATGAAGAGCCGTGGTGCGTATGAAACCCCGGGCGGCACCATCATGCTGAAGGCTCACCGCGCCATTGAATCCATTACGCTGGACCGCGAAGTGGCCCACCTAAAGGACGAGTTGATGCCGCGTTACGCCAGCCTGATTTACAACGGTTACTGGTGGAGCCCGGAACGCCTGATGCTGCAGACGATGATTGATGAGTCGCAGCATTATGTGAACGGTGTGGTGCGCGCCAAGCTGTACAAGGGCAATGTCTACATTGCCGGCCGCAAGTCGGAAGATTCCATTTTCGACGCCAATATCGCTACGTTTGAAGACGATCGCGGTGCGTACAACCAGAAGGATGCGGAAGGGTTCATCCGGTTGAATGGTCTGCGTCTGCGGATTGCCGCCGGCAAGGGTCGCAAGCTGATCTGATCCGCGTCAGATGGTAATGAAAAGGCCTTCCCCGGTGACGGGGAAGGCCTTTTTGCTTGATGGCCGCCTGCAACCGAGCGCTGTTCTTCACTTACGGATATCGGTTCATCAAGCCCTTCGCCGGTTTTCTGCGGGGTGGCAATGTATGGTTACAATCCGGGGTGGGCGAATTAAGGGCTTGGATTGTCGCTTTTGCTCTTTTGACTTACAGTAAAGTTATTGAAAATCAGTGCTTTGGCGGTGGCGTTGAGAGTTATGCACCAAGCCAGGGGAATTATGACACCATTTTTGGTGTCGAATACAAAGTATGTATTTTGGAATGGCGGGTTCCGACCCGAAGCGGACAGCTGTGCTGAACGATGCTGGCTCTTGATAAACGGGATAGTTTTATCACTCTTATCCACAATAGCTCTTCATGGGCGGACCACAAGGATACTAAATGGAAGGCCATGTTCCGTTAGATCGCGAATTTTCATCTGTCTACAAAAGTGAAAAAGAAGCGGAGAGTGGCGAATTCCTCTCGGCCTGGGGGCATGCCAAACCGATAACATGGGACGGGATGGAGGAAAAATACCGCTGCATCATATTAGCGGAAGCGGGCGCGGGGAAGACAGAGGAGTTGCGGCAACGTGCCAATTCCCTTGCGGGCGAAGGAAAAGTAGCCTTCTTTCTCCGAATTGAAGATATCGAAACTGATTTCTATACCGCGTTTGAAATAGGCACAGAAGCCCAGTTTCACGCATGGCTGCAGTCGACGGACGAAGCATGGTTTTTCCTGGATTCTGTCGATGAGGCTCGCCTAGATCACCCGAGAGCCTTCGAGAAGGCTCTTCGCCGCTTTGCCAGGGGGATTGCAAATGGTGCGCACAGAGCGCATATCTACATTTCGAGTCGTCCCTACGCATGGCGGCCAAATGAAGACCAAAGGCTTGTAGATGAGCTTCTGTATCTCCCCGCTGCACAGACAGAAGAGGATGGGGAAGGTGATCGGCAAGCCACGCCGCAAAGCGCCCTCACAGTATTCACTATGCGCCCTTTGGATGAAGGGCGGATTCGGCGTTTCTGCGTTGCTAGAGCGGCAGAGAATGTCGACGCCCTGCTCAGGGAAATCGATCGTGCCGACCTTTGGAGTTTGGCGGAGCGTCCATTTGACCTTGAAGGCATATTGGCCAAATGGGCTGAGGACAACGCTCTAGGCGGCCGTTTGGACTTGCTCCGCCATAACATCGATAAGCGCCTACGCGATGCGCACAGTACTGACAGGGCGCAGCGTCAACCCCTGAATCTTGAACAAGCAAGAGAGGGCGTGCGAAGCTTGGCTGCTGCGGTCGTACTGACCGGGCAGGCGGGCCTTAATGTCCCGGATGCTACGCCGCTCAAACTTGGGGTTGACGCAGAAGCCGTCCTCGCTGATTGGAATCCCGAAGATGTTCGGGCTCTACTTGAACGTGGAATTTTCAACGACATTATTTATGGGGCAGTACGGTTTCGCCATCGGGAGGTGCGCGAGTTGCTTGCTGCCGAGTGGCTCTCTGGCCTGTTGAGGTCGGGCAACAGTCGCCACTCAGTCGAAGCGCTCTTCTTCCGTGAGCAATATGGGCAAGAAATTGTAACCCCTCGACTTCGAGCAATATTGCCTTGGCTCATCCTGTTTGACGACGAGATTCGGCGCAAAGCGCTTCAGATTCACCCTGAAATTGCTGTCGAAGGTGGCGATCCATCACGCCTACCATTGGCAGAACGACAGGAGATATTGGTAGGCATCGTCCAGCGCATCACTTCGGATCAGGATGATCGCTCCGCACGAGACAATAGTGCAATCGCGCGAATCGCTAATCTAGACCTCTCGGACAACGTTCAGCAGCTCATAAACGCCTACGCCGACAATGATGACGCCATCTTCTTTCTAGGCCGGCTGGCCTGGCAAGGAGAAATGATAAGTTGCGTGGCCTCTTTGGTTCCCATTGCAGCAGATGGTTCTCGGGGAATTTACGCCCGAATAGCATCGGCACGCACGGTGATGACTTGCGGGGCCGCAGAGCAAAAACAAATTTTGTGGCAACAACTTATCGATGGCGATGACCCGATTCCCCGTGAGCTGCTCGCAGAGCTAGTGGAAGAAGCTTCGCCTGATAGTGAAGTTGTTGAAAAACTGGTGATTGCACTGGGCAAGCTACCATCTTATGAAAGGTTCGAAACCAACGGTCTTGTCGGCGCCCTACACAGCTTTGTGGAAGGTTTGCCGATTGCTGACGATCAACAGGCTATAACCCACTTTATACGTGGTCTACATGCTTATCTGGAGCAGCCACCTTATATCGAGAGGCGAGAGTGTCATGTCTCGGAGGAATACGCATGGCTGCTTGGTCCAGCCTCTCACGCGGTGGAAAAGCTAGTTGCCGCTCGAAGCGAGGCTGCCCTAAACGAAACATTTTTTTCCATCATGCTAATGGTTACAACCTTACGCCATTGGCAGGACGAAGATCTCAGGGAGTACAAAACCAGGCTTCTTTCGCTTGTCCCCGCATGGCCAGAACTTAATGACTCCCTTTATTGGTTCAGCATCGAACAGGCTCGATTAGCACAGGCCGTACGTACAGGTGAACCCTTGACTGATGATTGGCCAGCTTCGTGGACAGGCCCCTTCTGGAAATTCGATGTCGACAGTTTTCCAAGGCTGCTCAATTATATTGGTTCCCGCTCGCTGCATGATGACAGGTCGGTTGCACTGAGCACAGCGTACCGGGTCTATCTGCAAAATGACAGGCCAGCGGAAATTCTTGCCCATCTACAACATGCCATTGCTGATGATCCTGTCCTGACGAATCAGTTGGTACTGCTGCTCAACCCGCCGGTAACGGAGACTGTTCGAAGGCACGAAGAAGAACATGCCGAATACCTACGGAGACAAGGTGAGAAGGAAGAGCGAGAAAAACAACAGCGCGCCAATTGGGTGGCGGAGTTGCGCGCCAATACTGCGTTGGTTCGCACTCCATCGGAAATAGAGCCGGGTGCACTAATTAACCATCAGTACTGGCTCATGCTCGAACTACATGATAGTGGATCAGCCACAGACCGCTATGAGTACGCTAACTGGCAGGCGCTGATTCCAGACTTCGGTGAGGGCGTCGCGCAAGAGTATCGTGATGCTGCCTTAACCCATTGGCGACGCTATATCCCGCCCCTGGGATCGGAAGGGGGAAAATCTAACAGTGTGCCTTGGTCTTTAATCTTTGGCATGGCAGGCCTTGAGATCGAAGCTAGTGAGATTACCGAATTCCCAGCGAATCTGACCACAGAAGAAGCGCGTTTAGCGTTGCGCTATATCACCTGGCAACTTAACGGATTTCCTGCTTGGTTTGAGCGCATGTATCGAGCATTCCCAGACTTGGTCGAAGAGGCTGTGACCAAGGAGCTACTCTGGGAACTCAACCACACCGGCTCAGACGAGCCCATGCACTACATCCTCCATGACCTAGTCTACCATGCGCCTTGGCTGCATACTCGCATTGCTCCCGCGATACTGGAATGGGTCGAAGCCAACCCTTCAAACATTCACGCCTGCCGACACTACTGCCGACATATATTGGTTAATGGCGGAACAGACGCAGCAAGGCTTGCGGAGTTGGCAAACCACCAGATAGCTCAAGCAACAGACTTGAACCCTATTGCGTGGTGGTATGCGCTTCGCGTCGATTGCGCCCCGGAAAGTGGCATACCTGAACTTGAACGGTGGCTTTCAGACCTTGATGATGATGCCGCAACATCTGCGGCCCAGGTATTCGTAACGACGCTTATGGGTGGAGGCCGATTGAGAGAAAGTGGCCCTACGTTTGGTCATTACCAAACAGTAGAGCATCTAAAATCACTATATATCCTGGCACACCGATACATTCGTGCGGAGGATGACATCAACCGCGCAGGCGGGGGCGTGTATTCTCCACAGCTGCGCGATGATGCCCAAGATGCGCGAGGTGGCTTATTCAAACTCCTATCGGAAATACCAGGCAAAGCTACTTATACAGTCATCGAGCAATTGATCCACGAGCATCCGGACCCAAATCTTCGTCCGTGGATGGCCAAACAGGCATACAAGCGAGCTGAAGAGGATGGCGACCTTGAGCCTTGGTCCGCTGAGCAGGTCAACGCATTCGATAAGTCTCAAACAATAACGCCCGCAACGCATCATCAGCTCTTCGACCTGGCTGTGCATCGCTTACAGGACCTAAAGAACTGGCTGGAACGGGGAAACGACAGCCCCTGGAGAACCTGGAAGCGTGTCGACGGCGAAACCGAGATGCGCACATTGATAGCTGGCTGGCTCAACCAGCACTGCCGTGATCAATATACGACTGCACAAGAGCCAGAACTCGCCAACAGCCAGCGCATGGATATCTGGTTGCAAAACACCAACGTGCACTCACCAGTTCCTATCGAGCTAAAGCTGCTAGAGAAAGGCTGGAGCGGACCAGATCTTTGTGAGCGGCTACGAAACCAATTGGCGGGTGATTACCTCAGAGAGGAAAGTGCGGGATGCGGCGTAATGCTGTTGGTCTGGCAAGGAAATATCGCCGCTAAACGATGGACGATTGGTGGGCACAGGGTTGAATTGAGCGAATTGGCCAGTGCCCTAAAAGGTTATTGGCTAGAGATTTCAGCCGATTTCCCTGGTGTGGACGTGATCGAAGTTATGGTAATAGACCTGACATTACGAGAACACGCCTCAGATTCATAAGTGGCTATGCCTATGGGCTCGGAGCAAGAACTAAATCGAAGCGCAAAGCCCCCACTCGGCGGATTCTGGAACTTCCAGGACAGGTTGATCGATTGCCTAGGGCTGAGGTTGCGAATGTCCGCTTCTGTCCGCAAGCAGATGTAGAGAAAAATAGTAAAGTGATCTAAAGCACATAACAAGGTACTCCAGCCGATCACTAACGCGCCGGCTGAGTTTAAACGTTAGGCCCTTAGCATGACTATTCTCCAAGACCTTACATCACGAGACGCTAATCGCATTTGGTCTGGTGCATGCGCGGTCCGTACCCTTCGCGATAGGGATGAGCTTCATCTCTTGGCCTCCCATATAGGCGAGATCCGCGAAGCAACCCGCGCTGTATCGTTGGGCGGGGCCTTACGCCCGAACTCAAGCCATCTGGATTTCGCCATTCGCAAGTTGGAGTTTGTGAAAGACCCAAGCGCATGTCTTTGCGCGCTGTACACAATGGACGATCTCTACGACCCTACGAGAGAGCAAGAGTCGGGGAACGTGAAGATTCTTGGCACAACACTCCTAGACGGAGGGTGGGTTGATTTCTATGAGTGCGAGTGTCTGGAGTGTGGAGCCAGGTATCGGGTTGAGGAGCGCGAATATCATTACACTTGGTGGGCGTGGAAACGGGCCTAACTCGTTGCAGGCCCGACGGCCCCGACGGGCCGCGGCCTGAACTCAAACGTTAACCCCCAACCCTACAACCGCCCACTGCGCTTCACCTCCAAATACCGGTTCACCAACCCCACCGCCAGTTTTTCCGGCTCAGTATCCAGCACCAGCACCCCCGCATGGCTCAACGCATGCAACTGCCGCTGCCGCAACGCCAGATAATCCTCCGCCGCCGCCAGCGTAAAAGCCTCATCCACATCCGCCGCCGACTGCGCATGCAGGGTAGTAAACAAATGCTCACGCAAGGTCGCCACCAGCACCAAATGCCGACGGCCCAGCACCCGGCAGGCCTCCTGCAAATCCCGGCCGTCCTCATCCCGCACATTGGTCAGAATCACCACCAGCGAACGCTTGCGCAACCGCCCGGATAACACCTGCACCGCCCGCAGAAAATCGGGCGTACTGTCAGTAGGCTCCAGATCAAACACCCGGTTCATGATCGCCTTGACCACATGCGCACCCTTGGCCGGAGCCAGATAACGGTCGGTGCCGGCAAAGGTCATCAACCCCACCGCATCACCCTGATGGCTGACTGCATGCGCCAGCAGCAACACGGAATTCAGCGTCTGGTCAAAGTGCGACAACGCATCATCCTGCGCGCGCATGCGGAAACCGGTATCCAGCATCAGCAACACCTGCTGGTCGCGTTCGTCTTGATACTCGCGGGAGATCAGCTTGCGCAGCCTCGAAGTCGCTTTCCAGTCCACCTGGCGCGGCGAGTCGCCCAGCCGGTATTCCCGCAACTGATGGAACTCCAGACCTTCACCCCGACGCGGCCGCACCCGGATACCCAGTTGCGACAGCCGGTTGTCGGTGGCGAGCAGGGTGTAACGCGCCACTTCCGCAAAATTGGGATAAACCCGGAACGTGGACGGCAACTCAATGCGGCGGATCTGGTTGAACAACCCGAAGCGGGCGGTCAGCCGGATTTCGCACAACTCGATTTCCCGTTCCCCGCGTTGCAGGCTGCGCGCCTTATAACGCAGGTGCAGCACCTTGCCCGCCTTCAGCGTCACGGTGGCGGGCAAACCCTGGCTTTCCATGGCTTCCGGCAAGTGTTCCTGAATGTCCAGCCGGGTGGAGCCGATGCCGCGTTTCACCAGCGACAATTCCACGGTTTGCCACACAGCCAGCGGCCAGATGGCGGGCAGCTCGCGCTTGATGCGGGGTGAGGGGGTGGCAATGAGGCCGAGCAGATCCAGTGCCGCCAACACTGCCAGCACCACGGGAATGGCTTGCCAGACCGGCGTCAGCCGTGACTCGATCAGCGTCAGCAGCCCCACAAGGAGCCACAGGGCCAGCGCGGCCAGCAGGCGGCGGGTGGGTTGCATGCCCTGATCCTAGACGCGCGGCGCGGCGACGGATTGCAGGATGGCGGCAATCACGTCGTCGGTGTGCTGGCCTTCCATTTCCAGCTCCGGCGACAGCACCAGACGATGGCGCAGTGTCGGGGCGGCCAGTTGCTTGATGTCGTCGGGAATGACGTAGTCCCGGTCGTCCAGCAAGGCCGAAGCCCGTGCCGCGCGCAGCAGGGCGATGCCGCCGCGCGGCCCGGCGCCGATGTCGATGCCCGGCCAGTCCCGCGTGCTGCGCACGATCTGGGCGGCATAATCACGCAGGGCGGGGTCAATGCGCACCTGCGCCACCAGCAACTGGATGGCGTGCAGTTCTTCCGGGGAAATCAGGGTTTGCAGGGCGTCAATGTCGAGGGTGTCGCCCATCTTGCCGTCCGTGACCAGCGACAGCAGCCGCTGTTCTTCCTGCAAAGTGGGGTAGCCGATCACCACTTTCAGCAGGAAGCGGTCCAGTTGTGCTTCCGGCAGTGGATAGGTGCCTTCTTGTTCAATCGGGTTCTGGGTGGCCATGACCAGGAAGGGACGTGGCAGCGGGCAGGCCTGGCCGTCAATCGTGACCTGGTATTCCTGCATCGCTTCCAGCAGCGCCGCCTGGGTCTTGGCGGGGGCGCGGTTGATTTCGTCCGCCAGAACCAAGTGACTGAACACCGGCCCGCGACGTACGTGGAACTGTTCGCTTTTCAGGTCATAAAGGGCATGGCCGGTCACGTCGCTGGGCATCAGGTCGGGGGTGAACTGGATGCGGTTGAAGGTGCCGCCGAAGGTCTTGGCCAGGGCGCGTACCAGCAGTGTCTTGCCCAGACCGGGGACGCCTTCCACCAGCACATGCCCTCCGGCCAGCAATGACACCAGCACCTGCGTGACGGCATCCTGCTGGCCCACCAGCGCCTTGCCGATTTCGCGCTGCATGCGGCGCACGGACTGCGTGGCCAGACGGAAAGCGGAAAGGTTGTCGTCCTCAGGTGCCTTGGACAGGGAAATCGGGTCGGTCATGTCAGTTTCCGGAGTTGGTCAATAACGCGCATGTCCTGCAGGAAACGCGCGAGGTCGTTGGTGGGCGGAGTGTTCAGGGCCTGATGCAGCGGGCCCGGCTCCAGGCCGGTATGTCGGTGCAGCTCTTCGATCAGGCGGTTGTCAGGCAGCAGCCGCCAGTGCGGATGATGGCGGAACAGATGCAGGCGCAGGCTGTGGCGGACGGCGGCATAGAGCCGGGACTGTTGTCCGGCATACCACAGGAAGCGTCCGGCGGCCTGCAGGTGTTCAGCCAGACGGCGGCGGGGCTGGTCGGGCGAGGGCAGCAAGGGACCGAAGCGGCGGTTGCCGTAGCCAAGCAAGGCCAGCAGCAGCACGCCCAGGCTGATGATGGGCAGCCGGGCCTGGTGCCACAGGATTTCCATGATGCCGGGAAAATCCCCTTCATAAACCAGCCATACCTTGGAGGAACCAGGTAAGTCGTTGAACAAATGCAGCCACAGGGCGGAATTATCCTTGAAATTAAGCTGCCGGTTGCCGAAGAGGGTGGTTTCACTCAGCACCACGACTTCACCGTCACCCAGCTCATAACGCAGCACATGGATGCCGCTGCCGTCGTACAGCAATTCGGTGGCTTCATCCAGGGAATCCTCCAGCACCAGCCGGGACTGGAAGCCGGTATTCAGCCAGCCTGCTTCCGGACTCAACAGCAGGCGCTTGTCGTCGGACAGCCTTTCCTCGTGATCTTCCTCCAGATAGTCATGGAGGACGACACCGAGTTCGGAGAGCAGCGGGTCGCGGCTGCGCTTCTTGCCATTGCCCAGATACTGGGCGGGAAGAACCAGCCGGTTGCCGCGCCGCACCCAGGCCAGCAGCGGCGCAATCTCCGCCGGGGGCAGGGCGCCCGCATACGAGGAAAGGAACAACACGCCCTGACCGGATGGCGCGCCGCTGAAATCAGGCTGGAAACTGACCTTTATCCCCTGTTTTTCCAGCAGACGCCCGGCTGCCAGGTAGTTATTGCGTTTGGCGGCGTCACTCCAGCCGGAAGAGGTTTCCACAGGAACCACCTCAAACAGCAGCGTGCCCAACCCGGCCAGCAACAGCACCAATACCACCCCAAGCACCCGGGACGACGGCTTCATGGTCCGGTCCTCCGCTGGAAGTGCCGGCGATAGGCGTCGGTCAGCCGGTTGAAGCTGTCCGGGGCGTGACCGGCCCAGGCGGTATCCAGCCAAGCGCGGGTAATCTGGGTGAAGCTGTCGATGACTTCCGGCGTTTGCTGCTGGCGCACCTGCCGCAGGTTTTCCTGCTCGGTGGCGGGAACAGGCAATTGCAGTGACTGCACGGCGCCGCGATACAACAGGCTGAAGGCCGAGCGGCGGTCACCGCGCTGCCATTCACGCTCGGCGGCGGACAGGATGTCGTCGGGCAGGGGAGCCAGAACAGGCTCATCGCTTTCCGTCACTTCAGCCACCGCCGGGGACGGCTGCTGGATGCGGAGGCCAAGACGCTGCAATAGCGGCAACCATTTGCGCCGATACCAAACGGCGGCCAGGATCACCGCCAGTGCCAGCAGCCACAAGGCGTGCCCAACAATAAAGCCCACCATATTGCCCAGGATGTCCACAAACGGCAGGGGGGAATTCGTCTTTTGGGATTTGTCCTTCTCCCATTTCCAGTCCTTGAACCAGTCATATTTGAAACGCAGTTGCCGGGTGGTTTTCTTGTGTTCGAAATCCGGCCCTTCCAGCACGGCCTTCAAGGCCTGACGGGCAGGCTCGGCTTGCGGAGAGCGTGCGACACCTTCGGGAATATGGGTGGATGCGTCTTGTGCTTCTGCAGTCACCGGGCTTTCAACTCTGGCCATGGCGCTGGAAAGGCCGAGGGCCAACAACAGGGGCAGGGCTTGCAGATGTGCTCTCGTCATTTCAGTCGCGTCCTGCCGGTGAAATGCGCTCGGCGAGACGGCGGAAGGCAATTTCGATATCCCAGGCTTCGAGGTCGGTGCGACGGTTCAGGTACAGCATGAAACCGGCCGCCACGTAGAACGGCTCCACCAGCGTGATGGTCAGGCCGTAGATCAGCACCAGCACGTCCCGTTTCCAGTCTCCGGCCTGGGCCTCCAGGAAATCCGACACTACCTTAATGTCCTGAAAGGCGGGTGACATCCAGACCAGCAAACTGAGCAGGCCGAAGAAGACTGACATTTCCGCCGCCATATAGATCTGGATCAGCCAGCGGGCGCGTCCGGTCTGTTGATGGCGCATCAGCCGGATGCGCTCATCCTGCGCGGGGCCTGTCAAGTCTTCCAGCAATCTCACCGGCAGTACATAGGCGCGACTGAGGCTGAAACGGCGCAGGGTCAGCGCTCCCAACAGGCCCTTGCCGAAAAATCCGGGAATGGCGGCCAGGCTGGCGCCCAGCGTGACTTTTTCGCCAAAGACGGCTCGGCTCAGCACCCACAGCACGGCATAGTCCAGCAAGGGTTTCAGCCACCACAACACAAACAGTCCGATCAGGCGGCCGGTGCTGTGCTCCAGCCATACCAGGGCGGCCACCAGCGGAATCATCAGGGCGCACCACAGGCGCATCACCGCGGTGCGGCTATCCTGCAGCAAACGCACGCCCAGATCGGCGGCTTCCCACGGTTTGCGCGGGCGTATGGCGACAGTCAGGCGATCAATGCGCATGTTGCCTCCTTCCGGCCAGCCCCAGCCAGGCAATCACCGACGACCATGCGATGGCCGCCACGGTGTATTTGACTTCAGCGGGAATGGAGGTGCTGGAGGACCAGAAGCTTTCCACCCCGGCCGCCACCAGAAAGAGCATGGCGGCCCCATAGACGATGCGCACCGCCTCCCGGCCGCGCAGGATCAGCGCGTCCTTGCGCGTATGCTGACCGGGCGCCACCAGCCCCAAGCCCAGCATCAGGCCCGCCATGCCGGACAGCACAATAGCGGTCAGTTCAAACGCGCCGTGGGTGGCGACAAAGGGCAGGAAGGTTTCCTGATAACCAATATGGGTCAGGTGCCCGGCCACCGCGCCAATGGCCAGGGCGTTATACAGCAGGAAGAACAGGCTGCCGATACCGGCAAACAGCCCACCGGCGAAGGTCTGGAAGCCGATGCCGGTATTATGTTGCAGGTAAAAACCGAACATCATGAAGTGGGTGTCGTTGGCGCGGCCGCCGATCAGGTGCTGACCGGGCTCGTACATGGATTCGTACTGGCGAACCTGCTCGGCGGGAATGACGCTGTAAACCAGCTCGGGCTGCATCCAGATGGCGGCGGCCATGCCGAACAGCGGCAGGTAAAAGAAGGCGGCGGACAGCCAGAAGAGGCCGGCGTGCTGTCGCACCAGTACCGGAAATCCCCGGCTGAGGAAGTCCAGGAAGGCGGGCCACAGGCCGCCCTGATGACGGTACAAGCGCTGCTGTCCGGCCAGCACCAGCGTGTTCAGCCGTTCCACCATGGCCAGCGGGTAATGACGGTCACGCGCCAGCGCCAGATGGGCGCAGATTTCCCGGTAGCGGGAGGGAAAATCGGCCTGATCGGTTGGGTCGCCCCCGTGCAGCAAGGTTTCAAAGCGCTGCCAGTCCTGTTCGTGGCGGCGGCTGAACTCCTGCGGGGTCATGTGTTGCCTGCCTGATGCCAGTCAGGTCGGGCTGGGTGTTTATGGCTGGCGGTTGGCGCACGGTCCATGAGGCAGGCTGTCCTGAAAATCGTGAGTCGATTGTCGCCAATGCGGCGGGATGGTGCAATCGGGCTGAATGAGTATTTTCAGGCTCTTCATGTCCACTTCCCAACTTCCGAGCCATCTCGACCACGCAATTCCCTCCCCAAACCATGTATAATCGCCGCCCTCATGCCAGCCCAGGAACAAGACATGTGGTATTCCCTGATCCGCTCGCTGCTGTTTCGCCTCAACCCTGAAACCTCGCACCACGTGGCCCTGGAGTCACTGGCGCTGGCCAAACGCATGGGTCTGCTGGGCGTTGGATTCAGCACGCCGCAGCAACCGGTGCAGGTGATGGGCATCGACTTCCCCAATCCGGTGGGGCTGGCAGCCGGGCTGGACAAGAACGGCGACTATATCGACGCGCTGGCGGCGCTGGGTTTCGGCTTTATCGAAATCGGCACCGTCACCCCGCGCCCGCAACCGGGCAACCCCAAGCCGCGCCTGTTCCGCATTCCCGAAGCCGAAGCCATCATCAACCGCATGGGTTTCAACAACCTCGGGGTGGATCATCTGGTGGAGCAGGTGAAAAAGGCCAGTTTCGACGGCATCCTCGGCATCAATATTGGCAAGAACTTCGACACGCCGGTGGAAAACGCCGCCGATGACTATGTGCATTGCCTGGAAAAAGTGTACGAACACGCTTCCTATGTCGCGGTCAACATTTCCTCCCCCAACACCAAGGGCCTGCGCAGCCTGCAAACCGGCAACGCGTTGGCGGAATTGCTGGGCCGCCTCAAGGAAACCCAGGTTCGCCTGGCGCAGGAACACGGTCACTACGTGCCGCTGGCCGTGAAGATTGCCCCGGATCTGGACGAAGACGAAATTGCCGACATTGCCTCGCAACTGCTCGACTACCGTATTGATGCGGTGATCGCCACCAACACCACCATCAGCCGTCCGGGTATCGAAAACCTGAATCTGGCCGAAGAGGCCGGCGGGCTCAGCGGCAAGCCGCTGAAGGCGCGCTCCACCTTCACCCTGTCACGGCTGGCCCAGGCGCTGGAAGGCCGGATTCCGGTGATTGGCGTTGGCGGCATCATGGACGGGGCTACGGCGGCTGACAAAATGGCGGCGGGAGCCAGCCTGGTGCAGGTTTATACCGGCTTCATCTACCGGGGTCCCGGCCTGATTGCCGATGCCGTTCGCGCCATCGCCGCCATTCAGGAATAGCCCTTGGGCGGGGCGGTTTGCTACAATGCGCCCCGCAGCCTTCCAACCCCTTATTCGTTCAGAGAATACCGAATCCCATGCATCCGGCAGACATCCTGATTCTTGCCGTTGTGGCCTTTTCCGTCTGGAGGGGCTTCCGCCGCGGTCTGGTGCGCGAGGCCATTGCACTCCTGGGCTGGGTGATCGGCATCATTGTGGCCGTCAACAGCTATCAGGCGCTGGCGCCGTTGCTGGCTCCCTATATAGAAACACCGTCATTGCGCATGGCGACCGCCTTCCTGCTGATCTGCCTCGGCATTGTCACCCTGACTTTCCTGGTGGGGCAATTGCTGCGCAGCGCCTTGTCCGCCCTGGCTCTGGGCCCGGCCGACCATCTGCTGGGCAGTCTGTTCGGGCTGGCTCGCGGGGCATTGATCGTGGTGTTGTGCGTGGGTGTACTCTCCCGTTTTTTCCAGCATGACCGCTGGTGGCAGGAAGCCGAATTTCCCCGGTCCGCGATGCCCTATGTGCCGGCCGCCTTGTCCATCACGGACAAGGTCAAGGCGCAGATGAAGCATCTGCCGAAAATCCGTATCCAAACAGCCAATCCCGATCATTGAGGTGAACCATGTGCGGTATCGTTGGCATTGCCGGCAAGACTTCCGTCAACCAGAGTCTGTATGACGCCCTGACCGTGTTGCAGCATCGCGGACAGGATGCCGCCGGTATCGTGACCTGCCAGGGCAGCCGCCTGTTTCTGCGCAAGGACAACGGCATGGTCAGGGATGTATTCCATACGCGGCACATGACCCGGCTGGCGGGCAACTTCGGCATTGGCCATGTCCGCTATCCCACTGCCGGCTCCTCGAGTTCGGCCGAGGCGCAGCCGTTCTATGTCAATTCACCTTATGGCATCACACTGGCGCATAACGGCAACCTGACCAATGCCGCCGATATTGCCGAAGACCTGTTCCGCACCGATCTGCGTCATATCAATACCGACTCCGATTCGGAAGTGCTGCTGAACGTCCTGGCCCATGAGCTTCAGGCCCAGGGCAAGCTGCTGCCCAATGAAGACGATATTTTCCAGGCTGTGCATGGCGTGCACAAACGCTGCAAGGGCGCCTATGGCGTGGTCGCCATGATTACCGGCTACGGTCTGGTCGGCTTTCGCGACCCGTTCGGTATCCGCCCGCTGATTTTTGGCGAACGCGAAACCCCGGAAGGCAAGGAGTACATCATCGCCTCCGAGTCGGTAGCCATTACCGCCCTCGGTTTCCACGTAGTGCGGGATGTCGCGCCGGGCGAAGCCGTCTATATCAATGATCAGGGCGAGTTGCACACCCGCCAGTGTTCGGATACACCGCGTTATTCGCCGTGCATTTTTGAATATGTCTATTTTGCCCGGCCCGACTCCACCATCGACAATATCTCGGTGTACAAGGCCCGTCTGCGCATGGGTGAGAAACTGGCCGGCAAGATCCGCCGCGTGATGGGCGAGGACCATGACATTGATGTGGTGATGCCCATTCCCGATACCAGCCGCACCGCCGCGCTGGAGCTGGCGAACAACCTGAACGTGAAATATCGCGAAGGTTTCATGAAGAACCGTTATATCGGCCGCACCTTCATTATGCCCGGTCAAAGCCAGCGCAAGAAATCGGTGCGCCAGAAGCTGAACCCGATCGAGCTGGAGTTCAAGGGCAAGAACGTGCTGCTGGTGGACGACTCCATTGTGCGCGGCACCACCTGCCGTGAAATCATCCAGATGGCGCGGGATGCCGGCGCGAACAAGGTCTATTTTGCCTCGGCGGCGCCCCCTGTCATTTATCCCAATGTCTATGGCATTGACATGCCCGCCAAGACCGAACTGATCGCGCATGGCCGCACCGAAGATGAAGTCTGCCGCCTGATTGGCGCTGACGGCCTCATTTATCAGGATCTGGCGGACCTGATTGCCTGCGCCCGCGAGGGCAATCCGGAAATCACGGAGTTCGATTGTTCGGTTTTCAACGGGGAGTATGTCACCGGCGATATCGACGAAGGCTATCTGGATCGTCTGGCTGCCTCCCGCAATGATATTGCCCAGTTCAAGAAGAACCACCCCGGTCAGGGCGGCGCGCCGACCATTGTCGATTTGCCGAATGACCTGCAGATGGATTCGTCCAACTAGAAACCGCCGTAAGGGGATAGACGATGTTTGCCGAATTTGAAGATGACCCCCTGACCGGGGCCGGTTTTGATACGCTGGCGGTGCGTGCGGGTCATCACCGCACCAATGAGGGTGAACACAGCGAACCGTTGTTCCTGACCTCGTCCTTCGCTTACAAGAGCGCGGCGCAGGCGGCGGCCCGCTTCGGCGGCAGCGAACCCGGCAACATCTATTCCCGCTTCACCAACCCCACGGTCCGTATTTTCGAAGAACGACTGGCGGCGCTGGAGGGCGGTGAACGCTGCATCGCAACTAGTTCCGGCATGGCGGCGATTCTGGCTACCTGCCTGGCATTCCTCAAGTCCGGTGACCATGTGGTGTGTTCCCGGTCGGTGTTCGGCACCACCAATGTCCTGTTCGACAAGTACATGCAGAAATTCGGCGTCAGCACGACCTTTGTCAGCCTGACCGACCGCTCTGAATGGGCAGCGGCTGTGCGCCCGGCGACCCGGCTGTTTTTTCTGGAAACGCCCAGCAACCCGGTCTGTGAAGTGGCGGATATTGCCGGTCTGGCAAAGCTGGCGCATGAACATGACATCCTGCTGGCCGTGGACAACTGTTTCTGCACGCCCGCCTTGCAGCAACCGTTGAAGCTGGGTGCAGACCTGGTGATTCATTCCGCCACCAAATACCTGGACGGGCAGGGCCGGGCGCTGGGCGGCGCCGTAGTCGGCAGCCACAAGTTGATGGAGGAAGTGCTGGGCGTGGTGCGCACCTGCGGACCCAGCCTCAGCGCCTTCAATGCCTGGCTGTTCCTCAAGGGACTGGAAACCCTGCGCCTGCGCATGGAGGCCCATTCCGCCTCGGCGTTGACGCTGGCCCGCTGGCTGTCCGAACAGCCGCAGGTGGAAAAAGTGAATTACGCCGGTCTGGAGTCACACCCGCAGCATGCGCTGGCGGTTGCCCAGCAGCGGGCGTTTGGCGGCGTGCTGTCGTTTGTGGTGAAGGGCGGCCGTGAAGGCGCTTGGGCGTTCATCGACGCCACCCGCATCATGTCGATTACCGCCAACCTCGGCGACACCAAGACCACCATTACCCATCCGGCAACCACCACCCATGGTCGCGTTAGCCCGGAAGCCAAGGCATTGGCCGGAATTTCCGAAGGTTTGATCCGTATTGCAGTCGGTTTGGAAGACATGGACGACCTGATCGCGGATTGTCGTCGCGGATTGCAGGCAATTTAACGATTTAACACATTCTCAAGGCCGGGAGAGTCGGCTAAGGTAGGGGCCAACCCCACCCAAGGAAACCGGAATGAGCTCTCCCGTGCAGGAAATCCTGGCCTCCGTCAATGCCGTGATTCTCGGCAAGCAACATCAGATCCGCCTGGCGCTCACTTGCCTGCTGGCGCGGGGCCACCTGTTGATCGAAGACCTGCCCGGCATGGGCAAGACCACGCTGGCCGAGGCGCTGGCGCGGGTGCTGGGGCTCAGCTACCAGCGTTTGCAATTCACCAGCGACATGCTGCCCGCCGACATCATTGGCGTCTCCATCTTCAATCCTGCGGATCAGGAATTCACCTTCCGTCCCGGTCCGGTTTTTCACCAGATGCTGTTGGCCGACGAAATCAACCGTACCACGCCCAAGACCCAAAGCGCCTTGCTGGAGGCCATGGAGGAAGGGCAGGTGACCAGCGACGGCCTGACCCGGCCGCTGCCAAAGCCCTTCTTTGTCATTGCCACCCAGAATCCGATGAGCCAGATGGGCACCTTTCCGCTGCCGGAATCGCAACTTGACCGCTTCCTGATGCGCATTCAGCTGGGCTATCCCGATCCGCGCGCCGAGCGCGAACTGCTGACCGGCACCGATCGCCGCAAAATACTGACCACCCTGCAACCCTTGGCCGATACCGATCGACTCGAAGCTTGGCAGCAGCAAATTGACAGTGTGCATCTGGGGGAGCCGGTGCTGGATTATCTGCTGCGGCTGGTGGCCCATACCCGCCAGAGCCGGGACTTTCCGCACGGTTTGTCACCACGCGGTTTGCTGGCGCTGAAGCGCGCCACCCAGGCCTGGGCCTTTGTGGATGGGCGTCAGTACGCCCAGCCGGAAGACGTTCAGGCCGTGTTACCCTCGGTGGCCGAACACCGCTTGCGCGGCAGTATTGAAGACCAGGGCCGTGTCCATTCACTGACCACCCGCTTGTTGCAAGCGGTGGATGTCCTGGCTTGATATGGAGACTCCCGGCCCCGTTAAAACCTGGTGGCGCAAGCGCTGGAGTGCCTGGCTGAGCCGCCGCTTGCCGGTGACCCGTGATGTCACGCTTAACCAGCGCCGCGTCTTTATTTTCCTGACCCGTCACGGCGGCCTGACGTGCGCCTTGCTGTTGTCGCTATTCATTGCCGGCATCAACTACGCCAACAACCTGCTGCTGGGACTGTGTTTCCTTCTGGGCAGCCTGATGGTTGTCACCATTCACCATACCTTCGCCAATCTGTCCGGCTTGCGGATTCAGGCTGTCGGAACGCATCCGGGTTTTGCCGGTGAACCGGCGGGTTTCGTACTCAGCCTGTCGAATCCCGATCAACGGCTGTACCACAGCCTGCAACTGGATTGGGATGATGTCATCGAACAGGTCGGTCAAGTGAATCAGGCGATGGAAGTCACGGTGTACCTGCGGGCTCCCCGCCGGGGCAGGTTTCATCCGCCGCGCGTCAAAATCAGCACCGTGTTCCCACTGGGCCTTTTTCGCGCCTGGACCTGGCTGGACATGGATCTGGAGGCTGTGATTTATCCCCGGCCGATTGCCAGCGATGTGCTGCCCGCCGGTTCCGGCCAGTCGGATGACAGTGAGCAAAGCCGCCGACGTCGTCCGGGCCAGGACGATTTTGAAGCCCTGAAAACCTTTACTCCGGGAGACCCGCTGGCGCATGTGTCCTGGAAACATCTGGCGCGTGGGCAGGGCATGCTGGTCAAGACCTACAGCGAGCCGGTAGCGGGCAGTGATACGCTCGACTATCAGGCTCTGTCGGGCATGGACCGTGAGAACCGGCTGTCCCGGCTGGCTTGGTGGGTTGAAAAACTGAGCCAGGTCCAGCAACCCTTTGCCTTGCGCCTGCCCGGCCTGGAAATTCCGGTAGGGCAGGGACCCGCCCATCGCGAGCAATGCCTGACGGCGCTGGCCTTATTCGAGATTGAGCCATGACGACGTATCGCCATGCCCGCTATTGGTTGCTGCTGGCGCTGGCAGTCGCGCTGCTGCCGCATGTCTCACGGCTGCCTTGGTGGTTGAACGTGCTATTGGCTATAGTCGGCCTGTGGCGTTTGCCAACGGTGGAAAGCCGGGTGCCGCTGCCGAACAAATGGTTGCTGGCCTTGATGCTGCTGGGCGGCATTGCCGGGGTCCGCGCCAGTTATCACACCTGGTTTGGTCCGGAGGCCGGGGTAGCGTTCCTGATCTTCTGCCTGGCCATGAAGCTGCTGGAGTCACGGGCGGAGCGTGACCATTACGTGTTGATGGTGTTGTCGCTGTTTGTACTGGCTACGTCATTCTTCTTTGAGCAGGGTTTGTTTGCGTCGGTGTACAGCGTGTTTGCGGTGCTGGTGGCGGTATCGGCGCTGGTCGCGACCAACCTCGGCGGCAACCAGGCCGGTTTTACCTTGCGCAAGGCTGGCGTCATGTTGGCGCAAGCCGTGCCGCTGATGCTGATCCTGTTTGTGTTTTTTCCCCGCCTGCCCCCGCTTTGGTCCATGAAACTGACGGACTCTACGGGGCGGACCGGTATGTCGGACTCCATGGCTCCGGGCGACCTCGCCAGCCTCGGCAAATCGGACGCTCTGGCTTTTCGGGTGGAGTTTCCCAATGGCCGGGTGCCACCCAAGAATACACTGTACTGGCGCGGTCTGACGTTTTCCCGGTTTGACGGTGTTACCTGGAGCCCCAGTGCCGATCACCGCCTCAGTATTTACGGTCCGGTGGCGTGGAGTAGGCAACCGTTGCCGGATTGGACCAGCGAGTCCATCCGTATCCGCGACCAGAAATCCATGCCGTATCGGGTCATTCTGGAGCCCACGGACAAACACTGGCTCTTTACCTTGCCCGTGTCGCAGGCTAAAAACGCCAATATCGGCCTGACCCGGGATTTTATGCTGACGGCGCGTGACCCGGTGTTCCAGCGGCTGACCTATGATGCCGAGCAATTTACCGTAGTGTCGCTGGATGCCAATCTGCCGGAGTGGATGCGGCGCGAGAACCTGTTATTGCCGGCTGAGGGTAATCCCGTGGCTCGCAAGATGGCTGTGGATTGGCGAAGGCATTTTGGCGATGAACGCACCTACCTGGATGCCGTGCTGCGCTGGTTCCGAAAATCGCCCTTTCATTACACGCTGGAGCCGCCGCCGCTGGGTGCGAACCGGATTGATGATTTCCTGTTTCGTTCCCGGCGCGGGTTTTGCGAGCACTATGCCTCTTCATTTACCTTCCTGATGCGGGCGGCGGGCATCCCGGCCCGCGTGGTGGCGGGCTATCAGGGCGGTGACTACAGTCCGACCGGGGACTCCTGGCAAGTGCGGCAGATGGATGCCCATGCATGGGTGGAAGTCTGGCTGGACGGTCGCGGTTGGGTTCAGTTTGACCCTACCGCCGCCGTGGCGCCGGAGCGGATTGATGACGGAATGGGTGTCATAGCCGAACAACGGGAGGTTTGGGGTGAATCCGCGCTCAGTGCGTTGCGTTTCAGTAATTACCAGTTGCTGGGAAAACTGCGCAACATGGCGGATTATGTGAACTACCGCTGGCAGCGTGATGTAGTGGGTTTTGACACCGGTAGCCAGGAAGAGTTCCTGTTGAAGTTATTGGGGGACAGTTCGTTCTGGCGGCGGATGGCGGTCATGTTCGGGGCTTTGGTCGTAGTGGCGGGCGTGCTGGCGCTGTTTACCATTCTACGTCACCGCAAGCATTGGCATCCGGCGGACCGGCTGGTGCAGAGGTTGTCGAGGCGTTTGGGGCGCAAGGGCTTGCAGCGTATGGACGGGGAAGGGGTGATGGCGTGGATGCAAAGGCTGGAGCTCCGTCAGCCGCATTGGCAAAACCATGCGGCATTGTTTGCAAAGCATTATTCGACTATCCGCTATCAGCCGGATGCGGGGGCCGGGAAGCAGGATTTACGTGAACTTGCACGTTTGTTGCGCACTTGGCCGGAATATCGCCCACAAAAGACGCAATTGGTTGAGGGGACTATTGCCTAGCCGGGTGGTTATGCATAGAATAAGCGCCTCAGATACAGACGCATAGCTCAGCTGGTTAGAGCACCACCTTGACATGGTGGGGGTCGCTGGTTCGAGTCCAGTTGCGTCTACCAAATTAAGTCACAAAAAGCCGCTGGCAGTTTGCTGCCAGCGGCTTTTTGTTTTACCCCCAGAACAACCGGATAACGGCAACAGGCAGCCGCCATGAGAGGCGGCTGCCTGCCAAAGTGTTCGTCATGCACGGCCTAGCGATACCCCTCCACAAAATCCTCCAGGCTCAGCTTGTAACCCGCACCCACCGCTTTGAACGCCCAGTCGGAAGTCGCCCGGAAAAACGAACCGAACTGCACCGACGTTTCCTGCGAAAACATCTCATCCAGATCGTACTCCGCCACCACCTGCCCATTGGCATCGTCATACAGACGGATGTAGGCATTCTGGATCTGGCCAAAGTTCTGGTTGCGCGCCACCGCATCGTGGATGGTGACGATGAAGGAAATCTCGCGGGCTTCGGCATTGATTTTGTTCAGGTCAATGCCAATCACCTCATCATCGCCCCGAACCTCGCCGCTGCGGTTGTCGCCGGAGTGGGTGACCGCGCCGTCCGGTGACTGCTTGTTGTTGTAAAACACAAAATAATCGTCAGAAATCAGCTTCGGTTCATTGAAGTCATTCAGCCGGCACACAAAAACCGAGACATCCAGATCGAAATCAGCGCCGGCGGCGGCGCGTTTGTCCCAGCCCAGCCCGACCCGGATAGTGCGCAGCGCCGGTGCTGTTTTGCTGAGATTGATGCCTTCGCCTTTTTTAAGATTAATTGCCATGGTAGCTCTCCTGGGGGTAATCCGGTTCCGGGGAAAAAGCAGTGTCAGTCAGGGCTTCCATTCAGACGCTGCATCAGTTCGGTTTTCATTTCTTCCATGCGTCCGGCGGCCTGCTGCCGCGATTGCTCGCCTTCCCGCTGAATCTGTTCCACTTCTTCCATGGTGGAAATCAGGGTCTGCTGCACATGCTCCAGGGTTTCGATATCCACCACCGAACGCTGGTTGGCGCGGGCGGTATTCACCGAATTCTGGCGCAGCAAGTCGGCGTTGCGGCGCATCAGGTCGTTGGTGGTGTCGTCGATCCGCTGGCTGAGTTCCACGGCTTTCTGCTGTTCGATCAGCGCAATGGCCAGGGTGAACTGTTTTTTCCAGCTGGGAATGGTCAGTTCCTGCAAGTTATGGAACTTGTCGATGAGAATGCGGTTGTTGGACTGCACCATGCGGATCATCGGCGCGGTTTGCACCGCCACCATCTGCATGGTGCGCAAATCATGCACGCGCTTGTCCAGGCGGCCGATCAGGTCCTGGAGGTCTCCCAGGGCCTGGGCTTCCATCGGGTCAGTGGCCGAAGGCGCGTTGCGGCGCTGTTCCAGCTCCTGCCGCAATTCCTCCACCTTGATTTCGCCCACCAGGATGTTGCAGTCCAGATTGCGGTATTCCTCGACATTGAACTCATAAACCTGGTCCAGGTCGCGGATACGGGTGCTGAGGCGGGTTTGTGTAACCTTGATTTCACTGACCAGTTTTTCAATCTGCTTGCTGAGCGTGTCATAACGGCCCAGGATTTGCTCCTTGCCCATGCGCAAGGAGTCGATGAGGCCGCCAATCAACGGGATTTTGGAACCGGAGCCGCTGTTCTTGACCAGCGCCTGCACATTGATGCCCTTGGCCAGCATCACCACGTCGTGCAGCTTTTCACCCAGACCGTCCATGTCCTTGGTCTTGACTTGGGTCAGCAGTTTTTCAGAATACTGGACGATCTTTTCCCCGGATTTGGAGCCCAGTTGATGCACGCCGTCACTGCGGCGCGGGTCGAAGGACTGCGACAAGCGCATCACGTCCTGCCGCAACTTGCCGACATCGGCGCCGGATTGTTGCAGCCGCTCCTGATTGCGGGCAAACACCACCTCCAGTGCAGACTCCGCCGCCGGGCGGGTGGCGACGGGGGAAGGCTCCTGATACACCGCCGGAGAAGATGCGGGTGCGGATGCCGGGGCAGGGGCGCTCTCGGTCTGGAAGGCGGAAACGGGCTTGAACTTGCTCATTATTTATCCCTGTCTGGTGTTGATTGCCTGCAGGCGCTCCTGCAAGGCGTGTTGTGTCGTGGCAAGCCGGTCGAACAGTTCTGCATGCATCTCCCCCGCAGAGGCGGAAAATAACGCCATGACCTGCTGTCGCCAAGCCGGTATGACTAAGGTAATGGTTTCATGGGTCTGGTCAATCAAGGCATGGATGTTTTTTTGTTCCAGACGTAACTGGCTCATGCGCAACAGCACGGTATGCCGCAGCAAGGACAGGTTGTGCAACCGCCGCTCGAACCGGTTCAGGGCTTCCTGTCGATCCACGGCTTCCTGACGGGCAAAAAAATCACCCGGCGGGGCGGCATCAGCTTCTTCCCGTTCTGCCGCCAGCCGCAATTGCCCGGCCACCATCTGGCAGGTAATGGTGCGGAATTGAAGCTCGGTCTTTTCCAGCAGGTCGACAAAAGCCAGTTGTGACTTCTTCAGCAACGACAGTTTTTCCAGACATGAAGCGGTCAGGGAGCCGATCTCCCGCTCAACCTGACGAAAACCTTCCTTGTCGGTGACGCCGCGTGTAAACAGCGATTTGAGCCAACCCGCGTTGCCGCTTTCCCGCAGCGCTTCCGGATTCACCTTGCGCGTCTGCTGAAGGATGCCGGTCAGGTATTCGCGAATCTGTTCCGGATACCGGCTTTGGGAAATTTCCGCCAGCCGGTTGAGGATGCCGTCCGAGAACTGGCCGAGGTCGGCGCCGAACTCACTGATATACGTTGGATCGTCAACACGGATGTCGTCCCGGAGCTGGATGATGCGCGAAATCTCGGCATCGCCAAAGCGGAAGTCATCCAGTTTCAGCCCGGCAATGGCCTGTTCAATCCTGGCCCGCTCACCGGCGGCCAGTTCGGCATGAACGGCGGGGCGGAACAGGGGTTTCGGGGCGGTGGTGGCGGAATCGGCGGCGGCGCTCAGCTTGCGGGCCTCCAGCGAGGCGAACAGCGGACTCCCCGGAGTTTCGGCGGAGGAATCCGGGGGGGCTGGCTTCGGGGTGCGGTCATGAAAGGTCTTGACCATACGGGGGTGTCCGGACTCCGCGTGCTGAAAGTGCTTGCCTCAAGAATAGACGTTGATCACGGGGTCGGTGCGCTTGAAGCGCTTGTAAGACCACTGGTATTGCGTCGGGTCGCGCCGGATCAGGCTTTCCAGAGACAGGTTCATGCCGGCGGTGGCGGTTTGCAGGTCGCTGCTGTAGATGTCCGGGTGCGGCGCTTCAAAATAGATTTCAAAGCCATCCTCGCCTGGCAGGCGGGTGCAGGTCATGCACACCACCTTGCACTTGGTTTTCTGCACCAGCCGCGGCGTCAGCACGGTGGACAGCGCATTGACCCCGAAAAACGGCGCATAAAGGCCGCCGTTGTCGCTGGGAACGTGATCGGGCAGGATGATGGTGAAGCCGCCGGTTTTCAGGCATTTCAGCATCTGCTTCACACCGCGCTCGTCGGTGGGCACCATGTGCGCGCTGAGGCGGCTGCGGGCTTCACGCACGAAGGCGTCAACGCCGCGGTCCTTGCCCGGCTTGTACATGATGACGGCGGGCGCATGCTGGTTCAGCCAGGCGTTCATGAATTCCCAGGTGCCGTAGTGCGGGGTTATGGCCAGCACGCCGTGTCCTTCCTTCAAGGCGTCAAAGAAAACGTCGCCGTTGGTCACCTTGCGGATGTGCTCAATGCTGTATTCCGGCGGCATGCCCCAGGTCTTGGCGAACTCCAGGCCGGTCTGTCCGGTAGAAATCATGTTCTGGCGCACCGTGCGGCGAATCCAGTCATCGGTTTGTCCGGGATAGCACAAACGCAGGTTTTGTTCGATGACCCGGGCATTCTTGCCTGGATACCAGGAGGCGATGACGCCCAGCCAGAGACCCAGCTTTTGCAGAAACGGCAGCGACAGCCGGCTGAACACGCGCAGCAGGCTGAGAATGATTTTATCGCGCCGGGTCAGGACGGGGGGAAGCTTGTCGGTTTCTGTAATGGGCATGATGCAGCGCGGAACCTCAGTGAAGCCGGCCGTTGGCGGCCATGATCGTTATGGATTTCAGGCCTGAAAGCATAATGGACATGTTCTCCAACACCAAGAGCGGACACGTATAATATCCGGCAAGTCTCAGGAGTTTACGATGGATTTCTTGCAACCCGTTCATGATTTTCTGGCGTGCCCCACGCCGCAGGCCTGGCTGGACGAGGCCACCCGCCAATTGCCGCTGTTGATGCAGGACCACGCCAACTGCGAAAAGAAGGCGGCCAGCACCGCCATGAACCTGCTGTTCCGTTATAACGACCGCCGCGATTTGCAGCACAAGCTGGCGCAGCTGGCGCGGGAGGAGCTGTTGCATTACGAGCAGGTCATGGAAATGATGGAGGAACGCGGGCTGGGCTACAAGCCGTTGTCGGCGGGGCGCTATGCGGGCGGGCTGCGCCAGCACATCCGCACTTCGGAGCCGGGGCATCTGGTGGATGTGCTGATTATCGGCGCGTTTGTAGAGGCGCGTTCCTGCGAACGGTTCCAGGCGCTGGCTCCCCTCGTGGATGCGGAACTGGGGCGTTATTACACCTACCTGCTGAAGTCGGAATCACGCCATTTCGAGTATTACCTGGAGTTGGCGCAGCAATATAGCCCGGAACCGATCACGGCGCGGGTGGCTTTCTTCCGCGAAGCGGAGGCCGGACTGATCCTTTCGCCCGATCCCCTGTTCCGTTTTCACAGCGGAATTCCTGAAACAACTGAGCATTGATCACGATTTGGTAATTCACGACACGATTTCCCCATCGTGTCGGTGTTTATCAAGCGATTGGCGACCAAAGACACTAATATGGCGACAAGCGGCAGCTAATGCGGCTTTACAAACAAAAATTAGTGTAATGACTCTAAAAGCTGTACCCGTAAAACTCCGATAAAAATGACAAATACACGTGTAAAGACCCACGTGACACAACAACCGGAAGCAGGGGATCACTCCAAATGTTCAAGAAGCTCATGACCGCCGCCATTCTCTCAGGCGCAGCCTTTTCCGCCAATGTCAGCAGCGCCTGGTGCCTGTTCAATTGCGACTACACCAAAACCAAGTATCCGCTGGTGCTGGCGCCGGGCGTGCTGGGCTTTGACAAGCTGGTGGGCTTTGTGGATTACTGGTACGGCATTCCCGGCGGTCTTAAGGATGGCGGCGCCAAGGTTTATGTGACATCGGCTTCCGCGTTCAACAGCTCCGAGCTGCGCGGCGAGCAGCTGTTGAAGCAAACCCAGGACATCTTGGCCATTACCGGCGCCGCCAAGGTCAACCTGATTGGCCACAGCCATGGCGGTTACTCGGTGCGTTATGTTGCTGATGTCATCCCGACCCGTGTCGCTTCGCTGACCATGGTTCACAGCCCGGTCAAGGGTTCGCCGGTGGCGGATCTGGTGCGCGGCGTGGCCCCGGCCGGCACGTTCACCGACACCGTGGTGCAGACAGTGGGCACGGCGGTTTCCAACCTGATTACCTTCCTGGCGGGCAACAGCTATAAGGAAGACTTCATGGCCAGCATGGATTCCTTCACCAAGACCGGTTCTGCCGCGTTCATCGCCAAGCATCCCAACGGTGTGCCGACCACCGCTTGCGGCGAAGGCGCTTACACGGCCAACGGTATCCGCAACTACTCCTGGAGCGGCACCACCACTGTCGCCAACGTCCTGGACCCGCTGGACACCTTCTTCGGTTTGACCGGTCTGGCTGGTTCTGAAGCGAATGACGGCCTGGTTGGACGTTGCTCCAGCCACTTCGGCAAGGTGCTGCGTGACAACTATCCGTGGAACCATGGTGACGCCATCAACCAGTTGTTCGGTGTGCGCGGCCTGTTCACGCCCGATCCGGTGGATGTCTACCGCGAACACGCCAACCGCCTGAAGACCGCAGGCCTCTGATTCAACAAACCGATTCTTAAGGTTTCAGGCGCCCGGACGGGCGCCTTTTTTTATGCCGCTAAATCGGGCAGCGCCGGTGCGGGCGGCTCCGCGCAGCTTGTTCAAAGGATGGACAAATCAGCGACTGGAATTGTCAGACAATGTCGTGAACGCACAAGGACACTGTCGCCATTCATCGTCGTTTTGACGGGCTTTGTCAGATAGGTGACGTTTAATCACTAACTATTGGCGCTGATTATCAAGCCTCGCCTAGAGTTGGTGATAAGATAGCCACATGTCGAATAAATACTCTAATTGTTCCCGACTGACGAATTAACAAACAAAACATTGACTAAGAATGTTCAGAAAACCGGCAATAACAACAACCTTTTTGGCTTTATCCGTCGCAGGAGATTTCACCATGTACAAGAAAATTCTGGCTGCATCCGTTCTCGTCAGCGCCGCCATGACTGCTAATGTCAGCAGCGCCTGGTGCCTCTTCAACTGCGACTACACCAAGACCAAGTATCCGCTGGTGCTGGCACCCGGCGTGCTGGGCTTCGACAAGTTGTTGGGCGTGGTGGATTACTGGTACGGCATTCCCGGCGCCCTGAAGGACGGCGGCGCCAAGGTCTATCCAACGTCGGCTTCCGCGTTCAACAGCTCTGAATTGCGCGGTGAGCAACTGCTGAAACAAACCCAGAACATCCTGGCCATCACTGGCGCGGCCAAGGTCAACCTGATGGGCCACAGCCATGGCGGTTTCTCGGTGCGTTACGTCGCTGATGTGATCCCCACCCGCGTGGCTTCCGTGACCCTGATCCACAGCCCGGCCAAAGGCGCCGGTCTGGCCGATGTGATCCGTAATGTTGCTCCGGCCGGTGCCTATTCCGCTTCTGTGGTGCAAAGCGTCGGAACAGCGGTTGCCAGCATCGTCACTTTCCTGGCGGGCAACAGCTACAAGGAAGACTTTATGGCCAGCATGGATTCTTTTACCACGGTTGGCGCGGCTACCTTCAACAGCAAGCATCCAAGAGGCCTGCCGACCACCGCCTGCGGTGAAGGCGCTTATACCGCCAACGGCATCCGTAACTACTCCTGGAGCGGCACTTCGCCCTTCAATAACATCCTGGACCCGCTTGATACCTTCTTCGGGATCACCGGTTTGGCCAGCAAGGAAGCCAACGACGGTCTGGTGGGACGTTGCTCCAGCCACTTCGGTCAAGTGCTGCGTGACAACTATCCGTGGAACCATGGCGACGCCATCAACCAGATGTTCGGCATCCGCGGCCTGTTCACCCCGGCCCCGACCGATGTCTACCGCTCGCATGCCAACCGGTTGAAATCGGCTGGTCTCTAAGCTTCAGGCTTGATATTGTAAGCAACGGCGGCCCGAAGGGGCCGCCGTTTTGTTATTGGCTGCACACTGGAGAATAAAAATAATGCAGAAGAAAATGGTGTTGGGGTTGGTAGGTGTATTGCTGGCCATTGCCTTGGGCCTGCTCTGGTTTTCCCGCGACAAGGAACCCGCTGCGGATGCGGTGTTGATGCCGAAGCCGGGCCAGAACACCGCGGAAATGGTCAGCAGCGCCCTCAGCAACTCCCTGAATGCCGCCTCCCGGTTCACGACGGGCCTGGAAGGCATGCCCAAGTCCTTGCAGGACACCGAGGTAGATGGTGCGCTGGAAGTGGATGCCAACGGCAACCTGAAAATCACCAAGGGCGTGCGCCAGACCTTCGACTATTTCCTCTCGGCCATTGGTGAGGAAGACCTGACGACCATCATTGCCCGTATCCGCGCCCATATTCGCCATAAATTGCCCGCCAAGGCCGCCGCACAAGCTGAAAAGCTGCTGGAGTCCTATATCTCCTACCGTGACGGGCTGGGCCGCTTACCGCAGGTGGCCGGTGACCCTTCGCTGAACATTGCCGCCATCCGCCAGCAAAAGCTGGATGTGCAAAACCTGCGTTCGCAATATTTCGACCGCGAAGTGATTACGGCATTCTTCGGCGATGAAGATGCCTATGACAGTTATACGCTGGGACGTATCGAGGTGATGCAGGACAAGAACCTGAGCGCCACCGAAAAGGCCAAGCGCACTGCCGCGCTGCTGGAACAGCTGCCGCCGGACATGAAGGAAAGCGTGAAGACGCTGAACCAGTACCAGGAATTGCAGGCGCTGGAAAAAGACTGGAAGGGACGCTCCGGCTCACCGCAGGAGTTGCGCGCCATCCGTGAACAGATTGTGGGCCCGGAAGCCGCCACCCGTCTGGAAGCGCTGGATCACGAACGTTCGGAATGGGATGCGAAGATGGCGGGATACCTGCAGGAACGCGAGACTATTTTGAAGAACCCGGCCTTGAGTGAACAGGACAGGCAGCAGCAGGTGCAGACGATACGCCAGCAACGCTTCAACCAGCAGGAGCAGGTGCGGGTGGATGCACTGGAACGCATCCACGATCAGGGGCTGACGGTTCCGGATTAATCCGCCGTCTGACGACGGTTTCCGGCCAGATGGTTGGCCATGCCGAGCAACCGCTCCAAGCCCGGTTGTCCGGTGTGGCCGGTCAGTTTCACCATCAGGTCGGACAGTTCCAGTTGTCGCTGCGGGGTGAGCTGTCCGGCCCGCGCTGCAAAATCAATCAGGCTGCGCTGCTCCTCCGGTGTCAGTCTGACCGGCGGGTCCACAGGGGGATGATCGGGGAATTCAGGTATCTCCTGCGGCTGTTGTTTCCAGACCACCACCGTACCCGCCGCCAGATCCCCCAGCCGCTGATAGCGCGCTGTATTCAGTAGTGAAAACACCGCAAAACCGTAAAAGAACGGCAGGAAGTCCGCGAAACGCAACAGGTTTCGGATCAGCGACGAGCGCCAGCCCACCGGCAATCCGCTGGACTCCATCACCGTCAATCCCAGCATTTTCTTGCCCGGTGTCGCCCCCCCGAAATAGACCTCGAAAATCACCGGATACAGCCACTCCATCAGAAACAGCAGAATCAGGAACAAGCCGGTTCCGATATTCCCCAGCTTGCTTAAACCCATGGCCAGCCCGATCAAAATGCCGCCGCGAATCAGCAAATCCACGCCAAAGGCGAGGCTGCGCGGCACCATGCCCGCCAGATGAAGCGACAGGCGCACGCCTTCCGGGGTTTCCAGAATTAGAAGAGAGTCCAGCATCGGCTTGGTGCGTTTCATGGGGTTTGGGCCTGGTTGACGATTTGCTTGCAGGCAGGATAACCGGAACAGCCCCAGAATGCCTGCCCGTCTGACTTGCGCTGGCGTAAAACCATGGGCCGTTGGCAGGCCGGACAGGTTTGGGCGGAGGAGGAGGTGGCCACAGGGGTTGCGGCTTTGGCTGTCTTGGCCTTGGGGGCGGCGCGCTTGCGGGGCTTGGCGTCGGTCTTGGCTGCAACAGACTTGCCGGTTGATGCCGCCTTGGCGGTTCGGGCGCGGACCGGGGATTTGCGGGTGGCCACGGCTGTTTCCGGATTGGCCAGCACCATGGGTGTTGCCGCCGCCAGCGCCACCAGCCGGGTCAGGTTTTCATGTTGCTTCAGCAGGAAGGCGGCGCTGTCCGCGCCTTCCTTTTCAATGGCGGATAGCTCCTGTTCCATCATCGCCGTGGCAATGGGGCTTTTCACCTCCTTGGGCAGCGCCTGGATCAGCGCCCGCCCGGTGGGGGTGGAGATCAGCAACTTGCCGTTGTGCATCAGGAAGCCCCGGTCCAGCAGCACGGTGAGGATGCGCGCCCGCGTGGCTTCCGTGCCCAACCCGGCATTTTCCTTGAGCAGCTTCAGCCATTTGTTGTCGATGGCCTTGGTCTTGGCCGCCACCACGCGGTGCACGCTTTCCATGTCGGCAATCAGCGTACCGTCGGTATAGGCCTTGGGCGGGGTGGTTTGTTTCTCACGGGCTTCACTGTCCAGATTGTGCGCGGTTTCGTTGAGGTCAATGGCGGGCAGGGTTTGTTCCGGCTCGGCCTCGTCGCTGTCGGGCTTCTCCTTGGCGGCCTTGGCGGGAAAGACCACCTTCCAGCCGGGAACCAGCGGGCGCAGGCCGGTGGCGCGGAAGGTTTCAGCGGCAAACAGCGATTCCACCACCGTCTTTTCGTATTCGTAGGGCGGGAAGAACTGCGCCAGGTACGTGCGGGCGATCAGGTCATAGACCTTGCGTTCCTTGTCGCTGAGATCGGCCACGGTGGCGCCATCGCCGCGCACGGGAATGATGCCGTGGTGGGCAGTGACCTTCTTGTCGTTCCAGGCGGACGATTTCAGGCTGGTATTGGCTTGCGGCAGCAGCGCCTGCAAGCCGGGATGAATGACCGCCAGCGCATTGAGGATGGCTGGCGCTTCGGCATGCTGGGATTCCGGCAAATAGTCGCAGTCGGTGCGCGGGTAGGAGGTCAGCTTGTGCTTCTCGTACAGGCTTTGGCAGATGGCCAGTACTTCATCCGCCTTAAGGCCGAAGCGGGCGCTGGCGTCCTTTTGCAGGCGCGACAGGCGGTAGGGCAGCGGCGGCGCAGTGTGCAGGCGCTGCCGGTCCAGCAGGCTGATATGGCCGGTTTCCGGCAGCCGCAGGATGTTTTCGGCAAACTCCTTGTCGGTGATGCGGCCGTCGGGATAACGGTCTTTCAGGGTGTCCGGCGCCACCCAGGCGGCCCAGAAGCTGCCGGCGGCGACACCGACGTGCAGCATGGGCACGTAGAAGGTCTTGCTGACGAAGTTGTCGATGTCCAGGTCGCGCATCACCACCAGCGCCAGCGTGGGGGTTTGCACCCGGCCGATGCTGACCACGCCCTGATAGCCGTGTTGCTGGGCGGCGAGGGTGAAGGCGCGGGAGAGGTTGATGCCCACCAGCCAGTCGGCGACGGCGCGGGTTTGGGCGGCCTGAAACAGCGGCTGGAAGGTCAGGTTGCTTTTCAGTTGGCGGAAGGCCTTGTGGATGGAGGCGCTGTCCTGCGCGGCCAGCCACAACCGTTCCACCGGTTTGCGGTTTTTGAGGTGCTGCAGCACCCAGTCCACCAGCAGTTGGCCTTCGCGGTCGGGGTCCCCGGCGTGAATGACGCTGTCCACCTGTTTCAGCAGTTCGCGGATCACCTTGATTTGCTGGCGTGCGCCTTTGTCGGCCTTGGGTAAGATCTGGATGTCGCCGGGCAGGATGGGCAGGTCGGCGGCGCGCCATTTCTGGTAGCGTTCGTCATAGACTTGGGGTTCGGCCAGTTCCATGAGGTGTCCGAAGCACCAGGTGATGAGGTAGGGGCCGGTGCTGAGGTAGCCGTCCTGACGCCGGGCGTTGCCGAAGTGTTTGGCGAGGCCTTGGGCGACGGAGGGTTTTTCGGCAATGATGAGGATGGTCATGCAGCGGCGGTCCATGCGTCAGGGGGAGGGGATTCTATCATTTGCATCGCACTTTCATTCCAATTAGCAAGCCGGGTACACTGGCGTTTTATGATAAAAAAGCGCGTGACGCCTTGGGGGAAAAGCATGAGCGGCAAAGGAGACGTTAGGGACAGAGAGGCAGTTCCGAGAAAAATATCACTCCGTCCCACCTTTTTATGCTGGAATGGTTACTTATGAAACGTGCATTCTTGCTAATAGTTACCATAGTACTTGTATGTTCAATCGCTATGGTAACTTCTGGTCCACGCGAATGGCATGATATTAGAAGTGGAATGCCATTAAGCCTTGTAATTACTAAATTGGGCGTGCCGATCGACTGTGATCGGGGTGTTAATTATTTCTCAGCTTGGGTAAAGAAGCTTCCTATCGGATATAGAGTTTTATATATAGAACACAAAAAGACATCGAAAAATAGTAGATCGCTTGTTGTGGCAAATGTATTCAATCGCTGGTATTTGCACGACCTGTCAGAAAAACAACAAAAGCATTATTGTGAAAGCAGTATTGCAGTCGATTAGTCCAGATTAATGTTTCATGTAATGGCAGGCCTGAACATAACATTAGCCACCGATTCCCACCTCCTCGGGAATGACGCCTGTCATTGAACCGCACTGCCATTGAAGAATCAGGAGCCCACAACCGCATTCCTCACCCCCACCATCTCCGCCGCCACACTCACCGCAATCTCCTCCGGCGAATGACTGCAAATCGGCACCCCCATCGGCGCATGCAAAAAGGGCGGAGCAGGGCAGATCTCCAGCAACTGCCGCACCTTGCTGCGACTACCCAAAACCCCCAAATAGCCCAAACGCTTGCCCGCCAAAGCCCGCAAAGCCACAAAATCCCGCTCGTGCGAGTGCGTCATGATGGCCGAAAACACCGACTCGCCGTCCGGAATTTCCGCCCCCAATTCTTCATAACCGCAGACCCGCTTCAGATGCGCCTGCGTATTCTGCAAAAAACTGGAAACCAGCCCGCGTTCCTCCAGCACCACCACCCGGAAATCCAGCCCGCGCAGCAACGCCGATAACGCCAAACTGACATGACCGCCGCCCACCAGATATACCGTCACCCGTGGCCCGGACACATGGCGGTAACACCAGTCCGCATCCGCCAACCACCCGGATTCCGTCACGCCGACATCAAGCTCCCAGCCACGGGCCGAAATCTGCCAGCCACAGCGCCGACCCTCCGTCAGGGCGGCCAGAAGGGAGCGGATATCCGCCAGATGCTCCGGTTGCAGCAGCGCCGTCACCACCGTCTGCTCGCCGCCGCAAATCATGCCGGAACTGTCTTCCGCCTCCGGACGATGACGGCGGGTTAGCCACGATGGCGTGAAGCTATCGGCCTGCAGATCGGCCATGACCTGTGTCATCAGCGCCGACTCAATGCCGCCGCCGCCGATGGTGCCTGCCAGCGGCCCTTGCAGGGTTATCGCCATCAACGCCCCGGTTTTGCCCGGCGAACTGCCGCGATGGTCCGCGACCGCCAGCAAGGCACAGCGCTGGCCCTGATCCAGCGCATCGGTCACCGCCTGCCACAACGGAAGTTCAACCAAACCACACCTCGCTCAACGCGTAATACACCGCCATCAAAGCGGAAAATGATGCGCTGCCGGTCAAGCGCCAGCGCAACGGCAAGCGGTTCTGGATCAGGTAGTTGGCGGTCAGCGCCACCGGCAGGTTCAGGGCGAAGGAGGTGAGGCCGACGGTCAGCAGACTGGCATCAATCGTCTCCGGGCGGCCGCTGAACAAGCGGATCAGCAGGGCGTGCCGGGCAATCCACAACGGATTGAACCACAGCCAGGCCAGCGCCGCGCGTTGCAGGCGTTGGCCGAACCCCTGCGGTTGCGGGAAGCGCCGTTCCAGCCAGCCGAAATACCAGCGGATTTCCGGGGCATACACCAGGGTGCCCACCAGACCAATGCCCGCTGAACGCAGGGGATTGAACTGGCCCGTCAGCAACGTCGCCACCAGATCACCGCCGCCGTAAATCAGCCCGGCGCGCAGCATCTCCGCCTTCATGCGTCCTTGCCCGGATGCAGCCAGGTGAAGATGCGTTCCGGGGTCATGGGGGTGTGGTATTCCGCCAGCGCGTCCGGCCGCCAGGACAGCATGGCGTCCTGCAAGGCGAAGTACGCGCCCAGCCCATAGACCAAGGGCGGTTCCCCAACAGCCTTGCTGTTCAGCACCCCCGGCGGGTTGTCGGCATCTTCCAGCAGTACGATGTCCATCAGCGGTGCGGCATGCAGGTCGGGAATCTTGTAGCCGGCAAGGGTGTCGGTCAGCAGGCAGCCGTTGGCGTCGTGGCGGATGTCCTCACTGGTCATCCAGCCAATGCCTTGCACCACCGCGCCTTCAATCTGGCCGCGATCGGTCATTTCATCCAGGCTGCGGCCGCAGTCATGCACCACCGATACCCGGTCTATAGTGCCGGTGCCGCGCAGGATGTCCACCGTGCTTTCCACCATGGCCGCGCCATAAACATGGTAGGCAAAGGGATTGCCGGTATTGGTGTCATGGTTGAAGTGCAGGCCGGGGGTGGCGTAATGCGCCAGCGCAGACAGGCTTGTACGGCGGGCATAGGCTTCACTGACCAGCGTTTCCCAGCTTAGTGAGAACTCGGTGTTGGCGATGGATATCCAGCCATCCGAAAAAACGATGGCTTCGGGGTCGCCGCCCAGAATTTCCGCCGCCACCTGACTGAGGCCGTGACGGATGGTCAGGCAGGCCTGTCGCGCGGCTTCGCCGTTCAGGTCCGCGCCGGTGCTGGCCGCGGTGGGCGAGACATTGGCCACGCGCAGGGTGCTGGTGCTTTCCACATGAATGCGTTCGCCCGGAATGCCCAGCGTCTGCGCCATGATGCGCCGGATTTTCTCATGCACGCCTTGGCCCATGTCCACCGCGCCGGTGGTGACGCTGACCGAGCCGTCGGTATAGACATGCACCAGCGCTTCCGCCTGGTTCAGCAGGGTGGCGGTGAAGCCGATGCCGAAGCACACCGGGATCAGCGACAGGCCTTTGCGGAAACGCGGATTGGCGGAATTCCACGCTGCGATCTCCTGGCGTTTGGCGGCCGGTTGGAAGCGGGTATCCAGCGCCTGCCAGCAGGCCAGTGCCTTGGCTCGTTGCGGTGACATGCCATAGGGCAGGGTGTCGCCGTCCTGCAGCAGGTTTCGCTGCTGCAAGGCTTCCGGCGGCTGCTGCAATTGCCGCGCGGCTTCGCGGATGGCGCATTCCATAACGAAAATGGACTGTGGTGCGCCAAAGCCCCGGAAGGCGGTGTTGGAGGGCAGGTGGGTGCGGCAACTGGCGGCGGTGACCCGCACATTCGGGATGAAATAGGCGTTGGTGGCGTGGAACAGTGAACGTTCGAGAATGGCGGTGGACAAGTCGGCGCTGCAACCGGCGTTCTGGTAGAGGAAAGCCTCGTAGGCCATGAACTTGCCATCGGCGTCGAGGCCGAGCCGGTAATCGGCAGAATAGGGGTGACGTTTGCCGGTAATACGCATGTCGTCCCGGCGATCCGGCCAGATGCGTACCGGTTTCTGCAACTTCAACGCCGCCAGAGACGCGAGACAGGCCCATAAGGTCGCCTGGTCTTCCTTGCCGCCAAAACCGCCGCCCAGTCGCGCCACCTCAATTTCCACCCGGTGCATCGGCAAGCTGCTGATATGGGCGACCGCCTTCTGCACCACGCTGGGCGACTGGGTGGCGGAATGCACTTTAAGGCCGCCGTCATCTCGCGGGATGGCCAGGGCGCATTGCGTTTCCAGATAGACATGCTCGGCGGAGCCGATGTCCACTTGACCGGACACAATGGTGTGGCACGCGGACCACACGGCATCGACATCGCCCAAAGCAAAAGTGCGGGGCGGCTGGATCAGTGAACCGGCGGCAAAGGCGGCTCGGGCTTCGAAAATGGCCGGCAGCTGCTGCCAGTCGGCGCTGACCAGTTGCGCACCGCGCCAGGCGGCATCCGCCGTGCCTGCAAACACCAAGGCATAAGGATGACCGACACATTCGACACGACCGTGCGCCAGCAGCGGTTCATCGTGGAACAGGTTGCCGATGTCGTTGATGCCGGGAATGTCGGCGGCGGTCAGTACGGCCACCACACCCGGTTCACGCAGTGCGGCCGAGGTGTCGATGCGGGTAAAGGTGGCGTGGGCATGAGGGGACGTGGCGACAGCAGCGTGCAGCGTCCCGGCGGGCAACGGCAAGTCGCCAGTGAATTGCGCCTTGCCCTGAACCAGCAAGTTGACAGGGGTGCGATTCATGGCAGGCAGTCCTCCAGCCGCAGTTCCGGATACAGCGCCAGAACATGCGCCAGCAACAGGTGTTTCAGTAACCGGCGTTTGTAGTCGGCGCTGCCGCGCAGGTCGTCAATGGGCGCTATTTCACCGTCAAGGAGCGTCATGGCCTCCCGGATAATGGCGGCATTGACAGGTTCCCCGCTCAGGAAAGCGGAGGTTGCCATCAACAGTTTGGGAAAGGCCGCCACGCCGCCCGCACTGATCCGGACTTCGCCAAAACAACCCGGCAGGCCGTTGCTGACGGTCATGGCGCTGTTGACGGTGGCGATATCGTCCCGCTCGCGCTTCGCCACTTTTTCGGCGTGAAGCCGGCGGGAGACATCGGTATTGCGGGGAATGCGGATGGCGGTCAGCAATTCGTCCGGGCGCAGGGCGGTTTGGTGGTAAGCCAGATAGAAGTCGGCAAGCGAACAACGCCTTTCCTGCGAAGCGGACTGCAACACCAGTTCGGCATCCATGGACAGCAGCAGCACTGCCAGATCAGCCACCGGCGAGGCGTTGACCAGATTGCCGCCGACCGTGGCCATGTGGCGGATGGAGGGTGAGGCGAACTGGCTGAGGAAATGTCCCAGTAACGGCCATTCCTCCTGCAGCGTTGAATCCTGCCGCAGTTCAGCCAGCGTCACGGCGGCGCCGACGGACACATGGCGTTCATGGAGCGTGATGGCCCGCAAGGATGGCACACGATGCAGCCTGATGGAGGCAGTGGCATCGTCGGCCTGATGAGCGTGCTGCACGCCAAGATCCGTATTCCCGGCGCGAAACCGGAGGTGGTTGCCGTGGGTCGGCCGCTTTTCCTCGGCCAAGGGTTTTAATCCGGCGGAGGCCGCCGCGACAAGTGCAGACAACAACCCGGACACTGCTGCTTCGGCCAACGTGCGCTCACGGCGGATAAACTGCGTGTCCAGGTCTTCACAGGCGCGACGGATTCCCGCATATCCCGTGCATCGGCAAAGATTTCCTTCGGCGGCTTCAACCGGGGACTCGCCGTTCAGCAAGGCTCCGGTCAGGGCCACGACCAGCCCCGGTGTGCAATAGCCGCATTGCACTGCGCCGTGTTCCACCAGGGCCAGCTGTACGGGCGATAACGCCTCGCCGTTCAGGCCTTCCGGGGTAATGATGTGGCAACCTTCGGCATCTGCCAGCGTCATCAGGCAACTGTTCACGGTCCGGTACCGCGCCTGGGTTTCTCCCGGCGCTTTTTCGCCCACCAGTACCAGACAACTGCCACAGTCGCCGGTGCCGCAACCCGGCTTGGCGGCGGTCAATCCGCGCTGGTTGCGGATGAAATCCAGCAGCGGCATCTCCGGTGAAACATGCGGGGTTTCTATACTTTCATCATTTAATATCAATGACATACGACATCCGTGAAACGGAATTCCTGGCTGTCAAACAGGCCCTTGTCACTCAGTTTCAACGCCGGGATCACCAGCAGCGCCATGAACGACAAGGTCATGTATGGCGCGCGCAACAGGCAGCCCAATTGGGTTCTGGCACTGTGGGTCAGGGACGAATAATGAGCCGCCACAGCATCGCCATCGCCATCACTCATCAGCCCGGCCAGCGGTAAAGGCAGCAAATCGGTTTTGCCGCCATTGCTCAGGGCCAGGCCGCCATGGGCATCGATAACGGCATTGATCGCCTGCATCAGGCTATGGGCGTCGCAGCCGACGGCCACGATGTTGTGCGAATCGTGGGCGACACTGGACGCCAGCGCGCCGGATTTCAGGCCGAAGCCGCGAATCAGGGCCAGGGCGGGCGGAGCAGGGTGGTAACGATTGACGACCGCCAGCAGCAGCACATCGTCGGCCATGGATGGAACGATGCGGCCGTTTTCAACCTGCATCGGAACTTGCAGCGAACGTGTAATTAATTGCCCGTCTTCAGCGCCGATCACCCGGCAAACGACAGTACCGATATCGATTCCCGCTGGTATCTGCAATTGCTCCGGCCGGACTTTTTCCGCTGCAAAACGGTTGACCGGACGGCAGGGATAACGCTGCAAGCGGCATTCCCCGTTTTCCGCCGCCAGCACGCCGTTCAACCAGGTGGCGCTGACCGTGAAATCTTCTAAATTTTCAAGAAGCACCGCATTCATGGCATCGCCGACATGCATTTCGCCCAGATCCAGCGGGTAAAAACGCCGTGGGGTCAGGCAGGCGGCCTGCAGCACATCAAAGACATTGTGGCCATGTTTCACCGCGCGCCTGGCCAGTTTGTTGATATGGCCTTGTGACAAGTCATCAGGATGGCGGTCATCGCTGCAAAACATGATTTTGCCGGGAAAACGGCTGATCAGCGGATGCAGCGCCTCGAAATTGCGGGCGGCCGAGCCTTCGCGGATCAGGATGCTCATGCCGTTTTTCAGCTTGTCTTCGGCCTCGGCCAACGTGGCGCATTCGTGGTCGGTATGGATACCGGCAGCGGCGTAATCAGAGGCTGCTTGTCCGCTGAGGCCCGGCGCATGGCCATCAACGGGTCGGTTACGTGCCAATGTGGCAGTGATTTTCGCCATCAGATGCGGTTCTTTGGCCAAAACGCCGGGGTAATTCATGACCTCGGACAGATAGCCCACGCCGGGGGTATCCAGCAAGGCTTCCACCTCATGGGCCTCCAGCACGGCACCGGCGGTTTCAAACGGCGTGGCCGGGACACAGCTGGGAGCGCCCAGCAAGACATGAAAGGGCGTCTGTTGCACGTTTTCCAGCATCCAGTGCACACCTTCAATTCCCAGGATGTTGGCGATTTCGTGCGGGTCTGAAACCGTGGCGACTGTGCCGTGACGCACTGCCAGCCGGGCAAACTCGGCCGGTGGCAGCAGGCTGCTTTCCAGATGGATATGCGCGTCGATGAAGCCGGGAATCAGGTATGGCAGTTCAAGGTGCTCGGAGCCGGTTTCCTGCATGGCGGTAATGACACCGTCGGTCCATTGCACGTTGGCGGCGTAAATGCGGCGTTGGTCGATGTCCACGATGTTGGCGCTGACGTTTCCAGAATTGCCGGTCATGTCGGTGTCCGTTTGAGGTCTATCTTTTGATTGTAATACCCGTGGGATGGGTGCGCTATTGATGGTTTTGCTGTTCAGGGTACGGATGTTGGCTGAAGCATGGTGGTCTTGTGGATGGGTTGGTTGTGTATTGAAAATAACGAATACGTAACATGTAAGATTACAGTAGAAAGTGGCGGGGATGTGGTGTGGGGTCGCTATAGTTAGTAATCTTTAACATAATATACATTATGCGACATAAGTCCCCGGTGGCCGGGATAGGCGTTTGGATGGGCTTTTTGAGGTAATTCGGAGGTGTTTGGTGTGACTTGGAAAAACTGACTGAGGGTTTTCGTTGGGCTGTCTAAGCCTTCAGGGATTGATCAGGTACGCGTCCAATCACCGACTGAAGCTCAGTACAGTTTCCACGGCGGACATGCACAATGCAAGCTGTTGTTCCGATGAAGGCTCAAGTTCCGGATATTCCTGCTGAAGATACTCGATGACTTCCTCAGCACTCCATGGCCCCAAAGATGTCAGATAACCGGGATAGGCTTCCTGAATGTCGCGCCAGGATGCAAAGGCTTGCCGGGATAACAGCATATCCCGGTCAGTGTAGATGATGTGAAATTTGACTGCGTTGTCTGTCATGGGTTAACCACGAATCCTGATGGCCGTGAGCCGGAATATCCTTACAGGGATCCGGAACAAAACTCAGGGAATAGCCTGCCCGAATTCATAGATCTTGAACGGTAACGGCCGCCCTTCCTTTGCATAGTCCTCTTTGTTCGCCATACGCTGCAACCCCAGAATGACGCTGTACGGCGCATTGCGTTGCACAAAGTTCGCTGCCCAAGCCGGAGCAAATCCACCCGGATCGAAATAGCCTTCCACCTGCAAATCCACCTGCTTTTCGGACTTGGGCGTAAAACGCAAGGTCAGCTCTTCGGCCTTGACCCGCACCAGCGGCGGCTTGGCTGGAAGAAAGTCAGGCATGGCGGTCACATGCATCACGATGCCGGGCTTGCCACGGGATTGCGGATCAACGGTTATCTTGATGGCCGTATCCCGGTCCGGCAGCCCCACCGGCGCTTCATGAACCATGTAGGCAATGAACTCGGTGGGTGAATCCTTGCGCAGGAAACGGGCCGTACGGGTTTTCCAGAACCAGCGGGGATAACTCTCGATGTCGTACATGACTCGGGCCAGCGAGGCCAGACTGGCGTCCAGGGTCGCTTCAACCTTCATGGAGCGGTAGCGCTTGCCGTCTTCCAGCCGTGCGAAGGTGCGGATATTGTGCAGGCGGTCGTTCTTGACCATCATCCATTCGTTGGTCAGCTTGTCGCGGAATTCATCAAGGCCGTCTTCGTCCTCAGCATGGACCACGCCCGCAGCCACTGTCAAGCCCAGCAACAGGCTCAACCCGAAACGCCGGATTGTCATTGGAATATTCTCCCGCGAGATTTTCTTTTTGTTGTCCGCCAAAGGCTATCGTATAGATCCCGGTGGATCCATGGGGAAAACGGTCAACTGGAGCCACGTTCTCGTACCAGCTTCTGAACACGTTGCTCCGTTAGCTCAACAGTAACCGCTGGGCTGCCGGATTGCCATAATCCTTACTGCATTCGCCACTTTCAGTCAATCTTAAACGATACGGGGTGAAATACTACAGGGGGTATGCTACTTTGATTAAACTCAACTCCGGAGGTGACACAGGATGCGTCAAGACCGCTTGAAGCGTGACATTACGCTGTTGTTGCTGATCAAGGCCGGATTACTCTGGGGAATATGGTGCATTTGGTTTTCGCACCCGGTTGCCCCGCACATGCAAATGCCGGTGGAAAGCCTGGACTCCAGGATACTGTCTACCGCTCCCCTCTCCTCACCGTCCCCAACGCCCATACGGACGGTTCACTGATGACCTATCTGTGCTGCTGCGGCAATGTGCCGCATTCCTTAAGCTACCCTGATCATGCAGTATTTCCTGTAAAGACTGTATGGGCGCCCTCCTTCATCACCCTGAACACGGCTTTTCTCCGGAGAATGCTATGAACTTAGACACCGTGGTTGAACTGTCGCGACTGCAGTTTGCCGTCACCGCCATGTTTCATTTCTTTTTTGTCCCGCTGACCCTGGGGATGTCGTGGATACTCTTTATTTGTGAGGCCACGTATGTCATGACCGGCCAGCAGATCTACAAGGACATGACACGCTTCTGGGGCAAGCTCTTCGGCATCAACTTCGCCATGGGGGTGACAACCGGGATCACCATGGAGTTCCAGTTCGGGACCAATTGGGCCTATTACTCGCATTATGTCGGCGACATCTTTGGTGCTCCGCTGGCCATTGAAGGGTTGATGGCCTTTTTCCTCGAGTCCACCTTTGTCGGTATCTTCTTTTTTGGCTGGGACCGGCTGTCGAAGCTGCAGCATCTGATGACGACGTTTCTGGTGGCGCTGGGCTCCAACCTGTCTGCGCTGTGGATTCTGGTGGCCAACGGCTGGATGCAGAATCCGGTGGGTGCGGAGTTCAATTTTGTCACCATGCGCATGGAACTGGTGAGCATGGCGGATGTGTTTTTCAATCCTGTCGCACAGGTCAAGTTCATCCACACCGTCGCTGCCGGGTATGTCACGGCTTCGATGTTTGTCCTGGGCATCTCTTCCTGGTACTTGCTGAAAGCCCGGGACGTCAATTTTGCCCTGCGTTCGTTCGCAATTGCTTCCAGCTTCGGTCTGGCGTCTGTGTTGTCCGTGATTGTGTTGGGTGACGAATCCGGTTATACCGCCGGGGAAGTGCAACGGGTCAAGATCGCCGCGATTGAAGCGGAATGGGAAACCCAACCCGCGCCAGCCTCGTTTACAGCCTTCGGTTTTCCCAACCAGGCCGAGGAACGTACCGATTATGCCATCCAGATCCCTTATGCCCTGGGCCTGATCGCCACCCGTTCGATCGACAAGCAGGTCATCGGCCTGAAAGACCTGCGCAAGGAGCATGAAGCCCGAATCCGTGACGGCATCATCGCCTTTGAAGCCCTGCAAACGCTCAAGTCCGGTGACCTGAGTGATGCCGCCCGCACCCGTTTCGACCAGCACAAGGAAAACCTGGGCTACGGACTGCTGCTGAAAAAATATACACCTGCTGTGGTAGATGCTACCGATGCCCAGATCAAGCAGGCAGCGCAGGATACAATTCCCAAGGTGGCGCCCCTGTTCTGGTCGTTCCGGCTGATGGTCGGCCTGGGCTTCTTTTTCCTGTTCGTGTTTGCCGCCAGCTTCTGGTTTCTGGCGGCCAAGAAACTGGCGCCGCAACGCTGGCTGCTGCGGTTGTGTGTCTGGAGCATTCCCCTGCCCTGGCTGGCGGCGGAGCTAGGCTGGTTCGTGGCGGAATACGGTCGGCAACCATGGACGATCAGCGGTATCCTGCCGACGCACCTGTCGGTGTCGCAACTGGCCGGACATGAAGTCCTGGGCAGCCTGATAGGGTTGGTGCTGGTCTATAGCGGTTTGTTCGTGGTCGAAATGTACCTGATGCTGAAATACATCCGCTTGGGCCCGGCGAGTTTGCATACCGGTCGCTATGACGGCGAAACCGCTGCGCCCGCGCTGAATCAGGAGGCATGATCATGTTTGATTACGAAACCCTGAAATTCATCTGGTGGCTGCTGGTCGGAATTTTGTTTGTCGGCTTTGTCATCATGGACGGCTTTGACTTCGGCGTTGGCAGCATCCTGATGCTGGTCGCAAAGTCGGATGACGAGCGACGGGTGGCGCTGAACACCATTGGTCCGGTGTGGGAAGGCAACCAGGTCTGGCTGGTCACAGCCGGAGGAGCATTGTTTGCGGCCTGGCCCCTGTTGTATGCCGCCGCCTTTTCGGTACTCTACCTGCCATTGATGCTGGTGCTGCTGGGGCTGTTTTTCCGCCCGGTGGGCTTTGACTATCGCAGCAAGGAGCCCTCCGCCCGGTGGCGTCGCAACTGGGACATCGCCCTGAGTTTTTCCGGCATCCTGCCGTCGATCCTGTTCGGTGTAGCGGTCGGCAACCTGTTCTCCGGACTGCCCTTCCGCTACAACACCGACCTGCAGGTTTTCTATGGCGGCAGCTTCTTCGATTTGCTGAACCCGTTTGCCTTGTTCTGCGGTGCCGTTTCGCTGGTGATGCTGGGCACGCATGGCGCCGGCTATCTCCATTTGCGGACGGACGGCATGGTGGCGCAGCGTTCACGACAGCTGGCCATCATAGGCGGCGTGACAACAGCCCTCCTGTTTACCCTCGGCGGATTCTGGATCAAGGGCATGTCCGGTTTTGCCATTGAGCAGCAAGGCAATGTGAATGGCGTACTGACGCCGCTAATGAAAACCGTAGTCCGTCAGGATGGGGCCTGGTTGCATTCCCTGATGAACCGGCCACTGCTGTGGCTGGTTCCGGCGCTGGGAGTCCTGACCAGCCTGATGGCGGCGCTGGCGGCCTGGAAAGGCTGGCGCTGGACCGGGTTTCTCAGCAGTTCGCTGGCTTGCGGCAGTATCGTGGCCACTGCGGGTATTGCGTTGTTTCCCTTCATCCTGCCTTCTTCGCTGGATGCAGGCAGCAGCCTGACACTGTGGGACGCCACCTCCAGCCGCCATACCCTCAGCATCATGCTGGGTGTGGTTGTGGTATTCCTGCCCCTGATCCTGATCTATACGGGCTGGGTCTACCGGAAAATGCGTGGCACGGTGACGGTTGAAAATATCCGCGCCAACTCCCATACGATGTATTAAGCGAGGTGAATCATGTGGTATTTCAGCTGGGTTCTCGGACTGGGTCTTGCCCTGTGCTTCAGCATCCTCAACGTCATGTGGCTGGAGTCGAACTATGCGTTTGGCCGCCGCAGCGAGCAGGAGTCCCGACATCGCTTTGAAGAGTTTCGGGATCAGTGAACCATAACCCCGCCGGGGAAGACCTCGGCGGGGTTGAATGACAAAGTCGTGTTCTCGCTTCGTTCAAAACGCCGGATGGCCGCCGTACGCGTCACTAAATCAACATCAATACGTCATGCAGTTTTGATTCACTTCTCGAATTGCCAACAACAACGAGATCCTGATCATGCGAATGCGTATTCTGGCCTTGGCCGGCCTGATAGCCTTCACCTCCCACGCCAATGCCGCCGCTCCCCGAACCAATTGGGTCGTCAGCCAACTTTACAGCTTCAACCACCCGCTGGCCGCCACCAACAGCGTGGAAGTCGCCACCAAAATGACGACCATGGCCACCAGTCCCTACACCTTTTATCGCGGCACTGACCACCTTTTCTTCCAGGACATGCTCACCCTGCCCGCCTCCGGCTACGCCAACATTCAGACCGGCTATACCTGGCTGGGCGGCGACACCCATATCGGTAATTTTGACGCCGTCAAGGACAGCGCCGGAGCGGTCGTCTTCAAGGTGTCCGATTTTGATGAGGGCTATCTGGGACAATACACGTGGGACCTGCGGCGCCTCGCTGCCAGCATGGTGCTTGCCGGACGGGAAACCGGCGTCAATGACAGCAATATCACCACAGCCATCAATACCATGGTTGGCGCTTATGTCGATCAGATGAGCAGTTTCAAGGGCAGCAGCGCTGAACTCACCTTCCAGCTCAAGAGCAGCAATACCGGCGGCGCGGTCAAGGACACGATTACAGCAGCAGCCGGTAAAACACGCGCCAGCTTGTTGTCCAAATACACCCAGCTGAGCGGCACCACCCGCACCTTCCAGAACCTCTCCAACCTGACAGCGGTCGACACGACGACCTACAACAACATCAAGACTGCCATGAGCGGCTATGTGGCGTCGATTGCAGCCTCTAAGCAATACTCCGCCGGCTTTTATACGGTCAAAGACATTCATCGGAAGCTGGGTTCGGGTGTCGGCTCCTTGGGCAAGATGCGTTACTACGTTCTGGTGCAAGGCCCCAGTACGGCAACCACCGACGATGTCATTCTGGAAATGAAGCAGACAATTTCAAGCTCGGTAGCGCTGGCCGATAACGGACAACTGCCTGCGTCCGCTTATGGTTACAACGAAGCCAACCGTGTCGCCAAAACCGCCAAAGCACAATTGATCAATGCGGAACGGTTGATTGGTTATACGAATATCAGCGGAATTCCTTACTACGTCCACGAGAAGTCTCCGTTTCAGGAAGATTTTGACTACACCCTGCTGGACGCCACACGCATGAACGCCGCCGCCATCTATCTTGGACAGGCGCTGGCTGCCGCGCATGCCTTGGCCGATCAGGACTACGACTCAGCCATCGTCAGTTACAGCATCGACAAACAAGTCAGCGACGCCGTGACCAGCAAGAGCGGCTTGAAGGCGGAAATGGTCAGTTTTGCTTTCGACTATGCCAATCAGGTTCAACTGGACTGGCAAAGTTTTGTCGCCGCCAAAAATGCGGGAACGCCCTTGTATTAAGGCTATTTCCGGGTGTGCCTGATGGGTTGCCGCGAGCAGGTTTAAAGCCGATCCACCAGGAGGGCGTCATTAATCCGTCATTTTTCGGTCACTAATCCTTCAGGGATGAAGAATGGAAATCTAGTTATCTGGTATGGCTTTGGAGAACCGAGATGAGTGAAAAACGCATTGCCCTGGTCACCGGCGGAACCGGCGGCATTGGCACCGCCATCTGCCGTCGTCTGGCGGACGAGGGTTATCAGGTGGTGGCCGGGTATTACCATGGCGGCAAACATGAGGCCGCTCAGATTTGGCAGGAGCTGCAGTGCGAGGACGGCTACGACATTTCCCTGCAATACGGCAATGTGGCCGACTTTGACGATTGCCGGCGTATGGTTGCCGATATCGAAGAACGTTTCGGCCCCATCAGCCTCCTCGTCAATAACGCCGGGGTGACCCGCGACGGCACCCTGCGCAAGATGAGCGAGGACCACTGGCGCGTGGTGCTGGAAACCAATCTGTTCAGTGTTTTCAACCTGTCGCGTCATCTGGTGGACGGCATGATGCAACGTGGTTTCGGGCGCATCATCAATGTGGCGTCCATCAACGGCGACAAGGGTCAGTTCGGTCAGACCAACTATTCAGCCGCCAAGGCCGGCATGCATGGCTTTACCAAGGCCCTGGCGCAGGAGGTGGCGTCCAAGGGCGTCACCGTCAATACCGTGTCGCCGGGTTATACCGAGACCCCGATGGTGCTGGCGATTGCCCCGGAAATCCGCGAGCAGATCCGCCGTCAGATCCCGGTCGGCCGCTTGGGCCGCCCCGAGGAAATCGCCCGCGCCGTGGCCTTTCTCGCGGCTCCCGAATCAGGCTTCATCACCGGAGCCAACCTGCCGGTCAATGGCGGCCATTACATGCATTGAGCGGTTTTAGGCGCTTCCCTTCCGGGAAGCCTTGGGGAGCCTGATGGCTCCCCTTTTTTGTGATGCGGCCATGAAGGTGAGCAAACGGTGATCAATCCCCGAACAGCAGCACCGCCTCGGCGGCACGGCGCAACTCATCCTGCTCATCGGTGGCGATCACCAACAGGGAGGCAGCGGATTCAGCAACCGCAATGTTGACACAGCCTTCCCGGTTGGCTTGTTCATCCAGCTTCAACCCCATCCAGGCCAAGCGCCGGACGATACAGGCGCGCACGGCAGGCTGGTGTTCGCCAATGCCGCCGGTAAAGACCAGCAGATCCAGCCCGCCCAGTACTGTTGCCAGCCCTGCAATCTCCCGCGCCACCCGGTCGATGTAGTAATCAATGGCAAAAGCCGCTTCCGGCGCATCGCTGGCGGTCAGGGTGCGCATATCGCCACTGATGCCGGAAAGCCCCAGTAAACCGGACTGACGGTACAACATCCGTGTCAGGGCTTCCACGGTCCAGTCCTGCTCCAGCAGATAAAGCAGCACGCCGGGGTCCAGATGCCCGCAGCGGGTGCCCATCGGCAACCCGTCCAAGGCGCTGAATCCCATTGTCGTTGCCTGACTTCGCCCGCCCTTGACCGCTGTCAGGCTGGAGCCATTGCCCAGATGGGCAATGATCACCCGCCCATCCGCCAATTGCGCACTGTCATGCCGTAACCGGCGCATGATCGACTGGCAGGACAATCCATGAAATCCATAGCCCCGGACTCCGCGTTCCCGCAGTTCAGCCGGCAGCGCATATTCCCGCCATAGCGAGGGCTGACCGGCATGAAAAGCGGTATCAAAGGCGGCTATCTGCACCAGGTCAGGGCAGCTGTTGCGGAGGGCGTCGACCACGGCCAGGGCCGCAGGCTGGTGCAGGGGACAGAGGGGGGCAAGCCGATGCAGTGCCCGCAGGACTCCTTCGTTGATCAGCACGGGAGCATCCCGCTCACCGCCATGCACCACGCGATGGACGCAGGCCGTGAGGCCGTGCTCTCCCGACTCTCGCAGCCAGGACACCAGTCGTAATGCAATGTCGGCGGCGCTTAATCCCGGCGGCCATTGACGCCGGGACTCCGGCAGGCCGGCGCAGGACTGCGCCGCGCCGGTGGCCAGATCGACATCCAGCACAAATACCGCCTGCGATTCTCCCTGGCGGTAACACGCGGCCTTCAGCGAGGAAGAACCGACATTCAACGTCAGCAGGCTCATGGTTTTCTCCGGCGGTTATGGGCCACCAGCACCCCCAGCGCCAGGGAAATCACCCGCCCTTCTTCCTGTTCGGAGCGGCTGGTGAGCACAATGGGAAGGCGCGCGCCCATGACAATCCCCGCCGTGCGCGCCGATGCCAGATAGGTCAGTTGCTTGGCCAGCATATTGCCCGCTTCCAGATCCGGGGCCAGCAGGATATCGGCATCCCCGGCAACCTCGGAGCGGATGCCCTTCATCCGGGCTGCTTCGGCGGAAATCGCGTTGTCAAATGCCAGCGGGCCGTCCAGTTTGCCGCCGGTAATCTGGTCGCGGTCGGCCATCTTGCACAGAGCGGCGGCGTCAATGGTCGAGGGGATGAAGGGTTTGACTTTTTCCTGCGCGGCCAGGATGGCTACCTTGGGGCAGTCGATGCTGAGCGCGTGCGCCAGATCAATGGCGTTCTGCACGATGTCGCGCTTGGCGGCTAGGTCGGGTGTTACATTCAGGGCGCCATCCGTCACCAGCAGCAATTTGTGATAGGTGGCAACTTCCATGACAAAGACATGGCTCATCCGGCGTTCGGTGCGAATCCCGCTGGCGGCTTCCACCAGCACGGACATCAATTCGTCGGTGCTGGTGGAACCCTTGACCAGCAGCTCAACCTTCCCTTCCCGCGCCAGTCTGGCGGCCTCGCTGATCGAGGCATGGCTGTGAGGGGTATTGTGGATAGGGATATTGGTCAGATCCAGACCGGCCTGTTCGGCCACGCTGCGGATTCGCGACTCCGGCCCTACCAGAATCGGTTCAATCAGACCCAAGGAGCGGGCGCTGAGGGTGGAGCGCAGGACAACTTCGGAAACAGGATGCACAATGGCGGTTTGCACCGCACCCAGCAAACGTGCGCGTTTCATCAGATCGGAGAAACGCATAATCGGCAACATGAGAAATCCCTGAAGGTGTTGTGGGTTTCCCTATTATGCACGATCCGTTCTGACAGTCTGGTGACGGACGATGATGGATGTACAAGACGTCATCGCTCCACTCCTGCCTCAGTTTTCCTCTCCAAAACATTCATCGTAGGTTGAACACTGGTCACAGCTTGGCGAGCGGCAGACATAACCGCCCTCCTGTTCGCAAAGCTGTTTGTAAAAAAACCGCTTCCAGCGCATGTCCCGGGTGTTGAGGGATACCAGAGCCGGAAAATTGGATTGCAGCAGATCACGCAACATTCCGCGCGAGCCCAGGCCGAGATCGCGCCACAAGTGACCGCTGCCCAGACAGGCGGCGGCTACGATTTCCGCCATCCGGATTTCAGACGCGTCATCACCACGACGATGCTGTACCAGCAGGTTTCGAAGTGTTTCCCATTCTTCTCGACGCAACACCAGTAACTGCTGGCGCAACTCACCCCGCTGCCAGAGCAGATCATGGCCATAATGCAGCGCCAGCCATACGCGGCAATCCGGAAAAAAACAGTTGATCAATTGCCTGTAAGCATCTGGTTCCAGTCCAAGATGCAGGGGCAAGGCGCTGCCGGTGCTGCGCTGGGCGTCAAGGATCCGGGCCAGCCAGGACTTGTTGGGGCGGTCCGGCCCCGCGGCCATCAAGTATGAATACAACGGCATCTGGTGGGGCATGGGCTCTATCAAGGATATGAGATCCTCGCGGGCCGCCAACTGAGTAGTCATGCTTCAGCCTCCTGTGGATGACGGCAACTGCCTGCCGGATGATGTATGCAACCTTCCAGGGCGGCGACCGTTGTTTCGGTCCCGGCATCCAATTCAAGCGCTGCGGCCAGACCCGGCCAATCGAAGCCTATACTGCAGAAGTCTCCGTAACGGATCAGCGGCCGTCGGATCAGCAGTGGTTCTGCCAGCAACAGGGCAAGGGCCTGAACTTCATCCAGATGGTCCGGCTGCACGTCTCCATTCCGGATTCGCGGCGCCGCCATGTTGAACCATTCGGCAACCGGCTTCCCGGTCAGAAAAGGTTGTAACGAGGCGGCGGTCCACGGCTCGGTCAACAGGTTTTTCACCTGCAGTTGCGCCCCCGCCGCTTCCAGAACCTTTTTTTGGAGGGCATTGCCGCCACAGCCCGGTTTTTCATAGAACAGGATGCTGCTCATGGGCGGACTCCGGGTTAGCGGGCGCGTATTTCGCGCATGGCCTCGGCTAGGCGCTCGGGGGGAATGCCGGTCAGCGATCCCGGCGGATTGGCGGGGCTGCCGTCCGCCAGCAGGATCGCGCCTTCCACCGGACAGATGCTGGCGCATTGCTTGTCCGGGTAGTCGCCGTCACATTCCGTGCACTGGTGCGGGTTGATGCGGAAATGCGGCGTTGCCGCATGAATGGCGTTGCTGGGGCAGACGTCAACACAGGCCCAGCAGTTGACACAGGATTCCACGATGGAAAGCGCCATGAACGTGACCTCTCGGTTTCAACGCGATAAGAGTGTTTAGCCGTGACTCCGCATCGGCGTGCGGACGGCGTCCAGCTTTCCGGCGTCGATCATTTCCTGATAGACCGCCAGCACCGCTTCCTCGATGGGTTCCATGGCATGCTCGCCATTGGGCTGGATGCCGGCCTGCTCCAGATCGGACCAGGGCTCGAAACCGATGCGTGCACAGAGCACAGCTTCACAACCTTTCAACGAGCGGATGCTGCCCGCCAGCGCACTCTCCTTTTCGCCGCAGCTGTCGTCGCCGATGCAGTACTGGTCGACTTTGCGATGCCCTATGAAGCGCACACCGGCGGGTGAGGCTTCGTAGACCAGGAATTCACGGGCGTGCCCGAAGTGCTGGTTGATAACACCGCCGCCGCTGGTGGCGACCGCCATCAGCACCGGCCGGTGATGCTTCCCGGCGGCAGCCGACGGGATCACCGGCACCGACATGGCGGCCAGGCGCGCCTTCTTCTCATGCTTCTCTTCCAGTTCCTCCAGAATGGCGGAATGGATGGCGGCGCGCTTCACCATGGCCGCCTCGTAATCCACGTCCATCGCCTCGATCTTGTCTAGGGTGAACTCCTCGCCCCGGTCTTCGCCCAGCAGGCCGACGGCGTCGGCACGGCACTGGCGGCAATGCCGCATCATGTTCATGTCGCCGGCGCAGGCATCCTGCAGGTCCTGCAACTCGTCGGCATCCGGGCTGCGCTGACCCATGACACCGTAGAAAGTGCCATGCTCGGCCTCGGCAATCAGCGGCATGACGTTGTGCAGGAACGCGCCTTTGGCCTTGACGATCTTGCTGACTTCCTTCAGGTGCTCGTCGTTGACGCCGGGGATAAGCACCGAGTTCACTTTCACCAGGATGCCCCGCTCCACCAGCATTTCCAGGCCCTTCTGCTGCTGGTCGATGAGTATTTTCGCCGCCCGCTTGCCGCGGATACGTTTGTTGTTCCAGTAGATCCAGGGGTAAATCTTCGCCCCGACCTCGGGGTCCACGCAGTTGATGGTGATGGTGACATGATCGATGTTGTGCTTGGCCAGTTCCTCCACCGATTGCGGTAGGTTGAGGCCGTTGGTGGACACGCAAAGTTTGATGTCCGGGGCCTGCTCGCTGAGCATGCGGAAGGTGTCGAAGGTGCGTTGCGGATTGGCCAAGGGATCTCCGGGACCGGCAATGCCCAGCACGCTCATCTGCGGGATGGCAGCAGCGACGGCCTTGACCTTGCGCACCGCCTGCTCCGGGGTCAGTACTTCCGAGACCACGCCGGGACGGGACTCGTTGGCGCAATCGTACTTGCGGTTGCAGTAATGGCACTGGATGTTGCAGGCCGGTGCCACGGCCACGTGCATGCGGGCAAAGTAGTGATGGGCTTCCTCGGAGTAACAGGGATGGTTCTGCACCTTGGCTCGGATGTGCTCCGGCAGTTGCGAAACCTGGGTGTCGGTGCTGCCGCACGATCCGGCGGAGCAACCGCCTTGGGCGGGGACGGGATCTTGTCCGAGCACGTTCAGTTCCATGGTGGGTCTCCCGGGGCGTTCGACTGGATGAGGCTGCATGGCTGTCAGCAGTTATACGGAGTGATGCAACGGCCATGCCGGGAGTAAATACCATTGTTTTTAAATGCTTTATTAATTTATGCACAAGGTGCATTGTCGGGCTGCGGACAAAGGACCGACCGCGCTTTGTGGGGGTTGCGACAAATCCGGCCTGTCCCGAGCCAAAATGCTCCGGACAGGGACTCAGATCTTGCGGACATTGATGTTCAGCGTCTGGATGCGGTAGGCAATCTGGCGCGGCGTCATGTCCAGCAGGCGAGCGGCCTTGGCCTGCACCCAGCCGGCCTGCTCCAGCGCGGCGATGACGCGTTCACGTTCATCCATGTCGATGTCCGTGAGATCCACCGGCGGCATGACCGGGGTGATAGTCGCCGGGGCAAACGACCGGGTGGACTCATCCACGCCGCTGAGCGAAATCACGTCGCGGTCAATGGCGCCGTCCTCGCTCATGATCGCAGCGCGTTCCAGGCAGTTTTCCAGTTCACGGACATTGCCCGGCCAATTGTGGGCGACCAGCAAGCGCAGGGCGCTGTCGGTCAGGCGGAGTGTCCGGTTTTGCTGGCGGGCAATCTTGGCCAGCAGGAAATCCGCCAGTTCGGGGATATCCGCCGCGCGCTCGCGTAGCGGCGGCACCCGGATGGCCATTACGTTCAGCCGGTAATAGAGGTCTTCACGGAATTTCCCCTTCTCCACCTCGTATTCCAGATCGCGGTTAGTGGCGGTGACGATACGCACATTGACGCGTATGGTCTGGCTGCCGCCTACGCGCTCCAGTTCCCCTTCCTGCAGCACCCGCAACAGCTTGGCCTGGAACATCGGCGAGATCTCGCCGATTTCATCCAGGAACAGCGTGCCGTTGTCCGCCTGCTCGAAACGCCCCTTCCGCATCTTGATGGCGCCGGTGAAGGCGCCTTTTTCATGACCGAACAATTCCGACTCCAGCAGGTTTTCCGGCAGGGCGGCGCAATTGAGCCGGATCAGCGGCTGGTGGGCGCGTGGCGAGTTGTAGTGGATGGCGCTGGCGATCAGCTCCTTGCCGGTGCCGGACTCACCCAGAATCAGCACGGTGCTGTCCCATTTGGCCACCCGTCGCACCTGGTCGAATACCCGCCGCATCACCGGTGTGTGTCCCACCACCATGTTCTCGAAGCCATACTTGGCGCGGACTTCCCGCCGCAGTTCATCGCGTTCGTCGGCAATGCGGTCACCCTTTTCCGCGTTGACCACCAGCCGCACGGTCTGCGACAGCAGGTTGGCGACGGTTTGCAGGAAGCGGCCGCGATCGGCAAGCATCTCGTCGGCGGGACAATCCGGCTGAGCCGCCAGCACGCCAATGGTGGCGTTGGCGCTGTCCTTGATCGGTACGCCGATAAACGGCAGTTCCAGATCGTAAAGCGACAGCCGGTCCAGAAAGCGCGGCTCGTGCGAGATGCGGCCCAGAACCACCATTTCCCCATGGCGCAGGATGTTGCCGATGACGCCTTCGCCGCTGCGGTAACGGATATTGCCGGAGAGGCGGGTCACATCGTCCGAGTCGCTGTGGACCGCCCCGATCTGCAAGGCGTTGTGTTCGGCATTGGCAAAGGTGATGAGGCCGTGCTCCAGTCCCGCATCGTTATGCAGGACAGCCAGCACTTCGGAGAGGATTTCTTCAATCGGCAAGGTGCGGCACAGCAACCGGGAGATGCGGGCCAGCGCGCCCAGTTCATGCTCCAGCAATTCCAGCCGTGACAACGGCCGGGAACGTCGTGGGGGTGGGGAATTCATTCGGCCTCCGGTCAGCTTGTGGCAGAGAAAGGCAGCTCCACAACCATGCGGCAACCTTCGCGGTAAGCGGTGTCGATGAACAGGGTTCCGGCATGTTCGGTGACGATTTCCTGCGCCATGGGCAGTCCCATGCCCCGGCAGCCCTTGTGGGGCGGCTTGGTGCTGTAGAACGGTTCAAAGACCTTGAACGCCAGTTCAGAAGGGATGCCCGCTCCAGTGTCACTGATTTCGATGCGCACCACCTGCCGGTCCACTTGGGTACTGACCCGCAGTTCGCGCCGGGTGACGCTGCGGTGGCTCATGGCCTCGATGGCGTTGTCCACCAGTTGCTTGAGCATGCTGCGCAGGCGGTTTTCACTGGCAATGACCCAGGGTAGCCGCATGGCGGGCTGCCATTCCACGACAATGCCCTGCGCCAGCAGCCGGTCGGTGGTGATGGTGATTACTTCCCGGATCAGCTGGTTGATGTTGACCGGCATCCTGGCTTGCGTGGACGGCTCCGGAATGGAGTCACTGAGACTGTCCAGCGCCTGCAGCCCGGCTTCGTTGGCCTCGCGCATGGCCAGAACGACCGGATCAGTATCGGCCTGATCGCCCAGCCGCCGCTGCAGCATGCGCAGCGCCGCACCAATCAGGTTGACCGGCCCCTGCAAGCGGTGCAGTGCACCGTTGAAGGTTTCACGCATACCTTCCAGCAACTCGTCCTCGGCCATCAGCGCCTTGATCGCGTTCATCTGCGAGTCCTGCTGGCGCTGCCGCAGTTCAGTGATGTCATGCACGATCAGCAGCAGGTGGTGCTTTTCCGGCTGGGCGAAAAAGGTGGAAGCGCATTCATCTTCCAGTTGCAGCGACAGGCCGTGGCAGGAATACCAGTGCTGGGAATAGCCGCCCAGGTCAAAACAGATTTCGCGGCCGGTAAACGGTCGCCCCCCGTCACGCAGAGCGATGAAGTTTTCCCCGAGGCTGTCAATCAGGGTGGCCAGGGCGACGCCCATCGGCTGACCCCGGGCTATACCGGCAGTGAGTGCGACAAAACTGGGGTTGGTGAGCTGGATGTTGTGTCCCCGGTCCAGCAACACCATCGCCGCCGGAGACGCATTGAGCACGGCCTCGATCATGCGCTGCTGGTTGTTGACGCGCTGTTCCAGTTCGTGGAGGTCGCTGCGGTCGCGGTGCATGCCCAGGTAGTAAATGGTCTTGCCCTGATCGTCCAGCACCGGCGCGACGGTGAGTTCGGCGAGATACTGCGATTCGTCCTTGCGGCGGTTGACCATGACGCCGGACCAGGGTTTTTGCTGCGCCAGCCTTCCCCACAGAGCTTCGTAGACCAGGCGCGGCGTGGTGCCGTTGGAGAGCACCGCCTCGTTCTTGCCGACCACTTCTTCCGTGGTGTAACCGGTGGTGGCGTTAAAGGCGCGGTTGGCGTAAAGGATGTTGGCTTTCAGGTCGGTGATGGAGATCGAGACCGGGGCATGCTCCACCGCGTGCATGAAGACTTCCGGCGCCAAGGCACCCGGCGAGGCCACAGGCTCTTCCGCCGGTAGAGAGCCATTTTCCGATGCTTCCAATCCATCCGCCTTGCTCATGACCCGTACTCCGGAGATGTCAGCCAAATAACCTTGTAAATACTAGGCAATTAGCGTGCCGGGGCCAGTCGATGCAGTCGGATGCCGCCCGTACCGTCGCGAAATCCCCGGAACATCGTGAATCACGGGCCTCTGCAGGGTATGGGATGGTCTTGCTGTTGCCGCCATGAATCGGAAATGGCCTGTTTTTCATGTGGGAAAGAAAACACATGGCTGAAACCACGTCGGCGGCTTTGTCATGAAACTGACAAATGGAACTTCGTGCGGATGCCGGCTGCCATGCGCCCCCGGTCAAAATCCGGCCCCGGCGGCCTTGGGGCCGGAGGCCTTAACCAGGCTCACGACCGGACAAAATCCCTTGTAAACCCGTGTTTTAGCCGCATGTTGCGCCTTGGGCCGATGGGGAACGGCCCGTCTGGAAACCGACGAGCCGGGGCAGCATGGCATGGTTGCTGCACCCACACTTCTGACGAAAACCGCCACTGCCAGACGCCACCCGAGGGGGAAGACCATGGATTACCTGATGCTGTTGCTGAGCACCGTACTGGTCAATAACGTGGTGTTGGTGCGTTTCCTGGGCCTGTGCCCCTTCATGGGGGTTTCCAACAAGTTGTCCACTTCGCTGGGCCTCGGAGCCGCCACCACGTTTGTGATGACCGTGGGCGCGGCCAGCAGCTGGATGCTGGAGAACTGGCTGTTGCAGCCCTTGGGGATCGGATTCATGCGCATCATGGCCTTCATCCTGGTGGTGGCGGTGGCGGTGCAGTTCATCGAGACGGTCATCCGCAAGTTCAGCCCCGCCCTGTACAAGGCGCTGGGCATCTACCTGCCCCTGATTACCACCAATTGCGCCGTGCTGGGAGTGCCGCTGATAGCAGTGCGGGAGAACTACGGACTGCTGCAGAGCACGGTGTTCGGCTTCGGTTCGGCGCTGGGCTTCTCGCTGATCATGATCATGTTTGCCGGCCTGCGTGAACGGTTGGCGCTGGCGCACGTGCCTTCACTCTTTGCCGGTCCCCCAATTGCCTTCATCACCGCCGGACTGCTGGCCATGACCTTCATGGGATTCAGCGGCCTGATCCCCGGCGCCTGATGCCCGACTGACCACGGTCTTCTGAGGAGGTTTCCCATGTTGCTCGCCACCCTGATCCTGACCGGCCTTGGCCTGATGTTTGGTGTGCTGCTCGGCATCTCTGCACGGGTTTTCGCCGTGCCGGATGAAAATCCGCTGGTGAAGGAAATCGAAGCATTGATGCCCGGCGCGCAATGCGGCCAATGCGGCTTTCCCGGATGTTCGGCGGCGGCGGAAGCGCTGGTGAACGGTGAGGCCAAGATCACCTGCTGCCCCCCCGGCGGACGCGGACTTGCGGAGCAGCTGGCAACCCTGCTGGGGGTCCCTATGGAAGCCGATGACCGCCTCAGCGTACCGATGATTGCGCGCATCAACGCAGACGATTGCACCGGTTGCACCCGTTGCTTCCGGGCGTGTCCCACGGATGCGATTGTCGGGGCAAATGGCCAGATCCATGTCGTGATGAGCGCGGCCTGTACCGGTTGCAACCAGTGCGCCGAGGCCTGTCCGGAGCAATGCGTCACGCTGCACCCCGAGCTGCCGTCCCTGGAAAGCTGGAGCTGGCCGAAACCCTTGGCAGCCTGAGCGATCGTGACTGTTTGTGTTGATTGACGGAGAAGACCCGTGTTCAAGTTTCCACGCATTCGCGGCGGTGTGCATCCGGACGGCCACAAGGACCGCTCCGCCGCGCTGACCATTGTTCCGGCCTTACTGCCGCCGCGACTATACCTGCCCTTGCGCCAGCATGCGGGCGCTGAAGCCATACCGGTGGTTCGGGTGGGCGACCATGTCCTGAAGGGACAACTGATTGCCGAGGCCGGCTCGGATGTCTCCGCGCCGGTGCATGCCTCCAGTTCCGGAATGGTATCGGCGATCGGCCCCATCGGCACCCCCCACCCGTCCGGCCTCAGCGCCAACGCCATCACCATTGACTGCGACGGCGAGGACCGCTGGGCTGATCTGGAAATACCCGAAGACCCCTATGCCCTGGCGCCGGAGGTGCTGGCCGAACGTGTGGCGCAGGCGGGTGTGGTGGGAATGGGCGGCGCCATTTTCCCGGCAGCGGTGAAACTGAAGCAGGGGGTAAAACATGAAATCAAGACCGTGCTGGTCAACGGCAGCGAATGTGAGCCTTACCTGACCACGGATGACCGGCTGATGCGGGAGCGCGCCGAGGATATCGTCGACGGGGCGCTGCTGATCCGTCATATCCTGCGCGCCTACAGCGTGGTGGTGGCTATTGAAGACAACAAGCCGGAAGCCATTGCCGCCATGCGCGCCGCCTGCGAGGGCCACGGCAGCATCGAGGTGGAAGTGGTGCCAGCCCTGTACCCGATGGGCTCGGCCAAGCAGCTGATCCAGGCCATTACCGGCCGAGAGGTGCCCGCCGGTGGCCGCAGCACCCAGGTGGGTGTGCTGGTGCACAACGTCGGCACCGTCTATGCCATTCAGCAGGCGCTGCGCTTCGGACGACCGCTGATTTCGCGGGTCGTGACGGTGGCCGGGGGCTGTGTCAACAAGCCGCGCAATATCGAAGTCCTGATCGGCACCCCGGTTCGGACCGTGCTGGAAATTGGCGGCGGCCTGAACGGCCAACCCGCCCGCCTGCTGTTGGGAGGGCCGATGATGGGACAAGCCCTGCCCTCGCTGGATGTGCCGGTGATCAAGGGCACGACCGGCATCCTGGCGCTGTCGGCGGCGGAATTGCCGCGTGACGAGGCTTCCGCCTGCATCCGCTGCGCCCGCTGCGTGGACGCCTGCCCCATGGGTCTGATGCCGCTGGAAATGGCGGCGCATGCCCGCGCCGATGACTTCGACGGTGCGGATGATTACGGCCTCAAGGACTGCATCCTCTGCGGCTCCTGCGCCTACGTTTGCCCTTCACACATCCCGCTGGTGCAGTACTTCCAGTACGCCATGGGCGAGCAGGACACCCGCCGCCGCGCTGCCCGCAAGAGTGACCGTGTCATGGCCATGATGGCGGCCCGGGCGGAACGCCTGCGGCTGGAGGAGGAAGCCCGCTCCGCCGCGAAACAGCAACGGCGCGGAAAAAGCGCCGGCCGTGAATCTGCAGGAGCCCCGTCATGACTCAGAACATCCCGCCGTTGCCGGTGTCCTCGCCGCATGCCCATGACCGGTCGCGCCTGGACCGCATCATGCTGCATGTGGCGCTGGCGCTGCTGCCGGTCACCGCATTCGGTATCTACCTGTTTGGCTGGCCCGCGTTCAACCTGTGGCTGGTCACCTGCAGCACCGCCCTGCTGACAGAAGCTGCCTGCCTGCGCCTGCTGGGCTACTCCTGGCGACGGCTGCTGGACGGCTCGGCCCTGCTGACCGGCTGGCTGCTGGCCCTGACCCTGCCGCCCTGGGCACCGTGGTGGATCGGGGCAGGCGGCGCGGCTTTCGGGGTCGGGGTCGGCAAGCACCTCTATGGCGGCATCGGCCAGAATATCTTCAATCCCGCCATGTTGGCGCGGGTGGCGCTGCTGATCAGCTTTCCATTGCAGATGAGCCTCTGGGTGTTGCCTTCCGCCACACCGCCCGGATTCGCCGAGTCACTGCAAATCACCTTTGGCGGCCTGACTCCGCCCGACGCCAGCACCGGCGCCACCGCCCTCGGCCATCTGAAAACCGCATTCACCCTGCATCAGGACGCGCGGCAGGTGCTGGCGGCTGACTTTTCACTGGCGGAGGCCCTGACCGGCGTTACCGGCGGCAGCTTCGGGGAAACATCGGAACTGTTGGTGCTGCTGGGTGCGGGCTGGCTGCTGGCGCTGCGCATCATCAGCTGGGAGATTCCGGTGATGATGCTGCTGGCGGTGACACTGCCATCGTGGCTGGCGCATGCCGTCAATCCGGCGCGCTACCCGGAGCCGCTGTTTCACCTCGGCACTGGCGGCTTGCTGCTGGGAGCGTTCTTCATCGCCACCGACCCGGTCACTTCTCCGGTCAGCCGTAGCGGCCGCATGATCTTTGGTGCAGGATGCGGCTTCATGACCTGGGTCATCCGCAGCTGGGGCAGTTTTCCGGAAGCGGTGGCATTTGCCGTGCTGTTCATGAATGCACTGACGCCGTTGCTGGACCGTTACTGCCGTCCCCGTGTTTATGGCCGGGCGGACAGCGGCAAGCCCCTGCGGGCCGCCAGCCCCGTCGCCACCGTCAAGGGGAGCGGACAGATATGACCACTGACACCTTGCCGGACATCCCCCAGTCCCGCCTCCGCCGCTGGCGGACCCGCCCCGGTTACCACGGCCTGCTGCTGGGCGTGGTCTGCGCCGTCGTCACCGTATCAATGCTGAGCGGCGACCTCCGGACCCGCCATGCTATCGGACAACGGCAAATGGAGGACCGGCTGGCCAATCTGGAGCAGGTGATGCCCGCTCGTCTCTACGACAACAATCCGCTGCGCGATGCCGTGGAAATTACTGACAGCGTCCTGGACAGTAAACCGGTCACGGTCTATCCCGCGCGGAAACAGGGCAAGCTGGCTGCGGTCGCTTTTCAGGTCAGGACCGCAGGTTACGGCGGCGACATCACGCTGATGATCGGCCTGGACGCCGACGGTACGGTGCTGGGCGTGCGCGTGCTCTCGCACAAGGAAACCCCCGGCCTGGCCGACAGGATCGACATCGGCAAGAGCGACTGGATCACCGTCTTCAACGGCATGTCCCTGGCGCTGACACCGCTGGGGGAACTGGCCGTGAAGAAGGATGGCGGCAGAATTGACCAGTTCTCCGGCGCCACCATCACCCCGCGCGCGGTTGTGAAGGGGGTTCGCGCCGGTCTCGATTTCTACGCTCGGCATGCGGGGGAGCTGGCCGCCCCGACGGCAGTCTCCGGGAGGTCATCATGAGTCATATCGGTTGTCAGGGCTGCGGTTCCGCCTCCGCTCCGGAAACACCGGGCGGCGGTTACCGGCAGAATCTCACCACGGGTTTGTGGAACAACAATGTCGCGCTGGTGCAGATGCTGGGCCTGTGCCCGACCATGGCCGTGACCGGCACCGCCACCAACGGACTGGGAATGGGCGTGGCAACGATGGCGGTAATGATGCTGTCCAACCTGCTGATCTCGTTGTTGCGGAACGTGATTTCGCCGGAAGTCCGCAACCCGGTGATGATCGCCATCATTGCCGGGATGGTCACGGTCGTGGACATGGCGATGAACGCCTGGATGCACGAACTGTACAAGGTGCTGGGCCTGTTCATTGCGCTGATCGTCACCAACTGCGCGGTGCTGGGCCGCACTGAAGCCTTCGCCCTGCGCAATGGCCCGGTCGCGTCTGTGCTGGATGGGTTGGGCATGGGGCTGGGTTTTACCTGGGCGCTGACACTGCTGGGCGGTGTGCGTGAAGTGCTGGGCAGCGGCACCCTGTTTGCCGGGGCATCCACCCTGCTCGGTCCGCACTTCCATTGGCTGGAAATGACCGTCATGCCTGCTGATAAGGGCATTTTGCTGGCGATCCTGCCGCCGGGCGGATTCATGGTGCTGGGGATCATGCTGGCTGGCAAACGGCGGGTGGACCAGCGTCTGAAAGACCGTCGCACTGCAGCCCTACGCGCCGAAGCCGCGCTGCCGGTGCAGATACAGTTGTAGGAGGAAGCGCCATGAAAATCGGAGTGGTGTATGCCGGTCCGCAGCCGGTGGCCCTGCAGTGCAGGCTGGACGACGGCGCGACGGTGCGTCAGGCCATCGACGCTTCCGGCATCCTCAAGCGTTGTCCGGACATCGACCTGGCGCGGCAAAAAGTCGGGGTGTTCGGCAAGTTCGTCAAGCTGGATGCCGCGCTGCGTGAAGGCGACCGCGTGGAAATCTACCGCAAGATCACCCGCGTGCTGGATGAAGAGGACGATGATGATGATGACTGATCCCCGTCACTGGTACGCCCCCCTTTTCCGAGGAGAACAGCCATGAATGCTCCCGTCGCGGCCGCCAGCGGCCTGAACCGTGAAACCGCCCTGCGCATCGCCCTGGCCGCGCGCGCCATGCCGGGCGTCAGTGTCGGCCAACTGCTGGAGGTGCTGAACACCCGCATCGCCGGCGGACTGGATGCCGACAGTCTGAAGACCGTCACCGTCACCGACATCAAGGCCGGGCTGGCCGGGGTGGAAAACGAGGAAGACGGCATGGACCCCGGCATTGCCCTGGCGGACATGAAATCCTGTGTGCGCATTCTGTGGGGCGAGGATGACACCGACGCCCTGCCACCGCTGCAAGCGCCCTTTGAAGACCGCAGCGGCGTGCTGCGGGTGGCGGTCGCCTCGAATAACCACGAGTTGCTGGACGGCCACTTCGGCTCCTGCCTGCGCTTCTTGGTCTATGAAATGAGCCGCACTGAACTGCGGCTGGTGGATATCCGCTCGACGGTGGACGCCGATCTCGCCGAGGACCGCAACGCCTACCGGGCCGAACTGATCGGCGACTGCCAGGTGCTGTTCGTGCAGTCCATTGGCGGACCGGCGGCGGCCAAGGTCGTGCGCGCGGGCCTGTATCCGCTAAAGATGAAGGACACCTCCCCGGCGCGGGAAGCGCTGGAACGCCTGCAGGAAGTGATGGTGAGTTCACCGCCGCCATGGATGGCGAAACTGCTGGGCGTCAACGCCGAACAACGCGCGCGCTTCGACCGGGATGAGGCATGGGTCCCGTCCGACGTCGCCATGACCGACTAAACCACTGAAAGGGGCATTGCCATGTTACTGGACCGCTACGAATCCGATCTGCTGTTTTTCAACGTCAATTTCAAGGAATCGGCCGCCACGTCCGGTCGCGCCGCCTATCGCGGCGAACTGGTGCTGAAGGAAGGCGAAATTGCTGACGCGCAGGGCCGTCGCAGGCCGCCGGAAGAGTTACTGAAGGAAGCGGTGCTGCTGGCCGAAGGTGACAAACTGCTGTTCATGGCGGGGTTGCTGGATGAGTTGCAGTTCTTCCCGTCGTTGCTGGATAAATTCGGCCCGGATTTGCTGCCGGAAAGCGTGCTGTTCTTTTTCACCGTCAATATCGACAAGCCGTTCATCGCCGACGCCAATGGAACGAAGGTAGTCTTTGCCCCGCTGGTGCAAGGCCTGGTGTGGAATGAACTGCTGGATCTGGTGGCGCTGGAGAAAGGCGACTTCAAGGGGCTGGGTGCGGCGGACAAGGTGATCCGGCTGTATGACGCCTTCCGCGACAACACCTTCAGGTATCCGGCGGGCACGGTCGAGGAAGCGCTGAAGACCACCACCGCCACCAAGAGGGAAACCCACGGGGCGATCTGAGTCCCGGATTTCCGGCGCGGCTTGCCGCGCCGGAAATGTTTTTCAACCCATCAATCGCTGCCAGTCCGCATCCACCCAACTGAGACGCTGCCGCGCGCAAAACTGCTGTTCCTTCGCCGTCGCCCCTTCAATCAGCGCCCAACCCGCCTCCGCCGCTGCAGCGCCATAGATCAGGTCGCTGACCAGCATGCGTTCGGTGTCGCGGGTGAAATTCATGCCCAGCATCACATAGCGTTTGTCCAGCCGCAGCCGTTTCACCGCCTCAGGAATGGCGAAGCCGCCCATCAGCTCGGTGAAGTAATCGACAAAATCCGCGTCGGACGCCACATAGGTCGGTTTGGGCCAGGGGCTGCCCAGCGGCTTGAACAGGATCGGCAGCGAGGTGTCCAGTTGCTCCTGGCTGATGACCCGATAGCGGTTGCCTTCCCACTGGTACAGGTGGAAACGATAGTGCGTTCCGCCCAGCCGTGCGGTGCCGACAATCAAGGTATAGGGCCGGTCGGCATAGAGCGTTTGCAACTGGGTGTCGCGGTTGCAGTCAATGATGTACGGCAGCCGTTGAGCGGCCAACCAGTGATGCAGCGGCGACTGCGTCCAGGTGCGCTCGGCATAGATTCTGGTCAGGAAGCGTTCAATGTAGTTGCGGCCTTTCTTGTTCTCGACATGCATGGCGGCGCGGGAGAACTCGAACATCAGCTTGGGCGACATCGGCTGGCCGCCGGTCATGGACAGGATCAGGCTGTTGCTGTCGGCGGGGATCGGCGACTGATCCTTGCTGTCGACCACGCCGGTCAAGGCACCCGGGCCCAGACAAGGTACCACGGAGCCATCACTGAGGCCTTCCAGAATGTCGGCCAGGGCGTTCGGGCACAGGGGGGAATGATGACGGTGAACAGATTCGGCGGCAGTCAGGCTCATGGCGGGTTTCCAGAAAGGGAACGGGTATGGGTGCTTCAGCAATTTGCAGGCCAGTAGGCGCAGGGTTTTAAGCGATTGATCTGGAATGGGATTTGATGGGTGTGTGATTGTCGGTTGGGAGACGGTTCCGGATGGCGGGAGACAATTTGTCGGCTTTGTCACAGGGGGCGGATCAACACCAATGCCATTTCGGAATAGAAGTCCCCTCTCCCCTTTGTCCCTTTGTCGCCAACCCCACACGACAAGCCGCCGGCTTTGTTGGGTATCCCACGATGAAAAAACCATCACGCTGCATAAATAACCATTTAAAAACAATAGTATGAATGCATGCCAACCTGCTGGCACAAAGCCTGCAACCTTCAGGATGCACCGGCAGAATTGCAACCGCAGTCCCGGTTCACAGGCATCGCCCGCAACGCTGATCGCGGTGCGGAATGTAAACCCTGGAGGAGAAGCACATCATGGCAATGCGCCAATGCGCCATTTACGGCAAAGGTGGTATCGGCAAATCCACCACGACCCAGAATCTGGTTGCGGCCCTGGCCGAAGCCGGCAAAAAAGTAATGATTGTGGGCTGTGATCCGAAAGCGGATTCCACCCGCCTGATCCTGCACGGCAAGGCCCAGAACACCATCATGGAAATGGCGGCCGAAGCCGGCACCGTGGAAGACCTGGAACTGGATGACGTGCTGAAGTCCGGCTTCGGCGGCATCCGCTGCGTCGAGTCCGGCGGCCCGGAGCCAGGAGTCGGTTGCGCCGGTCGCGGCATCATCACCGCCATCAATTTCCTGGAAGAAGAAGGCGCGTATGAGGAAGACCTCGACTTCGTGTTCTACGACGTGCTGGGCGACGTGGTGTGCGGCGGTTTTGCCATGCCCATCCGTGAAAACAAGGCGCAGGAAATCTACATCGTCTGCTCCGGGGAAATGATGGCGATGTATGCCGCCAACAACATCTCCAAGGGCATTGTGAAGTACGCCAACTCCGGCGGCGTGCGTCTGGCGGGCCTGATCTGCAACAGCCGGGAAACCGACCGCGAAGACGAGTTGATCATGGCCCTCGCGGCCAAGCTGGGCACCCAGATGATCCACTTCGTTCCCCGCGACAACGTCGTCCAGCGCGCCGAAATCCGCCGCATGACGGTCATCGAGTATGACCCGAAGGCGAACCAGGCCAATGAATACCGCTCGCTGGCCAACAAGATCATCAACAACAAGATGCTGGTGATCCCCACCCCGGTGACCATGGATGAACTGGAAGAGCTGCTGATGGAGTTCGGCATCATGGACGAGGAAGACACCAGCATCATCGGCAAGACCGCCGCTGAAGAAGCGGTAGTTGCCGCCTGAGCTGTGTCTGTGGCAAATCCGGGACAGGGCAGATGGGCCCTGTCAGCCGCGGGCGGCGCAACTCCCCCGCAGGCTGTTGCCCGACCTTCATGAAAGGAGACAGACCATGACTGGCAATTCGCACGACAAGCTGTCCCGGGACGAGGTGGAAGCCCTCATCCAGGAAGTGCTTGAAGTTTATCCGGAAAAGGCGCGTAAAGACCGCGCCAAGCACCTGGCCCCCAACGATCCGTCGCTGGAACAGTCCAAGAAGTGCATCACCTCGAACAAGAAATCGGCCCCCGGCCTGATGACCATCCGCGGCTGCGCCTACGCCGGTTCGCGGGGCGTGGTCTGGGGTCCGGTCAAGGACATGATCCACATCTCGCACGGTCCGGTGGGCTGCGGCCAGTACTCGCGCGCCGGCCGTCGCAACTACTACATCGGCACCACCGGCGTGAACGCCTTCGTCACCATGAACTTTACCTCGGATTTCCAGGAGAAGGACATTGTCTTCGGCGGCGACAAGAAACTGTCGAAGCTGATCGACGAAATCGAAACCCTGTTCCCGCTGAACAAGGGCATCACCATCCAGTCCGAATGCCCCATCGGCCTGATCGGTGACGACATTGAAGCCGTGGCGAAGAAGAAAGGCGCGGAAATCAGCAAGACCGTGGTGCCGGTGCGTTGCGAAGGCTTTCGCGGTGTGTCGCAATCACTGGGTCACCACATCGCCAATGACGCCGTGCGCGACTGGGTGCTGGGCGCGCGCGATGACGACACTTCCTTCCCGGTCACGCCCTATGACGTCGCCATCATCGGTGACTACAACATCGGCGGCGACGCCTGGTCCAGCCGCATCCTGCTGGAGGAAATGGGCCTGCGCGTGATTGCCCAGTGGTCCGGCGACGGTACGCTGTCGGAAATGGAACTGACGCCGAAGGTGAAGCTGAACCTGGTGCACTGTTACCGCTCGATGAATTACATCTCACGGCACATGGAAGAAAAGTACGGCATTCCCTGGATGGAATACAACTTCTTCGGCCCCACCAAGACCATCGAATCGCTGCGCGAAATCGCCAAGTTCTTTGACGAAAGCATCCAGCAGAAATGCGAGGAAGTGATCGCCAAGTACAAGCCGGAATGGGACGCCGTGGTCGCCAAGTACCGCCCGCGCCTGGAAGGCAAGCGTGTGATGCTCTATGTCGGCGGCCTGCGTCCGCGTCATGTGATCGGTGCCTATGAAGACCTGGGCATGGAAGTGGTCGGCACCGGCTACGAGTTTGGCCACAACGACGACTACGACCGGACATTGAAAGAAATGGGCGACGCCACCCTGCTTTACGATGACGTCACCGGCTACGAGTTCGAAGAGTTCGTGAAGCGGGTGAAACCCGACCTGATCGGCTCCGGCATCAAGGAAAAGTACATCTTCCAGAAGATGGGCGTGCCCTTCCGCCAGATGCACTCCTGGGATTATTCCGGCCCGTACCACGGCTTTGACGGCTTCGCCATCTTTGCCCGTGACATGGACATGACGCTGAACAATCCCTGCTGGAAGCGACTGAAGGCCCCCTGGCAGAAGAAGGAAGAGGCTGCGGTCGAGAAGATCGCCGTCAACGCCTGATCTGTCAGCGGACCCGTTCACCGTGACACCCTGCCGGCCGCCGGACGCCCTCCCCCCGGGCGGACGCCCCGCGCGCCGGTATCCCTGCATTCGCCGTCCACAGATGAGTGGCGCGAGAGGAGAAAAGCCATGAGCCAGCAAGTCGACAACATCAAGCCCAGCTATCCGCTGTTCCGCGACCAGGAATACAAGGACATGCTGGCGCGCAAGCGTGATGATTTTGAAGAGAAGCACAGCCAGGAGAAGATTGACGAAGCCTTCCTCTGGAGCACCACCAAGGAATACCAGGAGCTGAATTTCCAGCGCGAAGCCCTGACCATCAACCCGGCCAAGGCCTGCCAGCCGCTGGGCGCAGTGCTGTGCTCGCTGGGATTTGAAAAGACCATGCCCTACGTGCACGGTTCCCAGGGTTGCGTCGCCTACTTCCGCACCTACTTCAACCGTCATTTCAAGGAGCCGATTGCCTGCGTCTCCGACTCGATGACGGAAGACGCCGCCGTGTTCGGCGGACAGCAGAACATGAAGGACGGCCTGCAGAACTGCCAGGCCGTCTACAAGCCCGAGATGATCGCCGTTTCCACCACCTGCATGGCGGAAGTGATCGGCGACGACCTCAACGCCTTCATCAACAACACCAAGAAGGACGGCCTGCTGCCGCAGGAGTTCCCGGTTCCCTTCGCCCACACCCCCAGCTTTGTCGGCAGCCACGTCACCGGCTGGGACAACATGTTTGAAGGCATTGCCCGTTACTTCACGCTGAACTACATGGCCGACAAGGTGCCGGGCAGCAACAGCAAGATCAACATCGTGCCGGGTTTTGAAACCTATCTGGGCAACTACCGCGTCATCAAGCGCATGCTGAAGGAAATGGACGTGGGCTACACCCTGCTCTCTGATCCGGAAGAAGTGCTGGACACCCCCGCCGACGGCGAGTTCCGCATGTACTCCGGCGGCACCACACTGGATGAAGTGCGCGACGCACCCAATGCCTTCAGCACCATCCTGCTGCAACCCTGGCAGCTGGAAAAGTCAAAGAAGTACATCGAAAACACTTGGAAGCATGAGGTGCCGAAACTGAGCATCCCCATGGGCCTGGACTGGACCGACGAGTTCCTGATGAAAGTCAGCGAAATCACCGGTCAGGAAATCCCGGCCAGCCTGGCCAAGGAACGCGGCCGCCTGGTGGACATGATGACCGACTCGCACACCTGGCTGCACGGCAAGCGCTTTGCACTGTGGGGCGACCCCGACTTCGTGCTGGGCATGGTCAAGTTCCTGCTGGAACTGGGCGCGGAGCCGGTGCACATCCTGAGCCATAACGGCAACAAGCGCTGGAAGAAAGCCGTGGACACGCTGCTGGAATCCTCGCCCTATGGCAAGAACAGCACCGTCTACATCGGCAAGGACCTGTGGCACATGCGGTCGCTGGTCTTCACCGACAAGCCGGACTTCATGATCGGCAACAGCTACGGCAAGTTCATCCAGCGCGACACGCTGCACAAGGGCAAGGAGTTCGAGGTGCCGCTGATCCGTCTCGGCTTCCCGATCTTTGACCGCCACCACCTGCACCGCCAGACGACCATGGGTTACGAAGGCGCGATGCAGATCCTGACCACGCTGGTCAACGCCGTGCTGGAACGTCTGGATGAAGAGACACGCGGCATGCAGACCACCGACTACAACTACGACCTGATCCGCTAAGGCGGTCGCTCGCAGTCCTTCACGGAGGCGGACTTCGGTCTGCCTCCGTCCGGTCGCTTATTCGGGAGGGCTTTCCATGCCCAGCGTCATGATCCGCCGCAATCCGCAAGGTCAGCTGACCTTTTACATCGCCAAGAAAGACCTGGAAGACAACATCATCTCCATTGAGCACGACCGCCCGGACTGCTGGGGCGGCGAGTTCAAGCTGGGCGACGGTTCCAGCTACTACATCACCCCGCTGTCCGCTCCCCCCAAATTGCCCATCACCCTGCGCGCCAAACGCAGCGGCGATGACGACTGACCCGGCCGGGACCCGCCGTCATGGCTCCCCTGTCCGCCGCCATCGCCCTGCGCATCGCCCTGGCGGCGCGTGCGCTGGACGGCGTTGAACCGGCGCAACTGCTGCAGGCGCTGATCCGCTGCGCGGGTGAGCCCCTCACCGCCGACCGGCTGGGCAAACTGCGCGGCAACCGCCTGCGCCAGTGCCTGGAAAGCCTTCCGGAACCGCCTGCCGCCTTACCCACGGATGCCGCCTGGCAGCGCGCCGTGGCGCTGCTGAAAGGCCGAGGCGTGCCCGCGCCGCCGCAACCGGTGGTGGTGCCCTACCGCGACGGCGATATGCCGGACTCGGTGCGCATTGCCTGCACCTCGGACAGCGGCGAACAGATCAACGCCGGTTTCAACAGTTGCACCCGGCTGCTGATCTATCAGGTGTCGCCGCAGGAAATCCGGCTGATTGACCTGCGCAATGCCGAGTTCAGCGGCAGCCGCGAGGAACGCCTGCAACAGCGCGCCGATTGCCTGCACGACTGCCAGTTGCTGTACACGCTGTCCATCGGCGGCCCCGCTGCCGCTAAGGTGGTGCGCGCCGGGGCACACCTGATCAAGCTGGAGCGCCCCACCCCGGCCCGCGCCGTGGCGGGCGAACTGCAACGGGTGCTGGCTACCGCCGCGCCGCCCTGGCTGGCCAAGGCCATGGGCGCGGAACCGCCGCAACGTCAACGCTTCTCACCGGAGAACCGCTCATGAACCCTGCACAACCGTTGTCGGAAAGCTGCCTGCCCGCCGTGCTGCAGCTGGTGGCCACCCATGGCTTGGGCGACACCCTGCTGAGCACCCTGCGCCAAACCTGGCCCGGCGTGCATTTCACCGGCTGCATGGACGACGACATTCCGGTAAACGCCAAGCCGGTGGCGGGCGGTGACGGCTTCAACATCTATCTGGTCAATTCCAGCAATCATTGCTCGGTGCTCACCAACGACTTCGACGTCGCCTCCGGGATGGTGATTGCCGAAGTGCTGCCGGACTGAACACGCCGCCGGGCGTGAGACTTCGCTGTGGGGGAATGAGGCATGTCGAATCAGCGCGATGCGGACCAGACGCCCTTGGGCGATTGCCGTTTCTGCCGTTTTCGCACCGAGCTGCTGCTGAGCGGGCGTTGCCATCCCGGCGATGCCTGCGTGGCGGTGAACAGCGGGCGGCAGATTGACCGTTTTTTCCGGGCGAATCCGCAGTTCGCGGCCTTGTATCTGCGCGATGCCTTCTGGGAGCGCCGGGCGATTGCGGTGCGCTATGCGCCGGTGGAGCGGCTGGAGCCGATGATTCATGACAGCGACGAGGCGGTGCGGCGGGCTGTGGCGTATCGCCTGCCCCGCGAGCAGTTGGGTTTGCTGATGGCGGATGAGGATCGGGAGGTGCGGATTACGGTGGCGGACCGTTTGCCGCTGGAGCAGCTGGAGGCGATGGCGAAGGATTCGGATTATCTGGTGCGGGCGTATGTGGTGCAGCGTTTGCCGGCGGGCCGATTGTTCCGGTTTATGCGGGATGAGGACCGGCATGTGCGGAAGCTGGTGGCGCAGCGTTTGCCGGCGGAGAGTCTGGGGTTGATGGCGGGTGATCCGGAGCCGGAGGTGCGGCGGTTGGTGGCGTCGCGGTTGCAGGGTGAGGATGTGGTGGAGTTTTTGTCGGATGGGGATTGGACGGTGCGGTTGGCGGCGGTGGGGAATGCGCCGGTTGCGGCGTTGAAGGCGCTGGCTGGGGAGAGTGATCCTGAGGTGTTGGCGGCGATTGGGGAGAGGTTGAAAGTTGAGTGATTCCCGAATGTAGGATGGGTTGAGGCACGAAACCCATCAACCGACTTCAAAAGAATAAAGAGTTATTTTAATTTTTAATGCGCAAATTATATTTTAGAAAATGGGATTCGTGTTTGGTCGAGATGATGGGTTTCGTGCCTCAACCCATCCTACGGGATTTATTATAATTCCGGTGTAATGATGAATATGGCCAATCCGCCTCGGATATTACCCAACCGTGTTTCACCGGATTGAAATGGATATAATCAACATGGGCCTTGAAATCCGCCTCATCCCGAATCCGGTGTTCCCAGAAACGGCGTTGCCAAATTCCCCTTTCAGCCTTTGATTCCCGGCTTTGGGTAAAAAGCTCATCGTCCTGATAAGGCAGCTGATGTGAAAATCGCGTCTTGATGAGCCGCCACCGCCGGGAAAAGTCATGATCGTCGTCCGGCAAGGTCCAGATGCAATGCAGATGCTCCGGCATCACGGCGATGGCATCGATGGTGAACGGATGTTTTTGTCGCACATGGCGGAAGGATTCGCGCAACAGATCGATGTGCCTGACCAGCAGGTCGGATTTCCGGTTGGCCAGATTGACGGTGAAGAACCAGGTTCCACCGATGGTGCGGTCCCGACGATAATTGGTCATGAGCAACTCCTTTTGCCGGGCGATATGTTATCGCAAGATTTAATTTTATTCAATTCCGGTTATTATTTAAATTACCGATTATTAATACCGTAGGATGGGTTGAGGCACGAAACCCATCATCTCGACCAAACACGATATTCAATTGAAAACCCGCATATCCAATATTTATTTTGGGAAGTTATATATAATTCTTTATTCTTTTTGGGGTGGTTGATGGGTTTCGTGCCTCAACCCATCCTACATCCACGATTGTCGCATCGACTCGGCCCCTGTCACAAACCCGACAATCCCCCCACCCCCCGACAAACCCTCCCCCCAATTTCCCCATAAAATTCAACACCTACCCCTCTGGCACTCCCCTTGCAACTCCCCCCTCAACCCCCGGCCCACCGCCAACCCGAGGTGCGCATGAAAGCCAAAGACATCGCCGAACTGCTCAACGAACCGGCCTGCAGCCACAACCACAAAGAAAAATCCGGCTGCGCCAAAGCCAAACCAGGCGCCACCGACGGCGGCTGCTCCTTCGACGGCGCCCAGATCGCCCTGCTGCCCATCGCCGACGTCGCCCACCTCGTTCACGGGCCCATCGCCTGTGCCGGCAGCTCCTGGGACAACCGCGGCACCCGCAGCAGCGGCGCCACCCTCTACCGCATCGGCATGACCACCGACCTCACCGAACAGGACGTCATCATGGGCCGGGCGGAAAAACGCCTGTTCCACGCCATCAAACAAGCCATCGACACCCACGCCCCCCCCGCCGTCTTCGTCTACAACACCTGCGTCCCCGCCCTCATCGGCGACGACATCGACGCCGTCTGCAAGGCCGCCACCGAACGCTGGGGCACGCCCGTGGTGCCGGTGGACGCCGCCGGTTTCTATGGCACCAAGAACCTGGGCAACCGCATTGCCGGGGAAGCGATGGTCAAATACGTGGTCGGCACCCGCGAGCCCGACCCGCTGCCCGCCGCCGCCCGCCGCGACGGCATCACTGTCCACGACGTCAACCTGGTGGGGGAATACAACATTGCCGGGGAGTTCTGGCATGTGCTGCCGCTGTTGGACGAACTGGGCCTGCGCGTACTGTGCACCCTCTCCGGCGACGCCCGTTTCCGCGAAGTGCAGACCATGCACCGCGCCAAGGTCAACATGATGGTCTGCTCCAAGGCCATGATCAACGTCGCCCGCAAGCTGCAGGATACATTCGGCACGCCCTGGTTTGAAGGCAGCTTCTACGGCATCAGCGACACCTCGCAATCCCTGCGTGATTTCGCCCGGCTGATCGGCGATGACGACCTCACCGCCCGCACCGAAGCGCTGATCGAACGCGAGGAAAGCCGCATCCGCGCAATGCTGGAACCGTGGCGGGCGCGGTTGGAAGGCAAGCGGGTGCTGCTCTACACCGGCGGCGTCAAGTCATGGTCTGTGATATCCGCCCTGCAGGATCTGGGCATGAAGGTGGTGGCCACCGGCACCAAGAAATCCACCGAGGAAGACAAGGCGCGCATCCGCGAGCTGATGGGTGATGACGTGAAGATGCTGGATGAAGGCAACCCGCGCATCCTGCTGAAGACGGTGGAGGACTACCGTGCCGATATCCTCATCGCCGGGGGCCGCAATATGTACACGGCGCTGAAGGCGCGCATTCCCTTCCTCGACATCAACCAGGAGCGCGAGTTCGGTTATGCCGGATATGACGGCATGCTGGAGCTGGTGCGGCAACTGTGCCTGACCCTGGAAAGCCCGGTGTGGAAGGCGGTGCGCCGTCCCGCGCCATGGAGCAGTCCGCATGCGGTGGGCACGCCCCTCACCGCCCCCGTTCCCTCTGTTGCCGGAGCCTGACCATGGCCGAACTGATCAGCCGCAAGAAAGCCCTCGCCGTCAGTCCGCTCAAGGTCAGTTCGACGGTAGGCGCCGCCCTCGCCTTTCTCGGCCTGCACCGCAGCATGCCGCTGATGCACGGTTCACAGGGCTGCACCGCCTTCGCCAAGGTCTTCTTCGTGCGTCATTTCCGCGAGCCGGTGCCCTTGCAGACCACGGCCATGGATCAGGTGGGCTCCATCATGGGCGCGGACGACAACATCATCGAGGCTTTGCGTGTGATTTGCGAGAAACAGCAACCGGCCGTGATCGGCCTGGTCACCACCGGTCTGGCGGAAACGCAGGGCTGTGACATCCAGCGGGCGGTGAAGGATTTCCGCGCCGAGTATCCCGAGTATGCAGGCCATGCCGTGGTGGCGGTAAACACCCCGGATTACACCGGCAGTTTTGAAAGCGGTTATGCGCTGGCGGTGAAAGGCATGCTGGACTCGCTGGTGCGCGATGACACCGGCCGCAGCGGTTTGCGGCCGAAACAGGTGAATGTGCTGTGCGGGGCCAACCTGACGCCGGGTGATCTGGAGTTTGTCAGCGAGAGCATCGAGAGCTTCGGCCTGCGGGCGCTGCTGGTGCCGGACCTGTCCGGATCGCTGGACGGTCATCTGGATGATGCCCCCTTCAATGCGCTGACTACCGGCGGCCTGACGCTGGCCGACCTCGCCACGGTCAATGACAGTCTGGCGACGCTGGTGATCGGCGCCAGCATGAATGAGGCCGCCGATGTGCTGCGCCGCAAGACCGGCGTGCCGGACTTCCGTTTTGGACACCTGATGGGGCTGGATGCGGTGGATGACTGGCTGATGACGCTGAGCCGTCTCAGCGGGCAGCCGGTGCCGGGGCGCTGGCAGCGTCACCGCCGGCAATTGCAGGACGCCATGCTCGACACCCATTTCATGCTGGGCGACGCCCGCATCGCCCTGGGTGGCGACCCGGATCTGGTGCTGGGCTTCGACAAACTGTTGCGCAACATGGGCGCGCATACCGCGGCCGCCGTGGTGCCCGCCCGTTCCACGGCGCTGGTGCTGGACGGCCCGGACACGGTGCAGATCGGCGATCTGGAGGATCTGGAACAGGCCGCGCGCCGGGGCCGGGCGCAGGTGCTGATCTGCAACAGCCATGCGGTGGAAACGGCGCAGCGGCTGGACATCCCGCTGTTGCGCGCCGGGTTTCCGCAATACGACCTGCTGGGCGGTTTCCAGCGCCAGTGGTTCGGCTATCGCGGCACGCAGCAGGCGCTGTTCGATCTGGCCAACCTCATTGTCGGGCATCACTCCGGCATTGCCCCCTATCACTCCGTCTACGCGCAAAAGACCGATGCGGCGGATGCCGCCCGGCCCTCCCGGAGGCACTGACCATGACCGCTCCCACCCGGAAACTGCAGGTGCTGGATGACGAGAACGACGGCACCTTCCTCAATGTCGCCTTCGCCACTTCGGACCGACAGCACGTGGACCAGCACTTCGGCTCGGCGCGCTCCTTCGCCATTTACGGCGTCAATCCCGAGCGGGCGCAGCTGTTCACCATCACCGAGTTCGGCGATCTCAGCCAGGACGGCAACGAGGACAAGCTGGTCAGCAAGATTGCGATGCTTGACGGCTGTATTGCCGTCTATTGCCGGGCCTGCGGCGCGTCCGCCGTGCGCCAGTTGACGGCCATGGGCATCCAGCCGGTGAAGGTGCCGGAAAACGCCGCGATCCCGGAGCTGATCGAGGCCTTGCAGGCCGAACTGCGCGCAGGCCCCTCCAGCTGGCTGGCCAAGGCCATTGCGCGGCAACAGAGCCAGACCGACTCCCGCTTCGACGCGATGGAAGCCGAAGGCTGGCAGGACTGATTTTTCCCACACACAGGCAGAGGAAACCCTGATGAACATGTTTACCCTGGAACAGACCGCCCCTGAAGTCGTCGCGGAAGACGATCCGGCGCTGCAATTGCCCTTCGTCAAGCAAATGGTGGTGCAGCTGCGCGCCATGGACGGTTATGGCGCTTATGACACCTGGAAGGACGCCCGCGTGCTGGACCCGCTGGTGCTGACCAAGGAACGGCGCAAGGCAATCCCGGTGGTCGGCGATCCCGACGAAACCACCTTGTCGCGGGTAAAAGCCTATTACAACGCGCTGGCGCAGACGCTGGAAAAGCAGACCGGTCTGCTGGCGGTGCCGGTGATCAACATCACCCACGAAGGCTTCGGCCGCGCGCTGATCCTGGTCGGCAAACTGGTGGCGCTGGACAAGACCCTGCGCGATGTCCACCGCTTCGGCTTCGACAGCCTGGAAAAGATGACCGAGGACGCCGAGAAGCTGCTGGCCAAGGCCAAGCTGCTGGTGGACGAAAACCGCACGGTTGCCGAACTCTGAGGGAGGACAGGTCATGAGCCCCGAGGAACTGAAAGCGCTGCAAAAGGAGGTCAGCACCCGCAAGCGCATCGCCACCGACTGCGCCTCGAAAGTGCACGATCTGGTGGAAGACCGCCTGTGGTCGGCCTACGCCGAACTGCCGGAACTGGCGCGGCAAACCGTGGAAGCCTGCGAAGCCTGGCAGGCGGCCAAGGTCAATCTGGAACAGGCCGGAGGTTGACCCCATGAGCGACACGATTATTGGCCGCACCCGGGGCGGCGCAACGTGGACCCCCGAGTTCGTGACGGCGCTGGATGCGAAAAAGTGCATCGGTTGCGGCCGCTGCTACAAGGTCTGCCCGCGCGATGTCTTTGAGCTGGTGGATCGCGGCGAAGTGCTGGCGGCGGACGATGACGACGACTTTTATGACGATGATGACGAAATGAAAGTCATGACCCTGAAGGACGCCATGGACTGCATCGGCTGCATGTCCTGCTCCCGCGTCTGCCCCAAGCAGTGCCACACTCACGAAGCCCTGCCGGGCTGACCGGAGAACCCCGCTATGCCCAGACCGGAACAGCATATCTTCATCTGCACCCAGCGCCGTGCGGACGGACACCCGCGCAGTAGTTGCGCCGGGGCGCGCAACAGCGAAGCCTTGTACACCGCTTTCGCCGAAGCGCTGATCCAGCGCAACCTGCAAAACCGCATCGCTCTCACTTCCACCGGCTGCCTTGGGCCGTGCCAGGCCGGGGCCAATGTGCTGGTCTATCCCGGTGCAGTGATGTACAGCTGGATCGAAGCGGCGGATGCCGCAAAGATCATCGAGCAGCACATCCTGGGTGGAACGCCTTGGGCTGACAAGCTGACACCCGCCGAGTTGTGGTGAGCGCCATGAACCGGAGCCAGACCGTCATTGATGCTTTTCCCGACGAAGCCGAGCTGCTGTCCCGGATAGAAAGGGCTTTCAGCCTGGTACTGCAAAGGGTCGGGGCCACCCGGGTACTGCCCGACTCGGACGTTGCCCGCCGGGAAATCCGGCGCGATGTGTTTGACGGTAGTGAGGCCCGTTATCTGGAGTGGCGTAATGCACAGGATTTTCCCTGCGGGCATGTGCTGCTGTATCCGGACGGGCTGATCTATGCTGAGCACGATGTCCTCATCCGCCATCCCGCGCTGCCGGGCCGGTTTATTGAAGCTGTCACCGCCTGGGGGCCGTTGGGGCAACTGAAAGCCGAACTTCGGTTGCTTCCGATGCCGGGCGTTCCTTGATGGCCGCTGACCTCTACGACTGGCTGTTATCGCAATCGGAACTGGCCACGGGCACGGTATCGCGAGTGTTGCTGGGCCTGCAATGGACTCTGGCGGACGTCAATGGCGGAACCGGGCTGGCCTTCAGTCCGTTGGACTCCCCTCGCACCCTGCCCTGGCCCGGCACGCTGGCCGGACGGCCGGTAACGGAACTGGCATCCTGGTTGCGCCATAAGTCGGCGGCCGACGCGGCCGTGGGGCTGGCGGTAATCAATGCAGCCCTGAATCCGGGATCGCCGCTGCTGGCGCAGGCCACCGTGCTGACCTGCGCTGCCGATCCGCATTTGCGGGTGTTCGAGCACTTCAGCGAGCAGGTGCGCGGCCGGAAGGTCGTGGTCGTCGGACGCTATCCGGGGCTGGACCGGCTGTGGGCCGACCTGCCCTATCAATGTCTGGAACGGCGGCCGCAAGCCGGGGATTTGCCGGAAAGCGCCGCACCGGAGGTGCTGGCGGCGGCGGACTGGGTGTTCATCACGGCGAGCAGTCTGGCCAACGGCACCTTGCCCCGGTTGCTGGAATGGTCGCAGAACGCGTGCGTGGTGCTGATGGGGCCCAGCCTGCCGTGGCTGCCGGGGTGGCGTCAGTTAGGGGTGGATTATCTGGCCGGGGTCGGCGTCGGTTCGTCGTCTGTGCTGTGGCAGACCGTGGCGGAAGGCGGCGGGACGCGGATTTTCGGGGAGGGTGTGGAGTATCGGGTAGCGGCGCTCTAATATCAGTCAACATGCGTGATCACCCGGTGAAGCAAACATGCCCTACGAATCCCACGACGCCTATATTGCCACCGTCCCGCCAGAATCGCGCGCCCGGCTCGAAGCCATTCAAACGCTCGTCGAAAGGCGGCTTCCCAGTGCAAGCCGATGCATCGGCTACAACATGCCCGCTTTCCGTGGGAAACGGATCTTTTTCTATTTCGCCGCCTTCAAAAAGCACATCGGCATCTATCCGCCACTGACACAGGATGTGGAATTGATTGCGGAACTCGCGCCCTGGCGGGGGCCAAAAGGCAATCTGTCTTTTCCGCTGAACCAGCCATTGCCTGTAGACCTGATTGGCCGGGTGGCGGAAGCGCTGTACCGGGAATATGAAGCAAGGTAGGCGTTATAATAAATTGATAAGCCCTCACACTCGGAGATCGCCATGACCAGCAGTCCGAAATGTCAAAGTTGCGGTATGCCACTGACAGCCGACCCTAAAGGCGGCGGCACCAACGCCGACGGCTCGTTGAGTCGCGAATATTGCAGCTACTGCTACGTCAACGGGGCGCTGGTTAACCCCGACATGACATTGGAAGAGATGAAGGCGCTGGTGGTGGACAAACTGCAGGAAAAGGGTGTTCCACGGTTCATCGGCAAGTTCTTTGCCCTCGGCCTGCCGCGGTTGAAACGCTGGCGGAAGCATTAACGCCCCATTGAGCGGGATTTGATGGAAAGTCGGCTGATGGCTTTCGGGATGGGGTTCATGCTGGCGGTGCCGGGGCTGGCGGCGAGGGTTCGGGGGATTCGCTAGCCCTCACCGCATCAACGCCACCGCCTTCACCACCGCAAATACCAGCATGCCTTCGACCAGCCCCAGCCGGTCCGCCGACCGCCGCGTCACCCGCGACAGCATGCAGACACCGCCAAGATCCAGCCGCACCAGCACCTGCGACTCGTCCCGGTCGGCGCTGATATCCACGACCCTCGCCTGCAGGCAATTCTGGATACTGCTGTCCCGCACCGGCTGCAGGGCGATACTCACGTCCCGCGCCAGAATCCGCACCCGCGTCACACGGCCGGGCGGCTGGTCGCACAGCGCCACCGTCAGCAGACCACCCGGCACCGAAACCTGGCTCAGTCGGTAATGGGTGTCATGCGACACCACCGTTGCCTCCATGACGGCCCCGGCCTCATTCAGATGCGCGAGCGGCAGTTCCGGACGGGTCAGTAATTCGTTCAGCGGCCCCGCCGCCCGCACCTTTCCGGCTTCCAGCAGCACCAGATGGTCCGCCAGCCGAGTCATTTCTTCCGGGGCATGGGTGACATAGACAATCGGCAGTTGCATCGTCTGACGCAGGCGTTCCAGATACGGCAGGATTTCCGCCTTGCTGTCCAGGTCCAGGCTGGCCAGCGGTTCGTCCATCAGCAACAGGCGCGGGCTGGTCAACAAGGCGCGGGCAATGGCGACACGCTGTTGCTGGCCGCCGGACAGTTGCGAAGGCCGGTGTGTCAGCAAGCTTTCCAGCCCCAACAGCCGGATGGCGTCTTCCGGCTGTACCAGTCGTCCGGTTTCCGGGATGCGCCGGTAGCCGAACAGTAGGTTTTCCTGCACATCCAGATGCGGAAACAGCCGGGGTTCCTGAAAGACATAAGCCAATGGCCGCTGGTGCGTGGGGATGAAGGTGCGGGCGTCCTGCCAGATTTCGGACCCGAACCGGAGTTCACCTTCGGCGCGATGCAATCCGGCCAGACAACGCAGCACGGTGGTCTTGCCGCATCCGGAACGGCCGAACAGCACCGTCACCCCGTGTCCGGGCAAATCCAGCCCCACATCCAGATCAAAACCGGCTGAAAATTGCACGTGAAACCGGGCGTGGATACGATCTTCAGACACGACGGCCTCCTGGTGCGCGCAGGGAGTACAGCACCAGCAGCACCACAAAGCTGAACACCATCAGTCCGCCGGACAGCCAATGCGCGCCGGTATAGTTCATGGCTTCTACGTGATCATAAATCTGCACGGATACCACCCGCGTCTGACCGGGGATATTGCCGCCGATCATCAGCACTACGCCGAACTCCCCCACCGTGTGGGCAAATCCGAGGATGGCGGCCGTGATGAAGCCGGAACGGGACAGCGGCATCACCACATGGCGGAAGGTGTCCCACGCGCCGGCGCGCAGGCTGGCGGCGGCTTCCAGCAGGGGCTCGCCCACGGCTTCAAAGGCGTTCTGCAGGGGTTGCACCACAAAGGGCATGGAATACAGCACCGAGGCGATGACCAGCCCGGTGAAGGTGAACGGCAGCAGGCCGAGGCCCAGCGATTGGGTCAGTTGCCCCACCGCACCATGCGGTCCCATCATCAGCAGCAGGTAGAAACCCAGTACGGTGGGCGGCAGCACCAGCGGCAAGGCCACCACCGCCCCTACCACGCCCTTCAGGCGCGAGCGGGTGCGCGCCAGCCACCAGGCCAGCGGCGTGCCCAGCAACATCAGGATCAGCGTCACCACGGTCGCCAGCTTCAGGGTCAGCCAGACGGCCGCCAGGTCTTCGGCATTCAAGGTTCAGAGCTCATAGCCGTAGGAACGGATGATTGCCCTGGCCTTGTCGCCCTGCAGGTATTTCAGCAGGGCTTTCGCGGCGGGTTTGTCCTGTCCGGTTGTCAGCAGCACGGCGTCCTGCCGCAACGGGTCGTACAGCGAGGTCGGTACCGGCCACACCGAGCCGCTGATCAGCTTGCCGTCCTTGCTGACCTGCGACAGCGCCAAAAAACCCAGTTCGGCATTGCCGGTGGCCACAAACTGGTAGGCCTGGGTGATGCTGTCACCCTGAACGAATTTGGGACGCACCATGTCCAGCAGCCCCAGTCCGGTCAATGCCTGCACCGCCGCCGCGCCATAGGGGGCCGTGGCGGGATTGGCGATGGCCAGATGGGAGAACGCTCCCTTCTTCAGCACCTCGCCTTTGGCGTCGAGGGTGGCGTTGTCGGCGGACCACAGCACCAGCTTTCCGATCGCGTAGGTGAAACGGGTGCCGGGTACGGCCATTTTTTCCTTTTCCAGCTTGGCCGGTGTTTCGTTGTCCGCGGACAGGAACACTTCAAAGGGCGCGCCGTTCCGGATCTGGGCGTAGAACTTGCCGGTGGCGCCGAAGGACAACAGCAGCTTGTGGCCGCTGTCCTTTTCAAAGGCGGCGGCGATGGCCTGCATCGGCGCGGAGAAGTTGGCGGCCACGGCGACCGGGATGTCGTCAGCCATGGCCGACGGGCTCATTCCGACGGTGGTCAGCGCGGTAAATAAGGCGAAACGGGTCAGGGACAGGCTCATGACAGGACTCCTTCAATCCACCGCAATAATCACGTGCGAGGCCTTGATCAGCGCGGTGCAGCGCTGGCCCGGCGCAAAGGAAAACTCTTCCACGCTCTCGCGGGTGACGACGGCGGTAATCATCTTGCCGCCCGGCAGTTCCAGTTTCAGTTCGCTGTTGACTGCGCCGGGGGTCAGTTTCACCACGGTGCCGGTCAGCCGGTTGCGGGCGCTGATGCGGATATCGGGGTCCGGCGACAACAGCACGAAACTGGCCTTGATGATGGCGACCGCTGTCTTGCCGGGCGCCAGTTGCAGCTCGTCGATGGAGTCGTTGGTGATGTTGGCGAAGATCTGCAGGCCGTCGCCCAGATCCAGGATGACATCGCCGTTGACGGCGCCTTTGGTGACCTGGGTAACGGTTCCGCGTAACTGGTTGCGTGCACTGGTTTTCATGGCGATGGCCCTCAGCAGCTGGTTGATGTCGTCAAAGTTGTCGATGCCTTCAGCCACTTTGGCCAGAAAGCGCTCGTATTCCGACTGCATGCGACGCCAGGTGTGCACCAGCTGCCTTCCCAGGGGCGTCAGTTGCGTACCGCCGCCGCCCTGCCCGCCGGTCGCGCAAATCACCAGCGGCTTTCCGGACAGGTTGTTCATCGCATTGACTGCGTCCCAGGCCGCCTTATAGCTGAGCTGCACTTCCTTGGCCGCCTTGGAAATCGATCCTGTACGGTCAATCTGTTCCAGCAGCGCAATACGCTTGCCGCTGATGAAGCCCTGGCCGTCGCGGTTGAACCACAGCTGGCCGTCAATTTCGAGCGGGGTGTCGGTCATCGGGGTGTCCTCATCAAGACGGATTCAGGGCCGCCGGGGATACATCCGGAGTCGTACCGGGTGTTCAGCAAGGCTTGTACCAAGCCTGCGGGTCGGACGCGACTAGTTGGCCATCAACAAAAAACCTTTTGGATACATTGGCTTGAAACCGAGCTTAGTACCGGTTTCATCCTGTTCCATACGGAAACCGCCTTCAGGTTTTGTCGATTTTGCCACAATCGGCAGGGGCGTTATATAACTTTGTACATAACGCGACAACGGCGGGATTAAAAAACAGGGCACTACCTCAGAACGGCTTGCGGCCATACAGCAACCCGCCCAGCACCAGCGCCGCGACACCGGAAACCCGGAAAGTCATCGGTACACCGCCCCAGTGCGCCAGACTGCCGGTCACCAGGCTGCCTACAGGCATCATGCCGAGATAGGCCATCACATACAGCGACATCACCCGGCCGCGCAGTTCGTCGGGCAGGTGGCTTTGCAGCAGGATATTGCAGGAAGTGACAATGGCGATGATCGACGCGCCACAGAGGAACAGCAGCAGCAAGGCCGGGATAAAGACCGTGTTACCGGCAAACAGCAGTGAGGTTGCGCCAAAAATCAGGGCGGCAGAACGGATCAGGTACCGCAAATTGCCGGTGTCGTGCTGCCACGCCAGAAAAACAATGGCAACCAGTGACCCCAGCCCTGATGCCCCCATCAGCATGCCCAGCGTATCCGGACCGCCCGTGAAGACATCGCGGGCATAGACCGGCATGAAGGTCATGAACGGCGACAGGCACAGGCTGGTGACAGCCACGGTGGCCAGTAACCAGCTGGCCGAGGGTGTCCGTGATAACCAATTCAGGGTTTCAGACAGGGTTGACCGCCGGCGTTCGGTTACGCCGTCCGAGGTCCGGATCAGCGACAAGGAGATGATTGCCGCCAGAAAAGACAGCGCGTTGAAAGCAAAACAGGCCGACTCGCCAATCAGCCTCAACATCAGGCCGGCCAGCAGCGGCCCAACCATCCGCGCGCCGTTCAGGGTCAGGGAGTTCAGGGCGATGGCATTGGGCCACAGCGCCCTGTCGGGCAGCACCTCGGACAGGAAGGCCTGCCGCACCGGCATCTCTACGGCAGCGGTGATACCAAGAACAGCGGATGCCCCCAGCAACCAGCTCAGGGTCAAGGCATCGCTCATGGCCAACACCGCCAGCACAGCCGCCACCAGACCCTGCAGCCACTGCATCTGCAGCAGCAGGCGGCGGCGGTCGAAGCGGTCAGCCAGCACACCGCCGGTCAGCGCTAGCAGCAGGTATGGCGCCTGGCTGACAAAGGCCACCATGCCCAGCATCAGGGCCGATCCGGTCATGCGGTAAACCACCCAGGCCACCGTGACCTGCTGCACCCAGTTTCCCGCCAGTGAAACCGCCTGACCCGTGAAATAGCGTCGGTAACGGCGTTCGCCCAGCGCCCGGAAAGCATGTAGAACCATTTTTTCCCGCCTGAATGGCCCCCGCATCATGAAGGACGGGGTACCAGCCTGAATAACCTTACAAATAACATACCATTAGCTTCCGTGCTGCAGCTATCCGGAATTTCCCTGCACCACGTTGTCGGGTTTCCTGTCGCAAACCTGACAACACCGCGTCGATTGCCGATGCCGCAGTCGGCTTCACGACAGGAAGGCATCGAATCAATCACATGAAATAAAAGGATATTTTCACAAAACATGCCGTGGCACACCTCTTGCTCTTTTCACTGTATCCCGGGATGAATCCGTTTCACCCCGCCCCGACCAGCACGAGGAGCACATCATGATCACGCTGACCAACAATGCGGTACAGGCTGTGAACCGTTTCATCCGCGGCGCCGACAAGCCGGTCGCCGGGCTGCGCATCCGGGTCGAGGGCGGCGGCTGCTCCGGCTACAAATACGGACTGAAGCTGGAGGATTCGCTGGCCGAACACGACCAGCAGGTCCACATCGGCGGCGTCACCGTGCTGATTGATGAAGCCAGCGCACCAATGCTGGAAGGCGTCACCGTCGATTTCGTCGAGACCATGGAAGGCAGCGGTTTCACCTTCGAAAACCCCAACGCCAGCAAGAGCTGCGGTTGCGGCAAGTCCTTTTCCTGTTGATCGGCGTTATTGAATCCAGCCTTGGGGGGCCAGAATCATGTGGGACTATTCCGAAAAGGTGAAAGAGTACTTCTACAACCCGCGTAACGCCGGTGCCGTGCCGAACGCGAACGCGGTGGGCGATGTCGGCTCCCTCAGTTGCGGCGATGCGCTTCGCCTGTCGCTGCGCGTGGACCCGAAAACGGATGTCATCGAGGATGCCGGTTTCCAGACCTTCGGCTGCGGATCGGCAATCGCCTCATCCTCCGCGCTGACGGAAATGGTCAAAGGCATGACCGTCGATGAAGCCCTGAAGATCAGTAACCAGGACATCGCCGATTATCTCGACGGCCTGCCGCCGGAAAAGATGCACTGTTCCGTGATGGGCCGTGAAGCCCTGCGCGCGGCCGTGGCGGATTACCGGGGGGAGGCTCTGGAAGACGACCACGAGGAAGGTGCGATGGTCTGCAAGTGCTTCGCGGTGGACGAGGTGATGGTGCGCGATACCGTGCTAGCCAACAACCTCAGCACCGTCGAAGACGTCACCAACTACACCAAGGCAGGCGGCGGCTGTTCGTCCTGCCACGAGAAGATCGAGCAGATCCTGACCGAGATGCTGGCTGAACGCGGTGAGGTGTTCGTGGCCGCGCCGATCAAGCCGAAAGTCAAGAAGGTGGCGGTGAAGAAACCCGCGCCGGAAGCGCTGCCGGTGGCTGCCGTGGCCGTGCCGGAGAAGATGACCAACCTGCAACGCATCCGCCGAGTCGAGATGGTGCTGGAATCCATCCGCCCCAACCTGAAAATGGATCACGGCGATGTTGAACTGGTGGAAGTGGACGGCAAGAACGTCTACGTCAAGTTGATCGGCAATTGCACCGGCTGCCAGATGGCGGGCATGACTCTCAGCGGCATCCAGCAGAAGCTGATCGAAGAGCTTGGAGAATTTGTGAAAGTGATTCCGGTCAGCGCCAACGCGACCGCCCATGCCGTGGGGGTGTGAGATGACGAACCAGACGCTGCATCACGGGGATATCTACCTCGACAACAACGCCACGACGATGGTCGATCCGGAGGTGGTGGCGGCCATGTTGCCCTACTTCACCGAACAGTTCGGCAATCCCTCATCCATGCACAGCTTCGGCAATCGCGTCGGCCAGGCTTTAAAAAAAGCGCGCCAGAGCATCCAGGTGCTGCTGGGCGCGGAGCACGAATCGGAAATCATCTTCACTTCCTGTGGCACCGAATCCGATTCCACCGCCATTCTTTCCGCGCTGAAGGCGCAGCCGGAGCGCAAGGAAATCATCACCACCACTGTTGAACACCCGGCGGTGCTGACCCTGTGCGACCAGCTGGCAATGGAAGGTTACACCGTGCACAAGCTGCCGGTGGACAAGCGCGGCCGCCTCGACCTCCAGGCCTATGAGGCGCTGCTGTCCGACAACGTCGCCATTGTCAGCGTGATGTGGGCCAACAACGAAACCGGCACGCTGTTTCCGGTGGAAGAAATGGCGAAGCTGGCCGAGGACTACGGGGTGATGTTCCACACCGATGCCGTGCAGGCCGTCGGCAAGCTGCCCATCGACCTGAAAAACACCTCCATTCACATGCTGTCGCTTTCGGGTCACAAGCTGCATGCGCCCAAGGGCATCGGCGTACTTTACCTGCGCCGGGGCACCCGTTTCCGTCCGCTGCTGCGCGGCGGCCAGCAGGAACGCGGCCGCCGCGCCGGGACCGAGAACACCGCTTCAATCATCGCCTTGGGCAAGGCCGCCGAGCTGGCGATGCAGCACTTGGCCTTTGAAAACACGGAAGTCCGGGAACTGCGCGACCGGCTGGAACGCGGCATTCTCGCCACCGTGCCCAGCGCCTTCGTCACCGGCGATACCGACAACCGCCTGCCAAACACCTGCAACATCGCCTTCGAATACATTGAGGGCGAAGCCATCCTGCTGCTGCTGAACAAGGCGGGCATCGCCGCGTCCAGCGGTTCCGCCTGCACCTCCGGTTCGCTGGAACCGTCGCACGTCATGCGCGCCATGGGCATTCCCTACACCGCCGCGCATGGCACCGTCCGCTTCTCGCTGTCCCGCTACAACACAGCGGAAGAAATCGAGCAGGTCATCCGCGCCGTGCCGCCGATCGTCGCGCAACTGCGCAAGCTGTCCCCGTACTGGAGCGATAACGGCCCGGCGGAAGAAAGTTCCCTGGCCTTTGCCCCGGTCTATGCCTGAGGAGGGTTGCATCATGTTTGACGAGTATGTGGCATCCGGTGCGCCGGACACGGTCATCATCGACGACACCACCCTGCGCGACGGCGAACAGAGCGCGGGTGTGGCGTTTCGGCCGGAAGAGAAAATCGCCATCGCCCGGGCATTGTCGGCCTGCGGCGTGCCGGAACTGGAAATCGGCATCCCGGCCATGGGCCCTGAAGAACGCGAAGGCATGCGCGCCATCGCCGCCCTGAAACTGCCCTCCCGTTTGCTGGCTTGGTGCCGGCTGTGCGACACCGACCTCGCCGCCGCGCTGGACAGCGGCGTCGGTATGGTGGACCTGTCGGTGCCGGTATCCGACCGCCAATTGCGCGGCAAGCTGGGACGCGACCGCAATTGGGCGCTGGCCGAAGTCACCCGGCTTGTCACTCGCGCGCGGGATCAGGGACTGGACGTGTGCCTGGGTTGTGAAGACGCCTCCCGCGCCGACATCAACTTCATCATCCAGATAGCCGAGGCTGCGCATCGGGCCGGGGCGCGCCGGGTCCGTTTCGCTGACACCGTCGGCATCATGGAACCCTTCGCCATCATGCAGCGCATCCGCTTCCTCGGCCAACGGCTGGATATGGAGTTGGAAATGCACGCCCATGACGATTTCGGCCTGGCCACCGCCAATTCGCTGGTCGCGGTGATCGCTGGCGCCACCCACATCAACACCACGGTCAACGGCCTTGGCGAACGCGCGGGCAATGCACCGCTGGAAGAATGCGTGCTGGGCCTGAAGCGCCTGTACGACATCGATACCGGCATCGACACCCATGCCCTGCCCGCGCTGTCGGCGCTGGTGGAGAAGGCCTCCGGGCGTTCGGTGTCCTGGCAGAAGAGCGTGGTCGGCGCCGGGGTCTTCACCCACGAAGCCGGGGTGCATGTCGACGGCCTGCTGAAGGACCGCCGCAACTACGAAGGCCTCAACCCCGACGAACTGGGCCGCAGCCACCGCATGGTGCTGGGCAAGCATTCCGGCACGCATATGGTCCGCAGCAGCTATCACGATCTGGGCATCGATCTGGAGGACTGGCAGGCGCAGGCTCTGCTCGGTCAGATACGGCACTTCTCGATGACCGCCAAACGCAGTCCGGAAAGCGCCGAGCTGGAAAGTTTCTACCGCACGCTGATGGCCGAACGCCCGGCGCGCGTGGTTGGTTTCGCCTGAAACCGTTAAGGGGGATGGGCCATGTCGCTGCTGACCGAATGGCGGGATGATGTGGAATGCGTGTTTGCCCGCGACCCTGCCGCCCGCAACCGGCTGGAGGTGCTGACCACCTATCCGGGCGTGCATGCGGTGATGCTGCACCGGGTCAGTCACCGGCTGTGGCGGCGGCGCTGGCATTACGGCGCTCGCTCACTGGCTTTTGTCGGGCGCTGGCTCAGCAATGTCGATATCCACCCCGGCGCCACCATCGGCGCGCGGCTGTTCATTGATCATGGCGCGGGCGTGGTGATTGGTGAAACGGCGGAAATCGGCAATGACGTCACGCTCTATCACGGCGTCACCCTGGGCGGCACGTCCTGGACCCACGGCAAGCGCCACCCGACACTGGGTGACGGTGTGCTGGTTGGGGCCGGGGCCAAGATTCTGGGGCCGATCCGGCTTGGCAACCAAGTGCGTGTCGGAGCCAATTCGGTAGTCGTCACCGATGTCCCAAGCACTTGTACAGTGGTGGGCATTCCCGGACGCGTGGTTCAGATGCGTCAGCCGGACCGCGTGCATTCCTTCGGTATCGACCTCGACCACCACCTGATTCCCGACCCGGTCGGCAAGGCCATCGCCTGCCTGCTGGACCGCATCGACACCCTGGAAAAACAGATGGAAACGCAACGGCTGATCGCGGCAGGAACGCAGTTTCGACGTTATCAGGCCTGCGACATTGACAACAACCTGTGCGAAAGCGACTGCGCCGGGGGCGCCGTCATGTTGCAAACCGCCTGATACGTGTACGGAGTGAATCATGGATCTGCAGGATTTTCGAAGTGAGGCGCTGTATTTCGACGAGCCGGTGATGATCGAAGTCACCCGGTTGATGGCTAAAGCTTCCGAAGCCTATGCCGGCGGTCAGGCGGAAGCTCCCTTGCTGGAGGCTCTGCTGCTGGCGCCGGAAAGCTTGTCCGTGCTGGTCGGTCTGTACCGTTTCTACTTTTACCAGCACCGTTACGAGGACGCGCTGACTGTGGCGCAACGGCTGATGACCTTGATTGCGCCGCGTATCGAGTTCCCCGGCCATTGGACGGAAGTGGGGCAACACGCGCTGGAACGGGGGATCCTGTGTTCTCTGAGCCTGGTGCGGTTCTACCTGCTGGCGCTGAAAGCGGCGGGATACATCAATTTGCGGCTGGCGCGGTTTGAAGAAGGCAAGCACATGCTGACCAAGGTCGCATCACTCGATGAGGCCGATCGCCTGGGTGCTAGGGTCCTGCTGGATGTGCTGGCGGACAACCAGGCGGAGATCGTGCCATTTCCGATCGCCGCCAGAAAACTGAGGGGGTGACCATGACTGCCAACCTGTTGCAAATACTATCGGGCCTGTCGCTGGATGAGGCGATGGAAGAGCTGGTGTCCGCCGAGGACTTCCTGAATTTCTTCGGCATCCCGTTTGACCAGCCTGTGGTTCATGTCAACCGCCTGCACATCATGCAGCGCTACCACAATTACCTGACCCAGGCGGAGATGCCCGAAGCCGGTGACGAGGCCCGCTTCGAGGTTTACAAGCGCTTGCTGGCGCACGCCTATCAGGACTTCGTGAACTCGACGGCGCTGGACGAAAAAGTGTTCAAGGTTTTCCAGCGTCAGGGGCCGCAAAAGACGTTCGTCTCCATCGACTTGCTGGAGTAGCCCTTCATGTTGCCACAATTCGAGTATGGCGAGGCCGTCCGCTTGATCCGCAATGTGCGTAATGACGGCACCTATCCCGGCACGGCGGTCGGGGAACTGCTGGTGCGGCGCGGGTCGGTGGGCTGTGTCTATGACGTCGGCAGCTACCTGCAGGACCAGCTGATCTACCGCGTGCACTTCCTGGACGCGGGGCGCACCGTCGGCTGCCGCGAGGATGAGCTGATTGCCGCCTCGGAGCCCTGGATTCCCAATCTCTTCGAGTTCCGCGAGCCGGTCGTTGTGCGCAAGGCGCTGGCCATCCGGGGTGAAGTCATCGTGGAAAAAGGCGGCACAGGCACCGTGGAAAAAGTGCTGCGCGACTGGCCCGGCGGTGTGCAGTACCACATCCATTTCGGCAACGGACGGATTTTGCAGGTTCCTGAAACCGCCCTCGCCTCCCCGGAGACCGCAAATCATGAACAGGCACATGCCGGATAATCCTGCCGCCGATGAGCGGAGCGCGGAACAATTGGAGGACAGCCTGCTGGCCTACCACCGGCTCAGCATCGCCTCGGAACGCTTCAAATGCACGCCGGACGCACTCAGCCCGGAACAACAGCATGAGGTCCGGCAGATTGCCCTGCGGCAGATGCTGATCGAAGACGCGGTGCTCAGCAGTCCGGAAGCGTCCGGAGTAATTGTGCCGCCAGCCGTTATTCAGCAGGCGCTGGCGCAACTGCAAGAGCGTTTCAGGGATGCGGAAGGTCAACTGGACCAGGAGGCCCTTCAGGCTGAGATGCAGCGCCACGGACTGGATGAGACGGATATCGAGGCCGCCCTGGCGCGGCAACTGCGTGTTGAATGCGTGCTGGACCGGGTCTGCGCCGCACTGCCCGCCGTCAGTGATACCGATGCCCGCCTGTTCTACTACCTGCATCTCGACGAGTTCAAACTGCCGGAGCGCCGGGCCGCCCGCCACATCCTGATCACGATCAACAACGATTTCCCGGAAAACACCCGTGAGCAAGCGCTGGCCCGCATCTCGGCCATCGCCCGCCGCCTGCGGCGCAAACCGGAACGTTTCGCCGAGCAGGCGCTGAAACACTCGGAATGCCCGACCTCGTTGCAGGGCGGGCTGTTGGGCACGGTGTCACGCGGCATGCTGTTTCCGGAGCTGGACAGCTGCTTGTTCCGCCTTCGCCCCGGGGAAGTCAGCGAGGTGATTGAATCCAGCCTGGGATTCCATGTGTTGCTGTGCGACAGCATCCAGCCGTCGCATACCGCCGCCATAGAAGAGGTCTTGCCGCGCTTGCTGGAACAGCTTGACGAACGCCAGCGGCGGCGCGCCCGGAAACGCTGGCTGCACAGCCTGCTCAACCCCTAAGCCCACCTTGCAAACCCACCCTCGGGAGCCTGATTCATGGCCGATACGACAAGCACTTCCCTGCACTGCTCTTTCTGCGGCGTGGAAAAAAGCCCGCAGGTGCCGCTGATTGCCGGTAATGAAGGCCGCATCTGCGAAGCCTGCGTCAACCTGGCGCATCAGGTGGTGAACAGTTGGGGGCACCGCCGCAAGAGCCGGTCGGCAACGCCCGAACTGCGCACTCCTGTCGCCATCAAGCAGCATCTGGATGCCTACGTGGTGGGTCAGGATGCGGCGAAGGAGACGCTGGCGGTCGCGGTGTTCAATCATTATCTGCGCCTGCAAAGCCGGGAAAAGCAGCCGTTTTCCCCGTTGCAGGAATCCGTGGAACTGGAAAAGGCCAACATCCTGCTGGTCGGCCCGTCCGGAACCGGCAAGACCTTGCTGGTGCGCAGCCTGGCGCTGATCCTGGGTGTTCCATTCGCCGCCGCCGACGCCACCGCCCTCACCCAGGCCGGATATGTCGGTGACGATGTCGACAGCATCATCGTCCGCCTGCTGGAAGCCGCTGGCGGCGATGTGCAGCAGGCTCACTGGGGTATTGTCTACATCGACGAAGTGGACAAGCTGGCCAAGCGCGGCGGCGGGTCAGCGGCCGTACGTGATATTTCCGGGGAAGGCGTGCAGCAAGCCTTGCTGAAACTGGTGGAAGGCACGGAATTGCGTCTCCCGAAATCCGGCCGACGCCGCGAAGGCGGTGAGGAATTGACCGTGGACACCAGCAACATCCTGTTCATTGTAGGTGGCGCTTTTCCGGGATTGGAGGAACTGGTCGGCAGCCGGGTGCGGCCGCCGCAGGGCGGCATGGGCTTCCTGAAGCCACCCGCAGCGCTGACGGAAGCGCTGTCAGTCAACACGCTGATGGCTGCCCTGCTGCCGGATGACTTGCAGGACTTCGGGCTGATTCCGGAGTTTATCGGCCGGTTTCCCATCATTACTTTCCTGAAGGAACTGGACCATGCCACGCTGGTGCGCATCCTTACCGAACCGCGCAATGCGTTGGTGAAGCAGTACCAGAAGATATTCGAATTGCAAGGCGTGGAATTGGACGTGACCGCCGCCGCCGTCGATTTCATCGCCACTCAGGCGCTGGCCCGCCACACCGGGGCGCGCGGCCTGCGGGCCGTACTAGAAGCCGCGTTGCACCAGACCATGTTCACCCTGCCTTCAACGCCGGGTCTGGCCCGTTATGTGCTGGATGCCCCGGCGGCGGAAAACGGGGAGTCCGCCCTGGTTGTGGTCAGTACGCCGATTGAGGCCCCTGCATCCTTGGACCCAGCCGCTCTGGAAAACTTTCCGGCCGCACCCGCCCGTCAGGCTTCCTTCTAGCAAACTGCCCGGCGGTTTGTCGCCAACCCGACAAACCGCCCCTTCCCCAGGCCGTCAGCATTGTGTCGGCTTTGCGACAAAATCAGCAGCGCCTCCCCATTTACTGAAATTAAATCCAATAAAAACAAATATATATAACCGTATTCTGGTTGGCCTGCTTCCTGCTTAATAGCCTTAGGGCTGGCGATGACCGTCTGCCGTAAAGCAAACACCCCTTCCCGAATCCAGTAGAGGTAGATGATGGCCAGAATAGGAATCTTCTTCGGCACCAACACCGGCAAAACCCGTAAGGTCGCCAAGCTGATCAAGAAGCGCTATGACGACGACACCATGGCCGATCCGTTGAACGTGAATCGCACCACGGTGGAAGGCATGATGGCCTACGAGTATTTGATCCTTGGCACGCCCACACTGGGCGACGGGCAGTTGCCCGGCATGTCGGCGGATTGCGACAGCGAAAGCTGGGAGGAGTTTGTGGCCAAGCTGGAAGGCGCGGATTTCAGCGGAAAGACCGTGGCCATTTACGGCTTGGGCGATCAGGTGGGCTATGGGCATGAGTTCCTGGACGGCATGTTCCTTCTCTATGACTTCCTGAAGCAGCAAGGGGCCACCCTGGTGGGGGACTGGCCTACCGACGGCTACGAATTCGAGCACTCCGACGCGGTGGTGGACGGCCGCTTTGTGGGCTTGGCGCTGGATCTGGACAACCAGAGCGGTCTGACCGAGCAGCGGCTGGACGCCTGGCTGAAGAGTATTTCACCGGCTTTCGGGTTGGGTTGAATGGTGTAAGGAACAGCCCCCGGTGCATGACTGACGGGGGCGCTTCACCGGTATCTAACCCTGAATCAATACGATACTTTGCATAATATCGAATTGTTTGTTAGGGTAAGCGGGTATTGCTGATGACTTTCTTTCTCTTCCCATGCCCCGGAGCTCCCCATGCCGCTGATTGAAGTTGCCCTCTCGGGCGCCGTGACCGACAACCAGTTGCTGGCCGTGAAAGCCAACGGCGCGTCGCTGCTGGTGACCCGCATCGATGGTCAGGTCCAAGCCTTCATCAACAAATGTCCGCACATGGGCATGCCCATGGCCAAGGGCACGGTCAAGGACGGTGTGGTGACTTGCCCTTGGCATGGTGCGAAATTCGATGTCTGCACCGGGCAGAACGTGGAGTGGTGCAACGCTTTTGCCGGGGTGCCGCTGCCGAAGTGGTCGCACAAGCTGGTGGCGATGGGCAAGGATCCGAAACCGCTGACGGTGTATGAGACTTCGGAAGAAAACGGCAAGGTGTTTGTGAGGGTGCCGGGATAAAACCCCGGCGCTTTGCGCCGTCCCCTTTCCAAGGGGACTTCAGGTGTACCGGATTAGGGTTGGTATTAGCCTTGCGGAGGATGTGCCGCCGCCAGCATTTCCTCCACCCGAGTCAGCTTCATCCTCGGCCTTCCTTCCAGCCGCCCTGCCCGCCGTTCCGCATCATCCAGCCGCAACCATTCTGACTGGCTGACGTAGTCCGGCTGCCGCTCCCGTATTCGATTTTCCACGGCGGCGGCATCCAGCGTTCCGGCAGTCGGCAACCGCCCGGCGTCTGCATCCGTCAGCAAGGAGCGCACCGTGTCCCGCGCACACTTCTTGTTGGTGCCGATGATGCCGCGCGGACCGCGCTTGATCCAGCCGGTGACGTAGTGACCAGGCAATACCTGACCGCCCTGCAACACCCGGCCTTCCTCACTCGGCACCACCCCGCGAACCGCATCGAACGGCAGACCGGGCAGCGGTTGGCCAAAGAAGCCGATGGCGCGCATCACCAGACCGCAATCCAGTTGCTGCACTTCCCCGGTGGATAATGCCCGCCATTGACCGGCTTCATCCCGTTCCAGCCGGTTACGGGCAACCTTCACGCCCTGAACGCGCCCTTCCCCAAGCACCTGTACCGGCGAGCTAAGGAAACGCAGCACAATGCGTCGGGGATGTTCTTTGGGCTGGCGCTCCGCCAAGCGCTGCAACGTCGTGATTTTACGGAGGGTAGCGGTATCAGTCAGGCCTTGCAGTGACTCATGTGTCCCATCCAGACCGCCGGTATCGACGACAATATCCACCCCCGGCAATTCCCCCAGTTCCTCCAGTTCGGGATTGTTGAACGCGCCATGGACATGCGCCCGTCGTCCCAGCAACACCACTTCCCGCGCCCGGCTGTGCCGCAAGGCTTCCAGTGCATGCGTGGCGATATCGGTTTTCGCCAGCGCGTCCGGCGACTGGCTGAGAATGCGCGCTACATCCATGGCGACATTGCCGTTGCCGACAATCACCACCCGTTCCGCAGAAAGGTCGACTGCCAGATCCCGGTAATCCGGATGCCCGTTGTACCAGGCGACAAACTCCCGCGCGGATAACGAACCGGGCAGATATTCCCCCGGAATCCCCAGTGCGGAGTCACCGGAAGCACCGACGGCATGTATCACTGCGTCGTACCATTCCGCCAGTTCCCCGGCGTGGATGTGTACACCCAGTTCAACATTCCCGAAGTACCGGAACCCCGGCCGCGCGGCAATGTCTTCATACACTTGCTGTACCTGTTTCTTGTCCGGATGATCCGGCGCCACACCATGCCGCAACAGCCCCCACGGCACCGGCAGTCGCTCGAACATATCGACTTCCACCGGACGGTTCACCAGCCGTTGAAGGCGGCCGTCCAGCCAGGTGCCACCGGCCCCTTCCAGCAAATGCCCGGCGGCGTACATCCCGGCCGGTCCGGCCCCGACAATGGCGATGCGCAGCGGACGGTTCATGGCTTTCTCCCGAAATGCGCGGCGTTGATGGCGCGGTAGTGTTCCCATTTATCTGGCAGGCGCGAGGCTTCGTGAATGGCCCCCACCGGGCAGGCCGCGACGCAGGCTTCGCAATCGATGCAGCGGTCGGGGTCAATGAACAGCTGTTCGGTGCGATCGAAGGCGGCATCGTCCGGCAGCGGCGCGATGCATTGCGCCGGGCATACTTCCACACAGGAATAATCGGCCACACAGGGCGCGGCAATCACATAAGGCATGTCAGGCTCCGGCTTCCAGCGCCGCGACGGCGTGTGATTCAGGTTCAGCAGGAACATGCTCGGCGCGGATGCGCACCCCGAACAGGTGCGACATGCCCGAGAGCGGGTCCAGTGCAGAGGGTCGTGTGCCCATCAGGTCGTTGACGCTGACGCCACCGTCGCGGTTGGCGTTGGCCCAGCCACCCTGCCCTTTATGCCCCCAGCCATGCGGCACGGCCACCACGCCCTGACTGACTTCATCCGTAACCAGCACCGGCAGTTCAATGGCTCCCCATGGCGACACCAGCCGCACCCGGCCCCGGTTCAGCAGCCCCAGCGCAGCGGCGTCATCGGGATGGATACGCGCCGCGTGCGGCGGCCGGGCGGCGCGCAAGGCGGGCGGGTTGTGCATCCACGAGTTTTCCGAGCGCAGTTCGCGCAGGCCGATCAGGTACAACGGGTAATCCGGGTCGGGCCGTCGCGCTTGCAGGCGGCGCACTTCCTCGCGGATTTCCGGATGGTCCAGATGCACCTTGCGGTCACGGTGACGCACCACGTTGTGCAACTGGCCCGTGGTGGGGCGCTCGGCCAACTTCAGGCCGTGGGGATGACGCTGCAGCAGTGTGTCCAGATTCAGTCCTTCCCGGCGCAGCCCCCAGCGATCACCCGCGTAACCCAGCCGGATCAGACTGTCCAGCATCAGACGCGGTGTGGGCCCCAGTCCTTTCTCCCGGACCTGGGAAACCGCATTGCGCAGGGTTTCCGGCAGCACACTTCGCGCCAGTTCCTCGTACACCATCCACTCATGACGGGCTTCCCCGGCGGGCGGCACCACAGCGGGCGTGGCCTGCATGAACGGCTGCACATACAGCCCCATGCTGAAGATGGGGAAATCCTCGCGCTCGTACATGGCGACACCGGGCAGGATGTAGTCGGCATGGGCGTTGGTTTCGTTCTGGTAGAGGTCGATCGACACCATCAGCTCCAGCTGGTCCAGCACTTCAGCCAGCTTGCCGCCGCCGGGCGTGGACAGTACGGGATTGCCCGCCGAGACAATCAGCGCCCGCACTTGTCCCTTGCCGGGCGTGGTGATTTCCGCAGCCATGTTCGCCGCCGGTTCCATACCCATCACTTCCGGGAAACTGCCGATGCGGCTGTGCCACTTGCCGTAGGACATCAACGGCGCAACGATCTTCTGCAAGGGAATGGGCGGATTGCCAAACACCCAGCCGCCCGGACGGTCGAGGTTGCCGGACACCAGGTTCACCGCATCCAGCAGGAAATTGGCCAGCGTGGGACTACTGCCCAGGCAGGTTCCCAACCGGCTGTAAACCACAGCGCGTTTTTGCGACAACTGCCGCGCCAGATCACGCACCACCCCGGCCGGAATGCCGGTCAGGGCAGCGGTATCTTCGGGCGGGAAAGCGGCCGTCAGTTCCCGCAATGCCCGCGCGCCGGTGGCCTGCGTCGCCAGCGCCCGCTGGTCGGCCAGCCCTTCGGCAAACAGCACATGCAGCAGCGACAGCAACAGCCAGGCATCGGCATCCGGCACAATCGGCTGCCATTCAAACTCGCGGGCGGTCTCGGTGCGCCGGGGATCAATCACCAGCACCCGGCCGCCGCGTTCGGTCACGGCGTGCAGCTTGTCCATCATGCGCGGCATGTTCACCAGACTGCCGTGCGACACCGCCGGATTCGCGCCCAGAATCACCACCAGTTCCGCTGCGTCGATATCGGGCACCGGCACGGTGAACAGGCTGCCGTATAGCAGGTGGCTGGCGACAAAGCGGCTGTTGGTGTCCTGCGTGCCGGGGCCGAAGAAATGGCGGATGCCCAAAGCCTTGAGGAAGACATTCATCCACAGCGCGTGACTGTAGTTGAGCGCCGCCGGGTTGCCGCCGTAGACTGCAATGCCATCCCCGCCGTGTTTGCGGTGGATGCGGCGCAGGCGTTCGGTGATATCGGCCATGGCCTCGTCCCAGCTGACACGGGTGAAGCGGCCGTCGGGCTGGCGTTTCAGGGGATAAAGGACACGGTCGGGGTCGTTCTGCACCTGCGTGTAGGCAATGCCCTTGGGGCAGGCAAAGCCCTGCGATAGCGGATGTTCCTTGTCGGGCCGCAGACTGACCAGTTTGCGGTTTTCCACCGTGGCGACCATGCCGCAGAAGGGTTCGCAGATGCGGCAATAGGTGATGACTTCCTGGCTCATGGAGGGCGTTCTCGAGGTGCGCTGGGTTCGGATGCGTGCGGGAATACAGCCGCCCTACCCGTCTGGATTTTGTCCATGTTAACCTGAGCAAATGCTCAGTTGTACTCGGATGCCGAACTGCCCTTCACGGAGTTGTGTTTTGAAACATCAAGTCTTTGATCTGGAACCGAAAAAGCGGCCCCGCCAGGGGCGTTCGCAAGCGACCTGGGATGCGATGCTGGATGCGACGGCTCAGCTTCTGTGCGAACGTGGGTTATTTCAGTAACAGCTTCGCGGCTTCCTGCTGATCGTGTTCAAAAGCCGGGGCGAAATCTTCAAGTTCCCTCTCCAGCAACCCGACCTCGGGGCTCAGCGCCACCCGTCGCCAGTCCGACACCGCCGTGCTGACTTCAGCAATCAACGCCACCGCCTGAGGCCTGCTCAGGGCAAAGTAGCCACACCGGGCCAACAGCATTTCCAGATCCGTCACCGGCCCGTCCTGTTCAGACAACCAGGTCTTGGATTCCCGGTCTTTATCTGGAAAGGGGTTGAGATCAAACGCCGGGGCCAGACGCCACTGCCCACGCGCCACATGCAGGAAGCCGTGATTCTGCAAATGGTCATCCACATTGGTGATCAGCAGGTTGAAGACTATTCGCCGCCAAAGCTGCTGCAAATCCTGTGTGGGTGCATGCCCGAAAGTCCTGATGGCATCGGCAATTTCGGTATAGCTATGGTCTTCCTCCCGCGAGGCTTGCAGCAGGGATGCCGCCGACTGATAAGGAATACGGCCTTGTTCATGATCACGGTCAAACCGGCGGATCACCGCCACCGGCACTTCGCCGATCGTCACGATCCGAGCCTGCGCACTGTCAATTCCGGACTTGGCTGCCAGCCTCAACGCCAGTACCTCGCCGCGTGTCACGCTTCGCAGATCGCCAACGCTGGGAAACTTGCCGATGGCCAGACTGCCGTCCTCGTCCAGCACCGTGCACTTGGGGCGCATGCCTCCCAAAGAAGTGCCCTTGCCCTGCAAATAGCGCAAATCCGCCGCCGTTTCACTGCCCTTTTCCAGCGCCCGGCTGGCCTGGAATATCCGTTCCAGTTCGATTAACGGCGGTGTGTTGCGACGACCCTCCTCCACGGTACGAAGGAATGACCCGTCAGGTTCACGCAGGCGCAAGGCGCCGACCCGGCTGAAGTCGTCCACCGCCAGCAGATAGTCCAGTTCGGTTAGTGCGGACAGACCGGGATTGTCCTTGCGGCGTTTGGCGTGGTCGCGGGCAATCACCCGTCGACCCCAGGCATCCGGCGCGGTGTCGGCGATGGCGCCATGAAAGACGGAGTCGTGCACAGAAGCAGCCTTGTGCGTCTGGTATCCCGGTGTCACAGGCAAGTCGGCGGATACGGCAAAGCGGTCCGGGTTTGCCAGCCAAGGTTCGTCATAAGCAACAGCGCTATGCGCGCGCCGCCCCTGCCGTACATAGACCAGCGTACCAATGTCGACCCCTGCCCGGCCCAGACACAGTTTGACCTGTCGGCGCTGCGACTCGGCTTGGGCTTTCATAAGGCCCCCGAGGATGCCGGTTTGCGGCGGATGCGCTTGGGCAGTTGTTCGTCCATCAGCGTCAACCCGATGTCGTCGTTGGGGGTATCCAGCAGGTGTTCCAGCGCCCGGATTTCGCCGAACACATGCAGGGCGCGGGCATAAAAATGGATGGGTATGCGGGTATCGCCCTTTTCCATGCGGCGGACGGTGGAAACGGATGCGCCCATGCGCTCGGCCAGAGAGGCTTGGGAGATATGACGGCGGCGGCGGGCAAGCGAGATGTCGTTGCCCAGCTTGAGGATGGCTCGCTCTACCGGCAATGGCAGCGGGGTTTCCATGTTTGGCGTTCCCATAAGAATGCTTTTGGAAGTTTAAGTGTCCAATAGGAATGATTATGCGACTTGAACAAGAGTAAGGCAATAAACGTTTCCTATGAAACGATTAATGCCTATAAAGTACCCCAACAGATTGCTTAAGGTGCATGGATGAACCTGCACGGTCCGTTCCGATGTTCAGCATGCCAACCTGAGCAAAAACTCAGTTATTCTCTACTGCCATACCACCCCTCGCCGGAGTCGCCTTTGAAACACCCGACCTTTGATCTGGAGCCCAAAAAGCGCCCGCGCCAAGGTCGTTCACAAGCCACCTGGGACGCCATGCTGGATGCGACGGCTCAGCTTCTGTGCGAGCGGGGTTATCACGGGTTGACCACGAATCATGTGGCGGAGCTTTCCGGGGTAAGCATTGGCACGGTGTATGAGTATTTTCCGGGGAAGGATGCGTTGGTGGCTGAGGTGGTGGAACGGTGCATCCGCAAGCAGCTGGCGGGAATGCTGGCGATTGCGCAGGAGATCATTCCTCTGCCTGGCCGCGAGGGGGTGCGGTTTGCGGTGGATGCGGCGTACCGGTTGATGTTGCGGGACAAGGCGTTGATCAGGGTGATGCTGTTCGAGGTTCCGTTTACGCGCGAGCTGGAGTCGTTCCAGAATTTGGGGGCGATGTTGTTGCGGGTGGCGGTGACGTCGAATCGGGAGGCGGCGCCGCATTACCGGGTGTTTTCGTCGCCGGCGTCGTTGTTTTTGATGAATACGCTGATGGGCGGAACGCTGTTGCAGGTGGTGTTGGGGCCGCCGGCGGGGGTTGCGGTGGAGGAGATTTTGGGGGAGTTGACGGAGAGGTTGATTGATTGGACGGTGGCGGAGTGAGGACGGAATCGATAAGGCTGGAAGGTAGTATATCTGGCATGCTCTCATAGAACCTACTTGCCAAAATATAACCCATTAGGTTATTTTTAACGGTGCTCAAACATTGGATGTTGGGATGGAAAAGCGTACGCCACACTGTCGGCTTGATAGGGTCAAGACATTGATTGCTGAGGGGAAAGTTCGAGTCACCGGCACAGCGCTTCGTGGTGCGGCGAGTTTGGGACTGGATGTAACCGGAATGATTGCCGTTGTGAATTCCCTGAACCGGACTGATTTCTACAAGAGCATGACGACTCATGCGGATCATCAGGTTTGGCAGGATGTTTACCGTCCCACAACATCTGTTGGTCAGGTCTATCTGAAACTGACCGTTATTGATGATGTGCTGATTGTGTCTTTCAAGGCACTGGAGAATGAATCATGAAATGTCCGGCTTGCGGCGCGGCTGATCTGGTGCATGATTTTCGTGATCTGCCTTATGCCTACAAAGGGCAATCGACGGTCATTCCCGGTGTGGATGGGGATTTCTGTCCTGCTTGCGATGAAAGCGTGTTGAGTCTGGCGGAGTCCGAGCGGGTGTCGGGGTTGATGCTGGCGTTCAATAAACAGGTCAATGGCAGTCTTGCTGACCCCTTCTTCATCATGCGGGTTCGGAAAAAGCTCCAGTTGGATCAGAAAGAGGCTGGCAGGTTGTTTGGTGGCGGGGATAACGCCTTTTCGCGTTATGAGAATGGAAAAACCAAGCCGCCGATTGCGTTGTTGAAATTGTTGGCTTTGCTGGACAGACATCCAGAGTTGCTTAATGAAGTTCAATAGTTGCAAGGTCAGATCACGGGAGAAAACACGATTAAACTCCGATCTTCTTCTACCCCAAGTAGTACCAAAACCACACCCATTTCCGGTCATAATGAGGGCGGACACATTTATCTTTCCGCGTAAATTTCTCCACTACCAATGGGGAACGTCTTGCCACTGAGCAACAGGGCCATAATTTGGGCCGTCGCCAATGTTTCTGGGATCGCGATCTACTTGCGCAACTCTGTAGCTCTTTGGCCAACTCCTGAAGACCAAGGATTCCCTGGTGGTCCTGGGGATGGTCTGTATTGGCTGCTGTGCGTCGCACCATTTCTCTTTCTCTTTGCGATCGTCAACGCAACAGCACTCATACACCTGATTCGCACTCGTCGCAGTTCGTCGATGCATCGTTTCTTTGCATGGCTGCTCATCGTTTTTGTGTGGTTTCTTACTGTGGCTTATAGCGAGCATCGCTCACGTCATGTCAGTCCGGAATACAGCGTTTTGAACGCGAACAGCCATGCAGCCTAACCCCTAATAACCTCGCAGTCCTCATTGGTTAGCCCAAGATCGCGACTCAGCGCTGCCAGAGTTATCTTGCGTATTGTCAAGTTAGCCATGTTCAGCCCCTTACATAGCGCAACATACACTGATAGAAATCTAAGTTACCTAATTCAATCCGGCAAGCCAAACCCCCAACCCCTGCGCATTCAACCGTAAATCCATCCCCAACAACCCCTCCAGCTCCTCATCGTTCTGCTGGCAACCATGCCCCCGCGCACGCCCGAAAAGATAAACCCTCATCCCCGCCACCAGCCGCGCCTCCAAATCCCCCGCCCCACCGGCATCCCTCGCCGCCAAAGCCAGCGCCACATAATCGTCCACCTGCCCCAACAACCGTTCCCCCAGCGCCTGCGGATTCTCCACCACCCCATAATGCGTCAGATACATCCGCTCCGGCTGCAACGCCAGCAACCGCCGAATCGACGCCTTCAACGCCTCCGGCTCAAACTGCACCGGCGTCGTCGTCGGGATAATGAACGGCCCTTTCGCGGTGGTCAGCGCCGGATACGCCAGCCCAAAAGTATCCCCGGTAAACACCCCCTTCGACGCCGGATCAAACACACAGAAATGATGCCGCGCATGCCCCGGCGTATCCAGAAACACCAGCTTGCGGTCACCCAGCATCGCCTCGCTTCCGTCCTCCATGCTGCGCACCCGTGACGCCTCCACCGGAATGATGTCACCATACACCTTCGCAAATTCCGCCTCGCCGTACACGGCAATGGCACCCGCCTTCAACTTGCCCGGCTCAATCAGATGCCGTGCGCCCTTGGGATGCACCAGCAAGGTCGCATCCGGCAAACACTGCATCAGCCCGCCTACACCCCCGGCATGATCCAGATGCACATGGGTGGGAATTACATACTTCACCTGTTCGGGACGGATATTGCGCTGCTCCAGCACCGCCAGGATGCGCGGTACGCTGTTGTTGGTGCCGGTTTCAATCAGCGCGTAATCATCACCGCCTTGCACCAGATAACAGGCGACCAGCTCGTCGCGCACCATGCCGGATTCAATGCGGGTAATGCCGTGGCCAAGGTCGAGGGTGGGTTCGAAGGGCATGTTCATGCTCCAGTGGGTGTGATGTTTTACAGCGCCCCGGATACGGCGGGCCTTTGTCTCGGACATGATCGTTATGCATTGAGCGTGCAGATCATGATGCAATCCTGAACGTAGGTATTCTGCATACCGGCATCCGTATCCACAAGCGCATGATACCTTCATGTTCCTCACCAGAGGCAGCTTCGTGAAGCCCCGGTGAAGTCTCCGTGAAACCGCACAACGCCCCCTTCTGACCGCCATGCGTTCATGACTATAGTCCGCTCAACCCCCCAAACGGCTTACGGACACATTCGCCATGACCAGCATTTTCCACCCCGACAAACAGACCATCGCCCCGCTGAACATCGTCCTGGTCAATCCGCCTCACACGGCCATCGGCAGCCGGATTCCCCGCGAACACCTGCCACCTCTCGGCCTCCTCAGCATCGGTGGACCGCTGATCGATGCCGGGTTCCAGGTCAGCCTGATTGACGCAGAACTCGCCCCGATGAACTTGCCTGATATTGTTGACGCCCTGCTCGCCAAGGGACCGGATGTGGTGATGCTGGGCCACTCCGGCTCCAGTTCCGCGCACCAGACCGTGCTGGAGCTGTGCGTGCTGCTCAAGCGCAGCCTGCCGGATGTCATGGTCGTTTACGGCGGTGTGCATCCCACCTACCACTGGGATGAAATCTTGCGCGACTATCCCGCTATTGACTGCATCGTGCGTGGTGAAGGTGAACAAACGGCACTCAGCGTGATGCGGGCCATCGCAAACGGCGCGCCGCTGGAAAGCGTGGACTGCATCGCGTTCCGCCGTGACGGTGCTGTCATCGCTACGCCGGCCGCCGCGATGATCCGTAACCTTGACGACTACCGCGTCGGCTGGGAGCTGATTGATCATCGCCATTATTCCTACTGGGGCGGCAAACGGGCGGTGGTGGTGCAGTTCTCGCGTGGCTGTCCCTACTTGTGCAACTATTGCGGCCAGCGCGGTTTCTGGACACAGTGGCGGCACCGTGACCCGGAAAAGTTCGCCAGGGAACTGGCCCGCCTGCACCGCGAGCACGGGGTGGAACTGATCAATTTCGCCGATGAACTGCCCACCGGTTCGCGCAAGGCCTGGCGGCGTTTTCTGGAGGCGCTGATTGCCGAGGATGTGCCCTTGCTGCTGGTTGGCTCCACCCGCGCGGGCGATATCGTGCGCGATGCGGATATCCTCCACCTGTACAAGAAAGCGGGGGTCATCCGCTTCCTGCTGGGCATCGAGAATTATGATGAGAACACCCTGAAGGCCATCCGCAAGGGTGGCAGCATCCGCGAGGATCAGGAGGCCATCCGTTTGCTCCGGCAACACGGTATTGTCTCCATGGCGACCTATGTAATCGGCTTTCAGGAAGAAAGCGACCGAGATTTCTGGCAATCGTTCCGGCATTTGCGGGGCTATGATCCGGACCAGGTGCAACTGCTGTATGCCACCCCGCACCGCTGGACGCCGTTCTACGACACGGTCGCCGACCGACGGGTCATCCAGCCGGACACCCGCCGCTGGGATTACAAGCATCAGGTGCTGGAGGCTCCCGTTCCGGCCTGGCGGGTGTTTGTCTGGTTCAAGCTGATTGAGGTGCTGATGCAGGCCCGCCCCCGCGTGTTGCTGCGCATGCTATTCCACCCGGATGCGGATTACCGGCATGCCATGCGCTGGTATACACGGATCGGACGGCGGGTCTGGTTTCATGAGGTGGCGGATTTTCTGTTTGGGGCGAAGCGGCTGGATAACGGGCCAACGTTACGGGATTTCATGGGGCTGTCACTGGCGGGGCGGGAATATGCGTTGGCGAAACGGAAGAAGCGTGAGATGGGGGAGCGTATTGTGCTGGTGGCGGATTGAGTAATAACCCGGGATGAAAGAATGCGATTTATACCAGTCGATATAAATTTCATGCGCTTGATAAAGCACATCGCCAATACTCTAGGGATTCGAGTATGCCTGCCGCCCTTCCCCCGGCTCCTCCTGTGTCACGCCATCACGAATATGATAAATGCGCTTGAAGGTCGGGATGATCTTCTCGTCATGCGTCACCACGATAATGGCCGTGTTGAAACGCTGCGCCATGTCGTTAACAGGGTGGTGAAAAACCCTCTGCCGGTCGCTGCCTGATGATGCGACAATAGCACAACATTTCCTGAAATCGACACCCGTCCCATGCGTGGCTCCGACACCCGGCAGGGAAGCCTGTTCAGCTATGTGAACCTGGAC
>NZ_JAUSMX010000009.1 GCF_030646115.1 Fluviicoccus sp.
CCACCTGATCCCTTCCCGAACTCAGAAGTGAAACCACTCCGCGCCAATGGTAGTGTGGCATTCGCCATGTGAGAGTAGGTCATCGCCAGACATCAAATACCAAAAACCCCTTCAGGGTATCCTGAAGGGGTTTTTGATTTGCGGGAAAGAAAGAGGACGCTATAAGCAGGTTGACTTAAAGGAAAAATTCCGCAATATCATTCAATCATATATCTTAGTAAACAGGTGCGGTCATCACATGCAACTTCTCCGGCTATTGGCGGATGGTAAAACTCATTCTGGCGTCGAATTAGCATCGCAACTTTCCATAAGTCGAATGACTGTTTCGAACAGGGTGGCAGGGTGGGTCTCCAGTGGAGTTGCCATTGATGTCCTTCCTGGAAGGGGCTATCGCTTGGAGCGATCAATACAGTTTTTGGATCAAGATAAGGTGATGGAGAGGGTCGAAAAAATTTGTAAAGGCAAGATGCCGTTTGTCTGTATTAAGGAATCAATAGGCTCGACAAATGATATGGCGGCTCAATTAATGAGCACGTTTGGCTCACGAATTGTATGTTTGGCGGAATATCAGCAACAAGGTCGCGGACGCAGAGGAAGGGAGTGGTACACAACGCCGGGAGGGGGCTTTTACGGTTCATTTGCTTGGCACATTCAGACAGGATTCCATGCGCTTGAGGGGCTTAGTTTGGCTGTGGGTGTGGAATTAGTTGAGGTGCTGGAGCGTTTTGGAATAAACGGGGTCGGACTTAAGTGGCCTAATGACCTTGTAACTGAGTATGGAAAGCTGGGGGGGGTACTGATTGAGGTTAATGGGGAAGTTGAAGGGCCATGCGATGTAGTTGTCGGTATAGGTTTGAATATTCATATACCAGATCATGTTAAACAGAAGGTGCAGCAACCTGTGGTTGATCTTGTTTCGTTGACTCGGGAATTGCCTGACAAAGATCATCTGTCTGCTGAAATTATCATTGCGATCACGTTGCTGCTGGATTCATTTACCAGTAAAGGGTTTGGTTATTGGCGCGAACGCTGGCTGAGGCGGGATGCATTCGCGGGTAAAGACATCGTGTTGACGGGTGGGCATGAGCCGCTCAATGGCGTAGGTGCAGGAGTGAATGAGCAGGGGGCTTTGTTAGTCATGACCCCGACAGGGTTAAATATTTGCTATGGTGGGGAATTAACGCTAAGACGGGCTGAAACACAATGAGCCTGCAGTGCTTTCTTGATTTTGGTAATTCTCGGGTTAAGGCTTGGTTGTGCCTGGATAATGTTGTTCTGGAAAAGATCAGCCATGTACATCGGCTTGATGTGCACTCCTTCTTTACTGAGATGCCGGATTTATTTCAGCAAAGAATGGATTTTGTAGGGGTTACTTCAGTACTGGACGCCAAGTCGAACCATGAATTTGCTGTTCAGGCAGAACGCCAATGGGGAGTGCAGCCTCGCTTTGCTGAAAGTCAGGGGAACTGTTGTGGCGTCAGAAACGGGTATCGGCAACCGGAACAGTTGGGTGTTGATCGATGGATGAATATCCTGGCGGTTTCCGGGCAGGAAGGTGGGTGCTGCGTAGTCAGTTGCGGCACAGCAACGACCATTGACATGATAGAAGATGGCTCACATACGGGCGGATTCATTTTGCCCGGGTTTCAACTGCAGTTGCAGTCCTTGATACAAGGTACACAAAAAGTGCGACCTGGTGTTTTGTCTGACTCTGCGGTTTCACCGGGATGCTCTACGACGGAAGCGGTCCATAACGGGATTCTTCTTGGTCAGCTCAGCATGATAGAGCGGTGTTTTAATGACATGAGGCAACGTTTTGGAGGAGAGGGGCGGCTTGTTTTGACGGGTGGGGATGCAGACAAATTAGGCCCACACTTGGCATGCCCGCATGATATCATCCCCGAATTGGTCCTGGTTGGACTCAGGCGCTATTTCGATTTCGTTGTGTCTTCAGAAGAATAGAGGTTAAGGACATGCCGCTGATTTTTGGATTACTGGTGATCATAAATGCCGTTTTCCTGGCGTGGCAGTTTTATGAAAAACAGAATGCCGGCCAATCTGTAGTTGCTCAGGAGCAGATACCCGGAAAGCAGTTGCAATTGTTGAGCGAGAAGAAATCCAATTCAGAAAAGCCCAATGATGAGCAAGTCAATACGCCTAGGCAGTCTGCAGCGTCGGGTACCAGTTGCTTTCGTATAGGTCCCCTGCAAGATGAACTTATGGCTGAGCGGTTACGAACTGCATTGGTAAATAATGGCTTTGAAGTTCGCGTTGAAAGTTTTTCTCAGGATCAGTCGGGCTATCTGGTCTATATTCCTCCACAAGCCACTCGTGAAAAGGCTCAACAGGTTGCATCCGAGCTTGCATCAAGAGGTCTGGATGCGTCCGTTGTCAGTGATCCCCAGTTTGCGAATGCCGTAGCTTTGGGAACCTATCAAAGTAGTGAGCAGGCAGGCAACTTGAGGGGTAAGCTGGCCGGGATGGGATACCAAGCTGAGATTCGGCAGACTGGCAATGTTCGCAAGGAGCAATGGCTTAAGGTTGAAAGTGCGGGTAGCACCGCCAAATCACAAATTGAACGTTTGATTTCCGGCACCCCGAAAATACGGCGCGAGCCTGCTGCCTGTGAAAACTGATAATCTCATGCAGGAATCCCCCTCCCTTGTCTCGATTCGCGGGCTTTCGTTCAGTCGTGGTAGTCGCGTCATATTTGAAAATATTTCACTGGAAATCCCGCAAGGCAAAGTAACGGCCATCATGGGCCCTTCCGGATGCGGAAAGACTACGCTATTACGTTTTATTGGCGGTCAGCTTCGGCCTGATCAGGGCGAGGTGCTGCTGAATGGCGCGAATGTTCCCCGCATGAGCCGGGGTGAGCTTTTCAGGGCAAGGGAAAAAATAGGCATGCTGTTCCAGAGCGGTGCCTTGTTTACCGATTTGTCAGTGTATGAAAATGTGGCTTTCCCGTTACGGGCTCATACCCGGTTACCCGAAAACCTGATTCGTGAACTGGTGTTGATGAAGCTGGAGGCGGTCGGGCTGCGCGGCGCGATCGATTTGATGCCGGCAGAGCTTTCGGGAGGCATGAATCGTCGGGCTGCTTTGGCCCGTGCGATAGCACTCGATCCTGAGCTCATCATGTATGACGAGCCTTTCGCCGGTCAGGACCCTATTGTTAAGGGTGTTCTGGTCAGTCTGATCCGGACTTTGCGCGAGTCTTTGGGTTTGACCTCCATCATAGTTTCTCATGATGTGCCGGAAACACTTGAGATTGCGGACTATATTTATATTCTGGCCAATCGTCAGATTATTGGCCAAGGTACTCCTGATGAGTTGGTAAAGTCTGACTCACCTCTAGTGAACCAGTTTCTGCATGGCCGTCACGACGGTCCGGTCAAGTTTCATTATCCAGCCAAAACATATCGTGAAGAAACAGGGGCCTGATGGAATGATCGAGTTCATTCGCCGGCTGGGAAGTGATGCTCTTGCTCGCCTCCAATCGTTGGGTGCGGCGGGTATTTTTCTGTGGCACACCTTGGTCGCAATTCCCTCACCCAGAACAAGTTTTCCGCTTTTGATCAAGCAACTCTATGCTATCGGGGTCTTGTCGCTGGCCATTATTGTGGTGTCGGGTTTGTTTATTGGATTGGTTCTGGGGCTGCAAGGCTACAACATCCTGATTACATATGGCAGCGAGCAAGCTTTGGGCTCCATGGTGTCCCTGACCTTGGTCCGGGAATTGGGGCCTGTGGTGACGGCGCTGCTTTTTGCAGGCAGGGCCGGTTCGGCTTTAACGGCTGAAATCGGGCTGATGAAAGCTACGGAGCAGTTGGCCAGCATGGAAATGATCGGTGTCGACCCGCTGCGCCGCATTGTCGCGCCGAGGTTCTGGGCCGGTTTTATCAGCATGCCATTGCTAGCGGTTATTTTTTCTGCGGTTGGTATCCTGGGCGGCATGCTGGTAGGGGTTGAATGGCTTCATATCGATGCCAATTCATATTGGTCGAATATGCAGCGATCAACAGACTTCATGGATGATGTCGTGAACGGGATCATCAAGAGTGTCGTTTTTGGTGTAGTAGTGACCTGGATTGCAGTTTTTCAGGGTTACGATTGTGAGCCCACATCCGAGGGCATTTCCCTGGCGACCACACAAACAGTGGTTTATGGTTCGCTGGCGGTGCTGGGTCTTGACTTCATTCTTACCGCTGTGATGTTTGGAGGTTTTTGATGCGTACGCGTTCACTGGAACTGGCAGTCGGAACTTTTCTGGTGGCAGCTGTCCTCGCCCTGTTCTTCCTCGCCATCAAGGTTAGCGGTCTCGGTGATGAAACAAGCAAGCCCAGTTACCGGGTTTACGCCCATTTCCAGAATATTGGCGGCTTGACGCTCCGGGCCAAGGTGACCATGGCCGGAGTGACCATTGGCCGTGTTACCAACATTGAACTTGATCACAAACGCTTGAATGCGAAAGTGACACTGGATATTCATAAGGATGTCAATGAAATCAGCACGGATGTGGTTGCCAGTATTCTCACGGCCGGCTTGCTGGGGGAGAAATATATCGGACTGGTGCCCGGGGCCGATGACACATATCTCAAGGAAGGTGACGAAATCGAACAGACACAGTCATCCCTTGTACTAGAAGATCTGATTGGTAAGTTCCTGTTCAACAAGGCGACCGAGCAAAAGCCAGCCGAGGCCGCCACGACCGGGAAAGACGAATTCCAGTGAGGTTTTTATGAAGAGTGTCAAACACGGTGTCATCGGATATTTCATGGCGGTTTTGCTGCTGCTCAGTCCATGGGCATGGTCTGCGGAAAACCCTCGCGACATGTTGCAAAAGGCAGGTGACTCGCTCATTTCACGCCTGATCAAGGAAAAGGCTGCCTACAAAAAGGATCCGCAGATACTCTACGACATGGTGGAAGAGAATATCGAGCCATATGTCGATTTTGATGGGTTTTCCAAGGGGGTCATGGGGCAGTTCTATCGTCAGGCCACTGATAGCCAGAGGGCTCAGTTCAGTGCCACTTTCCGTAAAAGCCTGATCCGCACTTACGCCAACGGCATGGCCGCCTATGACAACCAGAAAATTGTCTTCAAGCCTTATGCCCCGGGTGATGACCCCAAGAAAGCGCAGGTTGATATGGATATCATGACCACCAGTAACGGCGCGGTTCCTGTTTCTTATCAATTGGTGCTGAATGGCAAAGGCGAGTGGAAAGTCAAAAATGTTATCATCAACGGCATGAATCTCGGTCTGACGTTCCGAAATCAGTTTGCGTCATCGGTTGAAAGCAGCCGGGGTAATCTGGATAAGGCTATTGTCAGCTTCATCCCTGCGGCGGAGTCCGCAAAAAAAGGCCCGTAATGGCATGACAGTACAACTCCGTTTTCAGGAAGGGCGCCTCCAGTTGGGAGGCGTTGTCAATTTTGACAATGCTTCGGATGTCTGCAATCAGGGATTAGCGCACCTGCGCGATGCCGGGAGCCTGATTATTGTGGATTTGCAGGGTTTGCAGAGCGGTGGCAGTATTGATGTCGCGGTGCTGTTGCAATGGGTTCGTGCGGCTGCCCGGGCAAAAAAACAGATACGGTTTGATCATGTGTCCGCAAAGTTGCAGGCCATAATCCGGGTAAGCGGCTTAAATGACGTCTTGCTCCTTGTAACTCCTTGATGGAAGTCGATATGAGTCCTGATGAAATACGATTACTGCTGACGGCATCCTTCCCGGACGCCCAGGAAGTCCAGGTCAGCGGAGAAGGTGGAAAGTTTCAGGTCATTGTTGTCAGTGAAACTTTTGTCGGCATGCGTCCGGTTGCCAAGCAACAGAGGGTGTACGCCCCTCTGAACGCCCACATCGCTAGCGGTGCCATTCATGCCGTGACCATGCAGACACTGACGCCGGAAGAGTGGCGGAAAATGCGGCTTTTCGGCTGACCTGAAAGAGAGTGGATCATGGATAAGCTGTTGATTACCGGCGGTAACCGCCTTGAGGGTGATGTCCGGATTTCCGGAGCCAAGAACTCGGCTTTGCCTTTGCTGGCAGCCACATTGTTGGCATCTACACCGATAACCCTGTCCAATGTACCGCATTTGCAGGATGTGACAACCCTGATCCAGTTGCTGGGTCGCATGGGGGTTACGGTCAGCATTAATGAAAAATGCGATGTCGAGGTAAACGCCAATACCTTGAGCACACCGATAGCGCCCTATGAGTTGGTGAAGACCATGCGCGCATCTATCTTTGTGCTGGGACCGCTGCTGGCGCGGTTTGGTGAGGCGCAGGTCTCTTTGCCGGGTGGCTGCGCCATCGGATCGCGTCCGGTAGACCAGCATCTTAAAGGTCTGGCGGCCTTGGGTGCGGAAATCACCGTCGAAAAGGGCTACGTTCACGCCCGAAGGCACGGTCGACTGCAAGGAGCCCGCTTTGTATTTGATATGGTGACGGTCGGCGGCACAGAAAACGTGCTTATGGCTGCAGCCTTGGCCGAAGGCCGGACGATTCTTGAGAATGCCGCCCGTGAGCCGGAAATTGTGGATCTGGCCAATATGCTGACCGCGATGGGCGCAAAGATCGAAGGTGCAGGCACGGACACCATCATCATTGATGGCGTGGAAAGCTTGAGTGGCTGCCATTACAGTGTCTGTCCAGACCGTATTGAAACCGGCTCCTATTTGGCGGCGGCGGCCATGACCGGTGGACGGGTGCGGGCAACACATACCGATCCCAAGCCGCTGGATGCGGTGCTGCTCAAGTTTCTGGAGATGGGCGCGAAGGTTCAGACCGGTCCGGACTGGATCGAGGTGGACATGGAGGGGCGCCGGCCACGCTCTGTCAGCTTCCGTACGGTGGCGCATCCGGGGTTTCCGACGGACATGCAGGCCCAATTCATGGCCATCCTGGCGGTTGCGGAGGGTACGGGGACCATCATGGAAACCATCTTCGAAAACCGTTTCATGCATGTGCCGGAGTTGAACCGGATGGGAGCCGGCATTCAGGTTGACGGTCATTTGGCGGTGGTGCGTGGCGTAGAAAAATTGTCCGGGGCGCCGGTGATGGCGACTGACTTGCGTGCATCGATGTCGCTGGTTTTGGCGGCGCTGGCGGCCGAAGGCGATACCCTGATTGACCGGATATATCATATCGATCGCGGTTATGAGCGGGTCGAGGAAAAGCTGGCGCAACTGGGGGCTAAAATCCGCCGTGTATCTAACCGTGGTGGTGCCTGATGCCCCGATTGACCATTGCCCTGTCCAAGGGGCGTATCCTCAAGGATACCTTGCCGCTGCTGAAGGAAGCCGGCATTGAGTTGCTGGAAGATCCGGAAAAAAGCCGCAAGTTGATTTTTCCGACCACGCATCCGGAAGTACAAATCGTCATTATCCGCGCAACGGATGTGCCTACGTATGTCGAAAATGGTGCGGCTGATCTGGGTGTCGCCGGTAAGGATGTGTTGATGGAGCATGGCGCTGGCGGGGTTTACGAACCTCTGGATCTGGATATTGCCAAGTGTCGCTTGATGGTGGCCGGTCCGGTCAATGCGCCGGTCGTCGAGGGCCGTTTGCGGATAGCCACCAAGTTCGTCAATTTGACCCGTCAGTATTATGCGGAAAAAGGCGAGCAGGTTGAGGTGATCAAGCTTTATGGCTCCATGGAACTGGCTCCGCTGATGGGCTTGGCTGATCGTATTGTGGATGTTGTTGATACTGGCAAGACCCTCAAGGAAAACGGTCTGGAACCGACCGAGCTGATTGCCCATGTCTCGTCGAGGCTGATTGTCAATAAGGCCAGCTTTAAGCGTAAGGCTGAAATTGTTCAGCCGCTGATCCGTCAATTGGCGGATGCGGTTGCCCGCAAGCGTGTCGGCTGAACGAAGCCGGCTGTTTTCGTCCGCCTATTGCAGGAATATCTCCGATGATGATTCGCCGTCTTGATACCAAGGCTGAGAGCTTTGCGTCTGAACTGGATGCCTTGCTGGCATGGGAAGCCGTCAGTGACGGTCGCTTGCAATCGGCGGTGGACGCCATCGTACAAGAGGTACGGCATAACGGCGATGACGCGTTGCTGGATTATACGGCTCGCTTCGACCGGCTGCAGGTATCAGCGATGTCCGGGCTGACCATGACGCCCGGACAGTTACAGGCCGCCTATGAAAATTTGCCTGAAAGCGAGCGCCATGCCCTGAATGTGGCGGCTGAGCGCATTCGTCGTTACCACGAGCACCAGAAGGCCGTTTCCTGGGAGTACACCGAGGCCGATGGCACTCGTCTTGGTCAGCAGGTTACGCCGCTGGACCGGGTCGGCATTTATGTCCCCGGCGGAAAAGCCAGTTATCCTTCTTCCGTATTGATGAATGCCATACCGGCCCGGGTGGCGGGTGTTACGGAAATCATCATGTGCGTGCCGACCCCAGGCGGTGAAACAAACATGTTGGTGATGGCGGCGGCCTGGTTGGCCGGTGTCAGCCGGGTATTCACGATTGGTGGCGCGCAGGCCGTGGCGGCGCTGGCGTATGGGACGGAAAGTGTGCCGCGCGTCGACAAGATAGTCGGCCCCGGCAACAGTTATGTTGCGACGGCCAAGCGTCAGGTTTTCGGGCAAGTCGGCATCGACATGATTGCCGGGCCTTCGGAAATACTGGTGTACTGTGATGGTAAGACTTCGCCGGACTGGATAGCCATGGATCTATTCTCCCAGGCCGAACATGACGAAATGGCCCAGTCCATCCTGATCAGTGAGGATGGTGCATTTCTGGATGCCGTGGAGGAGGCCTTGAGCCGGCTGTTGCCGACGCTGGATCGGGAGGCCATCGCCCGCACCTCACTGTCCGGCCGTGGCGCCCTGATCCGGGTTCAAAACCGGGATGAGGCCTTGGCGTTGATCAACCGTATCGCTCCGGAGCATCTGGAACTGTCGGTAGAAGCCCCTGAGGAGTTGTTGCCCTCAATTCGCCATGCCGGCGCTATTTTCATGGGGCGGTTTACCCCCGAGGCGCTGGGGGATTATTGCGCTGGTCCCAATCATGTGTTGCCTACGTCCGGCACCGCCCGTTTCTCTTCCCCATTGGGTGTGTATGATTTTCAGAAACGTTCCAGTCTGATTTATTGCTCGGCAGCTGGAGCCAGTGAGCTGGCCAAGGTGGCTTCGGTGCTGGCGCGCGGAGAAGGATTGACTGCGCATGCCCGTTCCGCAGAGTACCGGATTTTGGACAGGGAGGACTGAAATGAGTCTAGCCGACCGTTTTGTGGCCTTTGCCGAGGCAGGAAACCAGCAGCGCCTGTCGCTGCGGGATGGCAGCGTGCTTCAGGGCTGGATCATGGAAATTACCGAAGACGCCATGTTGGTCAGTACCGGAGCTGGTGAGTCCGGCAAGGATAACTGGGTGAAGTTACAGGATATAGACGAGGCTACATTGGCTTATTGGGACGCCCGTCAGCAAGCGTGGCTGCGTTTTCTGCTGCCCTGATTCCAGCCGTTCATTGATCCATCCTTCCTGGAGCGCCAGACCATGTCCGATTTGTTGTCCCTGATTCGCCCCGAAATTCGGGAGCTAAGCGCTTACCATGTGGCTGATGCTGCCGGGTTGGTCAAGCTGGATGCCATGGAAAACCCTTATGAATGGGATATGTCCCTCAGGAATGCATGGCTGGAACACCTGAAAAGCGTCAACCTGAATCGGTATCCGCACCCGCATGCTCCCGCCGTCAAGGCCGGTCTGCGCGAAGTCATGGATATCCCACCCGGCATGGAAATCATGCTCGGCAACGGTTCCGACGAAATCCTGCAAATCCTGTTGATGGCCTTGGCCCGGCCCGGCGCCACGGTGCTGGCGGTGGAGCCGTGCTTCGTGATGTATCGCTTCGTCGCACGGTTTGCCGGTATGGAATACGTGGGCGTTCCGCTGAATGATGATTTCAGTTTGCATACGGAAGCGGTTTTGGCGGCAATTGCTGTGCATCGCCCGGCTGTCATTTTTCTGGCCGAGCCCAACAATCCCACCGGAAACAAATATGACCCGCAAGCGGTGAGGGCGATCATCGAGGCATCGCCCGGTTTCGTGGTGCTCGATGAAGCGTATTTGCCGTTTACAGACGGTGATGCCATGCCCTTGTTGCAGGTGTATCCGAATGTGCTGGTGATGCGGACGCTGTCGAAGGTGGGTTTGGCAGGGCTGAGGTTGGGGTTTCTGGTCGGCCGACCGGATGTGCTGGGTGAGCTGGAAAAAATCCGCCTGCCTTACAATATCAATATCCTGAGCCAGGCCAGTGCCGAGTTCGCACTGGCGCATTATGCCGTGTTTCAGGAACAGGCAACCCGGATTCGGGCGGAGCGTTCCCGGTTGTTTGAGGGGTTGTCGCGTTTGCCGGGATGGAGCATTTTTCCTTCTGAGGCCAATTTCATTCTGGCCAGAACACCGGGCGGTCAGGCCAAGGCGATATTTGCCGCGTTGAAGGCGAAAGGTATTCTGATCAAGATTCTGGATGGCGCACACCCCTTGCTGGGCGACTGCCTGCGTTTTACGGTCGGTTTGCCGGAAGAAAACGATGCCGTGCTGAAAATCTTGCAAGAGTTGTCGTGAGCTTGCCGAAGGTAGTACAGCCGTGGGCTGTATCACCTTCGGCACGCGGTATTACTCCTCTGTGCGTTGATCGGCCTGAGGTCGTTTGGCCACTGTGACGACGATGTCGATTCCCCGACGCTCCCGCTTGAGGCGCACAGTGACACGGGAGTCCGGCTTGATGGCGCCGATGCGGTTGATCAGTTGGCCGGCATCCGTAACTTTCTGACCGTCAATGGTCAGGATGATGTCGCCGGATTGAATGCCTGCCTCGTCAGCCGGTCCGCCATGCACCACCCCGGCTATCTCGACGCCTGCCGTAACTTCCCCGACACCGGCACTGAAGTTGCTGTCACCTTGTTTGACCTCAACTCCCAGCCAGCCCCGAACCACTTGCCCGTGCTGGATGATTTCCAGCATCACTTGCTGCGCCAGTTTTGCCGGGATGGCAAAACCGATGCCCAGAGAGCCGCCCGAGCGGGAGTAAATGGCGGAGTTGATACCCACCAGATTGCCCGCGACATCAATCAGCGCGCCGCCGGAGTTGCCCGGATTGATGGCGGCGTCGGTCTGGATGAAATCCTCATAGGTATTGATGCCCAGGCCGTTTCTCCCCAGTGCTGAAATGATGCCTTGCGTGACAGTCTGGCCGACACCGAACGGGTTGCCGATGGCCAGCACGACATCGCCCACCTGGTTAGGCGAGGCTTTGAAGGGCAGGGCCGGCAAATTCTTCAGATCAATCCGGATGACGGCCAGGTCACTTTCCGGGTCGGTGCCGATGACCTTGGCTTTGGCCTTGCGGCCATCGTGCAGGGCAACGATGATCTCCCCGGCCTGGCTGACGACGTGGTTGTTGGTGAGAATATAGCCATCGGTCGAGACGATTACGCCGGAGCCCAGCCCGGCATTGGTGTTGGGCGGTGCATCCGGAACATTCTGGTTCTCAAAAAAGCGCCGGAAAAAGGGGTCATCCATCAGCGGGTGGCGCCGAGGCTTGACGGTTTCAGTGGTGTAGATGTTGACGACAGCCGGAGCCGCCACTCTGACGGTGTCTGCGTAGGACACAACCACCCCCTGATTTGCCGGCAAGATGGCCGGGCGCTCCTGGCTGAGGGCAACGGGCGGTGGATTACTTTCGTTTGCAGCTTTTTCCTTGGGCTGGCAGCCGGAAAGTACCAGGATCAATGCCGAGCCGGTCAATAGGAGTCGGGTGGGATGCTTATTCATACACAAGTCCTGTCGGCGGAATGCTGGGTGAATTATATTTAGGGACGGATGTGATCAGTGCAAGGCCTCTATCAGGAAATCGTATGGCAACGTTAACGCAGGTTGTGAATCTGTTACAGGACACCCTCCAGCCCGGTTTCTACCAGGACTATTGCCCCAATGGCTTGCAGGTGGGTGGGCGTGAGGAAGTCAGGCTGGTGGTGTCCGGCGTCACGGCCTGTCAGGCGCTGATTGACGAGGCTGTGTGTTTGGGAGCGGATGCCCTTCTGGTTCACCACGGTTATTTCTGGAAAGGCGAGAGTCCCTGCATCACCGGTATGAAGATGAACCGGCTGAAAACCTTGCTGGTCAACGATATTTCATTGTTGGCTTATCATCTGCCTCTGGATGGGCACCCTGAGTACGGTAATAACGTCCAGTTGGCAGCCAGATTGGGCTTGCCAGTCAGTGGGCTGTTGTATCCGGACAATCCGCGTCAGGTTGGAAATATTGCTGAACTGGATGCGGCCATCAGTGCGGAGGTCTTATCCAGCCGGCTGCATCAGGCGCTGGGCCGTGCGCCACTCTGGATCAGTGGTGGCCCTGAGCACATCCGCCGGATCGGATTTTGTACAGGCGGTGCGCAAAGCTTCATTGAGCAGGCAGTGCTGATGGGTTGTGATGCCTATATCAGCGGTGAAATTTCCGAACCCACGGTCCATTTCGCCAGGGAGACGGGCATTCATTATTTTGCGGCCGGCCATCATGCGACGGAGCGTTATGGGGTGCAGGCGCTTGGCGCGCTTTTGGCCGAAAGATTGGGCATTGAACACAGGTTTGTGGATATCGCCAATCCGGTTTGATGATGGTCGTCAGGCCGCGATTTACAGACGGATGAGAAAAGCCGTTACTTCCTCGCGGTCATGATACAGCTGCTTCACCTGTAGCCGGTACTTCACGCGCCCGCGCGACAGGATATCGTCCATCAACTCCAGGCAGCGCTCCAGTTCCTCAAAGCGCTTCTTCATGGGCAGCTTGAGATTGAAGACGGCGCGCTGCGCATCGCCGTCCGCAATCCAGGCGGCAATGGTCTGCGCCACTCGCGCCGGGCTTTCAATCATGTCGCAAACCAGCCAGGTTACCGGGCGTTCCGGCCGGAAATGGAAGCCATCCACCCGCAGGTGTTCCACCTGGCCGCTTTGCATCAGCGTCTTGTCCATGGGTCCATTGTCGATAGCGGTGACTTGCAATCCCCGTTTGACCAACTGCCAGGTCCAGCCGCCCGGCGCCGCGCCGAGGTCAACCGCCGTCAAGCCTTCCCGCAGCCATTCATCGCGCTCGGCTTGATCCATGAATGTGAGAAACGCTTCTTCCAGCTTCAGGGTGGAACGGCTTGGCGCTTCACGGGGAAATTTCAGGCGCAGGATGCCTTGGGGCCAAGGAGCCGAATTATCCGGCATTGAATAGCCGATATAGACGTTGGCGGAATCCAGGAAAAACAAATGCAGGGTGCGAGTGGCTTTATTGCGCAGAATACCGCGCTTGTCGAGCACCGATTTCAGGGTGTTGCCAAACGCCTTGAAGAACCCGCTGAGGCCATTGCCGTCGTTGGTGTCCGGGCTTTCCAGCACCAGTTCGCGAAAAGCTTGGCCGCTTAGGCGCGTAACCAGCGGGGTGATGCGGTCCTGCGGGTCCAGGGTAAGCGGCTCGCTGTCAGGCAGGAATATCAATTGCCGGGCGAATACCAGATCGGTCCAGCGGGGAGCGGATGGGCCGTCCTGCGGTAATTCCTCTCCACAAAAGAGAACATGGGCGCTATCGGGCCGCCCTTTGGCGAAACCGTTCCAGCCCTTACGTGCGGCGTGATGCTGTAATTCGGAAGCGGCTTCTTTTTCGAAGCCCGGCCGGCAGTAAATCAGATAAGCGTTGGTCATTGGGCTCTTTTGTCATGTTTGAAGGATGCGGGTCAGTGGCGGGCTGAGCGGGTGGCGGGTTGTCGCGGTCGGGAGGTTTCCCATGGGTCGGGAGTTAAAAGTATTCCAGAATAACACTGGACCCTGACAGGCATCCAAACGATCAAGGAAGCAGGCGGCAGCTTTGCCGGTATAGGTCTGTTCCAGTTTGATATCATGATCATCGTCAAAGCGCCGGATGGCGGCCAAAGCTTCCGGCGTGGATTCGCCGTAGCCCGGTCCATAATACGTATCGAGCAGGACGGGGCGCGGGGGAGGGAAGGCTATACCCCCCGGCAGATGCTTGCTCAGGAACACATGAGCGGTGCGGATCTGGCTGAAAACCGTGTCCGGGGTGCAGGCCGGGATCAGGCCCAGGCGAGCGGGGGCAACGCGAACCCCGACAACCCGGGTTTGCATGCCGGCGAGTCGGCAGCCCAAAGTCAGTCCCGCCAAGGTTGAGCCGGAACCCACTGGAATCACTATTTCCTCCGGTTCAGGTAACTGTCCTTCCGCAATCTGCGCCTTCAATTCAAACGCAGCATTGACATAGGCGTAAGTTGCCGCCGGATTGGCGCATCCCGCAAAGAGAAAGTAGTGATCCGGCAACAAGCGCCGGGGATGCAGGTAAAAGCGTAGGGCTGTCTGGAAAAGGCTGCCGCAATAATCAAGTTTGGCTCCCAACTGCTGCATGGCCAGCAGGTTGGCGCGAACAATGGCGCTGGGTGGCTGGTCGAACAACAGCACCCGGCAGCGTATACCTTCCTGATGGCAAGCGAGAGCCGTGGCCAAACCGGCGTTGGTGCCGACAGCGCCAAAAGTGATGACTTCGCGAACCTGCCGCTGCCGCCATTCGCCGATAATGAATTCCAGTTTGCGGATTTTGTTGCCGCCATAGAGCGGATGCGTCAGATCATCATGCTTGACCCAAGCCTGACCATGGCTGTCCAAGGCGCTAACCGGTGTTGGCAGGGCAGCAATACCGGCACAAGGCAAAACACCCTGAAGGGACGGGTATTGCTGGAGTAACGGGTGCATGCGGGCGGCTGCCTCCGGTTTATTTCAGGCCGAACTCTTCGTCGAGTGTGCCTTTGTCCTCCGGACTCTTGGTGGCATAGTCGCGGGGAGGCATTACGCTGGCCAGAAACTTGTCGTCATTTAGCATGGCCGGGTGGGGAAAGGCGTCTTGCGGAGCTTCCAGGCCGATGAAGGCGTTGGCGGGATTAGCCCCGGCATGGCGCTGGTTGTCAGCGCAGAGGTCGCGGGCGCCACGTTGAAGGTGGTCATGGGTCTCGCGATAGGCGTTGGTCAGGTTGTTGACCAATTGTGCCGTATGGGCGAAGTGTCCGGTGACTGCCTGCTGGTAGCTTTCATACTTGCCCTGCAGCGCCGTCAGATGGTTTTCCAGCTCACGCACCCGGTTATCGTTGTTCTTGTAGAACAGGAAAGCGTAGCCCAGCGCAAAGCCCAGCGCAAAAACGACCAGGTATCCCAGCCACACCATGTTCCACCCTCCCATACTGCCCGTGCTGTAATTGTTGGCGATTGGCTTGCCAGTCTATAACATTCGCACTGAAAATGATTGCCGAGTCCGCAAATGTCTGTATCCAGTCATGTTCCGGGGCCAGTCGGTCCCCTGCAAGTCCGCTTCACCCTACCACCGAACCCCAAAGGCGGGCAAGTGGCGGTCATTTGTCACCCGCATCCGCTTCATGAAGGCAACATGAACAACAAGGTAGTGAGCACTCTGGAGCGCGCTTGCCGGGATTCCGGGCTGCCGGTTGCCGTGTTCAACTTCCGTGGGGTTGGCGAGAGCGCCGGAGTGCATGATCATGCGGTGGGTGAAATTGATGACTGTCTGGCGGTCATTGACTGGGCTGTCAGGGAGGCCGGAGCGTCGTCGCTGGTGCTGGGAGGGTTTTCCTTCGGATCCTATGTGGCGGCGGCGGCATCCACGCGTCTGCAGCCGGGCCTGAAGCTTCGTCAATTGTTACTGATCGCGCCGCCGGTTCATCATTATCCGATGGCTTCGCTCGGTTTGACTCCGGATACGCTAGTGGTTCAGGGCGATGCAGACGAAATAGTGCCGCCGGAAGCGGTGTATGCCTGGGCGGGCCAGGCCGGGCTGCTGGTGGAGCGCCTGTCCGGCTGCTCGCATTTTTTTCATGGCCGACTGCCTGAACTCAAGCAAATTGTGGTGAACCAACTGATATGACCGATCCCTTGCTGAATCCGCGTCAAAAATACCTGAAGGATGTCGACAGCGGCGAATTCAAGCCCGATGAGGCCCAAGCGGCGGCGGTGGAGGCGTTGCAGCGTATCTGGGAGGCGCTGGAGGCTCGTTATCAGGCCTCGCAGACCAAGCGTGGGCTGGCGCGGCGCAAGCTGGCCAAGGAGTCCCTGTTGCCTGTGCAGGGGCTTTACCTGTGGGGCGGGGTTGGGCGCGGCAAAACCTATCTGATGGATTTGTTTTTTGATGCCTTGCCGTTCCGCCGTAAAATGCGCATGCATTTCCATCGCTTCATGCAGCGGGTGCATCAGGAGTTGCGGACTTTGTCCGGCGAGTCCGACCCTCTGGAAAAAGTGGCAGACCGGATTCGTGCGGAGGCCGTCGTGATTTGTTTCGACGAGTTCTTCGTCTCCAATATCACCGATGCCATGATTCTCAAGAATCTGTTCGAGGCGCTGTTTGCGCGAGGTGTGACTCTGGTGGCAACCAGTAATATCGTGCCCGAAAGACTCTACGAGAACGGCCTGCAGCGTGACCGATTCCTGCCCGCCATTGCCATGGTGCAGCGGTTCTGCCAGGTGCTGAATGTGGATTCCGGCATCGATTACCGCCTGCGGGTGTTGACGCATGTCGAGTTGTATCATTCGCCGCTGGATGCGCAAGCAAATGCCAGCCTGCAGCGCAGTTTCAGTGAGTTGTCTCATGGCGCCCATGTTTACGAAGGGGATTTCCTGGTGAATGAACGGGTGGTCCGGGTGAAAGCGCGTACCGATGATGTGCTCTGGTGCGAGTTTGACGAGTTGTGCGAGATGCCGCGCAGCGCCCAGGACTACATTGAGTTGGCCCGGGAATATCACACGGTGCTGGTGAGTAATGTGCCGCAAATGGGGGAGTTGCGCGACAATGCCGCCCGCCGTTTCATCAACATGATTGATGAGTTTTATGATCGCCAAGTGAAAGTGATTTTGTCGGCAGAAGCGCCGATTGCCGAGATCTACACCCGGGGACGGCTGAACTTTGAAATTCGCCGCACCCAAAGCCGGTTACAGGAAATGCAGTCACTGGAGTATCTGCAACTGCCCCATTTGCCGTAAGGTAGAAGCAGCAAAGCATGGGGTGCAGCAATGATGAGCTATGAAGATCAGCAGCGGCAGGCCGTTGCCGCCTGGAGTCGTCAATCACCGGGGCGTCTGACGGCGCTGATGTCCTCGGGCCTGGCGCCGGTGGCGTATCTGGTGGACAAGATTGTTCCCCCGGCTGCGATTCACTCAGCGCTGGAGGCTGCCTGCAGCCTGGGTGAGCGGCTGACGACTCCGTCAGTCATTCTTCAAAAGTCCGGCGTCAGCAAGATTGCGGATTTACAACAGGCCGGGCTGGAAATATGCGATGATCTCGCCGACAGCGTTCATGATCGCGCCATCGCCATGGCGGCGGCAGAAGGCGGATTGACAGGCGCCGCCGGTCTGGCCGGTATTGCTCTGGATATTCCGGGTTTGATGACGCTGTCGCTGCGCACAATTTACCAGACCGGGCTTTGTTACGGTTTTGAGTTAAAGGGAGAGGAAGGGCGGCACTTGGCTTTGAAGATTTTCAGCCTTGCCAGCGCCAATTCACTCAAGGAAAAAGAGGCCGCCTTAGTCAGTCTGGTGGCGATGCGGCAGATGCTGTTGCAGCAATCCTGGAGTCAGATCCAGAGCGCAGCCACGACCGCGCTCGGCAAGGAAGCGGTGGTGATTGCGTTGCGCGATGTCGCCCGCCAGCTGGGCGTCAACCTGACCAAACGCAAGGCGGTCAATGTGGTGCCTGTCATCGGCGCCGCCATTGGCGCCGCCATCAATGCGGGCTTTGTCAAGGATGTAGGATGGGCGGCCCGGCGTACTTTCCAGGAGATGCGGCTGGCGGACCCAGATATTCTGGCATGACGGTACGTCCGTGACCGTCATTTATTGACAGGGCCGGAATTTAAATTTGCGTTTTAATGAAATACCGGCCTGCGGGCTGTTGTCAAAGCGGCGGGCGTTGAGTAAGATTCACACCCTATTTTTGCAGGGCGATTTTGCCCTGTGTACACTTGCATAAAGGCGTTGTAACATGAAAACGATCAGTGCCAAGCCAGAAACCGTCAAGCGCGACTGGTATGTGGTTGACGCATCCGGCAAGACGCTGGGTCGTCTGGCTTCCGAAATTGCCAGCCGTCTGCGCGGCAAGCACAAGCCCGTATACACACCGCATGTGGACACGGGCGACTACATCATTGTCGTGAATGCCGCCAAGGTTGCCGTGACCGGTAACAAGGGTGAAGACAAGATGTATTATCGTCACTCCGGTTACACGGGTGGCATCAAGAGCATCAACTTCAATAAGTTGATCGCCACCAAGCCTGAACTGGTTATCGAGAATGCTGTCAAGGGCATGCTGCCGAAAGGCCCTCTGGGTTATGCCATGTTCAGCAAACTGAAAGTCTACGGCGGTGCCGAGCATCCGCATACCGCCCAGCAGCCTCAGGCTCTGGATATTTAAGGGGTAGTCCATGACTGCAGCAGCAACGAATTATGGCACTGGCCGTCGCAAGACTGCGACTGCCCGCGTATTCCTGAAGCCCGGCACCGGTGCTATCACGATTAACAACCGCACCATTGATGTCTATTTCGGCCGCGAAACCGCCCGCATGATCGTGCGTCAGCCGCTGGAACTGATTGAAGGCGCCGACAAGTTTGATGTCTATGTCACCGTCAGCGGCGGCGGCATCGGCGGTCAAGCCGGTGCAATCCGCCACGGTATCACCCGTGCGCTGGTTGAATATGATGAGACCTTGAAGTCGGCCTTGCGCCAGGCTGGTTTCGTGACCCGCGACTCCCGCGAAGTCGAGCGCAAGAAGCTCGGTCTGCGCAAGGCGCGTAAACGTCCCCAGTACTCCAAGCGTTAATTCGCTGGTTGTATGCTCAGTCCCCGGCTTGCCGGGGATTGTTGTTTTTGCGGCAGGAAAGGCCGGCTGTGGGGCTAATTCCCTTGTAAGGCTATGGCTTTTCCCTTGTAACAACACGTAAATTTATTTAGTATTGCGTGGCTTTTAGGTGGGCTTTGCGGCGACTGGCTGCACGGCCCTGTTGTGCTTGTTTGGGGAGTGCGTGAATGAGTACTGACGGCGTTAATCATGGCCGCCGAAGGATGCTGATCGGCGCCACCGCAGCCGTAGGGGCTGTCGGGGTGGTAGGGGCGGCTGTCCCGTTTGTGAAGTCCTGGAATCCCAGCGCCAAGGCGAAAGCCGCCGGTGCTCCGGTGACTGCGGATATCAGCCGACTGGAGCCGGGCCAGCAGATGACGGTGGAGTGGCGTGGCAAGCCGGTATGGGTGGTGCGGCGCACCCCCGAAAGTCTGGCTACCCTGAAGAAAGTGGCCGGAGACCTGCGTGATCCGGAGTCTGCAGAGTCGCTGCAGCCGGATGCCGCCAAGAACGAGCATCGTTCCATCAAGCCCGAATTCCTGGTGCTAGTGGGCATTTGCACTCACTTGGGGTGTTCGCCGCTGTACCGTCCGGAAGTCGCTCCGGCGGATCTCGGGCCAACTTATCAAGGGGGCTTTTTCTGTCCGTGTCATGGCTCAACCTACGACATGGCGGGCCGTGTCTTCAAGGGTGTGCCCGCGCCGACGAACCTGGAAGTCCCGCCTTACCGGTACGATAGCGATGCTGTCATTACCATTGGGGAGTCTGCCTGATGAACAAGTTGCTCTCTAACCTGATGGGCTGGGTGGATGCCCGGTTTCCGGCGACGGAAACCTATAAATACCACATGTCCGAATACTACGCGCCGAAGAACTTCAACTTCTGGTACTTCTTCGGTGTGCTGTCCATGGTGGTTCTGGTCAACCAGTTGCTCACCGGTTTCTGGCTGACCATGATGTACAGCCCCACCGCCGAAGGTGCGTTCGACTCCATCGAATACATCATGCGGGATGTGGAATACGGCTGGGTAATCCGCTACATGCACTCCACGGGGGCCTCAGCGTTCTTTGTGGTGGTCTATCTGCACATGTTCCGGGGGCTGCTCTACGGCTCCTACCAGAAGCCTCGCGAGCTGGTCTGGGTCATTGGCATGGCAATTTACCTTTGTCTGATGGCGGAAGGTTTCTTCGGTTACCTGCTGCCTTGGGGCAACATGTCCTACTGGGGCGCCCAGGTGATTCTGAATCTGGTCGGTGCCATCCCTGTCGTGGGCGATGCTCTGGTGACCTGGGTTCGGGGTGACTTCCTGATTTCCGGCGCCACCCTGAACCGTTTCTTTGCGATACATGTGGCTGTGATCCCGTTGATTCTGTGCGCCTTGGTGTTCATCCACCTCGTTGCCTTGCATCATGTTGGTTCCAACAACCCGGACGGTGTGGATATCAAGAAGAACAAGGGTGCAGACGGCAAGCCGCTGGATGGCATACCCTTCCATCCGTATTACACCGTGCATGACCTGGTCGGTATTGTGGTGTTCCTGGCCGTGTTCGCTACCGTGATTTTCTTCTTCCCGGATGGCGGCGGTTATTTCCTGGAAAAGCCGAACTATGAGCCGGCCAATCCCATGAAGACACCACCGCACATTGCACCGGTCTGGTATTACACGCCTTACTACGCCATCCTGCGCGCCGTGCCTTCCAAGCTGGGTGGTGTGATTGCCATGGGCGGCGCCATCGCCATCCTGTTTGTATTGCCGTGGCTGGATCGCAGCCCCGTGAAGTCCATCCGCTACAAGGGCTGGATGAGCAAGACCTGGCTGGCGCTTTTTGTCATCAGCTTCGTGGGTCTCGGCTACTTGGGTGCTGTTCCTTCCGATCCGGTCAAGACGATTATTTCCCGTGTCTTGACGGTGCTGTATTTCCTGTTCTTCCTGCTGATGCCGTTCTACACGTCGATTGAGACCTGCAAGCGGCCTCCGAAGCGTGTTACGGGGGGGGGTCACTGATGAAAAAACTGTTCATGATGCTGATGCTCATGCTGAGCCCGGCCCTTGTTCAGGCTGCGGGTGTCACATGCGGTGATATTCCGCATTGTCACAAGGCGCCGGTGGATTTGCACAACAAGGAGTCATTGCAGAATGGCGCCAAGTTGTTCATCAGCTACTGCATGGGATGCCACTCCGCCAAGTACCTGCGCTATGAGCGCATGGCGCAGGATCTTGATATTGATCCGAAGCTGGTGGCCGAGTACATGATGTTCACTACCGACAAGGTGGGCGACGCCATGGACCCCAAGTTCAACCAGAAGGACCAGGCGAAATGGTTTGGCAATGCACCGCCAGACCTGTCTCTGGAAACCCGCCTCCGGAGTCCGGACTGGGTTTACACCTATCTGCTGAACTTCTATCCGGATGCCAAGCGCCCTTGGGGTGTTAACAACCGGGTGTTCAAGGATGTGGCCATGCCGCATGTGCTGGGTGATCTGGAAGAAGAGCTGGGTCCTGAAGGTTATGAAGAGGCTGTGGGCGACCTCACCAACTTCATGACGTATATGGCCGAGCCGATCCGCACCGAGCGTGAACGACTGGGTATCTTTGTCTTGCTGTTCCTGGCGCTGTTGTTCGTGCCGGTGTACCTGCTGAACAAAGAGTACTGGAAAGATGTAAAATAAGGCTGTTCACGGCGAGTTCGTGACGGGGTCAAGGCCCCGGAGCCTTCTGGAAAAGGGCAACGCCATCCCGGTGTCGCCCTTTTTTCTTTTCTGCGGAGTACTGCATGAGTGTTGCCAGTCACCGTTTTGCCCTGACCTTGTTTGTGGGTGCGGATATTCGGAGTCATTGGCTAAGGTTGGTTGTGGCTGAAAAGAAGTTGACGGCGGATATCCGGGAGTTGCCGGTCGAGGAGTTACCGGCGGATGTTCTGGCGCAAAACCCCTATGGCACCTTGCCGGTGCTGGTGGATCGGGATATATGCCTGCACGATGCCCGTGTCGCCATGGAATATGTAGATGAGCGTTTTCCGCAGCCGCCTTTGCAGCCGTCAGGTCCGGTTGAGCGTGCGCGGCAACGCCAGTTGGCAGGACGAATTGAACGTGAGTGGTGCCGTCCCGCAGAGCTGATCCTGAACGGCTCCGGGGGGGCGGAGGCGATTCGGTTGCGGAAGCATTTGCGGGAAAGCCTGATGGCTGTCAGTCCGGTCTTTAATGACTTACCGTATTTCATGAGCCAGGATTTCACCTTGCTGGATTGCATGCTGGCGCCGATCATATGGCGTTTGCCGCAATTGGGCCTGGACCTGCCGGAGAAACCCTGCAAGGGATTGTTAAGATATCGCGAGCGCTTGATGGCAAGGCCGGGGTTTCAGCAAAGCATCCGCACCGTCGCTTCGCGCGAGGAGTGGTCTTGAACGAGGGCGTCCGGACGTGAGGCTGAGCGGCAACCGGCTGATTGATGGAGCATCACTCGCGACGGTGCTTGTGTCCTTGACGTTGCTGACGGCGGGATCAGCCGGATATTCCGTTTTCCCGGAATATGGCGTAATGCCAACGGTCACCGGGTTGTTGCTGGTAGTTCTGGCGCTGCTATTGGCAGCAGTTGAGCGCTTTCTTGCACTGTCAATTACGGTCGAGGTTCTGGGTGACACCCGGACTGCACAATGGCGGGAGAAAGATCTCGGTCTTCGTCTGCAAATTTCCAAGGTTTCGTTGCAGCAAGCACCCAAATATCTGATTCGATCCGTGTCTCTCACCGGTCTGCTCGTAGTCGGTTTAATGTTTGCCTGGATATCCGGTTGGACCAGCGTGGGCTCGGAACAGTCCCATGGCATGCAGTTACCTGCGCCGCATACTTTACTCTGCATGTTTTTACTTTTTCTGGCTGCGTTAGCCGCAACTTATCAGAAAGTCAGTTCCCTGCTCATAATCCAGTTGGCCGGCCTCGTAGTGATTGTGGTGGCGCTTTCCGCCCTGGTGGGGCATGTGTTCGGCACCCGGTCGCCGGTCATGATGGGTTTTGGCGGGATGTCGGGGATGGCGGCTATGGCCCTGCCGACAGCCATGTGTTTGTTGTGTCTGGGCGGCGGATTTATGGTAAATGCGGGGCGGGATTATTTTCTGGCCGTGCCGGTTCGCCTGTTTTCGGCATTCAGCGCCATTGCCTTGCTTCTGCTGTCATTGGGCGGTTTGCCGTTGCTGCTGGGGTGGTTTATTGCCGGTCTGGACTGGGGCGGGCGATACGGACGCGACTCAGCGCTGGCGCTGCTGGTGGTGCTTAACATCCTGCTGCAATTGCCGGTGATCCTGCATGTGGCGCGAAAGCTGTTTTTCAGGGAGCACCAGTTACGACAGGCGGTGAACTCCCTTCAGGAGGCAGTCGCACAAAAGGATGATTTGACGGCCCGGTTACGGGAGCTTTCGCGGCGTGACCCACTGACCGGACTGTTCAATCGCCGCGCCTTTGAGGAAGAGCTGCGTAAAGTATGGCGCCGGAGTCAACGCGGCCGCCAAACGCTGTCATTACTTTATGTCGATATCGATTTTTTCAAAGCCTTCAATGACTTTTACGGGCACCCTGTCGGGGATGCCTGCCTGATCGCCGTGGCCGGCGTGTTGAACGCGGCTGTCAAGCGTGAAGGGGATATGGTGGCTAGGTTGGGGGGGGAGGAGTTTGTCGTATTGCTTCCGGACACGGGGCAGGATGGCGCGCTCGCTGTTGCTGCCCGGTTGCACCGGTTATTGCAGCTTGAGTCGATTGCCCATGACCAGTCGTCAATTGCGGCGAAGCTGACGGTCAGTATCGGCATCAGCAGCCTGTTGCCGCGTCGGGGTGATGATCCCGGCATGCTGGTGGCGGAGGCAGACAAGGCGCTGTATCAGGCCAAGTCTGAGGGCCGCAACCGGACATTCGTCGCACCGGTGGCCTCCATTCGACCGGATCAGCTACAATTACCGCATTAATCCGTTTTTTCCGAGGAAACCATGACTCCGAGCAGGCCCTACCTGGTTCGCGCCATCTACGAATGGCTGGTGGATAACCAGGCAACCCCGTATTTGCTGCTGGATGCCAACGCCACCGGAGCGCGGGTGCCGGTTCAGTATGTCAAGGACGGCAAGATAGTGTTGAATATTGCCCCGCATGCGGTCAAGGACCTGTTTGTGCGAAATGACGGATTGTCTTTTTCCGCGCGCTTCAATGGCGCGTCGATGACGGTGGAAGCCCCCATGTCGGCGGTGCTGGCGATTTATGCCAGGGAGAACGGGCAGGGTATGTTTTTTGACGCCAATGAGGAGTTTGAGGTTCAAGGTGACGCTGAGACAGAGCCGGAGTCATCTGTGATCTCCCAGGCGGCGCCAGTTCTGGCTTCGGTGCCTGCCGGTCGTGCGGAGGAGTCCGCCGATGTTGCCGGTGACGGTGATGACCGGCCCCGTCCCGGTGGCGGGCGGCCCAGCCTGCGTGTTGTCAAGTAAATCCGCCGTGTGCTGCCCGGCGCTCAGTCGGGCAGATAATCAATCAGTTTGACAATGCGCTTGACCTCAGGGACTTGCCGTACCCTCTCAATGGCCTGATCCGCTTCGGCCTTCTTGAGTTTGGCCATCAGATAAACGACCCCATCTTCCACCAGCACCTTGCACTGACTGCTGGGAAAACCCTTCGCGAACGTCAGGGCGCTGCGAATCCGGGCGGAAATCACGCTGTCGCGGGCCCGCGCCACCATGGGCGTGGCATTTTCTGAGACGACAAGCTCATTGTGCACAGTGCCTACTTCGCGCATGGACTTGAGGTTGTCGGCTGCTAATTTCTTGAGGGGCTCATTAGGAACCTGACCGACCAGCAGTACATTGCTGTAAAAGCTCATGACCAGCACCCGGGAGTTGGCAAAGTCCGGGTGCAGTTTGTACAGGTTGATGGCAAAGGTTCGCTCGATGCTCATGTCCTCCACCCGCTGGCTGAAGGTGCGCTCACCGTCGGCGGCGCCCACCGGCTCAGGGCCGGATACAGCGGCGACAAAACGGGCGCAGCCGGATAACATAAATAGCAGGATTAACAGGCTAGGAGCCAAAATTGTCTTCATCATGGACTCCGAAAAGGGCATTGTCGATCAGGTCGCAACAACAGTGCAGCACGAACAGTTGCAGTTCGTGTATCAGGGCGGGCTCGGTGGCCGGCACCGCCAGCAGGGACTCCGAGGTGATGAAGTCCGGCCCGCGCAATCCTGATTCACTGGTCAGGATCAGCACTTGGCATTGCAGGTCGCGGGCCGTGCTGAAGGCCGATTGAAGGCTGGGGTGATCCGCCGACACCACAAAAACGATAATGTCGCCGGGATTGGCCAGAGCCTGCAGGGGGCGGGCCAGCAAGTCTTCCGGATTCCCGGGCACAAAGGGGCTGACCAGTGCGCTGCCCGGCGTCAGGGCGATGGCAGGAAAGGCCGGTCGTTCACAATCAAAACGATCGATCATCCGGGCGACAAAGGCGGCGGCATTGGGTGCATGCGCCCCCAGTCCGCAGCAAAAGATCTTTTTTTCCTGCATCAGCGCGTCAATCAGGCGATTGGCGAAAAGGCTGATGGTTTCCCCGTGCAGTTCAATGAGCTGGTTGAGGGCGGTCAGGTGTGCTTCGGTACGTTGACTGATGATATCAATCATGAATGGGCTTACTCGGCAAGAAAGGCGGCCGGAATCCACTGGAACATCCAGTTTCCGGGGTTCCCGCTCATGGCGATCACGTCGAACCTGACGGCATGATTCGCAAATCGCGGTCGATGGTGCAGAAAATAGCGGGCGGCCGCAATGATTTTTTGTTGCTTGCCGCGAGTGACAGACCCTATGGCGCCGCCAAAGTCCTCGCCGCCGCGATAGCGGACCTCCACAAAGACCAGCAGGTCGCCCTTGACGACGATCAGGTCGACCTCACCCCGGCGGCTGCGGAAATTGCGGCTAACCGGGTGGAAGCCCTGTTGAATGAGGTAGTGGCAGGCGGCGTCTTCAGCGGCTTGTCCGCAAATTTGGCGTGAGGGGGCGAGGGGTTCCATCCAGTATCTCCATGCACACAGGGGTGCGTTGCAATCCATTGGCGTCGAGGGCGATGTTGCCGGTGCGCAGGCTCAGGGTCAGGGGCTTGCGGGCCGGAAGCAGCCGTTGCAGGCTCCAGGCATCGGCCCCGAAAGCCTGCAAACGGTTGAAGCTGCCAGAGTCGGGCGGTGAGGCGGCTGCGAGTAACGGTTGTTCAGGCCAGCGGTTCTCCATGGACCAGGGTGCACCGCAAAAGCGCAAACCGTTCAGGTCGCGCCGCTGCAGCGCCGGGGCGATTTCGTCAAAAGCAGGGGATGTGGTGTACACCTTCAGCGGTTGCTTCTGGTAAAAGGCCAGCAGCGGCATGACCTGGAGCGCCAGAGAGGGCGTGGCCAGGAAAAAGGCCTGGGTGCGGGCTGTGTCCGGGGACGCCAGCAATTGTCTCAGGCTGGCGCTGATGCCGCCCTGGCTGCTTTCCTGCAGCGCGAAGGCCGGCAGTAATTGTCCGTTGCGGGACTCCCAGGCCATTTCAAAGGCCTGGCGCAGGCGCTCACCGGACTCATCGGCCTGCATCAGGATGCGCACCCGCTGAATTCCGTCCTGTTTCATGGCCTCGGCGAGCGGGGCCATTTCATCGTCGGGAGACAAGGCAAACTCCCAAACACCGGGAACGGCCAGATGATCGACATCGTTCAGCGCCAGCACCGGTGCGGACGGCGGAGAGGCGAGTACGGCGGAGACCTGGTCCCGCAGCAGGGGGCCGATCACCAGCCGAGTATCCGGCGTCATGGCGCTATCGAGGATGGCTTTGATGTTGTTTTGGGAGCCGGTATCCCGGAAATTGAGGACAAGGCTGGCATTGCGGTGGCCGCCGGTCTGATAATAGCCGGCCAGCAAGCCGTCGCGCACGGCCGATCCGGCTTTGGCGGCGGGGCCGCTTTGCGGCAGCAGCACGACGATATCCTCGGCCAGGACGGGCGAGGCGATGAGGGCGGACAGCAACAGCCCGGTGCGAATAATCGACATTCCCGAGTTCCTAGATATGACCGGCGTACTTTATGTGGTGGCGACCCCGATTGGCAACCTCGACGACATCTCGTTGCGGGCCTGCGCGGTCTTGAAGCAGGTCAGCCTGATTGCGGCCGAGGATACACGGCATTCCTCGCGATTGTTGCAGCATCTGGGTATTTCCACCCCCAGCATGGCGCTGCACGACCATAACGAGCAGGCGCAGGCGGAATCCCTGCTGGCGCGCATCGTGTCTGGTGACAGTATCGCCTTGATTTCCGATGCCGGAACTCCGCTGATATCCGATCCCGGCTATCGCTTGGTGGCGGCGGCCCAGGCGGCGGGAGTCAGGGTTTCACCGGTGCCTGGCGCCTGCGCCGCCATTGCTGCTTTGTCTGCCGCCGGTTTGCCCAGCGATCGTTTTGTCTTTGAGGGTTTCCTGCCAGCCAAAACCACGGCGCGCCGGGGTCGTCTGGAGTCCTTGTCCGGCGAGAGTCGTACCCTGATTTTTTATGAGGCTCCACATCGCATTGTCGAGTGCCTGCAGGACATGCGTGATATTTTCGGAGCTGTCCGGCGTATTGCCTTAGGGCGGGAGATGACCAAGACCTTTGAGACCATCCGTCTGTTGCCGGCAGCCGAGCTATGTGCGTGGGTCGAGTCTGACGCCAATCAGCAGAAAGGCGAGTTCGTGCTGGTGGTGGAAGGGGCGCCGGCCACCGATCAACTGCCGGATGAGGCGGAAACGGACGCTTTGCTGGTGAAGTTGCTGAAGTATCTGCCGGTAAAACCGGCCTCGCAGCTGGCGGCTGAGTTGACCGGCCGCCGTAAAAACGCATTGTATGACCGGGCGCTGGCGCTGCATGCCGGTTCGGCCGGTGTTGACTGAGGGAGAAGCGGCTATGGGCTTGCAGGACTGGATTCGCAACAGTTATTTCGCCAGGGCGGCGGCCTTGGCCGCCGCCCTGCTGGTGATGTGGTGGGGAGGGTTGCTGTCGCCAGCCGACGGTAAGATAGAAAAAAGCTACGTCACGGAAGCGCGGATTCTGGAGGTGCACGAGCAGGCATGGCTGGTACACTTGGCGGACGGGCGCCAGGCCCGGGTTTACGCACCCAGGGCACGGGATCATCACGTGGGGGATACGGTGCGCTTGCAGATTGTCCGTTATCAAAGCGGGCGCGAGGATGCAATGGTTTCAGGGAGGTGATTGCGAATCCCAAAAACTCCTTGCCATCGCCGCGCATCCTGATATCCTGCGCGTCCGAGTCGGCTGGACGGTCGCCGCCTGCGCAAGCAGGGGGAGGAAAGTCCGGGCTTCGCAGGGCAAAGTGCCAGGTAACGCCTGGGCGGCGTGAGCCGACGGAAAGTGCAACAGAGAGCAGTCCGCCGAACGGTGTCGCAAGACATGCGTGGTAAGGGTGAAACGGTGCGGTAAGAGCGCACCACGAGTCTGGTAACAGACCGGTACGGCAAACCCCACTTGAAGCAAGACCAAATAGGCATCCTATGGCGTGGCCCGCGCTGGATGCGGGTAGGTTGCTGGAGCGCACGGGTGACCGTGCGCCTAGAGGAATGACCGTCCTCGACAGAACCCGGCTTACAGGCCGACTCGGCCTTATTTCAGGGACAAATTTCCCGAGACAAAAACCTGACAAACCGCTTTTCTTAAAGTGATTTCTCAGCATTGTGCGCCATGCATTTGTTTTTGGTCCGGGGTGGCTGATGTTTGTCCCATAAGTCGCTGAAAATTCAGCACAAAACTTGTGATGCAGCCGCTTGACGCTGTACGGGCGTCTCTCTATAGTTTCCCGCTTGTCGGAAAAAACCGTTCTTCTGGCGGGCAGTGGCCTTCCCGGAATGTTTTTTCCTTTTTTTGTGCCCGCCTCCTGCATTCTTGGCGCAATTATGAGCAGTCTTTTCGTACATCAGACCGTCTTGCTGGAAGAAACCGTACAGGCTGTCCTGGGGGCCGTAGACGGTATCTACGTGGACGCAACCTTTGGTCGCGGCGGTCATTCCCGTGAGCTGCTTTCGCACCTTTCCCCCCAGGCATTGTTGATTGCTTTCGACAAGGATCCCGAGGCCATCGCCGCCGGTCAGGCTCTGGCTGACAGTGATCCCCGGGTCATCATGGTGCACGCCAGCTTTGCGGATCTGGCGGCCGTGCTGGCAGAGCGTCACTTGGCCGGCCGGGTGGATGGCATCATGGCCGATCTCGGCGTCTCTTCCCCGCAAATCGATGACGCTTCCCGGGGCTTCAGCTTCCAGAATGACGGTCCGCTGGACATGAGGATGAACCCCCGCGCCGGACTCTCGGCGGCGGAATGGATTGCCCGCGCCACGGAAGAACAATTGGCGGATGCTATCTTCCGTTATGGTGAAGAGCGTTTCAGTCGTCGCATAGCCAAGGCCATCAAACAGAATCCCGAGCCGATTCTCACCACCCGGCAGTTGTCGGAGGTGGTGGCCGCCGCGCATCCGGCTTGGGAGCGCAACAAGAATCCTGCCACCCGCACTTTTCAGGCGATCCGTATCGCGGTTAACGGCGAGTTGGATGACGTTGCCGGTTTCCTGCCTGACGCCATGGCCGCCCTGAAGCCGGGGGGGAAGTTGGCCGTGATCAGCTTTCACTCACTCGAAGACCGGATGGTGAAACAGTTTTTCCGGAAGCAGTCCCAGGGGGATGATCTGCCCCGGGATTTCCCCATTCGCGCCGCTGACCTCAAGCCTTTGGCCAAATCACTGGGCAAGATTGATCCTTCGCCCGATGAAATCAGCCGCAACCCCCGCGCCCGCAGCGCCCACCTGCGCGTAGCGATGAAGCTGGAGTCCGCGTGATGATCGAGTTGCTCAAAAAGAGCTTCAAACCCAGCCTGAGCGCCGGGGTCGTGGCCTTGCTGGTTGTCGGGCTGGTCGGTTCTGCTGTCGGCGTGGCCTATAGTGCGCATTTGGCACGGCTGAAGGTGCAGGAATTGCAACGGCTGGATGAGGAAAAGAACAATCTGGATGTTGAGTGGGGGCAGTTGTTGCTGGAGCAGCATGCCTGGGGGTCGTACGGACGCATAGGCAAGCTCGGTGCGGAGGAACTGCAAATGGTGCCTCCGCCACCCGAATCGGTGGTGATGGTGCAGCAATGAAGCAAGGCAAGACCGCGCGCCCGGTCAAAGCGGTGGCCCCCGGTTTTTCCGGGCGCCATAAAGCAGTCGCCATCCTGCTGGGACTCCTGTTCCTGGGCATGCTGGTGCGCGCCACGTATCTCCATGTCATCGATCATGAATTCCTGAAGCGGCAGGGTGACGCTCGCATGTTGCGCAAGGAAACGCTGCCTGCGCATCGCGGCATGATTCTGGACCGTAACGGCGTACCGCTGGCCGTCAGTACGCCGGTGGTGTCGCTTTGGGTCAACCCTAAGGAAGTACGTGAGTTGGGCCAACCGGCTAACCCCAAAGCAAAGCCCCGCGTGCTTGATGTCCCGGAACTGGCGCTGGCGATCGGGGTGGATCCAGCTGTGCTCGCGTCGCGCCTGAAACGCAGTGAGGGCAAGGAGTTTCTCTATCTGAAGCGTCATCTGGCGCCCGATATCGCAAAAGTAGTGCTGGACCGGGAGTTCCCCGGGGTGTACGGCATTAATGAATACAAGCGGTATTACCCCGAAGGGGAAAGCGCGTCCCATATCATCGGTTTCACAGACTTGGATGATTACGGCAAGGAAGGCCTGGAGCTGGCATATGACCCGGAGTTGCGCGGCAAACCCGGCAAGATGCTGGTCATGCGCGATTTGAAGGGGCGCAAGGTCAAGGATGTGTCCCTGATCAAGGCGGCTACGCCTGGCAAGGAACTGAACCTCAGTTTTGATTCCCGTGTCCAGTATATTGCCTATCGTGAACTGGCGGCGGCGGTGGCCGAACATGGTGCGAAAGCCGGGCTGGTGGTGGCGCTGGATGTGGAAACCGGTGAAGTGCTGGCCATGGCCAACCAGCCCGGCTACAACCCCAACAATCGCATTGGCGTGCCGCTGGACAGCCTGCGCAACCGGGGCGCTGTCGATATGTTCGAGCCGGGTTCCACCATGAAAGTACTGACGGTGGCGGCCGGGCTGGAGAGCGGGAAATACACCCCGGACAGTAAATTCAACACCAATCCGGGCTCCTATCAGGTTTACAACAAGACCATCACCGATCACGAGAATTACGGGATCATTGATATGGGCACCATCATCACCAAGTCCAGTAACGTGGGGGCGGCGCAAATTGCCCTGTCCCTGCCGCCTGATGGCTTGCCGACCTTTCTACAGCGCTTTGGTCTGGGGAAAGTAACTGGCAGCGGTTTCCCCGGCGAAACCCGCGGCCGCCTGCAGCCGCCGGAACGCTGGCGTCCGGTGGAGTTAGCCACAATGTCCTATGGTTATGGTTTGACGGTTAATGCCCTGCAACTGGCGCGTGCCTACGCCACGATTGCGGCGGGCGGCGTACAGCGTCCGGTCAGTTTCCTGAAGGTCAATGGCCCCGTGCAGGAAACACGCCTGATCAGTGAAAGGATTGCCCGGCAGTTGTTTCCCATGATGGAGTCGGTGGTTTCAGAAGATGGAACGGCCAAGAAGGCGGCAGTTCCCGGTTATCGCGTGGCGGGCAAAACCGGGACAGCGCACAAGGCGCAGGCTGGCGGTTATGCGGCCAATGACTATATGTCACTTTTTGTCGGATTTGCCCCGGTTTCCAACCCCAAGGTGGTTATGGCGGTGGTGATAGACAATCCGTCCAAGGGCGGTTATTACGGCGGTCTTGTGGCTGCACCGGTTTTCTCGCGGGTCATGGCGGAAACGCTGCGCCTGATGAATGTACCAACTGACAAGCCTCTTGAACCACCTCCCCCGGTGCCGATGGAACGGGCAGTGCCGGCGCCTGCCGGAGGACGGACCTGATGCCGCGTCTGGGTGATTTTTATGCGGAGGCGCCCTCTGCATGGTCGGATCTTGAAGTGACGGGGCTGACGGCAGACAGCCGCCAGGTAAGGCCGGGATCCCTGTTCCTGGCCCTGCGCGGCCGCACTCACGATGCCCGCGATTTCATTCCGCAGGCTGTACTCAACGGCGCGGCAGCGGTGCTGGCGGAAGATGCCGGTAGCGAAGAAGTCGAAGGCGTACCGGTGATCGGGGTGCCCGGTCTGTCGTCGCTTTTGGGCGAAATTGCCTCCGGATTTTACGGGCAGCCCAGTCAGTCACTGCGGGTCGTGGCCGTAACCGGCACCAATGGCAAGACCAGCACCGCCCAGTTGCTGGCGCATGCCTGTGAGTTTCTTGGTCGCCGCGCCGCAGTACTTGGAACCTTGGGCAACGGTCTGGTGGGTGAAGTACAACCTTCAACACATACCACGCTGGATGCTGTGCAGTTGCAGGCGAGGCTGGCCGAGTTCCGTGATGCCGGTGCGCAAGTGGTGGCGATGGAGGCCAGTTCGCACGGTCTGGAGCAGGGGCGGCTGAATGCCACCCGCATCGAAACGGCTGTTTTCACCAACCTGACCCGTGACCATCTGGATTATCACGGCGACATGGAAACCTACCGCGATGCGAAGGGCTTGCTGTTTCAGTGGCCGACGCTGAAGCAGGCGATCCTCAATGCGGATGACCCGGCCTCGGTGCATTTTCGACATCTGCTGGGCAAACAGGTTCGTTGCTGGTCGTACAGCCAGCAGCCCGATTCCCGCGCCGATTTTGTGGCGCTGAGTGTCGCTCCCTCATTGCAGGGGTTGGTATTGCGGGTCAGAACCCCGATGGGGGACCGTGAGATCCGCAGCCGTTTGCTGGGCCGCTTCAATGTCAGCAACCTGCTGGCCGTGCTGGCCGGGTTGCTGGCGGTGGATATTCCGCTGGATGATGCCGTGCGGGCGCTGGAGGCCGTGCAGCCGGTGCGGGGCCGCATGGAGTGCTGGTCGAATGGAAACATGACGGCGGTGGTGGACTATGCTCACACGCCGGACGCACTGGAAAAAGTATTACAGACCCTGCGTGAGCATGTTCAGGGTCGCCTGTGGTGCGTGTTTGGCTGCGGTGGCGACCGCGACTCCGGCAAGCGTGCACTGATGGGGGCGATTGCTGCCCGTCTGGCGGACCGGGTGGTGGTGACGTCGGACAACCCGCGCAGCGAGGCGCCGGATCGCATCATTGCTGATGTGCTGTCAGGGCTGGGCGGTGAAGACAAGATGAGGGTGCAGGTTTGCACAGACCGTCGCGAAGCGATTGCGATGGCAATGAAAGAAGCGGCGCCCGGTGATCTGGTGCTGGTGGCGGGCAAGGGGCACGAGGACTATCAGGAAGTTCGCGGCGTGCGCTATGCCTTTGATGATGCGGAAGAAGTGCGACGTCATTTGGGGCTGATGCACGGGGTCGGCGTGGAGGGGACGTCAGATGCGATTTAGCAAGATTGCGGCGGTAACCGGCGGGCAGTTGCATGGGGCGGATGGAGAGGCGCTGACTTTCTCCACGGACACCAGGCAGATCGCCGCCGGGGATTTCTTTGTTGCCCTCAGTGGTGAAAATTTTGACGCCAACGCCTTTGTTGCGAGGGCTGCAGAGGCGGGGGCTTGCGGGGCCATGGTCACCGTCCTGAATCCCGGTCTGCCCCTGCCGCAAGTGCTGGTTCCGGATACCCGCGTGGCGTTGCAGCAATTGGCGCTGGCCTGGCGACTTCAGTTCAACCCGGTGCGGGTGGCGATTACCGGCAGCAGCGGCAAGACCACCGTCAAGGAAATGGCGGCCTCGATCTTCAGCAAGGCCGGTGAGACGCTGGCGACGCTGGGCAACAAGAATAACGAAATCGGCGTACCGCTGACCCTGTTACGGCTGGGCGCTCAGCACAAGTACGGGGTCTTTGAGTTGGGGGCGAACCACAAGGGGGAAATTGCTTGCACCAGTGGTTTAGTGCAACCGCAAGCGGCGCTTATCAACAACGTAGGGGTTGCTCATCTGGAAGGGTTCGGCAGCCGACAGGGTATTGCGGATGCCAAGGGAGAGATCTTCAGCGGCTTGACCGTTGACGGCGTGGCGGTGGTCAATCGGGATGACGATTACGCGGATTACCACCTGTCCCTGAATGCCGGTCGGCGGGTCATTACTTTTTCGGTCAACGGCCCGGCGGATGTGTCTGCGAAAAGCCTGATCCGGCAAGCCGGCGGCGCTTGGACCTTTGATTTGCAGTTGCCGGATGTGACGCTGCCCATCCACTTGCAGGTGCTGGGGCAGCATAATGTCAGCAACGCCCTGGCCGCCGCCGCACTGGCGCTGGCCTGCGATATTGCCCCCGGGCATATCCGTGACGGGCTGCAGGCTGCCAAACCGGCGCCGGGCCGACTGGAAAGGCATCGGTGTGGTGATCTGGTGGTAATAGATGACACGTATAACGCCAATCCGGCATCCATGAAGGCCGCTCTGGATATGCTGGCCGGTTGTGAAGGGCGACGCATTGCCATTCTCGGCGGCATGGGCGAGTTGGGGGATGGTGCTGCAGAAATGCATGCCGAAGTCGGCGCCCATGCCGCCAGTCTGGGTATTGACCTGCTGCTGGCGGTGGGTAACTTCCATGAGGGCACGGTTCTGGGGTTCGGGCCGGGCAATGTGTGCGGTTTTGCCACCCAGGACGAATTACTGGCGGTATTGCCGACATTGATTAAGGGCCCGGCCACGGTGCTGGTCAAGGGTTCCCGCAGCGCCCGCATGGAGCGGGTTGTCCAGAAACTGATTGAGGAGCAACGCTGATGCTTGTCTGGCTGGCGGGAATACTCGCTGAATACGTCAAGGCTTTCCGGGTGTTTGATTATCTCACCCTGCGCGCCATCCTGAGTGTGCTTACCGCCTTGGGCATATCCCTGTGGCTTGGCCCCTGGATGATCGAGAAGCTGCGCCTCATGAAGTTTGGTCAGGCCGTCCGCACCGACGGACCGCAAACGCATCTGGTCAAGTCCGGCACGCCGACCATGGGCGGCGCGCTGATCCTGGTGGCGATTGCCGTCAGCACCTTGCTGTGGGGCAAATTGAACAACCCTTATATCTGGGTGGTCCTCGCGGTCATGGCGGTTTTTGGCGCGGTGGGCTGGGTGGATGACTACCGGAAAGTGGTTGAAAAGAATTCACGCGGCTTGCCGGCGCGCTGGAAGTATTTCTGGCAATCGCTCGGCGGCATCGGGGCGGCGGGGTTTCTGTATTACATTGCCAGCACGCCACAGGAAACAGCCTTGATTTTCCCGTTTTTCAAGGATTTTGTGATCCCGTTGGGGGTGTTTTATATTCTGCTGACCTATCTGGTGATTGTCGGCAGCAGTAATGCCGTCAATCTGACTGACGGATTGGACGGCCTGGCGATCATGCCTACGGTTATGGTTGCAGGCGCGTTGGCTATTTTTGCTTATGTTTCGGGTAATATTAAATTTGCGACCTACCTGCATATTCCGCATGTGGTGGGGGCAGGGGAGCTGATTGTCATTTGCGGATCGATCATCGGGGCCGGGCTGGGTTTTCTCTGGTTCAATGCCTATCCGGCCCAGGTTTTCATGGGGGATGTCGGGGCATTGGCGCTAGGGGCGGTGCTGGGAGTGATTGCGGTTATTGTCCGCCAGGAAATCGTGCTGTTTGTCATGGGCGGTGTTTTTGTGCTGGAAACGGTTTCGGTGATGTTGCAGGTGGCCTCATTCAAACTGACCGGAAAACGCATTTTCCGCATGGCGCCGATTCATCACCATTATGAGTTGAAGGGCTGGCCTGAAACCAAGGTGGTGGTGCGGTTCTGGATTATCAGCTTCATGCTGGTACTGCTGGGTTTGGCCACCCTGAAAATTCGCTAGGAAACCGCCATGGAAAACCGGATTCAGCAAGACAGATTAATGGTCGTGGTGGGGCTGGGCAAGACCGGTCTCTCCTGTGTGCGTTTTCTGCGTGGGCAGGGTTATACGGTCGCCGTCAACGACACCCGGAACAACCCTCCGGGGTTGGAGGAATTGCGTCGGGATTATCCGGAGGTTCATTGCAGTCTGGGCGGACTGGATGAAAGCCTGTTGTTGCAGGCCCGCGAAATCATTGCCAGTCCCGGTATTTCGATCAACGAACCGGCGATGCTGGCAGCCCGGCTCAAGGCCGGCATACCGGTAATCGGGGATATAGAACTGTTTTGCCGCGCCACAGACGCGCCGATCATCGCCATTACCGGTTCCAACGCCAAAAGCACCGTGACAACGCTGGTGGGATTAATGGCGGATAATGCCGGGATAAAAGCCGGTGTCGGCGGTAATCTGGGTATTCCGGTGTTGGACTTGCTGAATCCTGAAACCGGGCTGTATGTGCTCGAATTATCGAGTTTCCAGCTGGAAACTACACACGACTTGCGTGCCGCAGCCGCGGTGGTTCTCAATATCAGTGAAGACCACATGGATCGTTACAAAAATATGCAGGAATACCATCGCGCCAAGCATCGTATTTTCAGAAACTGCAGGTTTTACGTAACTAATCGTCAGGACGACCTGACGGTGCCGCAATTGCCGGAATCCGTTCCGCATACCAGTTTTGGAACCGACATGCCTGACCATGATTCCTGGGGGGTAATCCGCGAGGCCGGTCAGGTCTGGCTTGCCCATGGGCATGAAAAACTGCTGGCGGCCAATGAGATGAAGATTTTCGGTGAGCACAATATCGCCAATGCGCTGGCGGCGCTGGCGCTGGGTTCAGCGGTCAATTTGCCCCTGCAAGTCATGCTGGACACCCTGCGCGAGTTCCCAGGATTGCCGCATCGCTGCCGGATGGTCGCACGTTACAACGGCGTCAGTTGGTATAACGATTCCAAGGGCACCAATGTAGGGGCAACGCTGGCGGCATTGAACGGACTGGGGCCGGTCATCGACGGCAAAGTTATCCTGATTGCCGGCGGCCAGGGCAAGGGTCAGGACTTTTCTCCCTTGACGCCCGCCCTGGAGCAGTTTGGCAAGTCTGTCATCCTGATCGGTGAGGATGCTGCCCGGATTGAGGCCGTCCTGACCCCCGGCATCGAGCGGCTTCATGCGGACAGTCTTCCCGACGCGATACGTCTGGCCGGTCGTTTGGCGGTTGCCGGTGATGCGGTGCTGCTGTCCCCGGCCTGCGCCAGCTTTGACATGTTCCAGAGTTATGAAGATCGCGGCAACCGCTTTGAGGCGGCTGTACAGGCGCTGACGGAGGCTGCATGAAGCTCGCCTTGCCCCGGATTTCCATTCCCCGGCACTGGGTTGTACCGAACTGGCGTGAGGAATTCACTCCGGCGCGCCTGTTGATGTTGTCGGCAGGCATGCTGGCCTGTATCGGCGTCATCATGGTCGCCTCGGCTTCGATGGGGGTGGCGGACGCCATCTTTGGCCATCCGTTCTACTTCTTTTTCCGGCATTTGTTTTACATGCTGCTGGCGGTCTCGACTGCCGGAGTGGTGGTGAATGTGCCGATGCATTTCTGGCAGCGCTTCAGTTGGCATATTCTCGCTTTTGCCTTTGTACTGCTGGTGATGGTGCTGATTCCTCATGTTGGAAAGCGTATCAACGGCAGCGCCCGCTGGCTGGGCGTGGGGCCGTTAACCATTCAGCCCTCCGAGATCGGTAAATTCGCTGTGGTGCTGTTCATGGCGGGGTATTTGGTAAGACGTCAGGAAGAGGTCAGAACCACCTATATTTTGGGGTTTCTAAGGGCAATGGCGGTGATCGGCACCTTTATCGGCTTGTTCCTCAGTGAGCCCGATTTTGGCGCCAGCCTGGTGCTGATGACGGCTGTCATGGGCATGCTGTTTTTAGCCGGTGCGCCAATGATCCAGTTCGGCGGTCTGGTGTTTTTTGTGCTGGCGGGCGGTATCGCTGCCATTATCCTGGAGCCTTACCGGTTGCGCCGGGTGATGTCGTTCATGGATCCCTGGGATGACCAGTATGGTTCCGACTACCAGTTGTCGCAGAGCCTGATTGCGTTCGGACGCGGGGACTGGTTTGGTGTCGGCCTCGGTCATAGCGTTCAGAAGCTGTTTTATTTGCCCGAAGCACATACCGACTTTGTATTTGCAGTGTATGCCGAGGAATTCGGGCTGGTCGGAGTTGTCCTGCTGATCAGCCTGTTCTGGGTGCTGATCACGTCGGCGCTGAAAATCGGCCGAAACGCCGAGGCGGCGGGTCGTCAGTTTGAAGGCTACCTGGCTTATGGTCTGGCCTTTTTGATCACGATGCAGGCGGTGATCAATATCGGGGTCAACACCGGCTTTTTCCCCACCAAGGGCTTGACGCTGCCCTTGGTCAGCTACGGCGGTAGTAGCCTGATGGTGGTGTTTGTGATGCTTGGCATCCTGTTGCGGATCGATGCGGAAACGCGGACGGGCTTCCGGGAGAAGAAAAATGGCCGTTAAGTCCGTGGTGGTGATGGCCGGGGGGACCGGAGGGCATGTTTTTCCGGCGTTGGCGGTTGCGCATCAGCTGGAAAGCCATGGCGTACGTATCCATTGGCTGGGGACGGCGGCGGGTATTGAGGCGGATGTCGTGCCGAAAAACCGGTTGCCGATTACGTTCCTGGATGTCAGCGGCGTCCGGGGTCAGGGCATCGGCCGCCTGCTGCGCGCGCCGTTCAAGGTGATGGCGGCAACGCTGGCGGCGATGCGGGTCATGCGCGCCGTGGAGGCGGATTGCGTCATTGGATTGGGCGGTTATGTGACCGGTCCGGGCGGGCTGGCGGCGCGCCTACTGGGCAAGCCGCTGATCATTCATGAGCAGAATGCCATTGCCGGATTCACCAACCGGATGCTGTCGCGTCTGGCCACGCAGGTGCTGCAGGCCTTTCCCGGCGCTTTCCCTGCAGATCCGAAGGTGGCCACCACCGGTAATCCGGTGCGGGCGGATATTTGCGCCGTACCGGCCCCCGAAGAGCGCTTTGCCGGCCGGAGCGGGCCGTTGCGGGTGCTGGTGCTGGGCGGCAGCCAGGGCGCTGTTGCGCTGAACGCGCTGCTGCCGAAAGCGTTGGCTCAGTTGTCCCCGGACATGCGTCCGGAGCTCCGGCACCAAACCGGCCGCAAGTCTGTGGAATCCACGCAAGCCAACTACGAGGCAGTGGGGGTTACGGCGGAAGTTGTGCCATTCATTGATGACATGGCGGCTGCATATGCCTGGGCGGATCTGGTTATCTGCCGGTCCGGAGCCTTGACGGTCAGCGAGCTGGCGGCGGTGGGGGCAGCCTCCATTCTGGTGCCTTATCCCTTTGCTGTGGATGATCATCAGACGGCCAATGCCCGTTATCTGTCGGAAGCCGGCGCGGCTTGCCTGTGCCCGCAGAAAATATTGACTCCGGAAGTGCTGGCGGCGGAGCTGCGTGCGGTCTGGAACCGCGACACCCTGCTGAACATGGCGGTCAAGGCCCGTCAGCAGGCCAAGCCTGAAGCCACTGCCACGGTGGCGGCCTTTTGTCTTCAACCCCGAGCATAATGAGACAGCCCATGAGTCATGGCAACGGACGTAGTCGATTGATTGAAATCCCCGAAATGCGCCGGGTAAAGCTGATTCATTTCGTCGGTATCGGCGGAGCGGGGATGTGCGGCATTGCGGAAGTGCTGCTGAACCAGGGCTACGCCATTTCCGGTTCCGACGCTAAGGCGGGCGAAACCACGGCGCGTCTGGCAAAGCTGGGCGCCCGGATCTTCATTGGCCATGAGGCTTCGCATATTGAAGGCGTGGATGTGCTGGTCGCCTCCACCGCGATTGATAACAGCAATCCTGAGGTGGTCGCCGCCCGGGAAGCGCGGATTCCCATCGTCCGCCGTGCGGAAATGCTGGGCGAGCTGATGCGTTGGCGGCATGGCATCGCCATTGCCGGAACGCATGGCAAGACGACAACGACCAGTCTGGTGACATCGATCCTGGCGGAAGCGGGTATGGACCCGACATTTGTCATCGGCGGCTTGCTGAACAGCGCGGGGACCAATGCCAAGCTGGGCGGCAGCCGCTATCTGGTCGCCGAGGCCGATGAAAGCGATGCTTCGTTCCTGCATCTGCTGCCCATGGCTGCGGTGGTGACCAACATTGACGCTGATCATATGGACACCTATGGTGGCGATTTTGAGAAGCTGAAGGACACCTTCATCCAGTTCCTGCATAACCTGCCATTTTACGGACTGGCTGTAGTGTGCGGCGATGATCCGGTCATTAGGTCGTTGTTGGCGCGAATCGGGCGCTCTACCATCACCTACGGTTTTGCGGAAGAAAACGATGTCAGGGCGGTTGATATCGAACAGGCTGGTACACAGACCCGTTTTACCGTGTTGCGCCCCCACCGCGAACCGTTGAATGTCACGCTGAACCTGCCGGGCATGCATAATGTCCTGAACTCCCTGGCCGCCATCAGCATCGCGACCGATGAAGGCGTCAGCGATGAAGCGATCCGGGCCGCACTGATCCGTTTTCAGGGCGTCGGTCGCCGCTTCCAGCAATATGGCGAGTTTCCCTGCGATGACGGTAATGTCTGTCTGGTGGACGATTACGGGCATCATCCGCGCGAGGTGGAGGCCACGATCAAGGCCGCCCGCCAGAGCTACCCGGATCGTCGGCTGGTGCTGCTGTTCCAGCCGCACCGCTATACCCGCACCCGTGACTGCTTCGAGGATTTCGTCCGGGTCCTGTCGGATGTGGACCTGCTGGTGCTGCTGGATGTCTATCCGGCCGGGGAAAAGCCGATACCGGGAGCGGACGGCCGCACACTGGCCCGTAGTGTTCGCCTGCTGGGACAAGTAAATCCTGTTTTTGTGCAGCAACACGAAGACCTGCCGACGGTACTGAAGGCAATATTGCAGTCCAATGACCTGCTGCTGACGCAAGGCGCCGGTAATGTCGGGGCGATTGCCTCGGATCTGGCCGCTCACAACCTTTATCTGCAAGCCGGCGAGCCACGCCAGGCTTAATCATCCCACGGGAGCAACAGGCAACATGACAGTGAAGCAAGAGCAATTCGGGCGGGTCGCGGTGCTGTTTGGCGGCACTTCGGCCGAACGGGAAATTTCCCTGATCAGCGGGCAGGCGGTTCTGGACGCCCTCAAGGCCGGCGGCATAGACGCCGAAGCTTTTGATCCGGCCCGGCGGCCGATTGCCGAAGTGGTTGCCTATGATCGCGCCTTCATTGTGCTGCATGGCCGTGGCGGTGAAGACGGCACCGTGCAGGGCGCGCTGGAGTTGCTGGGGGTGCCCTATACCGGTAGTGGTGTGCTGGCGTCGGCGCTGGGCATGGACAAGGCGCGCACCAAGCAGTTGTGGCTGGGTTGCGGCTTGCCAACGCCTTCGTACCGCCGGTTGTCGGCGGAAACCGATTTTGCCTCAGTCGTCGCCGAGCTGGGACTGCCGTTGATGATCAAGCCGGTTCGGGAAGGTTCCAGCATCGGCATGCGCAAGGTGGAGACCCTGGAGGATCTGCCCGGTGCCTATTCCTTTGCCGCGCAATATGACAGCGAAATCATTGCCGAACGCTGGATTACCGGACGGGAATACACGATAGTGATTCTGGGCGGCCGCGCTTTGCCGGTCATCCGTCTGCAGCCACATCAGAGCCATGGTTTTTACGATTTCGAGGCCAAGTATCAGGCCAACGATACCCAGTACCTGTGTCCCTGCGGACTCTCCCCGGAAGATGAAGGGCGGTTGCAGGCCGTGGCGCTTGAGGCATTTACCGCTGTCGGCGCCCGCGGCTGGGGGCGAATCGATGCCATGCAGGACCAGGACGGCCGTTTCTGGTTGCTGGAGGTGAATACGGTGCCGGGCATGACCGATCATTCGCTGGTGCCGATGGCGGCACGTGCGGACGGGATGGATTTCGGGCAACTGGTAAGGACGATCCTGGCGCAAACCCTGGACGGGTCAAGAGGCTGAGCAACATGCAAACCCAAGCGCCCGCCGGTCGTAACCTGTTCCGGAACCTGTCGTTCCGGAAACCGGCGCTGATGCTCGGTCGGTTTTTCAGCGTAATCTGGTTGTTATGCGGTTTCATGGCGCTGGCCTGGGGCTTTGTCGGCCTGTATGCGGAGTTGGTCCGCAAAGCGCCGCTGGCGATTATCCAGGTGGAAGGGGACATCAGTCCGGCTGATCGTGATGAGTTGTCCGCTCGTTTGAAGCCAGTGGTCAAAGGCAGTTATTTCGGGACCGATCTGATGGCCATCCGTGACGCCGTCATTGCGTCGCCCTGGGTGGAAAGCATGTCGGTGCAGCGTCGCTGGCCCGACGGCATCCGGGTGCGGGTGATTGAAAAAAAGGCGGTGGCGCGCTGGGGGGAAAAGAATTACCTTAGCGCCCGTGGCGAGATCTTCCAGCCCAAGCCTGGCGCTGCCGGCAGCGAACTGCCGTTGCTGTTCGGGCCGGAAGGCAAGACTGCATTTGTCATGGAACAATACCGCAGCCTGAACGAACGTTTCAGGCCGACAGGGATGCACGTTGTGGAGTTGCACCTGACCGAACGCATGACCTGGTTTCTCAAGTTCAACTCCGGCATGGAGCTGATTCTGGACCAGCGTCAGTTCAACGACAAGCTGCAGCGATTTTTGTGGCTTTGGGATAAAGAGCTCCAACCCAACGCGGACCGCATCGCCCGCGTGGACCTGAGGTACCGGAACGGACTTGCTGTGGCCTGGAAAGCAGGCATGGAGGTCCCGGTAGTGAACAATCAATTGAGAAAGCTGGAACAGGTGACAAGGCAAGATGGCAGATAACCAGCAAGACCTGATCGTGGCGCTTGATGTCGGCACATCGAAGGTTGCGGCGCTGATTGCGCAGGTATCCTCCGACGGGCTGCTCGAAGTAATCGGTGTCGGCAAAAAAGCCTCGCGGGGCTTGAAGCGCGGCATGGTCGTCAATATTGACCAGACTATCCAGGATATCCAGGCGGCTATCAGTGAAGCCGAAAGCATGGCTGACTGCAGCATCCATTCGGTTTATGTCGGCATCGCCGGTTCGCACATCCTCAGCCGCAACCTGCATGGCGTGGTGGCTGTTCCCAACGGCGAGGTGACCCAGTCCGATATTGATCGAGTACTGGAGGCGGCGAAAACCGGGGCGGTAATGCCGGATCACAAGGTCCTGCACGTGCTGCCGCAGGAATTCATCGTCGATCATCAGGAAGATGTGCGCAATCCGCTGGGCATGTCCGGCGTTCGTCTGGAAGGGCATCATCATCTGGTGTCCTGTTCGCTGAATGCGTGGCAAAATCTGGAAAAGTGTGTGCGTGGTTGCGGCATCGGAATAGATGAAGTGGTACTGGAGCCGCTGGCGGCGGCGGATGCAGTGTTGTCCGACGACGAGAAGCAATTGGGCGTGTGCCTGGTCGATATCGGCGCGGGCACCACGGATATCGCCGTCTACGCCCATGGAGCGTTGCGGCACACGGCTATTCTGCCGGTGGCGGGGGATCAGGTGACCAATGATGTCGCCATCACCCTGCATACCCCGACCCAGGAAGCTGAAGATCTGAAGGTGAAACATGCCTGCGCCCAGGCCAGGCTTGTCAATCGCGAAGACATGATCAACGTTCCGGGCATGGGTGACCGGCCGCTGCGCAAGTTGCAACGGCATTTTCTGGCCTCGGTGGTTGAGGCTCGTTACGAAGAAATATTCCGCATGGTTCAGGAAGAACTGGTTCACGCCGGACTCATGGGCTACATGGGGGCGGGAATTGTGCTGACAGGCGGAGCCTCCCGGATTGAAGGTGCGGCCGCCCTGGCGGAGTCCGTGCTGGCAATGCCGGTGCGGGTGGGCGTCCCGAACGGAGTCAAGTCGGGCGGTATGGGCGACATTCTCAAAAATCCGGTCTACGCCACGGGCGTGGGCCTCCTGATGTATGGCAAGCAGCGCTTGCATGAAGTGCGCGAGGTGCTCCCTACTCGTCGCAATCCGTCAGGAAACGGGGGTATGTTCCAGAAATTGCGTCAATGGCTTGAAACGCATTTCTGAACGGCAGTCAGGGGCAGGCGTGGCATGATAATTCCGGGGCAGGAGTAACAAAATGAGTATTTTCCAGATGGCAGATGATCACGTCGACAGCTTCAACGGCAATGCTGTGATCAAGGTGTTCGGTATCGGCGGCGGCGGCGGCAATGCCGTCGATCATATGGTGCGTTCGGGTTTGAAGGGCGTGCAGTTCATCTGCGCCAATACCGACATGCAGGCATTGAAAAAAATGAGCGCGCCCACGTTGTTGCAGTTGGGGGGCGAGTTGACCCGCGGTCTGGGCGCAGGCGCTCAGCCGGAGGTTGGCCGTCAGGCGGCTCTGGAGGATCGTGACCGGATCCGTGAGGCATTGAACGGTGCCGATATGGTGTTCATTACCGCCGGCATGGGCGGCGGCACCGGCACCGGCGGTGCACCGGTGGTGGCGGAAGTGGCCCGGGAAATGGGCATCCTCACCGTCGGGGTGGTAACCAAGCCCTTTCCGTTTGAAGGCAAGCGCATGAAGCTGGCGGAACACGGCATTGATGAACTTTCCCAGCATGTCGACTCGCTGATCACCATTCCCAATGCCAAGTTGCTGACCGTGCTTGGCAAGGTGTCGTTGCTGGATGCGTTCAAGGCCGCCAACAACGTGCTGCTCAACGCGGTGCAGGGCATTTCGGACATGATTACCCGGCCCGGCCTCATCAACGTTGATTTCGCCGACGTGCGTACGGTGATGTCCGAGCAGGGTCTGGCCATGATGGGAACCGGTTCCGCCAAGGGTGAAGACCGGGCCCGCATCGCTACCGAACTGGCCATTCACAGCCCGTTGCTGGACGACATCCAGCTGGAAGGCGCTCGTGGATTGCTGGTATCGGTGGCCGCCAACGAAAGCCTGGGACTGGATGACTTCAATACGGTGGGTGAAATTGTCAACCATCTGACGTCTTCTGAGGCTCATGTGGTCATCGGTACCATCCTTGATCCGGATCTTGGCGATGAAATCCGGGTCACGGTGGTAGCGACAGGCCTTAGCAAGACGGCGCCGCGCGCCTCCGCCGGCGCCCAGGCAACGGCTGCAACCGCACGCCCGCGCCCGGTCATGGGCGGCGCGGCGCCCTCCGTAACGCCGCAACCGGCCCCGCGTCCGGTTTATGATGACTATGAGCAGCCTGCCATCAACCGCCGTCCGCCTGCACCTGCGCCGGCTGCAGCGGCAAAACCGGCCGCGAAGAGCAGTGAATTGCTGAATGTCCCGGCTTTCCTGCGTCGCCAGCAGAACTCCGACCAGTAATCACGGTTCGGAGACACCCAAAGGCGCTGGTGGAAACACCGGCGCCTTTGCATTTGTGAGGCCGCCGGGCAAGGGCAATCAATCCTTGCAGAAAGCCGGAGAAGTGTTACTATGCCAATTTGGCCCTGAAACATTTTGACACAATGCTTCGTCAACGAACCCTGAAAAACACCATCCGCGCCACCGGCATCGGTCTGCATAGCGGCAACAAGGTCTATTTGACCCTGAAGCCCGGCAGTATTGATTCCGGTATTCGCTTCCGGAGAACGGACATTGATCCTCCGGTGGAGATCCCGGCCAACGCGCTGCTGGTGAACGATACCGTGATGTCCACCAATCTGGTGAGTGACGGGGTCAAGATCGGGACGGTGGAGCACCTGATGTCCGCACTGGCCGGGCTGGGAATTGATAATGCCGTGATCGAAGTCAGCGCGGCAGAAATCCCCATCATGGATGGAAGCGCCGGTCCTTTTGTGTTCCTGTTGCAAGCGGCCGGCATCATCGAGCAAACCGCTCCAAAGAAACTGGTTCGTATCCTCAAACCGATCGAGGTCCATGAGGGTGACAAATATGCTGCCTTCATGCCCTATAACGGCTTTCGTGTTGCGTTTACCATTGATTTTGATCATCCCGCCTTTCACGAAGACCACAAGAGCGCCTGCGTTGACTTTTCAACCACGGCGTATGTGAAGGAGGTCAGCCGTGCACGGACCTTCGGCTTCATGCGTGATATTGAGTACCTGTGGTCCCGCAACCTGGCGCGTGGCGGCAGCATGGAAAACGCCATTGTCCTGAACGATGAAGGCGTGATGAATGTCGACGGCCTGCGCTACGAAGACGAGTTCGTCCGACACAAAATGCTGGACGCCATTGGTGATTTGTACCTGCTGGGCTACGGCATCATTGGTGAATACAAGGGCTACAAGTCGGGCCATGGACTCAACAATGCCTTGTTGAGAGCATTGCTGGAGCGGCCTGATGCTTGGGAAATTGTCACATTTGATGACGAAAATAGCGCCCCTATCGCCTACATTACCGCCCAGCCGCCGCGGGATGTCCATTAATTCAACAGCTTATCCGCTTTTTGCTGTGCCATAATCTCTTGGTCACTCTGTCGGTTTGTCAGACGCGTGACTTGCCAAACGCCGAAAGGCTTCGCTAAGCTCCGCATCGTCCACCAGTTCCGCCGCCTCGCGCAACAGGTTACCCGTGGAAAACGACAGGGGAGGCAACGGTTGCCGTACGGTTTTTTTAACCGGCGCGGGTTCGCAATTAATGACGCGGATTTGTTGCAAGGCTGAGAATTCCGGGCATTGGCGCAAATTGCCCAGCAATCCGGCCTGCATATAACGAATTTGTCCTGCCAAGGCGCTGTTGCTGGTGCTTAAGGTCAGCGTTCCGTCCTTGTAGGCGGCAACCCGGCAGGCGCTTTTCAGGAGGGTCAGGCGCTCGGCGACAATTTTGTCGAGCCTGGCCAGTACACAGGCCTGCGCATGCAGTTGCCGCAGTAAGGGTGAGCTGAAAAGCTCTGCGCTGCTGGCAGCACGACCATATCGCATCGCAGTCCTCCCGGTGGTAAGTCTTGTGAAAGGCTACTCTGCCAAGTGTTGACAGGCAAGTTGTTCTGTCAGCAGCCATGCAATCAGTAGGAGATCACGCACCGTGAAATTTCCATCCTGGCGTCGATATCGCGCTATCAAGCCGATGACCCTGCGGCTCACGCCCGCCACACTGGTGACTTATTTGGGTGTATTGGCGTTTTTGTGCCTGATTGGCGGCGCAATCGGTTATGCCGTTGGCGCCAACAAGCCGGAAGCCGCCGCTATCGCGGTCCGGACAACCCAGCCCCTCACGCTTCCGGTCACCAATGAGCAGCAATTGAAGGCCATGAATGCCCGTATTGCCGAATTGCAGGCGCGCATGATGCGGCTGGATGCCTTGGGTCAACACCTGGCGGAGTCCGCCAACCTCAAGGAAGGGGAATTCCGTTTTGACAGCAAGGGTCCTTCCGGTGGTCCGTTGCTCCAGGATTTGACCGTATTGGGCCAACAACCGGATTTGCAACTGCGGCTGCAGGAACTAGGTCGTGAAATTGATTTGCGTGAGACCCAGTTGGAAGCGCTGGACAGCGTGCTGGCCGGCAAGCGGCAGCAGGACGGACGGCAGTTGCTGGGCAATTTGCCGGTGCGCCAGGGCGCAATCACCTCAACCTACGGGTATCGTCATGACCCGTTTACCGGTCGGGCTGCGTTCCATGCCGGTATGGATTTCTCGGGTCAGGAAGGCTCCGATATTTACAGTGTTGCCGCCGGTGTCGTGATTTTTGCCGGACAAAAGAGTGGTTATGGCAATGTAGTGGAAGTCGATCATGGCAACGGCTATGTCACCCGCTACGCCCATGCCCGCAGTCTGGCGGCCAAGGTTGGCGACCGCGTGGCGCGTGACCAGTTGATCGCCTATATGGGCAGCACCGGCCGCTCCACCGGCACCCACCTTCATTACGAAGTCTTGCTCGGCAATCGCCAGATAGATCCCGCCACCTTTGTCCATCTCGCCCTGAAGAAATAACGTCGTCAAGCCTGGCGGAACAGCCCTGTTCCGCCGTCTTTGTGTGGTGTTTTGTCCATCCCCATTTTTTCCCCAGCCCGATTCAGGGTAGAATGCCCCTCGTTTTGGCCGGTCCCGCATCCGGGGCTTGTAAAGTGCCGCTAGTGTCCCCACAACAGCAAGATTCGCACTGCCTGCCTTATTGATAGATTGAGTGGCTTTTATGTTTTCACGCCTTTTAAGCGGAATTTTTGGAACGAAAAACGAGCGGGAACTGAAGCGCATGCAGAAGGTCGTCGAAACGATCAATGCGCTGGAAGCAGGCTTGCAGGCTCTGGACGATGCGGCGTTGTCCGCCAAGACGATTGATTTCCGCGAGCGTTACCAGAAAGGGGAGACCCTGGACCAGTTGCTGCCGGAGGCCTTTGCTGTTTGTCGCGAGGCATCGCTCCGCGTCATGGGCATGCGTCACTTTGATGTGCAGTTGATTGGCGGCATGACCCTGCATGAAGGTCGCATTGCCGAAATGCGCACCGGGGAAGGCAAGACGCTGATGGCGACCCTGCCGTGTTACCTGAACGCCCTGTCTGGCGACGGCGTGCACGTGATTACGGTCAATGATTATCTGGCCCAGCGTGACGCCGAGCTGAACCGCCCGCTGTTCGAGTTCCTGGGACTGGCGGTGGGCGTCATCCGCTCCATGCAGCCCTCCGACGAAAAGCATCAGGCCTATAATGCCGACATTACTTACGGCACCAACAACGAATTCGGTTTTGACTACCTGCGCGACAACATGGCCTTCCGCCTGGAAGACAAGTACCAGCGCGGTCTCACCTTCGCCATCATCGACGAAGTGGACTCGATCCTGATTGATGAAGCGCGGACGCCGTTGATTATTTCCGGAGCCAGCGAAGGCTCGTCGCGCCTGTACGAGATGGTGAACACCATTGCGCCGAAGCTGACCCGCCAGAAAGAGGAAAAGGTTCCGGACGGTTCTGATTTCTGGCTTGATGAAAAGCACCGCCAGATCGAACTGACGGAAAGCGGCTACGAAAACGTGGAGCAACTGTTGGGGGCCCTGGGCCTGCTGGGCGAGGGTGAAAGCCTGTACTCCGCCAGCAAGCTGGCGCTGCTGCACCATGTGCTGGCAGCGCTGAAGGCGCATCACCTGTTCCAGCGCGATGTGCATTACATTGTGCAGAACGACGAAGTCATTATTGTTGACGAGCACACCGGCCGCACCATGCCGGGCCGCCGCTGGTCCGAAGGCCTGCACCAGGCCATTGAGGCCAAGGAGCGCGTGGAAATCCAGAACGAAAACCAGACGCTGGCCACCACAACGTTCCAGAACTATTTCCGCCTCTACAAGAAGCTGTCCGGGATGACCGGCACCGCCGATACCGAAGCCCCGGAATTCCGCCAGATCTACGGTCTGGACGTGGTGGTGATTCCCACGCACAAGCCCATGATCCGCAAGGATCTGGAAGACTTGGTGTACCTGAGCAAGGACGAGAAGTTCGACGCGATCATCACCGACATCAAGGCCTGCCAGGACAAGAAGGCGCCGGTGCTGGTGGGTACGGCAACCATTGAGGCCAGCGAATACCTGTCGCAGCTGTTGACGCAGGAAAAGATTGAACACCGCGTGCTGAACGCCAAGTTCCACGCTCAGGAAGCCGAAATCATTGCCCAGGCCGGTCGACCCGGCACCGTGACCATCGCCACCAACATGGCCGGTCGTGGTACGGACATCGTGCTGGGCGGCAACTGGAAGTCCGAAGCCGCCAAGCTGGACAATCCCAGCCAGTCACAAATCGAAGCCCTGAAGGCGGAATGGGTGGCTAACCATGCCCAGGTGCTTGAATCGGGCGGCCTGCACATTATAGGCACCGAACGCCACGAATCGCGTCGTATCGACAACCAGTTGCGCGGCCGTTCCGGCCGTCAGGGCGATCCCGGCGTCAGCCGTTTTTACCTGTCGCTGGAAGATGACTTGATGCGTATTTTCGCCAGCGACCGCGTGCGCAACATGATGCGTTCCCTGGGCATGCAGCGTGGCGAGGCCATCGAGCACCGCTGGGTGACCCGTTCCATTGAAAATGCCCAGCGCAAGGTGGAGTCCCGCAACTTCGACATCCGCAAAAATTTGCTTAAGTATGATGATGTCGCCAACGAGCAGCGTCGCGCCATCTACGGCCAGCGCAACGATATCCTGTCTTCGACCACCCTGATCGATTACATGGAATACCTGCACGAAGAAGTGATGAACACGCTGATCACCGAGTTCATTCCACCGCAGAGCATTGAAGACCAGTGGGATATTCCCGGTCTGGAACAGAACCTGAAGGCTGATTTTGGGCTGGATCTCCCGATTTCCGTCTGGCTCAAGGAGGACTCCCGCCTGGAAGAAACTGGCTTGCGCCAGCGGATTGCCGTGGCCTCCAAGGAACACTATCGTGAACGTCGCGCCCGCATGGGTGACGAGGTGGCGGATTCCATCGAGAAGCAACTGCTGTTGCAAATTCTGGATCGTCACTGGAAGGAGCATTTGGCGGCCATGGATTACCTGCGTCAGGGCATCCACCTGCGGGGTTATGCGCAGAAGAACCCGGAGCAGGAGTACAAGAAGGAAGCCTTCCAGTTGTTCCAGTCGCTGTTGGGCGCCGTGAATCTGGAGATTGTGCAAACCCTGGCGCGCATTACCATTCCTACCGAGGAAGAAATTGCGGCCATGGAAGCCCAGCAAGCCGCCGAGGCAGCCGGTATCGACATGCACTTCGAGCATGCCCAAGTCGCGGGTATGCCCGATGAAGACGGCAATCTGCCGATCCAGCCGGCCGAGGAGCCCAGCGCCTCCAACCCCTACGCCGATGCACGGGTCGGCCGTAACGATCCCTGTCCTTGCGGCTCCGGCAAGAAGTTCAAGCACTGCCACGGCCAGATCGCCTGAGTTCGTGCCAGCGGTAACCCCTTGGGCCACCACCGGCTTGCCGGTGGTGGCCTTCTGTCATTCTATCCAGGAGAGGAAGTCATCATGGCTGTTGGCGATTTGACCATGCCGGTCATGCATCCGGTGAACGGGGTGCGTATCGGGATTACCGAAGCTTATATCCGCTACAAGAACCGTCGTGACCTGGTGGTTTTTGAGATTGCCGAAGGCGCGGAAACGGCCGCCGTTTTTACCACCAATGCCTTTTGCGCCGCCCCTGTCCAGGTGGCGCGCCAGAACCTGGCGGCTGCCAGGACCCGTTATCTGGTGATCAATACCGGCAACGCCAACGCCGGAACCGGTCCCATCGGGATGAGCAGCGCCTTGCGCAGTTGCGCCGCCCTGGGCGAACTGGCGAATGTGGCTGCCGAAGCCGTGCTGCCGTTCTCCACCGGCGTGATAGGCGAGCAATTGCCGATTGCCAAGCTGGAAGCCGGGCTGCCCGGCGCGCTGGCTGCATTGCAGGCCGATAACTGGCCCGCAGCGGCCACCGGCATCATGACCACCGATACGCTGCCCAAAGGCGCGTCCGAGCAGTTTACGGTGGATGGTGTCACTTACACCCTGACCGGTATTTCCAAGGGGGCAGGCATGATTCGCCCGAACATGGCGACCATGCTGGGCTTTGTGGCGACGGATGTGGCGGTAGAGCGCGGTTTGCTGCAGCAACTGCTGCGCGAAGTGACGGAAATGTCCTTCAACCGCGTGACCATTGACGGTGATACCTCCACCAACGACGCCTGTGTGCTGGTGGCTACCGGCGCTGCCGGTAATGCACCCTTGGCCGTTCGCAGCGGCGCCTTGTACGAGGCGTTCCACGCAGCACTGACGCGGGTATTGCTGCGTCTGGCGCAATTGATTGTGCGGGACGGCGAGGGCGCCACCAAGTTCATGACAGTGCGGGTGGAAGGCGGCGGCAATACCCAGGAATGCTGTGATGTGGCCTATGCCGTGGCGCATTCGCCGTTGATCAAGACCGCATTCTTTGCATCCGATCCTAACTGGGGCCGCATTCTGGCCGCTATTGGCCGTTCCGGGGTGCCTGAGCTGGATGTCAGCAAGATCAATGTCTATCTGGATGATGTCTGCATCTGTGAAAACGGCGGTGCGGCGGCGAGTTATCGGGAGGAGCTGGGTGCGGCGGTGATGAAGCAGGCCGAAATCACCATTCGCATCGTGCTGGGTCGCGGTGAGGCGGTGGATACGGTCTGGACTTGTGATTTCTCGTATGATTACGTGAAGATCAATGCGGATTACCGCTCCTGATCCGGTCACGGTTATGAGTTGACAACTCCCGCTCAGGCGGGAGTTTTGTTTTGTGCTTGCAGGAATTCGTCATGTTAAGAGTCGTTGCCGCCGTTATCCACAACCCGCAGGGAGAGATCCTGATTGCCCGCCGCCCGTTGCACAAGCATCAGGGCGGACTGTGGGAATTTCCTGGCGGCAAGATTGAGGAAGGCGAGTCCGCCGGGCACGCCTTGATCCGTGAATTGCAGGAGGAGTTGGGCATCACCCCGACGGAGTTCCGGCCGTTGCTGACGGTGGAGCATCACTATCCCGACAAGTCAGTGCGTCTGGAGGTCTGGCGCGTTACGGCATTTGACGGCCAGGCGCACGGGGCCGAAGGCCAGCCGGTGGCGTGGGTGCAAGCGGAACAACTGCGCGACTACGATTTTCCGGCGGCGAACACCCCGATTCTGAAAGCAGCCGTGTTGCCGGAGGTTTACCGGATTACCCCTGACCCGGCGGACGTGGGTGACTTGGCCGCCTGGATGACGCCGCGACTGGCCGCCGGTGAATGGTGGCTGTTACGGGCCAGATCCTTGTCGCCGGAGGCGTATGCCGCGCTGGCCGCCGAAATCACTGACTTGTGCCGGGAAAAGGACGTCAGGCTGATGCTGCACGGGTTTTCATCGTTAGCGCTGGCTGCACGGGTGCATGGCATACACCTGACGGCTTCTGACCTGCGGGCGCTGCCGGACGGCTGGTGTCGGGATGAAGCCGGTTTATCCGCGCAGCAATACTTGTCCTGTTCAACCCATGGGACTGAAGAGCTGGACAAGGCGTGGCGGCTGGGTGCGGACTTGGTGACCTTGTCACCGGTTCGGGAAACGCGGTCGCATCCGGGGATGCCGGGGATGGGCTGGGAGGTCTGGGAAAAGTTGGCGAAAGGATCCGGGCTGCCGGTTTACGCCTTGGGCGGTATGCAGCGTCAGGATCTTCCCCTTGCCCACCATCATGGTGCGCAAGGGGTTGCCGGTATCAGCGGCTTATTTTAAAACCGACTCAAGGGCAGCCATCAGAGCTGCCTCTTCAACCGGCTTGCTCAGATATTCCTTGGCGCCCTGACGCAAGCCCCAGACCCGGTCGGTGGGTTGGCTCTTGGTGCTGACGATGATGATGGGAATGTGCTTGGTTTCAGGGTCGGTGCTGATCTTGCGGGTGGCCTGATAGCCGTTGGTGTCCGGCATCACCACATCCATCAGGATCACATCCGGTTTGCCGGCTTTGGCGGCGTTGATGCCGGCCGCGCCAGTGCTGGCAAAAGTGCAGCTATGACCGTGTTTATGGAGCATCTGGCTCAGGCCAACCTGTTCCGTGGGGGAGTCGTCAATAATCAGGACGTTTGCCATGTTTGCCTCGTTGGGAGCCGCAGAAAAAATTATTATTCTTACCGGTTCATATTAGTAATCCCTGAACAATTTCTCAATGGCGCAATCCAAAAAATAACCGCAATTATCAGCCGCTTGCGGCGCTTTGCATGCCCTGGAGGCTTTGTGACAGCGTCAGTGCATGGTGGTCGGACAGGCTGGAGATAAAATCCAGCATGTGCATCAGTCCCAGATACAGGTCGTCGTGCTCCAGCGAGTGCCCGCCCAGCAGTTGCTGCAGGCGTTGTTGCTTGAATGACAGCGGCTGCCGGCGGAAGGCGGAGGAGACCAGTTCGGAAAAGGAATCGAGCAGCGAGTGCAGGCTGGCATAGGCCGCCAGCTCCAGTTGCGCCTTTTGCGGGTGATTGAAGATGCGTTCCCGGGCCAGTTGTTTCGCGGTGTGAATGCCTTCAGACAATGCCGGTGAGCAGTAATCCAGCAGGCTGCCTTCCAGCCGTCCTTCCAGCAGCAGATCCTGATGGGTGGCGAAGGCATCGGTAACGGCATTGACCAGTTTTTCGATGGCCTTGCCGCGCAGTGCGGCGATTTTCTGGGGCTGGGCGCCGGGTTGGCGCAATTCCGGCGGCGACGGCAGGTCGTCCAGCAGTTGCAGAAACAGCGGCTCCACTTCTTCGTAACGGAGCATGCCCAGCGTGATGCCGTCTTCAAGATCGATCAGGGTGTAGCAAATGTCATCGGCGGCTTCCATCAGATAGGCCAGCGGATGGCGGCACCAGCGGTATTCGCCTTGCGGAATCAATCCCAGTTGCCCGGCAATGGTGGCCAGAATCTGTTTTTCGGTGTGGTAACAACCGAACTTGGCGCGCTTGTGGCTGGCCACACCGCCCGCCAGCGGTTGCGACAACCACGGGTATTTCAGGTATGCGCCCAGTGTGGCATAGGTCAGGCGCATGCCGCCCTGACCGGGGTGGTATTCCAGTTGGGTAAGGATGCGCAGCCCCTGGGCGTTGCCCTCAAACTGGCAGAGATCGGCCGCCTGCGCCGGGGGCAGCCAGGCAATCAGGGAAGATTGCGCCGGGTGCAGGAACCAGTCACGGATGGCGTATTCCCCGGCATGGCCGAAAGGCGGGTTGCCGATGTCATGCGCGAGGCAGGCCGCCTGGATGATGGCCCCCATGTCAGCCGGACTGACCCAGGCAGGAAGGTCATCACGGATCTTTTCCGCCGCCAGCATGCCCATGCTGCGGCCAACGCAGGAAACTTCCAGGCTGTGGGTAAGGCGGGTGTGGACGGTGTCGTGCAGTGACAGCGGGTGGACTTGTGTCTTGCGGTTCAGTTGCCGGAATGCGCCCGAGAAGACGATGCGGTCATAGTCCTTGTGGAAGGGACTGCGGGCGGTTTCTTCGTGGGCCTTGCGGCTGCCGAGGCGGGCGGGGTTAAGCAGGCGTTCCCACGACATGCGCATGGCGAGAAAAATCCGTAGAAAAGGGAGTAGCGTCTATTCTGGGGATTTTTACGGCGCGTGCAAGGGATGTGTGTGGCGGAAAGCACACAGGAAGCCCCCTGATGAGCGGGGGGCTTCCTGTGCAGGGGCAATCAGTGGTTGTCGTGTTCCCCGTCATGGTTCAGGTCGTCGTCATGAAAACCGTCCTTGTTGACGTCGTCGTCATGGAGGCCGTCGCGATTACCGTCGTCATCGTGATAACCATCCTTGTTGAGGTCGTCGTCATGCAAGCCGTCCCGATTGCTGTCATCGTCATGAAAGCCGTCATGGTTCAGGTCGTCATCCAGATAGCCGTCGCGATTGTTGTCGAACGCAATCCGGGTGGCGGAATCAGCATCAATGACATTGGGCAGGCCGTCGTGATCGCTGTCGCCATTGCTGTCGGTGTCATCAGCGTTGAGTACGCCGTCGCCGTCAATATCCGTGTCGACCTTGTTGATCTGGCCGTCGTTGTCGCTGTCCTCATACAGGTTCGGAACGCCGTCATGGTCGGTATCCTGCGGGTCGTTGATCCCGTTGGCATAGGCATAGCTGCCGTGATCCTGATCGCTGTAATCCATGACGCCATCGCCATCAGCATCGGTTTTGGTCAGCGGATTGTTCGCTCCGGCATGATCCAGCACCAGCGGAGCGTCCAGCACGCCGTCGTTGTTCAGGTCGTCAGCGGCGGCGGCATTGCGGCTCATGGCCAGCGGGATGTTGCCCAGATCAACCACGACGCCGGGCTGGAATTGCAGGCGGGTTTGGGTGGCTCCGGTGGAGTCCAGGAAGCCGATAGGGGTGACCACCTCGTCTGCAGTGCCTTCGTTGGTAATCATGACCAGGCGGTAACCCATGCCCGAGGGCAGGTCCAGGCTGAACGGATGCCGGGCGGTGCCGTTGTTGGTGGAGTTGACGGTGTATTTCTGGCCATTGTCGGCATAAGCCTCAATGACCGTGCCGGGAACCGTGCCGCTGATCCGGCCGGTGGCTGCCGGAGCGGCAACCGCGTTGTTGGAGGGGCTTGAGCTCCCACCGCCATTGCATGCGGTCAATCCGATGACAAGCAGGGGGAGCAGGGTTGTGATTTTTATAAGGTTCATGGCGGCTAACTCAAGTGAGGTGAGCCTTCATCATAGGAGCGCCACCTTAAGTGCTTCTTATGTGTTTATTAAGCACAGCTTAAGTATGGTTATTGTCGCTGGCTTAGCGCCAGGCAATAACCGTATTGCCTACTTCCACCACGGATAAACCGGCGGCATCTCACTGGCCTTGCCGGTGTATTGCGGATCGCGCTTTTCCAGGAAGGATTGCACACCTTCCTTGCCGTCGCCGAGGCTGGTGTAGAACATGGCCAGCGAGTCGATGCGGTGTGCCTCAATCGGATGTGATTGGGCCGAATTGCGGTACATCATCTGCCGGGCGAAGGCGATGGCCACTGGCGAACGGTTCTGGATGAACTTGCGGGCCAGGGCATAGGCTTCCGGCAGCAGTTGCTCCGGCGGCAGCACCGCCTTTACCAGCTTGCCGCGCAAGACTTCCTGCGCATCCAGGATTTCACCGCTGTACACCCATTCCAGCGCCTGCTGGATGCCGACAATGCGCGGCAGGAACCAGCTGGAACACGCCTCTGGCACTACGCCGATCTTGCCGAAGACAAAGCCGATACGGGCCTTCTCGGAGGCGAGGCGGATGTCCATGGCCAGCGTCATGGTGGCGCCGATGCCGACTGCCGCGCCGTTGATGGCGCCGATGACCGGTTTCTTGCAGTCGAAGATGGCCAGTGTGACGCGGCCGCCGGTGTCACGCACGCCGTCATGAATGGCGGGATTGTCGAGGCGGGTGTGCATGTCGTTGATGGTGGGGCGCTGGCTTTCATCCAGCCCGAAGACATTGCCCGGCTTGCTGAGGTCCATGCCGGCGCAGAAGGCGCGACCGGCGCCGGTGACAACAATGGCCCCGACGTCATCATCCTCGCTGGCACGGCGGAAGGCATGCTCCAGTTCGTTGGCCATCTCCACGGTGAAGCTGTTGAGCTGGTCCGGGCGGTTGAGGGTCAGGGTGAGGATGCGGTCGGCGACTTCGTAGCGCAGCGTCTGGTAGTCCATGATTTGCTTGTCTCGGGCTGGAAAAATCGGTGTTTCTGTTTAGCATTGTTGGCGGCGTCAGGAAATGGCTTTTGGAGCTGGACGCAAGGTCTTTTTGTTGGTGATTGTCGGACAGAATTATTTATGGTCAAATCCCTGCCATTATTCAATGTCATCATCGAGCCGAATCCATGAATGTCCTGATTGTCCACGCCCATCCCGAACCCCAATCCTTCAACACCGCGCTCAAGTCTCTGGCGGTGCAGGAACTGACGGCCGCCGGGCATACGGTTGAAGTTTCTGATTTGTATGCCATGAACTGGAACCCGGTGGCTTCCGATGCGGATTTCGACAGTCGCAAGAATCCGGACTACATGACATATGCGCTGGAACAACGGTATGGTTATGAGTCCGGCTCCATTGCGCCGGATATTGCCGCCGAGATCGAGAAGCTGAAGAAGGCCGATCTGGTGATCTTCAATTTCCCGCTGTTCTGGTTCTCGATGCCCGCAATCATGAAGGGCTGGTTTGACCGGGTGTTCGTGTCCGGGCTTTGCTATGGCGGTATGCGTTTTTATGACCAGGGTGGTTTGAAGGGCAAGAAGGCGTTGGTGACACTGACACTGGGCGGCCGTGATCATATGTTCGGGCCGGAGGCGATTCACGGGGAACTGGTGGACGGGATGCTGCGGCCGTTGTTGCGGGGTACGCTGGCTTATACGGGGATGACGGTGCTGCCGCCGTTCATCGGCTATCACATTCCGTATTTGAAGCCGGAAGCGCGGGCCCGGATTCTGGAGGATTACAAGGCATATCTGGGCAAACTGGATGAGTTGCAGCCGTTGCGGTTTCCCAAGATGGAGGAGTTTGATGCCAGATTGTATCCCTTGCCGAAGGTGTAAGGGTTTCTAGTGAGGGCGTCCGCCTGCCGCGGGCCTTCTTGCGGCGGGGCGAAGCAGTGCTTCGCAGTTTCCCGCCTCATGTCTTGGCAAAAGTAACCAAAACCGTTTTCCTGCACCAAACTCGCGGGCCCGCGGTTCGCTGTCTAAGCGGTGCGATTTCTCGCTTTGTTTAAGGGCGTGTGGCTCAAACAGTGGCAACGGACAGGAGTGTGAATGTATGCCAGCCGGGCGGCTAGGCCAGGCCTTGGGTTAACTCCTCATAAACCGCCAGGGTTTGTCCGCACATATCATCCAGCCGGAATTTCTCCACCGGCGGCACGGTCACCGGCGCTCTGACCAGCGTTTCACAGGCGACAATCAAACCGTCCACATCATCCTTGGCAACGGCGCCCTGCGGATAACACGCGGCCAGAATTTCCCCCACTCCGCCATGATTCCAGCCGACGACCGGCGTGCCGATGCTGAGGGCTTCCAGAGTGGTGCGGCCGAAGGTTTCGGCTTTGCTGCTGAGGCTGAAGGCGATGTGGCTCTGGCTGAAGATATCCCGGATGTCGCTGCGGTGGCCGGTGAAGGTGATGTCGTTGCCCAGGCCACGTGCGCGAACGGCCCCCTCGATCTCATGCAGGTAGGCTTCTTTCTTGGCTTCCGCCCCGCCGACAATAAGGCCATGTACGGGCAGACCCTTGGCTTTCAGGGCTTCAATCAGAGTGATGAAGGCCTCATGTCCTTTCAGCCGCGTGATGCGGCCGGGCAAGGTCAGGACGGCTTTCCCGGCCAACTGCGGATAGTCTTGCTGCCACTTGGCCAACCAGTCCGGAGATGGTTGGTAGCCGTGCGGGAATTCATCGGGGCTGACACCCCGGTAAATCAGCTGGATATGGTCTTCTGGGCATTGCGGATAGTTCTTGCGGATGTAGTCGCGCACGGTTTCGGAAACCGCAATGACCCGTTCCCCCTTGGTCATGATGGCGCTGTAGAAACTGACCGAGTACAAGCCGTGCACCGTCGTCACAAATCGCGGCCGGTTGTCCGCCGGCAGCTTGCGCCAGGCCAGCCAGGCAACCCAGGCCGGCACGCGGGAGCGGGCGTGCAGGATGTCGGGCTTGAGGGTTTCAAGCAGTTTGCGGAAGGCCCCGACCTGCAACAGCGTGGTCAGCGACTTGCGGTCAACCGGCAGGGTGATGTGCTCACTGCCTTCAGCTTCCAGTTGCCCGACCAATCGCCCGCCCCGTGAAATGACAATCGAACGGTGACCCGCGGCCACCAGCGCCCGGGCGATTTCAAGGGTGCCGCGCTCCACACCGCCGGAGTCTAGGGCGGGCAGGGTTTGCACCACGGTCAGTCGGCTCATTGGTCTTGCTCCTTGCGGCGGGCGGCTTCAGCCTTGGCCAGTTGCTTGAGGTGGCGGCGTTTGCGGGGGTAGGGCATGGTCTCACCCGGCGGGCGCGTCTTGAAGCGGCGGTGATACCACATGTATTGCGTGGGGCTGCGGCGGATCAGCGTTTCCAGCACCTGGTTGATGCGGGTGGCGTCAGCGGTGATGTCTTCCGTGGGGAAATCTTCCAGCGGCGGTGTAATCAGCATTTCATAACGCTCGTCCAGCCCCGCGCGCCGGAAATGCACAAACAGCACCGGCGAGCGGTTGATCTTCTGCAAACGTCGCGGTGAGGTCAGGGTGGCGGCGTTGACGCCGAAAAACGGCGCGAAGACACCTTGTTTCAGCCCGAAGTCCTGATCGGGTGTGTACCAGACGACATGGTTTTCCTTGAGGGCGCGAATCAGCAGCCGCATGTTGTCGTGGTCAATCTGGTATTGGTAGATGCGGCGGCGCAGGCGGACAATCAGCCATTCCAGCGCGGCGTTGTTTTGCGGGCGGTAAACCGTGTCGATGGGAAAGTAACGCATGGCGAGCAGGCCGCACAGATCCACGAAGCTGTAGTGAGCGCCCAGCAGCAGCACACCCCGGCCTTGCTGCAGCGCCTGTTGCAGGTGCGCCAGCCCTTCGATGGTGACGCGTCGGTCGTAATAACCGATGGGGCGCAGCCAGGCGTTGGCGGTTTCGAAAATGGAGATACCGGCGTTGCGGAAGATGTCGCGCACCATGTCCGCCTGTTCCTGGGGGGATTTTTCCGGGAAGCACAGGGCGATGTTGGTTTCGGTGTCGCGGCGGCGCTGGCCGATGACGCGCCACACCAGCCAGCCCAATCCCCGGCCCATGCGTTGCTGCACCGGCCATGGCAGGCAGGCGGCCAGCACCAGCAGCGGCACGGCCAGCAGCCAGACGGGCCAGTATTTGGGGTGCAAGAGTTTCAGGCTGAAGGCGCTGGGGTTCATGGGGCAGTCAGGCCGATATAAACGGTGCGGAATAGTAGCATGGGGCCGGGGCGCGTGGATGTCCCGGTTGACGGGGTATGGGAGGGGCAAGCATTAAGGGGTCAAAGCAAAACCTCCCACTTCAACCCCGTCCTCACCACCGGCCACCCCTCCGCCACCTCCCGGATAAAACCCTCCGGTTCCCCCTCAGGCAACGTTAACCAGAATAAACAATGCCCATCCCCCGCATGCAAAGCCACACCGCCATCCCCAAACGCCACATGGCAGCGCGACAAGGAGTCCCACTGAATCGGCAACTCAACCTGCTCCACCAGCGCCAGCGGCGTGGGTTGGCGGAAGGGCCGCCAATACCAGGGAGCCGCTGTCATCAACGGCCGACTTAACAGTCGCGCCTCGCCCCAACGGGAAAGCTTGGCCAGCAGCCGACGCAACAAAAATCCGGCGTTTTCATCCCAAACCACATCGTTATCCCCGAAATCACGAAATCCGGCTTCCTCAAAACAGGCATCCGGATTGACGGGCGCCGGCCACAACGCCACCAGACAACAACCCTCCGGCGCGTAAGAGGCATCGGGCAGCGTAACAGCGGTGACGGGGCCCCAGTGCAGGGTAAAAGGGGATGACATGCAGTGACTCCGGAAAACAACCGTGTGGAACTTCAGCAATAATCAGCCGGAATCAAACCTGGGTTTGCAGCATTTCCCAAAGCGGCCTGCCCGGAACCGGCTGCGCCATCGGCAAAGGACCCGGTTGGGGCAGCGACGGTGCAACCTGTTTCTGCGCCAACCCCGCCAGAATCTGATGCCCGGCGTTGGGGGCCAGCGCCAACCGTGTCGGCCACACCAGCCAGTTGTTGCCGAACGGCTGCACACAGGCCCGCACCGGTTGCCAGGGCGAGCTGTCTGCCGGATAGATACGGTCAATCAGGAAACTGCGGAAGCGCGCCCCGTGCAGGTTCTGCCAGGGCAGCAGCGTTTGCAGTTCGTGTTTGACAGCCTGGATTTGCAGGGTTTCATCACGGTCAACGCCGTCTTCAGCCACGGCACCCGCGATGTACCACATCTTGCCGGAACCGGACGGATGTGTGGTGATGGTCAGGCGGGGGCGGCGCTCGTGGTCATGGCAATGGCCGTAGAAGTCCGGCAGTTGCGCATGCTGCACGCAGACCATGTGGATGGGGCGACGGCGCATCAGCGGGCGGTTGATGCCGATGTCCTGCAACAGGGCTGCATTGCCCGCACCCGCCGCCAGGAACACCTGGCGCGGATGGATACGCAGCTGCACCTTGCCCTTGCGCACGAAGACGGCCTTGGTGGAGTGCAGGTCGCCGGTCTGGATATGTACATCCTGCTGGTCGGCCTGATAGATGCAGTCGGCATGCGGCTTGGCCAGCACGCGCAGCAGGGACACCGCATCCAGCACCGGTTGCTCCAGCGCATAGACGTGCCCCGTGAAGCCGGGGCTTTTCAGCAGGGAGGGAAAATGGTCACGGCCCAGATGTCGCACCTTGCCGACACTCAGCCGGGCATTCAACAGCAGGTTGGCGCGGGAGCGCAGGTCGCCCGGACACCACAGGTGCTGCTCCGGGGCCAGGATGCGCACATCCCGCAAATCCAGTTCACCGCTGCCGCGCAGGCAGTTTTCCCACAACGCGGGCATGTCCTGCAAATGTTCAGCCTTCGGAGTCAGGCCGGGGAGTTCACGACGGCCGCCGTGGATCATGCCCGCGCTGTTCAGTGACTGGATGCCGCCCAGTTCGCGGCCGTCATGAATCAGCAGCGTGCTGTAACCGGCGCGGCGCAGCACGTTCAGCAGCCAGAGTCCGCTCAGGCCGCCTCCCAGAATCAGGCAATCTACAGCCACTGTATCCATGAATGGGTTTCGGTCAGGCTTGTGAAAAGGAAGGAAGGGCGCACCGGTATCCCCCGGTATCGCGTTCAGGCTAGAATCATGCCCTCCTTTGCCGGGTTTCTCAACATGACACGCTGGTTTTACAACCTGGTTCTGCATTTGCTGCTGCCGTTCGTGATCTTGCGCCTGTTCTGGCGCGGACGGAAGTCTCCCGGTTACCGTGAAAACATAGGTCATCGCTTTGGGCGTCAAGCCGGATTGCCCGCCGGGGGGCTGGTGGTGCATGCCGTGTCGGTGGGGGAAACGCTGGCCTCGCAACCTTTGGTCAATGCGTTGCTCCAGGATTATCCCGAGCTGCCGCTGCTGGTCACCAACACCACTGCCACCGGGGCGGAACGCAGCCGCGCCTTGTGGGGAAACCGGATTGCCTGGTGTTATCTCCCCTACGATTACCCCTGGGCGGTCAGCGCCTTTCTGGATCATGTCCGACCACGCCTGTTTGTGGTCATGGAAACCGAACTGTGGCCGAACCTGATGGCGGAATTGCAGCGACGCCATATCCCGGTGCTGCTGGCCAACGCCCGTTTGTCAGAGCGCTCGGCGCGTGGCTATGCCAAAGTGGCCGGATTGACGAAACCCATGTTGCAAGCCTTGACCGCGTTGGCGGCACAGGATGCCGGGACGGCGCAGCGGTTTGCCTCACTCGGGATGCCCCAGGACAAGATCACGGTCACTGGCAGCCTCAAGTTTGATTTGGCCCTGCCGCCGGAGCTGGAACAACGCGCCACGGCCCTGAAGGCGGAGTGGCAGCTGTCCGGGCGGCCGGTGTGGGTGGCCGCCAGCACCCATGAAGGTGAAGAGGCGGCCGTGCTGGAGATCTTCCGTCGGCTGCAGGCGCGTTTCCCGAATCTGCTGCTGGTGCTGGTGCCGCGTCATCCCGAGCGTTTCGACCGCATTGCCGACCTGTTGCAGAAGCAGGGCTGGCGCTATGTGCGCCGCAGTTTGCAGCAGCCGGTCGCATTGGATACCCAGGTATTCCTCGGTGACAGCATGGGTGAGTTGCTGCAGTGGCTGGCGCTGGCCGATGTCGCCTTTGTCGGCGGTTCGCTGGTGGATGTGGGCGGCCATAATCCGCTGGAGCCGGCGGCGCTGTCGGTGCCGGTGGTGACCGGGCCGGTGATGTTCAATTTCCAGCAGATCACCGACATCCTGATCACCGCCGGGGCGCTAGTGCAGGCGGCGGATACCGACCGGATTGAGACCTGCCTGAGCCAGTGGCTGTTGCATCCGGAGCAGGCGAAACAGGCAGGGGCAGCCGGAGCCGCAGTCGTGGCAGCCAATCGCGGAGCTTTGTCACGCCATATGGCGCTGGTCAGCCGCCTGCTGTCGGAGTCGGAGGCGGCATGAACCTGATCCTGCTGGAGCCGGAGGACTTTCTGCCGGACGGACGCGCAGCGCTCAGCGGCCGCCGGATGAAACATGTACTGGAAGTGCAGCAGGCGGAGCCGGGTCAAACCCTGCGCCTCGGACAGGTTAACGGCCTGATGGGGGAGGGGCTGTTGCTGGTCCGCGAGCCGGATCGTTTGTTGTTCGAAGTGTCGCTGAATATGCCGCCGCCCCCGCGATTGCCGGTGACGCTGCTGCTGGCCCTGCCGCGTCCGAAAATGCTGAAGCGCATCCTGCAGACGGTGGCGACGCTGGGGGTGCAGCGGCTGGTGCTGCTCAACAGTTACCGGGTGGAAAAGAGCTTCTGGGACAGTCCCTTCCTGCGTTCGGAGGCCATCCGCGAGGAGTTGGTGCTGGGGCTGGAACAGGGGCGCGATACCGTTCTGCCTGAAGTGTGGCTGGAAAAGCGCTTCAAGCCGTTTGTGGAGGACAGGCTGCCCGGCATCAGCGCCGGCAGCCGCTGTCTGGTGGCGCATCCGGGCGGGGAGAGCGCCTGCCCGGTCGCCGTCAATGCGCCGCTGACGCTGGCCATCGGGCCTGAAGGCGGCTTCATTCCCTATGAGGTGGATTCGCTGGTGTGTCAGGGATTTGAGCCGGTGCATCTGGGGCCGCGCATCCTGCGGGTGGAGACAGCGGTTACGGCGCTACTGTCACGGTTGTTCGTCTAGTCCTTGGCGGGTTCGTTCCCGTCACCCTTCAAGTATTGTTTCAGGGTCTTCTTGCGCGCCGTGTCCGGCGTCTCTCCATGCCATTTCAGAAATGCCCGCGAAAACGTGGCCTGGTCGCTGTAACCCACCAGATTGGCAATGCGTTCAATGCTGATATTCGAGGTTTGCAGGTAGCGCAGCGCGGTGTTCATGCGCACGTCCAGACGGATCTGCTGGTAGTTGTCCCCGCCTTCCGACAACCGGCGGCGCAGGGTGCGCACGCTCATTCCCAAGTGCGAGGCGGCGTCTTCGGCTGACAGGGCTTCACTGGCGTGACTCAGAATGAATTGCCGCAACCGGACGACGATGTCTGGGAGATCCATCACCTCGTCCCCACCGCCGGTGACCGGTTTGGCGCGGTCGGATGCAGGTTGCGATTCATTGACATAGAAGCGGATTTCATTGGTGGTGTGGCCGGTGGATATCGGCACCGGCAGCAGCGCCTGCAGGCTGCGGGAACAATCGAACAGTGTTTCGCGGGTATGGATGCTGACATTACGGCTCACCAGTGAGCCCAGCTTGTAAAAACTGCTGAGGTAGGTCTGGATCATGAACGACTCCACCTCGGGAAACTTGATCGGAAACTCGATGGTGATGGCGAAATAATCCGGTTCATGCCGGATGCCGAGTTGCAGCAGCGGCAAGCGCACCTTCATGTAGCCCAGGATGTCGTCGATCAGGTCGCGGAAGTGGCCCCGGAACAGGAAGACATAGCCGAAAAGACCGTGGGTCAGCAAATCCAGACGCAGGCCCAGGCGCACACCGGGATGCGGCAGCGAGGTCAGGCCGAGGAACTTCTGGATGACGGTGCGGCTCTGGTGCACGGTCAGATAGACTTCAGGCCGGGCCAGCAGAGAAGGGTTGATGCCGCATTCGCGCAGCACATAGTCCACACGCAGGTTTTCCTCTTCCATCAACTCAACCAGCTTGATCAGATAGATGACCGGCACAAATGGCAGTTCTTGCATGGTGTCCAGGCTGTATTTTTGTTGTGGGCGGAGTGCATCGGCCTGATTATAACGGCATCACCTTGGGCAGAACAATTCCGGCCAGCAATTGTTCGGTTTGGCCGATTTTGCAAAGGATATGACCGTTTGAGGCGATGACCGGTAGTGAAAATCCGACGAGAATAGCTTCACCAAAGACACGTCCTCAGTGCCGATTCCGGGCTGGTTGGGGGCCTGCTTAATAACTATAAACCAGAACGAGAACTGACATGCACAGCAGCCAGAGTTCCGAAGCCCTGAAGGCCTCCTATTTCCCCCTTTCCCGCATTGATGTCAATGACATCCGCCAGATGTATGCTGTCTATTCCCGTTATTATGAGCGCACGGACTGGGATATTTTCCTGCGCGACCTCAGCAAGAAGTCAGGCGCCTTCCTGATCCGCCGCAAAAGCGACAACCAGATCGTCGGTTTTTCCACGATGATGGTCAATGACATGGAAGTCCAGGGCAAAAAGGCCCGGGGCGTTTTCAGCGGCGATACCATCATCGAGCGCGCCTACTGGGGCTCCCGCGTGCTGCAAGTGGCTTTCTATAAGTTCCTGGTAGCGGAAAAGATCCGTTATCCGCGCCAGAAAGTCTATTGGCTGCTGATTTCCAAGGGGTTCAAGACCTACCTGCTGCTGTCCAACAACTTCCAGAAGTTTTACCCCAATCCTGCCGGGGATGTGCACGGCCTGTCTGATGTCGTGGATCACTATTGCTGCGAGATGTTTGCGGAGTACTACGATGCAGGCCGCCAGATTCTGGATTTCGGCAGCGACTACCAGTGCCTGAAAGGCGATGTAGCGGATATTACCGAAAACATGCGCCGCTCCAATCTCAATATCCGCTTTTTTGAAAAGTGCAATCCCGAATGGCATCGCGGCACCGAATTACCTTGTGTCGGGGTGGTGGACTGGGAGTTGTTGGCCAGTTACGCGCTGCGATATGCAAGCAAGCCGGCCAGCAAGGGCCGTGAGGATGCGTCCAAAGCGACGCCGCGCCTGCATGCGGTGCCCGGATCGGCGGCGCCGGTCGATAACATGATTGCATTCCGGCGCAGCGCCTGAGTCAGTCGTGGTATGCCCCGGCCATCCCTTGAGGGGTGAGTCCGGGGTTTCCCCATTGTTTGATCCGGGAGTTCGACCATGATTAGCCGTATGACCCATGGCGCGCTGCATGCCGCCTGTTTCCGTTCCGCACGCCGTTTCCAGGACCAGCGCTTCCAGTTGGAAAGCGTGCAGCGCCGCAAGCTGGACAACCTGCTGAAGCTGGTGGCGTCCGCACGCATCCAGCCCGCCTGGCAGGGCAGCATTCCGTCCTGGGAGTCGTTTCGCCAATCGTATCCGGTGACGCGCTATGCGGACTGGCAGAAGGCCATCCGTGACCAGCGTAATGGCAAGGAGTCACTGGTCAACAGCGCCATAGTCCGTTACCAGCCCACCAGCGGTTCCTCCGAAAAACTGAAACTGATTCCCTATACCCGCGCCTTCCTCGGTGAGCTGGATGCCGCCATTGCGCCCTGGCTGGCCAGCATGTACCGGCGCAATCCCGGACTGAAGTGCGGGGTGCATTATTGGTCGGTCTCCTGGTTGCCGCAAAACCAGTATGACGACCTGCGCGGCAATCTCAATGACGACAGCGAGCTGATGGGCGGCGTCAAACGCTTCCTGGCGTCGCATTCGCAGGCGGTGTCGCCGGATGTGGCGCTTGCTGCCAGCCCCGGCGACGCCATGTTTGCTTCGCTTTGTTATCTGGTGGCGCGTGCGGATTTGCGCATGCTCTCGGTGTGGAGCCCCACCTTCGCCCTGCAACTGCTGGACATGCTGCCTCGTTTCGGGGACGACATTGCCCGCGTGCTCAGCAGCGGTCATTGGGGTGACAGGGCGCAGTCCTTGCTGTCCCTGAAGGCCCCGCGCGCGCCGGAACGGGCAAGGCTGCTGGAGCATGCCCTGCAGGATTCCCCGCAGCAAGCAGCTGCCGTATTGTGGAAAGATCTGGCGCTGGTATCGGCCTGGGATACCGCCGATGCTGCGCCGTGGGCCGGGCAATTGCGCGAGCGCCTGCCGCATTCCGCGTTTGAAGGTAAAGGCCTGTGGGCGACCGAAGGCGTGGTGACCATTCCGGTGGACGGCCACTATCCGCTGGCGTACCAGAGCCATGTCTATGAGTTTGAAGACCTGCGGACCGGCAATATCCTGGCGCCCTGGGAGTTGAAGGAAGGCGACGAGGTTAGTCCGATCATTTCCGGGGGTAACGGCATGCTGCGTTATCAGCTGGACGACCGCATGGCGGTGTCGGAGATGTGGGGGGAGGTGCCGTGCTTCAGTTTCCTGGGGCGTCGGCATGGTGTCGATCTGGTGGGCGAGAAGATGTCACCGGAGGCCGCCCGCCAGACGCTGCAGGCGGTGGCCGACCAATATGGCCTGGAGCCGGTCACGCTGCTGGCGGTGGACGGGCAGGGACGCGGCAAGTCGGCCTATGTCGCCATTTTCAGCCAGCCGGGGCAGACGCTGGAGCCGATTTTCCCTGCGCATATCGGCCAGGCGGTGGAGCGTTCACTGGGTTCCCATTTCCATTACGCCCTGGCTCGCGACCTGCAGCAACTGCAACCCGCCACCGCCGTGGTGGTGGCGGACGGCTGGCAGCTTTACCAGCAGATCGCCATGGCCGGCGGCATGATCGAAGGCAACATCAAGCCGGAGCCGGTGCGCAAGGTGCCGCGTGACGCCTTCTGCCGCATTCTGCCGGAGCCCGGCGTGCGTTCAGCGGCGAATATGGATTTGACGGGGGCCGCATGAGCGGCTTCGAGGTGCGGAGCGCCTGCCCGGAGGACAATCCGGCGCTGCAGGCGTTGTTCGGCATTCCGCAACCCTCGTCCGGGCTGCAGATGGCCTTTGAGCGCGCTCCCGACTACTTTGCCTCGGCGGCGGTCATGTACCAGCAGTCCCATCTGCTGGTGGTTACCCGCCGCCAGGACAATGCGCTGGCCGCCGTCTTCAATCTGGGCCTGCGCCGTGTATTCCTCAATGGCAGCGCCCAGTCCTTGCGCTATGGTGCAGACATGCGTGTTGCACCGGATTTCCAGGGCGGGCGCGTGCTGCTTTACGCCAACCGCGCCACCAAAGCGTTGATTGGCGACGGCTGGTACCTGTCAGTGATCCTGGAAGACAACCAGCGTTCCCGCAGCAGTTTCGAGGGAGGCCGCGCCGGCTTGCCGGATTACCGCCATGTCGGGCGCATCACCACCTACACTGTCACGTCCAGCCGCCGCCCGCCGCAGGCATTTGCGCCGTCGGTGCGGGTGGCGACCGCTGCCGATATTCCCGCCATGAACCGCTTTGTGGACGCCATGGCGGATTTTTACCAGTTCCTGCCGTGTTATGACTTCAAGGGTCTGTTGAACGGCGATCCATTTTTTGCCGGTCTGCAACCGCAGGACTTCCTGTTGATCGGAGAAGGCGGCGCGCTTCGCGGCATCGTCGGGTTATGGAACCAGAAGACGCTCAAGCAAACCCGTGTCGTCAGCTACAGCCGGTCGCTGAAGATGTTGCGGCCTTTGTGGAATTTGTGGAGCTCCTGGACCGGCGGGCTGCACCTGCCTGCCGTCGGTGAATCTTTCGATTACCTGAGCCTGCATTCCCCCCTGACCCGGCCCGACGACCTGCCCGCCTTCAGCGCCCTGATGCACGCTGCCTGGGAAGAAACGCGTCGCCGTGGCGTCCGCGCCATGACCCTGACCCTGGCGGACACTGATCCCCGGCAGGCGGTGATGAGCCGGTTCCGTTCGCTGCCGCTGCACGCCAACCAATACACCGTCGCCTTTGACAATGCCGGTCAGCCTGAGTTGTCCGGCAGCCGCATACCCTTTTATGAAAGCGGGAGACTTTGACATGAGCAAGTTCGTGATGACCCGTCAGAAAACCTATATTCCCGTTAGCTGGGTGAAATACGGCGCGGTGGGGCTGGCGGTGGCGCTGGTGGCATGGTGGCCTCAGGAATCGCGCAGCAAAATGACGCCGACGGTGCAGCCGCTGCAACTGTCCGCCGCCGATTTCGTGGTGGTGCAGGAAATGCGCCTGGGCCGCGACATCGCGGTGACCGGAACCCTCAACCCCCTGCATCAGGCGGTGTTGAACGCCCGCACCGGCGGTGAGGTGATGATGGTGGCCGCCCGCGCCGGGGAGACCGTTCGGGCCGGGCAGGTCATCGCTTCGATGGATACCCGTGACCTGAAGCTGCGCGTCTTGCAGGCGGAAGCCACCATGCAGGGCAACCGCGCTGAAGCGCTGATGGCCCAGCAGAAACTGGAACGCATGCGGCCGCTGCGGGAGCAGAACTACGTCTCCGACAATGAGATCAGCAATGCCGAGCGGCAGCTGGAAATCCGCAACGCCCAGGTCAGCGCTTCGGCCGCCGCGCTGGCCCAGGTGCGCCAGCAAATGGCAGACGCCGTGGTTCGCGCCCCGTTTGACGGCCGCATTGCCGAGCGTCTGGTGGAACCGGGCCAGTCGGTGGCTCCGGGGACACCCTTGCTGAAAATTGTCGATCTGAGGCTGATGGAGCTGGAGGCCATGGTGCCGGAAGCGGATATGACCACCATCAAGCCCGGGCAGATCGTCAGCTTTCAGGTTGACGGCTTTCCCGGCAGGAACTTTGCCGGGCGCATAGCCCGCATCAATCCGGTCGCACGCACAGGCAGCCGCCGCATTCCGGTGTATGTGCAGGTGAACAATCAGGACGGATTGCTGCGCGCCGGAGTCTTCGCCAAGGGGCTGGTGCGTGACGAACTAGCCCGGCAGGGCCTGGCGGTGCCGGTATCCGCCTTGCAGGCCGACGGCCAGTCTTGGCGCGTACATACCGTGGTGGACAGCCATCTACAAGCGCAGCCGGTACAAGTTGCGATGCGCAATGAAGAACGCGGCCTGGCGCTGGTGTCCGGCCTGCGCGCCGGAGACCGGGTGCTGCTGGCGCCGCCCCTGCCCGAAAACGAAGGAAAAGCGGTTCGCCTGAACGGAGTGCGCTGACCATGTGGCTGACCCGGCTGTGTATCCGCTATCCCGTTTTCGCCACCATGATGATGATGGCGTTCATGGTGCTGGGCCTTTTCGCCTGGCGGGAACTGAGCGTCGAGGAATACCCCAACGTTGAATTTCCCTATGCCGTGATCACCACCGACTATCCCGGCGCTTCACCCGCCGTGGTGGAAAGTGATGTAACGCGACGCATTGAAGATGCGATCAATACCGTGCCGGGTGTCAAACGTATCATCTCCACTTCGTTTGAAGGCCGTTCACGCATTGCCGTGGAATTTGTGCTGGGTGTGCCGATTGAGGTGGCGGTACAGGATGTGCGCGACAAGATTGCCGCCGTCAAGGTGCGTTTCCGTCCGGAAGTGAAGGAGCCGCTGGTGGAGCGCTTCCGGCCGGACGAAGCTCCGGTGTTCTCGCTGGCTTTTGTCACGGACAGCCTTTCGGTCAAGGCCTTGAGCACCCATGTCACCCAGCAGGTGGTGCGCAAGCTGCAAAACATTCCCGGCGTCGGCCGGGTGGATGTGGTTGGCGCCATGCCGCGCGAGATCCAGGTTGAGCTGATGCCGGACCGCATGGAGGCGCTGGGGGTGGGCATTGACGAAGTCATGGCGGCCTTGCGCAGTGAAAACGCCCAAATGCCCGCCGGAACCGTGGAGGTCGGCTCCTCCGAAAAAATGGTGGAAATCAATGGCCGTATTGCTTCTCCCGAAGAATTTGCCGGCCTGATTGTCGCCCAGCGCGGACAGTCGGCGGTGACGCTGGGGCAGGTGGCGCGGATCATTGACGGCGAGCAGGAGCTGCAATCGCTGGCCTTGCTCAACGGTCGCCGCGCCATCAGTGTTGATGTGGTGAAGATGTCCGGCGCCAATACCATCGCCCTGGTTGACGCCCTGCATCAGCAGGTGCCGGAAATCGAGGCTTCGCTGCCGTCCGGCTCCCGCGTGCTGGTGGTGGCCGACAGTTCCCGCTCCATTCGCGCTTCGCTGCATGACGTCAAGAAAACGCTGGTGGAAGGGGCGGTGCTGGCCATTGTCATCGTCTTCCTGTTCCTGGGATCGTGGCGCTCCACCATCATTACCGGCCTGACGCTGCCGATCTCGCTGCTGGGCTGTATTTTTTTCCTCTACGTGTTCGGTCTGTCGCTGAATTCGATGACGCTGATGGCCTTGTCGCTGTCGATCGGCCTGCTGATTGATGATGCCATCGTGGTGCGGGAAAACATTGTGCGTCATGCCGCCATGGGCAAGTCGCACGGTCAGGCGGCGGTGGACGGCACCCGTGAAATCGGGCTGGCGGTGCTGGCGACGACGCTGACCATTGTCGCTGTATTCCTGCCGGTGGCGTTCATGGGCGGCATCATCGGCCGTTTCTTCTACCAGTTCGGCATCGCGGTGTCTTGTGCGGTGCTGTTGTCAATGCTGGTCAGCTTTACACTTGATCCGATGCTCTCCAGCCGCTGGCGTGACCCGGATGCCCACGGCATGCAGGGCGACTCCTGGATGGCGGTGAAACTGCGGGCTTTCCAGGCACAACTGGACCGGCTGGCTGAAAAGTATGCCCAGGTTATCCTGTGGGCGCTGAACAACCGTCGTTTCACCCTGGGGCTGGCAGTCGGTTCGCTGGCGGTGGCGATGCTGTTTGCGAAGTTTGTCGGCAAGGAATTCGTGCCTGAGCCGGACCTGAGCGAAATCAGCATCAAGTTCTCGACGCCGGTCGGTTCAACGCTGGGCTACACCGAACAGAAGGCCGCGCAAGTCGGCCTGCTGGTGCGGCAGTTCCCCGGTGTGCTGGACACCTATGCCACGATCAATACCGGCCTCGATATCGGCAAGCACAAGGCGTCGGTGCGGGTGTTGCTGAAGCCCAAGGCCGAGCGCACCCTGTCCCAGAAGCAACTGATCAACACCTTCCGCGAGCAGCTGAAGGCTGTGGCAGGCATCGAAGTCAACTCCGTGGCCCCGGCCAAGGAAACCATTGGCAGCCTGAAACCGATCCAGGTCTCATTGCAAGGCAACGACATGCAGGTGCTGCAGCGTCTGGCTCAGGAATTCCAGCATAAGCTGGGCGCCGTGCCGGGGTTGATTGATCTGGAGAGTTCGATGAAGGCGTCCCGGCCGACGCTGTCGCTGCAGGTGGACCGTGAACGGGCGGCTGATCTGGGGCTGTCCGTCGGCCGCATCGGCGCTGCGCTGCGCCCGTTGATTGCCGGGGAAACCGTGACCACCTGGCAGGACGCCGACGGTGAGAACTACAACGTGCGGGTGCGCCTGCCCGGCAACCTGCGCCAGAGCGCCGAGGATGTCACGCTGCTGCCGGTGGCGTCAGGCCGCATCAACCCGCTGACCGGCCAGCCGGAAATGATTACAGTGGGGCAGGTGGCCACCGTCAAGGAGAGCGTCAGTGCGGCGCAGATCAACCGCCGCAACCTGTTCCGGGAAGTGCTGTTTTCCGGCAATGTCACCGGTCGTCCGGCCGGGGATGTGGGGGCGGACATTGAGAAGGTGGCCGCCGGTATCGCCATGCCCGCCGGTTACCGCATTGTCACCCAAGGCGCCAACAACGACATGAAGGAATCCGTCGGTTATGCCACGACCGCCCTGGTGCTGGGTGCGTTGTTCATCTACATGCTGCTGGGGGCGCAGTTCAACAGCTTCCTTCATCCCCTGACGATCATGACTGCCTTGCCGCTGTCGCTGATCGGTGTGTTCATGGCGTTGTTTGTCTGCCGCAGCTCACTGAACATGTTTTCCATCATCGGCATTGTCATGTTGATGGGGCTGGTTACCAAGAACGCCATTCTGCTGGTCGATTTCATCCAGGAGCTGGTCAAGAGCGGTTTACCGCGCGAGAAGGCGATTCTGCAGGCCGGACAAACTCGGCTGCGCCCGATCCTGATGACGACCGCCGCCATGATTGCCGGCATGATTCCGCTGGCGCTGGGTCTGGGGGAGGGCGCGGAACAACGCGCGCCGATGGCGCATGCCCTGATTGGCGGCTTGCTGACGTCCACGGTGCTGACACTGATTGTGGTGCCGGTGATGTACACCTGCCTGGACGATCTGGTGCGGGCGGTTCCCCGGCTGGCCTTCATCCTGCGCAAGCCGGCGCGCGCGCTGCCCGGCTCCGGGAAAACCATTCCCTGATGCAGCCGTCCGCCCTGGTGGCGGACGGACCAACCCCGAACCGGAGGGACCAAGGCCATGAATGCTCCCCTGCATACTTCGATTGCGGCCTCCACGTCCGCAACACCCTATATTATCCCGTTGGGGGAAATACACCCTCCCGGCACAGACTATGTGGGCATGTGGTACACCGCCCGCCGGGTTTACGGCGTGGACGACCGCATGCTGTATGGCACCTTTGAGAAAGGTGGCGCCCAACCGCAGTGGTACAGTGCTTCGCACCGCTATTATGACGGCATCGCCGGTATTGCCATGACGGTGCAGACCAAGGGCGTACAGTTTCCGGACGGCTTGCCGAAGGGTCGCGACAAGGCGGCTCCGACCTTGGGTGAACTCTGGAAAGCGGCTCGCCTGCCCCTGAATGCACCCGCGCCGAAACTGAGCTGGCGGAATCTGGCGCCGGAGCTGGCTCGCGCTCCAGCCGCCTTGCCGGCCACGGTGTTGCTGGATATTCCTGAGTCGGATGCGGTGGAAATCTGCGCTAAAAGAGCCGGTGTCAGCAGCACGGTCTGGCTGCTGTGGACTGCCGACCGCGCCGTCCGCGAGCTGTTGTTCGCCCCGGATGCCGTGCTGCCGTGGATTTATCCGGTGAACCTGCGTGGCGTGGTGCAATGTGAGCGGGAGTCGATGAATCATTGCGGTGGTTTTGCCGTGACCATTTCCCACGGCATGAGCGCGGTGGATGTCCGGGAGCAGGTATCCGCGCGACTGGCGCGGCTGGAGCATTGGCGGCAATGGTTCCTGTTGTCCCTCGGTCGCTGGGTGGGGCAGCGCGGCATCAATCTGCTGTACCGCCTGACCCGGCCAAAGCCGGGCAAGTTTGCGGGTTCGTACTCCAATGTCGGGTCGTGGTCGGTGCCGGCGATTGACGGCCTGACCGGGTCGGCGCCAGGCAGTCCCGGCTATCCGGTATGCATAACGACTATGGTCTGTAACGGCCGGCGTGGCATAGCCATCCGCTTGCATCCGGTGGCGGACAAGGACGGTGCGGCGGCGGGCCGGGTGCTGGCACGGTGGCGGGAGGTCATGTTGGGCGGTTAACCGGCCTTGACAGCTCTCCGGAGGCGGTGGATATTTATCACCCTGTTGATGGTCGCGCACGACAAGCGACGTCATTTTATGCCCATGGCTTCCGATAACCTGTCCAAGAGGAGACCTGTCGCATGACCCGCTGGAAAGCCTCTTTTATTCACTTGCTGATCAGTTTCATGGTAGTGGGCTCCATTGCCGCCTACATCATTATTTTCTGGTATCCGCCGGCGTTGATGCGCATGGCAAAAGCTGACAAGCTGCTGATGCTGGTTGGCGGTATCGATTTGATCATAGGTCCCATGCTGACTTTATTGGTGTTTCGGCAGGGAAAACCAACCTTGCGCATGGATCTGACGGTCATAGCGTTGTTGCAAGCCGGGTTTATGGCGTTTGGTCTGTACTCAGCCTTTGTGTCCAGGCCGGTGTTTATGGTGGCATCGCCGCGGATTTTTGATCTGGTCTTTGCCCCTGATATTGATCCGGAGTTATTGGCTAAGGGGAAGGAGCCGCAGTTCCGCACCTTGGGCGTTACCCGGCCGTTATTGGTCGGAGCCATGACTCCGACCAATGCCGGAGAAAGTCGCGAACTCATGGACTCAATATCCAGCGGACGTGGTGATTTACAGTATATGCCCCAGTTTTATGTGGATTACCGGCAGGTTGCCCTGAAGTTATTGCAGCACGCCAGGCCGCTCAAGGCTGAAAATGGAGTGTCTGAGCAGTCGGCGGCCCTCCTGCAGGCAGCAGCGCGGAATTATGGCCGTCAGCCGGATGAACTGCGGTTCATGCCTTTGCGCAGCTCAAGGGGGTTCGCGGTCATGTTGCTGGATGGCAAGACCGGTGAGGTGGTGGGTCCGGCCGACGTCGATCCTTGATTTCTCTCCTTCCTTGGTGGCCGAGTGTCGGGCCGCCCAGGCATGTCCTTTCCTGAATGGCTCCTTATGCGCGTTACCGTACAGACGGAGCCGGACGGTTTGTTGACAATTGAAAACGGATCCAGCTTTCCGCATAAGCGTTTCCTACTCTGTTTGTTCCAGTCGACACGTCATTGCCTTAAACGGTGTACATATAAAACATGGTTGTACTTGCACCGGGGTCGGTCATGTCCACCAAAAATACTTCGCCTGAAATTCCCGGTTCTGTGATAGCGCCCGGGGAGTCCCCGCATCAGGAGTCCCTGTTGAAAACAGGCGCATTGCAGAATGCCATTTTCTTCAGCGCCTATTTCTCCAGCATAGCTACTGATGAAAAAGGAGTAATCCAGATTTTCAATGTCGGCGCTGAGCGTATGCTGGGTTATGCTGCGGCCGATGTTGTCAACCGGATTACGCCGGCTGATATCTCCGATCCGCAGGAAGTGATTTGCCGCGCCAGGGCGCTGAGCCTGGAGTTGGCCACACCCATAACGCCGGGGTTCGAGGCGCTGGTCTTCAAGGCATCGCGCGGGATTGAAGATATTTATGAGCTGACCTATATCCGAAAGGATGGCAGCCGTTTTCCTGCCATTGTCTCGGTCACGGCGCTGCGGGATGCGGACAATCTGATTATCGGCTATTTGTTGATCGGTACCGATAATACCTCACGCAAGCAGATTGAAGAGCAATTGCGCTGGACCGAGGAAAGCTTTCGATTAATGGTAGAAAGTGTCACCGATTACGCCATTGTCATGCTGAATCCCGAAGGATGCGTGGTGAGCTGGAACAGCGGTGCCCAGCGTATCAAGGGCTACCGCGCCGATGAAATTGTCGGCCGGCATTTCTCCCTGTTTTATACCGTTGACGATATCGGTAGCGGCAAGCCGGAAAAACTGCTGGCGGCTGTTGCTGCTAACGGGCGTTTTGAGGACGAAGGCTGGCGAACTCGTAAGGATGGCTCTATTTTCTGGGCTAATGTAGTTTTCACGGCAATTCGCGATCAAGGCGGCTATTTGCGCGGGTTCGCCAAGTTGACCCGTGATCTTACCGAGCGCCGTAAAGTCGAGGTGGAGCTGACCAACGCGACGGCGGTTGCCGAAAAAGCCAATCTGGCCAAATCCGACTTTTTATCCTGCATGAGCCATGAACTGCGCTCACCGCTGAACGCCATTCTCGGTTTTGCGCAGCTGATGGATTCCGATATACCTGCGCCAACGACCTCCCAAAAAGCCAGCATTGACCAAATTTTGCATGCAGGATGGTATTTGCTGGAACTGATCAATGAAATCCTGGATTTAGCCGTGATCGAATCAGGAAAGCTGTCATTGTCAGAGGAGCCGGTGTTGTTGGCCGAGGTGATGCAGGAGTGCCGGGAGATGATGGAGCCGCTGGGGCAGCAGCGGGGAATTACGTTGTCATTTCCAGTCATGGATATGCCGGTCTTTGTCATCGCCGACCGCACCCGGTTGAAGCAAGTGCTGGTTAACCTGCTTTCCAACGCTATCAAATACAACACACCGCAAGGTTGTGTTGAGGTGAAATGCCGCGAGAGCATGCCGGGGCGCTTGCGGGTCAGCATTTGCGATACAGGCGAGGGACTTCCGCCTGAAAAACTGATGCTTCTCTTTCAGCCGTTTAACCGACTGGGCAAGGAGGGGGGGGCCGAGGAAGGTACCGGTATCGGTTTGGTGATGAGCAAACGATTGGTCGAGTTGATGGGCGGTGTCATTGGCGTTGATAGCCGTGTTGGCGTGGGCAGCGTGTTCTGGTTCGAATTGAACTTGACGGCGGCGCCAAACCTGTCTGCCGGCGGCAAACCAGCCTTGGCTGCTGAACGGATCATACCCGAACATGTATCTTCGCTGCGTACGGTGCTCTATGTTGAGGATAATCCAGCCAATCTGAAGCTGGTCGGGCAGCTGGTTGCGCGTCGCTCAGAGATGCGGCTGTTGACTGCCGTGGACGGCAATATCGGCATTGAGCTAGCGCGCAGTTATCTGCCGGAAGTGATTCTGATGGATATCAACCTGCCGGGCATCAGCGGATTGCAGGCCTTGAGGGTGTTGCGCGAAAACCCCGCCACGGCACATATTCCGGTGATCGCCATCAGCGCCAATGCCATGCCAAGTGACATCCGCAAGGGCTTGGAGGCCGGCTTCATCCGGTATCTGACCAAGCCGATCAAAGTCAATGAGTTCATGGAGGCGCTTGATATGACGCTGGAGATTGCGGCAAGGCGGAAGGCCCGTTAAGGATCGTGAGGCCAGAGCCTCGGGTAAGCCGCCGATACCGGCCCGGATGCCCAGCCTGGCTTATTGCATCCAGCCGTTCAGTTCCTGAATATCCTTGATGGCCAGTTGACCGCTGGCCGCCCGCAGTTTCAGTGTGTTGATCAAATAATCATACTTGGCGTTGGCGTGGTCACGGCGCGCGGCATACAGGTTACGCTCGGCCAGCAGCACATCCACAATGTTCCGCGTGCCTACGTCATAACCGGCCTTGGTCGCCGCCAGCGCCGCTTCATTGGACTTCACGGCCTGCAGGCGGGCGGAGGTGCGGTAGCTGTCGGCAGAGGCGTTCAGGTAGGCGGTGCGCGCCTGGGCAATCAACTGCCGCTCCACGGCGCTGACTTGTTCCCGGGCGGCATCGGACTGGTAGGCGGCCTGCGAGATGGCGTTGTTGGTGCGGCCACCGGTATACAGGCTCCATTGCAGCTGCACTGCAATGCTGGTGGCGTCTCCGTTGCGTGAGGAGACAGAGGGGTTCGCGGTGTCGTTGTCGGTGTTGCTGTAACTGCCCACCAGATCCACCTGCGGCAGGTTGCCCGAACGCTGGGCGTACAGAGCGTTTTGTGCAACTTCCTGATTCATGCGCGCCGCTTCCATTTGCGGGTTGTGCGCCTTGGCCAGATCGGCCCAGTCGTCTGCGCTGGCGGGCATGGGGGCTGTCACCTTGAAGTCCGGGCGCAGCGCGGCCAGCTGGCCGGGATCCTTGCCTATGATGGACACCAGGGTTTCGCGGGTCCCGGAAACTCCTACTTCGGCGCTGATGCGGTTGGCGATGGCCCCGTCCAACTGCGCCTGGGCTTCCAGTACATCAGTCTTGGCGATCAGACCCACTTCAAATCGCTTTTGCGCCTGTTCCAGCTGACGCTTCAGTGCTGCCTCCTCGGCCTGCGTGGTGGACAGCGTTTCCTGGGCGCGCAAGACGTTGATATAGGTTTCACTGACCTTCAGCACCAGTTCCTGTTGCTTCTGGCGGTAGGTGGCTTCGGTCACTGTCGTGGATTTTTTGGCTCGCTGGTAGTCCCGCCACAGGTCGGCGCGGTACAGCGGTTGCTTGACCTGCAAACCATACTGTGTTCCGGAATAGTTGACTTTGGTATTCCCTACAGTAGGGCTGTCCGGTGAAAAGCTGTTTTCCCCGTAAGAGGCGCTGAGGCCCAGCGTGGGTAACAGTGCGCCGTAATTTTGACCTTCCTTGATCATGTCGGCCTTGTAGACGCTGGTGGTGGCGGCCCAATCGGCATCGTTTTTCAGAGCCAGGTCATAGGCCTGGGCCAGATCGATGGCGTGGCACAGCGGAGTCAGGGCGGAAGAGATCAGGAAAGCAGAAAAAAGACGGCGCATAACAACATACCGCAGAGTATGGACGATAGGGGGGAGAGTATGGTTTTGTCGGCCGGAATTCAAGCCGGGCCAGCCTGTTTTGTTGTTAAGCCGGGAGCAAAACCGTATAGTCGCAGCCTCCGGCTCAACCCTCCTAGATTGAACGAATTCCGAATATGGCTACCGTGTTTCTGAGTGAACAGGCGCAAGTGGACCGCGCGTCGACCGAACAGTTTCCTGCTTCCCGCAAAATATATGTTGAAGGCAGCCGTCCGGACATCCGGGTGCCCATGCGCGAAATTTCCCTGACGGATACCCCGACCGCTCTGGGCGGTGAGAAAAACGCGCCGGTCATCGTCTACGATACATCCGGCCCCTATTCCGATCCGGATGTGCAGGTGGATATCCGCCATGGACTGCCTGTGGTGCGGGAGGTCTGGGTTGCGGAGCGTGACGATACCGAGCAATTGCCCGGTCCCACCTCCCGCTTCGGTCTGCTGCGCGAGCGTGACATCAACCTGACCCCCCTGCGCTTCGGTCATCTGCGCAAGCCGCGCCGGGCGCTGCCGGGCCGCAATGTCAGCCAGTTGCATTATGCCCGTCAGGGCATCATTACCCCCGAGATGGAATACATCGCCATCCGCGAGAACATGAAACTGCAGGAAGCCCGTGAGCGCGGCCTGCTGGGGCAGCAACATGCCGGACAATCTTTCGGCGCCGCCATTCCCAAGGAAATCACTCCCGAATTCGTGCGCAGCGAAGTTGCGCTGGGCCGGGCCATCATCCCCGCCAACATCAACCATCCTGAGCTGGAGCCGATGATCATCGGCCGCAACTTCCTGGTGAAAATCAACGGCAACATCGGCAACTCGGCGCTGGGCTCCTCCATTGAGGAAGAGGTGGCGAAGCTGACCTGGGGCATCCGCTGGGGCGCGGACACCATCATGGACCTGTCCACCGGCAAGCACATCCACGAAACCCGCGAGTGGATCATCCGCAACAGCCCGGTTCCCATCGGCACCGTGCCCATCTACCAGGCGCTGGAGAAGGTGGACGGCGTGGCCGAGGACCTGACCTGGGAAATCTTCCGCGATACCTTGATCGAGCAGGCGGAGCAAGGCGTTGATTACTTCACCATCCATGCCGGCGTGCTGCTGCGTTATGTGCCGCTGACGGCGAAGCGTGTCACCGGTATCGTCTCGCGCGGCGGCTCCATCATGGCCAAGTGGTGTCTGGCGCACCACAAGGAAAACTTCCTTTACACCCACTTTGACGACATCTGCGAAATCATGAAGGCCTACGACGTCAGCTTCTCGCTGGGCGATGGCCTGCGTCCCGGCTCCATCGCCGACGCCAATGATGAAGCCCAGTTCGGCGAACTTCGCACCCTGGGGGAACTGACCCATAAAGCCTGGGCGCATGACGTGCAGGTGATGATTGAAGGCCCCGGCCATGTGCCGATGCACATGATCAAGGAAAACATGGACTTGCAGCTGGAGGTCTGTCAGGAAGCACCGTTCTATACCCTCGGTCCGCTGACCACCGACATCGCCCCCGGCTACGATCATATTACCTCCGGCATCGGTGCGGCCATGATCGGCTGGTTCGGTTGCGCCATGCTCTGCTATGTCACGCCCAAGGAGCATCTGGGCCTGCCGAACAAAAAGGACGTCAAGGATGGCATCATCACCTACAAGATCGCCGCCCATGCTGCCGACCTCGCCAAGGGCCATCCCGGTGCGCAGATTCGCGACAACGCCCTGTCCAAGGCGCGTTTCGAGTTCCGCTGGGAAGACCAGTTCAACCTGGCGCTGGACCCGGACACCGCCCGTGAATACCACGATGAAACACTGCCCAAGGATGCACACAAGGTGGCGCACTTCTGTTCCATGTGTGGTCCCAAGTTCTGCTCCATGAAAATCACGCAGGATGTGCGCGATTACGCCGACAGCCTGGAAAAGGCGGCGGCAGCCGAAGCGCAGGATGTGGATTCGGCCATGCAGGCCAAGGCGGATGAGTTTCGCGCCCAAGGTGCGGAAATCTACAAGGTGGTGTAAGGAAATCTCATGAACAGCCGATTCTGGTTCGTGATGCTGCTGCTGGCGGGTGTCTATGTCTGGCAGAACGACGGCCTCATGCACCGGGTGTGGCGTGAGATCCGGTCGGTTGCCGGCGGACCCGAGTCGGGCCGCCAGGTTGCCAATCACCCCCAAGGCCAGCCCTCCGTTGTATTGCTGGCCACCAACTGGTGCGGCTATTGCAAGAAAATGCGCGCCTGGTTTGATCAGGAGGGTATCCGCTATACGGAATACAATGTTGAGCGGCCGGATGGTGAGATGCTGTACAAGCGTTATCAGGGCAACGGCGTTCCCATTGTGATCGTGGGGGAAGAAGCGGTGATTCATGGCTATAACCCGGACGAGGTGGCGGATGCCTTGGGTGCATACTGAATTGAAGCTCCCCGCTGAGGGGGCTTTTACGCTGGCGGATGTGGATGTTGTCCGGCGTGAGACGGTCTAGCAGGGCTTTTACCGGCTGGATTGCGTTCGGTTAAGGTGCCGGCTGTTTGCGGGAGGGATCGGCCCGGAAATCAAACGTGAAGTGTTCATCAGACCGCCGGCCGCCGGCGTGTTACTCTACGATCCGGCACGGTTACAGTGTTTTGCTGCTTGAACAGCTCCGGATCGTCGTGCCGGATGATTTGATCGGGGTATTCTTGGCCTGACGCTGGAAAAAGTGTATTTTCTGCGTTACAAGAAGAAGGTAAAACTCGTTAGGGACGGCATCTTGAGCAAACAGTCGCAACAGCCACTGCGGGTGGTGCAGATTTCAGACAGTCATTTGTTCGCCTCCACGGCCGGGCAATTGTTGGGGCTTTGCACCGAAGACAGCCTGAAGCTGGTTTTGGACAAGGTGAGGCTGGAGCAGCCGGTCATTGATGTCATCCTGGCAACCGGCGATATCGCCCAGGACGCCTCGGTCGAGGCCTATCAGCGTTTCCACCAGCATCTGGAAACGTTTGGCGCTCCCAGTTACTGGTTGCAGGGCAATCACGACATTACTTCGCCCATGATAACCACCTTGGGCGGCAAGAGCCGCCTCAGTCCTTGTGTCATCGACCAAGGCCCGTGGCGCATCATCATGCTTAACTCCAGCATTGAACATCAGGTTCCCGGCAAATTTACGCCCCGCGAACTGAAATTCCTGAGGCAGGCCCTCGACGAATCCCTCGACAAGCATGTCATGGTCTGCCTGCATCATCATCCGGTGCCCATGGGCTGCAAGTGGCTGGATACCCAGGTGGTGCGTAATGCTGACGAGTTCCTCGGCATCGTGGATCAGTACACCCACATCCGCGCCATCATCTGGGGGCATGTGCATCAGGAGTCGGATAATGTCCGCAACGGTGTGCGGATGCTTTCAGCTCCCTCCACCTGCGTGCAATTCAAGGCTCTCAGCGATGACTTCGCCATTGAAGAAGACCTGAATCCGGGCTACCGCTGGCTGCATCTCAACCCTGACGGCTCCATCGATACCGCTGTGTCGCGCGTGGAAGGGGTCAGGTTTGTGATTGACTGGTCGGTCAAGGGCTATTGATTTTCCGGCGGGGCGGGTTTAAAACCCGCCTTTTGCATTCCGGCGTCACCCGTTATGTCCACCATCCTTTACCTGCACGGCTTCAACAGCTCCCCGCAATCCCATAAGACCTGCCTGATGCAGGAGTGGTTGTCCCGGAACCGGCCCGATATCAGCTTCCTGACGCCCGACATTGCGGTCAATGCCGCCCGCGTTGCCGATATCATCTGCGAACATCTGGAGGCCTTCCCTGACGCCAATCTGGTTGGCAGTTCTCTGGGCGGCTTCTACGCGACTTGGGCCGCCGCCCGGTTTAACCGCAAGGCGGTGCTGATCAATCCGGCGGTGCGCCCTTATGAGCGCTTTTATGCCTACCTTGGGGAGCAGCAAAACTTCCATACCGGCGAAAAATACGTGCTGACGACAGAAATGGTCGCCGAGTTACAGCCGCTGGAGGCCGGAGCACTCGCACGACCGGAGCGCTTGTGGGTATTATTGCAGTCCGGTGATGAAACCCTGGATTATCGTGACGCCCGGCAGCGTTACGCGCGCTCCCCGATGCTGGTGGAGGAGGGCGGCAACCATGCCTTCGATACCTTTGAGCTGCACATTCCCGCCATTGTCCATTTTTTGACACACTGAGCCCATGACCACGTATAACGCCGATGCCATTGAAGTCCTGTCCGGTCTGGACCCCGTCCGCCGCCGCCCCGGCATGTACACCGACACCAGTCGCCCCAACCATCTGGCGCAGGAGGTCATCGACAACTCGGTGGATGAGGCGCTGGCGGGCCATGCCCGTCATATCCATGTCATCCTTCATGAGGACAATTCACTCGAAGTGATCGATGACGGCCGTGGCATGCCGGTGGATATCCATCCCGAAGAAAAGATGAGTGGTGTTGAACTGATCCTCACCAAACTGCATGCGGGCGGCAAATTTTCCAACAAGAACTACCAGTTCTCGGGCGGTTTGCACGGCGTCGGCATTTCCGTGGTCAATGCCTTGTCCCTGCAGGTGCAGGTGAAGGTCAAGCGTGACGGCAGTGAGTACGGCATCAGCTTTGCCAACGGCAACAAGGCCTCTGAGTTGTCGGTGATCGGCACAGTACCCAAGCGGCAGAGCGGCACCAGCGTGCGTTTCTGGGTGGACGCCTCCTATTTTGATACGCCGAAGTTTGCCACCAAGCCGCTGAAACACCTGCTCAAGGCCAAGGCGGTGCTGTGCCCCGGGCTGGAAATCCGTTTCGACGACCGTCAGGCCAACGAGTCCCAGACCTGGCTGTATGAAGAAGGCTTGCGCGCTTACCTCGCCGATGCCACCAAGGATTATCCGGTGCTGCCTGCCGAACCTTTTACTGGGGTCTTCGAGGGCGGCCATGCCGCCTGTGATTACGCCGTATTGTGGATGCCGGAAGGCGGCGAAGCAGTGCAGGAATCGTACGTCAACCTGATTCCCACGGTGCAGGGCGGCACCCACGTCAACGGGCTGCGCCAAGGGCTGACCGACGCCATGCGCGAGTTCTGTGAGTTTCGCAACCTGTTGCCGCGTAACGTCAAGCTGGCGCCAGAAGATGTCTGGGAAAAAGTGTCCTTCGTGCTGTCGATGAAAATGCAGGAGGCGCAGTTTTCCGGGCAGACCAAGGAGCGCTTGTCCTCCCGGGAGGCGGCGGTTTTTGTACAGGGCGTCACCAAGGATGCCTTTTCACTGTGGTTGAATCAGCATCCGGACATTGGCGTGCAACTGGCGGAGCTGGCGATTGCCAATGCCGGACGCCGGTTGCGCGCCGGCAAGAAAATCGAGCGCAAGAAAATCACCCAGGGCCCGGCGTTGCCCGGCAAGCTGGCGGATTGCGCCGGTCAGGACATCATGCGCAGCGAGTTGTTTCTGGTGGAAGGTGACTCCGCCGGCGGTTCGGCCAAGCAGGCGCGAGACAAGGAATTCCAGGCGGTGATGCCGCTGCGCGGCAAGATTCTCAATACCTGGGAGGTTTCAAAGGACGATGTGCTGGGCTCGCAGGAAGTGCATGACATTGCCGTCGCCATTGGTGTCGACCCCGGCAATGATGACTTGACCGGGCTGCGTTACGGCAAGGTCTGCATCCTTGCCGATGCCGACTCCGACGGGCTGCATATCGCCACGCTGCTGTGTGCGTTGTTTGTGCGGCATTTCACCTCGCTGGTGAAGGAAGGACATGTGTTTGTCGCCATGCCGCCGTTGTACCGTATTGATTGCGGCAAGGAAATTTTCTACGCCCTGGACGATGACGAAAAACAGGGGGTGCTGGACCGGCTGGCGGCCGAGCACAAAAAGGCCAAGCCGCAGGTGACGCGTTTCAAGGGCTTGGGCGAAATGAATCCGCTGCAACTGCGTGAAACCACCATGGATGTCAATACACGGCGGCTGGTGCAGCTGCGGCTGGATGATGAAAAGGAAGCGTGCGCCATGCTGGACATGCTGCTGGCGAAGAAGCGTTCGCCGGACCGCAAGGCATGGCTGGAAGACAAGGGGAATTTGGCGGAGACCGTCTGAAGGAAAATCCCCGTTCATCCGTGTTTTTCTACGCTTTATCCTTTATGGCCGGAAACTGCCTCTGTGACCGGCCGTAAAGTGTTCAATTAAATATACAACGCACCCTCCTTTTCCTACAATGCTGTGTGATTCATGTCACAAATTGATCTTAATCTGTGGCAGCCAAGGCCGGTGTTTTATTGATGACCCGCTCTTGGGGGATTACTGTGACAAACGGGAACATACAGAGCCAGGACTGGTGTTGGTAACTGCTCTCGGTCGGCTTTTAAAGAACAATTTGCTATCAAAATATAACGGATTCTCCCCATAACAGGGGCTTCGGCATGACGCTGCCGGAGGATGTATTGACAGGGGTGGCTGTAAATGAGACTGATTTCCCAGCGTGCGGCAATGATGCTTTGGGCCTGGTTCACGTTCCTGTTGTGTCCTGCCTTGGTGCAGGCCGGAGGCGTGCGGATCATCCAGAACCCCAGCTTTGAAATTCGCGCGGATGGTTCCCCGGTTTCCTTTCCCCCCAACGCCGGGCTCAATAACAACACAACCTGGGCCTACTGGGGGGACTCTACCTGCGGCTTTGGCAATACCTACGGCTGTATCGCCGGCTGGCGCACCACTGATGCCAAGAACGGCACCGGAGGCCAGCCCGCGTACAACGGTCCGTATATAGAAGTCGGCTATGCCTCCACCTACGGCATTAGCGGACAGGACGCCAACCGCATCGTCGCCGAATTGAACGCCACCCAGCAGTCCCGGCTCTGGCAACCAGTTTGTCTGAGCGCCGGGGAACCGGTCACCATGACCTACTATTTTTCCCCCCGCACCAACGGCGGCAGCCTGCCCCAGCAGGTAGCAGCAGGTTTGTGGAACCTGAATGACGCAGGCCCGATTGGCGGCGCGCTGTCTTACCAGAACTCCAACCCCGCATCCGTGGGGATTTTTTTGCCACAAATTGCCTATTTTACGGCACCCGCCACCGGCAACTTCCAGTTGGGCATGGAAGCCTTGCTACCCGCCACCGGCAGTAACGGTAACTTGATTGATGACGTCAAGGTGATCCTGAAGCCCTTGATCGACATGAATACCAATCCCAATTTCACCATTCCGGAAGGCGGGGCCGGCCCCGCCATCCAGTTGCGGATCAACGGTACGGTACAGACGGATACTGTGGTGGCCATCCGTCTGATCAGCGGTACGGCAACACCGGATACCGATTTCTCCTTGGGTACTCCGGTGGGCTTGGCGGGGACAACCCCCACCCTGAACCATACGCCCGGCGACACCTTGTGGCTGGTTACCGTTCCGGCCGGTGAATACGATGCCGGCCAGGGCATCTATGGCAGTACCAAATACGGCGTCTCCATTCCCATCAATGCGACGTATGACACGCTGCGCGAAGGACTTGAAGACATTGTCTTCCAATTGCAGGCACCCAGTGATTATGGTTCGGATCCCGTCGAGAAGTGGGACCGCACCAATCCCATTTGCGAAGGAGCGACCACCAACAGCATTACCTATGATATTGATGAAATTGAGCCCAAGATCCGGATTCACAAAGTGGTGGTGGGCAGGCTTTCCGCCAACGACCAATTTGTTACTCAAGTCAAGAACGCGTCTGCGGCAGTGGTTTCCACAACCTCCGCCTCGTCCACCCTGGGCGGGGGCGTGGCGACCAGCGGCGCGGGCCTTTCATTCAATGCTCCCGGCTATTTTCAGGCAAATTTCAACGAGACGTATACCCTGACCGAGGCCATGTTGCCTGGCAGTGTCAACGCCCTGGGCGCGTACACATCCAGCATTGCCTGCACTAATGCGCGGGTTATCGGCCCCCCGACCGTGTTGCCGTCCGGAGCCGGGCAGAGTTTCAGTGTTACGGTGGTGGACGGTGATGACATTACCTGTACGATTACCAATGCCCCCATGCCGCAGATCAATAATGTGGTGAAGGTGCTGGGCAGCACCCGTAGCGCTGTCGGTGACCAGTTTACGTTGCAGATCAAGGACCTGCTGGGTAATGTGGTCAATTCGACGGCCAATAGCACCACCGCAGGTGCCGGTGCGGCCATTACGGCGGGAACCGGGGAGACCGGACTGACTGTATTGCAGCCGGGCGTCACTTATACCCTGACTGAAATCGGTGCGGGCAGCCCGACAGCCATCCTGAATGACTACAACACGGTCATTGCCTGTGCCAACGCCAACACCACGTCAACGGTGCTGCCAAGCGGTCAGGGCCAAAGCTTCACTCTGACTCCTCAGGGTAATGACCAGATAAGTTGTACTTTCACCAATATTGCCCATGAACCGCGAGTCACGCTGGTCAAGGCGCTGAACAGTTCCGGCCGTTTTGCCGCCACCGACCAGTTCACCATGGAAATACGGCGCACCAGCGATAATGTGTTGATGAACGCCACCACCAACAGCACCACGGCGGGTTCGGGTTCAACCATTACGGCGGGCAGCGGCACCACGGATCCGGTATTCCTGCAGGCGGGCATTGCCTATACGCTGAGGGAAGTGGGGGCGGGCGCTCCGGCCGCCAACCTGTCGGACTATTCTTCCGTAATTTCGTGTACCAATGCACGGTCAGGCTTCCCCACCACTACTCTGCCCTCCGGCAGCGGCACCAGCTTCAGCCTGACTCCGAATACGGATGATGTGATTGTCTGTACGCTGAAAAACGCCAGGCCGCGCATCCGGCTGAACAAGACCGTCACCGGCCTGCGAGATGCAGCCGACCGGTTCACAACACAAATCCGCACCGGCGGGGCAGGGGGGGCGGTTCAATCGGGCACGACTGCCTCCGCCAGTATCGGCGGCGGTGTACTGACCACCGGCGGCGCGGCCACCTATACCGCGCCGGGGTATTATCAGGGTGTGGTAAGCACAGCCTACACCCTGAATGAAACGGTGACCGCCGGATCGTCAACCACGGCCAACTATCTGACCTCCATCAGCTGTACGAATGCCAATACGGGCAGCTCCACGGTGCTTCCTTCGGGGTCCGGCACGGCGTTCAGCCTGACACCGCTCTCCATGGATGACGATATTGACTGTACGCTGACCAATACGCCGCGTGCCACGCTGACGCTGGTCAAGACCCTGGCGGCAAACCGGACCGTGAATACGGACCAGTTTACCGTTCAGGTCATCAATAATACGACCAGCACCACCGAAGCGACCGCCACGACAGGCGGCACCGGCACAACGGTCACCACGGGAACGGCAACGACCACAACGGCAACCCCCGGCCATAGTTACATTCTTCAGGAAATTGCCGCAGGTACGACAACCCTGGCCAATTACTATGCCAGCTACAGTTGCACCAATGCGACCGGGGGCAGCCCGACCGTGATGCCAAGTGGCTTTGGCACCAGTATGAACATTACCCCGGCGGCTGGTGACAATATCACGTGTACCCTCAGCAACCGGCCGGGCGGGCGGATCAAGGTCAACAAGGTGGTCACCAACCTCGTTGATAATAATGACCGGTTTACGACCTTCATCCGCTCCACCGCTACAGGTCTGCCCATGGTGTCCTCCACCAGCAGTGACACCCGTACCGGCGGCGGAGTCCTGACGACGGGTGGCGCAGCTACCTATACCGCACCCGGAACGTATACTGGGATTGCTGGAACCACATACCGCATTGATGAGTTGATTTCCGCAGGTACTTCGGGAGTTGACCAGTACACCACCTCCATCAGTTGTACCACCACGGGTGGCAGTACGGTGCCGACCTCTGGCTCCACGACACAACCCTTCAGCGTAACGCTGGTAGCGGGAGATTTGGTCACCTGTACCCTGACCAATACCCGCAAGCCGCCGCAGATCCGCCTCAGCAAGACAGTAGCCGGACTGATCAACACCCTTGACCGCTTCAGAACCCGCATTGTCGATGCCGGGACCTTGGCCGTGGTTTCTGACGGGGTTTCCGCCAACGGGACAGTGATCACCACTGTCTCCGGCACAGGCCCGTTCCCGGACACCCTGAATCCTTCCGGGGCCTATACCCCGACGGCTGGAACGAAGTACACCCTTACCGAAGTCATGGATTCCGGGCCGACACCGCTGACAGCTTATTCCGCCTTCATCAACTGTACCAATACCCGCAGCTCCGGCCCAGTGACCCTGTTGCCCACCGGTGCCGGGCAAAGCCATGATGTGACTCCTCTATATGGGGACAATATCAGTTGCACCCTGACTAACGGTCCGGCGCGCTTGCGCGTGACCAAGGCGCTGGCCAACGCCCGCCGGGCAGACAGTGATGAGTTCACGGTGCAGATCAAGAATAGCGGCGGTACGGTTCTGAACTCCACAACCTCCAGCACATCGGCGGGTGACGGAAGTACGGTCATTCCCGGCACCGGGGATACACAGGACACGTATGTCGCCGGCGGCTCCACCTACACCCTGACTGAAATTGCGGCCAGCGGCTCTTTGAATAACTATGAAAGCAAGCTGGTTTGCACCAATTCCGTGGTCAGCGGCACCTCACTGCCATCCACGGCGTTTACGGCCAACAACAACACCACACCCCTGACCTGGACAATTACGCCTGTCACTGGCGATGATATTGATTGCGTGCTCAGCAACCGGCATGTTGCGCCGGTAGCTGTGCTGGAAAAAGCACTGTCCGGGGCGGGACGGCATGTCGATACGGATCAGTTTACGGTGGAAATCCGTAATGGCGGCACCCTGGTCAATTCAGCGACCAATGCCACCTCCCAGGGAACCGGCGCCACGACGCTGGGCGGAAAGGGCACGACCGGCGCCACCGTTCTGGCGACGGGAACCGCTTACACGTTCCGGGAAGTGGTGGCCGGCACAACGACGCTGACGGATTATGCGACCACTACGGTTTGCAGCCGTACTGACGGTTCCACCGGCGTGATCACGACTCAGAGCTATTCTGGAAACACTTTCACGCTGAGTCCGAATCCGGCCAATTACGAATATGTTTCCTGTGTGATGACCAACGCGCCGCTGCCCAGAATCCGCATCAACAAGACGCTGGTCAGCAAGGTGGCCGCCGGGGATACCTTCACTACCCAGGTCAAGAACGGAGCCAGTGTGGTTTCCGGCATCACCACCGATGTGCGCACCGGTGGCGGCGTCAGCGCCACCACGACCGGCACAACCACGACCACCGGTTATTATCAGGGTGTCGCGGGCACGGCTTATACCTTGACGGAGGCGATCAGCGGCTCTTCCACCACCCTCAGCCAGTATGAGTCGTCCATCAGTTGCACCAATACCGATACCGCCAGCGCCACGGTGCTTCCCTCCGGTTCCGGTCAGTCCTTTTCGCTGACGCCGGCCAATGGCGACCGCATCGTCTGTACGCTGACCAATAACCCCAAGCCCTTGCTGCGCATCAACAAGGTAGTGACCACGGCGGCGAATGTCGCCGACCGGTTCACCACCCAGATCCGCACCGGCGGGGCGGGTGGCACGGTGGTGTCTGACACCTCGTCGTCCACAGTGACCGGCGGCGGCATGCTGACCACTTCGGCCACCGGCACCTTCAACACCGCCGGGGCCTGGCAGGCCACGGCTGGAACTACGTATACGCTGACCGAAATCCTGTCAGCCGGTCCGTCCAGCCTAACGCAGTACGACACCACCATTAGTTGCAGCAATGCCAACGGCTCCAGTACGACCATTCTGCCCCAGCCGGCAGACTCAGCGCCGTACAACATCACAGTGCAGGATGGCGACAACATCACCTGCAGCTTCACCAACACCGCGAAAGTACCGAAAATCCGTGTCCACAAAGTTGTTTCCAGCCTGGTCGACGCCAATGACCGCTTTACAACGGAAGTGCGGACCGGCGGTGTGGCGGGAACGGTTGTCTCCGGGACTTCCGGCTCGGCAACCACCGGGGGGGGGATTTTCACCACCGGCGGCGCCGGGACGTATTCAGCGCCGGGGATTTATGCCGGTGTTGCCGGAACGGCTTACACCGTGACCGAGTCCCTGACCGGTGGAACATCGGCAGCCAGCCAGTACGACACCAGCATCAGTTGCAGCAATGCCCTGGCCGGAAGCGCCACCGTGTTGCCTTCAGGTTCAATTACGCCGTTCACCTTCACCCCTCAGGCCGGTGACGATATCAGTTGTACGCTGACCAACGCAGTCAAAGCCCCGGTAATCACGGTACGCAAGGATGTTGTGGTTCGCATCGACAGCGCTGACCAGTTTACGCTGGGGTTGAATGGCGGGGCCGTTTCGCAAAGCGCCACCACCACCGGCGTGGTTGCCGGTGTGCAGCCGGTCACCATCAGCAACATCACGCTGGTCGCTGGCACCCCGTATACCCTGAGTGAAATCAAGGCATCCGGGGCCACGCTGCTTAACCTGTATCAAACGGAAATGATCTGCAGCAATGCCCGTACCACCGGGCCGGTCACCACGCTGCCAACGGCGCTGGCGCTGATGACTCCGTCCGGCGCACCGCTGACCAGTTCTTATGTGGTCACCCCGCTGGCGGGCGATATCCTGACCTGTACCTTCACCAACTCGAAAAACCTGCCGAAGCTGCGTGTCCACAAGACAGTCAGCAGCCTGGTTGACACCAACGACCGTTTCACCACCGAACTGCGGACGGGTGGCGCGGCCGGGACCGTGGTTTCCGACACCACGGCGTCCACGACTTTAGGCGGCGGTGTGCTGACGACCGGCGGCGTGGCGACCTACAACGCATCTGGTACATACCTCGGGACTGAAGGCATTGCTTATACGTTGACCGAAAGTATTTCCGGCGGCACATCGTCGACCCAGCAGTACAACACCACCGTGACCTGTACCAATGCCTATGCGGGTAGCGCCACCGTCATGCCGACTTCGGCTCCGGTTCCGTATACCCTGACTCCGCAGCTGGCCGATGACATCAGTTGTACGTTGACCAATACCGTCAAGCAGCCGCTGGTCCGGGTGCACAAAACGGTGACGGCGCTGGTGGATGTCAATGACCGCTTCACCACCCAAGTCCGCACCGGGGGAGTGGCGGGAACAGTCGTTTCTTCGACCACCGGCAATGCAACGACTGGCGGTGGCGTCCTGACCACAGGCGGCGCTGCTACTTACAGCGCCACCGGGAGCTATGAGGCGGCTATCGGGACAACGTATACCCTGACCGAAGCCCTTTCCGGCGGTACCTCGCTGGCCAATCAGTATGCTACCAGCCTCAGCTGTGCCAATGCCCGCACTACCGGTCCGGCAACCACGTTGCCATCAGGCTCCGCTCAACCTTTTGATGTTGTGCCGAAGGCCGGGGATGATATTTCCTGCACCTTGACCAATACCCCGATTGCGCCGCTGATTCGCGTCAACAAGACTGTCACCAGTATTGTTGATGCAGCGGACCGTTTCACCACGCAAATTCGTACCGGTGGCGCGGGAGGTACGGTAGTTTCAGACACCACGGCATCCGGTACTACTGGCGGCGGTGTATTGACCACGGGTGGGGTCGCCACCTACAGCGCGCCCGGCAGCAACCAGGCCGTAGCGGGAACAACCTATACACTGACGGAAGCACTGACGGCCGGGCCTTCAACCCTTGGACAATATGATACGACGGTCAGCTGCACCAACAGCCGCGCCGGCGCGACCACAACCCTGCCAACCGGGGCGACCCAGCCGTTCAGTGTCACGCCAGCGGCGGGGGATGACATCACCTGTACGGTCAGCAATGCGATTCGTCAGCCAACGGTCATTATTACCAAGATGGCGACAGGTTCCACGGGATCATTCTCGTTTGCCAACGTGAATCTGGCGACGACGCCGGTGGTGGTCAATACCACGGTCGACGGTACGCCGGTGTCTTCATCGGTCGTCACGGTGACAACGCGTGGAGCCGACGTCACCATTACCGAAACCTCACCGTCCAACTGGACGCTGACCGCAGCGGGTTGCACAGACGCTAATAGTGCAGCGACAGGGAATTCGGGCAGTTTTGGCACCTTGGCCGGAAATCAGTTAACGATTCCTGGCGTCAATGTTGTTGCTGGCGCGGATATCCGTTGTACCTTCACCAACCGCAAGTCCGCCACCTTTACCCTGCGCAAGTCCTGGGTGAATGCGAAGCTGAACGATGCAGTGACGGTTACCACGGCGGGCGCTACCAACAATGCCAGCTTGAATTCGGTGGCGGATACCGCGACAGAAATTGATGCCGCCACATCGCTGACATTCTTTGCCGGTGAGACGGTGACCTTCTCCGAGTCATTTACCACGGGAGACTCCGCCAATTACACCGCGACCCTGGCCTGTACCGGAGCCACGGATACCAACTTGCTTGACGGTTTGACCGTCGATGCCGCGGATTCCGCCATCGTCTGTACCCAGACCAACAGCCGTATCGCCAAGACCGTCACCCTGCGCAAGTCCTGGGTCAACGCGAAGCTGGGTGACGCGGTGGATGTGACGGCAACCGGCCTGACGGCCCTGTCCTCAGCCGCGGACACGGCGACCGAGATTGATGCGGGCAGCGCGCAGACGGTGTATGCGGGCGACGTGATCACCCTGGATGAAACCTTCACCACGGGCAATGACGCCAACTACAATAGCTCGGTGGCCTGTACCGGCACCACCGGCCTGTCGGGCAATACCTTGACAGTCGGCGCAACGGACACCCCGATCACCTGTACCCAGACCAACAGCCGTATCGCCAAGACGGTCACCCTGCGCAAGTCCTGGGTGAACGCGAAGCTGGGCGACGCGGTGGATGTGACGGCAACCGGCCTGACAACCCTGTCCTCGGCTGCGGACACGGCGACCGAGATTGATGCCGGCAGCGCCCAGACGGTCTATGCGGGCGACGTGATCACCCTGGGTGAGACCTTCACCACGGGCAGTGACACCAACTACAACAGTTCGGTAGCCTGTACCGGCACCACCGGCCTGTCGGGCAATACCCTGACGGTCGGTGCCACGGACACCCCGATTACCTGTACGCAAACGAACAGTCGTATCGCCAAGACAGTCACTCTGCGCAAGTCCTGGGTGAACGCGAAGCTGAACGATGCGGTGGATGTGACGGCGACCGGCCTGACGGCCTTGTCGTCGGTGGCCAACACCGCTACGGAAACCGATGCAGCTATCGCCCAGACCGTGTATGCAGGCGACGTCCTGACCTTGGGTGAGACCTTCACCACGGGCAGCGCCGCCAACTACAACAGCTCGGTGGCCTGTACGGGCACGACCGGCCTGTCGGGCAACACCCTGACGGTGGCCGCAACAGATACGCCTATCACCTGTACGCACACAAACAGCCGCATCGCCGTCACCCTGACTTTGGCCAAGACCTGGGTTGCCGGTATCAGCGGCGACACGGCAACTGTGAGCAGTACCGGCTTCACCAACAACGCCACGTCCGGGGCTTCCGTCAGCACAGGCAATAACACGACCACCGGCGCAACGGTGACGGTGTATGCCGGTGATAGCGGCTCCATCAGCGAGACCTTCAGTGTCGGCCTTGCTTCCCGCTACACGCCGGTTCTGGCCTGCAGTGGCGCAACCGATGCTGATCCAAGTGATGGTTTGAGCATTGATCCGGCGGACACCGCCATCAATTGCACCCTGACCAACCGCAGGTTGCCGACCGTGACCCTCACCAAGGTGAGCTTGGGCGGGGTGAGGACTTTCAGCTTCACCGGCAGCAACGGCTTCACCGCACAGAACATCACCACGGTGAGCAGCGGCGTCGGTGTCAGCGGCGCAACCCAATATCTGACGGCGGCCTCTGCACCCACCGTGCTGACGGAATCCCTGCCGGCCGGTTATAACCTGACGTCCGTCAGTTGTACCGGGCTGGGCGCCGGTGGCGTGGCGACGCCGAACCTGTTGGCCGGGACGGTCAGCCTGGATGCCGCCGCGACGGCAGCCGGGGCGGATATTGCCTGTACTTTCACCAATACTCTGGCTATCCGTCTCACCGTCAAGAAAATATCGCAAGTACGTACCGGCGCCTTCACCTTTAGCGGCACCAACGGATATCCGGGGGAAGTCCTGACGACCATCACGACCGGCAGTGAAGTCACGGGCGTGGTCCATACCTTGACGGCTCCCGGAGTGGCCACTGGCATCACCGAAACCCTGCCTTCGGGATGGAGCCTGGGTTCCGCGATCTGTCTGGATCGCAACGCAGCCGTAACCGGCAACAATGCTCCGATGGGGGTTCTGGCAGGCAGCACGCTGACCATTCCAGGCGTTAATATCGTTGCCGGTGCGGATCTGGTGTGTACCTTCATCAACACCTATACCGGCTTCACCATTACCGGTCGGGTTTTCCTGGATAACGGAACCGGTGGCGGCACAGCGCACAATGGCACCCAGCAAGGCGGGGAGGCCGGTCTGGCCAATGCGGAAGTCCGGCTCACCGATTGCGGCGGCACGGAGTACCAGCGCGTCACCACCAACGGACCGGGAGATTACACCCTGACCATCCCTGACAGTCTGGGGGTGGGCGCTCCGCTATGCGTCGAGGAAGGAGCCAATCCGACTCTGGTCTCGGTCAGCGGCGTACCGGGGACCACCGGCGGCAGCTACAGCCTGGCTCAGGACCGCAGTTCGTTCGCACTGACCTTGTTGACCAACTACACCGGGGTCAATTTCGGCAATGTGCCCGAAAGCACCCTGACCGGTGTCGGCGTGCAGTCCACCGCACCCGGCACCACGGTGGAATACGCCCATGTGTTCACGGCCGGTACAGTCGGCGCCGTGACGTTCAGTACCGCGCAGAATCCGTCCCCCGCCAACCCGGAATGGAGCTCGCAATTGCATCGCGACCTGAACTGTAACGGAGCGGTTGATCCGGGTGATGTGCCGATCACGGCGGCGGTCAGTGTCACGGCCGGTCAGGCGGTATGTCTGGTGCAGAAGGTGCTGGTGCCGCTCAGCACCGGTTCCGGAAACTTCGATATTTCGACGGTCAGCGCCGGTTTTGCCTTCACCGCACCTAGCGTCATCGTGCGGCCATACAGCCAGGATGACCGGACAACCGTCATCACCAACGGCCTCGGCCTGGTGCTGGTGAAGGAAGTGCGCCAGGTGGGAAGCTGCCCGTCGACCGGTGCGGACAGCAATGTCTTCGGCACCGCCAACGATGCTCCGCCGGGCGGATATCTGGAATACCGCATCCGCTACACGAACCAGTCGCAAGGCTTGGTCAAGGATGTGTCGATCAGTGACGCCACCCCGGCGTTTACGGTGTTCCGCAACGCCTCCTGTACCGTGACGCCGGCCTCGGTGTTGTGCCAGGTACCCTCTTCGGGTAGTGGTACAGCGCCTTCGATCGGCGGCAGTGGCACCATCGACTGGCTGTTTACCAATAATCCCTCCGGATTGCTGGGTGGCCAGAGTGGAGAAGTCCGCTTCTGCGTCCAGCTCGAACAGTAACAGGCGGTATCGGGGCGGCAAGCGTAACAACTTGTCGCCCCCTTTTTTTGAGGTCTGGCCATCGGCGGGGCCTGCCGTTACACTTCTGCTCCGTTGCCGGTGCGGACATGGTGTCCGTCACCCCCTGACCCCGAATCCCGATGACCAAACTGACTGATTTCACTGAAGCCCGACCCCTGTCCGAATTCACCGAGCAGGCTTATCTCAATTACTCCATGTACGTCATCATGGACCGCGCCCTGCCGTTCATCGGAGACGGCCTGAAGCCGGTGCAGCGCCGCATCATTTACGCCATGAGCGAGCTTGGGCTGAAGAACTCCTCCAAGCACAAGAAGTCGGCGCGTACGGTCGGTGACGTCCTGGGTAAATACCACCCGCACGGCGATTCGGCTTGTTATGAGGCGATGGTGCTGATGGCCCAGCCGTTCAGTTACCGTTACACGCTGGTGGACGGTCAGGGCAACTGGGGTTCGCAGGACGACCCCAAGTCGTTCGCCGCCATGCGTTATACCGAAGCCCGGCTGTCGCCCTATGCCGATGTACTGCTGGGCGAGTTGGGTCAGGGTACGGTGGACTGGGGCCCCAATTTTGACGGCACCATGGAGGAACCGTTGACCCTGCCGGCGCGGCTGCCCAACCTGCTGTTGAACGGCACCACCGGCATTGCGGTCGGCATGGCGACGGACATTCCCCCCCATAACCTGCGCGAAGTCGCCCGCGCCTGTATCGCCCTGATTCGTGAGCCTGGCCTGACCCTGTCCGAATTGCTGGAATATGTGCCGGGTCCGGACTATCCCACCCGCGCCGAAATCATCACCCCTCGCAGCGAGCTGATGAACCTTTACGCCGCCGGTCGCGGCAGCTTGAAGATGCGCGCTGTCTACGAGATGGAAGAGGGCGATATTGTCATCACCGCGCTGCCGCATCAGGTGTCCGGGGCCAAGATCCTGACGCAGATTGCCGAGCAGATGAACGCGAAGAAGCTGCCGCTGGTGGCCGACCTGCGTGACGAATCCGACCATGAGAATCCCACGCGATTGGTCATCGTTCCGCGATCCAACCGCGTGGATGTAGAGCAATTGATGGGGCATTTGTTTGCCACCACAGACCTCGAATACAGCTATCGCGCCAATTTCAACATCATCGGTCTGGACGGTCGTCCTCAGGTCAAGGATTTACGCGCCCTGCTCAGCGAGTGGCTGGTTTTCCGGCGCGCCACAGTGCGCCGCCGGTTGCAGCACCGCCTTGACAAGGTCATGGCCCGCCTGCACATCCTCGGGGGCTTGCTGGTTGCTTTCCTTAATATTGATGAAGTCATTGCGATCATCCGTTATGAGGATCACCCCAAGGCAGAGCTGATGCGCCGCTTCGGGTTGAGCGACTTGCAGGCGGAAGCCATTCTCGACCTCAAGCTGCGCCATCTGGCCAAGCTCGAAGAAATCGAGATTCGTCGCGAACAGGACGAACTGCAAAAGGAAAAGGAGTCGCTGGAGGCCATTCTCGGCTCCGAGACCGCCATGAGCGAGCTGATGGTCCGTGAGATAGAAGCTGACATGGCCAAATACGGCGATGACCGCCGTTCGCCCCTGCAAGAGCGTGGTGAAGCGCTGGCCCTGAAGGAGTCTGACCTGACACCGGCGGAGCCGGTAACGGTCGTGTTGTCGGAAAAGGGCTGGATACGTGCGGCCAAGGGCCATGATGTCGCGGCCGAGGGCTTCAGCTATCGCGCCGGTGACACCTATCTGGCGCGCGCCCAGGGGCGCAGCAACCAGCCGGTCTATTTCCTGGACACCAGCGGCCGCAGTTACTCCCTGCCGGCCAACACCTTGCCGTCCGCGCGGGGGCAGGGCGAGCCGCTCACCACCAGGCTCAATCCTCCTGCCGGCGCCGCCTTTACCCAGGTGCTGATGGGTGAGCCAGGCCAGCCGGTCATCCTGGCGACCAGCGCCAGTTACGGCTTCCTGTCGACACTGGGTGATCTGGATGCCGGTAACAAGAACGGCAAGGCCGTAGTCAATGTTCCGGAGGGCGCCACGGTCATGCCGGTGTTGACGGTCACCAATCCTCAGGAAGACTGGCTGGTGGTGCTAAGCTCCGAAGGGCGGTTGTTGATGTTCCCGGTCAAGGACTTGCCGGTGCTAAGCAAGGGCAAGGGCAACAAGCTGCTGGGTCTGGATGAGGGCGAGACGCTCAAAGCCATGATTGTCTGCAAGACGGGGGCCCGGCTGGTGGTGAACACCAGCAATCGCCACCTGACCCTGAAATGGAGCGATCTGGAGCACTACCGGGGTGAACGAGGGCGTCGCGGCGCCAAGTTGCCGCGCGGGTTTCAGCGTGTGGAGTCCTTGTCACTCGCTGAATAAGCCGACACGCTTCGTTGCAAATTGCTTAGGCTTCTAGTTGCAGGACGCCGTCCTGCCTTCTAGTCTGAATTGGATGACAACAATAATTCTCCCGGATGAGGAGCTACAACAATGACAGCTGCCCCTTTGCTCTTGGGCTGCACGCTGGATAATCTGGCGCGTCGCAGCTTTGCCGAACTTGAAGCCCTTTATTTGGGTGCGCCTGAACCTTCCACCGTTTTAGTATTGAATGGTGCGCCCAAAGGCCGGATGCTGGCCGTCCGCTATCTGGATAACGGGCTGCCGCACAGCCTGATTGCGGCGGTTGCCCGCTTGGGAGTGTTCCCTTGGGATGGCAAGAGCTTTGAGGCAACCACAGAATATGCCGGTAAAGGCGCGAACCGGATCAAGCTGTTCCGGCCGACCTTGACGCTGTTTACGTTCTATACCCGCATTGAGGCGTCTGCGGTTGACGGACGTCCCTGCATCCTGCTGGATTATGACCAGCCGGGCAATCCGTGGGTGATCCGCCGCATTCGCGATGAGCTGCGTGAGGTGGCTCCGGGGATATTTCTGGGGCCGGCGATGGCCCGGTTGAAGAATGGTCAAGCCGAAACCATCCTCTGGTTCGGCATCGACAATAACGAATAAACGGGGATTAACTCAGACCGCGGCGGTGTCGGCCACGGCCGCCTTGCGCCGTTCCAGGATCTGTTGCTTCTGCGCCTGAATGCGGGCTTCATCCTCCTCAGGCAGCGCCACGACCCGCCACGGCGCAGCATGGACGCAGGGTTCTTCAGCAGCGGCGGTTGAGGCGTCGGCGGAGTCTTCAGAAACAACCGGTATCCCGCTCAGTCCGTCTTCAGGCATCGCAATATCCGGAGTTGCCTCACCGGACTCCGTGCCGGGCTCATCCGGATTTGCGGACTCCCTTTCTGCATTCACCGTCTCAATGACCGGCAGCGGATCCAGCGATACCAAGTGCTTGCCCGACTTCAAGGGCTCCGCCAGCGTTTCACTGACCGTCAGCAGCAAGTCCTGCGCTGACCCGCGGCGGGCCAGCTGCAGAATCTCATCCAGAACTTCGCCTTCGCCCCGTTCCCCCCGCTCACCAATGGCCGCCTTGACCGGCAGGGCGAAAAGCTTGGCTGTCCGCCGTTGCAGGTAGGCAGCGTCGGCCAGCGACAGGAACAACCGTCCGCAGGACAGGGCCTGTTGCAGGCAGGCCGCCGGATCATTGCCTTCAAATTTTACTGTGGCGCCTTCGGGACCGAAAGCATGCATGACCTTGCCGTGGTAGAGGCGGGCTGAACGCAGCAGCAGTTTCTCCAGGATCACCAGCATCTGGTCGGCGGTGCTGGCGTTCACCCGTTGCAGCAGCCCCTTGCTGTCCTCCAGCGCCAGTTGCAGAAAGACCGTGGCGGCCGGCGGCGGAGCCTCTATGACCAAATCGGCTGCACCCGCGTGATCTTCGCGACGGCGACGCGGGGGCAGGGGTTGCAGGATGGGGATGCGGATGGCGCGGAAACGCTGCGGCCAGATCAACCAGCTGCCGAACAGGAGATGCATCAGCAGCGAGGCCAGCAGCGGAATGCCGTTGGCGCGAAGGATATTGCCGCTGGCCGGGCCGGCCAGCGTCACTTGGGCCTCACCCAAGGCCTTGCCTTCCAGAACGATCGGCGCCTTGAAAACAGGGCCGCTGAGGGTCGGGGCATTACCGCCGCCGGCCGACATCCGGGCATCAAGGGCCGTGATTTTCAGGCTGAGTATACCCGGCGTCTGGCCGAAACGGTCCGCCAGCAGGCCAAGACCTACCGAATCCTTGTTGATCAGCAGCGGCGCGGCATTGCCAGCCAACTGCCCGGCCAGCAACGCGCCCACCGGCTGCTGGGCGCGAGCCACTTCGTTCCTGGCTCCGCTAACCAGGAGCAGGGCATGCATGAAAAAACTCACCGCAAGAACGATGACTAGACTGCGCGACTGGATCAATTGGGCCCCCTCTCCGAATGGAAAGCAGTAAAGGCAAAAAACAAATTATAATCGGACACTTGTAGGCGTGAGCATAGCCGATTGTCGGGCAATTCACTATCATCGGCGGTTATTTTGCCCTCTTATCCGCAGGACATTATGCGCGAAATCATTTTGATGTCATTTGCCGGGCCGGACCGCCCGAGCCTCAGCGCCAGCCTGATGCAGGTCTTGGCCAGTCATTCCGTCAATATTCTGGATGTTGGCCAGGCCGTGATTCACGACCAACTGTCGCTGGGGGTGGTCGTGGAGTCTCCGTCGCCCATGGAGTCGGCGCTGCTGATGAAAGCGGTGCTGTTCCGTGCGCATGATCTGGGATTGCAGGTGCGCTTCACGCCGATTACCACCGACAGCTATCACCACTGGGTGGGCGGTCAGGGCAAATCCCGCTATATCGTGACTCTGCTGGCGCGCAAGATTACGGCCGAGCATCTGGCCGAAGTGTCACGCATTGTGGCCGAAAACGGCCTGAATATTGACGGCTTGGCGCGGCTTTCCGGGCGGGTGATGCTGGAGGGTGAGCAAAGCGGCCCCGGCAAGGCCTGTGTCGAGTTCTCCGTGCGCGGCGAGCCCTCCCATATCAACCAGATGCGAGCCGACTTCCTGCGCCTGGCCAACGAACTGAGCGTCGATATCGCCTTTCAGCGCGATGACGCCTATCGTCGCAATCGCCGCATTGTCTGTTTCGACATGGACTCGACGCTGATTGAGCATGAAGTGATTGACGAACTGGCCAAGGCGGCCGGGGTGGGTGAGCAGGTGGCGGCCATTACCGAACGCGCCATGTTGGGTGAACTGGACTTCAAGCAGAGTTTCGAGGCGCGCGTCGCCCTGCTGCAAGGCCTGAATGCCAGTGTGCTGGCCGAAATTGCCGTCCGCTTGAAACTGAGCGAAGGCGCCGAGCATCTGGTGCGCACCCTGAAAGCCCTGGGCTACAAGACGGCGATCCTGTCCGGGGGCTTTACCTATTTCGGGCAATACCTGCAGGGCAAGCTGGGTATTGACTATGTTTACGCCAATGATCTGGAAATTGTCGACGGCAAGGTCACCGGGCGCGTGGTGGGGCAGGTGGTGGACGGCCAGCGCAAGGCCGAGTTGCTGAGGGAGATTGCCAACCGGGAAGGCGTACGCTTGGAACAGGTGATTGCGGTGGGTGACGGCGCCAATGATTTACCGATGTTGTCCATTGCCGGTCTGGGCATTGCTTTCCGCGCCAAACCGCTGGTGAGGCAGAACGCCCGCCAGGCGATTTCAACCCTGGGGCTGGACGGCATACTGTACTTGCTGGGGGTTCGTGATCGTGATTTGGAGATTGGGCGCTGAAGGCGTGTGAACGGGGTCTGCCGAATGACAGATCCCGGTATCCGTTCATAAGGTGTCGGGCTTCAGTTCCGCCAGGATTTTCCGGTTTTCATCCAGTAAAACCAGATAACCATTGGCCTGGACGATCATGGCGAAGCGGGTTTTCTCAAGGGCGGAGGTAATGCGTGACTCTTGCGCGGCGGTTTCTGCGCAAAACATCCGGGTCATGGCGATGCGGTTAAATTGCAACGCCGTATCCTGACGCTGATATCCGCCGCTCAGGCGATTACAGCCGGTGAATCCGGATAACCGGCCGGCCTCAAGGTTCAGGCCGGCCTTGGCGGCCACGGGTTGGGTCTCGACATGGGCAAACAGCCACTTCGACCGGTCAATGCTGTCGGGAAGGTGTGTGTGGACCTCAATGGATGATGTCACCGAGGGGGTGGTGGGGGTGATTACCCGGTTGGCCACCGCCGGTTTTGTAACGGTGCAGGCGCATAGCAAGGCGGCAGCCATGACCGCCGCCCCTTGCTGAAACCACCTCACGGTACATCCCCGGTGCATATCAACGCCCCACGGACTGTTCGGCGTAAGCGCGATAGGCTGCTGCAACGGCAGCCCCTTTTTCGGCTCGGACACCGTGGGAGCCCAGAACTGTTTCCATGGCGGTCAGGCAGGCAATGACGTTTTCCACACGGCTGGAATATCCCATCAGGCCGATCCGCCAGATCTTGCCTGCCAACGCCCCCAGCCCGGCGCCGATTTCAATGCCGTGCTGCTGAAGCAGTGTTGCGCGCACCTGCTTGTCATCCACCCCGCCGGGAATGTGAATGGAGTTCAGTTGCGGCAGGCGGGCGTCTTCGGTCACCACAAATTCAATGCCCATTTCAGCCAGGCCGGCCTTCAAGGCTTGATGATTGCTGCGGTGACGCGACCAAGCATTCTCAAGCCCTTCCTGTTGCAGCACCAGCAGCGATTCATGCAGTGCGTAGAGGCTGTTGGTGGGGGCGGTGTGGTGGTAGGTGCGGGTCGTTTCTCCCCAGTAGCCCAGCAGCAGGTTGAGGTCCAGGAACCAGCTCTGGCTTTTCTGGTTGCGAGCCTTGACGACTTCAACGGCGCGCTCACTGAAGGTGATGGGCGACAGGCCGGGTGTGCAGGACAGGCACTTCTGGCTGCCGGAGTAGGTAGCGTCAGCCTGCCACTGATCCACCAGCACCGGTACGCCGCCCAGCGAAGTCACGGCATCAACGATGGTCAGGGCGCCGTGCTCGCGGGCGATACGGCAGAGGGTGTCAGCATCGGACAAGGCGCCGGTGGAGGTTTCGGCATGAACAAAGGCCAGGACCTTGGCGTCCGGGTGCAGGCGGAAGGCGTCCCTGACTTTTTGCGGGTCGACCGGTGTGCCCCAGGTGTCGTCGATAATGACCGGGACACCGCCGCAACGTTCGACATTTTCCACCATGCGGCCGCCAAAGACGCCGTTGCGGCAGACAATTACCTTGTCGCCATGGTTCACCAGGTTGACGAAGCACATTTCCATGCCGGCCGAGCCCGGACCCGAGACGGGAAAGGTCAAAGCATTGCGGGTCTGGAAAGCATACCTCAGCAGTGACTTCAGTTCTTCCATCATGCCCACAAAGCTCGGGTCCAGATAGCCGATGGTCGGCTTGGCCAAGGCTTGCAGCACGCGGGTGGAAATGTCGGAAGGGCCGGGGCCAAGCAGGCGGCGTTGCGGCGGGGTGTAGGCGTTAGGGGTGATTTCAGGTTGCATCAGCATGATTGTTGTTGTTCCTTGGGCCGGGCTGGTTGTCATTTTTGCAGACCCAAGACTAGCGAGGCCGGGCCTAACATGCAATTGCCCCAAGGTCGGCTTCGTGCGGATTTTGTACGGAAGGTTTGCAGCAGCTTAGTCAGCCGGAACAAAACGTCGGGCTTGATGCGGACTGTCTGGCAGGGTGTGGACGGCCACAGAAGTGAGCAGTTGCAAAGCCGCAGGGGAAACAGCGGCTTGAGACTCAGGCAGACGCTAACGGATCAGGACTGGCTTTCGTAGACCAGGTTTTCAGAAGGCGGTTGCAGATAGTAGCCTTGCAAGTACCTGACGCCCATGGTCCAGAGTTTGGAGACCGTGGTGGCGTTTTCGACGTAGGAAACAATCAGTTTCTTGCCGGCTTCGTTAACGTCAGCCGCCATTTTCTTGGTCATGTTCAGGTGCTCTTCCACACTCAGATCCTGGGTAAAGGAGCGGTCGAGCTTGATGAAGTCGACATCCACATGCTTGAGGGTATTGAGCGGGTTGACGGTGCAGCCGAAGTTGGTGATGGAAACCGGGCAACCGGCGGCCTTGAGCAGGGCGCTGTGTTCCTTGGCCTGCTTGAGATAGGTAACCACGTCGTTTTCGGAAAACTGGATGACCAGAGGCTGTCCCTTGGGGTCAATGGCTTTTGACAACTTGCTGGCCAGGTCGGCCAAGGCGGGGTCTTGCAGGGATTCGGCGGTCAGGTTGATCAGCAGGCGCGCACCGGGGTTGCGCACCAGATGTTCCTTGAGGCGTTTGCTGGCGTTGATCAGCACCCAGCGGTCAATCTTGCTGCCCAACTGATATCGCTGGGCAACGGGCATGAACTCGTCGGGTGTCATCAGCTTGCCGTCCGCCAGCGGCAGGCGGACGAAAACCTCAAAGAACTGGGCGCTTTCGTCTTCAACATCAAACAACGGCTGGAAGAGCAGCTTGAATTTGCTTTGCTCCAATGCTTCGGCCAGCAGTTCGCGCAGCGCGGAGTCGTTAGCAGCGGCATTTTCAGCCGGATTGTAGACATTGACGCCGTTGCCCGCGCCCTTGTTGAGCAGCTTGACTTTTTCGGCCGCGTTGACCGCACGCGACAGGACTTCCGGGGCGTCCGGCGCGGTTTCGCCCATCATGGCGACACCGATACTGATGCTGGTCTGGATGGTTTTGCCGCCGGGAATGTCAAACAGGCGGTCATGAATCAGCTGGCACAGCTTTTCTGACAGGCTTCGCACCGGGTCGACGCCGGTCTCAGGCAAAATGGCGGTGAAAGCGGCATCACTGAACCGGGCCAACACCCCATCCGGCAGGTTGTCGCGCAAGACCTTTGAGACGGCGGCGATGACACCGTCGGTGCCGACAATGCCGGCGACGGCATTTATCTGGGGAATATTGTCCATGCTCATGTAGAGCAGGGCACCCTGGTTTTTCTCGCGCCGCACCCTGATCAGGGCTTCTTCAAGTGCTTCTTCAAAGCGTACCCGGTTGGGCAGTCCGGTCAGGGTGTCCAGGCTGGTGACGGCCTTGAGTTGTTCGGCAAGCATGGCGGCCTTGGCCTTCCCGTCATCGCGGCGGATGACAATCTGGGTGCAAAGCTCACTGTCATAACTGGCGGCGGTCAATTGCATCATGGCGTCGATCTTGTCGCCATCGGCCCTGACGCCATGAAACTTGAGGTCGGTGGAAATCTTCTCGCCCTTGCCGTAGGAGCGCAGGTAATCCTTGAAGCTGCCCAAATCCTCCTTGGCCACCAGGTCAATAACCGGCATGCCTTCCAGATCTTCGCCGGACTCATAGCCGAACAGCTCGACATAGGAGGCATTGGCATAGATATGCATGCCGTCATGCACATAGGCAATGGCGTCACGGGAGTTTTCCAGCAGCAACTGACAGCGTTTCTCTGTTTCCTTCAGCATGGATTCGGCGGAACGATGCGAGCGGCGGTGATACAGGTTCTTGATTTCGCGGCGGATGCAGAACACCACATGCTGGTGCTGGTCAAAGACAATGGCGTCGACAGCTCCGGCTTCGAGAGCTTCAACGATCACATTTTCATCATAGGTTTTCAGCAGGACAATGAGAGGGATGTCCTTGTCGCGATTGCGGATGGATTGCAGGGCATCCATGTAGGTGCAACCGCTAATGTCTTCTCCCGCCAGCACCAGATCCCAAGGCTGGCTGTTAAGGCTGTCCTCGAAGTCCTCAAGGTTATCCAGCAATTGCGGACGGGTCGGAGTGCCTGCGTTTTTGAGGGACTTGACGATCTCTTCAGTGTTGTCTGCTGAATTGTGCAGTACCAGCAAACGCAGGGTTTCACTTTTTGCAGCCATAATTGCGTAATAGTCCAGGTTCGGGGCTCAGAGCCTCTCTGACGGGGCTATCTGGCGATACGGTTTTACGGGATTACAAATTCGTCCACAGGGAGTCAAAGTCATCCTTTTCCACCGACTCGGAGCCGGAGCGCGATGCGCCTCCGGGAGAGGCCGACACGGCGGCCTGCATGGTCTCCTGAGATTGTAACAGGGCGAACTCGAACTGGCTAAAACTTTGTGTACTGAGACTTTCCGTGGTCAACTGGGCTTTCACTTCCTCATTGCCCAGCCTGATGATGATCCGGTAGCCACTGCGGAATGTCAGGTTCGGGGTAATCAGGGTTGCCGGACGGTGTAATGATTTCATTTCAGGCAGCAGCAAGGTGCGCATGTACTCGGTGGATTCGCCGGTTTTCTTGAGGACACGGGCGCCACAGGGCTTGGCGCGAGCGGACAAAATTTCAACTCCGGCCTCAGCGCCCTGGGTGGGCAGTTGCTTGACCCAACGGATGACGCCAATGTTCCAGTTGCTGTCATCCGGTTCGCGAAGCGCCAGAATTTCGCCGGTGCGCAGAGTCAGTGGCGGCTCGCCGATCCAGCGGATGCAATAACCGCCGGGACTGATATTGACGATTTCCGCCCTTTGAGGGGGGTACAGATTTTCATTGTTGCGAGGCTCACGACTTTCCTTGTTGTAAAGAAAGGAGAACTGGGCCTGGGTTTTCTGGGCAACCTTGAATTCCTCATCCACGGTGCCAAAGGAGATACGCCAGGGATCGACATCCTTGGCTTCCTTGTGCGTTGCCGAATTGATGTGATCCTGCAGGAAAAAGTTTGACTCTTCCTCCGACATCATCTGGTGGACATTGATGACGCTCTCGAAGTCCTGCCCACCAGCCAGATGGTAGTGCGTCGCAGTCAGGCCCAGGCAAACCAGCAGCTCGCCTTGATAGGTGCGGCGGGCAAAAGTGCGCTCGGTGGGCGCATTCCAGACACTGATCAGGTGCTGTATCAGGCTGGAGGTCAGCGATGATTCCGCACGGCCGATCTGTGAAGGCGGAGTAGTCGCCAGCATCTGCAGATGCTGGACCAGCTTCTGCGCGTCAACATACATGGAGTTGGGACTGCTGGACGCCTTGGTGATATAGACGGGCGGGGTATCGGATTCGGTATTGATTACCAGCAGGTCGGCGTCAGCCACCTGATTCTTGATCTTGAGCAAGTTGACCCAGACTTCGGAGGCTTCATAAATCTGGCGGATTTCAACCTGGCGCAACTTGTTGGTGTGGCTGGCCGCCAGCACCAGGGCGCGGACATAGGCCTCGCCGGGGCTGAGCTCGCGCACGTGGCTGTAATGAAGGTCGGGAACCTTGATCTGGGCCAGTCCGTGGGTCATTGAGATACGGTAAAGCGAGTGCAGATCCAGCCATAAACCGGAAGGCGGGGGCAAATACAGTGTCCCGGCTTCAAGCAGCAGGCCACCCAGCTCACTGATGGCGCGCTGCAGGCTGTGGGCGGCCAGTTGCTGGGTCTGGCGGCGGCCAAAGCCCAGCATGCTGAGCTTGGTCTGCAGTTTATCCACACACTCATGAACCACGATCTTGTAACCGTAAGCCAGATGGGCGCGCAAGGACTGGGCAAGCGTGGCAACACGGCTGGCTCGTTCCGGCAACAGGATGGACTGATTCAGGTAGTGCTTGGCCAAGGCCTGAAGAATGGTGTAGACCGGCGCACGCAGCACTTCCAGCAATTCATAGCGGTTTTCTTCGGAGGTCTTGAGCCGTGTCAGCTCCTGTAGGGTCTGGTAAAGGCGCTTGGCAGTTTCACCCACATTCATGATGGGCAAAGAGGCGACCCAGGCTTCCATGTCGGCCTTGGTGTGCCCGACCAGACTGAGCCTGCTCAGGTTCTTGTCAGGAATGGATTGCCCGATAATGCTGCTCGTTGTTGTTGTCATTGCAGTGGTGACCTGTTGGTTTCCATTTCGCCCCGGCGGCGAGAACGACCTGCAGTCGGCTTGCGCCGTTGGCGGTTCCATGGATTGATTCTTGTAGATTAACAGGGAAAGCGCAAGTCTTGACGATTACTATTTATGGGCAGCGTCTTCAACGGTGTGGTCGTCCAGTTCAGGCGGTGTCTCCGGAGCGGCGGCCGCAGTTGCTACAGGAGCGGGTAAAGTACCGGGGCGAGCGTCTGCCGACATAAATGGTGCGGCAGACCGGGCAACGCAGTTTGCGGATGGCCAGCAGCAGCGCCAGACCGGCCACTAATGCGATGACAGAGCCGCCAGCCACGACGCCCGCCAGTTGCCGTACCTGAAGGTAATTCAATAATTGCAGGAACAGGGCCAACACAACCGACAAGGTGAGCAGGGACTGGCAGGCCACTTGCAATCGACGGATACTTTTGATGGTCATGGCGTGCCTTTAGTCAGGTGATGAATACGGCCGCTGTTCCTTTCGGCTCCTCGCAAGGCCGCGCTTTAAGCTAAGTCTGAGTATTATGACAGCGGCAATGTTAAGAAAGCGTCATGATCCCTATAAGATTCAGCGGCATATCACGCTGAACTTTTGCGCCACAGGCCCGCTTGATTTGGAGTCCCGATTTTCAACTGACGTTCGGGAATTATAAGTCTACATGACAATTATATGATATGAAACCGGCTGAAAAGTCGGCTAATGACTTTGGTTCGGGCAGCTATTCCGGCTGAAAGCAGTGGGTCAGGAATCGCTCCAGGCCGAAGGTCCGGTATTTCTGACGGTGGATCAGGACAAAAAACTGACGGCTCAGATTCCAGAACGGCGTTGGTAGTATCTTAAGGGAGCCGTTGAGCAGGCTTTCCTGCAGCGACAGGCGTGAGGCGCAGCCGATGCCCAGACCGCTGGCCACCACGCGCTGTATGGCTTCGGTATGGCCCAGTTCCAGCAGCACCTGCAAATGCGGCAGCCGACCCAGCACGGCGTTATCGAAGATTTCACGTGTGCCTGACCCCGGTTCGCGCAGGATCCAGGAGGCATTATCAAGATCGGCCTCGGTCAGGCAGGCTTTGGACGCCAGGGGGTGCGACGGGGCTGCAAAAACCACCAGCTCATCATGCCGCCAGGGAATGACTTCCAGTTCCGGGGCATGGCAATAACCCTCAATGAAACCGATATCCAGTTCGAACTTTTCCAGCGCCGTGATGATGTGGCTGGTGTTGGCGATATCAAGTGTCAGCCGGCTTTGCGGGTGTTCAGCCATGAAGGCGGCAATCAGCGAAGGCATGGAGTAGTTGCCAATGGTGAGGCTGGCGCCGATTTTCAGGCTGCCGATCTGATCATCCCTTCCGCGGGCGATTTCCTCAATACTTTGGGCATGGGCCAGCGTGGTAATGGCAGCCGGCAGCAATTTCCGTCCCAGATCATTCAATTGCAGGCGTTTGCCGGTGCGGTCGAAAAGCTGGCTGGTCAGCTGGGTTTCCAGGTCGGCCAGGGCCATGCTGGCCGCGCTCTGGGTGAAGTTGAGTTCCCGGGCGGCCTGCGTGACCGTGCCGTAGCGGGCCACGGCGACAAAGACTCCCAGCTGCTTCAGGGTAATGCGCATATCAGCGCAATTGCCCGAAAGCTTCACCCATGCGCACGGAGGAACCGGCGGCCAGGTTTTTCGACCAGTCAACCACCTGCGGCCCGAACAGGACAATGGCGGTGGAGCCCAGATAGAAGCGGCCCAGTTCATCGCCTTTTTGCAGGGTGATGTTTTCATGCTGGTAGCTGGAAACGGTGACATGACGACCATGCGGCTTGATGTCGCCCGCCCAGACCGTGGCAATACCGGCGACGATCATGGCCCCGACCAGCACCACCGCCATGGGACCGGCGGCCGTGTCAAACAGGCACACCAGGCGTTCGTTGCGGGCGAACAGGTTGTCAACATTCCCGGCGGTGGCGGCATTGACCGAATAGAGGTCGCCGGGCACATAGATCATCTCCCGCAGACGGCCGGTAAACGGCATGTGCACGCGGTGATAGTCCTTGGGGGAGAGATATACCGTGGCGAAATGCCCGCCGAGAAAAGGACGGGCGCGTTCGTCGTCGCCCCCCAGCAAGGCGGCAACGCCGTAGTCGTGTCCCTTGGCCTGGAAGATGCGGTCCTGCGTAATCCCGCCGATCTGCGAGATGGCGCCGTCGGCGGGGCAGGCCACCGTCTTTGCCCCGGTGGCGATGGGTCGGGCTCCGGGCTTCAGGGCGCGGGTGAAGAAGGCGTTGAAGTTTTCGTAAGCCAGCGGGTTTTCCTCGGCAGCTTCAGCCATGTTGACATTGTAGGCTTTGGCGAAGCGGCTGATGAAGGTGTTCTTGATGGTCTTGATGCGGGTAGCCGCCAGCCAGCCGGTGCCACGGGACAGCAAGTGCTGGGGGATCAGGTGCTGCAGGACGATAAACAGGGTGTCGGACATGGTGTGCTCGGATGAAATCGGGTTTCCCGGCGGTCAGAAGTCGCCGGGGTTGATGGCTTAACGTTCGATAGGGGTGTCGGCGCGGTTGCCCCATTCGCTCCAGGAGCCGTCATAGGCCTTGAGCGAGGGAAAGCCGAGAATGCGCCCCACCAGGTAGGTAAAACCGGAACGATGGTGGGTCTGGCAGTGGGTGACGACAGTCTTGTCCGGCGTGATTCCCAACGCAGCCAGCTCGGCGCGAATGGTTTCGATATCCCGGAGTCGCAGCGAATCCTCGCGGTTCATGGCGCGGGTCCACTCGTAGTTGACGGCGCCGGGCAGGTGACCCCCGCGCTGGGCGAGGATGCGGGTGCCGTGGTATTCATCGGGCGAGCGAGCGTCCCAATAAGCATGCTTGCCGTCATTGAGGTGCGCCAGCAGGTACTCGGCATCTGCCTGGGCTTCGCGATGGATGTCCAGTTTCAGTCCGGGCTGCGGGCGGCCGGGATTCGGGGTATTTTCGGTAGGCAGGCCTGCCGCCATCCAGGCATGCAGCCCGCCGTTGAGATAGGAGTAATGGCGATGTCCGATCATGTCCAGCGTCCAGATGAAACGCCCGGCCCAGCCGCCACCTTCATCGTCGTAGACTACGACATGGGTATCCGGTGCCAGGCCGAGCTTGCCGAAGACCGCTTCCAGTTGTTCAACGGACGGCAGTTTGCCGGGAGCGGGCAATTGTCCCAGCACTAGATCCTTGCCGTTCAGCCAGACTGCGCCGGGCACATGCACTTGCCGGTAGACCGATTCCTTGCACAGATCGACGATCAGCAGGCCGGGTTCGGCGAGGCGGGTGGCGAGTTCCCGGGGTTCCAGCAACAGGGGAAGACGACTCATGACAGGTTCTCGGCGGGGGAGGCGAAAGGCGAATTGTAAACACCGCGAGGGCATTTGTCAGGAACGGGTTTAATCATTACTCTAAACGGATACTGAGGAGAACAAGATGCTTGGACTGTATCCCGAAATTCAGCCGTATGCCCAGCACCGTCTGGCCGTCGCAGAGCCGCATGTCCTGTATGTCGAGGAGAGCGGCAATCCGCAGGGCATTCCCGTGGTTTTCCTGCATGGCGGGCCGGGCGCGGGCACGCAACCTTGGCACCGCCGCTTCTTTGATCCCGAAGTTTACCGCATTGTGCTGTTTGACCAGCGCGGGGCCGGGCAGTCTACACCGCATGCGGAGTTGGCCGGAAACACCACCCCGAATCTGGTGGCCGATATGGAGGCCATCCGCACTTTTTTGGGAATCGACAGCTGGCTATTGTTCGGAGGCTCCTGGGGGTCGACGCTGGCGCTGGCTTATGCGGAAACTTTTCCTGAGAAGGTTACCGGCCTGATCCTGCGCGGCATCTTCCTCTGCCGCCCGGAAGACCTGCACTGGTTCTACCAGGAAGGCGCCAGCCGCATCTTCCCCGATGCCTGGGAGGATTATGAAAAGGTCATTCCCCAGGCGGAGCGTCAGGATTACATTCAGGCCTATTACCGGCGGCTGACCGGTGACGACCAGATTGCGCAGATGGCAGCCGCCAAGGCTTGGTCGGTGTGGGAAGGGCTGTGTTCCACGTTGAAGCCGAATCCGGCGGTGGTGGGGCATTTTGCCGATCCGCACACGGCGCTGGCGCTGGCCCGAATTGAGTGCCACTACTTCGTCAACGGCATCTTCCTGCCGCCGAATGACCTGCTGGCGAAGGCGGATCGTCTCCGCGACATTCCCGGCGTCATTGTCCATGGCCGTTATGACATGGTTTGCCCGCTGGACAATGCTTACTCCTTGCACAAGGCCTGGCCTGCCGGGGAGCTGCACATCATTCGTGATGCGGGGCATTCCGCTGCTGAGCCCGGCATCATCGACGCCTTGGTCAAGGCCACCCACGACTTTGCCCGCAGGCTGGCCTGATGCGGGGATTGATTCAGAGGGTGAGCGAAGCGTCGGTGATAGTGGACGGACAGGTCTGTGGAGAAATCGGTCGCGGCATTTTGTTGTTGCTGGGCGTGGCGCGGGGAGACTCCGAGCCGCAGGCAGACAAGATGTTGCATCGGGTGTTGAGCTACCGGATGTTTCCCGATGATGAAGGCAGGATGAACCGCAGCCTGCGCGATATTGGCGGTGGATTGCTGGTGGTTTCACAGTTCACGCTGGCTGCGGAAACCGACAAGGGATTGCGCCCAAGCTTTTCCTCAGCCGCCGATCCCGGGCAGGCCAAGGCGCTCTACGAGCATTTCGTGACGCAGGCCCGGCTTGAACACCCGGTGGTGCAGACCGGCATTTTCGCCGCCGACATGAAAGTGCGGCTGCTGAATGACGGTCCGGTGACGTTCCTGCTGGAAACTTAGTCCTCTGCGGCTTCGCGACGGTTTTCCAGAATACGCCCAAACACCACGCCAACCTCAAACAGCATCCACATCAGGGTCGCCAGCACCGCCATGGAAATCGCATCCGGCGGTGTAATGAACATCGCAACGGCAAAGCACAGCACCACGATATAACGCCGCTTCTCAATCAGGCTGGCGGTGCTGATGATCCCGGCCATGACCAGCAACAGCACCACCACCGGAATCTCGAAGGTAAAACCGAATACCAGGAAGAATTTCAGGCAGAAGTCGAGATAACTGTTGATGTCGGTCATGAAGCTGACGTGCTCCGGCACGACACTGACAAAGAATTTCAGCACCGGGCCCAGCGTCACGAAATAGGCAAACGAGACCCCGATATAGAAAAGAATGACGCTGGAGGCCAACATCGGAATGGCCAGCTTCTTTTCGTGCTTGTACAACGCCGGGGCAATGAAGGCCCAGACCTGATGCAGGACAACCGGGATGCCCAGAAAGAAGGCGGCATAAAACGTCAGCTTGAACGGAGCCATGAACGATGAGGTGACATCGGTGGCCACCATGCTGCTGCCAACAGGCAACAGGGTGCGTAACGGCGTGGACAGCAGGCTGTAGAGGTCGTTGCGGAAGGGAACCAGTATAAAAAATAGTATACCCAGCGCCATCATGATACGCATGATGCGCGTCCGCAGTTCTATCAGGTGCGAGACCAGCGGCATTTCGTCCTGGTTTTCGGGTTCCTGGCTCATGGGGATATCGGGTGCTTTTCGGGTAGGGCAACCGCAGCGGTTGCCGGTTGGGTGTCAGCCGTCAGGGCCGAAGCCGCCGCTGGTTCAGGCTGGGCGGGAACGGCCTCTTCCGGGATGGTCGGTTCAGCGACCGGCGGGGCGGCATCGACAGTGCCCGAGGCGTCAACGAGGGTCTGGCGAATGGAGTTTTCCATGCCGTTCAGTTCCTGGTTGATTGAGACTTCCGTGGATTTCAGGCGCTCGACTTCGGCCTTGATGCGGTCGCGCATTTCCTGGGCGGATACTTCCCGTTCAATTTCGGCCTGAATGCCCAGCACCATGCGCCGGATACGGCCGATCCAGGCGCCGGTCATGCGGGCGGCGTGAGGCAGCTTCTCGGGCCCCAGCACCACCAGGGCCACGACGGCCAGCAGCAGCAGTTCGCTGAAACCGACGTCAAACATCAGCTGGGATCTTTCTTTTGCGGGTCGTTAACCGGTGTGGCGGTGCCATTGATGGTGTTGCCGCCATTCTGGCTGATGTGTTGTTGCGGGGGCTGGGGAGCTGGCGGCTCTTTGTCCTCTTCATTCTTCATGGATTCCTTGAATCCCTTGATGGCGCCGCCCAGATCCTTGCCGATGTTCTTCAACTTGGACGTGCCGAACAACAGGAAGATGATGACCAGCAGCAGCAGCAGGTGGGGCAATGACAGACCGGACATGGGGGAATTTACTCCGCAGTAGTGGATCGGGCCGCTTTTTCGGCGTGTCCCGAGGTATGCAAGCGACGGGCCAGTTCTGAAATCACGGCTTCAGGCGGGACATTGAAATGCCCAAGCATGACAAGCGTATGAAACCACAAATCGGCCGTTTCATAAATCAGGTGTTCGGTTTTTCCGTCAACCTGCGCATCCTTGGCCGCCATCACGGTTTCGGTGCATTCCTCCCCGACCTTTTTCAGGATTTTGTCGAGGCCCTTGTGATAGAGGCTGGAGACATAGGAGGACTCGGGTGTGGCGTTCTTGCGTTCGGCCAGCAGGCGGCCCAGTTCGGCCATCACGTCGTTAGTGGTCATGCTTGGGATTCTCGTAGATGGCGTGCGGATCCTTCAGGACATCGTCAACAACCTGCCAGCGGCCCTGTTCGTCAAGACGTCGGTAGAAGCAGGATTCGCGGCCGGTGTGGCAGGCAATACCGCCCACTTGTTCAATTTGCAGGATGATGACATCGCTGTCGCAATCAAGGCGGATTTCCTTCACCTTCTGGATGTGGCCGGACTCCTCGCCCTTGTGCCACAGCTTGTTGCGGGAGCGGGACCAGTACACGCCTTCCTGGCGTTCGGCTGTCAGCGCCAGCGCTTCGCGGTTCATCCAGGCCACCATCAGCACCCGGCCGGTTTCGGCATCCTGGGCGATGGCGGGAATAAGGCCTTTTTCATCGAATTTGACGGAGTCTAACCAGTTCATGAGTTCGGGCTGGGGCTGTTGTCAGGGGGGAGACTATAGCATTTTGAGGGTGGGGCGGGGCAGGGGACTTTGTGACACGTCCCTTGCCCCGTGAGGGAGCGGTTAGAGGAAGCCGATGCGACGCTGCCGGCTGTCCTCCTTCAGCGCACACTCTTCCATCAAGCGCTCCAGCACCTGCAACGGGGAAACCAGCGGCCGCAAGCGGTGCTGGCGGCGCAACGTGGCGAAGTCGCCGGGCGTCAGTACCGTCAGGCGTTCCAGGTTCGAACGCAAGTTCTCTTCCGGAGTGGCCAGCGACAGGCTGGCGCAGAAACGTCCGAACAATTCCCACGCCTGCACCGGTTTCAGGTAACCAAACTTCATTTTCAGGTCGAAGCGGCGCAGCGTGGCCTGGTCCAGTCCGTCCAGCCGGTTGGTCGACGCAATGAAGATGCCATGGAAGGTTTCCATCTGCGTCAGCATTTCGTTGACCAGCGTCACTTCCCACGACTGGCGGGCCTGACGGCGGTCCTGCAGGAAACTGTCGACTTCATCCAGCAGCAACACCGCGTTTTCCTGCTCGGCTTCCCGAAAGGCGTTCGCGATGTGTTTTTCGTTTTCGCCGACATAGGCTCCCAGCAGGTCGGAGGCGCGTTTCACCAGCAGCGGCATGTCCAGCTTGTCCGCCAGCCAGCGGCCGTAGGCGGTCTTGCCGGTGCCGGGCGGGCCATAGAAACACAGCGTGCCCTGGCGGTGCTCGGCCAGCGAACCCGCCAATACCGACAGGTCGCCATCACAATTGACGAAGGCCGGATCATAGTAATCCGGACGCGGATCAGACTCCGGCCCGCGGATGCGGCGGTGTCCCTGGGCTTCCAGCGTCTGGTTGACCAGGTCAGTGATGGTGCCGGCCACCTGCTGGCCGGGCAGGGTGTCATGCACGGTGCGGATGACCCTCGCGGCGCGCTGGATGACGGCGGGCGTCAGGTTTTCCGACTGCGCCAGCCGTTCCACCTCTCGTTCCGCCAACAGATCGCCGCAGGCGGTGCGTATGATATGCGCCCGCTGGCTGCGCGGCGGCACGGTCAGCTCAATGACCATGTCGAAGCGGCGGATGAAGGCCGGGTCCAGTCCGCTGACTTCATTCGACAGCCAGATGGCGGGCACCGGGTTTTCTTCCAGCATGCGGTTCATCCAGGCCTTGCGGGTCTGGGCGGTGCTTTTCTGACCGAACAGGTCGTTGCCGTCGTTGAACACGTCTTCCACTTCGTCAAACAGCAGGAAGATCTGCCGGTGGGCGAAGAAGTTCTGGGCGGCGCGGTAGGAACGCAAACGCCGTTCGCCATTAACGGGATCGCCTTCGTCATCTTCGCTGGCCACTTCATACAGCTCGTGTCCCTGCTCCTTGGCCAACACCCGCGCCAGCTCACTCTTGCCGGTGCCGGGTTCGCCATGGATGAAGATGTTGACGCCGGTTTTGCGCTCCGCCACCGCACGCGACAGGTAGGGCCGCAACACGGACAGCGCCTTCTGCACATGGGCAAAGTCGCTCAGCGCCAGTGTCGGCTGGTGGGACGGGTTGACGGTGCCGCGCAGCAGGTGTGCCGGATCGTCGACCTCCTGGTGCAGCATTTGTTCGGCAAACTCACCGGAGAGCAGGTCCAGCTTGCCGCGCAGGCACATCATGCCGTTGCGGTCGACGCTGAGCAGGCCCGCGCGCGCCATGACGCCGTTGTTGCTCAGCGCCTGGCGGACAGCGGTTTCATCCAGCCCGAGGATAGCGCCCATGCTGGCGTAGAGGTCGTAGCTGTTCTGCGGTCCCAGGTAGTCGGCGGTGTCGTCCAGCAGGCGGTGCGAGTGCAGCACGACCGCGAAGGCCAGAATACGCTGGTCAATCGGGGTCAGCCCCAGCAGCGTGGTGAGCTGGTCGAGATTGCGTTGCAGCGTTGGCGGCAACGTAATCTCGCCGTGGCTTTCCAGCGCCGTGTGCAAAGTGCGCAGACGCACCAGGGCGTCGTTCGGCGAATAGGCCGCGTCACCCTCAAAGCAAGTTTCCAGACCCAGATATTGGGCGATGGTGTTGTTTTCATAGCCGTCGACGCCGACAAAGTGCCGGTAGCCCTTTTGCAGCACCAGGATGCGCAGCATCCATTGCCGGGCCAGCGTTTCCAGGGGCGACGTCGCAGCCGGAGTCAGGGATGACTCGATAATCGGAGATTCGTTCATGATGCTACCCTTGCGTCAAACGCAAAACAGGAAGTTATCGGCCGGTCCGTAGAGTCGGCAGGACAAGTGATCCAGGGTTATAGGGCGTTGCCGGGTCAGCGGTGTTGTCCGCGCCGGAAAGTAACGCCAATCAACAGACATGCAATCATGATGGACTCCTTTTTCATCGGGGTAGGAAAAAAGCCGGGGTTCAGGCCGGATCGCGGCGTGAGCCAGTGGACAGGCGGGTCGGCGGGTAAGCCGGTGGCCTGTCTTCGTGAGTGGGCAGTATATCGCAGACTTCTGAAGAAATGGGAGGCTTGCAGATACGCGGATACAAACGACGGACACGCGGCCTAAGCCAGGATCCGCCATGTCACCGCGAGGCCCATGACCAGCAGGCAGAGGAAGGCGGAAATGCCGGAAGAGTTGAGTACCCCTGCCAGCCCCAACGCGAAGCCGGAGAGCGCCAGCCAGTCCCGGCGACGGTCGGCGGCCATGCGGTATTGCAGTTGCTGCAATTCGCGCCACTGCCGCTCCTGCCAGGAGGCGCTGTTGCGCAGGTTGTTGAGACTGTCCCAGACCAGACCGGGCAGGTCGGACAAACCCAGCACCATGGCGGGCGTCTGTTTCATCAGCGATTTGATACTTTCGGCGGGGTTCATCCGCGCAGTGAGCCAGCTGCCCAGCAAAGGCTTGCCCAGCGTCCAGATATCCAGTGACGGATACAGTTCGCGGCCCAGGCCTTCGACATGCACCAGCGTTTTCATCAGCAGCACCAGTTGCGGTGGCACTTCCAGATGGTAGCGGCGGGCCACGTCCAGCACGCCCAGTAGGATGGGCGCAAAGTCGAGCTGATCCATGCGCTTTTGCAGCATCGGCGTCAGCAGCCGGCGGATTTCCCGGGTCAGGGCGGGAATGTCGGTGGAAGGCGGAATCCATCCGGCCTGATGCGCGACATCAATCAGCTGGTTAAAGTCGTGCTGCATTACCGCCATCATCAACCGCGCCACGGTCAGGTGGTCCTTGTCGCTGAGCTCGCCCATGATGGCGCAGTCCAGCGCAATGTAGCGCGGGTTGGCCGGGTCGGTGGTTTCGACAAAGATGTTGCCGGGGTGCATGTCGGCATGGAAGAAGTTATGGTTGAAAACCTGGGTGAAGAACACGGTCAGGCCTTTTTCGGCCAGTACCTTGCGGTTGACGCCCAGCCGGTCGAAGGTGGCGTGGTCGGACACCGGGACGCCGTAAATGCGTTCCTCCACCATCACCAGGTGCGTGCAGAGGTCGTGATGCACTTCCGGCACGTAGATCAGCGCCGAGCCGGGGAAGTTGTTGCGCATGCGGGTGGTGTTCACTGCTTCCTGCAACAAGTCCAGTTCACCCAGCAGCACCTGTTCGTAGTCGCAGACGATGCGCCAGGCGTGGAACGCGGCCATGGCGGGGGAGCGGGCTTCCAGCCATTCGGCGGCAGCCTTGAGAAAGCCGAAGTCCTCACGGATGGCGGTTTCAATACCCGGCCGCACCACCTTCACCACTACCTCCCGGCCATCAAGGCGGCAAGCGGTATGCACCTGAGCTATGGAGGCGGCAGCCAACGGCGTTTCGTCAAACCGGCTGAAAAACTGCTCCACCGGACCGCCGAGTTCGCGTTCCACGATCAGCTTGGCGGTTTCGGAAGGGAAAGGCGGAACGCGGTCCTGAAGCTTGCTGAGTTCGTCGAGCAGGCCGGGCGGCAGCAGGTCGCGGCGGGTAGATAGCAGTTGTCCGAGCTTGATGAATAGCGGCCCCATCTCTTCCAGGGCCTTGCGCAGGCGCTCTCCGTCATCGTAAGTGCCCAGCATCGGGGTGGCGGACCACCAGGCCGGGTGCAGCCGCACCAGCAACAGCACCAGGCGCACACCCAAAGGAATGGGGGCATCGGCGGGAATCAGGGTGTCGAGGCGATAACCGGCGATGATGCGCCAGAGGACCAGCAGGCGGGGCAAGTGGGCCAGCATCAGGAACGGCCTCCGGATTCGGCGGTGTCTGGGGAAACGGGTGTTTCAGCTTGATCGAAGCGTTTCTTCAGGCCCAGCAACCGGGCCTCGAAGCGCTCGATATCTGAACGCAGCTCCTGGACTTCCTCGACATAGTCGTCCACCTGCCAGCGCGGCGGGAACCACTGGCCGCTTTCACGCAGGTAAGTCGTGGAGTTCTTGAAGATGTCGGAGGCGGCTTGTTTGGCAAAACGGAAGAAACCGCGCAGGCCTTCGCCGATCTGGTGGGCGGCGGCATCTCCCACCAACTGGCTCAACGCGGACTCCCAGTCAATGTCGAGGTCGCGGGCAATGGCGTGCAATTCCTGCAGCAGGGCAGTGTCGCCGCTGATTTGCAGTTCGCCGACGGAGAAGGGTTCATTGACCTTCAGCAGTTGACGGATCAAGGCAAAACTGGAAGCGGAGACGGTGGTATTGGCGCTGGGCGTTTCCTGCGCCTCAACCGGGGTCAGACGCACCTTGTCCTGATCGAGGTAGATCAGGATGTCCAGCGGTGGAAACAACACTTTCACCAGCACGCTGCGGCCAAGCAGGGCGTTGAGGCGCATACGGCTGCCCGGATCGAGGTCGAGCGCGCGGTTGACGAGGTCTTCCAGTCCGGCGACGGCCAGCGCAACGGGCAGCAGCATTATTTGAATCCCCGGTGCAGGGCGACGATGCCGCCGGTCAGGTTGTGGTAGTCGCAGTTGACGAAGCCGGCGGCGGCCATCATGCCCTTCAGGGTTTCCTGGTCAGGGTGCATGCGGATGGATTCCGCCAGATAGCGATAGCTCTCGGCATCCTGGGTGACCAGTTGGCCCATGGCGGGTAGCAGGCTGAAGGAGTAGGCGTCATACAGCTTGGACAAGGGGCCGTAGAGCGGTTTGGAAAATTCCAGCACCAGCAGCCGACCGCCCGGTTTCAGGACGCGGTACATGGAGCGCAGGGCGGCATCCTTGTCGGTGACATTGCGCAGGCCGAAGGCGATGGTGATGACATCAAAGGTATTGTCGGCGAAGGGCAGGCATTCGGCGTTGGCCTGCACGTATTCCACGCCGCTGAAACCGTTGTCGAGCAGCTTGTCACGCCCGACGTTGAGCATGGAAGCGTTAATGTCGGCCAGCACCACCCGGCCGGAGGGACCGGTTTCACGGGCAAAGGCGCGGGCCAGGTCGCCGGTTCCGCCGGCAATGTCCAGCACCTGCATTCCACGGCGTACGCCGGACAACGTGATGGTAAAACGCTTCCAGAGACGATGGATGCCGAAGGACATCAGGTCGTTCATCAGGTCGTATTTGGCGGCAACGGAGTGGAAGACTTCGGCCACTTTTTCGGCTTTTTCTGCGGTGCGGACGGTCTTGTAGCCGAAGTGGGTGGTGTCGTTGTCGTGCGGTGTGGTCATGCCTGCATCCGGGAGGAGACGGAGAGGGCCTGATTGTGGGCTTTCCGTGGCGCGGACGCAAGACGGAAAGCCGCTGAAGCAGGGCGCTGCAACGCCCCGGAGGTCAGTCGAAGGGGTGCGGGTGATTGGCGTAGATGCGGTCCATGATGGCCTGCTCCTGGTTCAGGAACAGATCCAGGAATTCCTGGGCGGAACCCATGGGGCGCATCACCGAGAAGCCACGGCCGAGGAAGTCATAGAGCGCGCCAAGACCGGCCATGTGTGCGGGCTTGTTGGCAATCTTGAAGGTGGCGTAAATGACGCGCGAGCGCACGTACTTGTCGAGTCCGGTGCTTAGCTCGCGCAGCAGGGCGATCTGGCGTTCGCGCATTTCGCGACTGCCCGCCAGGCGGTAAGCCTCCGCCATGACGTCATCGTTGATCTCGGTAACACCCATTTTCTCGAACAGCAAGGTGGCGACCGCTTCATCCAGCTCACCGGTGATGGCGTTCAGTTCCAGGGCAACCACGCTGGTGCGCATGACCGAATCCGGCAGCAGGCGGGTGGCGATGGGCAGGGCGCGCTCGATTTCGTTGGCCAGTTCTGTCAGGTCCAGGCCACCATACATGTCGCTGAGAAAAAAGCGGGTGGCTGCCTGAAAACGCTCGTCATCCAGCAGGGCGGCGTGGGTGCGCTTCAGGCGCTCCACCTGCCAAAGCTGCACAGCCACAAACCACTCGTGGAATTGCGGGTCCTGATGAGAACGCCAGGACCGGAAGCGTGCCAGTTCATAACGCATCAGGTCGCCGGTACTTTTAATATCTTCACGGTTCATGGGCATGCCTGCAGGGGATTCGATAACAGCAGAGTCGAGGGGACTTGTCGCTTGCATTCCAGACTCCCGGACAATGGGGAAAAACACAGTGGGTCAAGATTGTAGCCTGTCGTGAATTGTTACGACAGTACCAGAACGGTAAGCGATGCGGTGGCGGCTGGTTCCGCAGTCACCGCAATAGGGTGATCAGCTGAAATAATCGCGGATCTTGTTTTCGATGATGGATTTTGGCGCGACAAAAGGCTTGTCGGTTATGGTGATCTCGATTTCCGTGCCGTTAAGTACGACATACTTACCCTTGACCATGCCGACGGGTGTCACTCCGGCGAAGTTGCCGCTGTCCGTGTTGCCGGAAAACTGGCCGCCCTTGGTGGTGATGGTGGTTTCTACCCGTTTCAGGGTGGCGGGAAGATCATCCTTGGGGGTGACGGTGAATTTGTGTGTCATGTTATGTCTATTCTGCGTGTGGATACATTTGAATTGTAGCTAACAAGGAGGGGGTAAAGCAGCGTGCGTCAAGTTTGGAAACAATTGTAAGGGGATTGAAAGGTGCGCCCGACGGACATGGCCGCCAGGCGCAACCGGAATCAGTTGATCCGGATCAGGTTGTCGGCGAGGTCAGCCGGAACCTGGTCGCGGGTCACAACCAGCAACTCACGGGTCTTGCCGTCAGCGGAAGGTGCATCGATACGCAATGCGGCTGTCTTGGCCGTCAGCGTCAGGTTGACACCGGGCTGCAGCTTCCACATGGCGCCGGTGGCCGGGTCGACAATCAGCCAGCCGATCAGGCCGCCAAACACGATGTTGCCGACGTACCAGCCGTTCATTCCGGCTTGGAGCGTAAAGGACTGGGAGTCATAGCCATCCTTCTGGAACTGGATCAGGTAACTGGCCGCCGAGAAGAATCCGTTCGAAGAGGGCAGGGTAATGGTCGTGGGGGTCACGCCATTGGAGATTTTCTGTCCGGTCTTCTGGTTGGTAACCGTAAAGGCGGCTCCATCCGGCGAGGTGGCTATGGTGACCGGCCAGTTGCTGTGAGAAACAATGGAGGCGCAGCCGGAAAATGTGGTAATGGCGATAGCTGCCGCGATGGCAATGATTTTTCCTTTCATGAGAGGTCCTGGTATTTTGGATTTTGGAACGCGGAATTATTGTTATTTTGTAAATGAAATCAAGAAAAAAATGAAAAATTGCTGCGCATTGCCGGGCATACGGGATGCCCGGCCTGGAGCTGTTTAAAGAATGAACCGGCTCAAATCCTCATTCTGCACCAGATAGCCCAAATGGCGGTCCACATCCCCGGCGGTAATCTCCAGCACCTCGCCATGGCGCTCGGCGGCCAGATCACCGGCCGTAAAGGAAATGTCTTCCAGCAGCCGCTCCAGTACCGTATGTAAGCGCCGTGCCCCTATATTTTCGGTGCGCTCATTGATTTCACAGGCCACTTCCGCCATCCGCTTCACCGCTTCCGGCGTAAAGTGAATGTTCAGCCCTTCGGTGGCCAGCAGCGCCTGATATTGTTCAGTCAGTGAAAAGTGCGGTTCGGTGAGGATGCGCTCGAAGTCCGATGGTGTCAGCGCGTTCAACTCAACCCGGATTGGCAGACGGCCCTGCAATTCCGGAATCAGGTCGGACGGTTTGGCCAGATGAAAGGCCCCCGAGGCAATGAACAGGATATGGTCGGTCTTGACCATGCCGTGCTTGGTATTGACCGTGCAGCCTTCAATCAAAGGCAGCAAATCGCGTTGCACGCCCTCACGGGAGACATCGGCGCCATGGGTTTCCCCGCGACGGCACACCTTGTCGATTTCATCGAGGAAGACTATGCCGTTCTGCTCGACCGCCGTGAGGGCGGCCGCTTTGACATCTTCTTCATTCAATAACTTGGCCGCTTCTTCTTCCTGAATGCGCTTCAGGGCGTCGCCGATCTTGATGCGCTTGCTGGTGGTGCGTTCACGGTTCATGGAACTGAACATCTTGGACAGCTGTCCGGCCATGTCTTCCATGCCGGGCGGGGCCATGATGTCCACGCCCATCGGGGCGTTGCTGAGCTCGATCTCGATTTCGCGATCGTTCAGTTCGCCAGCCTTCAACTTGCGGCGGAATACGGCGCGGGTGGCGGAGTCACTTTTTTCCGGAGGATGTTCATGTTCCCAGTCCGAAGTGCGGGCCGGGCGCAGCAAGGCGTCAAGAATACGTTCTTCGGTGGCTTCCTGGGCGCGATAGTCCACTTTCTGCATCGCCGCCAGACGGGCGTCTTTCAGCGCCACGTCCACCAGATCCCGGATGATGGTCTCGACATCGCGGCCCACGTAGCCGACTTCGGTAAACTTGGTGGCTTCGACCTTGAGGAACGGGGCATTGGCCAGCCGCGCCAGCCGCCGGGCGATCTCGGTCTTGCCGACACCGGTGGGGCCGATCATCAGGATATTCTTGGGCGTGACCTCATGGCGCTGCTCTTCCGGCAACTGCATGCGCCGCCAGCGGTTGCGCAGGGCGAGGGCGACGGCGCGCTTGGCGGCGTTCTGGCCGACAATGTGACGATCCAGTTCGTGGACGATTTCACGGGGAGTCATGGTGCTCATGGCGGCTTCCTCAGTACTGGATCACTTCAACGATGTGGTTCTGGTTGCTGTACACGCAGATGTCGCCGGCAATGGCCAGGCTTTTGCGGACAATGGTTTCGGCATCCAGATCAGTGTTGTCGCTGAGGGCGCGGGCGGCGGCTTGGGCATAGTTGCCGCCGGAGCCGATGGCCAGCACGCCGTGTTCAGGTTCCAGTACGTCGCCGGAGCCGGTAATGATGAAGGCGGCCGTCTTGTCGGCGACAATCAGCATGGCTTCCAGGCGGCGCAGGGTGCGGTCGGTGCGCCAGTCCTTCGCCAGTTCGACGGCGGCGCGGATCAGTTGGCCGCCGTGTTTTTCCAGCTTGGATTCAAAGTGGTCAAAGAGGGTGAAGGCGTCGGCCGTGCCGCCGGCGAAACCGGCAATGACCTGATTGTGGTAGAGGCGGCGCACCTTACGGGCGGTGCCCTTAATGATGGTGTTGCCCAGCGAGACTTGTCCGTCGCCGCCCAGCGCAACACTGTTGCCGCGGCGCACACATACGATGGTGGTCATGAAAGAAATCCTTGAGGTGACCCGATTGTAATGGGGCGGGCCGCCGGGGATTTCAACCGTTACTTTTTGTCCTTGATCATCAGGCTGTCAATGCCGTCACCGCGCAATGCACCCTGGGCCTTGCCCGTAGACTCCTTGCCCTTGAACGGCCCGACAATGACCCGGAACCAGACCTCGCCTTCCTTGACCTTGACTTGTTGCACGCGGGCAGGCAAGCCCTGCAGGGCGACCTTGGCCTTGCGGCGCTCTGCTTCGGCCTGGCTTTTGAAGGAGCCAGCCTGAAGGGTGAATTTGCTGTTGTCGGTGTCTTTTTCCTTTTCCTTGGGTTCCGGAGCAGCCTTTTCCTTGGTTTTGTCTTTTTCCTTGGAGGGAACCGCCGCTTTCGGTTTTTCAACGACTGTCTGTTTCTGGCCGTCGAGGATGGCCTCGGCGCGTTTGCGGTCGGCGTCCTGCCGGTCGTCGTCCGAGCGTGGGGCGGGTTTGGCCGTTACAGGAGCGGCGGGTGAGCTCACCGGTTTATCCGCCGTGGGCTTGGTGGTTACAGTTGAGGGCGCGGCGGGTTGTTCAGCAGGCTCTTCGCTGACCACCTTCTGGCTGGGCAGCAGGCGATAGAAGTCAAAGCGAGGCTCACCCGTGTCCTTGGCGACGGGAGGGGTATCCGGGGTTTCGGTCGCGGCCGGGGCCGCTGCCCGTTTTACCGGCTGCCAGGGCTTCCACAGGAACAGCATGAAGGCAATGAACAAACCAATGCCCATGCCCAGCCCGACCAGCAGCCAGCCGGGCAGAGGGGAGGGCCCCTGTGCTGCGGTCCGTCCGGTATTACGGGTGGCGCCCTGCGGTTTCTTCTTGCCGTACTTGAACACGTCTGCCTCGGGTTACATTTGCACTGGGGCGGCGACGCCCAGCAGTCCCAGTCCGTTGGCCAATACCTGCTTTACCGCCTGACTCAATAATAAGCGGGCGTTACGGATATTGGTATCGTCATTGAGCACGATGTGATCGTTGTACCAGCCGTGGAACTGGGCGGCCAGTTCCTTAAGGTAATTACTGACATGATGCGGTTCGTAGGACAGCGCTGCCGCCTGCACCACTTCAGGATAAGCCGCCAGTTTCTTCACCAGTTCGCGTTCCACGTCTTCCTTCAGGCTGGACAGGGCTTGCAAGCCGTCTTCCAGGGTATAGCTGTGGCCGCGCTCCGCCAGCTTGTCGAAGACGCGGCAGATACGGGCATGGGCATACTGGATGTAGTACACCGGATTGTCCTTGCTTTGTGACTTGGCCAGATCGAGGTCGAAGTCGATGTGCTGTTCGCTCTTGCGGGTGATGTAGTAGAAGCGGGCGGCGTCCTGGCCCACTTCCTCGCGCAGTTCACGCAGGGTGATGAACTGGCCGGAACGGGATGACATCTGCACCTGCTCACCGCCGCGCCACAGGGTGACGAACTGCACCAGTTGCACGTCCAGCTTGCCCGCATCCAGGCCCATGGCGGTGATGGCGGCCTTGACGCGCGGAATGTAGCCGTGGTGGTCGGCGCCCCAGATGTTCAGCACCTTGTCGAAGCCGCGCTCAAACTTGTTGAGGTGGTAGGCGATGTCAGAAGCGAAATACGTGGCCTGACCGTTTTCACGCACCACGACGCGGTCCTTTTCATCACCGTAGTCGGTGGATTTGAACCACAGCGCGCCGCCTTTTTCGTAAATGGTGCCGTTGGCCTGCAGGGTCCTGACGACGCGGTCGATGGCGCCGCTGTCGGCCAGCGATTTTTCGCTGAACCATTCGTCATAGGTGACGCCGAAACCTTCCAGGTCGTCCTTGATGTCGCCGAGGATGCTGTCCAGCGCAGCCCGGAAGAATACGTCGTAACCTTCCGGGCCGAGCAGGGCGCGGGCGTTGTCGATCAGGCCGTCGATATGGGCTTCCTTGTCGCCGTCAATGACTTCACCGGCTTCGTTCTTCACTTCATCTTTCGGCACATTGGCGAAGACGTCAGCGGCGGGTTTGACCCAGGCGTTGCCATGGGCATCGACCACTGTCCGGGCAATGTCGCGCATGTAGTCGCCGCGATAGCCGTTGGACGGGAACGTGAAGTTCTCGCCGCACAACTCGATGTAACGCAGGAAAGTACTGGTGGCGAGGATCGCCATCTGGCGGCCGGCGTCGTTGACGTAGTATTCGCGTTGAACCTGGAAACCGGCAGCTTCCAGCAGGGTCGCTACGGTCATGCCGTAGGCCGCGCCGCGGCCGTGGCCGACGTGCAGCGAGGACGTCGGATTGGCGGAAACGAACTCGACCTGGATTTTCTGGCCCTGACCGACATAGCTGCGGCCAAAGGCTTCTTTCTTGTTCAGGATGTCGCCTAGCACGGCGAATTCAGCCTGTTCCTGCAGGAAAAAGTTAATGAATCCGGGGCCGGCGATATCGGTCCTGACAATCAGTTCGTTGGCGGGGATGGCCGCCACGACCTTTTCGGCGAGGTCGCGCGGCTTCATGCCCGCCACCTTGGACGCCACCATGGCCAGATTGCAGGCCCAGTCGCCATGAGAACGATCCCGGGTTCGTTCCAGCGTGCTCTTGTTGACCCAGTCGGCGGGAACCACCTGTTGGTCTTGGAGTTGCTGCAGGGCGAGGTCGAGAAGGTGTTGCAGTTGGCTTTTCATGGCAGCGGGGAAGGTCCGGAGAAAACAGCCAGCGATTCTATCGGAAAAATCGCTGCTTCTCATCCGGTAAATGGTGTGGAAGCGGGGGTATATGGCCTCAGTCGCGGGTTTGGGAGCCCGGATCGGTGGCCGGTGTCTCCTTGCGGGAATCGCCCATGCGGTCCACAAAGTCCAGCAACTTGGCCACCTTGCCGCCCAGCCGCAACAGCCGTTTCAGCGTGGAGGGCGACAGCTTCTGGATGTCGGTCAGCCAGTCCATCAGCAATTGCATCATGGCGTACATTTCATGCATGCGCTTCTGGGCGACCAGATCCACATCGCCGGTGACTTCCTGTTGCAGGGAGTCGCGGAGCAGGGTCAGGGTGGGCTCCACCTCCCGCTGGCGGCGTTCCTCAACCAGGATGCGGAAGATTTCCCAGACATCCTGCGGAGCGGAGTAGTAGTCGCGACGGTCGCCGGGCAGGTGTTGCAGCCGGGTCAGCTTCCAGGACTGGAGCTCCTTCAAACCCAGCCCGACATTGGAGCGCGACATGGCCAGCGTCTCGGCAATTTCGTCAGCATGCATGGGGCGGTTGGAGATGAAGAGCAAGGCGTAGATCTGCCCGACCGTGCGGTTGACCCCCCAGCGACTGCCCATTTCGCCAAAATGGAGAATGAAACCGGCGGCCAGCGGGGAGTGGGTATGCATGATTTAATATTTCCAGTAATTGCTGGAAAGTCTAGTAAATTATGGGGAACTTCTCAAGTTGAAGAGTTGACAGATTCAGGGTTTGTCGATAGGAATCGAAGGGTGCCCCTAGCTGCGCGGCGTCCCGAGGCAAAGCAGGCGGTGAGCAGATAGCCGCCGGTGGGGGCTTCCCAGTCCAGCATTTCTCCAGCGCAAAAGACACCGGGCAGCGCGTTAAGCATCAGTTGGTCGTTGAGGCTGTCGAAGCGGACTCCCCCGGCGGTGCTGATGGCCTCATCCATGGGGCGGGTGGCCGTCAGACGCAGCGGTAGCTGCTTGATGGCGGCGGCCAGTTGCGCCGGACTGGCTAGTGTTTCCGGTGTTAACACTTCGCGGAGCAAGGCGGACTTGACGTCCGGCAGGCCCAGGCGGTTGCGCAGGATGGCTGACAGCGACTTGCCGTTACGCGGCTTTTCCAGTTCATCCCGGATTTTGGAGACATCTCGTCCCGGCATCAGGTCGATGTACAAGGTTGCTTGGCCGGTGGCCAGCAAGGTGTCGCGCAACGGAGCCGACAAGGCGTAGACCAGGCCGCCTTCCAGTCCGGAGCGGGTAATCATCAGATCGCCGCGTTTGCACTGTCGGCCGCCACGGTTATCCGGGCAGGCAATTTCCACCGTTTTGACCGGATGGCCCGCGAACCGTTCAGCAAACAGGGCCGACCAAGTGACATCGAAGCCGCAATTGGCCGGTTTCAGCGGAGCAACGCCCACCCCTTTGTCGGCCAGCCAAGGCAGCCAGGCGCCGTCCGACCCCAGCCGCGCCCAGCTGCCGCCACCCAGCGCCAGCAGGCAGGCGCTGGGTTTGGCCGTGCTTTCACCGACGGGGGTTTCAAAACGGAGAGCGCCGTCCGGGGTCCAGCCGATCCAGCGATGGCGTACCCGGATATCCAGTCCCAACTCCCGCAAGCGGTGCAGCCAGGCTCGCAGCAGGGGGGCGGCCTTCATGCCTTCCGGGAAAACCCGGCCGGAGCTGCCGGTGAAGGTGGGGATGCCCAGTCCCAGCGCCCAGGCGCGCAAGGCCTCGGGAGGGAAGTCGCAAATCATGGCTTGCAGGTGGACTTGCGCCTCGCCATAACGGGTCAGGAAGCTGTCCAGCGGTTCAGCATGCGTAAGGTTGAGGCCGCTTTTGCCCGCCATCAGGAATTTTCGGCCCAGCGAGGGGCGGGAATCGTACAGGGTGACAGCGACACCCGCTTCTAACAGCACTTCGGCGGCCATCAGCCCGGCCGGGCCGCCGCCTATGATGGCGACGGATGCTGGAGGGAGGGAGCAATGGGGCATGACAGCGGGCCGGTACGTGGGGAAACGGCCCGCGATTATAGCCGGTTTGCCGGATCAGGTATGGGCCGGATGATTCTCCCCCGGTTTGATGATGCTTTGCTCGCGCTCACCGAACATGCTGGCCAGGGCATCCACTTGCGCCTTGCGGCCGCGCGCTTCCTGGCCTTTGCGCAAGACAGGCAGCAGTCGTTGTCCGGCATATCCGGCAAAGCGGGGCATCATCGTCAGCAGCGGGAACCAAGGCAGCTCGTTGGTGGGCAGACCCAGCATCGCCATTTTGTCCTTGCCCAGGAAATAGCGGCTGACACTGAGGTGCTGGTGGTAGGCCAGTTGCCGGCGCAGCGATTCCAGATTGTCGAAATGGCGATCCAGCGGCTCGCGGGCCAGTGCCGCTGCCAGTTCACGACTGGTGTCGTTGGTGCGGCTCTGGGTCATCAGGGTGTGGTACAGGCGGACCACGCCCTCACCTTCAGTGAAACACAGCCATTTTTCGTCCACGCCCATCAGCCAGCAGGTGTAATTCCAGAAGTGCATCATCGCCTTGGATTCACGGGGCGTGACCGGAATGCCCAATAGCCGCAATCCGCCCAACGTCACCACGCAGAAGGCGAGGTAGGTGGCGATCATGTCCACCTGACTGACCGGGATACCCCATTCAGTGCTGTCCCAGTCCGGGCGTTGCTGCAGGTTGCGGCGCACCAGCGCATGCACCAGACGCACATGCAGCGTGGACTTGTAGCCCGGACCGCCACGGCGCATGCCGTTGATTTCCGTACAGTCGATCCACCATTTGCCGGTTTCGGCAATACGGGCGGAGGCACCCCGGTTCAGTGCGCCGGTCAGCACCAACGTCTGGTTGAAGCCGGACAGCATGTAGCCGCCCATCAAACCCAGATCACGCAAGACATAGGGCGCGGCAAGCGCAGTGCGGTGCATGAAGCGCACGCCTTCATCCAGCAATTCCTGATCCACCCAGGCCGGGCGTTTTTCCACATACCGGAAGAATGCTTTCAGCGGCTCCGGGGCATCCGGGACCGAATCAATGCCGGACTCCATGGCCTTGTTGAACAACAGGCGCGACTCACGGTGACCGTAGCTGTACATCCATTCCAGCAGCTCGTCCATGCGGGCATCGCCGTTCCACAGTTCGTTGACCATGGCGTCGTATTCAGGGCGGGTGGGGGAAATGTCGCGTTTCAGCCACAGTCGCTGCCACAACGGGGTCTTGGTGCGGGTTTTTTCAAAGGGACGAACCCGGCGCGGGGCGGGGCGGACAGCGTTTTCGGCGGCGGACATGACATTTCTCAAGCAAGGTGGCTTGTGCTGACCTTAATGTGAAAGTATATTCGCGTTCAATTCGCATTGATGAAGAGTAAGGCCATGCGCAAGCAACCACAGCAGGAACGTTCCCGGCAGATGGTGTCCACCTTGATCGAGGCCACCTCGCGCTGTATTTCCCGGCACGGGCTGGATGGCACCACCACGCCGTTGATTGCCGAACTGGCGGGGGTGAGCGTGGGTTCGTTATACCAGTATTTTGACAGCAAGGAAGCCTTGATCAAGGCGCTGATCCAGAAGCTGCTGGGCGATGTTACGCAGGCGCTGAAATTGGTGCCGATTGAGCAGAATGCCACCGTGCGCGATCTGGTCGGCAACACCATCCGGCTGGGCTTTGCCTTGTTGCACAGTAATGAAGGTCTATATCTGGAACTGGTGCGGAACTGGCACCGGCTGCCGACGCAGGATGTGGCGGACACATTTCAGCAGCATTTCATGGAAATGGCCCGGTTCTATTTTCTGAAGCATTATCGCGAGCACCCGATCCATAATTTGCAGGTGCGCTTGTTCATTATCATCAACAGTACGCTGTTCACCACCGTGCGCCTGCTGAGCCAGGACAACCCCTTCCTGAATGAGGAAGAGGTGATCCAGGGGCTGACGGACATGATTGCGGGCTATCTTGAAGGGGCGTAATCAGCCCTTGACCCGCAAGGTGGAACGCCCGCCATCGACGGCAAAGACCTGACCGGTAATCCATCCCGATTCCGGCGATAACAGGAAGGCGGCCATGGCGGCAGTATCCCCGGCCTCTCCCAGTCTCGGCAGCGGATGCATTTCCGCAATAGCCTGCTCGGTTTTCTCGTTGGCGAGGATGCCGGAGGCGAGCCCGGTTTTGGTCAGCGAGGGCGCGACAGCATTCACCCGTACTTTCGGTGCAAGTTCCGCCGCCAGCGACAGCACCAGCCCGTTGACTGCGGCTTTGGCCATGCCGATGGATGCGTGGAAAGCAAAGCCCTGAGTGGCGGCGATACTGGAAAACAGCACCACTGAGGCGGTTCCTTCCATCTTTTTCAGCGCGGGCAGGGCGGCTTGCACGGCTTGGGCAGCACCAAGGGCGTTCAGCCGGTAGTCGTGCAGGAAATCGTCGGGGGTTAGGCGTGACAGGGGTTTGAGGGTGATGCTGCCGATGGCGTAGACCAGTCCGGACAAGGTCGGGCCTGCCGCGTCCTGCACGGTGCGGAAACTGTCCGGGTCGAGGACATCCGCCACGGTGAACGGCGCTTGAAGCTCATTGGCCAGCGCGCTCAGTTTGACGGGATCGCGGGCAACCAGATGCAGCGGGCGCCCGGCGGCATGCAGGCGGCGGGCGAGGGTGGAGCCGATGCCGCCGGTGGCGCCGTAAATCAGGATGGGGGCTGTCATGGTGAAGCTCGGGTCAGGGTTCATCATGCTAGCGCTCTTCGGAGGGGGTGGGACTGGGTCAAATGTGGGACATCAATCGGACATTCCCTTCTTTCCCTCCGCCCTGAAAACCGCCGGACTCGTGCCCGCCCACCGCTGAAACGCATGGATAAACGCCGCCGACTCCGCATACCCCAACTGCCGCGCTATAGATTCCATGGACTGCGCCGTCTCCGCCAGCAACTGCCGCGCCTTGCGGAAACGCACCTGATCCAGCACCTTGCGGAACGACGTTTCCTCCTCGCTTAGCCGCCGCCGGAAACTTCGCTCCGACAAGCCGAACGCCGACGCCACTTCCGCGCCGGAGGGAAACACCTCCACAAACAAATCCAGATAATCCGCCACTTGATGGCCCAATCCCGTCAGCTGTGCCTCCCGCTTCGCCAGCAACAAATCGCACTGTTGCCGGTACAGGCTATAGGCCGTCGGGTTCGCCGCCGGAAAACGCCGCGCCAGATCCTCCGTCCGCACCACAAAGCGTGCTTCCGGCGTATCAAAGGTCACCGGGCAGCCATAGCGTTCTTCATACAGCCGGAAGTCCTTGGGCTTGGGGTAAGGCACATGCACCGCCACCGGCTTGATATCAATGCCGATATGCGCCTGTATATCCCGCGTCAACTGATAGGTGCCGGACATGTCCCGGTCCACCAGAAAGCGGCGGCAGCCGGCGGGTAGCGGAATGTTGCGGATGCACAACGCGGTTTCACGCTCTCCCGGTTCCAGTGCAAACTCGCCGAAGATATAGGTCAGCTGCTGGTAATGCACCCCGGCGCGAAAGGCTTCCCAGGCGTTCTGGCAGGTCATCAGCAACATGATGAAGGGACCATAGCCGGCCAGGCTCATGGTGCTGCCGATCTTGATGCCGGTTGCGGCGTCGGGCAGGGCGGGCACAATGTCGTTGAAGATGCGCAATTCCAGCGATCGGTCAATTTCCGCATCCGGCGACAAGCGGTCCAGGTCGATACTGTAACGCGCCAAAACCGGCGCAACCTTGACGCCCAAGGCTTTCAGCCCCTGCAAGGTATAAACGAATCCCAAGACCGAGCGTGTGCTCATTCCAGACCTCTGGCCGAAACTATCAATTTATGGATGAAGACTAGCATATCCGCGGAATCGGTGTGGTTTTAGTATCTGTACGTCCGTACCAATAACGAAATCCACCCCGAGGTGCCTCCTATGACCAGTCGTCCCCCCATTCCCGCCCAATCTGCTGTGCTGGACGTTGCCATTGTCGGCGCAGGCTTTGGCGGCATGTGCATGGCCATCAAGTTGCTGGAAGCCGGCAACCGCAACTTCCTGATCGTGGAAAAGGGCAGTGAGGTGGGCGGTACCTGGCGCGATAACAGCTATCCCGGCGCGGCTTGCGACGTGCAGTCCCACCTTTATTCCTTTTCCTTTGAAGGCAAGGCCGACTGGACGAAGCGTTATGCCCCTTGGTATGAAATTCAGGATTACATTGTCAAGACCAAGGAAAAGTATGGTCTGGTCGCGTTTACCCAGTTCGACACCGAAGTCAACGGCGCACATTTTGACCACGAAACCGGCATCTGGACCGTCAACACCAACAAGGGTGTAACCGTGCAGGCCCGTCATGTGGTGCTGGCGTCCGGCCCGCTGCATGTGCCGCAGGTGCCCAAGATCAAGGGCATGGAAAAGTTCAAAGGCAAGGTGTTCCACTCCGCGCAGTGGGATCACAGCTATGACCTGACTGGCAAGAATGTGGTATCGATCGGCACCGGCGGCAGCGCCATCCAGTATTGCCCGGAGATAGCGCCGCAGGTCAAGCAACTCTATGTGTTCCAGCGCACCCCGGCCTGGGTGATTCCGCGTGACGAACGCACCTATTTCGGCTTTGAAAAGGCGATTTTCGAGAAGTTCCCGATCATCCGCAAGCTGCACCGCGCCCGTCTGTACTGGAGCAACGAGTCCCGCGTGTGGCCCGCATTCCGCCCGCAAAACGCCCGCGCCGTGTCGCAGTTGGTGAAGCTCTTTATCCGCTTCCAGGTCAAGGACAAGGCGCTGGCCGCGAAGTTGACGCCGGATTACACCTTCGGCTGCAAGCGCGTGCTGATTTCCAACAAGTATTACCCCATGTTCAACCGCAAGAACGTGGAGCTGGTCACTGACGGTATCCAGGAAGTGCGCGAGAACACCATCGTGACCCGCGACGGGGTGGAGCGTCCGGTGGATTGCATCATCCTCGGCACCGGCTTCATTGTCGATCCGCGTATCTACATGAAGGATTTCCCCTGCACCGGCATGCCCGGCCATGATCTGAACAAGGACTGGAAGGACGGCGCGGAAAGCTATTACGGCATGACCACCACCGGCTTCCCGAACCTGTTCCAGTTGGTGGGGCCAAACTCGGCGCTGGGGCATAACTCCATTATTTTCATGATTGAGTCGCAGGTGCACTACATTCAGGAATGCATGCGTCTGATGAAGGAAAAGGGCGTGGATTACATGGATGTGAAGGCATCGGCTCAGCGTAGCTTCAATGAAGATGTGCAGGAAAACATCAAGGGTACGGTGTGGAGCACCGGTTGCGTCAGCTGGTATCAGCAGGAAGACGGCAAGAACTTCACCATCTGGCCGTGGTCCACCTGGAAATACTGGCTGGAAACCCGGAAGGTGAAGGAAGAGGATTACCTGTTCACCAAATGCAAGAGGCCGACGCTAAAAGCGGTGGCCAAGGAGAAGGCGGAAGCTTGATCCGGCAAGTGGGTTGTACCTTGTGAGGCAAGTTGCCCCCGGTTAAGAGCCGGGGGCTTTTTTTATTTTGAAGTAGCGTAGTTCTTGTCCGGGGTGGGGTGTTCCATGGTGCTGTAGCCGCAGATACCCGCCTTGAAGTCATTGTAGGGAATTACGCTTCGGCTCTCGCAGGTGTGGGTGGCGGCACCGGAAAGTTTGTCCGGGCTAAGAGCTTGGGTACGCTTAAGCATGGCGCCATAGGCCACGTTTTCGACAAAGGCACTTTGAATCATCCTGCCGACTTCACCGCATTGCTCCATGCTGAAGGAGCGCAGGTATAGTGAGTTGTAGAGCTTGCTGCAATCCGTTTCGGCAAGGGGCTCGGCCCGCTTTTCCTTATGGCTGACCCCTTTCTTATCCAGCTTCAGCATCTTCCCGTCATACACGGCATAGGTCCGCGTATATCGCTCAACGCCAAGATCCAGCACGACGGTTTCATCGCGCTGTTTCAGATCCGTCTGCACGTTGGCCGGGAATGGCATTGGTTCTGAGACATTCGCCTCGTGGCTCTGATTAAGGCTGGCGAAGGCCAGAATATCTTCATGGCTGTTGCTCCCCTGACTGAAGCGGAGTAGTACGATGTCCTTTTGTGGAAAGCGGAACGTGGCTTCCTGCCGGATTGATAGGGCTTCGACAGTGAGCAAGGTCTTGCCCTGATAAATGATGGAGTATTGCGGTCCTTTGCTTTCCTTGATATCCAGGACGCCAAAGCGGGTGGCTATCGGGTTGGTTGCGGCATGGAGCAGGCCGCTTAACAACAAACCAGTGATCAGCAGCAGGTATTTCATGTGTTGCCCTCATTCGCGTCGTGGATAGCCACGGGGGCTTCGTTCCCGAAGAAGCCGTCGGCTGTTGAGGGCCAAATTAGCGAGCCGATGTTACCGATCTGTGTGGCCTAAAATGACCATTCTGTGAATATGTCGTGAAGTGCGATATGGTTGGCATTGTTTCTTTGCCGGAAGAAAAAAGCCCCGCAATTGCGGGGCTGATTACAAGGCTGAACGATCAAACCAGCCCGATTACCCCTCCGTCATTGCGGGTAATCACAATGGTGGCCGAGCGGGGCCGCTTGCTGCTGCCCGCATTGGTCTGGCTGTCCGGCCAGTGACTGCGCAGGTCACCGATCTTGCTGTTTTCACCCGGATGCTGGATGTTGACGAACATCGTCTTGCCATCCGGCGTCATGGTCAGGCCGGTAATTTCGCATTCCTTCGGACCCACCAGGAAACGACGCAGGTTTTCATCGCCGGGGTTCTTGCCGACAAAGGTATCCACCGGAACTACTGCACCACCGGCCGCGGTGTTCTGGATGGTCTTCTTGCCGCCGTCACCCACCATGCCCGGCACCGCCGCCAGCATCATGCAGTTGGTGACATCGCTGTATGCGCCGTCGTCGGTCTGGATCCACAACACGCCGCGCGGGTCGGCGTAGATGCCGTCCGGGCTGGAGAAATCGTTGTTGGCGGAAAGGCCTGAAACATTGACGTTGCTAAGGTTGGCGTCAGCTTGTGCGCCGAACAGGTAGATGTCCCAGCTGAACTTGTTGGCACCATCTTCGCGCCAGCGGATAATGTGGCCGTTGACGTTGCCCTTGCTGGTGGCGGCGCCGTTGACATCCTCGTAGTAACGCGGGTTGGCGGCATCCACCATGGGGCTGCTTGATGACGGCGATGCAGCCACACGGCGGGAGTTGTTGGTCAGCGTGAAATAGACCTCGCCAGTCAGCGGGTTGACCGTACACCATTCCGGACGGTCCATCTTGGTGGCGCCCACGGCATCACCGGCCAGGCGTGCGGCTACCAGCACGGCGGCTTGCGAGGTGAACGGGAAGGTGGCGTTGTCATCGGTCAGGCCATTCTGGCCATGCACCAAGGCCACCCATTCGCCGGTGCCGTCAGCCTTGAACTTGCCAACGTACAGCGTGCCCTTGTCCAGGTACTTGTCACCGGCCGCCGTGCCCTTGGCGGCATCGGCGGCGTCCCACAAGGCCTCGGAGACGAACTTGTAGATGTATTCGTTGCGGCTGTCATCGCCGGTGTAAACGATGATCGGCTTGCCGACGGACACCGGGCCGAACCATGCGCCTTCGTGCGCCATGCGGCCCAGTGCGGTGCGCTTTTTCGGGGTGGAGGCGGCGTTGAACGGATCAATTTCCACCACCCAGCCGAAGGTGTTGGCGTCATGGCGGAAGTCATCGCTGCCGGTCATGGAAGCGCCGGTAACACTGGCGTTCCAGCGCTTGAAGACGTTGGAAGCGGGGTCGGCGGCGACCACGGAGGCCCAGGCGTAGGATCCGGCGGTGCCTTCGGTAATGCCGTAACGGTTCAACAGGGCGACATCCGGAGCGGGTCGCTTGGCGTTGTCACCAGCCAGACGCTGGTAGTAAAACGCCCAGTTTTCTTCGCCGGAGAGGTAGGTGCCCCAAGGGGTTTCTCCATGTCCGCAGTTGTTGATGGTGCCCATGGACTTAACGCCCTTGGCGTCATAGGCGGTGACCGTAAAGCGTGAGCCGCGCACCGGTCCGGTGAGTTCCATGGGCGTGTTGGGCGTAATGCGGCGGTTTACAGCCCCGGTGCGCACCACTTCAAACTTGCCAGCGTTTTTCTTGATTTCCAGAATGGCAACGCCATGCGCATTGATTTCCTTCAGTGCTTCATCTTCCAGGCGCGGCGCTACGGAGATTGCGCCTGCATGCAGCATGCTCTGGGTGATGTTTTCGTGGTTGATGCACAGCACGCCCCGGTCCGAGCGCGTAGAAGCCCACTTGCCGTCGTCGCCCAGGCCGTAGTAAGCCATGGCGTCATGATGGTCGCCGGAACGCTTTTCATAGGATGCACCGGTTTCGGAGCCGTTGTCGGCCCAGTCGGCCACGCCGGCCGCCAGCGGGTCGCCCAACGCGTATAGCACGCTCAGGCTGTAACCGGTGGGCAGCATGACGGTGTCGGCCAGGCTGCGGGCGACCGGTGTGAAGCCCAGTTTCGGCAGCGCCGGCGTGGCGGTGGAGCTGTCCTTGCTGTCACTGCCGCATCCGACCAGCGGGACAGAGGCAAACATGGCGGCCGCCGTGGCCGACAGACCGCCCATCACCGTTGTGCGGCGGCTGAGGCGAACCTGAAGCAGATCACTGAGGTGAGGGTTGTTCGAAGGGTTATTGTCATTTTCGACAAAATCGGCAGACGTGGTGCGGTTGCGGTCTTGCATGGTCATTTACCCGGTTGAGTGGTGGACAACGAAATGTCCACGCATCCTCGCCCCAGCTAATGACATCCTGCTTAAAAAGGGATGAAACTTTTGTGACGGCGTCCGGCTCAGGCAGCAGCCGTTGACTCAATGACCGGCACCAGCACCACCGGCATTGTGGCTTGCTGCAAGACCCCGGCGCTGGTGCTGCCCAGCAGCAGCCGCGCCACCACACCCTTGCGGTGTGTGCCGATGACAATCATGGACGCTTCATGTTTGGCAGCCTGATCGAGGATGCACTGGGCATGGTTGGCCATGCCGTGCATCAACTGTGCGGTGCAGTCGATGCCCTGTTCACGTAAGGGCTCACTAAGCGTCTGAATTTTCAGGTGTTCTTCCCGAAAGCGGTCGGCAATGCTGTCGCGGATCAGTTGCGGATCGGGGAAGTTGCCAAAGGACTCGTCGCTGACGATGTCGTATCCCGTCAGCTCCGGACGGATGTCGGTGACATGCAGCAGGATCAGCCGGGCGTTCAACGCCTTGGCCAGCATGCCAGCATGGTTCAGAATAGCGTCACTTGTATCATGCAGGTCAACGGCAACCAGAATTTTCACGACAATCACTCCCTCGCAGTGGCTTTAAGCCTTAGAGTCACCCAGCCAAACACATTTGTCCAGTGCAGGTATGATCCTGGAAAGCCCAATATCTGCAACCGTGACAGGAAAGACTGTTGACCCTGCGGCTCTTGGTACTATGATGCGGGTATTGGGAATCCCCGTAAAAAAATAAGCACCAGGCCATTGGTCCCGTGTCATTTGAGATTCCCCCGCAACAACAAGACCAAGAATCCAGAGAGAGAAGAAACCATGCAGGGCCATATTTCCGGAACGTATGTGCGCTTGTTGTTCGAATGGCTGGACGAGCAGGGCATGGAGGCTGAAAAAGTCCTGCAACGCCCGTGCCCGGAACTGGACGAACGCGTCCGCATTCCGTTCGATGACTGGCGGGCCATGCTGGAGCGCGTCTACCAACTGACCAAGGACCCGGTGTTCGGGCTGAAGGTTGGCAAGCGCATCACGGCCCGGCATTTGGGCGTGCTGGGATACGTCACCTATTCCTGCAACACCTTGGGCGAAGCCCTGCTGCGATTGCAGCGTTTTGAGGACTTGGTGCATGCCGTCAACGACCTGCATGTCTCATTTGAAGGCGAACTGGTGCTGTTGCAGTGGGGGGCGGAGCTGGGCGCCACCGGGCAACTGGCCGATCAGACCGCCCAGGCGGTGCTAGTCAGTTACCTGCGGCAGGTGATCGGCGACGATTTCAACCCGGTGTACATGAGCTTCATCAATGAGAAGCCCGCTGATCTGCGTCCCTATGAAGAGTTTTTCGCCAGTCCGGTGCATTTTGAGGCAGCCTATACCACGCTGGCCTTCCCGGCCATCTGGCTGACCCGTCCGCTGAACAAGCCCGACCCGGTGCTTCGCGACATTCTGGACCGTCAGGCGGAAAACCTGCTGCAGCAACTGCCCGCCAATGACGAATTCATCACTGCCTTGCGCCAGTCCATTCACGCGGCCATTCACGCCGCCACGCCCAATCTGGATATTGTCGCCATGCGCATGTGCTGCTCGCCGCGCACCCTGCAGCGCCGTCTGGACGAGCGTGGCCTGAAGTTCCAGATTCTGCTGGATGATGCCCGCCTGCAACTGGCCAAGCGTTATCTCAGCAAGGTTTCCACGCCGCTCAGTGAAGTGGCGCTGCTATTGGGCTATGCTGAACAGAGCGCCTTCAATCATGCCTTCAAGCGCTGGACCGGCATCACGCCCAAAGTCTGGCGTGAGAAGAACGCTGCGATGGGGGCTACCCCCTGGTAACCGATTAGGAGTCAATCATGCCGCGATGTACCTGGACTCGGGCCGGTATTGTTCTGGCAATGGTGCTGGCGGCGTCCCCGGCAGTAGCGGCGCAGGTGGAAGGCGTCCGTTTGGCGGACAACGTGCGCGTGAATAATCAGCCCATGTTTCTGAGCGGGGCGGGCCTGCGCAGCAAGTTCTTCGTCAGGGTTTATGTGTGCGCCCTCTATCTCTCCGAACGCATTTCCTCCCCGGAAGGCGTCATTGCTTCCCGGAAAACCCGCCGCATTGAGTTGCATATGCTGCGCAGCATGCAGGCGTCAGCCATCCATGAAGCGATGATGAAGGGCTTGGAAGATAATGTGTCTGCTGCAGAGTTGAAGCGGCTGAAACCGCAGCTGGGGCGTTTGCAGCAGGCGATGACGTCCATTGGCGGCGTCAATGAAGGGGATGTCATCCAGTTCGATTTTGTCCCCGGACAAGGAACCATCGTGCGGATAGGAGGGGATGTGCGGGATACGATTGAAGGGGAGGAGTTGGCTCGGGCCCTGCTCAGTATCTGGCTGGGGCCCAAGCCGGTGCAGTCAGACCTCAAGGACGCCCTGATGGGCAGGTCCTGAGGTCAAACCGGGATCGCCTTAGCGGCGTTCCCATTCACCTTGACGACGGGGACGGTCACCGTTGCGCGGTGCGTCGCTGCGTGGGGCGCTGCTGTAGCCGCCGCCATCGCGACGGCTGTCGCTGCGTCCGGCGCCGGCATAGCCGGAACCTTCGCGGCGGCTGTCCGGACGATTGCCGAAGCTGTCATCACGACGCGGGGCATAGCCGCCACGGTCATCACGCGGGGCGCGGTCGGCAAACGGGCGGTCACCGGCGGCGGCAGGGGCGCTGCCGCGATAGCTGCTGCCTTCGCTGCGATAGCCGCCTTCCTTGCGGAAGCCGGTGTCATTGAAGCGGGGGCTGCGGTCATCGCTGCGCGGGCCGCTGCGGTCAGACGGTGTGCGGGCAGCCTGGCCTTCCTTGCGGTCACGGCTCCAGCGATCCTTGCTGTTGAAATCACGGCCGCTGCCGCTACCGCTGCGATAACCGTCACCGGGACGGCCGGTGCGCGGCTTCGGAGCGCGTTGCGGTTCAAGACCTTCCACTTCGCTGGCGTCCACGCGGGCTGGCAGCATGCGTTCAATCTTGGTCCACTTGTAGCGGTCGCCATGGTGCACCAGGTTCACGGCAATGCCGGAACGGCCGGCGCGACCGGTACGGCCGATACGGTGGATATAGTCTTCGCTGTGGCGCGGCAGTGCGTAGTTCACCACGTGGCTGATGTTCGGCACGTCAATGCCGCGCGCGGCGACGTCGGTGGCGACCAGAATCTTGATTTCGCCGCGACGCAGGCTTTGCAGCGTGCGGTTGCGGTGCGATTGCTTCATGTCGCCGTGCAGGGCGCTGGCGGCGTAGCCCAGTTCCACCAGGTCGTCGGCCAGTTCATCGGCTTCCAGCTTGGTGCCCGTGAAGACGATGGCCTGTTGCATGCTTTCATGACCCAGCACATGCGCCAGCAGCTTGGCCTTGTGTTGGGCGTCATCCACAAAGTGCAGGCGCTGTTCAATGCGGTCATATTCCAGTTGCTGTTGTTCGATGCAGATGCGCACCGGATCCTTCAGCAGTTCGGAGGCCAGTTCGGCGATACGGCCGACCATGGTGGCGGAGAACATCAGCGTCTGGCGGGTTTCCGGCGTCTGGTCCATGATGGCGTCGATGTCTTCGGAGAAACCCATGTCCAGCATGCGGTCGGCTTCGTCGAACACCAGCATCGCCAGCTGGCTGAGGTCAATGCGGCCGGAGCCGATATGGTCCAGCAGACGGCCCGGGGTTGCCACCAAAATGTCCGGCATCTTGGCCAGCATGTCCAGTTGACGCGGGTAGGGCATACCGCCCACGATGCTGGTGCAGACGATGCGGCGCAGGTATTTGGTGAAGGCGGTGGTGGCCGTGGTCACCTGTTGCGCCAGTTCGCGGGTCGGGGTCAGCACCACCAGCTTGGGGCGTGCCGGTTCCGGACGCGGACGGCGGCCGTTGGTGCGCTCGGGACGGCCGGTGGCGCGCTCAGGGGCTGGCATTTCCAGAATCTTTTGCAGGGCGGGCAGCATGAAGGCGGCTGTCTTGCCAGAACCGGTCTGGCTGGAGACCAGCAGGTCACGGCCTTGCAGGGCGGCCGGAATGGCTTGGGCCTGCACGGGCGTCGGGGTATGGATGTTCAGGTCGGCCATGGCGCGGCACAATGCTTCGTTCAGGCCAAGGGCCAGAAATGCGGAAACATCAACAGCAGGCACAGACAGTTCTGCACCGGTTTGATCGGCAGTGGTCATTAATATTCACTTTTTCAGAGAGAGCCCGAGAATGGGCGTCAAGCCGGCGCTAGGGCACGGCAACAATGCGGCATCGGCGCCAATCGGACCTGACCACGGCGGCAGTCGATGCTGGCACTGGGGTCTCTGGAGGTAACCGGGAAGAAGGAGTTGCAGGATTGTGTCTGCATAAACCCGGATATGATCGGAGGCGAGGCTTTAGGCGTTAGTTAACGCGGGGCGAATCATAACAGAAGAATGACAGCAGAGGGATTTTTTTTGACTATGTCGGCGGTGTTCGCCGATAAAGCACTCAGTCAGCCGGTCGAGAGAGGGTTTTATGATAGAATTTGCGGCAGTCCTATTGCTGTTGGGGCCCGTTGCCCTGCTGGTGATCATCAACACCCGCCGTCATCGTCGCCGGGATGAATCCCCGCCCCCCTGAACGTACCTGCCGGAGTATTTCTTGAATTTCACCAAAATCGCCCTGATCGTGCTGTTTACCGGACTGGGATTGTTTGCCGTCCAGTTGTCTGCCGGCTTTTTCATCATGAAAAAATATGAGTCCTGTGCGGCGGAGTGGCGGGGCGCTCATCCCGGAACCTTGTCGGAAGCGGATATGAAGCGTTTGATTACGGAGTCCGCCAATTGCGTGGAGAAGCGGCTGAATGCCTTTGAGCGGCTGTTTTTCAATGCCGAAGCCGCCCGGGGGCGTTCCGTCCAGGTGATCAGGAAGGAAGCTCCCATGCCGACCAAATCAAATTAAATTAAGGTTTGTGCAGTCGCTTTTGACAGGCTCACGCTTCATGCAGACGGCTATGAACTATGAGTGGGTGGTTGAATCGACGGAGAACATCAGAAATGTATGCCGCCATATATACTGCAGGTGTTTCCCAAACGAGAACAAGCAAGTGGTTAAGAGTGTACTAGTCATAACACTTTGAAGCCGCTAGTATTGAGAATTATTCTCGCCAAGACTCACCTGCGTCAGCTATCCAAGATTGTCGCGGTGATGTCGTCTGCATGGGGCACGACCCCGGGAGCCACCTCATGACACAGCCCTTTTCCCACAGACACTTACTTATGCCGGGACTGGTCGTCACGGCCATTGCCCTGCTGTCGTCCTGCAGCAAGCCCGCCGGCGGCCCCGCCGGCGGTATGCCGCCCGCCGCTGTAGGTGTTCTGAAAGCAGCCCCTGCCGATGTCGCGGTTGACTATGAATATGTCGGGCAGGTCGCCGGTTCGCGGGAAGTGGAAGTGCGCGCCCGGGTCAACGGCATCGTCGAGCAGCGATTGTTTGCCGAGGGTCAGCCGGTAAAGGCCGGGCAGCCGTTGTACCGGCTGGATAACGCGCCCTACAAGGCGCAACTGGCGGTGGCCGAGGCGGCACTGGCCCAGACCACGGCGCGGGTAAAGCAGGCCGAACGCGATGCCGCCCGTCTCAAACCGCTGGTGGAGAGCCAGTCCGCTTCCCAGCGTGATCTCGACAATGCCCTGTCCGCCCTTGATATTGCCCGCGCCGATGTCAAGGCTGCCGAAGCCCGCATTGCCGAAACCCGGATCAATCTGGGGTATACCGATATTCGCGCTCCAATCAGCGGTGTGACGGGTCGGGCGCTGAAGGTGGAGGGCTCCCTTGCCGGTTCCGGGGAGGACAGTCTGTTGACCACCATTGCCCAAGTGGATCCGGTTTATGTCAACTTCGGCGTCGGTGAGGCGGAATACCTGCGCCTGAAACGTGAATTGGCCGAGGGCAAGTTGCGTCTGCCGACAGGCAGCTATCAAGTGGCCTTGCTCTCCTCGGACGGCTCGCCGCTGAAAAGCACCGGCCGTATTGACTTCCAGGATTACCGCACTGATGCCGGCACCGGCAGTTTCGGCATGCGCGCCAATGTCGCCAACGGTTACCACGAGTTGGCGCCGGGCCAGTTTGTCCGGGTGCGCCTGACCGGCGCCCTGCGTCCGCAGGCGATTGCCGTGCCTCAACGCGCCGTGCTCGATGGTGCACAGGGCAAGTTTGTCTACGTGGTGTCGCCGGGTGACAAGGGCGGTTTCGTGGCGCTTCCCCGCCCGGTCAAGGTGGGCGAGTGGGTGCGTCTGTCCGGACTGGACAGCAACGGCTGGGTCATTCGTGAGGGGCTTAAGCCGGGTGACGATGTTGTTGTCGATGGCACGGCCCGCATTTTCTTCCCCGGTGCGCCGGTGATTCCCGGTCCCTTGGGTGCGGCACCTGCCACAGCGGCGGGCCAACCTGCCGCCGCGCATTAAGGGAGCCGCCTCATGATTGCCCGCTTTTTTATTGACCGGCCCATCTTCGCGTTCGTCATTTCGATTTTTGTGACGCTGGCCGGTCTGGCGGCGATGCGCAACCTGCCCATTGCCCAGTATCCGGAAATTGCGCCGCCGGTGGTGCAGGTGGCGGCGGTTTATCCCGGCGCTTCGGCCGAGGTGGTGGCGGAAACCGTAGCTTCGCCGCTGGAGAACGCCATTAACGGCGTTGAGGGCATGATGTACATGTCTTCTTCCTCCGGCTCCAACGGTTCGACCTCGATTGACGTCACCTTTGAAATCGGCACTGACGTGGATCAGGCGGCGATCAACGTCAATAACCGGGTCAAGCAGGCCGAAGCCCGCTTGCCGCAAGAGGTGAAGCGACTGGGCGTCACGGTGTCCAAGGGCTCCTCCGCCTTCCTGCAGGTGCTGGCCTTTTATTCACCGGACGGCCGCTTCGACGATGTTTATACCTCCAACTACGTGACGCTGAATGTACTGGATCGCCTGAAGCGTATTCCCGGCACCACCAATGTGCAGATCTTCGGGGCGAAGGACTATGCCATGCGCGTCTGGCTTCAGCCCGACCGCATGGCGCAACTGGGCATCACGGCGGGCGACGTCGCCCGCGCACTGAACGAGCAGAACGCCCAGTTTGCCGCCGGCAAGATCGGCCAGACCCCGATTCAGGGCCAGGAAATGGTTTATACCATTACCGCCAAGGGCCGTTTGTCCACGGTCAGCGAGTTCGAGAGCATTATCATTCGCGCCAATGCCGCTGGCGCCACCTTGCGCTTGAAGGATGTGGCGCGGGTTGAGCTCGGCGCCAAGGATTATGACTTCAACGGCACCATCAACGGCAAGCCCGCCACGCTGGTCGGCATTTTCCTGCAACCTGGCGCCAATGCGCTCAGCGTCGCCGAGGACGTGAAATCGACCGTGGCCGGATTGGCGCAAGGCTTCCCGCAGGGTCTGACCTACACCGTACCTTATGACACCACCCGCTTTGTTGAGGTCTCGATCAAGGAGGTGCTCAAGACCTTAGGCGAGGCGATGCTGCTGGTGTTCCTGGTGGTTTTCCTGTTCTTGCAGAATTGGCGCGCTACGCTGATTCCGACGCTGGCGGTGCCGGTCTCGTTGCTGGGGACTTTTGCCGGGCTTTACCTGCTGGGCTATTCAATCAACACGCTGACCCTGTTCGGCATGGTGCTGGCCATCGGCATCGTGGTGGATGACGCGATTGTCGTGCTGGAGAACATTGAACGCATCATGCATGAGGAGGGCTTGTCCGCAAAGGACGCAGCCTTCAAGGCCATGCATGAGGTCAGCGGCCCGGTCATCGCCATTGTGCTGGTGCTTTGTGCTGTGTTTGTGCCCATCGCTTTCATGGGCGGACTAACCGGTGAATTGTACCGCCAGTTCGCCATTACCTTGTCTATCGCCGTGGTGCTGTCCGGCTTGGTGGCGTTGACGCTGACCCCTTCCTTGTGTGTGCTGATCCTGAAGAACGAGCACAAGCAGACGGCCCGCTTCTTCCTTTGGTTCAATGACTGGTTCCACCGCATGACCCACAGCTATCTGGGCGGGGTGAAGTTCTTGCTGAAGCGCTCCCTGCTCAGCGTCATCCTGTTTGGCGGCATGATTGCCATGACGGCCGGCTTGTGGAGCAAAACGCCCGGGTCACTGGTGCCGGATGAAGACCAGGGCTTCTACATCGCCGCCGTGTTTCTGCCGGACGGGGCATCGCTGGAGCGCACCGACAAGATCGTGCAGCAGGTGGTGGACATCATCAAGTCCAATCCCAACAACAAGGATGTGGTGGCTTTTACCGGCCTTGACTTCCTGGGCGGCGGATTCAAGAACAGCGCCGCCACGCTGTTTGTTACCCAGAAGGACTGGAGTGAGCGTGACGTGCCAACCGGGGCGCTGGTGGGCGAATTGTTCATGAAAACCGGCGGCATCAAGGAGGCGCTGGTGCTGGCCTTTGCGCCACCGGCCATTTTCGGATTGGGCAGCACGGGCGGGTTCGAGTTTTATATCCAGAACAAGGGTGAAGGCGGCGCGCAAAAAATGGCGGAAGTCAAAGACGCCTTTCTGGGCGCGGCGCACCAGAATCCGCAACTGGGCATGATCAACACGCTGTGGCGTCCCAACACCCCGCAGTTGCATGTGGAGGTAGACCGGGAAAAGGCCAAGGCGTTGGGGGTGGATATTGATGATGCCTTCAATACCATGGCGGCAACCTTGGGCACCTATTATGTCAACGATTTCAACAAGTATGGTCGCGCCTGGCAGGTGCTGATGTCTGCAGATTCGCAGTTCCGCCATCGTCCGGAGGATATCAACAGCATCTACGTGCGCAGTAACCAGGGGGCTATGGTGCCGTTGTCGGCAATCGCGAACGTCAGCTTCAGTTCCGGCCCCGACAGCATTGACCGCTACAACAATCTGCCGGCGGTGAAGCTGATCGGGCAGGGCGCGCCGGGCGTCAGTTCCGGTCAGGCGCTGGCGGCGGTGGAGGATACGGCGAAGAAAGTGTTGCCGGCGGATTTCCAGTATGAGTTCAGCGGCGCCTCGTTTCAGGAGAAGCGCTCCGGCGGCAGCTCAGTCGTCGCCCTAGGGTTGGCGGTGGTGATGGTGTTCCTGATCCTGGCGGCCTTGTATGAGCGCTGGGCCTTGCCGCTGGCGGTGCTGTTGGCTGTACCTTTCGGCATCTTCGGGGCATTGGCGATTGTCCAGTTGCGTAACCTGGTTTTCATGGCCATGGGCATTCCAGCGCCACCATTGACCAACGATGTCTATTTCCAGATCGGCATGGTGACGCTGATCGGGCTGGCGGCGAAAAACGCGATCCTGATCGTGGAGTTTGCGGTCATGAAGAAGGAAGAGGGCATGCCGACGGCGCAGGCCGCCCTGGAAGCGGCGCGTTTGCGCTTGCGGCCGATCATCATGACCTCGCTGGCATTCATCCTGGGGGTGCTGCCGCTGGCGCTGAGTCATGGTGCTGGGGCCGGGGCGCGCATGTCGGTGGGCACCGGCGTGATGGGCGGCATGCTGGCTGCGACCTTCCTGGCCATCTTCTTTGTGCCGTTGTTCTTCAAGCTGATTGTGGACGGCCACATGCGGACTGATGTGAAGGAGCTGGAGGCCTATAAGGAGAAGGAGCGAAAGTACTGACCTTCATCCGCAGGATGCCGGGACGGGCTCAGGCCTGCCCCGGTATCCTTGCCAAACCTGCCGGGGCTTCAGAAAAACCGCATGTCGTAGTGCGCCTTAAAAAGCCCGCCCGGCTCCAGCAGCTGCATTCCCGGCTTTTCCACCAGTTCAAACGGCCCGGCTTCGGTGTCGCCAAATCCGAACCAGGGCTCGATGCACAGGAAGGCCGGGTCCTGTCCCTGATTGTTCGCAGTCCATAACGCCAGCACCGGGAAGCCGGTGCAATCCAGCGTGACGCCATGTCCGTGCCAGTTGTGTTTTAAGGTCACGCTGCTCACCTGATGGTCGGGGAACACCAGCGCATCCACCGCAAAATACTGATGGTTCAGCGTAAAGCTCTGCAATGGTTCCAGAAAAGGCACCGGTCGCGTCACCAGCCTGCCGTTCGGAGTGACCGGCCACAGATGGTATTGCTGATGCCGCTCAAAGCGGATGTCGTAGTCCTCAAAGCTGTCCTCAGGCTCCAGTCGTGTTGAAAAGCCGGGATGGGCGCCAATGGCAAACGGCATGAAACCGGTTCCATGATTTCGGACCTGCCATGTCACGCGTAGTTGTTCATCCTGCAAGCGATAGTTAATCAGGAGTTCAAAGTCATACGGGTAAGCTGCGCGGGTTTGTGCGTCACACTTTAAGCTGAAGCTAAGGAAGGTTTGGTCCTGCTCCAGAATCACAAACTCCAGATCCCGGGCCAGGCCATGCTGCGGCATCGAATACTTTCGGCCCTCAATAAAACAGGTATTGTCAGTCAACCGGCCGACAATGGGGAAAAGCACGGGGGATGTCCGTCCCCAAAATGCAGTATCGCCTTGCCACAGGTACTCAAGGTTTTCTTGCAGGGAGCGGACGCTTTTCAACTCTGCACCCAAGCTGTCGATTTCAACCCGCAGGGCGTTATTGCTAAGAATATGGCGCATTAGAGCTCCTTTTCAGTCTTCATGCCCAGCCACTCCCGCAACAGGCTGAAAACACGGGGATCGGCCATGATCGGAATATGGGACAGGTCGTTGATGAATTCGCGCTGCAGGTTAGGACTGGAAAGAACCTCCGTATTCGCGTTCATGGCCAGGCCGCTGCTGACCGGCACCCATCCATCGCCCACCAGGTTGTCACGGTGGTTGTCGTTGATGGCGCAGGCCAGGAACAGGGTTTGGGGGGCTTGCGGCAGCGCGGGCAAGGTATGGTCCGGCGTCACCCAGCCGTGGCGCAGGTCCTTGATACCCCGACTGCGGATGTTGCCCAGCCGCATCAGGGGTTTGGTGTAAGGCGTCAGGCCCAGCAGGGAGTTGGCCTGGTTGCCCAGCCGCTCCAGCGGCGCACCCAGATGCGGCGTGCCCAGGCAGGCGATATGGCTCAAGCGTTTCGTCCAGCCATGCTGTTCTTTTTCCGCCCAGTAGCAGGCGCTGCGAATCAGCAAGCCGCCCATGCTATGGCCGATCAACAACAAGGGCGTTCCGGTTGAACCAAAAAAGTCCTCCAGCCAGGCATCCAGCTCCTCGCCGTTGGCGTGAATGGCCTTGCCGGTGTTGTAGCGCAGCCAGCCGACGGCATACCCCTGCGCCTGCAATTCATCTGTGAAGGCGGAGGCGGCGGGGTTCTGCCACTCAATATCGCAGCAACATAGGCCGTGCAGGACGATGACATGGCCGATGGCTGAAGAAGTGCTCCAGTCCTGCCAGTCCAGTTCACGACCCTGTCCGTCACGCAAGGTCATGGGAAAGGCCAACGGGCTGTTCCAGCGCGCCAGCTTGTCGCCGCTGACCCCGTTGAGGGCGGCCTGGGTGCGCAAGGTCATGGCTCCTTCAAATTCGCTGACAACCGGCACGAACCTTCCTGCGGCCTTGGCGAGCAGGTCAAAAGCCCCGGCGACAATCCGGTAAGGAAAAGGCGCGTGGCTGATATCGGCTTCGTGCCGGCGGTTAAGCGGGGAGGGCAGGCGGGTAATGGTGCCGTGGATTTCGGCCACCAGATGGGTGAGTTCCCGCGCACTGTGACTGGCGGCGTGTACCACGGCTCCGGCATGCTGCAAATTTTTGACCCAGCGGGATTTTTCTTCGGAGGCGGGTTGTTCGGGGGCAGTCATGATGCTATCTCGGTGTACATATGTACACTTAGATTAGAGTGGGCCGGGGGCGTTGTCAAGCTGGGGGCAGGGCAGTCCGTCGGGTTGCCATGGTTGTGGCCCGTCTATGAAAAAGCCCCCGGTTTTCAGGGGCTTTGGCGGACTCGGCAAGCCCGGTTGTTCAGGTTGTTTTGCCACCCAGTGCTGTCGCCAGTGCGGTCGCATTCTGGGCGACCAATCCGTAGATTGACAGCTGCGGATTGGCGCCGATGCTGGTTGGGAACACCGAGCCGTCCATCACCGACAGGTTGTCCAGTTGATGGTGGCGGCCCTGGCTGTTGACAACGCCTTTTTTCGCATCTTCGCTCATCATGCAACCGCCCATCAGGTGTGCGGTGAACAGGGCTGTGCGGAATTTCTTGTAGCTCAGTTGCTCAATCTGGGCCTTGGCTTCACCCCAGCTTTTGACCCAGGTGGAATCCAGATGCGCCATTTTTACTTCAGTGGCTCCGGCGGCAAACTGGGCTTCCGCCATGCTCAGGTAGGCGCGCTTGGCTCCGTTCCAGATGGCGTCGCTCACCTCATAGTCAAGGATGGCGTCACCCTGATCGCTGATCCGTACTTCGCCGCCCTGGCTGTCATCGACAAAGCCGTCGCGCATCAGCGCCAGCATGGCATTGGTGTTGGGCAACAGGGCCATGTCCTTTTGCAGTGTGTTGCCGAAGGTGCCGAAGATGCCGCTGGCGATGCCCGCATACATGGGCGGTACTTCCAGCTTGTAGCCGATGGGGCCTTTGGCGCCGTCTTTCCACTGGAAGTAGTCAGAGGCAATGGACTGGGGGGTGCCGTAAAAGGGATTGGTCGGGGACGGCATGTGCGCCATGCTCAGCACTACCGGATGGATGCAGGTGCGCTTGCCCAGACGCTCGTGCGGATCCGGGGCTTTGGAACGCAGCAACAAGGCCGGTGAATTGATGGCGCCAGCTGCCAGAATATAGTGCTTGGCTTTGACACTGACCCTGATACCGGTTTGTTTCTTGGCATCGGCGTCCAGCGCCATGCCTTCCAGGCCGACCACCTGGCCGCCATTCAGCAGCAGTCGGGCGACGTGCAGCTTATGGATCAGTTCGGCCCCGCCGGTGAGTGCGGCGGGAATGGTCGAAACCAGCATCGACTGCTTGGCGTTGGCGGGGCAGCCCATGCCGCAATAGCCGCTGTTCCAGCAACCGTTGACGTTACGGGGAATGACGTGCCATTCCCAGCCCAGTTTCTTGGCACCTTCCCGCAGCACGGTGTTGTTCTCGTTGGGTTCCATGGCCCACGGCGTGATGTTCAGCCGCTTCTCCATTTTTTCAAACCAGGGCGCCATCTCTTCAGGGCTGTGGCCCTTGACGCCATGAACCTCGGCCCAGTGCTTCAGGGTTTCCGACGGGGTGCGGAAGCTGGCGGTCCAATTGACGACTGTCGTGCCGCCCACGGCGCGGCCTTGCAGGATGGCGATGGCTCCATCGCTGGTGGCGCGTCCGGCCCCTTCCTGATAAAGCTCACGGTAGGCGCGACCTTCATCCATGTCCTTGAAGCTGTCCGAGGTTTTGAGTGGGCCTTCTTCCAGGATCAGGACTTTAAGTCCAGCCTGGGTCAGAATTTCGGCGGACGTGCCGCCACCCGCGCCGCTGCCAATAATGACGACGTCGGTTTCAATAATGCGGTCCTTGGTCAGGGTGGAGGCGTCGGTAACCTGCCAGCCGCCGGCAATCCCTTTGGTATAGATGTTGTCAAATGCCATATCGGTATCCTCAGGCGTTGGCGGCTTGGTAAAGGGCGGGCATCGGACCGGGATAGCCGGAGAAGCGCCAGGATTCGTTAAGGCTGTAATAGGAAACAGCGACCAGCTTGGTCATGACCCGGTATCCGGCATTGAAGGGTCCGACCGAGCTGTTTTGCCAGCGCTTCAGGAAGGATTGCATGTCATCTGCGCCGGCCTCATGCCAGTCGGCCCAGACGCCGGTGGTCAGCCAGCGGGTGGCGCGCATGTGCAGCAGGTCGAACAATTTCAGCAATTCGCCTTGCGCTGGTGCGCCCAGGTTGGCCAGCGCGCCGTCGACGTTTTTCAGGACATGGGTTTCCAAAGCTTGATAATGGCTGTCGCCAGTCTTGATGACATCGCCCAGCACCACGGGAATCAGCGCCTTGAACAGGCGGGTGTCGGCATCGCGCAGGAAGCTGAAGCCTTTGGCGGAGGCCTCTTTGCGGCTGCTGCAGCCGGAGAGCGAAGCCACCAGGCTGGTGGAGGTCAGGGCAACAGTCCCGATGACGCCCAGGCGCAGCAGGGAGCGTCGGGACAGCAGCAGGGCATTGGCCCCGGAGGAGTCGGGAGCGGTCGGGGACATGCGGAAAGCCTCGTTGGGACACCTGGAAAAATACACAGGCGTCTTGTTGTTTTCGGGGCTTCCACATAACCACAAAGAGGGAATCAGGGTCAAGGGCTTCCGGGACAGCATCTATGCCGGTACTGCCACCGGGAAGGGACTAGCGGATTTTTTCAGCAGCCTCGCGTATCCGCTCCAGCAATCGGGTGGCCATGGCCATTTCTTCAGCCGCCAATCCGGCCAGCAATTCCTGTCTGGCAGCGTCAGCCACGGCTTGCAGGCGATGATAAAGCGCAAGCCCGGACTCGGTCAGGTTGACCTGCTTGATGCGGCGGTCGGAGGGGTGCAAAGTGCGGGTGACCAGACCGGAGCTCTCCAACCGGTCGAGGGTGGTAACCATTGTAGCGCCTTCGACACCGATCAAATTGGAAATCTCGATCTGCGATAACAGGGATTCTGCCCTGGCAATGGCGGAGATGGCCATCCATCCGGAGCGGCCCAGCCCGAACTCACGCAGGCGGCGGTCCAGAGCCAGTCGCCAGGAGTGGGCGGCATAATGAACCGAGGTGATGAAGTGTTCTTCGTGGTTGTACTTCATGACGCATTGAACCTGTTATGGGTGATGGGATGTCAGGCGCGGGTTGCCCGCACTTGATAATCGGACTCTCCGGTGGGGCACTGACATCTTCAATTTTATGCCTTCGGGCGTTGACGCAGCGTTAATAAGGTGCAGGACTGTTTTGGCAGGCCTGTCAGGATGCCGGGGATTATGAAAAATGGCGTGAGTTGGGTAGGGGCATTGTGCGAGAATCAGGCCGAGGCCTGTTTCTGGCGCGCCGGATTATCCGTCACGAGAGTTTTTCTTTGATGCCTGTATTGCTGACCCAACTTTTTTTTGCGTGTATGGTCTTCCTGACACTGGGCGGGTGGCCGGGTCATGCCTCCGCGTTAACGGTGGCAAATGCGCCGGTCGGGCTTTTGTCAGGGCCGTTGCGGTATCACAGCGCCCCCATGCTGCTGATTGACGCCGACTCAGGGATGATTATTGACGCCAATGACGCCGCAGCCCGCTTCTACGGCTACAGCATCGAACGCCTGACTCATATGGACATCAATAATATCAATGTGATGGGTCCGGCGGAGGTAGCGGAGGAAAGACAGAATGCCCTGAATGAAGAGCGCAACTATTTTGTGTTCCCGCACCGTTTGGCCGACGGGACCATTCATACGGTAGAGGTGTTTTCCGCCCCGGTGACACTGGATGGCGGGCGGCAGGCCTTGTTGTCGATTGTGCTCGATACATCCGGCAAAAAAATGGCCGAAAGTGAAATGCTTTCCTACCAGAACAAGCTGGAGGAGTTGATCAGTCAGCGCACTGAACGATTGATCACCGCTCATGCTGATGTCCGGGAGTCGCTGCAGGCGACCATCCTGTTCCAGGCGGCCATTATCCTGCTGCTGGTCGTAACCCTGCTTTATCGCCGTCAGGTGCAGAAAGCGCTGGAGCGGCAAAAGCTGATGGCCGAGTCAATGCTGGACAGCAGCCTGCAGTTCATGGGCTTGCTGGATCTGGAGGGGCATTTGCTGCACGCCAACCAGACGGCTCTTGACCGGTTCGAAGTCAGCCAGTCGGCGGTATTCGGTCGGTTTTTCTGGGAAACCGAGTGGTGGTCGCATTCAACGGAAGAGCAACTGCGACTGAAGCGGGCCGTCTTGCTGGCCGCCATGGGAGAAGAATCCCGCTTTGAAACACGCCATCCCTTGCCGGGTGGAGCCATGGTGGATGTGGACTTCTCCATCCGGCCGGTTATGGACCCGGGTGGTAAACCGGTCAATCTGTTGGTGGAAGGGCGCGATGTCACGACCCGCAAACAGGCTGAAGAGCAGTTATTGGCACGGCGTCGTGAATTGCAGGATGCTAATGCCTATCTGAAGACTCTGATCGACGCCTTGCCCGACACCATGATGGAACTGGACGCCAGTGGCCGCATTTACCAGTTTCACTCGCCCCTGCCCGGATTTCCGGCGCCGGCGCCGGATGGAACAGACGGATGGAGTATTCAGGAGACACTGCCGGCCGGAGTTTCCGACGCCATTCTCGCCTCCCTGGCCGAAGCGGACGCCAAAGGGGTGGTTCATGGTGTCCGTTTTTGCCAGCAGAACTCAGGCAAACCAGATCAGTGGTATGAGCTTTCAGCTACCCGATTGCCTGAAAATGAAGATGCAGCCCACCGTTTTGTGGTCTTGTTGCGCGAAGCAAAAGTTCGCCCGGTGGAAGATTAACAAGACTGCAATCAATGTGTCATAAATCTGCCACGATTTATAAGACTACTGTTAAACTTACGTCCCCTTGATTGACCGGAAATACGTCATGTTCGGACGTTTCATGCCTAAAGAGGCCAAGTTTTTCGACCTGTTTACCGCGCATGTGGAAGAAGCGGTGAAAGGTGCCGAAGCCCTGGAGACGCTGATGGATGCCCTGAAGCGTCGTGACCCGGAAGAAGCCCGGAAAATGGTGCTGGTGATTGACGAAATAGAGTCACGTGCCGACATTATCACCCGCGACACCATTTCCCTGCTGCATGCCACTTTCATCACGCCGCTGGATCGCAACGAGATTCACCAGCTGATTTCCCGGCTGGATGACGTGCTCGACAATATTCAGGATGCCGCTCAAGCGGTGACCATGTATGACATCCGGTATGCCACTCCGGAAATGATACATTTCGCGCAGATCATCACCTCCTCTGTTAAGAAGATGCATGAGGCTTCCAGCCAGCTCAGCAGTATGGACAACAGCGCCACCATCCTGGCCACCTGCAAGGACATCTACCGCCTTGAAGCCGAAGCGGATGTGCTGTTGCTGGAGTCGATGTCCAAGCTGTTCCGTGAAGAACAGGATGTGCGCGAACTGGTGCGACTCAAGGCCATTTATGAAAAACTGGAAGAAGTGACGGATCGCTGCGACGGCGTTGCCAACATTATCGAAGCCATCGTTCTGGAAAATTCCTGAGCAAGAGGAGTCCGTCCATGGACGCGATGCAGATATCATTCGGGATCGTTCTGTTGCTGATCCTGCTGGCGTTGGCCTTCGACTTCATGAACGGCTTTCATGATTCCGCCAATTCGATTGCGACGGTGGTGTCCACCGGCGTGCTGAAGCCGCAGGCGGCGGTTCTGTTCGCCGCTTTCTTCAATTTTGTGGCTTATTTCCTGTTCCCGCTGAAGGTGGCGGCCACGATCGGCAAGGGCACCATTGATCCGTCCATCGTCGATCATTATGTGATTTTCGGTGCGCTGGTCGGTGCTATCGCCTGGAATCTGATTACCTGGTATTTCGGCATCCCGTCCAGTTCCTCGCATGCCCTGATCGGCGGTTTGTCCGGGGCGGCCGTGGCCAAGGCAGGAACGGACGGTGTAATCGCTTCCGGCCTGATCAAGATAGCTTCCTTCATTGTCTTGTCGCCGTTGCTGGGTTTCCTCTTCGGGTCGTTACTGATGGTGCTGGTGGGCTGGATTTTCTTCAAGACCAGCACCAAGAAAGTCGACAAGTATTTCCGCAAGCTGCAACTGGTTTCCGCTGCACTTTACAGCCTGGGGCATGGCGGTAACGATGCCCAGAAAACGGCGGGTATCATCTGGATGTTGCTGATTGCAGCGACGGCGTCCGGCACGGTGTTGCCGCACTGGATGCAGGCCGACAAGGATCATTTTCCGACCTGGGTTGTGATTGCCTGTTATGTGACGATCAGCCTTGGCACCATGTTTGGTGGCTGGCGTATCGTCAAGACCATGGGGCAGAAGATCACCAAGCTGAAGCCCGTGGGCGGCTTTTGTGCCGAGACCGGTGGCGCCATTACCCTGTTCCTGGCCACCAGCATGGGCATTCCGGTTTCCACGACGCATACCATTACCGGGGCTATTGTCGGTGTCGGCTCCACCAACCGCATGTCTGCCGTGCGTTGGGGGGTGGCGGGAACCATCGTCTGGGCCTGGGTGCTGACGATTCCGGCCAGTGCGGCTATTGCAGCCGTGGCCTGGTGGGTTGGCCGGATGATCCTGTAATGGCTGTTGTAGCGATATAAAAAAACCGGGGGTTTTGCCGCCCCCGGTTTTTTTATGCCTGCCGTTCCGTCAGCCGCGAGAGCCGGAGGAATGGAAGCGCGGCTTGCCACCGCCGGAGTTGGCGCCACCCGCTGCCGGTTTGCGGGGTGCAGGCTTGCCGCCGCTGCCGCCCGGCTTGGCCGGCGCGGAACCGCGTCCACCCTGGGGATTTCGCGGGCTGCGGGGAGATTGCGGCTTGCGCAGCGGCTCCGGCTTGGCATTCGGGTCCGGCTCGAAACCGGGAATGACGATCGATTCCAGCTTGCGCTTCATCAGCCGTTCAATGTCCGCCAGCAGTCGCAATTCGTCCACGCAAACCAGTGATACCGCTTCGCCGCTCATGCCCGCGCGGCCGGTTCGGCCAATGCGGTGCACATAGTCTTCCGGCGTGTTCGGCAGTTCGTAGTTGACCACGTGCGGCAGGGCGTCAATATCGATTCCGCGCGCCGCAATGTCGGTGGCGACCAGCACCCGCAGCCGTCCGGCCTTGAACTCGCTCAGCGCCTTTTCACGCGCTGACTGGCTCTTGTTGCCGTGGATGGCCATTGCGGGAATGCCGCCGTCGCCCAGCTGGTCGGCCAGGCGGTTTGCGCCGTGCTTGGTGCGGGTAAAGACCAGCACCTGGGTCCATTTGCCGTCCTTGATCAACTTTTCCAGCATCGGCCGCTTCTTGTCGCGATCGACCGGATGCACCACCTGCGACACCAGCTCAGTCGGGGTGTTGCGCTTGGCGACTTCAATGCTGACCGGGTTCTTCAGGATGCCGTTGGCCAGTTCGCGGATTTCGTCCGAAAAGGTGGCGGAGAACAGCAGGTTCTGGCGCTGTGCCGGCAGCAGCGGCAAAATGCGGCGGATATCGCGGATGAAGCCCATGTCCAGCATGCGGTCGGCTTCGTCCAGCACCAGTGTTTCCACGCCGCTGAGGTCAATGGTGCGCTGGCCGACGTGGTCCAGCAAGCGGCCTGGCGTGGCAACCAGGATGTCCACCCGCCGGTTGAGGCGCTGGATTTGCGGATTGATATTGACGCCGCCGAAAATCACCATCGACTTGATGTCGAGATGCTTGCTGTATTCGCGGACGCTTTCTTCCACCTGCGCTGCCAGCTCACGGGTCGGGGTCAGGATCAAGACGCGGATCTTGGCCTTGTGGTTGACCCGCGAAAAGTCGATCAATGACAGCCGTTGCAGGATGGGCAAGGTGAAACCGGCGGTCTTGCCGGTGCCGGTTTGGGCGGCTGCCAGCAGGTCTTGCCCGGCGAGGACGGCGGGAATGGCCTGGGCCTGAATGGGGGTGGGTTCGGTGTAGCCGCGTTCCAGAAGGGCGCGCACCAGTTCCGGCGCAAGGCCGAGCTCAGCAAAAGACATTTAGAATCCGGATGATGAAGAATGGAAATCATGAAGGCGGCAGATTGTACAGGAATAAGCCGCGCTATGCTTGACGGCAGACTCTGGTCAGGCCCGCAGCTCGCCTTTTCGACCGTAAATGTCGTCGAAGATGGCCTCCAGGCCGACATGGGCTCCGCGCACGCCGCTGATGACCTGCGCCGCCCATTCGAAATACTCCAGTTGCCGCTCCAGAGGCCAGCCCGCAGGGGGCGAGTGCAGAATGTCGCGCAGGTTGCAGATCTTGTCCGCCAGCTTCACCAGCTTGGCTTCGATCGAGGCGTGCGGTGCATGGTCAATCTGTTGCTGTTTGCGTTCGGCCTTGGGCAGGTTCTTGTCGTCGGTGACTTCCAGCACGATGGCGGCGATATGTGCGCCAAAGTGTGCTTCGAGCTCCTCGGGGGTGGTTTCGGTGTCTTCAATGGTGTCGTGCAGCAGGGCGGCGCACAGTACTTCCGGGCGGGTGACGCCTTGGGCGGCCAACAGGTTGGCCAGCGCAATCGGGTGGTTGATATAAGGGGAGGCCTCCGGGTCCTTGCGGCGCTGGTCCCGATGTTTCTCGGCAGCGAAAGCCGCCGCCTTCAGGATCAGGCCGGTGCTGAGGTCAAATTCGTTCATCAGGGCTCCAGAATCGGGTCAATTAGTTTCAGGCGGTTGGGCGGATGCAGGTGTCGCCCAAGGCGCAATGCCGGGCGAAGGCGGCGGATTCAAGTTGCAGCGTCACATGGCGGATGCCGAAGTCCTCCTCCATTTCCGCCAGCGCGTATTGCAGCAGCGCCTCGCGGTCCGGATGGCTGTCGGCGATCACCAGGTGGGCGGTCAGCGCGGTTTCGGAGGTGCCCAGCGCCCAGACATGCAGGTCATGGACGCCGGTGACGCCTTCAATCGCCATCAGGCATTGACGCACGGCGGGCAAGGGCACCTGGTCGGGAACGCCGTCAAACATCAGGTGCAATGACTGCCGGAACAGGGACCAGGTGCCCGCCACGATCACCAGCGCAATCAGCACACTGACCAGCGGGTCGATCCAGCTCCAGCCCTGCCACAGATACAGCGCGCCCGCCAGCACCACGCCGACCGACACCAGGGCGTCCGCCGCCATGTGCAGGAAGGCTCCGCGTATATTGAGGTCGTCACGGCTGCCGGACATGAACAGCAGGGCGGTGAGACCGTTGATGACCACGCCGATGGCCGCCACGATCATGATGGTGACGCCGCCCACGGGTTGCGGGTCCTGGAAGCGTTGTACGGCCTCCCACAGCAGGAAGCCCATGGCGCCCAGCAAGACCACAGCATTGATGAAACCGGCCAGAATGGAACTGCGCCGCCAGCCGTAGCTGTGCCGGTTGTCCGGTTGACGTTGCGCCGCCGCCATGGCCGCCCAGGCCAGCAGCAGGCCGCCAACGTCGCCCAGATTGTGTCCGGCGTCCGCCAGCAGCGCCAGTGAACCCGACAGCCAGCCATAATAGGCTTCGACCGCCACAAAACCGATGTTCAGCCCGATGCCGATGGCAAAGGCGCGGCCGAAGTTGGCGGGGGCGTGATGATGGCCGTGGTCATGACCATGATGTCTGTGATGGTCATTGTCATGATGGTCGTGCGCGTGATGGTGATGTCCGCCCAATGCCGGGCCTCCGCTGGTTTTCAATGCACCATTATCGCCGACCGGGGCGGGATTGCCAGCCCTGCAGCATGCGCATGTAGTTTAATCGCTCCCAGGCGGCCGGATCGGGGGCGTTTTCCAGCGACATGATTCCACGTGCTTCATTCACCGAGTCATAACCGTTTGCGGCCAGCCAGCCTTGCAGTTCGACCAGGATGGTCGACATCGCGTCCGGACCGCTTTGCAGCAGGGCGGAAGCCATCTGCACCACATCCGCCCCGCAGAGAATGGCTTTGGCGGCGTCATGGCCACTGTGAATGCCGCCCGTTGCTGCCAGCGCTACCGGCACACGGCCATGCAGCAACGCCAAAGCATGCAGGCGTAGCGGCAGTTCGGCGGAGGTGGAAAGATGCAGCTTGGTGTCCAGGTCCAGGCTGTCCAGCAGCACATCGGGCTGGTAGAAGCGATTGAACACCACGACACCGTTGGCCCCCACGGCCGCCAGCCGCCGCACGAAGGCCGGCACAGAGGTGTAGTAAGGTGAGAGCTTGACGCTGACCGGCACCGACACCCGGTTGACGACTTCACGCACGGTTTCCAGCTGCCAGTCCTCCACTTCCGCACCACTCATGCCAGGATCGGTGCAGATATCGTAGAGGTTCAGCTCGATGGCGGAAGCGCCTGCGGATTCCAGCTCCTGCGCCAGATCGGTCCAGCCGCCGGGGGTGGCTCCGTTCAGCGAGGCCAGAACCGGCACATCCAGCCGGGCGCGTAGATGCTTGAGGTGTGACAGATACGGCTCCATACCGACCGGAAACAGGTTGCGGTCGGGCAGGAAACTGCGGGCTTCGGCGTTGGTGTCCACCCAGGCATCAATATGGCGGTGTATCGCCATCTGCTCGGCGGCAATCTGTTCTTCGAACAACGAACGCATCACCACTGCTCCGGCGCCGGCCGCCACCAGTTTTTCCAGCATCGGCAGGTCATCGCTGAGCGGGGATGCGGCGACCACCAGCGGCGTGCGCAGCGACAAGCCCATCCATTCGGTGTTCAGGTCAGTCATGGGGCACCTCGGTGACGGGAATGCGGATGCCCGCCAGTTGATGATAAAGGGCTCGTCGCTCGGCGGTGGCGTGTTCGGCGGCCTGCACCAGCGCGGCGTAGCGGGCAGGATCGCGAAGTTCCACCATGCGGAAACGGGCCTCCTGCTCCATGTACTCCCGCATGGGAATACGATCGTCATGGGCATCCAGTAGTAGCGGCGGCAGGCCGTCGTCAATGCGTTTGGGGTCGAAGCGGTACAAGGGCCACGCACCGCTGTCAATGGCGCGCTTCTGCTGGTCGGGAGAATGCAGCAGGTCATAACCGTGGGCAATGCAGGGGCTGTGGGCAATGATCAGTGACGGGCCGGGGTGCGCTTCGGCCTCCAGGAAGGCTTTCACCGTCTGGTGGCTGCGCGCCTGCATCGCCACCGAAGCCACATAGACGTGGCCGTAGCTCATCGCCAGCAGGCCTAGGTCCTTCTTGCGGGTTTCCTTGCCGGCGCTGGCGAATTTGGCCACCGCCCCCAGCGGCGTCGCCTTGGATTGCTGGCCGCCGGTATTGGAATAAACCTCGGTGTCCAGCACCAGGATATTGGCTTTGCGGTTGGACGCCAGCACATGATCCAGGCCGCCATAACCGATATCGTAGGCCCAGCCGTCGCCGCCCACCGTCCACACGCTCTTGGGCGCCAGGTAGTCGGCCAATGGCTGTAATTCGGCGGCATCCGGGGAGGACAGGGGATTCAGCTGCGCCCGGAGTTCGGTCACGGCCAAGCGCAAGGCCGACAGGGCCGCTTCGTCAAGCGTGTCGGTTTGGGTGCGCAGCCCCGTGACCAGCGACTCCGGCAGTTGCGGCGCCAACCGGTCCAGCAGTTGCCGGGCGCGATCCCGCAGCAAGTCCACGCCCAGCCGCATGCCGAAACCGAACTCGGCATTGTCTTCAAACAGCGAGTTGTTCCAGGCCGGGCCGCGACCGTTCACATCCTTGGAGTAGGGGGTGGTCGGCAAGTTGCCGCCATAAATGGAGGAGCAGCCGGTGGCGTTGGCAATCAGCAGCCGGTCGCCAAACAGTTGTGTCAGCAGGCGGATATACGGGGTTTCCCCGCAACCGGCGCAGGCTCCGGAGAACTCGAAAAGTGGCGGCAGCAAGGCCAGGCTCTTGGCATCGCGGGGAATGCGGCTGCGATCAACCGGCGGCACGGTGGTCAGGAAAGCCCAGGCCTCGCGTTCCCGCTGACGGTGTTCGCCAACCGGCCGCATGTTGATGGCCTTGCGCTTGGGCTGCTTGCGATCCCTTGCGGGGCATTCATCGACGCAAAGGCCGCAGCCGGTACAGTCATCCGGGGCCACCTGCACGGTATAGGACAGTCCCTTCAGTTCCGGGGTGGCGGTTTCCGGCACCTGGCGGAAAGCTTCCGGGGCGTTGGCTGCCGCTTCCGGCTCAAAGACGACGGTGCGAAGGGCGGAATGCGGGCAGATCGTCGAGCAACGGTTGCACTGCACGCAAACATCCGGCTCCCACACCGGGATTTCATGGGCGATATCGCGTTTTTCCAGCTTGCTGGTGCCGGTGGGCCAGGTGCCGTCCGGGGTGAAGACGCTCACGGGCAGGCGGTCGCCATGGCCTTCCAGCAGCAGGCGTGTCACGCGCTGTGCAAAGTCATCGGCATCGGCGGGAACCATCGGCCGCCGCTGATGCGTGCTGCTGACGGCATCCGGCAAACGGACTTCCTGCAATCCGGCCAGCGCACCATCAATGGCCGAGTGGTTGCGCCGGATCACTTCGCCCCCGCGCTTGCCCCATACCTCGGTCACGGATTGCTTGATCTGCGCCAGCGCCGTTTCCACCGGCAGCACTTTTGCCAGTGCAAAGAAGCAAACCTGCATCACGGTATTGATGCGGTTGCCCAGTCCGGCGTCGGCGGCAATGCGCGAGGCGTCAATCACGAACAACCGGCTGTTTTTTGCCAGCAGGGAGGTCTGAAACTCCCGGGGCAATGTCGCCCAGACGGACTCCGGGGCGGCCGGGGTGTTCAACAGGATGGTCGACCCGTTGGCGGCGCGTTCCAGCACATCATATTTGTCCAGAAAGCCGGCGTCGTGGATGGCAATGAACGGGGAGTGGCGGATTTCGTAGGTGGAGCGGATCGGATTCGGTCCGAAGCGCAGATGCGAGACGGTGGTGGAGCCGGACTTCTTCGAGTCATAGACGAAGTGGCCCTGGCAATACAAATCGGTGCATTCGCCGATGATCTTGATTGAGGCCTTGTTGCTGCTGACGGTGCCATCCGCCCCCAGCCCGTAAAACAGGGCGCGCGTGACATCGGCGGCTTCAATATCCAGTGTTTCGTCGTATTCCAGCGAGCTATGCGAGACATCGTCGCGGATGCCGATGGTGAAATGGTTGCGCGGGGCGGGCGAGGTCAGCTCGTCGAACACCGCCTTGACCATGGCGGGAGTGAACTCCTTGGAGGACAGGCCGTAACGGCCGCCAATGACGCGCGGCAGCTTTGACAGCGGGGATGTTCCCTCGGTAAAGGATTCCATCAGCGCTGACACCACATCCAGATACAGCGGATCGCCCGTGGCCCCAGCTTCCTTGGTGCGGTCGAGCACGGCCATGGCGGTGGTGGTGGCGGGCAGAGCCTGCAGGAAGTGCCGGACGGAAAACGGCCGGTACAGGCGCACCCGCAGCACCCCGACTTTTTCGCCACGGGCCAGCAGCCAGTCCACGTTTTCATGGACGGTTTCCGCGCCGGAGCCCATCAGGATCAGTACGCGTTCGGCTTCGGGGTGACCATGATAGTCAAACAGGCGGTAAGCCCGGCCGGTCAGGGTTTCAAAACGCGCCATGGTCTCCGCGACAATATCCGGACACGCCCGATACCAAGGTTCCGAGGCCTCGCGAGCCTGAAAGAAGGCGTCCGGATTCTGGGCGGTGCCGCGCAACACCGGACGGTCCGGCGTCAATGCCCGTTGGCGATGCGCATGAATCATTCGCGCATCAACCAGCGACCGCAAGGTGTCATCCCCCAAGGTGTGAATCTTCTGGATTTCGTGGGAAGTGCGGAATCCGTCGAAAAAATGCAGGAAGGGAATGCGTGACGCCAGCGTCGCGGCATGGGCGATTGCGGCCAGATCCTGGGCTTCCTGCGGTGAACCGGAGGCCAGCAGCGCAAACCCGGTCGGACGCACCGCCATCACATCCGAATGGTCGCCGAATATCGACAGGGCATGGGTCGCCACGCTGCGGGCGGCGACATGCAGGCAGAACGGCGTCAGTTCCCCGGCAATCTTGTAGAGGTTGGGCAACATCAGCAGCAGCCCTTGCGAGGCGGTAAAGGTAGTGGTCAGCGCCCCCGCCTGCAAGGCGCCGTGCACTGCCCCGGCCGCACCGCCCTCCGACTGCATCTCGATCACGGCGGGCACCTGGCCCCACAAGTTGGGGCGCTGCCCGGCCGACCAGTCATCGGCATGTTCGCCCATGGCCGAGGCTGGGGTAATGGGGTAGATGGCAATGGCTTCACTGAGGCGATAGGCGACCGAGGCGACGGCTTCGTTGGCGTCCAGCGTGGCGGTGGCGGTGTTGCCGGTCATGGAGATAGTCCCTCCGTGTTTTATAAATATTAGCGTTCTACTATAACGCCTTGGGCGAATAACCGTGTGCTTTGCCGGGCAATTTATACGGCTTGTGAGGATTTCACCCGCAGTCTAGACTGGCCGCAAATTACTAACCCTTCATGAGGGCCAAAGGATGAACATGCAAAGTCAGGAAAAGGTGGTGTCCGGGCTTTCCGGGTGGCTGGTGTTGCCGGTGTGGCTGGCGCTGTTTGCCATGGCGGTCTGGAAAATCATCGGGGTGCCGGTGGTCGGGGAGGGCGTGCCTTCGGTTCCGGCCATCATTTCGATCCCGCTGCTGATGTTTATTTCCAAGGGCTTCAACATCCTGCAACCGAATCAGGCGGCGTTATTCACCTTTTTCGGCCGTTATGCGGGCACCATGAAGGATGACGGCTTCTTCTGGGTGAATCCGTTTTACGCCGGTCAGCGCATTTCCTTGCGCGTGCACAATCTGACCACGCCCACCCTCAAGGTCAACGACCGCGCCGGTAATCCGGTGGAAGTGGCCGCCGTGGTGGTCTGGAAAGTGGCGGATACGGCGCGCGCCCTGTTCGATGTCGAGGATTACGGCACCTACGTTGTCATCCAGAGTGAATCCGCCGTTCGCGCCGTGGTCAGCGCCCGCTGGTATGACGGCGACACCCATGGCCTCAATTCGCTGCGCGGTGATATGGACGCCGTGGCGCGCTTGCTGGCCGAGTCGATCCAGGAGCATGTGCTGCTGGCCGGGATTGAAATCGTCGAGGCCCGGATCGCGCATCTGGCCTATGCCCCGGAAATCGCCAGCGCCATGCTGCGCCGCCAGCAGGCCGAAGCCGTGGTGGCCGCCCGCACCCGCATTGTTGACGGCGCGGTCGGCATGGTCAAGCTGGCCATCGACCAGCTGGAGTCGGAAAGCGTGGTCAAGCTGGGGGAATCCGACCGCGTGAAACTGGTCATCAACCTGATGACCGTACTGGTTTCTGATACCGAAACGCAACCGGTGCTGAACGTAGGCAAGGAGTGAGTCATGGCCAACCATCAACCGGGCGCCAAGCTGAAGCTGCCGCCACTTTTTTTTGCGGCCACATCGATGGCCGGCCTGTTTCTGGCCGGGGGCGTGTTGGGCTTGTTCGCCCCGCAGGTTATTCCGGCGCTGGCGGACAAGGCGGTGGCCTGGTCGTTGCTGGGGGTGGGGATAGCGCTTGATGGCTGGGCGGTGTTCCAGTTGATTTCGGCATCCCGGAAACCTAATCCGTAACCCGTGGATCAGGGCAGGGATGCGCCCCGGCTTTCATGCGCTCAAGAATGTGGCGGCTCATGCTCTGCGCCAGCACATCTTCGCTGAAGAAAACAGTGCCCATCTTGTCCCGGGTCAGCATCCCGCTCTCTTCATCGCTATGGGTGCGCAGCAGGACTCCCACGCCTGGATTGAGCTCCCGGGCGATTTCGACCATGCGGCGGGCCTGCAAGCTGTCGGGTGAGGTGATGACCAGCAGGCCGGCGCGATGGATGTGCGCCTGAATCAGCACTTCGGGAGTTGAGGCGTCGCCGGATACCGCCGGAATGCTTCGCGATCGCAAAGCCTCCACCAGTTCGCGGTTCTGTTCGGCAGCTACATAAGGAATGCCGGCGGCCTCCAGTTGTGTCGCAATACGCCGCCCCACCCGGCCATAGCCGACCAGCACCACCTGTCCGGTGAGCTGTTTCTCATCGACGGTCACCGGCAATTGCGCCAACGGGTCTTCACTCCGTTCCAGGCGGCGGGCAAGCTCGGAGTGCTGCCGAATCCAGGCCAGTCCCGGTTTGATGGCGGTAAACATCAGTGAATTCAGGGCAATTGAGATTAGCGCTCCGGCCAGAATCAGGCTGTTGGCTTCAATGGACAATAAACCCAGCGCCATGCCCAATCCTGCCAAAATGAAAGAGAACTCGCCAATCTGGGCCAGACCGGCGCCGACCGTTAGTGCGGTGTTCAATGGATAGCGGAACAGCAGCACCAGGGCGATGGCGGCCACAGTCTTGCCCAGCATGATGATTGCAACCACCGCCAGCACCTTCAGCGGATCTGTCAGCAGTATTTGCGGGTTGAACAGCATGCCTGCCGAGACAAAGAACAGCACCGAAAAGGCATCCCGCAGGGGTAACGACTCGTCCGCCGCCCGGTGGCTGTATTCGGATTCCCGCATCATCATGCCCGCGAAAAAGGCTCCCAAGGCAAAAGAGACATCGAACAGTTTTGCCGAACCATAGGCTACGCCCAGCGCCGTGGCGACCACACACAGCGTAAACAGCTCGCGGGAGCCGGTGCGCGCAACCATCCACAACAGCTTTGGAAACAGGCGCTTGCCCACCACCAGCATCAGGGTCAGGAAGCCGGCGACCTTGGCCAGGGTCAGCAACAGTGTCAGGGCGATGCTGTTGCCGGAATCCTGGCCCGGTGCCTTTCCGCCCAGCAAGCCCGCCAGCGGCGGTAGTAATACCAGCGCCAGCACCATGACCAGATCCTCCACGACCAGCCAACCAATGGCAATTCGGCCGTTGATGCTGTCCAGTTGTCCCCGATCCTCCAACGCACGCAACAACACCACGGTGCTGGCCACAGAAAGGGCCAGCCCGAACACCAGCGACTGTCCGAAGGGCCAGCCCCAAGCCAGGCCGGTTGCCGTTCCCAGCACTGTCGCCACTGTAATCTGAACAATGGCTCCCGGTACGGCCAGGCGTCTGACCGACATCAGGTCGTTAAGCGAAAAATGCAGGCCGACGCCGAACATCAGCAGGATGACGCCTATTTCCGCCAACTGTGCGGCCAGCCCCACATCGGCCACAAAACCGGGTGTGGACGGAGCGATGATGATGCCCGCAAGCAGATACCCCACCAGCGGCGGCATTTTCAGGCGGGAGACCAGATAGCCCAGTAACAGGGCCAGGGCTAAGCCAACCGTAATGGTGGTGATCAGGCTGATGTCGTGGGGCATGCGTATTCCTTGAGGCGAGGGGTTTATGTAATAAGAATCATTTCTAAAAAGATAGCAATAAACGAGCCACCTCATCGTATCCTTCTGTAATCGTCCTGTAGCCGGTTGCGATACGAAGCTGGCGCTTTACGATAATCCGGTGTAGTTTCGGGGACTTTTGCCCCACCCCTCTCCGGAAGACACAGATGAAGCATTCCATCAAGGCCACAGGCCTCGTTATCGCCATGGGCCTTGCCCTTTCCGCCTGCAACAAGACTGAAGCTCCCAAAGCCACCAAGTTGGAGACCGATGACGCCAAGGCCGCGTACAGCATTGGTTACATGACCGGCAAGAACATGGAGGCCCAACTGCCCAAGCTTGATACCGCCAATTTCGCCGCTGGCATGCAGGACGCTTATGCCAAGAAACCCGGCCTGCTGAAAGAAGACGAAATGAAGACGGTGCTGATGGCCTTTGACGCCCGCATGAAGAAGGAAGCAGTCGAGCGCCAGGCCAAGACGGCGGCTGAAGCCAAAGGCAAGGGCGAAGCCTATCTGCTGGAAAACGCCAAGAAAGCCGGGGTGAAAACCACGGCTTCGGGCCTGCAATATGAAGTGATCACCGAAGGCAAGGGAGCCAAGCCCGTGGCTACTGATGTCGTCAAGGTCAACTATGAAGGCAAGCTGGTTGACGGTACAGTGTTTGACAGCTCCATCAAGCGCGGCGAGCCGGCGACTTTCCCGCTGAACCAGGTCATTCCGGGCTGGACCGAAGGCCTGCAATTGATGACGGTCGGTTCCAAGTACAAGCTGACCATTCCCGCCACGCTGGGTTATGGTGAACAGGGCGGCGGTCCCATCCCCCCCAATTCCACGCTGGTGTTTGAGGTGGAACTGCTGGAAATCGCCCCCAAGTAAGGCGGGGTGATCGGACGGGCCGCCCTGTGTAAGCTGAGCGGCCCGTTTCATTTTCAGTCCCGGCGGCAGTCAATCGTCATCAAGTTCCTGACCCGCTTCCATCGGCGCGCTGCTCACAGGCGCTTGCTGCCATTGCCAGCCCCAGAACCCTCCCACACAGACCAGCATCAGTACGGCCAGCCAGGCATGGTTTTTCTTCACCAGGTCGGTTCCCGCTTCTGCACGACGACCGGTCAGCATCGGCATGGCCAGATTTTGCCGCTGTAACCGGCTCAGCCAGGCAATCAACGCCAGGTGAGCCACCACGAATGCGAGAAAGACATTGCCAAAGAGCTCGTGCACTTCTTCCAGCCACTCGCCACCCCATTCCTGATAGACCGCATAACCGCTCAAGGTCACCGGGACCGTCACCAACAGCAACCCGGCCATCATTGCCGCCAGTAACCATTGCAGGCCCGGACGCCAATTCATGCCACCTCCCTTGGCGTTAATCAAAGTCTTGGGCGAAGGGAGGTTTTTCAGCCTGCGCACCAGCAGGCCCAGCCCGGCATGGCGCGGCCCCAGCAGCCCCCAGAGGATGCGGAACACCAGCAAGCCGATCATGGTGTAGCCCAGCGTCACATGCACCAGACGCCATTGTTCGCTGTCGCCGGTCAGCCAGGCGCCGGTGAAGCTCAGGGCGAACAGGGCATGAAAGGCGCGGATCGGGACATCCACGGTGCGGCGGCCCGGAGCTTTTGCCGCCTCACGCGGGGTATCAGTAGGGGAAAGGGATGTATTCATCGTGCACCTCGCTTAACGGGGAATCCGGATAAAATCTTCGTCAATATTGCCGCGATCGGCCCCGGAGTGACAGGCGACGCAATTACTGCGGCTGCCGACGGACTTGCGTTGCCAGACTGCGCTGGCAATCTTGCGGTGTTCATGGACAAACCAAGCGCTGCGGGTGATGCGGTTTTCCGGCGGCGGGGTTTGGGCTCTCCCGTCACTGCGGGAATTGACTTGCAGCCAGCGGCCGATTTCACGGATATCCGCTGCCTCCAGCGAGGCATTGACGCCATAATGCTTGTCCAGACCCTGCATCATGTTCTGCCAGGCGGCGGCAGGCAGCAGGCCCGGTGCAAAGGCCATGTGGCAGGCACCGCACTCCTGGACATATTTGGGGGAGGGGGTGACAGGGCGAAAGTATTCATCGTCGTCCGCCCGCAACGGACCGGCGGCGGTGATCAAAAGCGCCAGCAGCAGCCGGACGACAGGTTGATGGACGGGGTTCTTCTGAAAAATAGCGCTCATGGCAGTCTCCGTCATCGGGTTCAGGGTTTCAGGCTGATCAGCCAGGCCAGGACATCCGCCTTTTCGCCCGGAGTACATTCTCGGCTAAGCACATCCTTGCAATTGCGGCGGAACCACTTGTCCACCCGCGCCTCGGTCGTGAATGCCTGGGGATTGGCCGCCGGGGCCAGCGCATCCAGCACCTTGCCGGTGGAGGCATGCTTGCCGGGCCGAACCGGCTGGACGCCATGGCAGGAAGCGCAAGACCATTCGCCGCCATGACGGCTGGTGAAAAACTGTTTCCCCCGGGCGCTGTCGGGTTTTTCACCGGCCAGTGTCGACCAGCGTTGCAACTGGGCGGCGGGGGAGGTGTCGGCGGCATGGGCCCAGCCCGGCACCCAAGGCAATATCAGGGTGCTTAGCAACACCAGCCATGGCAGGATATTGTTTTTGGCAGGCAGGGCCTGACGGTTGGTGACAGTTGGCTTGTTCATGTCGGCGTCCCTCGGACTTGTGGCGATTGGGCTATTCTGGTATCCCGAAGCTGTACCTTTCCTGAATCCTGCGTTCAGCCGCCGTTCAGGAAAGGCCGCGCATGCTGGCGGCCATCCCGATTTCCACGGCTTGAGGGTTTCCATGAACCGGCAAATAGCAGCTTTCTTGCGGTTGACGGTGTTGGCCGGTGCGCTATGCCTTCCGCCGGGACAGGCATCCGCCTCCGGCCGCGAAGACCACGAACAGGCCCGGCAGGCGCTGGAGGCCGGACAAATCCAGCCGCTGTCGCGTATTCTGGAACGGGTGGGCCGGCTGTATCCGGGGCAGGTGCTGGAGGTGGAACTGGAGCGGGAGCAAGGGCGCTGGCTCTATGAAATCAAGTTGCTGCTGCCGGATGGCCGACTGCTCAAGGCAGAGGTGGATGCCCGCAGCGGCGAGGTGCTGGGTACGAAACGCCGGCAAAGCCGCTCCGGTGCGGCGGGGGAACGCTGATGCGCGTATTGGTGGTGGAAGATGAGCCGACACTGGCCGGGCAATTGCAGGCGTCGCTGATGCAGGCCGGCTATGCCGTGGACGTTTCCGGGAATGGGCGTGAGGCCCTCTTCCTGGGGGAAACGGAAAGTTATGATGCCGTGATCCTGGACCTGGGTCTGCCGCAAATGGACGGCCTGTCCGTGCTGCGCCGCTGGCGCGCCATGGGCCGCACGCAGCCGGTGCTGATTCTGACGGCGCGCGACAACTGGTCCGAAAAAGTGGCGGGTATTGATGCCGGAGCCGATGACTACCTGACCAAGCCCTTTCATCCGGAAGAGTTATTGGCCCGGGTGCGGGCGCTGATCCGGCGTGCAGGCGGTCAGGCGTCCACCCGGTTGGCCTGCGGGCCGGTGGAGCTGGACACGCGCAGCAGTCGCGTGACGGTGGACGGGCAGGCCGTGACCTTGACCAGCCATGAATACCGGGTACTGGCCTACCTGATGCATCACCCCGACCGCCTGATTTCCCGCACCGAGCTGACCGAGCATATCTATGCCCAGGATTTTGACCGCGACTCCAACACCATTGAGGTGTTTATCGGCCGCCTGCGCAAGAAGCTGCCCCAGGATCTGATCGAAACCGTGCGCGGTCTGGGTTACCGGCTGCGGGTTCCGTCATGACGCTCTCGCTACCGCTCCGGTTGGCGCGCCGCTCGCTGCGTCTGCGGTTGTTGGCGGGCATGATGATCTGGGTGGGCCTGTCCCTGTTGTTGACCGGACTGGTTCTGGCGCAGTTGTTCCGTGACCATGTGGATACCCAGTTCCGGGCAGAGTTGCTGCGTGAACTGGACCGGTTGACCGCCGGCTTCGAGTTGCCGGCTGACGGGCAGCCACAACCCGGTCACCCCGAGATTGAGCCACGTTGGTTGCAGCCCTACTCCGGTCGTTACTGGCAGGTGAACAGTCCTTCCCGCCCGGCCGTGCTGCGTTCAAGATCCTTGTGGGATGCCGTGCTGAAGCTGCCGTCGGATCGATTGCCTGACGGGGCGGTGCATGATCACCGCCTGGCCGGTCCTGCCGGGCAGACGCTGTGGGTGCTGGAGCGTCAGGTCTGGGTGGAATCGCAACCGGGCCGCCGCTGGCAATTGGTTGTGGCGGCCGATATTGCGCCGCTGGATGCACAGGTGCGGCGCTTTGTAGGCTTGATGGCCGTAGCGCTGGCGGTGCTGGCGGCGGGACTGATGCTGGCTGTGGGATTTCAGGTTCAGGTGGGTCTTGCCCCCTTGCAGCGGCTCCAGCGGGCGGTAAACCAACTGCGTGCCGGTGAAACCTTGCGGCTGACCGAGGACTTTCCGGCGGAAGTGCAGCCCTTGATTGATGACTTCAATCAGGTGCTGGACCAGAACGCCCGCATGGTCGAACAGGCGCGCAGCCGGGCGGGCAATCTGGCGCATGCCTTGAAGACTCCATTGGCCGTGCTGTCCAATGCCGCCGCCGGTGATGACAGCGTGCTGGCGGTCTTGGTTCGGGAGCAAGTGGAAACCGCCCGCCGTCAGGTGGACTGGCATCTGGCGCGGGCGCGGGCGGTGGCTTCGGCCGGTGCGCCGGGCCAACGCACGGCGGTGGGCCCGGCGTTGGCGTCCCTGGTGCGGGTGATGGAGCGGGTGCATGCCGAGCGCCGGTTGCAGCTGTCATCGTCATGTCAGGACGGTATTTACTTTGCCGGGCAGGAACCGGACTTGCTGGAAATGCTGGGTAATCTGCTGGATAACGCCTGCAAGTGGGCGCGGCGTCAAGTGACGGTGACAGTGAGCCGAGTGGGGATGCAGCTGGAAATCCGGGTGGAGGACGATGGCCCCGGCCTGCCTGCCCCCATACGCGAAGTGGTGCTGCAGCGGGGCGTGCGGGCGGATGAACAGGTTCCGGGTTCAGGACTCGGCCTGTCCATTGTGGATGAACTGGCGCGCTTGCATGGCGGCAGCATCCGGCTGGAAGCCTCCGCGCTGGGCGGGGTGGCGGCGGTGCTGGTCATTCCGGCCGTGCCGGAGTAACCTGGCACCGGCCAAGGCTGCAGCCTTGCAGTTACGTGTTCGTCATTCCAGTGGCGCTTCGAAATCCATCCGGGTAATTCGAACCAGTTCTATGCGGCGGTCCGATATTTCCAGCACTTCAAAGCGGAATTCACCAAACAGGAAAAACTCGCCAATGGCGGGCATTTGCTCACGCTGGGCCAACAGCAGCCCGGCCAGCGTCACATAGTCATCATCCGGGCTGACCAGTGATATATCGTTCAGCAACTGCTCCAGTTGATGCAAATCCGCTTTGCCCTTGACCAGCCAGCCTTCGCCCTCGCGGACAATCTCCGGTGTTTCGTCCGCATCCGGAAATTCACCCGCAATGGCCTCCAGCACATCAAGCGGGGTGATCAGTCCTTGCACTGAACCATATTCGTCCACGGCCAGCACCAAGCTGCCTTTGGCCTTGCGCAACACGCCCAGCAAGCGGATCACGTCCATTTGGTCAGGCACAATAATCGGGGGGTGCAGCGAGGCGCAGGCGGCAAGATCCTGATCGTTTTCCAGAGCGGCAAACAGCTCCTTGGCGCCCACAATGCCAATTACGTGGTCCAATGTTCCCCGGCAAACCGGAAAAAGGCTGTGGGGGGAGTCCAGCAGTTTCGCGCGAATCTCGTCGGCATCACTGTCACAATTGACCCAGGTAATATCGCCGCGCGGGGTCATGATGGTGCGCAGCGAGCGCTCGGCCAGCGACAACACGCCGGTAATCATGAAGCGCTCTTCTTCGCCAAAGGCGGCGGGAGGGGCTCCGGGCTCTTCACTTTCCGCCATTTCTACCGCTGATTTTCGCCCGCCCATGAGCCGCAGGATGGTGTCAGCCGTCCGCTCTCGCAAGGGCAAGCGGTTTTCCTGTAGGGACAGATTCCGCCATGAAACCTGATTGAAGGTTTCAATCAGAATCGAAAAACCGATGGCTGCGTAGAGATAACCTTTGGGTATATGCAGGCCAAAGCCTTCGGCGATCAGGCTGAAGCCAATCATCAACAGGAAGCTCAGGCACAGGATAACGACGGTCGGGTGGTTGTTGACAAACCGGGTCAAGGGCTTGGAAGCCAGAATCATGACCGCCATGGCGATTACCACGGCCGCCATCATGATGCCGAGATGATCCACCATGCCAACAGCAGTAATGACGGCATCCAGCGAGAAGACAGCGTCCAGGATGATGATCTGAGCCACCACCATCCAGAAGCCGGCATAGGCCGATCTGGAGCCGGTATGGTGTGTCGTGCCTTCCAGGCGCTCATGCAGTTCCATGGTGGCCTTGAAAACCAGAAACACGCCTCCGGCCAGCAGAATCAGGTCACGGCCGGAGAAGTGGAAGCCGGCAGCCTCGAATAACGGGGTGTTCAGGGTCACCAGCCATGACATCACCGACAGCAGCCCCAGGCGCATCACCATGGCCAGCGACAGGCCGATCTGGCGCGCACGGTCTCGCTGGTGCGGTGGCAGCTTGTCGGCCAATACCGCGATGAAGACCAGATTGTCGATACCCAGTACGATTTCCAGGACGACCAGTGTCAGCAGGCCGACCCAGATTGAGGGGTCCATCAGGAATTCCATGAATTAAACTCGGTCAGGATGTGGGGCGAGGTGCAGGGATACGAAGGTATTGAGCGTGGCGGTTGTGAACGAGTAACTGTTTCGGCAGGCGTCCATGCGCCAAGGGGCACGGCATCGGTGCATGTAAAGCGGCAACATCGGTTTAATCTGGCAAAAGGGTACAAGCGTAACCTTCCGGTAGCGATAATGGCCGCAGTTTAATGCATGCCGTGGGCGGGAACAACCGGTTAAGGGCGACCGCCGGTTCTGGATTTTGCGGTGCCAAGGCACAAAAAAGCCCTGAATCGAGGGATTCAGGGCTTTTTTGTTGCAACGGGGAAGGCAATATGGTGGAGGTGGGGGGAGTTGAACCCCCGTCCGACGGCACTACGCCCCTGGTTCTACATGCTTAGCCTTATCAATTAATCTAGCCGGTTGCTACCCGACAGGCAGGGCGCAACAAGCGATCCTCTAGGTTTTAGCTTTGTGTCGCGAGGCGAAACATAAAGCGAGCCTGTGTAGCGTACGCGCACATTCCCCGACCACAGACATTCAGGTTCAGTGCTTCGCCGTTAGGCGGCGAGTGCGTAAGTGTCGTCGTTTGCGGTTAAGCAATTGAGATTTTTATTTACGAGAGGCATCTCACTCTCGGCATGCTCCACAGAGTTTCATCACCGGCGTCGAAGCCAGTACACCCCCGTGTTAGTTCATTATACGCTTAATCTGGTGGTTTCCGCGAACATTTCAAGAAGGGGAAAAGAAATTATCCCCGGTCACGCAGTAAACGGCCGCGTTCACGTTGCCAGTCGCGATCCTTGTCCGTATCGCGCTTGTCGTGCAGCTGCTTGCCCTTGGCCAGCGCAATTTCGCACTTGACCTTGCCGTGCTGCCAGTAAAACGACAGCGGGATGCAGGTAAAGCCCTTCTGCTTGACCGCACCGATCAACCGGTCCAGTTCGCGCTTGTTCAGCAGCATCTTGCGGGTGCGTGTTGCTTCGGGGACATAGTGGGAGGAAGTGGACAGCAACGGGGTGATGTTCGTCCCCAGCAGGAAAGCCTCGCCATCCTTCAACAGCACATAAGCGTCTATCAGGCTTAAACGGCCGGCCCGCAGCGCCTTGACTTCCCAACCCTGCAAAACAAGCCCGGCTTCAAAGGTTTCTTCAATGAAGTACTCATGGCGCGCCTTGCGGTTCAGTGCAATATTGCTGCCGTCTGATGTCTTTTTGTTACTGCTGGTCATTGCCAAAATTCTGTCATAGCCTGATAGGCCTATTCTGCCTCAATTTGCCGTGCCTATGGCAGAGACATCTCGGTTTTTGTCCTTGGTTTTGTCATGGATTGTACCGGGAGAAAATGTGCTATACCCGGATGTCGATATCGCGAATCAATCGTATTCAATTCGGTCGGTTGTTTTCGCCAAACACTGCGTATAGCACTGATGGAGTAAGTTCATGAAAAAGCAAATCCTGCTGATGGCTGTGTTGATGTCCGGTGCGGCTTCAGCCGCCCTTAACCCCGCCCAATGCCGGGTAGGGCAGGTTGCCGGAGTCAAGGGGACGGTGGAGTTGGTCCGGAATTCGGAAACGGTTACACCGCAAGTCGGGGCTAAAGTCTGCCGGGGAGACCTGTTTCGCACCAAGCCCGGCAGTGTCGCCGAGCTGACCTTGCGCGACGGCACCAAACTGACGGTCGGCAAAGACAGCGAGCTGGTGATCCGGGATTACCGGATATTCCGCAAGCAGCCGAATATCGCCTTGTTTGACTTGGTTAAGGGCGCGTTCCGCAGTGTCACCGGCTCGATCACCAAACGCCCCCATCGTTTTGAGGTCACCACCTCCGTGGCGACCATTGGCGTTCGCGGCACCGATTTTTGGGGTGGTTTCGGTGTGTCTCCCGATGGCTCGCTGGATGTCATCATGCTTAGCGGCAAGGGCGTCTATGTCAAGAACGACAAGGGGCAGGTAGAACTGGATAAGCCGGGTCTGGGCACCACGGTGGCGCCGTCTGGCAATCCTGCTGAACCCAAGGCTTGGGGGGACGAAAAACTGCAGCGCGCGGTTGCCACCATAACTCCGGAATAAGGTCTTTCTGGCATCCTGGCTCCGGGTTCGGTACCATTGGCCACGACCGACACGGAGCCCCAGCCATGAAAACGCGTGTAATCTACCCGGGAACCTTCGATCCCATCACCAATGGCCACAAGGATCTGGTTGAACGGGCTTCGCGGCTCTTTGATGAAGTCGTGGTGGCAATAGCGGCCGGCCATCATAAAAAGCCGCTGTTTACGCTGGAAGAGCGCGTGGAGCTGGTGCAGAACGTCATTGGCCATCTTCCCAATGTCACCGTTTGCGGCTTCAGTGACTTGCTGGCCCGCTTTTTCGTGGAGCAGAAGGCAACCGCCGTGTTGCGCGGTCTGCGCGCGGTATCCGATTTTGAATACGAATTCCAGTTGGCCAACATGAATCGTCAGTTGGAAAGTGAATTCGAAACGGTCTTCCTCACTCCTGCCGAGCATCTCTCCTTCATTTCTTCAACACTGGTGCGTGAAATTGCCCGTCTCGGTGGTGATGTGTCAAAATTCGTGCCGCCGGAGGTGGTTTCTGCTTTCAATCGGAAGTTTGCCGAGGAAGGCGTTTAAGGCATGGCGCTGATCATTACTGATGAATGTATCAACTGCGATGTCTGCGAGCCGGTGTGCCCCAATAAAGCCATTTTCCAAGGGCCGGATATCTACGAGATCGATCCAGGAAAGTGCACCGAATGTGTCGGGCATTTTGAGGAGCCCCAATGCCAGAAAATTTGTCCGGTCAGCTGTATACCGCTTGACCCGAGGCATCCTGAAACGAGAGAGGCGTTGTTGCTGAAGGCAAAGCGCCTGCAAGAAAAAGGCCCCGCTTAGCAGGGCCTTTTTCTTGCCTTAATCAAGCACAAACGGTCAGACAAGCTGTCCCGGAAAGGGTTGGGGCAGTAATTCTGCCGCAACCGCCCGATTCAGGGTTGTTCGTTGGTGATCGGCTTGTTCTTCCAGGCGTCCTGTGTCGCGGTGCAGCCCAAGCAGCGGGTAAACGTGGACTTGGCCAGCCCGACAACCAAGGTGTTGGCGGCCTCCTCAACCTTGCCGCCCAGCGCTGAAAAGGGCAGGGTGGCGACGAAGAGGGCGGTGCCGCCCAGAGTCCCGGCAAACAGCAAGGGACGGGCAATTATGGCGTCCATGGCCATGGCGCCGCCGCTGGGGCGCTCGTTGATCTGATCATCCAGTTCGTCAGCCATGAGGGGTGTTGCAGTCATGCCGGAGGTGATCAGCAGCAGTCCTGCAATGGCGCGACGGGTAGAAAAAGTCATTATTGTCTCCTTGCGTGTGTCGGGCGCGGGTCGGGGAAAAATCTCCGGGACCGATTCTACAGGCCGCCGGCCGCTTTCATAGTTCTAATGTTGCTGAATCTAAACGGACTTCCATCCGGATGCAAGCCTTTAGGGGCGTACGGGTTGGCAAGACGGACAGAAAACGCTGCTGCGCCCGCCAATCCGCAGTAAATGCAGTTGGTTGCCGCATATTCTGCAAGTTTTACTTTCCCTGCCATAAACCATCAACTGCTGCTGGAAGTAGCCTGGATTCCCCGCGCTGTTCACAAAGTCACGCAGCGTGGTTCCGCCCCGCAGGATGGCCTGCCCCAGGATATGCCGGATGGTGGTGTGCAGCAGCGCACAGTCTGTTATGGACAGGTTCCGGGAAGGAAGCAGGGGATGAATGCCGGAATAAAAAAGCGTCTCGGCGGCGTAGATATTTCCAACCCCCACGACCACATGATTGTCCATGATGAAGCTTTTAACCGGGATGGAACGGGTTCGGCTGAGCTTGAAGAGATGTTCGGCGGTAAAACTGTCACTCAGGGGTTCCGGCCCCATTGTGGTCAGCAACGGATGGCTTTCTACCGCGCCTCCCAGCCACAAGAACAAGCCGAACCGGCGCGGGTCATGAAAACGCAGCGACAGCCCCTCCGAAAGCTCCAGCAGGATATGATCATGTTTGCGCGGGGCTTCGGCGGCTACCGCCAGCCGGAGGCTGCCGGACATCCCCAGATGAACCAGGAACCAACCGCTCTCCGTCCTGAACAGCAGATACTTGCCGCGACGGCGAATCTCAAGCAGGGACTGACCCGCCAACTGGCTGATTTCCGCCGAGACCGGCAGGCGCAGTGAAGGGTTGCGGATATTCACAGAACACACGGTTTGCCCCAGCACGGGTTTCAAACCCAGCCGGGTAGTTTCAACCTCAGGCAGTTCTGGCACGACATGGCTCCCATGCAAAACAAAAAGCCCGGCCGGGCTTGCGCTCGGTCGGGCCTTGGGCAGCTGCCATCAAGAATTACTTGATTTTGGCTTCCTTGAACACAACATGCTGGCGGATCTTGGGATCAAACTTCTTGATCTCCATCTTGCCAGGCATGGTGCGCTTGTTCTTGGTGGTGGTGTAGAAATAGCCGGTACCGGCAGAGGATACCAAACGAATCTTGTCACGCATGATGCTTAACTCCGGGCCAAATCAGGCTTTAGATCTTTTCGCCGCGGGCACGGAGGTCGGCAACAACCACGTCAACGCCCAGCTTGTCGATGGTGCGCATACCCTTGGAGGAAACACGCAGACGCACAAAACGCTTTTCGCTTTCCATCCAGAAACGATGGTAGTGCAGGTTCGGCAGGAACCGGCGCTTGGTTTTGTTGTTGGCGTGGGAAACATTATTACCGGTGATGGGACGCTTCCCGGTAACTTGGCAAACTTTAGACATTAGGAAACTCCGCAATGCAATCAGATCCGCCGCCATGAGCGGCAGACAGCAAGGGGCGCATTTATACCAAAATAGCCCCTTGACGGCAAGTGCTGTGTTATTTAAGCAGCACTTTTTCGATGATTTTATGAGTGGGCTTGGTGAAAGGGGCAGCCAGGAAGCGGACCGTCCAGAATTTAGGCTTTACTAACACCGAGCGGGCATTGGAAAAGGAGGCGAAACCTTCCTTGCCATGGTACTTGCCCATGCCGGAGTGGCCGACACCGCCGAAGGGCAGGTCTTCCACGGCAACGTGGGTGATGACGTCGTTGACGGAGAAGCCGCCGGACTGGGAATTGCGCATCACGAAGTCTGCGCGCTTCTCGTCATAGTCGAAGTAATAGTAGGCGAGGGGGTGCGGGCGATCGTTGATATAATGGATGGCGTCTTCCAGACGGTCATATTCCATCATCATCAGCACCGGGCCGAAGATTTCATTCTGGGTGATCAGCATGTCCGGTTTGACCTTGCCCACCAGCAGAACCGGCAGCTTCCGGGTGCCGGCGAAAGACTCGCCGGCCGGATTGATTTCAAAAATCTCGGCGCCTTGGGCCTTGGCGTCATCAATATAGGAACTGATGCGCTTGTACTGCTTGTCATTGATGATGCTGGTGTAGTCCGGGTTGTTGACCAAGCTGCTATACATCGTGGTCACGGCCTTGCGCATCGCGGCGACAAACTCAGGGGTCTTGCCGCGCGGGATGAAGACGTAGTCAGGAGCGACACAAGTCTGGCCGGCGTTCCAGCACTTGCCGAAGGCGATGCGCTGGGCAGCGTCCGCCATCGGGTAGGATTCATGGATGATGCAAGGCGATTTCCCGCCTAGCTCCAGCAGCACCGGCGTCAGGTTTTCGGCAGCGGCGGCCATGACCGTGCGGCCAACGTTGGTGGAGCCGGTAAAGGTCATCTGGTTGAACGGCAGACGGCTGAACGCGTCAGAAACGATGCCGCCACCGGTAACCACGGCGACTTGGTCTTCGCTGAATGCTTCAGCCAGTGCGCGCTTCAGTGTTTCGCCAGTGCGCGGTGTGAAGCTGGACATTTTGATCATGGCGCGGTTGCCGGCGGCCAGCGCGCAAATCAGCGGGCTGAGGGCCAGCAACACCGGATAGTTCCAGGGCGTGATGATGCCTACGACACCGAGTGGCTGATACTGCACCCAGCCCTTGGCAGGCATGTGCGTAGCGCTGATATGGCGCTTTTCGGGCTCCATCCACTTGCGCAGGTTCTTGGTGTAGTACTTGATGTTCTCCAGAGACGTCAAAATCTCGGCGAACTTGGTTTCATGATGTGAGCGATGGCCGAAATCAGCGGCAATAGCCCTGCACAGTTCATCCTGGTACTTGACCAGAACGCCGCGAAGATTGTCCAGCAAAGCCAGGCGTTCGCTGGCGGAGGTGCCGGGACGCAGGCGGAAAGCGGTGCGCTGGGTGTCAAAGGCGCGCAGCATGGCGGCGACTTCGGGATGATCGGTGTTATGGAGGGAGACGCTAGCGGTCATGGTTCGGCCTCGACAGTCAGGGCAGGGCAAAGCCTGCTTCATGGAAAACATTTGTAGTTTTAGAGTATTTGCTCTAATGTGTCAAATGAAAGCTTGAAATTTCCGCCGGACGGTGGATTGAGGATAAAAATTGAAAACCAAAGACCGGATACTGATCAAAAGCCTGGGCTTGTTCAACGCGGATGGTGAGCGGAATGTGACGACCAACCATATCGCGGCGGCGCTGAATATCAGTCCTGGCAACCTGTATTACCATTTCCGCAGCAAGGAAGACATTATTTTCGCGCTGTTTCAGGCTTACCAGTCCAGCATGCTGGACTCGCTCAGCGTCCCCCAGGACCGGGTCATGACTTATGACGACAAAATGGGCTACCTGGAGGCGATTTTCAATCAGTTATGGGAGTACCGGTTCCTTCATCGCGATCTGGGTCATTTGCTGGAAGAAAGCCAGCGGCTCCGGGTTGCCTATCGCGAGTTTGCCAAGAAAGTGATGGCTCAGGCTTATCAGGTCTATTCCGGATTGCGGGAAGCAGACCTGGTGGTGATTGGAGAGCAGGAGGTGCGGGGGCTGATCGTGAATATCTGGATTGTTACCACCAGTTGGGCGTCTTTTGTTACCAGCAGCGGCTTCTTTGGCGATGAGGTGGCATTGAGTCGCAGCCATCTGCGTCGCGGCATTTTCCAGATCATTTGCCTTGAGGCCCCCTACCTGAAAGGTGAGGCGCGGGACAGGCTGAGTGAATTGATGCGGCGCTATGAAGGGATAGAGAATGAATCACAGCCAAACGCTTCACAGTCCGTGGAGTTGGGCGTCTTAACCGATTGAAGTTTTGGTTGTTATCCAGTATAACTCGGCAATGGTGCGTCTTGGCGTCTTTGTCTGCTGTGGGCTATGGATTGACATTAACGGGGCGCGGCGCAAAAGCAACAATAAACGAGGGTTCATAACAATGCACAATCGGAAACGCTCAGGGCAAGGTCTGGGCTATGTCTTGGCGGCATTGATGGTGGTTTCCTGCGGCGGCGGGGGGGGCGGTTCCCTCACCTTGTCCGGTAAGTCGGATAATACCTTGGGCTTTGTGACAGATACATCGGTTGCCATCCCCGTGCCCTACAAGGGCGGCGCGGCTGCGCTAGTGTTGTCAGTCAAGGACCGGAGCGGTGCAGGTGTCGCTAACCAAGTTGTGACTTTAACTATTACTGGTCCTGGAACATTCTTGCGTGGAGCCAAAACAATCACTGGTACTACCAGTGCTGTTCCCGGTCAGGTGGGTAACGTGACCTTCCAGGTCATTGGTGGCGATATCGAGGGTGATGGTACGGTGACTGCTTCTTACACTGATGCGGCCGGCAACCAGTCAGATCCCGTGGCCATGAACTATACGGTAGTTAATCCTGGCGTCACACCATCTGCCTTTGTAATTGCCGATCCTGTCTTCCTGGGGGCCGGGAATGCAGTTATGCCGGGGAATCTGCTGTTGCCAACATCCGGCAACACAAGCGCGACAATTAAAATCCGTATTAAGGAGCCTCTGGATGCAACCGGGTACGGTAAAACCACTAATGAGGGTTCGGTTTCGCTTTCATTCCCGGTCGGAAGTGAGGCGCTTCAGTCTTTGCTGAGTACGACAAGGCCTGTTTTTGTTAAAGAAGCTGGTGTCGATGAAAAGGGCAATGATATCTATTCAGTCAGTGTCGGTATTGATGCGGACGGCCAGCGTGCGTTAACGGGCGCTCATGGTCTGGTAGTTACCTATACAGACAAAAATTTGAGCAAGACGACTTCAACCATCCCTTTCTCGATCGTTGATAAGTTTAGCGTTGTTCTTAGAGCAGAGAAGTCCGAGCTCAAGACTGGGAGTGACACGGTTAAGTTGACGGCAATTGTGGTCGACGCATCCAGTGGCCGTGTACCCAATCAATCGGTCATCTTTAAAATCGGAGATGGAATGCCGAAGGCGCAGTCGGCATGCTCTACTAATCCGTCAGGGATTGGTGACGTAACTCAATATGATACCGGTCGACCTTTGGATAAAAACAGCAAGGGTGACTTGTCAAGTTCCTCATCCCTTACTGACGTCAATGGCATTGCAACGACAAATTTGCTGGTGTCGGATTGGCGGAATGGATCTCGTCGCATTTATGCCGTGGTTGATTCGGATGCTGTGTCCGAAAAACCGGTTGACTGTGTGGATGTCCAGCTGACAGGGAGCAAAATCGAGTTGTCTCCGGAGATTGTGAATACAGCATCCGGTGTGGCTTTTCCTGTGACGGCGAAGGTCACAAACGGCCTTGGTAATGTTGTGTCTGGCGCATCAATCACATTGTCTGGTGATGGAGTTGCAGCTTCGCAATCCAAGACCACGAACAATAGCGGACTGGCTTCTTTTACAATGGCGCCCAGCGCTGTCGGAGGAACTGTTTCTGCTGTTAGTAGATACGCGACTTCGATTGAAGACAATGCATCGCCATTGAACACTGTCGCTGTGGATGTTTCGTCGAAGAATCTTGCTGTGCAGGTGCTGGATGGTGCCCTCAAGCCGGTAAAAGAGGATTTGCGGTTGAATACTTCTTATACCGTCAAAGTCAAAGCGGATAATGCAGGTGTTCCACTGGCTGGGAATGTGATTGCGTCGACCTCGCTGGGTACGCTGTCTCTGCCCAGCCCTGCGGTATTGGATGCGGCTGGCGAGATGACGGCTATACTTAGGTCAGTCGAGCCGGGTACGGCTTTTGTTAACGTGCGTGTCGTAGATAGTGTGACTAATAAAGTGACCCTGTTGTCTAATGAGGCTGTCTCTTTTGCGGCAACTATCCCCGCCAAGATTACCGCCTTGGCCCTAAGGACAACCCTTGATCGAAAAGAGTCTACCGAAATTGTTGCCAGAGTTCTTGACAAGGATGATTACCCAGTCAAGGGTCAGTTTGTGCAGTTTAATACTGTAAATGATACTTCCGGTGGTGGGTTTACTGGAGGTAATGCCCTTGTTGCGACTGATAGTGACGGTATTGCCAAAGTGTCCTACACGGCCGGAAACACAGATACGGCCAAGGATTACATCCAGATTACTGCTTCATTGCAAGACCCTGCTTTTGCTTCCGTCAAGGTTAAGGAGCCTGTTTTTCTTACTGTGAGTGGCTCTCCGGTTTCTGTAACTTTGGGTACCGGCAACAAAATCGCAGCCCTGAGTGACACAACATATTCATTTGCCTATCAGGTGATGGTGACCAACGCTGCGGGTGGTCCGGTGGCTAATCAGGAGGTTACACTGACGGTTATCCCAACCTATTACCTGAAAGGTTTCTATTACTACAACTCCGTAGCCAAGTCGTGGTTGCCCAAAGCGATTGACCGTACTACTTTCAAGGCAATGACTTTTGGTTATATTGTTTCTGGTGCGGATACAGCTGCTGAAATGCCCCCCATTGCATGTCTGAATGAGGATACCAATCTCAACGGAAGATTGGATCCGGGAGAAGACTTGAATGGAGATCTCGGCTTATGGCCGCTGAATCCGGTTACAGTCAGCCAAAAGGTAGTTAAGACCAACTCCAGCGGTTATGTGGACTTTGATGTGATTTATGCAAAAAGCTATGCCAACTGGTTGCAGGTTAAATTAACTGCGTCAACTGGTGTAACTGGATCTGAGTCTACATCTGAGAGCGAGTTTACTTTGCCTGCGATGGCGGCTGATTTGAGTAACGAAGCTGTTAGTCCTCCTGGTGGATTGAGGAGCGCCTTTGGGCAAACACTGGTAACTCTGACCTATACGCCAGATTCAAGTGTGCCCCCTGTTTATAACCCTACCTCTGCTTCAATCAAGACTGGCTCAGCTGCGTGTAAGTTAAAGCTGAATGACGGGGGTATTCTTCCGTTGGGACTACCTGATGCTCCCTGACGTCATGGTGTTTTAAACTAAGGCTGCGCGTTGCGCAGCCTTTTTTTATTATGCGTCAGGCATGGCGCAGTACGAGCACGTGTGGCCTGACCGGATGTGGTGGCCAGTTGGGTGGCTTGGAAGTGAAATTCCGCTACTCTTCTGGCAAGGGGAAGTGTTAGCCGAGCGGCCAGAGTGTCACGGGCGATCCTGAAACTAAAGTTAGCCAAAGGAAAATGCCGGTCTGACGAACAAGAAGCGGATAGAGGCTGCGGGGTAAGGCGGCTTTCATTGATAAAGACCGATACTTGCATGGAACGCTGCACCGTATCCGAAAGGTCTTAGCAGGAAGGGCGCGCGTCTTACCTTGGGAAATCGTCAGCCTGCCTTGAGCAACGTCCATCACGAAGATGGCGGAAGTGGCTACGCTTCCTACCCAAAGAATATGTATCGGCAATGAGCAGGCGTAAAAAAGCCGTCATAAAGACGGCTTTTTTACAGAAAACAGGCGTTAATTGAGCGGAATACGGATGCCAACGCTGACGGCATTGAAAGAGTCGAGATACTGAATGTAGTCGGCCCCCAGACGCACGCCTTTGTAAATGTTGACATCAACCCCGGCTCCGTAGGCAAAACCGTTTTCAAAGCCCTTGACTGATTTACCGGAATTTGACGATGCGGAAATGTCTACGTAGGAGCCGCCAGCCAAGGCAAAGATACTGGCAGCGCTTCCGATGCTGATTTGCGGCTTGACGAAAAGGGCATAAAAGCTGTCTGTTTTGACATCCCAAGTCGTGCCGGCGTTGTCCACAACGATGCTGTCGGATGAACCGCCCACACCGATTTGAGCCTCTACCCCAAGATACGAATTAATGTCCGTGCCCAGACGCAGTCGAAAGGCATCAGGCTGAACATCGCTGGAGCCGCCGAAGTCATGATATTGGACTTGGTAGTCGACACCTACGTAGGGTTTTTCCATTGCAAAAGCGGCAGAAGTGCCCAATGCAGCCACGAGGGCCAGGGTAAGACGGTTCATTGTGATTCCTGTGTGTTGTAGGAGGAATTAGTTCCACGGATACTCGCAGATGATTTTTCAAAACACGAGTCCTGTCAAGGTGCGAAGCCGTTAAAAAGACAGTAATAAGCAGTTATGATGGACAATACCGTTTTCTGATCGCTTTGCGGTGTGTTTTATACGCTTGCAGTGATCTTCATCCTGAGAGAAACATGACTTCACGCACCGCCCGCCTGCTGATTACCTGCCCCGATAAACCCGGCATTGTCAGTGCCGTATCCAGCTTCCTGTACAACCATGGCGCCAACATCACTGATCTGGACCAGCATGCTTCCGCCCCTGAAGGCGGAACCTATTTCATGCGTTTGGAGTTCCAGACGCCGCATGTGGATATGTCGCGGCATTTGCTGGCGCAGACCTTTGAGGAGCGGGTGGCCCGCCACTACAACATGGATTGGCGCATCAGTTATGCGGACGATGTCAAGAAAGTCGCCATCCTGGTATCCAAGGTTGACCATGCTCTGATGGAGCTGCTGTGGCGGTGGTCCAGCGGCGCTTTGCCGTGCGAGATTTCGACGGTGATCAGTAACCATGATGCGCTGGTCGAGTCCGTGGGCCGTTTTGGCGTGCCGTTCCAGGTGGTTCCGGTCAATAAGGACAACAAGATTGAGGCGGAAGCCAAAATACAGGCCTTGCTGAAAGGAAATGATCTGGTGGTGCTGGCGCGGTACATGCAGATTCTCAGCGGTGACTTTGTTAACGAATGGCCGCACAAGATCATCAATATCCACCATTCCTTCCTGCCGGCCTTTGTGGGGGCAAATCCCTACCAGCAGGCCTATGACAAGGGCGTCAAGCTGATTGGCGCAACCGCCCATTATGTAACCGCTGATCTGGATCAGGGCCCCATTATTGAACAAGGGGTGGAGCGCGTGTCACATCGTGAGTCGGTCGAAACTTTGCGGGAGCTGGGGCAAAACGTGGAACGCAATGTGCTGGCGAGAGCCGTTCGCTGGCATTTGGAGGACCGGGTGATTGTCCATGGCAACAAGACCATTGTTTTTGCATGACAGCCCCCCTCAGCGCCCGTCTGGCCATCCTGCTGAGCCTGTACTTTGCGCAGGGACTGCCAACAGGTATCTATAACCAGGCGCTCCCGGCCATTCTGCGCACGCAGGGCGTGTCCCTGACGGTAATCAGCCTGACGGCGTTGCTGGCGCTGCCGTGGGCGCTGAAGGTCTTCTGGGCACCCTTCGTGGATCGCTGGCATCACCCGCAATTAGGTCGCGCCCGTAGCTGGATTGTCCCGCTGCAATTGACCTGCGCCGGGCTGGTGGTGCTGGTGGCCTGTTTTGATCCCAAGAGTCTGAGCACCACCCCGGGGATCGTTACCTTTTTTTTGATGATGTTCCTGCTGAACCTGCTGGCGGCGACCCAGGATATTGCTACTGACGGCATGGCGGTACGCACTCTGGCCAAGGGTGAACGTTCGCTGGGGAACAGTATTCAAGTCGCCGGATACCGGCTGGGACTGATTGTCGGTGGCGGGTTGCTGCTTTACCTGCTGGGTGCCTGGAGTTGGACGGGAGCTTTCCTTGCTGTGGCCGGGCTGCTGGTGCTGCTGACCCTGCCAATCCTCTTTCACCGTGAGCAAGATGAAGCACCTCGCGTGGTGCAAGACCACGGCTATCTGAAAACTTTTCACTCCTTTATCCGCACGCCAGGATTTCCAGCCTGGCTGGGGGTGCTGCTGAGTTACAAAGTGGCTGACGGGCTCGGATCAGCCATGGTCAAGCCGATGCTGGTCGATATGGGCTTCAATCTGAAGCAACTGGGTTTGCAGATCAGCATTCTGGGTTCACTGGCGACGGTTGTCGGGGCATTGCTGGCGGGATGGCTGATTGCCCGCTGGGGGCGCTATCCGGCCTTGGCGGGCTTTGGTTTATTGCAGGCGCTGGGTTTGGGGGCCTATGGTCTATTGTCGCAACAGTGGAGTTTGGGCTATGCGGTGACACCTTGGGCTGTCTATGGCATCAATGCGCTGGAGCATCTGGCTGGCGGGCTGGCAACCGTTGCATTGCTGACGGTGGTCATGGACTATTGCCGGTCCAATCATGCCGGAGCGGATTTTACGCTTCAGGTGAGCATTCTGGCCATGACGGGCGGACTGGCGCATCTGTTGGCGGGACCGGTGGCTGAATACCTCGGTTATACGGGGTATTACCTGTTGGCCATGGGGCTGGGGTTTTGCCTGTTGCTTCCCGTGGTTTATTGGGGCAGGGATGCCGAACGAGCCGGACGGACGATATAATGCCGCCCGACCATTTCGCTCCAGGAGCCGCCATGACAACCTCTGATCCAGCACAGCCCCATAGACTGGATGCTCGCGGCTTGTTTTGCCCGGAGCCGGTGATGATGTTGCACAAAGTGGTGCGGGGGATGAAAAGCGGTGAGTTGGTGGAAGTGCTGGCCACCGATCCGTCTACAGAGCGCGATATTCCCAAATTTTGCAATTTCCTGCGGCATGAACTGGTTTCCCAATCCCGTCGTGACGACGAATATGTCTATGTCATCCGCAAAGGCTGAGTCAGGACCAGCGCTTCTCCAGCCGCAGCAACTTTCGTCCCAACTGCCAGTTCAGTAGCAGGCAGGCCGCCCCCAGGCCCGTTACCAGCCCGATCCAGAACCCCCGTGCTCCCATCGGCTCCGGAGTCCAGAAAGTAGTCATGCCCAGGCTGTAGCCGACCGGCATGGCAATCACCCAATACGCGATCAATGTCAGCACCATTGGACTGCGGGTGTCCTGTACGCCGCGCAGGCATCCCGCAGCACCTACTTGCAGGGCGTCAAAGACCTGATAAGCGGCGGCAAACAGCAACAGTCCGGCAGCCATGTCGCGTACCGAGGGGTCGGTAGAATAAACCGAGGTGATGGTGTCGCGAAAAGCCACAATCGACAGCGCCGACAGGCAGGCAATGCCGGTGGTCAGCGTCAGGCCGGTCCGGCGCACCAGACGGATGGCGGTCCAATCATGACGGCCAAAGGCCTGCCCGGTGCGGATGGTCATGCTGATGGCGAGGCTGAGCGGCACCATGAACAACAGCGAAGTGACCGACATGCTGACTTGATGCGCGGCGACGGTTTGTTCCCCCAGCGGGCTGACCAGCAACGCCACCAGTGAAAACACACTCACCTCAAAGAAAATGGCGATGCCGATTGGCAGCCCCAAGGCGAAGATATGGCGGATGCGCGGCCAGTCCGGCACCGGCTTCTCCCGGAACAAGCGGTAACGGGCGTAGGAGGGTGCCAGCAGCACCCAGGCGAGAAGGACCAGCATCAGGGTGAACATGACCACGGCGGTCGCCCAACCGCAGCCTGCGCCGCCCATGGCCGGCAATCCGTACTTCCCGTGAATGAAGGCATCGTTGGCCGGGATGTTGAGCAGGACACCAAGCACGCTGATCACCATCACCGGACGTGTTCGGCCCAAGGCTTCGCTGTAAAAGCGCAGCGCGCAAAAGATGGCCACGGCGGGCATGCCCCAGGCGACACCTTCCAGATACAGGCGTGTCGGGCCTTGCAGGTGGGCGGGGACATGCAGCAGGTCGAAGCTGAACGGCAGCATTCTCATGACCGCCATGCCGCTGACGCCGCAAAACAGCCCGACCCATAGCGATTGGTGAACAATGCGCGGCACATCGGTATAGCGGCCCGCGCCATACGCTGCCGCCACCAACGGCGTGGTGGCCATGACCGTACCCGAGATCAGCAGGAATACCGGCAACCATAATCCGGAGCCGATAGCGACGGCAGCGAGGTCCAGTGACGACACCTGCCCGGCCATGATGGTATCGACAAAGCCGTAGGCGGCCTGCGCCAGCTGGGTGACGAGGATAGGAGTCATCAGCGTCAGCAATTGTTTGAGTTCGTGTTGCCAGCGGGACATGCCATGCTCCGGAGTAGGCGCGCAGTTTAACAAGAAGCCGGGCGGAATGACCGGCAGTAGATGTCAATCTTGGTAATTGGCGGCGCGGGCGCTAGACTCCGGTCATCTTTTCTGAGGCGACTGACATGGCGACACACAAACTGGCCCTAGGCCAATGGGACGATGTCCTGCAACTGGATTCCCTGCTGACGACTGAAGAGCGGCAGGTTCGCGAGACTGCCCATGCCTATTGTCAGGAAAAGTTGCTGCCTCGTGTGTGTGAAGCGTTCCGCCATGAGGTCTTTCACCGCGAAATCATGACGGAAATGGGCGCGCTGGGCTTTCTGGGCTGTACGCTGGACGGCTATGGTTGCGCCGGGCTGAATTATGTCAGCTACGGTCTGGTGGCGCGGGAAGTGGAGCGGGTGGATTCGGGTTACCGGTCGGCCATGAGCGTGCAGTCCAGCCTGGTCATGTATCCCATTCATACCTTTGGCTCCGAAGCGCAGAAGCAGAAGTATTTGCCGAGGCTGGCCAGCGGCGAGTGGGTGGGCTGTTTCGGACTTACCGAACCGGATCAGGGTTCCGACCCCGCCGGGATGAAGACCCGCGCCAAGCGCGCCGAAGGCGGCTGGGTGTTGAATGGCAGCAAGATGTGGATTACCAATTCCCCCATTGCCGATGTGTTTGTGGTTTGGGCGCGCAATGAGGACGGCAAGATCAACGGCTTTGTGCTGGAAAAGGGCATGTCCGGCCTCTCCGCCCCGAAAATCGAAGGCAAATTCAGCCTGCGCGCCTCAGTAACCGGCGAGATCGTGATGGATAATGTCTTTGTACCGGAGGAAAACCGCCTGCCGGACGCCAACAGCATTGCCGCGCCGTTTGCCTGCCTCAATCGCGCCCGTTACGGCATCGGCTGGGGCTCGATGGGGGCGGCGGAAGCCTGTTTCCATGCCGCCCGCCAGTACACGGTGGACCGTTTGCAGTTCGGCAAGCCGCTGGCCGCCAACCAGTTGGTGCAGAAGAAGCTGGCGGACATGCAGACGGAAATCGCCCTGGGACTGAACGCGGCCCTGACGGTGGGGCGTGCCATGGATAACGGCACCGCCAGCGCCGAAATGATCTCCCTGATCAAGCGCAACAACTGCGGCAAGGCCATCGACATTGCCCGGGTCGCCCGTGACATGCATGGCGGTAACGGCGTGTCCGATGAGTACGGTGTGATCCGGCACATGCTGAACCTGGAGGCGGTGAATACCTATGAGGGCACGCACGATATCCATGCGCTGATTCTTGGGCGTTTGATTACCGGAATACCGGCTTTCTGACGTGGTTCGACAAGGGCCGACCCGTTGGTCGGCCTTTACATCAGGACCGGTTGTGGCCCCTTCTGACTAGGCATATTATTAGTATGGTCATTATTCCGTCACTGTCAGTACGGAGAATGTCGCTGGCAGTCGCCAATGCCAATCAAAAGGAGAAACACGCCATGAATCCCGATTTCCTCGCCAATTTCAACGAACAAGCGCGCAAGATGGCCGAACCGCTGGCCAAGATGAATCAGGTGATGCTGAAGAATGCCGAACGCATGACCGAGTTCTCGCTGAACACCATCAAGAACTATTCCGAGCTTGGCCTGAACCATCTTCGCCATGCTGCGGAAGTGAAAACCCCGGAAGCTGCAACGGATTTCAGCGCCAAGCAGACCGAGTTGGTCAATACCATCAGCCAGCAGATCCTGCAGGACGCCCAGCGTTTGACGGAGTTGGGCAATGCCATGCGCAACGACCTGCTGGAAGTCATGGGCGACAGCTATACCCAAGCCACAACGGAGATGCAGGCCGCCATGAATCCCACGGCTGCCGAAGCCAAGCCGGCCGCTGCTGAAAAGCCGGCCAAGGCTCCCAAGTCGGCTTGACCGCCAGTCAACCAAGGAGTCCGGGATGGAAAACAAGCAGGAAAAGCCGGGTCAAACCCCGGCGGACGGCTTCAACGCCCTGTTCGAAAAAATGCAGCAAATGAGCCAGCGCATGAGCAACGAAGCCATGCGCATGTCCTCCCAAGCCAACGGCACCGGTAATTCAGTGATGTTTGACTTGATGGAGGGCTGGCGGCGTTTCGGCGGCACGGCAGCCGCGCATCCTGGCCCCTTGATTGACCGGCAAATGGAGTTGTGGCGCAACCAGATGCAAATCTGGCAAAACGCCATGATGCGCATGGCCGGGCAGGCCAGCGCGCCGGTGGTGACGCCGGACAAGGGCGACCAGCGGTTCCGCGACCAGGAATGGTCCGACAACCCCATGTTCGATTTCCTCAAGCAATCCTACCTGCTGACGGCGAAGGGCATCATTGACTCGGTCAATGCGGTCGAGGGCATTGATGACAAGACCCGCCAGCGATTGCTGTTTTTTACCCGGCAATGGATCAATGCCGTGGCCCCCAGCAATTTCCTGATGACCAATCCGGAAGTGCTGCGGCTGACCATGGAGTCCGGCGGCCAGAACCTGATACGCGGCATGGAACAACTGGCCGAGGACATGGAGAAGAGCGCCGATACGCTCAACATCCGCATGACCGATACCAGCGCCTTCCGGCTCGGCGAGAACATCGCTACCACGCCCGGCAAGGTGGTGTTCCGCAACCGCATGATCGAGCTGATCCAGTACACCCCGACCACGGAAACCGTCAACAAGCGGCCGCTGGTGCTGGTGCCGCCCTGGATCAACAAGTTCTACATCATGGACCTGCGTGAGAAGAACTCCTTCATCCGCTGGGCTGTGGCGGAAGGGCACACGGTATTCGTGATTTCCTGGGTGAATCCGGGCCGTAACTACCGCGATGTGCGCATTGACGATTACATGCAGGAAGGCGTGATTGCCGCGCTGGATCAGGTGCAGGCCATTACCGGCGAACGCACCGTTAACATGATCGGTTATTGCGTGGGCGGCATGCTGCTGGCGATGACGCTGTCCTGGCTGCAGGCGCGGGGTGAAAGCGATCGTGTGGCCAGTGCGACCTTCTGGGCTACAATCATTGATTTCAGCGATCCGGGTGACATCGGCGTCTTCATTGATGAAACCATTGTTTCCTCGATTGAGAAGGAGCTGGATCGTAACGGCGTCTTCGACGGGCGGATGATGGCGGTGGCGTTCAGCCTGCTGCGCGAGAATGACCTGTATTGGAACTACTATGTCCAGAATTACCTGAAGGGGGAGCGGCCGATCCCCTTCGATCTACTGTACTGGAACTCCGACTGCACCAACCTGCCGGGAGCGACTCACAAGTTCCTGCTTCGGGAGTTCTATCTGGGCAACAAGCTGCGGCAGCCGGGGGCATTGACCGTGGCCGGCGAGTCGCTGGACCTGTCGACGGTGAAGACCCCGGTCTTTGTGCTGGCGACCTTGCAGGACCATATCGCCAAATGGCGCAGTTGTTATCCCGCCACGCAGGTGCTGGGTGGACCGGTGAAGTTTGTGCTGGGCGAGTCCGGGCATATTGCCGGAGTGATGAACCCGCCGGACGGCAAGTACGGTTATTATGCCCATGACGGCTATCCCGCCGATGCGGACGAGTGGTATGCCGCCGCGCAGAAGCAGGATCGCAGTTGGTGGCTGGAGTGGAAGGACTGGGTTCAGGCCTTTGTGGGTGAACAGGTTCCCGCCCGGCAGCCGGGAGCCAACGGTTGGCCGGTATTGGGTGATGCTCCCGGCAGTTATGTGAAAATGAAGGCGGATGAAGTGCTGAAGGCCGGTTGATCCGGCACACTTTCCCAACCCCTGACAGGACAAGACCGATGACGGACATGCTGGAAAACCTGACCTTTGACGAACTGGCCATCGGCCAAAGCGCCTCGCTGGCGCGCACCCTGACCACGGCGGATATCCGTGACTTTGCCCGGGTCTCGGGCGATGTCAATCCGGCGCATCTGGATGCGGAATATGCAGCTACGACTCCGTTCAAGGAGGTCATCGGCCATGGCATGTGGAGCGGGGCGCTGATTTCCTGCCTGCTCGGCACCCGGTTTCCGGGGCCGGGCACCATCTATCTGGAACAAAGCCTGAAATTCCACCGGCCGGTGCATGTCGGCGATACGGTGACGGTCACGCTGACGGTGCAGGAAAAGGATGAACGCCGCAAGAAGGTAATCCTGGACTGCAAGGTGACCAATCAGGATGCGGCGACGGTAGTCAGCGGGCTGGCAACCGTCATGGCTCCTACTGTGAAGGTGGTGCGTCCGGCGTCTGTTCTCTAAGCGGCCTGTTCTGGCCGGATTCTTGCTTGTTTTCCCCTGAGTCCGCGCATTTGCGGATTGTCCGGCCAATGCCTGCGGTTTCCGCTTCGGGCATGATAGGATTTCGCCCCGAATTTGTGCATGCCTTCAGGAGAGTCCTGTGACGGTTTACGTTCCGCCGGCCCCGACCGCCCCCCGTTCCGACATTCCGTCCCCCCGCCTGGACACCGGCAGCCTGTTGCCCATCCACCCGGACCGCGACCGCTTGTTCAATGAGTTGCACACCCGGCCGTTTCCGGTACTGGAGCAAGGTTCCCGGGTGTCGCAGGTGGCTTTGTTGCATGGGGGCCGGGATACGGCTGAGGAATATGCGCATATCCGCGTCCTGTGCGAACGATATTCCGTGCTGCCGCCCTCACCGGGCTCCTCCTGCTATTACCAGAATTTCGGTGGCTTCGAGCTGCGCTGGGAGCGTCATACCGAATTTTCCACCTACACCTTCATTCACCGGGCGGATGGGCCGGAACCTTTTCAACGCACCGCCTTGTCGCTGTTGCCGCCGGGGTGGCTGGCTGAGCTGCCGGGCAAAGTGATCAGCGGCCTGCATGTGGAAATCCATGCCATGCCGGACCCCGCGCCGACGGCAGATGTGCTGCGCCATTATTTTGAGGGGCAACGGCTGGTCAGCTCGTGGGTGATCGACAAGAAGGCGCGGCTGTGGACGGCCTATCGCATCCATAACGACGGCATGGGCCGCATCCTGGTGCTGAACAAGGGGCTGAATCCCTGCCAGCTGGGGCGTCTGGTGCGCCGCCTGCTGGAGATGGAAACCTACCGCATGATGGTGTTGCTGGCCTTTCCCATGGCCCGCAGCATTGCCCCCGGCATTGCCGAGATGGACTTGCAACTGGCCACCATCAACGAGCAGATCAACGCCATTCGCGGTCTGGAAGACGAACGTCGCCTGCTGGGGCAGTTGTCGACGCTGGCGGCACGCATTGAACACTTGCGCTCGGACACCAATTTCCGGTTCTCGGCGGCGCGCGCTTATTACGAGCTGGTGCTGAGCCGTCTGGATGAACTGCGAGAGCAGGAAGAGCCGGGCATGCAGACCTTCAACGAGTTCCTGCCGCGCCGCCTGACGCCGGCCTTCCGGACCTCGGAGGCGGTGAGCGGGCAGCTGGATAACCTGTCGAAGCGCATTGACCGAGCCAGCGAGTTGCTGCGCACGCGGGTGGACCTGACGCTGGAAGCACAGAACCAGGACCTGTTGCAGTCCATGAACCAGCGCAGCCACATGCAGTTGCAATTGCAGCAGGCGGTGGAGGGGCTGTCGGTGGTGGCGATCAGCTATTACCTGGTGGGGCTGGTGAAATACATGGCGGGATCGCTGCATGACATGGGTTGGCTGGAGCATTCGGAGCTGGTGGTGGGGATGTCGGTGCCGGTGTGCGTGTTTCTGGTGTGGAGAGGGATGCACCGGGTGAAGCGGGGGATCAAAGGCTAATCTGGTGGGCGGGGTGCGACGATACCCCGCTTTCATGCTAGATGTCTAAACGGCGGGCAATAAAAAAGCCGCTATCGAAATAGCGGCTTTCTCAGTATTTGGCTCCCTGACCTGGGCTCGAACCAGGGACACACGGATTAACAGTCCGTTGCTCTACCGACTGAGCTATCAGGGAACAGCATCGGTGTGAGGCGATATTCTAGAGATTTTTTGAGAGAGGTCAAGGGCGCGTTTCGTTTGATTGCCTGAATTATGCGCACCTGACTTTCTTCACATGAACATTAGGCTGTAATCAGGCCTTTCAGCCCTGTATTCAACGGCTGTCAGCATTCAGGCCTGTCCAAAGCATAGGACAGGCCTGAATCGTAAGCCGCTTACTCCTGCAGCAAAGTGACCGCAATTTCAAACACCGAGGTCGTACCGCTGACCTCGTTCCCCACGATCAGCAACGGCTTGCCGCCGGGTGCATCTGCTGCTGCCACAAAACGCATGCCTTCCGGGCCCAGATCCATGCCTGCCGCCACGGCAGCCGCATCCGGGCTGACCGTCACGTCACGCGGGTTCACATACTGCACAAAGGCCGGTGCAAAGGGGTTGGAGATGTCATAAACCATGACACCGCCCATGCGCTCCAGCCCGATAAAGGCATAGGTATGACCCTGGATCTTGCCGATGGCCAGTGCTTCCGGCTCCGGCCCCTTGCTGTTGCTGCGCTTGTCACCGGTCAAAGAACCGTTGTGGTCCTGGTTGAACAGCGCGCCATAACGCAGGGCGGTGATGCGTTCAAACGAATTGCCGGAATCAAAAACCTGCTCGCCCGTTTCGGCATCCCAGATGGCGAATGAGCGGCTGCCGTAGGCATAAAGCTTGTTGACGGTAACGCCGCCGTTGAAGGCTTTGGTGGCCTGATAGGAAAACTTCAGTCGGCCAAGGGTGGAGTCGGTATTGAGGCCCGCCAGCATCGGACCCATGACCAGGTCGGAGTCGGCGATATCCTTCAGCGCCAGTTCATCGCGGCATTTGCTGCTCTTGTGGTAGTAACCGGCGGCGGCGCACACGGCGGCATTGTTCAGCCCGTTCAGCCAATCCTCGCGGCTGTCGCCTTCGTTGGCGGTGACCACGTAGTTCCTGCCATTGTAGTCAAGGCTGCTGATGGTGTCCGGCATGTACATGCCCAGCACCGGCCAGGTGCGCAGGTTGACGCCGTCCTGCTGGCTGGCATCCAGTTCATTGCCGGGCAGGTTATGGTCCTTGAATCCCAGGCCGATGATTTTCTGTACGGTGTTGTCTTCAAGGTTGAGAACGGCCAGGGCGTTGTTTTCCTGCAACGACACGTAGGCGCGTTTACCGTCGGCGCGCACGCTCAGGTATTCCGGCTCCAGGTCTTGCGCCACGGAGGCATTGACGCCGGAAAGCACCATTCTACCCAGAGGAAGCTGGCTGTTGCGCGGGCCGCCGACATTGAAGTCAGTGAAGCCGAGGGTGCTGACCGCGAAGTTGCTGACGTTGATGACGGACACGCTGCCTTCCGGATCGATGGTATATCCGACATTCGGTTCACCCTCGTTCGCCACCAGCAGCTTGCCGCCATCCGGGGTAAAGGTGAGCATGTCGGGCAGTGCACCGACGCTGACGGCGTTGACGTAGGCCAGGGTTGTCGCATTCAGGAAAATCACCCAGCCGGTGTCGGTCTTGGGGTTGGCTTCAACCGCCACCGCCACCAGATTGCCGCTGACCGCAATGCTGTTGGCTCCACCCACAGCGGCCAGGCCGGCGGCCTTGCCGTTGTCGACCAGCAACTGCTTCAGGTCCAGGCTTTGCTTCAGCGGCAGCGTGGCATTGGTATGAATATCCTTGCTGTCAAAGACATCCACCGCGCCGCTCAGGGCGTTGACGGTGAAGATCAACTTGCCGGTCTTGTCATAGGCCACGATTTCAGCGGCGCTGACATTGAAGCCTTGCGAGGCGCTGCGGGCAATGCGGTTCAGGGCGAGGGTCTGGCCAGCGCCGTTTTTGCCGTCAAGGCCGTTTGCTCCGTTGCTGCCATTAGTGCCGTTGCTGCCATTGGCGCCATTGGTTCCGTTAATGCCATCCTTGCCGGCGATGCCGGGATCGCCGTCGTCCATACAGGCCGTCAGCGCAAGGGCCGTGATGGCGGTAATAAGGGATTTTTTCAGGAAATGCATGAGGTTCGCTCCGGTGGGCGGTAAATATCCGGAGCAGAAATAACGCGGCCGCATGACAGCGGTGTTGCTGTTTGATGAGGGAATGATGACGCCGGACGGGGGCGTGCCGCAACGGCTTCGCCCCCGGGATGCGGCTAGCGGGGCTTCAGGGTAAAGCCTGTCTTGGGGAAGTGAAGGTGCAATGTTCCCAGTTCCGGGTCCTGGCGCGCCACGATCCAGGTGGCTGCAGTGGCTCCGGCCAGCACCCCGTCGGTGGGTTCGCAACCATAGTCCGAGGGGGCGATGCTGACATCGCGGTCAACCATCGGGTCAAGGCGGTGCGCCTCGGGAATGTTGCGCGGGGTGCATTGGCGGGCGGCATCCAGGGCTTGTTGTGCCGTGATATCCGTGCGGATGCCGTGACCAAAGGCCTTCATCCGCTCCATCCAGGCCAGAGTGCGCGGGTAGTCACGCAATAGCGGCGACTCGGCGAGTTCATGCACAAACCACAGGCTGTGGTAGGTGGAAAAGTCGGCATGAGTGGGGACAGATCCGAACAGGAAGTTGTCGCTCAGCCGTTGTTCCACATCGGCCAGATGCTGTTTGACACGGGGCTTGGCCTGGCGGGGGCTGACGGCACGGACACGGGCCTTGCGTCCGAGGTTGATGCGGTCCCAGATAAAGCGGCCGATATCCAGCGCGGACATGGCCTTCCACACCTTGCGATTGAGGGTGGGCGTACTGGCGGCGAACATGCAGGCGAAGAAGATCTGCAGGTCAACCTCGGCAACATAGGCTTGCATTTCGGAAGTGCCGTTCTCCAGCGCCAGTTCGGGTTTGTTGGATAATGCGGCGATTTCGGCGGCAATGGTGCGGGAATCGCAGAAGATGTCGGCGCCGATCTGCGCCACCGGGATCTTGCGGTAGCCGCCGGCCAGCTGCGCCAGCATCGGTCGCGGCGGCATTTCCCGGGTGGTCACGGACTGCCAGCTGAGGCCGGTGTAGCCCAGCATGGCGCGGATCTTTTCCGAGAACGGGGACATGGGATAGTGGTGCAGGATCAGGTCGGCCATGAGGGTTCCTTGAGTCATTCCGAAATAAAGAAAAGGGGCCGAAGCCCCTTTTTGTCTAAACGTTCAGGCGGTATATCAGCCTTCAATCGCCTTCTTGATGCGGCCAATCGCATCTTCCAGCACCTTCATGCTGGTGGCGTAGGAAATACGCATGTGGCCGTCCAGACCAAACGCGGAACCCGGCACCACGGCTACACCGACGGTGTTCAGCAGCAGGTCCGCGAATTCCAGATCGTTCTTCAGGCCCAGCTTGGCAATGGCGCCTTCGACGTTGCAGAAGGCATAGAAAGCGCCGTCAGCAGCGGAGCAGGATACGCCCTGAATCTGGTTCAGCGCGCCCACCACATAGTCGTGACGTTCCTTGAAAGCCTTGACCATCGGCAGCAGCACATCCTGCGGGCCGTTCAGCGCGGCTTCGGCGGCGACTTGCGAGATCGAGGTCGGGTTGGACGTCGATTGCGACTGCACGTTCTTCATGGCACCGATCAGCTTGGCCGGGCCGGCAGCGTAACCGATGCGCCAGCCGGTCATGGCATAGGCCTTGGACACACCGTTCAGGACGATGGTGCGGTCATAGAGGTCCGGAGCCACGGTGACGATGTTCTCGAACTTCTCGGCCGTCCAGATGATGTGCTCGTACATGTCGTCGGTGGCGATCAGCACTTGCGGGTGCTTGCGCAGCACGTCGGCCAGCGCCAGCAGTTCAGCCTTGGAATAGACCATGCCGGTCGGGTTCGACGGCGAGTTCAGCACCAGCAGCTTGGTGTTCGGCGTAATGGCCTGTTCCAGCTGGGCAGCCGTGATCTTGTAACCTTGCGCTTGCGGGCACTCGATGCACACCGGGGTGGCGTCGGCAATCAGCACCATGTCCGGGTAGGAGACCCAGTACGGGGCCGGGATGATGACTTCGTCGCCCTTATTGAGGAAAGCCAGCGCCAGGTTGAAGAAGCTCTGCTTACCGCCACAGGACACCAGGATCTGGTTCGGGGCGTAGTCCAGGCCTTGGTCGCGCTTGAACTTGGCAATGATGGCCTTCTTCAGGCCGGGGGTGCCGTCAACGGCGGTGTACTTGGTGAAACCGTTTTCAATGGCCTTGATGGCCGCCGCCTTGATGTGCTCCGGGGTGTCGAAGTCCGGCTCGCCGGCGCCCAGACCGATAATGTCCTTGCCGGCAGCTTTCAGTTCAGCCGCCTTGTTGGTAACGGCCAGGGTGGGGGAGGGCTTGATGCTCAGTACGCGGTCGGAGAGACGAAGTTCCACGGGTCAACCTCTTGTTCAGGATTATGTGACAACAGGTCTGGCATAATACCCGAAAATCCCGGATGAAAAGAGTGAAAAGATGACAACTCCGCGCCGCTTTGAACTGGTGACCGACTACCAGCCCGCCGGAGATCAGCCCACTGCCATTGCCGGACTGGTGGAAGGCGTTCGCGATGGCCTGCAGTACCAGATGCTGTTGGGAGTCACCGGTTCTGGCAAGACCTTCACCATTGCTAATGTGGTGCAGCAGTTGCAGCGGCCCACCATCGTCATGGCGCACAACAAGACGCTGGCGGCGCAGCTCTACAGCGAGTTCAAGGCCTTTTTTCCCCACAACGCCGTCGAATACTTCGTTTCCTACTACGACTACTACCAGCCCGAAGCCTATGTGCCGTCGTCGGACACTTATATCGAGAAGGATTCGGCGGTCAACGACCAGATCGACCAGCTGCGGTTGTCCGCGACCAAGGCGTTGCTGGAGCGGAAGGATGTGCTGATCGTGGCCAGCGTCTCGGCGATTTACGGTCTGGGCGACCCCGATGCCTACCTGAAGATGCTGCTGCATATCAGTCGCGGCGAACGCGTTGACCAGCGCGCCATTTTGCGGCGGCTGGCGGAAATGCAGTACCAGCGCAACGATGTCGATTTCTGTCGCGGCGCTTACCGGGTGCGCGGCGAAATCATCGACATCTTCCCGGCAGAGTCGGACGACGAGGCCATCCGCATCAGCCTGTTTGATGAGGAAGTGGAGGCGCTGACCTATTTTGACCCGCTGACCGGCGCCACCCTGCGCAAGGTGAACCGCGTCACCATCTATCCCAAGACCCACTACGTTACGCCCAAGGACCAGATCCAGAAAGCCATCGACAGCATCAAGGCGGAGCTGGAAACGCGCTTGCAGTGGTTCCTCGACAACAACAAGCTGGTGGAACATCAGCGCCTGAAGGAGCGCACCAAGTACGATCTGGAAATGCTGCAACAGCTGGGTTATTGCAACGGCATTGAAAACTATTCGCGGCACTTGTCCGGACGCGATGGCGGTGAAGCGCCGCCGACCTTGTTCGACTATTTGCCGGACGATGCGCTGCTGGTGATCGACGAGTCGCACGTCTCCATTCCGCAGATCGGCGCCATGTACAAGGGCGACCGCGCGCGCAAGGAAAACCTGGTCAATTACGGCTTCCGCATGCCCTCGGCGCTGGACAACCGGCCGATGATGTTCGAGGAGTGGGAGAAAATTAGCCCGCAGACCATTTTTGTCTCCGCCACGCCCGGCCCCTATGAGATTGCGCATGCCCAGCGCGGCGTCGAACAGGTGGTGCGGCCGACCGGGCTGGTCGATCCGATCATTGAAATCCGTCCGGCCTTTACGCAAGTGGATGATTTGCTGTCGGAAATCCGGTTGCGGGTGAAAGTCGACGAGCGCGTCCTGGTAACGACGCTGACCAAACGCATGGCGGAGGATTTGACCAAATATCTGGCCGAGCATCAGGTGCGGGTGCGCTACCTGCATTCCGATATTGATACCGTGGAGCGGGTGGAGATCATCCGTGACCTGCGCAAGGGCGTGTTCGATGTGCTGGTGGGCATCAACCTGCTTCGGGAAGGGCTGGATATGCCGGAAGTGTCGCTGGTGGCGATTCTCGATGCCGATAAGGAAGGCTTCTTGCGTTCGGAGCGGTCGTTGATCCAGACCATCGGCCGGGCGGCGCGCCATCTCAACGGCCGGGCCATTCTCTATGCGGAACGCATGACCGGCTCCATGCAGCGCGCCATTGACGAGACGGACCGTCGTCGCGCCAAGCAGGTTGCCTTCAATCTGGAACATGGCATTACACCGCGCAGTATTTCCAAACCGGTAGTGGATATCCTGGACTTCTATGCACCGGACGGGGCCGAACCGGCCTTCCTCAAGGCATCGGAGAGTGGCCCGGCGGTCTATCGCGCCACCGACCCCAAGGCGCTGGTGCGCCAGATCAAGGCGGTGGAAGCAGGGATGATGGCCAAGGCGCGGGAGCTCAAATTCGAGGAGGCGGCGCGCATGCGCGATGAACTGCATGCGCTGAAAGAGCAGTTGCTGCTGGTCAGCGGCTAGGCCGGTTTCAGGCCATGCAAACCCGGTTGCGGCCCTGCCGCTTGGCGGCATACAGCGCTTGGTCCGCGTGCTGCAACAGGGTGGCCAGTGTTTCCATGGGGTAACTGGGGGTGGCGATACCGATGCTGATGGTCAACAGGATGTGTTGGCCGTCATCCAGATCAATGGGCGACGCTTCAATGGACTGCCGCAGGCGGTCGGCGACCTCATGGGCGCTGTCCAGTTCCGTTTGCACCAGCAGGATGGCGAACTCTTCGCCGCCTATCCGTCCGGCCAGATCGGTGTCGCGCAGGCTGCCGCGAATGATGTCCGCCACCTTGCATAAAGCCTGATCGCCAACGGCGTGGCCGAAGGTATCGTTGATGTTCTTGAAGAAGTCGATATCGCACATCAGCAGCGCCAGCGGCTCGTTATAGCGGCGGCTGCGGCTGAGCGTGCTTTCCGCCCGTTCCAGGAAATGGCGGCGGTTGCTGAGACGGGTCAGGTCATCCGTGGTCGCCAGTCTTAATAGTTCGTCCTCCAGATGCTTGCGTTCCGTCATGTCGGTAGACATGCCCAGCAGGGCGTACATCTCGCCCTTGTCGGTGAACAACGGCATTTTCACCGACCAGTAGAAGCGGTCACGGCCGTCAGGCAAGCGGAAGACTTCCATGCCTTCCACCTTGCAGCCGCCGACTGTTGCCTGTGCATCCAGAAGCCGGAAATGGCTGCCGGCATCAGGGGGGAAGAGGTCTTCATCGTGCAAGCCGATCAACTGGGCGGGCGGACGCTGCAGCAGTTCTCCAAAGGCCCGGTTGGCGTACAGATAGCGCCCGTCCGGTGCTTTCATGTAGACACAGGCCCGGATATTGTCGAGCACCGTCACCAGCAGCGCCTGATGGGTGCGCAGGGCGTGTTCATCGTCCAAAAAGGAAGGGGACTTGGCGGAAATATGGGGGAAGGAATTGCTGTTCATTTTCCATTTCCTGAGGTTAGCCATTCCTGGTGAATCCTTGTGCAGCAAAACGTACGGAGCGATTTTGCGTGCATCCCGTAAATCTTATGCAAGATGTCCGGGCTTCACCAGTTTTTGTGACGAAGTCGTCAAAAAGTGGCGTGAATGGAAAAAAGAGGGAGAGGAATTCGTTTGCTGGCAGTTGTCTTTGTTCTGTCACAGCTCATTCATCAGTTCTAAATGCGTTTTCCCCATCCTGTGGCCATGACTTCAAAGACCACAGGTGAAGCAATGTTGGCAGTAACCCGCACAGGAGTAAGTGTTTTACAGGGTGGCATCGGTGAGATGCCGGGCAAGCAACCGCGTTTCGTGGCCCGTTTCGCCATGAGCCAGCGGGATGTCCAGGCCGCGCAACGCTTGCGCGCCGAGGTATTCAGTGCCGAATACGGGGTGCAGTTTGCCCATCCTTTGGGTCTGGATTGTGACCGTTTTGATGATTACTGCCTGCATCTCAATGTCTTCGACACCCGGCAGGACCGCCTGATCGCCACCACCCGTTTGTTGACCGGGGAACAGTCGCGTCATACCGGTGGTTATTACTCCGCCGGGGAGTTCGACCTGTCGCCGTTATTGCCCAACCTCAACGGACGGGTGCTTGAAATCGGCCGCACCTGCGTACATCCGGAATACCGTTCCGGGGCGGCCATTACGGTCATGTGGTCGGCGCTGGCGGAGTACCTGATGGAAGAGGACTTTGCCTATCTGATCGGCTGCGCATCCATCCATCTTGACGAAGATGGCAGTCGTTATTCAGCTGTTGTCAGCACCTTGCAGGAAGATCAGTTTGTGCAGCCTGAATGGCGTGTTCGTCCCCGCCAGCACCTGCCGACTCTGCCGACGTTGTGCGGCGATGTCGGCGCCAGCCTGCCGCCCTTGCTCAAGGCCTATTTGCGCATGAATGCCAAAATAGGTGGAGAGGCCTGCTGGGACCCGGAATTCAACTGTGCCGATATGTTCATTGTGCTGGATGTATCCGCACTGGCCGGCCGATATGCCCAGCGTTTTATGAAGGCGGCCTAATGACAACGCCGGCAATCACTTCTAACATGCCCGCATCCAGAAATCAGGAGAGAGGCATGTCAGCGGTCAAGTCTTCCGTGGGCCGGTTGCAGGTGGCGGGGCGTATCACCCGGTTGGGTGCGCACATTGGCGCCGGATTTGTGCTGGGCGTCGCCAGCGGGGCCTTGTTTGTCCAGCACCTGCCGTTCCAGCAGCCGGTCATCCGTTACTGGCACCGGCGCATGTGCAAGGTGCTGAACCTGGATATCCGCGTGCACGGCACGCCGGACCCGCGCCCGGCCTTGTGGGTCAGCAATCATGTGTCATGGATGGATATCCCGGTCATCGGCGCGCATTTCCCGGTGAGCTTTCTTTCCAAGGCGGAAGTGGCGGACTGGCCCATCGTCGGGCATCTGGCGCGGGCGGCTGGTACTCTCTACATCAAGCGCGGATCGGGTGACTCCAACGGTGTGTCGTCCCAAATGGCTGCGCATCTTCAGGCCGGGCGTTCGGTGTTGTTCTTCCCCGAAGGCACCACCACCGATGGCCGCCAGCTCAAGACCTTCTTCCACAAGCTGTTTCAGGCCGCCTGTGTCACCGGCGCGGATATCCAGCCGGTCGTATTGTGCTATCGGGATGAAATCGGGCAGCTGCATTCCGTGGCGCCCTTCATTGGAGATGACGAATTTACCGATCACCTGATGAAGGTGCTGAAGGAAAAACCGATGCAGGTGGAGTTGCTGGTATTGCCTAGAGTGTCGGTGGACGGCCGCGATGCACGGGCCTTATCGAAGCACTTGCGGCAGTTGATGGCGGAAGGGCTGGAACGTTTACATCAAGGCATCGTGTAGGTCGGACTTCAGTCCGACACTGTTCATGGGTAGAAGCCGCCCCTTGAGACGGCTTCTACCCCGTTCTTACTGATAACGCGCCAGTTCCAGCGCATCATGCGAGCTGAACAGCTGTACATCGCCCACCGACTCACGCGCCAGGGCTTGCAACCGTTGCAGGTTATGCACACGGTCAGCATTGTTCATGGCCATCAGTCTCTGGAAGGCTTCCAGCCCCGGCGGGCAGGAGGGCTTCTCGGCCATCTGGTTGTGGTGGAAATAGGCGTCACCGCAGTGCAGCAGCCAGCCGTCTTCGGTGTTGACCGCCACGCCGCTGTGACCACGGGTATGACCGGTCAGCGGTACCAGCAGGATGTCGTCATCCAGTCCGGGAATGGCGCGGATGCTTTCAAAACCCTTCCAGGTTTCACCTTCCGTCCGGTAAGTCACCCACTTCGGATTGTGAGCCCAATGATGCTGTTTGTAGCGCTGGCTTTCCCGCAGTGACGGATGCAGCGCCGCCCGGTATTCCGGTTCAAAAATATGCACTTCGGCATCGGGGAAGTCTCCCAGGCCGCCCGCGTGGTCCAGATCCAGGTGTGTCACCACGATGTGGCGCACATCGTCCGGGCTGTACCCCAGGTTCTTGACCTGCATCAGCGCGGTCTCGCGCCAGTCGGCGGCAGGTCGTACGGCGGCCATGAAGCCGCGGCCAAGCCGCTTGACCGGATTACGCACATCTTCTACCCCCATGCCGGTATCCACCAGCACCAGCCCGTCATTGCTCTCAATCAGCAGGCAGTGGCAGACCATGTGGCCATTGTCGAGCAGCGAGCCGTGACCGTTGATCAGGGGGGCGCCGTGCGGGCACATGGTGCCGCAGTTGAGGTGATGAATCCGTAAGGCCATGAGCCGGTTTCTCCTGTCTGGAATGGGGCTGGCCAACTATAGCACTGTCATGCCATATTAGGGATGACGGTCAAATTAGAGTAAATATTCTATTTATTGGGGCAGGCCTGCAATGAAGCAGTTTTATGGCAAGAAAGTGTTGGTAACCGGTGCTGCAAGCGGTATCGGGCGTTTGATGGCGCTGGCCTTTGCCAGTCGCGGTTCGGATGTGATTGTAATTGACCTCAACGTTGAGGGTGTGGAAAAGGTGGCGGCCGAGATTCGCGCCATGGGACGTCAGGCTTGGGCGTTCAAGCTGGATGTGTCACGGGTGGAGGACATCAAGGCCTTCCATAGCAAGGTGCGCCGGGAAATCGGCCGCATCGACGCGTTGGTGAATAATGCCGGGGTGGTTTACGGTGGCGTGTTCGAAATGGTGCCGATTGAAAAGCACCTGATGACCTATGCGGTCAATACCGCCGGTCTCGTTGCCATGACTCATGCCTTTTTTGCCGACATCCTGGAAAGTCCGGAGAGCCATATTCTCAATATCGCCAGTGCCTCGGGTTTTGTCGGCTTGCCGTTCGGGGCCAGTTATTCGTCCAGCAAATGGGCGGTCATCGGCTTTACCGAGTCGATCCGTCTGGAACTGCAGGAGCGCGGTTTTGATCACGTCGGTGTGACTACAGTTTGCCCGGCGTATATCTCGACCGGCATGTTTGACGGTGTACGCACGCCAAAACTGTTGCCGTTCCTGGACCCGGATATTATCGTCGCCAAGATCATGGACGGGGTCGAAAAAAATCACGCCTACGTCAAGGAGCCGTTCATGGTGAAGTCGGTGGACCTGCTGCGGGGCATGCTGCCGCAAAAGCTGTGGGACAAGGCGGCGCATACGCTGGGTATTACGTCCAGCATGATGCATTGGAAGGGGCGAAGCCGCTGAGGGCGGCCTGAATAAGGGGAAATCATGAATCCAAAAGTAAAATGGTCGCTGTATGGCCTGGTGCTGGTCTGGGCGGCGCTGAACTGGGTAGCCGGGAGTCGCGTGCAGACGGCCTATCTGGCCGAGGCCGACAAGTTGAAAGGGCAGAGCCTGGGTATCATCAAGGTGCGCAAGGTGGATTTTGACCGCGGCTTCTTCACCAGCAAGGCGGTTGCGTATCTGGAGGTTCGTCCAGACCCCTGCAAGCCGGGGGTGAACATGGAGGTGCATGAGAAAATCCGTAATGATCTGGTGTCTGGACTTGGAGCGCTGCGTTCAACAGTGACGCTGAAATTCGACAATGCAGAGTGGAACAGGGCGCTGGAGAAGGTGTTGAACGGCAAGCCGCTGCTGGAAATCAGCGGAGTGCATCCGCTGGGCGGCGGTATGCGCTATACCGGGGTCAGCCCAGCGTCCACCGTCACGGAAAAGGGGGCAAGCCTGACATGGAAAGGTTTGACATTCGAGGTGGCGGGTAAGGGTGACGACTCTTCGGCCACCCTTGATTTTCCGGGGCTGGTCTTTGAAAGCGACCAGGTTGACATGGTTGTCCGTGACCTGAAATTCCATGCCAACAGCCGTAAAACAGTGATCGGCCTGGAAACCGGCGACAGCGCATTTTCCCTGGCGGAGGCCCGGCTCGAGTTGGCGACCGGGGCTTCGGCTGTCATACCGGGCTTCACGCTGAAGGAGATTCAGGCCGGAAACAGGGTGGAATTGAAGTCAGGCCGCGCTTTCTCCACCAGTGATCTGCGCATCGGTTCGGCGGATGTTGGCCGGGAGTCCTTTGGTATAGAGACCTCGCTGGCCATGAATCAGATGGATACCGAGGCGCTGAAGCGTCTGGTTGCGGCCGCGCGTGAAAGCAGCCAGACCTGCAAGCCGGATTTGAAACCGATCTTGACGGCGCTGGTCGGGCTTTTTGATGGAACGGCGGAAGTGGCCTTGAATAAACTGAATGTCACCATGGGTGACAAGCGGTTGTCGGTGGATGGCAATCTGGTGGGACTGGATCTGCCGGCCACCCTGCCGGATCGCGGCATGGCGGCGCTGGACGGAGCCGGTTTGCTGGAGGGCGGCAAGATGCGCCTGCGGATTCGCGCCAACGAAGCTATGCTTTTTGGGGCGAAACTGCCGGGTGAACAGGCCGGTCAGATGTTGTCGCAGTTGCGTGCCGCGTCGGAGAGCGGAGGGGTCATCCGTCGCGAGGGTGAGGATTATGTGACGGAACTGACCCTGGAAGGGAACGAAGTGGCGCTGAACGGTGTGCCCTGGCGAGAGGCTTTGCAGTCCGGAGCCGGGACAATGCCGGCTGCCGGTAGTACGGATGAGGAGGATGTCCTGGCCGAGTGGCGTCGTCCCGGCTCATCCTTTTAGTGCTTAAACGGCAAGCAACCGGGCAAGGATGCCCTCGTACAAGGCGGTCAGCTTGTCGAGGTCATCCGCCTTCACACACTCATTGACCTTGTGGATGGTGGCGTTGACCGGGCCCAGTTCCAGCACCTGCGCTCCTGTCGGGGCAATGAAGCGCCCGTCCGAGGTGCCGCCGCTGGTCGAAAGTACCGTTTCAATACCCATCACCTCACGGATGGCGCCGACGGCGGCTTCCACCAGCTCGCCCTTGGCGGTGAGAAAGGGGTGGCCGCTGAGGCTCCAGTCCAGCCGGTATTGCAGGCCGTGGCGGTTGAGAATGGCCTCCGTGCGTTGCCGCAGTTGAGTTTCCGTGACTTCGGTCGAGAAGCGGAAATTGAACACCACTTTCATGTCACCCGGGATGACGTTGTTGGCCCCGGTGCCGGCGCTAATATTGGAAATCTGGAAGCTGGTGGCGGGAAAGAAGTCGTTGCCGTTGTCCCAAAGCTCCGCCGCCAGTTCCGCCAGGGCAGGGGCGGCGCGGTGGATCGGGTTGTCCGCCAATTGCGGATAGGCGACATGACCCTGTACACCCAGCACAGTCAGGACTCCGTTCAGCGAACCGCGACGGCCATTCTTGATGGTGTCGCCGACAATTATGCTGCTGGAAGGCTCACCCACCAGGCACCAGGTCATCTTCTCGTTGCGCGCCTCCAGATGCTCCACCACCTTGACGGTGCCGTTGACGGCCACGCCTTCTTCATCGCTGGTGATCAGATAAGCGATTGAACCCCGGTGATCCGGATGCCTGGCCACAAAGTTCTCGCAGGCCACCACCATCGCAGCTAATGAACCTTTCATGTCCGCTGCGCCACGACCGTAGAGCATGCCGTCACGGATTTCCGGCTGGAACGGGTCATTTGTCCAGTCCTGCACCGGCCCGGTCGGCACCACATCGGTATGCCCGGCAAAGGCCAGCACCGGGCCGGACTCGCCCCGCCGTGCCCAGAAATTGTCCACGTCACCAAAGCGCAGACGCTCGATGCGGAAGCCAATGGCTTCCAGGCGGCGGATCATCTGTTCCTGGCAGTCGGCATCCACGGGGGTAACGGAGGGGCGGCGGATCAAATCGAGCGTAAGGGCGAGGGTGGGAGACATCCGGATAACCTGATAATAACGTAAATAGGGAGTGTAAAAGGCCGTAAATCCCTGCGGGCCGGCCAGGACAAGTGGCCGCAAGTTTATCCTGTTCGGGAAATTGCGCAACTTGGCAGGAACCTTGCTAGAATCGCCCCATAATTTGACCCGGAGAGGATTCCGCCATGAAAAAGACCCTGACCTTGGGCGTACTGGCTGCCGCCATCGCTCTCAGCGCCTGCAGCAAGAAGCCCGAAGAGGCTGCCAAGGGCGCGGATGCCAAGCCCGTTGCAACCAGTGGTGAAATGATTGTCCGCATCGGCCATGCCGCGCCCCTGACCGGCCCGCAGGCCCACCTCGGCAAGGATAATGAAAACGGCGTCCGTCTCGCCATTGACGAGCTGAATACCCAGGGTCTCACCATCGGCGGCCAGAAGGTCAAGTTCGAGCTGGAGTCGGAAGACGACCAGGCTGATCCGCGCATCGCCACCACCGTCGCCCAGAAGTTTGTCGATGACAAGGTCAACGGCGTTATCGGTCACCTCAATTCCGGCACCACCATTCCCACCTCGCGCATCTACAACGATTCCGGTCTGGTGCAGATTTCCCCCTCCGCCACCAATCCCAAGTACACCCAGCAGGGTTACAAGGGCGCGTACCGCGTCATGGCCAACGATGTGCAGCAAGGCCAGGTGCTGGGCCAGTTTGCCGTGAATGATCTGGCTGCCAAGAAGATTGCCATCATCGACGACCGTACGGCTTACGGGCAGGGCTTGGCCGATGAATTTGAAAAGGCCGCCAAGGCAGCCGGCGGCTCCATCGTGGTGCGCGAATTCACCAACGACAAGGCCTCCGACTTCACCGCCATCCTGACCAAGATCAAGGGTACAGCGCCGGATCTGGTGTTCTATGGCGGCATGGACGGGCAGGGTGCGCCCATGGCCAAGCAAATGCAGACTCTGGGCCTGAAGGCGAAGTTCCTGGGCGGCGACGGCATCCACACAGCGGAATTCATGAAGCTGGCGGGCGCCGCGGCGGAAGGCGTCACGGCTTCGCTGCCGGGTGTGCCGCTGGAATCCATGCCGCACGGCCCCGATTTCAAGCAACGTTTTGAAAGCAAGTACGGTGTCATCCAGCTGTACGCCCCGTATTGCTATGACGCCATGATGGTGATGGCCGACGCCATGAAGCGCGCCAATTCCGTCGAACCGGCCAAATACCTGCCGGAACTGGCGAAGACGGATTATGACGGTGTCACCGCCAAGATCCGCTTCGACGCCAAGGGCGATCTCTCCGGCGGCGCCATCACCGTCTACCAGGTGAGCAAGGGTGAGTGGAAAGTCCTGAAAACCATTGGCGGCAAATAAGCCGCCCTTTCCCGGCGGCGCCGTGGTGCGCCCCGGTCTTCCCTGTATGACTGAGGATAATAATCATGAAACAACTCTTTGACGGCTTCAGGTCGACCAGTCTGGAAGTATTGCCAAACCTGAAGGAACGTTATGGCCTGTTGCTGCGCCGCGACCTGCTGAGCGTGGTGATCGTGCATAATGCCGGGCAAGTCTGGGTGGAATACACCGTGACTGATCAGGACAACTATTCCTTTGACAACAAGAAAACGGTCAAGCGTTTCGGTGATCTCGACAACGAAGCCGGTGACCCGCACTTTTCGGTGAATGCCTCCATTTTTGAGAACGGCCGTTATCTGGTGGAAGAACTGCAGCCGACGGTTCTGGCCAAAATGGCGGATATCTTCGACGAAACGGCCGCTGCCGCCATCACCAATTACGCCAAACAAAGCTGAAAGCCTGCCGGGCTTCGGCCCGGCCCGGCTTTGCGGTTGCCCGGAGTTGTTCAAGCGTGGATATTTTCGTCCAACAGTTAATCAATGGCCTGATTCTGGGCAGTATCTACGCCCTGATTGCGCTGGGCTACACCATGGTTTACGGCATTCTCGGTCTCATCAACTTTGCTCACGGCGAAGTGGTGATGATCGGAGCCATGGTTTGCATAACCTGTCTCAACCTGCTGATTGGCAATGGCAGTGACATCTCGCCTTTGCTGCTGATCGGCGCCAGCCTGTTGATGGCCGTGCCGGTGTGCGCCTTCCTGGGCTACAGCATTGAGCGCGTTGCCTACCGTCCCTTGCGCAAGGCTCCACGCCTGGCGCCGCTGATTACCGCCATTGGTGTATCTATTGTCTTGCAGAACCTGGCGATGATCATCTGGGGGCGGCAATACGTGCCGTTCCCACCCATATTCAGCAATCAGCCCTTGCAGTTCCTCGGCGCGTCCATCACGCCTTTGCAAATCAGCATTATCGTACTGGCGGCGCTGATGATGGGCGGCCTGCTGCTGCTGGTGCAGAAAACCAAGCTGGGCCGCGCCATGCGCGCCACGGCGCAAAGCCCGCAGGTTGCCTCACTGATGGGGGTCAACGTCAACCAGGTGATCGGCATGACCTTTGTGATCGGCTCCTGCTTGGGGTCGGTGGCGGGCATCATGGTGGCGGCCAATTACGGGCAGGCGCATTCCTATATGGGTTTCCTGCTGGGCTTGAAAGCATTTTCTGCTGCCGTGCTGGGCGGCATTGGCAATATCCCCGGCGCCATGATCGGCGGTTTGCTGCTGGGCGTGATTGAAAGTCTGGGGGCCGGTTATATCGGCGACCTGACCGGGAATGTGCTGGGCAGCCAGTATCAGGACATCTTTGCCTTCCTGGTGCTGATCACGGTGCTGGTGTTCCGCCCGTCCGGTCTGATGGGTGAAAAAGTGTCGGAGCGTCCGTGATGAAAAAAGTCTGGATAGCTTATATCTTGCTGGCTGTCGGCCTGCTGGTCGCGCCGTTTGCGGTTGGCCTCATGGGGCAGTCCTGGGTGCGGATTCTGGACTTCTGCCTGCTCTACGCCATGCTGGCGCTGGGGTTGAATATTGTGGTCGGCTACGCCGGACTGCTGGATCTGGGCTACATCGCTTTCTATGCTGTCGGGGCGTATGTCATGGCCATCCTGGCGTCACCACATCTGGATATCCACTTGTCGGCGTGGGTTATCCTGCCGCTGGGAGCAACACTGGCCTGCGCCGCCGGGGTGCTGCTGGGAGCGCCGACGCTGCGTTTGCGGGGTGATTACCTCGCCATCGTCACGCTGGGTTTTGGTGAAATTGTCCGCCTGTTCATGAATAACCTCGACCGCCCGGTCAACATCACCAACGGCCCGCAGGGCATCAACATGATCGACGGCGTCAGTCTGGCCGGTCATAACCTGAATCAAGGCATGGAAGTCGCTGGGGTGCAAGGCGGTTCGGCCTATGCCTACTACTACCTGTTCCTGGCCCTGACACTGCTGACCATTTTCATTTGTGTGCGGCTGGAAGATTCCCGCATCGGCCGCGCCTGGATGGCCATCCGCGAAGATGAGCTGGCCGCCAAGGCCATGGGCATCAATACCCGCAACATCAAGCTGCTGGCGTTTGCCATGGGCGCCAGTTTCGGCGGTGTCGCCGGTGGATTATTCGCCAGTTTTCAGGGCTTTGTCAGTCCGGAAAGTTTCAGTCTCATGGAATCGGTGATGGTGTTGTGCATGGTGGTGCTGGGCGGCATGGGCCACATTGGCGGCGTCATCCTCGGCGCCATCCTGCTGACGCTGGCCCCCGAAGTGCTGCGTGAAGTGATCAATCCCTTGCAGCGCAGCCTGTTCGGGCGCATGGTGGTGGACCCGGAAAACCTGCGCATGCTGCTGTTCGGACTGGCGCTGATTCTGGTGATGCTGTTCCGTCCTGAAGGGCTGTGGCCGTCGCCCCGCCGTAAGGAGGAGCTGCATCATGGCTGATCTGCTGGTCCTGGAAGGTATTGAAAAACGTTTCGGCGGCATCCATGCCCTGAAAAACGTCAGCCTGCGTGTTCCGGAAAACACCATCTATGGCTTGATCGGTCCCAACGGCGCGGGCAAGACCACGCTGTTCAATGTCATTACCGGGCTCTATGAAGCGGATTCCGGCCTGCGCATGTTTCGCGGCAAGGCCTTGCCTTTGACCCTGAAACCCCATGAAATCCTGCAGCGCGGCATCGCCCGCACCTTCCAGAATATCCGCTTGTTCAATGACATGACGGCGCTGGAAAATATCATGGTCGCCCGGCACAGCAAGTCGAAGGCCGGGGTGTTCGGGGCCATCTTCCGTCCCGCCGGCGTGCAGGCGGAGGAAAAGTTTATCCGGGAGCGCTCGGAACAATTGCTCGAATATGTCGGTATGAGCGGTAAAGGCGGCCGCATCGCGCGGACCCTGTCCTACGGCGACCAGCGGCGTCTGGAAATCGCCCGGGCGCTGGCGGCCGATCCCGCCTTGCTGACGCTGGATGAACCGGCCGCCGGCATGAATCCCACCGAAACTGCCGACCTGGCCAAATTGATCCAGCGCATCCGCCATGACCGCACCAATGTGCTGCTGATTGAGCATGACGTGAAGCTGGTGATGGGGCTGTGCGACCGGGTGGCGGTGCTGGACTTCGGCCAGGTTATCGCCGAGGGCACGCCTGCCGAGATCCAGGCCAACCCCAAAGTCATCGAAGCCTATCTGGGAGGCGGGGAATGAGTCTGTTGAAGATTTCCGGCCTGCAGGTGGCCTATGGCGGCATTCAGGCCGTCAAGGGTATTGATCTTGAGGTTCGCGCCGGGGAACTGGTCTGCCTGATCGGGGCGAATGGCGCAGGGAAAACCACGACGCTGAATTGTCTGGGCGGGCTGCTCAAGCCGTCTGGCGGCAGCATCCGTTATCAGGACAAGGATTTGCTGTCAGTGCCCGCACACGACCGGGTTCGTCTCGGCTTGTCGCTGGTGCCGGAAGGGCGGGGCGTGTTCTCTCGGTTGACCGTGACTGAAAACCTGAAGATGGGTGCATACGCCCGCAAGCTGCTGCCTGGAGAGCTGGAAAAAGCCTTCGAGCGTTTCCCTCGGCTGCATGAGCGCCGCGAACAGTTGGCGGGTACGTTGTCCGGCGGCGAACAGCAAATGCTGGCGATTGTCAGGGCCTTGCTCAGCAAGCCCAAGCTGTTGTTGCTGGATGAACCGTCGATGGGCCTGGCGCCGCTGATGGTGGAAAAGATTTTTTCGACCATTGCCGAAGTCACGGCCGACGGCGTTGCCGTGCTGCTGGTGGAGCAGAATGCCCGCGCCGCACTGAAGCTGGCGCAGCGCGCTTATGTCATGGAAAGCGGCCGCATTACACTGGAAGGACCCGCCGCCGAACTGGCGGCCGATGAGCGGGTGCGCGCCGCCTATCTGGGCGAATAGGCGAAAGAGGGTCCGGACCTGTGCTTCAGGAGAGGGCAGGCTGCCCAAATGGCGTGCAGGAACAAATTCAAGGGGTGTGCTCACTGGTGTCCGGAGTGGCGGCTGATATATAATTCCCTGTAACTTTATGTAAGTCTTCCCCGGTATCGGGGGCTCCGGCGCCGCCCCGTGTCACGCCTTCCCTGAAATGATTTGTCTGGAGAGTCTTCGGCATGTCTCCCGCTGATGTCGCGCACAACTGGTCCTTCGGGATATTCGTTTTCGGTGTTGTTTTTATCTGCGCCTTCATGCTCTTTATCCCCCGTCTATTGGGCGGGCGTGACTGGGGCCGGGCCAAGAACGAGACCTTCGAGTCCGGCGTCGTGTCCTCCGGCTCCGCCCGCATGCGTTTCTCGGCCAAGTTCTACCTCGTGGCCATGTTCTTCGTGATTTTCGACGTTGAAGCCCTGTTTCTCTATGCCTGGGCGGTTTCGGTCCGCGAAACCGGCTGGGCGGGCTTCATCGAAGTGGTGATTTTCATTTCCGTTCTTTTGGCCGGACTGGTCTATGTCTGGAAAATAGGCGCCCTTGACTGGTCGCCGGCGCAACGCCGCAAGCGTGCGCTCCAGAATCCCGCCAAATCCGAAACCTGAGGTTTATTACGATGGACTACACCCTGACCCGAGTCGACCCGGACAGCCCCGGCGGCCGCTACCCGATGCAAACGCGTGAAATCGTGCGCGATCCGATGGAGGAGCAGGTTCACAAGAATGTCTACCTCGGAAAGCTGGAAGAGATGGTGCATGGCGCTGTCAACTGGGGGCGCAAGAATTCGCTGTGGCCGTACAACTTCGGCCTGTCCTGCTGCTATGTCGAGATGGCGACTGCGTTTACCTCGCCGCACGATCTGGCGCGTTTTGGGGCGGAAGTGATCCGGGCTTCACCGCGTCAGGCCGACCTGATGGTCGTGGCCGGCACCTGTTTCGTGAAGATGGCTCCCGTAGTGCAGCGCCTGTACGAACAGTTACTGGAGCCGAAGTGGGTGATTTCCATGGGCTCCTGCGCCAACTCCGGCGGCATGTACGATATTTATTCCGTGGTGCAGGGGGTGGACAAGTTCATTCCGGTGGACGTCTATATTCCCGGCTGCCCGCCGCGCCCCGAGGCTTTCCTGCAGGCGCTGATGCTGCTGCAGGAACAGATCGGCAAGGAGCGCCGGCCGTTGTCGTGGGTGGTGGGCGATCAGGGCGTGTACAAGCCCATTCTGCCTGCCCAGCGCGACGTGCGCCAAGCCGAGCGGATCGCGGTCACCAATTTGCGTAGCCCTGACGAAGTCTGACGCGGCTGACACCCCTATTCATTAATTTTGTGATGACGAATCAGATGGCTGACGATGTTCCGGTAACTTCGGCGCCCGGCGCTAAGTACGACGTGGTGCGCGAGCTGTATGAGCGATTCGGCCAGGACACCTTCGTGTTCCAGTCCACGCTGGACGATGTGCCGACGCTGTGGGTTCCGCGCAGTAAACTGGTGGAAATCCTGGCCTTCCTGCGCCAGGTTCCGCGCCCCTATGTGATGCTGCTCGACCTGAGCGCCGTTGACGAGCGACTGCGTGTCAACCGCCAGGGCCTGCCGCCTTCCGATTTCACGGTGTTCTACCATCTGCTGTCCATCGATCGCAACAGTGATGTCCGCATCAAGGTGGCGCTGTCGGCGGACGATCTGCATGTTCCGACGGTGATCAACATCTGGCCGAACGCCAACTGGTATGAGCGTGAAGTCTGGGATTTGTTCGGCATCACCATCGACGGCCATCCGCATCCTTACCGCATCCTGTTGCCGCGTAATTGGGTCGGTCACCCGCTGCGCAAGGACTATCCGGCGCGAGCCACCGAATTCGACCCCTTCATGCTCGATGCCGCCAAGCAGGATGCGGAGCAGGAAGCCCTGCGTTTCCGTCCGGAAGAATGGGGCATGAAAAAGGGCACCGCCGACGAGGACTTCATGTTCCTCAACCTCGGTCCCAACCACCCGTCCGCTCATGGTGCGTTCCGCATCGTGCTGCAACTCGACGGTGAAGAAATCGTCGATTGCGTACCGGATATCGGCTACCACCATCGCGGCGCCGAGAAGATGGGCGAGCGCCAGACCTGGCACAGCTACATTCCCTACACCGACCGGATTGACTATCTGGGCGGCGTCATGAACAACCTGCCGTATGTGCTGGCGGTTGAGAAGCTGGCCGGGATCACCGTGCCGGCGCGGGTGCAGACCATTCGCGTGATGATGGCGGAATTCTTCCGCATCACCAGCCATCTGCTGTTCCTCGGCACCTACATCCAGGACGTGGGCGGCATGACCCCCATTTTCTTCATGTTCACCGACCGCCAGAAGGCCTACGACGTCATCGAAGCCATCACCGGTTTCCGCATGCATCCGGCCTGGTTCCGCATCGGTGGTGTGGCGCATGACCTGCCCAAGGGCTGGGATCGTCTGGTGCGCAACTTTGTCGAGTGGCTGCCGAAGCGTCTGGATGAATACGTCAAGGCGGCCGTCTCCAACGGCATCGTCAAGGCGCGGACGATTGATGTCGCCCAATACAATTCGAAGCAGGCGCTGGAGTGGGGGGTTACCGGTCCCGGCCTGCGCGCCACCGGCGTTGATTTCGACCTGCGCAAGAAGCGCCCTTACTCCGGCTACGAGAACTTCGACTTTGAAGTGCCGCTGGCGCACAACGGTGATGCCTACGACCGCTGCCTGGTCCGCATTGAAGAAATGCGCCAGAGCGTCCGCATCATCAAGCAGTGTCTGGAAAACATGCCCGCCGGCGACTACAAGGCGGATCACCCGTTGACCTGCCCGCCGCCCAAGGAACGCACGCTGCAGCACATTGAAACCCTGATTACGCACTTCCTGAGCGTATCGTGGGGGCCGATCATGCCTGCCGGTGAGTCCTGCCAGTTGATTGAAGCCACCAAGGGCATCAACAGCTACTACCTGACCAGCGACAAGAGCACCATGAGCTACCGTACGCGTATCCGTACCCCCAGCTTCGCGCACTTGCAGCAAATCCCGTCGGTGGTGAACGGCAGCATGATTCCCGACCTGATTGCGCACTTGGCCAGTATTGACTTTGTGATGGCGGACGTAGACCGCTGATTGAGGCTGAATCGATGATTATTTGTACGGACAAACGGCCAAAGATTGAGCCTTATGAATTGACGGTGGAAGAGCGGACGGAAATCGAGCACCACATGGCGCACTACGAAGATCCGCGCGCCGCGACCATTGACGCCCTGAAGCTGATCCAGAAGCATCACGGCTGGGTTTCTGACAGCGCCATTGTCGTCATTGGCCAGGTGCTGGGCATCCCCGCCTCTGATGTTGACGGTGTCGCCACCTTCTACAACAAGATCTTCCGCAAGCCGGTGGGTCGCAACGTCATCTTCGTTTGCGACAGCATCGGCTGCTTCCTGACCGGCTACGAAGACCTGATCAATGCTATCAAGAAACACCTGAACATTGAGTACGGCCAGACCACAGCCGACAACCGCTACACGTTGTTGCCGATCTGCTGTCTGGGTAACTGCGACAAGGGTCCGACGTTGATGATCAACGAAGATACGCACGGCCCGGTCAGCATTGAACAGATTCCTTCCTTACTGGAGCAGTATCCATGACCGTGGTATCTGCAGACACCCGGCCGCTGACCTGGCGGCTGCAACATGGCGACGCCAATCTTGACCTGAAGGGTTATGAAGCCCTTGAGGGTTATGCCGCTGTGCGCAAGGCGCTCAAGGAGATGAGTCCGCAGGATGTGCAGTTGCTCGTCAAGGACGCCAACCTGCGCGGTCGCGGCGGTGCGGGTTTCCCCGCCGGTGTGAAGTGGAGCCTGATCCCGATGGGGCCGGATGCCGGTCCCAAGTATCTGGTCTGCAACGCCGACGAAATGGAGCCGGGCACTTTCAAGGACCGGCTGTTGATGGAAAAACTGCCGCATCAGTTGGTGGAAGCCATGATCGTGGCCGGTTACGCCATTCAGGCCACCCGTGCTTACATCTTCCTCCGCGGTGAATACATCCTCGCCGCTGATCGCCTGAACGATGCAATCAAGCAAGCCAAGGCCGCCGGCTATCTGGGTGAAAACATCCTTGGTTCGGGCTGGAGCATGGATCTGTATGTCCATACCGGCGCCGGTCGCTATATCTGTGGTGAGGAAACCGCGCTGATCAACTCGCTGGAAGGCCGTCGCGCCAACCCGCGCGCCAAGCCGCCGTTCCCGCAGATTGCCGGGGCCTGGGGTAAGCCGACCATCGTCAACAACGTCGAAACCCTGTGCAATGTGCCTGCCATCGTCATGCGCGGCGCCAACTGGTTCAAGGGTTTGTCGGAGGGTAAGAGCCCGGATGCCGGCACCAAGCTTTATGGTGTCTCCGGTCGCGCCAAGCGCACCGGTGTCTGGGAGTTGCCCATCGGCACCACCGCCCGTGAGTTGCTGGAAGTCCACGCTGGCGGCATGCAGGACGGCCTTGATCTGAAATGCTGGCTGCCTGGCGGGGCATCCACGGATTTCCTGATGCCCGAGCACCTGGACCTGGCGATGGACTACGACACCATTTCCAAGGCCGGCAGCCGGATGGGAACCGGGTTGATCATGGTGGTCGATCACAAACAGAACATGATTTCGGTGGTGCGCAACCTGGAAGAGTTCTTCGCCCGCGAATCCTGCGGCTGGTGTACGCCCTGCCGTGACGGTCTGCCTTGGGGCGTCAAGATCCTGCGCGCGCTGGAACGCGGTGAAGGCACCGCCGACGATATCGAGCAGCTGAGCAAGCTGACACGCGATCTCTGGATCGGCAAGACCTTCTGCGCCCATGCGCCCGGCGCCATGGAGCCGTTGATGAGCGCGCTCAAATATTTCCGTTCCGAGTTTGAACAAGGCATCGCGAAAGCGACCGCCTAAATACAGGTATCCAGACGAATGGCCACCATATATGTAGATGGCAAGCCCCATGAGGTCAACGGCGCAGACAACCTGTTGCAGGCCTGCCTGTCTCTCGGGCTCGACATTCCTTATTTCTGCTGGCACCCCGCGCTTGGCAGCGTCGGCGCCTGCCGCCAGTGCGCGGTCAAGCAGTACGCCAATCCCGAGGACAAGCGCGGACGTATCGTCATGTCCTGCATGTCGCCGTCCACCGACAATACCTACATCTCGATTGATGACGAGGAGGCCAAGGCTTTCCGCGCCACCATCGTCGAGTTGCTGATGACCAACCATCCGCACGACTGCCCGGTCTGCGAAGAGGGCGGCCACTGTCATCTGCAGGACATGACGGTAATGACCGGGCATGACCGCCGCAGCTACCGCTTCACCAAGCGCACCCACCAGAACCAGGATCTCGGTCCGTTCATCAGCCATGAAATGAACCGCTGCATCGCCTGTTACCGTTGCGTCCGTTATTACAAGGACTATGCCGGAGGTGAGGATCTGGGCGTCTATGGCGCGCATGACAACGTCTATTTCGGTCGTCCCACCGACGGTACGCTGGAAAGCGAGTTTTCCGGCAACCTGACCGAAGTTTGTCCGACCGGCGTTTTCACCGACAAGACGCACTCGGCGCGTTACAACCGCAAATGGGACATGCAGTTTGCCCCCAGTATCTGCCAGCAATGCTCGGTCGGCTGTAACACCAGCCCCGGCGAGCGTTATGGTGAGTTGCGCCGTATCGAGAACCGTTTCAACGGCTCGGTCAACCATTACTTCCTCTGTGACCGCGGCCGTTTTGGCTACGGCTACGTCAACAACAGTGACCGTCCGCGCCAGCCGATGATGCGCGAAGGCGTTGATCTGGTCGTTGTTTCCGTCGATGAAGCACTGGATTCCGCCATTGCCGCACTGCGCGGCAAGAAGGTGATCGGCATCGGCTCACCGCGCGCCAGCCTGGAAACCAACTTTGCCTTGCGTTCGCTGGTGGGAGAGGCCAACTTCTCAACCGGTATTGCGACTGTCGAGTTGGGCTGCATCAACCTGGCGCAGCAAGTATTGCTGACCGAAGGCATTGAAGTCCCCTCGCTGCGTGACATTGAAGGCAAGGATGGCGTGCTGGTGTTGGGTGAGGACGTGACGCAAACAGCGCCGCGTATTGCCCTGGCCTTGCGCCAGTCGGTCAAGAACAAGGCGGTGAAGATGGCCGCTGACCGCAAGACAGCCGTCTGGCAGGATCTGGCGGTGAAGAACATCGCCCAGCACGAGTTGTCGCCGCTGTTCATCACCAGTTTCAGCGGCACCCGGCTTGATGACGTCGCCACCGGGGTCTGCATGGCGGCCGTGGATGATCAGGCGCGGCTCGGTTTCGCCGTGGCCCACTGCATTGACAATAATGCCCCGGCGGTCGAAGGTCTTGATGCCGAGGCGCAAGCCTTTGCCCGTCAGGTTGCCGCTGCATTGCTGGCCGCCGACAAGCCCTTGGTGGTAGCAGGTACAGCGGCCGGCTCCGAGGCGTTGATCCAGGCCGCTGCGAATATCGTGCAGGCGCTGCTGGTCAAGGGCAAGAAAGCCGCCATTACGCTGGCGCTGCCGGAAGTGAACAGCCTGGGCGTCAGCCTGATGGGCGGCAGCAGTCTGGAGTCGGCGCTGGAAGCTTTGCGGTCCGGACAAGCCGAGATCGTGGTCATTGCGGAAAACGACCTCTATCGCCGTGCCCCGGCTGCTCTGGTCGATGCCGCGCTGGCCAAGGCCGCCAAGGTCATTGTGCTGGATCACCAGCAAACTGCGACCACGGCCAAAGCCCATATCCTGATGTCCGCCGCCAGTTTTGCCGAAGGTGACGGCACTGCTGTCAATAACGAAGGCCGGGCGCAGCGCTACTTCCAGGTCTATGACTCCAGCTACTACAAGCCGGAACACCAGATCAAGGAGGGCTGGCGCTGGCTGCATGCCATTCATTCCGGCCTGGACTATCGTGATATTGACTGGACGCACCTGGATGACGTGGTGTCCTCGTGCGCCGAGGCCATTCCTGTCCTCGCCGGGATGGTTCAGGCGGCACCGAATGCCGCCTTCCGCATCAGCGGTGTGCGTCCGGCCCGTGAGCCTCGCCGTTACAGCGGTCGCACCGCCATGCGCGCCAAGCTGAGTGTGCATGAACCGCGTCAGCCGCAAGATGGCGACAGCGCCTTGTCCTTCTCCATGGAAGGTTATGTCGGTCCAAAGAACGATACGGCCCTGACTTCCTTTGCCTGGGCTCCGGGCTGGAATTCGCCGCAAGCCTGGAACAAATTCCAGGCGGAAGTCGGCGGGCACCTCAGCGGCGGTGATCCGGGTGTACGTCTGCTGGACAGCGCGCCGCATCATGCCGGCGGATACTTCAAGAACATTCCGTCCGCATTCACCCCGCGCGCCGAAGCCCTGAAAGTGCATTTGCTTCATCACATCTTCGGCAGTGACGAACTGGCCGCACGTGCAGCCGTCATGTCCAGCCGCATTCCGGATGCCTGCATTACCCTTGCGGCAGAAGACGCTGCCAGCTTGCGTCTGGCTGATGGCCAGACGGCGGTTGTCAGTATCGGCATGAAGCTGGTGAAGATTCCGGCCCGTATCGATCCGGACCAGCCGTCTGGCACCGTCGGCGTCATCGCCGGAATTCCCGGCCTGCCTGCGCTGAACGGCGATGAGTGGCTGCAAGTCAGCGGGGAGGGGGCCTGATCATGGAACAACTCAACAGCTTCATACTGCAATACATGAGTCAGGATACGCTGGACATCATCGTGTCGGTGATCAAGTCGGTGATTATCCTGCTGGCTACGGTGATCACCGCAGCGCTGCTCAGCTTCATCGAGCGCCGCTTGCTGGCCTGGTGGCAGGATCGCTACGGTCCGAACCGTGTCGGACCCAACGGCATGTTCCAGATTGCTGCCGACATGCTGAAGATGTTCTTCAAGGAAGACTGGACGCCGGCTTTTGCCGACAAGATGATTTTCTTCCTGGCCCCGGCCATTGCCATGGCGGGCATGCTGCTGAGCATGGTAATTGTGCCCATTACCCCGACCTGGGGGGTGGCAGACCTTAACATCGGCATTCTGTTCTTCATGGCCATGGCCGGGCTGTCAGTGTATGCCGTGATGTTTGCCGCCTGGTCATCGAACAACAAATACTCGCTGCTGGGCGGCGTGCGAGCCACGGCCCAGACCATCAGTTATGAAGTATTCATGGGGTTGGCGCTGATGGGCGTAGTGGTCCAGACCGGTTCCTTCAACATGCGTGACATTGTTGAGGCCCAAAAGGATTGCTGGTTCGTGATTCCCCAGTTCCTTGGCTTCATCATCTTCATGATTGCCGGTATTGCCGTGACCCACCGTCATCCGTTTGACCAGCCGGAAGCGGAACAGGAACTGGCTGACGGTTATCACATTGAATACTCCGGCATGAAGTGGGGCATGTTCTTCGTCGGTGAATACGTGGCCGTTGTCGTTATCTCCGCCCTGATCGTAACCCTGTATTTTGGCGGCTGGCAGCCGCTGCCGTACCTGGATTTCATTCCGGCATTCTTCTGGTTTGCCGGCAAGACCGCTTTCTTCATCATGATGTTCGTGCTGGTGCGCGGCTCGTTGATGCGTCCGCGTTATGACCAGGTGATGACGGCCGGATGGTTGGTTGCACTGCCGTTGACGCTGCTCAACCTGCTCGTCACCGGCGCCATGGTTTTGCTGTTCAGCCCCGTCAAGCCCGGTTAACGGAGAGATTTTGAAGATGAAAAACGTGATTGACGGAATCTGGAGCCAGGTGCGCAGCATGGTCATGGTGTTCAGCCATGGCTTCCGCAAGCGCGACACCCTGCAATACCCTGAAGAACCGGTTTACCTGCCGCCGCGTTACCGGGGCCGTATTGTGCTGACGCGTGACCCGGACGGTCAGGAGCGCTGTGTGGCCTGCAACCTGTGTGCGGTTGCCTGCCCGGTGGGCTGTATTTCCTTGCAGAAAGCGGAAACCGAAGACGGCCGCTGGTATCCGGAGTTCTTCCGGATCAACTTCTCCCGCTGCATCTTCTGTGGCATGTGTGAAGAAGCGTGTCCGACCACGGCGATCCAGCTGACGCCGGATTTTGAAATGGCCGAGTACAACCGCCAGAATCTGGTGTACGAGAAAGAACACCTGCTGATTTCCGGCCCCGGCAAGTACCCGGATTACAACTTCTACCGTGTCTCCGGCATGGCGATTGCGGGCAAGCCCAAAGGCGCAGCCCAGAACGAATCGCAACCGGTCGACATCAAGTCACTGCTACCCTGAGGCCGCACTAATGGAAATTGCATTCTACATAGCGGCGGCGGTTGCCATTCTGGCGACCCTCCGGGTGATTACTAACGCCAATCCGGTGCATGCACTGCTGAACCTGATCATCTCGCTGCTGGCCGTGGCGGTGATCTTCTTTACCCTGGGCGCGCCGTTTGCCGGTGCGCTGGAAGTGATTGTCTATGCCGGCGCCATCATGGTGCTGTTCGTCTTTGTGGTGATGATGCTGAACCTGGGCACTCAGGTGGATGCACAGGAGCACAAATGGCTGGCGTTGCGGGTCTGGGTGGGTCCATCCATCTTTGCGACGGCGTTGCTGGCGGAAATGGCCTGGATTTTTTCACAGCCGTCCGGGGCCATGCTCGGACATACCTTGGTAGATGGCAAACAGGTTGGTATTGCACTGTACGGACCTTATCTGCTGACCGTGGAGTTGGCCTCGATGTTGCTGCTGGCGGCGCTGGTTGCAGCCTGGCACTTGGGCAAGCACGATGCGCGTGAAGACCGCCAGGCCGTGCGGGTGGCGGAACGGCTGAGTGCTGAAAACACGGTCAAACTCGACAAGGCGGAGGGCGGACTGAAATGAACGGAATTCCTCTGGAACACGGACTTGGCGTTGCTGCCATCCTATTTGTACTCGGGCTGGTGGGTGTCATGGTCCGCCGCAACATCCTGTTCATGTTGCTGAGCCTGGAAGTAATGATGAATGCCGCTGCGCTGGCGTTTGTGGTGGCCGGCAGCCGTTGGGGCCAACCGGACGGCCAGATCATGTTTATCCTGATCCTGAGCCTGGCGGCCGCTGAAGCCAGTATCGGCCTGGCAATCCTGTTGCAATTTTACCGTCGCCATCATTCCCTAGATATTGATGCGGCAAGCGAGATGCGCGGATGAACCTCCTCTATTTGACTTTCGTCTTCCCCTTGGTGGGATTCCTGCTGCTGTCGACGGTACGCAATCGGCTGTCTGAAAACCTGGCCGCCCTGATCGGGGTCGGCTCCATGGGTTTGTCTGCGCTGACAGCCTTGTATGTCGGCATTGAGTTTATGGGTATTGAAGGGCAGGGCGCTTATCGCCAGGTGCTCTGGACCTGGATGCAAGTGGGAGATTTCGCCCCGGCTTTCGGCCTGCATCTGGACGGCCTGTCGCTGACCATGCTGGGTGTGGTGACCGGTGTCGGTTTCCTGATTCATGTCTTTGCCTCCTGGTACATGCGCGGTGAAGCGGGATATGAACGCTTTTTCTCCTACATGAACCTCTTTGTGGTAAGCATGCTGCTGCTGGTGCTGGGTGACAACCTGCTGCTGCTGTACCTTGGCTGGGAAGGGGTTGGTCTCTGCAGTTACCTGCTGATCGGCTTCTACTACCAGAACAGCGCCAATGGCGCGGCGGCGATCAAGGCCTTTACCGTAACCCGTGTAGGGGATGTACTGATGGCCATCGGCCTCTTTATCATCTACCACGAACTGGGAACGATGGATATTCAGGAAGTTCTGGTCAGGGCTCCCGAGGTCTGGCGCACCGGAGATTTGTCGGTGACACTGGCGGCGTTGATGTTGCTAGGCGGTGCCGTTGGCAAGTCCGCACAGTTGCCACTGCAAACCTGGCTGGCGGACGCCATGGCGGGCCCAACGCCGGTTTCGGCGCTGATTCACGCTGCAACCATGGTGACCGCCGGTGTCTACCTGATTGCCCGCACCCATGTGTTGTTCATGATGGCGCCGGAAGTACTGGAGCTGGTGGGTGTCATTGGCGCTGTAACGCTGGTGCTGGCTGGCTTTTCCGCCATGGTGCAGACCGACATCAAGCGCATTCTGGCCTATTCCACCATGAGCCAGATCGGCTACATGTTCCTGGCGCTGGGCGCCGGGGCATGGAGCGCGGCCGTGTTCCACCTGATGACTCATGCCTTTTTCAAGGCCTTGCTGTTCCTTTCCTCCGGGGCGGTGATCATTGCCTGCCATCATGAGCAGAACATTTTCAAGATGGGCGGGCTGTGGAAGAAGATTCCTTTTGTCTATGCCTGCTTTCTGGTGGGCGGTGGTGCTCTGGCGGCCTTGCCCTTCGTGACAGTGGGTTTTTACAGTAAGGATGCAATCCTGTGGGATGAGTTCGCGACCCAGCACTTTGAACTGTTCTGGGCCGGTCTGGTCGGAGCCTTCTTTACCTCGATTTACACTTTCCGTCTGATTTTCATTGTCTTTCATGGTCAGGAAAAAACCCATGCCCATGCATTGAAGGGAGTCACCTATTGGCTGCCGCTGGGCATCCTTCTGGTGCTGTCAACCGGGGTTGGCGCCCTGATCCATCCTCCGCTGGAAGGTGTGCTGCCCGCCCTGAATATTTCCGCCAATGAAGAAGCCCGGCATTCGGTTGAGCTGCTGTCCGGTGCGGTGGCAATGATCGGCATCGGCATTGCCGCTTTCCTGTTCCTGGGGGAACGAAAGCTGGCTACAGCCATGGCGCAATCCTCCGTAGGGCAACTGCTTTCACGCCTTTGGCTGAACGGGTGGGGTTTCGACTGGGTGTACGACAAGCTGTTTGTGAGGCCATACCTGTTTGTGGTGAACCTCCTTCGCCATGACATTATCGACTTGGGCATCGGCTTGATTCCCGGCGTCGCCCGTCGGGCGCATGATGCTGTCAGTGTTACCGAGAACGGTCGTCTACGCTGGTACGCCGCAAGCATGGTGTTCGGTGCGGTCGTGATTCTGGCAGCACTGATTGTTCTGAGCAGTAATTTTAAAGGATAAGCCTGATGATGACCGATCTGATTCTTCCCGCTCTTATCCTGATTCCGTTTATCGGCGGCCTGCTGTGCTGGGTGGGCGAACGCTTTGGCCTGGGACTGCCGCGCTGGGTGGCCTTGCTCAGCATGCTGCTGGTGTTCCTGCTGACCCTGCAAATCTGGGCAGAAGGCAGTTACACCATGCCCGCAATCGGTGCGCAAACTACGCAATGGCAACTGGAATACCAGGCTCCGTGGATTCCCGCACTGGGCATCAGCATTCACTTGGCGCTTGACGGCCTGTCACTGTTGATGATCATGCTGACCGGCCTGTTGGGTTTTATGGCCGTCGCCTGTTCCTGGAGTGAAATCCAGCGGCATGTGGGTTTTTTCCACCTGAACCTGCTGTGGAGCCTGGGTGGTGTCATCGGCGTTTTCCTGGCCATCGACATGTTCCTGTTCTTCTTTTTCTGGGAAATGATGCTGGTGCCGGTGTACTTCCTGATTGCCTTGTGGGGGCATTCGGGTTCGGATGGCAAGAGCCGGATTTATGCGGCTACCAAGTTCTTCATTTTCACCCAGGCAGCTGGCTTGATCATGCTGGTCGGTATTCTGGCGCTGGTCTTCATCAATTTCTCGCAAACTCAAGTGCTGAGTTTTGATTACCACCATCTGCTGGGAACGAAGATGGATCCGGGTATGGAAATGGCCTTGATGCTGTGCTTCTTCGTGGCGTTTGCCGTGAAATTGCCGGTAGTGCCGTTTCATTCCTGGTTGCCGGATGCCCACGCCCAGGCACCTACCGCCGGCAGTGTCGACTTGGCGGGTATCCTGCTCAAAACCGCCGCCTACGGCATGCTGCGGTTTGCGCTGCCGTTCTTTCCCAATGCCTCGCTGGAGTTTGCCCCGGTGGCCATGTGGCTGGGTATCTTCGGGGTGTTTTATGGCGCGTTCCTGGCTTTCGGGCAGAATGATGTCAAACGTCTGATTGCCTATACCAGTGTGTCGCACATGGGATTTGTGCTGATCGGTATTTATTCCGGCAACATGCTGACCATGCAAGGCTTGGTGATGCAGATGCTGGCGCACGGTTTCTCGGCGGCCGGCCTGTTCATCCTCTGCGGTGAGTTGTACGAACGGGTGCATACCCGCGACCTGCGTCAAATGGGCGGTCTGTGGGGCAAGTTCCGCTATCTACCCGCCATCATGATGTTTTTTTGTGCGGCTTTGCTGGGCATGCCGGGTACAGGCAACTTTGTCGGGGAATTCCTGATTCTGCTGGGCGCATGGAAGGTGTCGCCGCTGATTACGATCCTGGCAACCTCCAGCCTGGTGCTGGCAGGCCTTTACTCGCTGATCATCATCCATCGCGCCCTGTTCGGGGAGTCAAAACATGAAGGCGACTTGCCGGATCTCAGCCCGCGTGAAATTGCCATCATGGTCAGCCTGATGGGCATCCTGTTGTTCTTGGGCTTGTATCCGCAACCGGTCCTGAATACGTCCTGGTCGGCCATGGCCGGCATTGAGCAACTTTACCAGTCGGCTTCCGCCGCTCCCGTGCCGTCCGTCATGACGCCAGAATTGCGCTGAGGTCACCATGAACCTGACTCTGGAAAACCTGTTACCCCTGCTACCCGTCATTCTGACCAGTCTGACGGCGATTGTCGTGATGCTGGCGATCGCCTTTGGCCGTAACCATTGGTGGAATGCGACGCTGGCGGTCGTGGGGCTGAATATTTCCCTGGCAGCCACTATTTGGCTGGCCCTGAACCAGCCGTTGGCTCCGCAACTGGTGACGCCGTTACTCGTCGTGGATCCCTTTGCCTACTTTTATATGGTGCTGATCCTCGCCTCGACGCTGGCATGCGCCACCCTGACACACGCCTATATGGATGGGTATGGCAGCAACAAGGAAGAGATCTATTTGCTGCTGACCATTGCCGCCGTTGGCGCCATGGTGATGGTGTGCAGCCGTCATATGGCTTCCTTTTTCATCGGGCTGGAACTGATGTCAGTGCCGGTTTACGGTATGGTGGCCTATACCTATCAGCGCAAGCGTTCACTGGAAGCGGGCGTCAAGTACATGGTGCTGTCAGCAACCGCCTCAGCATTCATGCTGTTTGGCATGGCGCTGTTGTACGCGCTGACCGGCACTCTGGAATTTCAGGGTCTGGCGCAGGCAACCACACTGGAAGTCGTCAATAGCCCCCTGTCGATTATGGGGGTGGGCATGATCCTGATCGGCTTGGCGTTCAAGCTGTCAGTGGCGCCTTTCCATCTTTGGACCCCGGATGTGTATGAAGGCGCCCCGGCTCCGGTAGGCGCATTCCTGGCATCCGTAGGCAAGATTTCCGTCTTTGCCGTATTGCTGCGCTGGCTGATTGAAACTCCATCGGCTTATTCGATGGCGTTACGGGATGTCATGGCCGTGCTGGCGGTGGTGTCGATCATTGCAGGCAATGTGCTGGCGCTGAATCAGAACAACCTCAAGCGTATTCTGGCTTACTCCTCCATTGCACATATGGGATATCTGCTGGCCGCCGTGGTTTCAGGCGGAGTCTTGGCTATCCAGACGGTACAAATCTACCTGCTGACCTATGTGCTGACTACGCTGGGTGCTTTCGGTGTCATTACCCTGATGTCCAGCCCGCTTCGCCATGACGATGCTGACGGGCTGTTCAATTATCGCGGATTGTTCTGGCGCAGGCCGGTGTTGACGGCCGTGATGACGGTGATGATGCTGTCATTGGCCGGTATCCCGCTGACGGCCGGATTCATTGGCAAGTTCTTCGTGATCCTGACCGGTGTAAAGGCTGAAATGTGGTGGTTGATGGCTGCCGTGATTCTGGGCAGCGCCATTGGTTTGTACTATTACCTGCGGGTCATGGTGACACTGTACATGGCGACTCCCGGCCTGCGGAAGCATGATGCGCCGCTGAACTGGGGGCAGCAGGCAGGTGGCGTGGTGGTGATGCTGATTGCCGGACTGGTGCTGCTGTTGGGTGTTTATCCTCAGCCGATGCTGGTATTGGTGAACGTGGTGTCACGGACTTTGCTGGGCGGTTGATTCAGCAGCCCAGCATTGCAAACAGCCTCCTTCACGGAGGCTGTTTTGTTTGAGGTGTGGAAAACCAGCATGCTATAGTTCGAGGATGGAAATCACCCTTACGACCCCAGCCATTCTTTTCCCGGCCATTTCGCTGTTGATGCTGGCATATACCAACCGTTTCCTGGCGCTGGCAAATCTGATACGCAGCCTGCATTCCAACCATGCAGTCCGTAAACATGATCTGCGCTACCGCGCCCAATTGGCCAATCTCCGCAAGCGTACACGGCTGATTCGTCGCATGCAGACCTGGGGTGGACTGAGCTTCTTCATGTGTGTTGTGGCAATGCTGTGTTTGTTTTTCAGCAATGAACTGGCCGGGCGCTGGGTCTTCGGAGCCAGCCTGATGTGCTTGATGGTATCGCTGGCGACATCGGTGGTGGAAATCCGCATCTCGCTGGATGCGCTGGAAATTGAATTATCCGACCTGGATATTGATTGAGATTGCGGCCTCAATGCAGCATAAAACTGCGTAAGGAAATACCGCCATACTCGTAACCCTCGTATACCCATTCCAGCTGGTCCGTCGGCATACGGGTGCCCGCCACGTACAGCAGCGGCCAGTAGTGGTCCTCTGTCGGAACTGACAAGCGGCTGTCCTGGTTTTGTTCGGCACGTGGTTGCAGCAGAAGGGTATTGTCCTTGCTTTCCAACGCCTGCTTGATCACCAGATCGTAGCGTTTCGCCCAGTCCTGGCCGCCGGATGGTTGGCTCCAGTCCAATTCCCTCAGGTTATGTACAATGTTACCACTGGCAATGATCATATAGCCCTCTGCCCGCAGCGCCTGCAAGCGTGCTCCCAGCGCCAGATGACCCAGCCGATCCCGGGTGATATCAAGGCTAAGTTGCACCAAGGGGACGTCAGCGTCGGGCCACAGATGTTTAAGGACGGTCCACACACCATGATCAAAGCCCTGCGCAGGATCAGCCAAGGCAGGCAGATTCATTTGCTGAAGCCTTTGGATCAGGGCTGGAGAGGTGTAGGGGCGGTAGTGAACTTGATGCAAGGCCTGCGGAAACCCAGAGAAATCGAAGACCTGTTCCGGGTGCGGAGAAGCGGTAAAGGTGATCCCCCGGGTCAACCAGTGTGCCGATATGACCAATGCCGCTTTGGGTCGGGTAATGCGCTTGCCAAGGGCTTGCAGGCTTTGAGTGAACGGATTATCCCGAATGGCGTTTTCAGGAGAGCCGTGACCAATGAAGAGGGCAGGTGTGGGGGCGGACATTGTGTTCTGCCAATGAGGGAGTGATGGCGTTAGCCTATGCCTTAATTACCGGTATCACTAGACCTTGTATCTGAGGCAGTATGTATCCTGAAAGAGAACACGGATAGCTATAATGAACGTGGGCGTTTGTGAAGAGAGGGGCTACGGGCTGCTTACACGAAGTTGGAAGACATTAATTATGCGGAGGGCGACTTTAGTAAGTCATTGATTCAAGTGGTGGGTCGGCCGGGATTCGAACCCGGGACCAACGGATTAAAAGTCCGCTGCTCTACCGACTGAGCTACCGACCCAATCTTGAACATCAGCAGGCTGTGCCGCTGAGGTGGCATATTCTACGGATTTTCAATGGATGTGCAAGGTTTTTGTAACAGGCAATGCGGTTCATGGTGAAAATTCAGGCATAAAAAGGGCTGAAGCAAGTCAGCCCTTTTTATGCCGAATAGCTTAGAAACGATAAGCGCTGTTGCTGATGTTTTCCCAGATTTCCGGGGTCAGCAACTGATAGCTGTCAGTACCCGGCAGCCACACATATAGCGGTTCCTTGTGCGACTGATGCGGATCAAAACCTTCTTTCTTCAGATTGTTCTTCTGATACTTGAAGGTACCGGTGGTTTCCATCTTCTGTTGCTGACGCAAGAAGACGGGAACGGCGTAGGGCGGCATCTCTCTCCGCAAGTGCTCCAGCAAGTGGGCATAATCAATGTCGATGCCTTCGTGAGGAGTAATCGCCGCCATGCCGGCGCGACCGTTGGTGTTCGGGATTTCCACCCCGTAAACCACCGCTTCGGCAATGGACGGATAAGAGCAGACCAGGTTTTCCACTTCGGTCGTGGAAACGTTTTCACCCTTCCAGCGGAAGGTGTCACCCAAGCGGTCCACGAATTGCGCATGGCGGAAACCGATATTGCGCACCAGATCACCGGTATTAAAGTAACGGTCACCTTTTTCGAACACATCGTGCAAGATGCAGGCTTCGTTCTTGGCAGCATCGGTATAGCCGTCGAACGGGGTACGTTCAGTAATTTTGCCGACCAGCAGACCAGGCTCGCCAATAGCGGCTTTGATCATGTAGCCGTCAGCGTCACGCACCGGCTTCTCGTTTTCCTTGTCGTACTTGACGATGGCGTAGGGCAGGGGGGAGAAGCCGACAGTGTTGTCGAAGTTGAAAATATTGTTGAAGCCGATATTGCCTTCGGAAGAGGCGTACAGCTCATAAACTTCGTCGACACCGAAGCGCTGCTTGAACGGGCCCCAGATATTGGGACGCATGCCGTTGCCGACCATCTTCGTGACGCGGTGGGCGCGGTCTTCAGCCTTGACGGGAACTTCCATCAGATAGCGGCACAATTCACCGACATAACCAATGGCGGACGCGTTGAATTTCCGCACATCTTCCCAGAACTCGCGAGCGGAGAACTTGCGGCGGATAGCAAAACCACTGGCGCCGTAGATGGCCGCGCCCCAGCAAACCACCATGCCAGTGGCGTGATAGAGGGGGAGGGTGCAATACATGATGTCGTTTTTCTTCAAATCCATGACGGAGCCGAAGACGCCGTAAGCCTTCATCCAGCGGCCGTGGCTGAAAATGGCGGCCTTGGGCATACCGGTGGTGCCGGAGGTATAAATGTAGTAGAGACCGTCACTGTAATAAACGTTGTTCGTGGTCGGCGGGTTATAGCTGGGAGCGCTCTGCAATTCAATGGCCAGGTTGCGGAAGCTGTCCGGAGCTTCGCCGACATCCTTCAGGGTGTCCTGATCGGCCAACCAGTACACCCGGTCAGTCGGGATGTTGAGGTCAGCGCGAACTTCGGAAAAAGACTCCACTAGTTCGGAGCCGATGATGGCCATTTTCGGCTTCACCAGGTTAATGCTGTGCGTCAGCACCTTGCCGGTCTGGGAGGTGTTGACCATGGCGGATATCACGCCGATCTTGGCCAAACCAGTGGTTACGGCCAGTAATTCGGGGCGGTTTTCGATAAACACGGCGACCACATCGCCTTTTTTAAGGCCTTGGGCCAGAAAGTAGTGCGCGACACGATTGGCCCATTGGTTGAACTGCAGGTAGTTCAGGTTGGTGTCCTTGTAGAGGACAGCAGAACCATAGGGATTCGCCTTGGTGGCCTTTTCGATGGCCCAGCCAAGGCCGCCGGCTTTGGTGGGGTTGGTGCTGGAGCCCAGCGCCAGACCATACGCCATCTTGGGCAGTTTCCGGACAACTTCGGGGAGTTTTCGGGCGATGTCTTTGATGGTAATGAGGTCTTGCTTGCTCATGTGGGTGGCATCCTCTGACGCAAAAGCAGGGTTTGCGATGGAAACGGAAGTGATGAACAGTCCGTGGGAATTGTCTGTCCTGTAAGTTGCGCCCTACCTTACCCGCTGAAGCCAGTCTTCGCAAGACTTGGGGGTAGGGCGTGTCCGGAAATCCCAGTAAAATGGGGCGGTCAGTCCAGGAAGAAATCCTTTTGCAGGCGATCCATGGTGGCCGGATTGCAGGCATAAGGGGTGAAATCGGTCACGCCGGCAGCGCGCAGAACGGCCTCGTCAATTTCATTCTGTCCGGTGCGACGGCTGGTGAGGATGGTCCAGGCGGCGTCAGCCATGATCTCTGGCTTGCGGCAGACATCCACGGCTTCATCGTTGGCGATGTTGTTGGTAACAGCAGCAGTGGCGATATAGGTTTCCGGCCACAGCGTGTTGACGGCGATGTTGTAGCTGCGGAATTCTTCCGCCATGCCAATCGACAACAGGGTCATGCCGTATTTCGAGAGGGTGTAGGGGGCAAATACCGTCAGCCATTTCGGATTGAGGTTGATGGGGGGCGACAGGCTGAGGATGTGGCCGTTCGACGATTTCTTCAGGTAAGGCAATGCGGCTTGGCTGCACATGAAAACGGCACGGGAGTTGATCGACTGGATCAGGTCGTACTTTTTCAAAGGTGTGTTTTCGACATTGGACAACGACAGCGCCCCGGCATTGTTGATCAGGATGTCGATACCGCCAAAGTGTTCGGCGGCTTTGGCCAGCGCATCACGAACCGAGGCTTCGTCGCGCACATCGAGGGCAATGGCCAAGGCCTTGCCACCGGCGGTTTCCACTTCGGCGGCGACCGTGTGGATGCTGCCGCCCAGCTTGGGATGCGGCTCTTCTGACTTGGCAGCAATAACGACATTGGCGCCGTCACGGGCGCAGCGCAGGGCGATGGCGCGACCGATGCCGCGGCTGGCGCCGGTGATGAAGACGGTCTGGTTCTTCAGGGACATGGTGAATCTCCTTCAGGGGTATGTAGGTCGGGCTTCAGCCCGACACGATGCCGTTAAATAAGGGGGTTGTCGGGCTGAAGCCCGACCTACATTCGTTAGTCAGCAGGGGCGATGACCAGCATCACCTGCCGCTTTTTCAACTGCATCTTCTCGCTGACATGGATTTCCTGCACCACGCCGCTGCACGGGGCTTTCAGCGGGTGCTCAATCTTCATGGCCTCCAGCAGCATCAGGGTCTGACCGACAGTGACGGTGTTGCCGACTTCGGCAAAAACCTTGACCAGCAGGCCGTCCATCGGAGCATTGATCTGATTCTGGCTGGCCGCGTTGGCAGCCTTGGGCGGTGCGTGTGTGTCGTCACGGGCAATCAGCTGGCCGTTTCCGGCATCGAAATAGACCGAGCCATCCGAATACACATAGTCGAGTCCACGGCGATGGCCATCGACGGCATAGCACAACCGGGTGCCGACAGTTTCGAGGATGTTGATGGCAAAGCCGGTTTCACCGACCATGATTTGCCAGACATCGCCATGAACCGGGGCGCTAACCTGAACGATTTGCTTCTGTTCTCCAATCGCCAGATGCATCACCTTGCCGGGCAGGAAGGCGGTTTGCAGCCGCTGCGACGGAGTGCTTTGCAGACCGGTCAACAGCCCGGCGAGGGCGAAGTCGAACGGGGTGGCGACATAAGGCCGGACCGTCGTCAGGTCGGCGTCATGCTGGGCAAGAAAGCCGGTGTGGGTATCCCCGGCAATGAACGCCGTATGACGCAGCAATTGCGATAGATAAGACTTGTTGTTGTTGAGCCCGAGCAGCACGCTGTCTTCAACGGCGCGGGCCAGCACACGGGCGGCTTCGGTACGGGTGCTGCCCCAGGCAATGACCTTGGCGATCATCGGGTCGTAGAAGGGGCTGACTTCGCCGCCGGTGCACACGCCGTCATCTATCCGCACCTGTGTGCCGGTGGCCGGTTGCCAGGACAGGATCGGGCCGGTCTGCGGCAAGTAATTGTGCGACGGATCTTCGGCATACAGACGCACTTCAATGGCGTGGCCGTTAAGCTGGACCTGATCCTGCGTGATCGGCAGCTTTTCACCGGCAGCAATTTTCAACTGCCAAGCGACCAGATCGAGGCCGGTAATCAGTTCAGTGACCGGGTGCTCCACCTGCAGGCGGGTGTTCATTTCCAGGAAATAGAACTCGCCGCTGGCATCCAGCAGGAACTCGACCGTGCCCGCGCCAACGTAATTGACAGCCTTGGCTGCGGCGACGGCGGCTTCACCCATGCGCTGACGCAGTTCCGGCGTCATGACGGGACAGGGCGCTTCTTCCACCACTTTCTGGTGACGGCGCTGGATGGAGCAGTCTCGTTCACCCAGATACAGACAGTTGCCGTGCTGGTCCGCAAAAATCTGGAACTCGACATGACGCGGATTGATGACGGCCTTTTCCAGAATCAACTCGCCGCTGCCAAAAGCGTTCAAGGCTTCCGAACGGGCGGTGCGGATGGCGGCCAGCAGTTCGTCTTCATGGGTGACGCAGCGCATGCCGCGCCCGCCGCCACCGGCGGATGCCTTGATCATGACCGGCATGCCGATTTCAGCCGCTTCGGCGGCCAGATATTCCTCGTCCTGGTTTTCGCCTTCATAGCCGGGCACACAGGGCACCCCGGCCTTGATCATCATGATCTTGGCGTTGCGCTTGCTGCCCATGTCATAAATGGCCTTGGGCGGCGGGCCGATGAAGACGACGCCTTTTTCCGCGCAGGCAGTGGCGAAATCCTCATTTTCCGACATGAAACCGTAGCCGGGATGCACGGCATCCGCACCGCTGCGGGCGCAGGCGTCGAGGATGGCTTGCGGGTTCAGGTACGAGGCCGAGACGGTGGACGGGCCGATATGCACCGCTTCGTCCGCCAGGCGGGTGTGCGGGGCGTTGGCGTCGGCATCCGAGTACACGGCAACGGTGCGGTAACCGAGTTGTTTAGCGGTGCGGATCACCCGGCAGGCAATCTCGCCACGGTTGGCAATCAGGACTTTGGTGAAGGACATAATCCGTTCCTTTCTCAATGTAGGTCAATTAACCCAATTCGCTGGACGTTTCTGGATGAAAGCCATCCCGCCCTCCATGCCTTCAGCACTCTGGATGGCAGCGGCAAAGGCATCGGCTGCGTCATCCAGCAGGCTTTCCAGCGGCTGGTGGCCGACCTTGAGCAGCAGCGCCTTGGTGACGCGATTGGCGTCGGGGGCGCACTGGTTGATGTCGGCCAGGGTGCGTTGCAGCGCGGCTTCCAGCGCGTCGGCATCGGCGCAGACTTCATGCACCAGCCCGATTTGCGCCGCTTGTGCGCCGTTAATGCGCAGGCCGAGCAGGGCGAGGCGGCGGGCCTGGGTCAGGCCGATGCGCTGCACCACGAAGGGCGCAATCTGGGCGGGAATGATGCCGAGACGGGTTTCCGGCATGCCGAACTGGGCATCGGCGCGGGCAATGGCCACATCGCTGATGCAGGTCAGGCCGAAGCCCCCGCCCAGCGCCGCGCCTTCGACCACAGCGATGACAACCAGCGGCGCGTTAGTCACTTGCGTCAGCAATTCGCCAAACACGCGGTTGAAATTCTGGTAGGCGCGGGCGTCTTCAGCGGCTTTCTGGCGGATGGTCATCATGTCGCGAACGTCGCCGCCCGCGCAGAAGTGGCCACCTGCGCCGCGCAGCACGACAGCGCGGACAGCGTTGGCGGTCGCCCAGGCAAACACGCCTTGCAGTTCCTGAACCATCTGCAGGCTCATGGAATTCCGGCTCTCCGGGCGGTTCAGGGTGAGATGAAGTACGCCCTTGTCGAGGCTGAGCAGCAGGGTTTCGGTGACGGGCAGGTCCATGGAGGCCTCCGGATATCTACGGTTCTTTCCATCCATCGTAGGGGCGCACTGCGTGCGTCCTCTCCGCCGGACAGAATGCGTGTTTGGGCGTAAAGGACGCAGGCACTGCGCCCCTAAGGATCAGGCCTTCTTCTTGCCGGGCAGGATGTTCATCAGCTTGCAGATGATGCCGAGCATGATTTCATCCGCACCGCCGCCGATGGAGATCAGGCGACCGTCACGGTAAGCACGGGCGACGGGGTTATCCCACATGAAGCCCTGGCCACCCCAGTATTGCAGGCAGGAGTCCGTCACTTCGCGCATCAGGCGGCCGGCCTTCAGCTTCGCCATCGAGGCCAGACGGGTCACTTCCATCGGATCGCCGCCTCCGATGTGGGCTTCACAAGCTTTCCACACCAGGGCGCGCAACAGTTCCACTTCGGTCTGCAGTTCGGCCATGCGGAAATGGATGGCCTGGTTGTCGATCAGCGGCTGGCCGAAGGTGGTGCGGGTACGGCAGTATTCAATGGTCTGTTCGATGCAGGCTTCCATGCCGCCGAGGGCATTGGCGGCGCCGTACATGCGCTCTTCCTGGAACTGCATCATCTGCATGGTGAAGCCCATGCCTTCCGCGCCGATCACATAACGCTGCGGCACGCGCACTTCGTCGAGGAAGATCTGTGCGGTGTCAGAGGAACGCATGCCCAGCTTGTTCAGCTTCTTGGAGAAGGAAATGCCCTTGCTCTTGGTCGGCACCACGATCAGCGACTTGTTCAGGTGCGGCTTGCCGTCGCTGGTGTTGGCCAGCAGGCAGAGGAAATCGGACTGGGTGGAATTGGTGATCCACATCTTGGTGCCGGAAATGACGTAGTCATCGCCGTCCTTGCGGGCGGTGGTCTTGATCGCGGCGACATCGGAACCGGCATGGGGCTCGGAAACGGCGATCGAGGCGACATAGTCACCAGCAATGGCAGGCGTCAGGAACTCATCACGCAGTTCCTTGGAGCCGAAGCGGGCGAGGGCGGGCGTCGCCATGTCAGTCTGCACGCCGATCGCCATCGGCACGCCGCCGCAGGCGATGCGGCCCAGTTCTTCCACCACGACCATGTTGTAGGAGTAATCCAGTCCCAAGCCACCGTTCTCTTCCGGCTTGCAGATGCCTAGCAGACCGAGGTCGCCCATCTTCTTGAAGACTTCATGGGCGGGGAAAATGCCTTCTTCTTCCCAAGCGTCAATGTTGGGGTTCAGTTCCTTTTCAACGAACTGGCGGGCGGTGCGGCGGAGGGCGTCGTGTTCAGGAGTCAGCTTCATGGTGGTGTCCTCTGAGTGTTCGTGTGTTCGACTGGCCGCTTAGAAGCGGGCCACGCCATAGGTATTGGATTTCAGTTCGCGCTGCGCGGCTTCGCGGATGGTTTGCAGCAGGAAGACCAGCAACTTGCGGGTGTCGCGCGGATCAATGATGCCGTCATCAAACAGGCTGGCGGTATTGAACAGTGCTGTGGATTGTCCTTCCAGCTTCGCCGCCGTGCTCTTCTCCAGAAAGTCGAGCACGTTCGGATCGGGGGTAATGCCCATCTTTGCCTGCTTGGCTTCAGTCACAATGCGCAGCACCTTGCCCGCCTGCGCGCCGCCCATGACGGCGGTTTTCGAGTTCGGCCAGGAGAAGATGAAGTGCGGATCGAGCCCGCGCCCGCACATGGCGTAGTTACCCGCGCCGTAGCTGCCGCCGATGACGATCGACAGCTTCGGCACACGGGCATTCGCCACGGCCTGGATCATCTTCGAGCCATGTTTGATCACGCCGTTCTGTTCCGATTCGGTGCCGACCATGAAGCCGGTGGTGTTGTGCAGGAACAGCAGTGGGCGGTTGGTCTGGTCGCACAGCTGGATGAATTGCGAGGCTTTGGCTGCACCTTGCGGGGTAATCGGGCCGTTATTGCCGATGATGCCGATGGTGACGCCGCCTACTTTGGCCCAGCCGCAGACGGTCTGGTTGTCGAATTCAGTCTTGAAATCGAGGAAATCAGAGTCGTCGACCAGACAGGCGATGACGCTGCGCACGTCATAAGGCTTGCGTAAGTCGCAGGGAATCAGCCCGAGGATGTCGTCGGCCGGATAACGGGGTTCCGGGAAAGCCTGGTCAGCTGTCGGCTTGTCCCAGCCGAGCATGCCGACGATGTCGCGCGCCTGACGGATGCCGTCGGCGTCGTTTTCCGCCAGATACTCTGCCGTGCCAGCCACCTGCGCGTGCATCGCCGCGCCGCCGAGGTCTTCCTCGGATGCCACTTCACCCGTCGCTGCTTTCAGCAGGGGAGGTCCGGCGAGGAACATTTCAGTTTTGCCGCGCACTACGATCATGTAATCGGACAGGCCGGGCTGATAAGCGCCACCAGCGGTAGCGTTGCCATGCACCACGGTCACTTGCGGCAGGCCCAGCGCAGACATCCGCGCCTGATTGGCAAAAGTGCGAGCGCCTTCCACGAAGATTTCCGCCGCATGGTTCAGGTTCGCGCCGCCGCTCTCGGACAGGCTGACTACCGGCAATTTGTTCTGTTGCGCAATCTGTTGCAAACGCAGCGTCTTGCGCAGGCCACTGGGTGAAATGGTGCCGCCCTTGATGGCGGAATTGCTGGCGCTAACCAGGCAACGCACGCCGTTGACCAAGCCGATACCGGAAATCATATTTCCGCCGGCCTCGGTGCCGTCCTTGTCGTCATGCATCATGTAACCGGCCAGACCGCACAATTCGACAAAGGGCGAACCGGCGTCGAGCAGGTGCTGAACCCGTTCGTGTGGCAACATCTTGCCGCGCTTGGTGAACTTCGGCTTTTCCTGCATCGACCGTTCCAGCACTTTCTGCTTGATGGCGTTCACTGCCTCGATCTGTTCCAGCATTGCCGTCTGGTTCGCCTGGAAGTCGGCGCTGTTACGGTCATGTTCCAGTTCAATGATCGGCATGATCACTCATCCTTTTTGAAGATGTCGGGAATGAAGGCGCGATGGAAACCGTTGTACGGCTCGGAGTTCTTGTGGTCGGCCAGCGGGTAGATGCGGGTGCCCAGCGTCGATGCCCCGTCAATGCGGATGGTGACGCCGGAAACATAGGCAGCCCCTTCCGACAACAGGAAGCAGATGACGCTGGACACTTCGGACTCGGTGCCCATGCGTTTCAACGGCACGTTGTTGGACAGGGTGGGAATCACGAACTTGGCGAAGTCCCCCTTGTAGGTATCCATGCCGGAAGACATGACCCAGCCCGGTGCTACGGCATTGACGCGCACGCCGCTGACCGCCCACTCGACAGCGGCAGTCTTGGTCAGGTTATCCACCCCGGCGCGCGCAGCGCCGGAATGCCCCATGTTCGGCATGCCGCCCCACATGTCGGCGGTCATGTTGACGATGCTGCCGCCGTGCTGGGACATCCACTGGTTGTAGGCTTCCCGCATCATCAGGAAGGTGCCATGCAGGTTGTTGCGAATGACGGCATCAAAGCCGTTGGTGGATATATTGGCCAACGGCGAGGGGAATTGGCCCCCGGCATTGTTAACCAGGCCGTCGATGCGTCCGTAATCCTTCAGCACAGTGGCGATGGTGTCCTTTACCTGTTCTTCATTGCGGATATCGCAGACCATTGAGCGGATCAAACCGCCGTCCTGAATGATTTCGTCTTCCACCTTGGCCAGTTTTTCGGCGTTACGACCGGTGATGATGACTTGCGCGCCCAGCGCCGCCAATTCATGGGCGGTGCAGCGGCCAATGCCGGAGCCGCCGCCGCTGACAATGATCACCTTGTCGGCAAAGGCGTCTGGCTTGAAGAGGGAGTTGTATTGCATCATGTTCATCGGTCCTTAAATCAGAGCAGGTCGGCCGGAATCTTCACCGGCATGTCGAGCAGTTGCTGGGCGTGTGCCTTGCCTTGCGGATCAATGCGCAGGCTGGCGATGCCACCGCCGCCCAAGGCGTTGGTTAGCAGGATGTTCAATGCATCCAGTCCCGGCAGTTCATAGATGTTGACGACACTCTTTTCGGTATCCAGCCAGTGAGCGCAGTATTCGCGCAATGCAGCTTCGGTCAGGCTGGCGCGAATCCACGGCAGGTATTCCGGCTTGCGGGCGATGACGCCGATGTTGGACGAATCGCCCTTGTCGCCACTGCGGCCCCAAGCCAGACGGATCAACGGGACGGTGTGGGTGACGGCGCTGTTGTCTGCAACCGGGCCCACCGGATGACGGGTCGGGGCGACAAAGCCGCCTTGGGCGGGAATTTCCACCGGGATGCGCTCACCATTGATATCCAGGCTTACCGGCACCCCGGCCTTGGCCACGACGCAGGAGAAGAGCCGTACTACAGGCGAGGGCTTCGGCCGACCACCCATGATCCCGGCCAGGCCGGGAGCCATGCCGGTCGACGCCTGGGCGATTTCGCTGCCGAGGAACATCAAGCCTTCCTTTACCGGATAACGGGCCACCATGCGCACCGTCACTTCACGCGACTGGCGCATGGTCGGATTGGCGTTGGCTCCATAGGACCGTTCGGTGCCGATCATTTCGACATAGGGGGAAACCAGCGCCGGTGCGCCGCGCTTCTCCAGCACCTTGTTGACCTTGGTGAAGATGGCATTGGCAACGCGCTCCCCCTTGCGGACGGCATCGATGCCAATGATCACGAAGCTGGCGATCAGGCGGAATCCTTCGGGGTAGGTGGCGGAGACTTTATAGGTGTCGGTCGGCGGCAGGCCCTTAGCGCCGGAGACCTTCACCAGATTTTCCCCAACCTGCTCAACCTTGGCAGTGGAGAAGTCGCAGGTCACGTCCGGCAGGAAGTAGGCCTGCGGATCACCGATTTCATAGATCAGCTGTTCAGCTACGGTAGCGCGACTGACCAGACCGCCGGTCTTTTCGGGCTTGCTGATAATGAAGGAACCGTCCGCGAAGCATTCCGCCACCGGGAAGCCCATGTTTTCGTAACCGGGCACACTTTCCCAGTCGGTGAAGTTGCCGCCAGTGCACTGCGCGCCGCACTCGATGATGTGACCGGCCAGCGAGCCTTGCGCCAGCTTGTCGTAGTCGTCCAGAGACCAGCCGAACTCGTGCAGCAACGGCCCCAGCACTACAGCAGAATCAACCACGCGGCCGGTGATCACGATATCCGCACCTTGAGCCAGCGCATCACGCACCGGCACGCCGCCCAGATACGCGTTCATGCTCACCAGCATCGGCGGCATGCCTTCGCCGGAAAACATTTCACGGGTATCGGCGTCGCGGTAAGCCTGCTGCTGCGGCACCAGATCGTCACCCAGCACCACGGCTACCTTCAGGTTCAACCCGGCGTCATTGATCAGTTTCACCAGTGCATCGCGGCAGGCGAGGGGATTGACACCCCCGGCGTTGCTGATCACCTTGATCTTCTTCTCGGCGATTTCCGGCAGCAGGCGCGCCATGACCTGGGTGACAAAGTCAGTGGCGTAACCGGCATCCGGATTCTTCATCCGGGCGCCAGCCATGATCGACATGGTGATTTCAGCCAAGTAGTCGAAAACCAGATAGTCGATCTGGGTTTGGCGGACCAGTTGGAAGGCGGCGGTGTTGGTGTCGCCCCAGAAGCCTGAGGCGCAGCCGATGCGGATGGAGGGTTTGCTGGTCATGGAACAGATCCTGTCAGATGGCGGTCATCAAAGTGGGCATACCATACCAAGCAAGTGCTTGCTTGTGCAAGAGGGTCTTCTCGGTCATAATGGGACAACAGTAAGAAGTTTCTGTTTTCAATCATGAACCAGGTAAAAAGCCACCATGTTTGTCAAAGCCCGCCAGGTCAAATCGCTCGATAAAATCCCCAGTTTCGGAAATCTGGATGACACTCCGCGCGGCCGCGTCTTGAGGGCAGCGGCGCATTTGTTCCGTGTCCAGGGCTACTCCGGCACCACGGTGCGTGAGATCGCAGCCTTGGTCGGCATCCAGTCCGGCAGCCTGTTCCATCACTTTCGCAGCAAGGAAGAGATTCTGTTCGTGGTGATGCGTGAAATCATCGTTTACAACACAGTGGTTCTGAGGGCTGCGGTGGAGGGCCTTGCTTCGCCCGAGGAAGAGTTACGTGTAGTCATCATGTCGGAGTTGAATGCCATCAATGGTATTACGCGTGATGCGATGACTGTGCTGGTATTCGAATGGGAGTCAGTTTCGCGGGAGCACAAGGATGAACTTGAGGTGCTTCGGCAGGAATATGAGCGGCTGTGGCTAAAGGCGTTGATGGCTGTAAGTCAGGATGAGGACTGGATAGCGTCGGTATCTGTGCGTCGTTCGCTTTTGCGCGGAGCAATAGCCTGGACGGCTACCTGGTATCGCTTTGGGGGGGGGTTGACTATTGAAGGCTTGACGGATCTTGTGCTGGGAATGGCCTTTGGCCGGACAATGGCAAATGGCTGACTGTTCTGAAAATTCATTTTTGAAACAGCAGTTTGCTGCGTTGTTGTTGTTGTTGGAAATATTTTGTTGGTTTTTCGCTTGTTTTTGCGTCGTCCGTGAGCCTGACATGGCTGACTGTGCATGATATATTAGGCGTGTGTTTCGAGAGCCTGTCACTAGTCAATGGATGTTTCCTCTGCATGAACGCGAGCACTGTCAATAAAAAAACCATTGCTGTCGTGGGGCTTGGTTACGTCGGCCTTCCGCTTGCATTGGCGTTTGGCAAGAAGGTGAGCACCATCGGTTTTGACATCAACGAGCTTAAGCTGCGGGCTTACCGTGAGGGGCGTGACCCCAGCGGTGAGATGGATGCTTCCTCGTTTCGTGAAGCTTCGAATATTCAATTCACCAGCAACCCTTCGGATCTGTCTTCTGCGGACTTCCTGATTGTTGCGGTGCCAACGCCAATTGATAACGCCAAGCAGCCGGATCTTACTCCTGTCATCCGTGCGACCGAAGCCATTGCGCCTGTGCTTAAGCGGGGCTGCATCGTTATTTACGAGTCCACGGTCTATCCCGGCGTCACTGATGAGGTTTGCGGTCCGTTGCTGGAGCGAATTTCAGGTATGAGGCGTGGGGTGGACTTTTGGTTGGGGTATTCCCCGGAGCGGATCGTGCCCGGTGACAAGGTTCATCGGCTTGAAACGATAACAAAAATAGTGTCCGGCGAAACCCCTGAGGTGCTTGATGCTGTTGCTGCGGTTTATGAGTTGATTGTTGAGGCGGGTGTTTACAGGGCTTCAAGCATTCGTATTGCTGAAGCGGCAAAAGTGATTGAAAACACCCAGCGCGATGTGAATATTGCTTTAATGAATGAGCTGGCCGTCATTTTTAATCTGATGGGCGTTGATACGCTTGAGGTTCTTGAGGCTGCGGGCACAAAGTGGAATTTTCTTCCTTTTCGTCCTGGTTTGGTCGGTGGTCACTGTATAGGCGTTGATCCCTATTATCTAACGCATAAGGTCGAGACGCTCGGCTATAACCCTGAAATAATTCTGTCAAGCCGTCGAATCAATGATCGCATGGGTTCATATATTGCTCAGCAGACGATTCGCCGCATGGTGCTGGCCGGCGGGGTTGCACCGGGGGCGGTGGTCTTGGTTCTGGGCTTGACGTTCAAGGAAAATTGCTCCGACATACGGAATACCCGGGTCATGGATATAGTGCGTGAGTTGAGGGATTTCGGCGTCAATGTGGTTGTCTGGGATCCGGTTGCTGATGCGCATGAGGCAAGAGAAGAGTACGGCCTTGAAATGCTGGGTGACTGGCGGTCCCTGGAGCGGTTGGATGCCGTTGTGGCGGCGGTGGCTCATCACCAGGTCAGGGATATTGACTTGACTGTTTTGGCGGGTATTGCCGGCAAGGAAATACCGTTTATGGATGTCAAGTCCGTATTTGCTCGAAAGTCTCTTGAGGATGCCGGTTTTTCGGTTTGGCGCTTGTAAGGGGCTATGCCTGTTGTCGGCGGTGAATTCCGGTAAGTATTGGTATTGGCGCTGTTCGGGTCTTTTTTTCGCATTGCATAGATGCAGTGTTTTGTTGTCGGCATGTCTGATGCCGGCTTGATGATGTGGGTTGATGCAACTGACGGCAGATAAGCATGAAATGTCAGGAAGTTGCTGTTTTCGGGACTGCGAGGAAGTGGGTATGTTTGATGGCAAGACGATTCTGATTACGGGCGGTACAGGTTCCTTTGGCAAGAAGTATGTGAAGACGTTGCTCTCACGCTACAGCCCCAAGAAGATCATTATTTTTTCCAGGGATGAGCTGAAGCAGTACGAGATGCAGCAAGAGTTCAATGCCAAGAACCTGCGTTATTTCATCGGAGATGTGCGTGACGGTGAGCGCCTCAGAATGGCTATGGAAGGTGTTGATTTTGTTATTCATGCTGCGGCCCTGAAGCAGGTTCCGGCGGCTGAGTACAATCCGATGGAGTGCATCAAGACCAATATTCATGGCGCTGAAAATGTCATCAAGGCGGCTTTGGAGAATAACGTCGAGAAGGTGATTGCCCTGTCCACCGACAAGGCAGCCAACCCGATCAACCTATATGGTGCCACCAAGCTGGCTTCCGACAAGCTGTTTGTTGCCGCCAACAACATGGCCGGTAGCAAGCGCACGCTGTTCAGCGTGGTCCGTTACGGCAACGTGGTTGGCTCGCGCGGCTCCGTCGTTCCTTTCTTCGAAAAGCTGCTGGCTGAAAAGGCTCAGAAGCTGCCCATTACCCATGCGGACATGACCCGTTTCTGGATTTCCCTGCAGGAGGGCGTTGATTTCGTACTGAAGAATTTCGAACGGATGCATGGCGGCGAAATTTTTGTGCCGAAAATTCCCTCCGTGCGCATTACCGATCTGGCCTCCGCCATTGCTCCGGGTGTTGAACAGGAAATCGTGGGTATCCGTCCAGGGGAGAAGCTGCATGAAATCATGTGTCCGGCGGATGACTCCCACTTGACCCTCGAATTCCATGACCACTTTGTGCTGTGTCCGACCATTACCTTTACCAGTCGCGGCAATAGTTTCTCCCTGAACAATCTGGGTGAGAAGGGCGAGCCGGTCAAGATGGGCTGCGAGTACAACTCGGGCACCAATCCGCATTTTCTGACCGTGGATGAAATCGTCAGCTTCAACAAGGCGGCCATGTCATGATTCCCTACGGCCGCCAGGACATCCAGGATGATGATATTGCTGCGGTTGTGGAGGTTTTGCGCTCCGACTTCCTGACGCAGGGTCCGAAGGTGCCTGCTTTCGAAGCTGCAGTGGCCTCTCACTGCGGAGTCGCGCATGCGCTTGCAGTCAATAGCGCAACGTCAGCCTTGCATATTGCCTGTCTGGCGCTGGGTGTTGGTCGGGGTGATCTGGTATGGACCAGCCCGATCACCTTTGTTGCGTCAGCGAATTGTGCCTTGTATTGTGGGGCAGAAATTGATTTTGTTGATATAGACCCGGCTACATTCAATCTGTGCCCCAAGGCGCTGAAGGAAAAGCTGGATGTTGCAAAAGCGGCGGGCAAGCTGCCGAAAGTGGTTATACCGGTTCATATGACCGGGCAATCCTGTGATATGGCGTCAATCCGTGAGTTGTCCTTCCAGTACGGTTTTGCCGTCATTGAGGATGCCTCACACGCCATTGGCGGACGCTACCGCGATACAGTCATTGGCTCTTGCGCATACAGTGATATCACGGTTTTCAGCTTTCATCCGGTGAAAATCATCACTACGGCGGAAGGCGGTATGGCGCTGACACAAAATGCGGATCTTGCCCGAAGCATGGCGTTGTTGCGTTCGCACGGCATTACCCGTGAAGCTTCCTTGATGGAGGAGGAATCACATGGTCCGTGGTATTACGAGCAGCAGGCGCTGGGGTACAACTACCGCATGACAGATATGCAGGCTGCGCTGGGCGTGTCGCAGATGAAGCATCTGGATGCGTGGGTTGCCCGCCGGCAAGTGCTTGCCGATCGTTATGATCAGCTGTTGCGTGATTTGCCGGTGATTGCTCCTGTGCGCGTGTCCGACCGTTACTCGGCCTTGCACCTGTACGTCATCCAGCTGGATCAGGACAAGACAGGCAAGTCCCGCCGGGAAGTGTTTGAAAGCCTGCGAGCAGCCGGAGTCGGTGTGAATGTGCATTACATTCCCGTGCATCTGCAACCGTATTACAAGCGTCTGGGTTTTACGGCCGGTCAGTATCCCCTCAGTGAAGCCTATTACGCGCGCGCCATTTCCTTGCCCATGTTCCCCAAGATGACGGAGCAGCAGCAGGATACGGTGGTGAATGCGCTGAAACAGGCCTTGTCATGAAGCTGGCGTTGGGGACGGTGCAGTTCGGACTCCCTTATGGTGTCTCAAACCAGGACGGGCAAACTCAGCCTGATGAGGTTGCGGCCATTCTGGCACGTGCGGCTCAGGGCGGGATTGATACTCTTGATACCGCAAGGGCTTATGGCGAATCCGAGGCGGTTCTCGGCCGGCTGTTGCCGTCATTGCCGCCTTTCCGCCTGATCAGCAAGGTGCCGCCAATTGGCGGCGAGGCCGGCAAGGTTCGGGCGTCAGTGCGGGAATCCCTGGAAATTCTCGGTGTTGATCGCCTAGAGGCGGTTATGTTCCACCGTTCCAGCGACTTGCTTGGTGACAACGGAGCAGCCTGCTGGCGGGAGCTGGAAGCGCTGAAGGCCGAAGGCCGCATCGGCAAAATCGGCTTGTCGGCTTACGGTCGTCACGAGCTTGATGAGGCAGTGCGTCGTTTCCCCATCGAGATTGTTCAGGTTCCGGCCAATGTTCTGGATCAGCGTTTGCTCCTCGACGGGACGCTGTCCGGACTGAAGTCCAGAGGCATTGAGGTGCATGTCCGTTCCGCATTGCTGCAGGGATTACTGGTTATGGAGAAGGACAAGATACCGGCCTTCTTTGACCCCATCCGCACCGGTTTGCTTGCGTGGTCGGAGGCATGCGCCCGTGCCGGGGTTTCCAACCTTGCCGGATGTCTGGGCTTCCTGAATGCCTGTGAAGAAATCGACAGGGTGGTTGTGGGTGTGAATAACCGGGCGCAGCTAGATGAAGTGATTACTGCAGCGTCTGTACAGCTCCCCTTTGATTGCCGTGAATTTGCAATTGATGAAGAGCGCTTTTTGAACCCGTCTTGCTGGAAGGTATAGAAATGACAGGGCCGATGAAGGTGGTGGCATTGCTGCAGGCGAGAATGTCGTCGACACGCTTGCCCGGCAAGGTGTTGAGGCCATTGTTGGGCAAGCCGATGTTGCTGCGCCAGGTTGAACGCCTGCAACACTCGCGGATGATCGAGCAACTAGTTGTAGTTACCAGTACCGATGTTTCGGATGATCAGATTGAAGCGGTTTGTCGGGAAAACGGCATCCCGTGTTTTCGCGGGTCTCTGGATGATGTGCTGGACCGTTATGTTTCTGCAATGGCGGCTTACCCGGCCGAGCATGTTGTCCGGCTGACGGGTGATTGCCCGCTAACCGACTGGCGGGTAGTGGATCAGGTGATTGCGACACACTTGGCGACCGGCGCACAGTACACCTCCAATACCGTCGTCTCAACCTATCCTGACGGGTTGGATGTCGAGGTGGTTCAAGCGGGTGTTCTGAGTCAAATTGCGTTGACGGCGAAGCTCAAGAGTGAGCGTGAACATGTTACCTATTTCATCAATTCGCGACCGGATGCTTTTGACCGGCAGTCGGTAACGGCTGGGCGGGACTATTCAGGGTTGCGCTGGACGGTCGACACCCCCGATGACTTTGCTTTTGTCGAACGCGTCTATTCGGCTCTCTACAACGTCAAGCCGGATTTCGGCATGACCGATATTCTTGAATTGATTCAGGCCAATCCGGAGTTATCGGCAATCAATACCGGTCATGTCCGTAATGAAGGCCTTTTAAAATCTTTGGCGACTGATGGTGAAATTCCTATGAAATCCCGTTATGCCTGTTCGGAGGAAATGCTTGAACGCGCTCTCCGTACTATTCCGCTTGCCTCCCAAACATTTAGTAAAAGTATTACCTCCTACCCCCGCGGGGTGGCGCCGCTCTTCGTGACTCACGGCAAGGGGGCCTTGCTATGGGATGTGGACGGCAACGAGTATGTGGATTTCGTGAATGGCTTGGCGGCCATAACTCTGGGTTATCGTGATCCGGATGTCGATGCTGCTGTACGCAAGCAACTGGACTCTGGAGTGGTGTTTTCATTGCCGCACCCGCTGGAAGCCGAGTTGGCGGAGCGCCTGGTTGAGGAAATCCCCTGTGCTGAAATGGTCCGTTTCGGCAAAAACGGTTCGGATGCAACCTCGGCGGCCATTCGAATTGCCCGTGCCGCTACGGGGCGTGATCTGATTGCGGTTTGCGGCTACCACGGCTGGCAGGATTGGTATATCGGTTCAACCACCCGTAATCTGGGTGTTCCGCAAGCCGTTCAGGATCTGACTCACAAGTTCAATTACAACGATCTGGCCTCGCTGGAAGCGCTGCTGACCCAGCATAAAGGTCAGTTTGCCGCGGTGATCATGGAGCCGATGAATGTCCAGTTTCCGCAGCCGGGATTCCTGGAAGGTGTACGCGCCTTAACGGAGCGCGAAGGAGTGGTCTTGGTGTTCGATGAAACGATCACCGGTTTCCGTTATGCCCGCGGCGGCGCTCAAGCTTATCTCGGGGTAACTCCGGATATGGCCACATTCGGCAAGGGGCTGGCAAACGGTTATCCGGTATCCGCAGTGGTCGGCAAGCGTTCCCTGATGCGCTTCATGGAAGATATTTTCTTTTCAGGAACCTTTGGCGGGGAAACCCTTTCACTGGCCGCCGCTTGCGCGGTCATTGACAAGCTGCGCAGCGAGCCAGTCATTGAAACCATTACCCGTCGTGGTGAAGAGGTCATCAGCACCGTCACCGGCCTGATCAAGAAGCATCAGGCTGAGGCGCTGTTCTCGCTCAGCGGCCATCCGTCATGGTCTTTCCTCAATATGCAGGGTGCCAACGGCTACAGTATCTGGCAGATTCGCACCCTGTTTCTTCAGGAGATGTTCGCCAACGGCATCTTGACCCTGGGAACACACAATATCAGCTATGCGCATGGTGATGCCGAGCTTGGCAGGCTCTTTGCCGCGTATGACAAAGTCCTGCCCCTGATTGTAAACGCCGTCAATAACCGCACGCTGGAATCGCAATTGCGTTGCGCGCCATTGGAACCGTTGTTCAAGGTGCGTTGATGCATATTGCATTCCGGGTTGATGCGTCTTCACGAATAGGCACGGGTCATTTGATGCGATGTCTGGCGCTTGCTGCTCAATTGAGAAGCAAGTTCAGTCAGATTCATTTCATCAGCCTGGATTTGCCTGAAGGCTTGCGAGCCTTGATTGAAGCGCAGGGATACCTGTCCCATGCCTTGCCGCTAGGATGTCGCGACGGCGCGTGGGAGGACGATGCGGCTGGAACACGTGAGATTCTGGCGTGCCAACCTGGCTCCATTGCCTGGTTGGTGGTGGACCATTACCGTTTGGATGCCCGATGGGAAAAGTCGGTCAGCTCCGTTGTCGGTCAGTTGCTGGTTATTGATGATCTTGCAGACAGGCCCCACGAATGCGATGTCCTGCTTGACCAGAATTTTTACCATGAAATGGACGTGCGGTATAAAGGCCTGGTTGCGGACTCCACCCGATTATTTCTGGGGCCGCGCTACGCGCTGCTGCGTCAGGATTTTGCGGATGCAGGCCGTGTGGATCGAGCAGCCAGGTCGCAGGAGCCGGTACAGGCTATGCAAGTCTGTTTCGGCGGAGCGGACCCGACTCGTGAAACGCTGAAAGTTTTAGAGGCTCTGGCACCAATTATGGATCAGGGCGAAATTCGCATCGAGGTGGTAGTTGGCGCAGCTTGTGCCCATTTACCCGAGATCAAGGCAGCGACCGAGCGCCATGCTTGTGTTGATCTGGTTGTCAATGCCTCCGATTTGGCTGAACGCATGATCAAGGCGGATCTGGCTATTGGCGCTGCCGGCTCCATGTCGTGGGAGCGGGCTTCGGTTGGTTTGCCTAGCATCGCCATTGCTATTGCGGATAACCAGCGTTTGCTTGGTCATCATGCTGCACAGGCGGGTTTGCATCTCTTTCTAGGAAATCACCAAGAGGTTTCCGTAACAAATATCAGGGATGCTGTGAATGTAGCGCTGTCAAACGCCGATATGCGATACGTGTTCGCGCAACGCTCCCAGAGTATTTGTGATGGACGCGGTGCCGCGAGGGTAGCCAGGATAATGTCCTTACAGCCGATAAATATCCGGCCTGTCACACTGGCGGATGCCCGCGACATGTATGAATGGCGGAATGCAGCCGTCAATCGTCGCTATTCGCATAACGATCAGGAAATCAGCTGGGACACGCATATAGGATGGCTGGAACGCAGTCTCCGGAATCCTGACCGGGCATTGTTGATTGGACAGGACAGCCAAGGCCCCGTTGGCGTGCTTCGCTATGACCGCCTGAATGGCAGCTGGATGACCTCCGTATATCTGGTTCCCCAACGTCATGGCTCCGGCTTGGGAGAATCATTGCTTCGCGATGGATTGGCCTGGCTGAAACAACGTGACTCCGGCGTGCATGAGGTTCTGGCGGAAATCCGGCCGGAAAACCATGCTTCCCGGGATGTATTCTTACGCGCCGGTTATAAACCGGCTTTCATGACATATGTGGCGGAACTCACATGACAAAGCACAGCTTCACCATTGCCAATCGTCAGATCGGACCGGATCATCCCCCCTTTGTAATTGCCGAAATGTCGGGGAATCATAACCAGTCCTTGGATCGGGCCCTTGAAATAGTTGAGGCCGCCGCGAAAACCGGCGCACATGCACTCAAGATTCAGACGTATACCGCCGATACCATGACACTGGATCTGGATGAGCGGGAGTTCCACATTGCGGACAAGAACAGTCTGTGGGAGGGCACGTCGCTTTATAAGCTCTATCAGGAAGCTTATACGCCTTGGGAATGGCATGCGCCCATCTTCGAGCGCGCCCGTGAATTGGGCATGATCCCCTTCAGTACCCCTTTTGATGATTCTGCGGTCGATTTCCTCGAAGAACTGGATGTGGCTTGCTACAAAATCGCTTCGTTCGAAAATACTGATCTGCCGCTGATTCGCCGGGTTGCAGCCACCGGCAAGCCGTTGATTATATCGACCGGGATGGCGAGCATCGCTGAGCTGGATGAAACCGTGCGCGCCGCTCGCGAAGCCGGCTGCAAGGACTTAATTCTTCTGAAGTGCACCAGTACTTATCCGGCAACCCCGGCTAACACCAACATTTTGACCATTCCCCACATGCGTCAATTGTTTAACTGTGAGGTTGGCTTATCGGATCACACCATGGGTGTTGGCGTCTCTGTTGCCAGTGTCGCTTTGGGTGCTACTGTCATTGAAAAGCATTTTACTCTTGCCCGCGCCGATGGCGGGGTTGACAGTTCGTTCTCCATGGAGCCGGCCGAAATGGCGTCACTGGTGGTCGAGTCTGAACGTGCGTGGCAATCCCTAGGCAAAGTGAGTTATGGCGCAACGGCGGCTGAAAAGAAGTCCCTGCAATTCCGCCGCACGCTCTACATTTGCCAGGATGTAAAGGCAGGCGATGTTTTGACGACTAAAAATGTTCGCGCAATCCGGCCGGGATTGGGATTACCTCCAAAGTACATTGATCTGGTTCTGGGTAAGCGAGTCAGCGTCGATGCGCCACGTGGAACGGCATTGGCCTGGAATATGATTGGTTGATTTAACGAAGTTTTACAAAGGGAGAGTCGGTATGCAGTCAAGTGATCAGCAACGCTACAGTGATGGTGGCCGTGTCTATCTGAGACCCCTTCTTGAAGAAGACGTCAATGAAGAGTATTTGTCGTGGTTCAAGGATTCTGCCGTGGTGCATTTTCTGGACTCCAGGAACATTACGCATGAAGATGCTGTCAATTACATTCGTCAAGGACGGGAAACCGGGCAGTGGTACATGTATGCAGTCATTTATGCCGAGAATGATACTCATATAGGAAACCTGAAAGTCGGCCCGATTCAGAGCGCACACAAGACCTCAGATCTGGTAACTGTTATTGGCAAGCCTGATTATTGGGGTAAGGGGCTGGCTACAGAGGCAATTCGAATTGGAAACAAAGTGGCTTTTGAAGTCTATGATATTAGAAAGCTATCTGGCGGTATTGCCGAAAAGAACATCGGCTCAATCAAATGTTACACCTCAGCGGGTTGGGTGATTGAGGCGCGTCTCAAGGGGCATCATCTGATTAATGGCGAACCTGAAGATCGAGTTTGTGTCAGTTGTTTTAACCCTAAATATTTTCCAGATGTCTGATCAGAGTTCATGGTCGGACTTGCTTGTATGATTGTGTCTCTTTGATATGATTGTACAAGATGGTAATGGTGTATCTTGCACATGAAAGTCTTGTTCGTTGAAAACCGATACAAAACCTATTTCTGGGACAAGTTGGCAGAAGGCCTTATAGCGGCCGGAGTTGAAGTTCACTGGATTGTGCAAAATCATGCCTTTATTCCAAAAAATGGAAAAGTGCACGTCATACCGTATCCTCGGGTAGAGGATTTACGTCCTGTCAGCCGGGAATCGTTGTCAACGATTGCCAGCAAAGACCGAAGCATCAATTATTTTGATGGAAACTCACGGCACTATGAGTTTTACCAAGGCAAAATTGAATCGATACTGGAAGATATTTGCCCGGATTGGATTTTGGGGGAATCAACCCTCTTTCATGAATTAATTACGATTGACACGGCAAGAAGTCGGAATACTCCTTATTTACATCCCTCATCCTGCCGGATTCCGCCTGGACGTTTTTCATTTTACCTGTACGACACACTTGAAATTCATGGCGGCTCTAATCAGGTTGTTACGGAGGAGGAGGCTGAGCAATTTCTTCAGCAATGGGCAAATAGAACTGTCAAAATTGATTACATGAAGAAAAACTCGAGGATGCAAGCTTACGTAGCAATTTATAAAAAAATATCCTCGTGGTTGGTTGTCTTGAGGGCGCGTTTGGCTGGTGAGACTTACAATACGCCGTCATTTTTGACAAAATGGGGTTTAATGTCCCGTCAAAAAAAGGCAGTTGCACGCTGGGAAGATCTTGCTGTTGCACGCCAGCCAAAGGCTAATGTTCAATATGTTATGTATCCAATGCATATGCAGCCGGAATGTAATATTGATGTCTGGGGTTATCGCTACCGGGAACAGGATTTGCTTATAGGGGATATTGCATCTAATTTGCCGGCAGGATGGGGCTTATTGGTCAAGCCTAACCCAAAATCAAAGTATGAACTGTCCACCAGGTTGATGGATTTCATTGAGGCGGATGGTAGAATTGTTCCGTTGCCACACACATCTGTTATGGCGGATGTTTTGAAAATGGCAAGTACCGTAGTTACCGTATCCGGGACAATAGCGCTTGAATCCGTACTGTCAAATTATCCCTGTCTGTCTTTGGCGATGCCTTACATGCGCGATCAGGATGACGGTATCCGTCATCTTTTGACTTTGTCTGATTTGCCGAATAAATTGCCGGAAATTATAGCGAAGCGATCCGATATGGAAGGTCGTAAAGATGCTATTGGACTTTATAAATATCAAGTCCAGTCAAGTTATCGTGGACTAATCAGTGACCCAGTATCCGACCCTCGGTGTGTTTCGGAAGAGAACATCGGTAATGTAATGGCTGCAATGCTTGATATCATGAAATGGGAGTGACTATGATGGCAAATCCAAGAATTCATTGGATCAAAACACGCATAATGATTTACGGGAATATTCCCTATCAAATGCAGCGCATTATCCGTTGGTTGCCCTTACGGAACTTCGTTTACAATATGTTGTTGCTGACGAAGCCTAAATCTGAAAAGTTAAACTTGTCGGATAAAGAGCAAGGTTTGCTGAAGGACTTGCAAACAGATGGTATCGCTCCATTAGGACAATATTTGTCGTCAGAAAAAGTTCAATTCTTGCGACAAGAGTTGGATAAACTGAAATGCACTGATCGTTTCCGACCGCATCTAGGTGATTTTGCGATTGATAATCACCCTGCCGAAACTCATGTAGCTGACTTCAAAACTGAGGATCTGCTGCGTATTCCTCTGATTATGGACTTAGCCAACGATCCCGAAATTCTGAAGGTCGCTGAAGCATTTATGGGGTGTAAGCCGACCATATCAAACATCCAGTCCTGGTGGTCTTTGTGTGGCCACGATCAGCCGGAGCAGGCTGAGTTTTTCCACCGCGACGTAGATGACTGGCGTTTTTTCAAATTCTTTATTTACTTGACGGATGTTGATGACAACGCAGGTCCCCATGTGTTCGTGAAGGGCAGTCAGGGAGTTCATACGGGAATTCCAATTCGACGCTATTCGGATCAGGAAGTAATTGATCTGTTTGGGAAAGAAAATGTTATGCATATTCATGCTACGGCGGGTACTGCATTTCTTGAAAATACATTCGGCTTTCACAAGGGGCAGTTGCCCAAGTCAAAACGCCGGTTGCTGCTTCAGTTTCAATACTCCTATGGCGGTATAGGGATTATTGATTACAAGAAAGTCAAAATCAGTGATTACCCCTATGATAAATATGTAGGCAGGCTTTATGTTGCATAAAATGAGCCCGGCGAGAGCATTGCTCTTTGGGATATTGCTGTACTCCATGATATATGCATTCTTTCCTGTTGTCGGTAATTATCCGCCTTCAACAGGGGCTATGCTTTATGTTGTGGTTACAGCTTTATTGCTGTTCGCCGGTGCGATTTTGGGTGGAGCTATTCGTAGCTCCAATTCCCGAAACGCAAATCAAGCAGTGTTTAATTTTAAAATCTATTTAAGAGTGACGCAAATTGCTGCGGTTGGGGTAGTCTTCAAGGTGATTGATAAGTTCATGATTCGGGGGGCGTCTCTTTCTGCTGGCATTGAAAATCGTGAGATTCTTGAAGATGCAGGTGGCTCAAATATATTTTCGTTGATTGGAGGTGTATTGTATCCGCTTTGTTATGTTTCACTATTTGTACTTTTATCTTCTTGGGGGCAGGATAAGACTGACAAGAAAAAATACTATATGGTTTCGCTTTTGCTTTTTAGTTATCCAACTCTTGATTGTCTGTTAATTGGATCTCGATCGTTGATGATTGTTAACTTCACAATGTTGTTGCTGTATGGTTTTTATTTTAAATTCATCCGGATTAATATCAAAACACTACTGATGTTGCCTGTTGTGTTGTGTGCTGTGGGTTTGTTGAGTGGGTATATATTTCTTAATCGCTTGGAATATATGGGGCTGGATTATCTGTATTCTGCATTAAATTCGGTTTATGCATTTACTGTTGAGCCTGATGACTGGGTTTTGGGGAAAATATTTAATTCGGATGATTTTTCATTTTTGATCTACTATTCGTTGCTGAATACAGGGCAATATTTTACGCACGGCCTTTTTGAGTTCTTCTACTTGTATGATCACTTTAGTGCTGAATATACATATGGCGTATACAATTTTTCGGCATACTATAAATTTGTGGCTGTTATTACTGATGATTATACAATGATGGATGCGGTGGCTAGTGCACAACCGAGAATCGGTACATTTACATCGTTTTTAGGGCCGGTATTTGTTGATTTTGGATGGGTTGGTCCTATTTATATGTTCTTTTTTGGTTTTGCTGCAGGTCGCATCTGGAGTAAGTGTATGAGTGGTGAGGTCATGTGGGTCCCTTTATATTTTTATTTTGTACTCATGCTTGTCTTCGTTCCTGTTGTTAATTTTTTTGTCAGTGCGCAGGGTTTGTACACGATAACAGCTTTCTTGCTGTTTGTTTTGATAACAAAATCAATTGACAGGAGAGTATCTCATGGGAAATGAAGTCGTTCTGCCTAAAGAAGTTGCTTTGTTCAAGTTGTGGCCAATACGCAAATTTGTACATCTGATTATTATGATTGTCACAAAGGCGAGTAATCTATGGGGTAAATTGCGGATTGCCTCACTTTGTCCGCAAGCAGTAAATGTTGCTTGTCACTGGAGTGTGGAGATAAAATACCCAGAGAAAATTGTTTTTGGTCAGGGTGTGGTGATCGGGAAGTCGGTTACCCTTGGTGCCAAGGGCGGCATAAAGTTAGGAAACCATGTTCGCATTTCAAAAGGGGTAACAATTGAGACAGGAGGTTTGGATTTCTCGACCAAGCCGCCTTATCAGCATGTTTCGAAGCCAATAGAAATTCATGATGGGGCTTGGATTGGAAGCAACGCCATTATTTTGGCTGGTGTGATTATAGGCGAGAGGGCAATTATTGGAGCGGGTGCTGTAGTCACCAAAAATGTAGCCCCTGGCAGCATTATTGTTGGAGGCCCCAATAGGGTTATCACACGATGAAAAAATTATTTGTGGCGGTTTTGTGCTTTATCTTACCTACAGTAATTCTGCGTAAGATTGTCGTGTTATGGGGATGGTCAATGGCCCCCGGTTCACGAATTGGTTTCTCATTTGTTTGGGCTAGAGTGCTTTGCATGCGGCAAGGGTGCAGGATTGGGCATTTTAACTTCGTTCGTATTGAAAGTTTGGATATGCAACCAACAGCATATATTGGCCATCTTAATTATATTAATGGTCCGCTGTCATTAACGATGGATGAAAATGCAGGTGTTGGCAACCAAAACCGAATTTTTCGGGGTGCGTTAGTCATTCGTCGGAAAATTTCACAGGTGAAGTTGGGGAGGTATGCAAAAATTACAGCCCGCCATTCTGTGGAGTGCTTGGCTGATATTGTAATCGGCAATTATTCGACCATTGCTGGAAGTAACACACAAATATGGACTCATGGATATTATCATTACCCTGTGGGTTTGGATCGCTTCAGAATAGATGGAGGCGTCAATATTGGTAATAACGTGTATGTCGGCGCATCATGTGTCATCAGTATGGGAGTAACCATATGCGATGCTGTATCAATAGGTAGCCATTCCTCTGTTGCCAGAAGTATTGTAGAGCCAGGTTTATACGTCAGCCAACCGTTGAGGCATATTGCAATGACTCCGGAAAGTGTGATGTCTCGCCTTGATGCATTGCCGGATGGTATGTCCATTGAGCGGGCTTATGAGAAAAAATGATTGCTAAAGTCCAGCGTCTGATCAAAGTTGGTCTTGCTTTCGGCTTGTCGAAAAGTACTGTTTTTTTTGTGCCCCTGCTACTTTCCAACTTTTTATCTCCTGCAGATTATGGTCTTTTTGAGTCTTGTTTAGCATATGGCAGTTTGATTGCAATTATTTTGGGCTGTGGTCTGGTAGCTGCGGTTCCGTATTTCATGATGGTGAAAAAAACGGAGTCTCATAATGGCTGGTTTTACCTGCATGCTGCAGTACTTTTTATCCCCTTGATGGTGGCGATTCCACTTTTTGCATTTAAGTGGATAGGCTCGGAAATATTTCTTATTTTAACGTTTGCAGCAGTGATAAACTGGCAACGAATTTATGCCGCTGACATGAAAAGTCGGGGCAATGCCTCATATTCAAGTTTTTCCGAGTCATTTATTTATCTCGCTATTTTGGTCGTTGCTCTGATTTCATTGGAGAAAATATCAATTCGCCAGTTGTCGATGGATCTGGTGACCATCTTCATTCCAATGTCATTAGTGTTGACGATGTTAATGTTGAGAAGATATCCTATTAAGATTGCTAATTGGCGATCTGCGAGAGAAATTTATCTATTCAGTTTGCCGACTATTTTGCCAGGCATGAGTCTTCTTTTAATAACCAGCTTGGTTAGATTAGTCGCCCCCTTTATGGTCGGTGCTGAAAAGCTGGCTGTCTATTCATTTTATTTCAGATTCGCGTCAATTGCGGTGGTAGTATATCAGTTTTTGGCGACAATTTTTTTCGCGGAAATGTACAAGCGTGATGCTGCGGGTCTGGATAATATTTTTACTAAAGTAGGGCTTTTAATTCTCGCCCTTGCAGTATCCGGTTTCTTTGTTTTTCCATCAGTATTTAGTGGTGTTTTCAAACTATTTTCGACATACAAAGATTACTGGGTTTTGTATCTGGTTCTCGTGTTTTTCTGCTATTTCTGGGTTTGTGAGGCCATGCTGGAGTCAATTATATTTCGCCAAAAGCTTTCTAAAGGGTTCCTCTGGTTGCAGTTAGGATCCCTCTTGATCTTTTGTATTGTCACCGGCGCAATCTACGTAATAAATAAGTCATTGATGAATATAACCACTTTGGCATTTCTGCACACGATGTTGATGGCTATGGTGGTTATGCTGCAACTAAGGTTGTTGTCTATGAGTGGTATTAATCTGGTATGGCTAAGACGCTGTAATTGGATAGTTTCCCTCATTCTTCTGATTGGTTATCCTTTGGTGAGTTTCTTCTCATGAATGTCCTGCATTACAGCAAATTCTATCCCCCCGTATTTGGCGGGATTGAAAAAGTAGCATTTGATCTGGTTGAGGGGATGGTGAAGAACGGGGTAACCTGTGATGTATTGTGTTTCAATTCTGACCGCAGTGATATAACAGAGCAGTCTGCATCCGGGTATCGTATTATTCGCACAGGAATTTTCGCCACACTGGCATCTACGCCATTGTCCTTGGCCAATATTCGTCAATTTGTGCGTATGGCTGATGATTATGATGTCATTCATATTCATATGCCAAACCCTGTTGCCAATCTGGCTGTATTTTTAGCGCGGCCAAAGAAAGCGCGTATAGTGCTTCACTGGCATTCAGATATTGTAAAGCAAAAGACAATTCTGAAGTTATATGATCCCTTACAGCAATGGTTATTACGACGAGCCGATGCAGTCATAGCCACGTCACCTCCCTATGCCGAGTCTTCTCCCTGGCTGCAAGCATATGCTGAAAAGGTTGCGGTAATTCCATTGGGCGTTGATGTTTCGGGTATTCCAAGTGACCCACTGATCGTTGATGAAATCAAACGCGAATATGGTGGTCGGAAATTGGTTTTCTCTTTGGGGCGGCTGGTTTACTACAAGGGCTTTGATTATTTGATCGATGCAGCTTCACGTTTGCCTGACGATGTTGCTGTGGTGATTGGCGGCATTGGTGAATTAGAGGGTGCTTTACGTGAAAAGCTTGCCAGTTTGAAGCTGGAAAACAAAGTCTATTTGATTGGTGGTATTCCATTCAAGAAGCTTGGCGCCTATTTCAAGGCGTGCGATGTTTTCTGTCTTCCCAGCCTTGAGCGTTCAGAGGCCTATGGTGTCGTTCAGATGGAGGCCATGTACTTCGGGAAGCCAGTGGTATCAACCTCCATTCCCGGGTCCGGCGTTGGTTGGGTTAATGAGAACAATGTCTCGGGTCAGGTCGTTCCACCCGGAGATAGTCTGGCCCTGTCCAATTCACTGGACCTCATTCTTCGTGACGAGTCCTTGAGGTTAAAGTTGGGGGAGGGCGCCCGGCGGCGGTATGATGAACTTTTCGTGGTGGATAAAATGGTTGGCTTGACAGTGGATCTTTATCAAAAAGTTCTTTGAGGTTGTCTATGCCTTTCCGTACTGGTATTTTTTATATTATTGGATGTGTTTTTCAGGAGAAATCATGATCCCCGTGGTTCTTAGTGGTGGTTCCGGCACCCGTCTTTGGCCTTTGTCGCGCAGTCAGTTTCCCAAACAGTTTCACGCCCTGGGTGGTGGAGACTTCAGCTTGTTGCAGGAAACCCTTCGGCGTTTATCCACAGTTGACGGTGTAGGCAGCCCGGTAGTTGTCAGCAATCAGGAACACCGTTTCATGGTGGCAGAGCAGTTGCGTCAGCTGGGTGTTCTTCAACCCACTATCCTCTTGGAGCCCTTTGGCCGTAACACGGCTCCTGCGGTTGCACTGGCAGCAATCAATATCCTGAAACAGGGCGGTGAAGATACGCTCATGCTGGTGCTACCGGCAGACCATGTCATTCGTAATTCAGCCGCCTTTGCAAAGGCGTTGTCGCTGGCTCGTCCTGCAGCTGAACGTGGTGCTCTGGTGACTTTTGGTATAGTCGCACATCGGCCTGAAACCGGTTTTGGTTATATTCGTCGAGAGGATGCTGCGTGGCAGGGTCTGGATGGGGTTTATCCCCTGGCGAGCTTTAAGGAAAAGCCGGATCTGGAAACGGCAAAGTCCTATATTGCCGGTGGCGATTATTTCTGGAACAGCGGGATGTTCATGTTCAGCGCCAATCGCTACCTTGAAGAGCTTGAAAAGTATGCTCCCGATATTCTGGTTAACTGCCGGAATGCGCATGCCGCTATGGTGCAGGACTTTGATTTTTTACGTATTACATCTGACAGCTTCGGTCCTTGCCGCGATGAGTCGATTGACTATGCCGTGATGGAGCATACAGACAGCGCGGTCGTCATACCGCTGGACGCCGACTGGAATGATGTCGGCTCCTGGCAGGCTCTTTGGGAAATTGGCGAGCAGGATGGCAATGGTAACGTTTGCCACGGGGACGTCATCAACACCGGCAGCCGCAATTGCTATATTTATGGTGAGCAAAAGCTGATTGCCACTTTGGGACTTGAGAATCTGGTTGTCGTCGATACGGACGATGCGTTGCTAATTGCTGACAAGTCGATGGTGCAGGATGTCAAGTTGGTGGTTGATGAACTCAAGCGCCGCAAGCGTACTCAAGTCAGCAGCCATCGCAAGGTGTATCGTCCGTGGGGATTTTATGACTCCATCGATATGGGCGAACGCCATCAGGCCAAGCGGATTGTGTTGAAGCCGGGCGCCAAGCTGTCGCTGCAATTGCATCACCACCGGGCCGAGCATTGGATTATTGTCAGCGGTACGGCGCGTGTCACCAAGGGTGAGGAGTCTTTCCTGCTGAGCGAAAACCAGTCGACCTTTATCCCTGTAGGTACTGTGCATTGCCTGGAGAATCCTGGAGTGATTCCCGTGGTGATGATTGAGGTGCAGTCAGGCAGCTATCTTGGTGAAGACGACATTGTCCGTTTTCAGGATAACTACGGGCGAGTGTAATTGTCAGTTTCTTTGATTTCATAATGTGAGCGTAATCTCAAGTTTTAGGAGAGGTGTATGGAGGCTAGATTAAATTATATTGACACTGCTAAAGCTGTTGGAATATTTTTGGTGGTTCTTGGGCATGCTCATTATGTTCCGGAGCCATTAATTGTATGGATATACAGTTTCCATATGCCTTTGTTTTTTTTCGTGTCTGGATATCTCATGTCCAACCGCAAGCTGAGCGGTGATATTTTATCGTATGTTCGACAGCAGGCAAATTCGCTTTTATTGCCCTATATTATTTTTTTTGGGATTTCATTCGTTGTTTGGCTGTTGAGGGTACGAATTACGCATGAGGTTTCAGTCTCACCTCTAATGGCCTTGAAGGGGGGACTTCTTGCTTATGGGGATGTGCTTGTAGTCAATTATCCCCTCTGGTTTTTTTCATGCATGTTTGTTGTTTCGTTGCTGTTTTTTTGCGCTAGAAAGTTGAGTGGTATAGCTTTTTCAGCCCTTTTTCTAACAATAGTAGGGGTAATGGCAACTTTTGTTTTCAAGGGTGTCACTTCCCCTTGGTCGTTGACAAACGCATTGGTTGCTGTGTCGTTCTATGCCGGAGGGAACTGGTTCCGCCTTAAAGGTGGCCCTGTTGAGTTGCTGTCTAAACGTCAGGCTTTTGTGTGGCTCATGGTGGCGGTTTCCCTATCGGTCGCTGTATCATTATGGAATGGACGCGTTGATTTGAACTCGATGCAGTTCGGTCAGAATCCTGTATATTTTTTCATGGGAGCTTATGCTGGTATTGCATCGATTTTGTTGTTTTCAAGAATAGTTTATGCTGGCGTTTTATTGCAGTGGGTTTCCAGGAATACTATTATTATTTTCCCCTTGCACGCTATTTTTTTGGGGGTTTTACTTTTCATTCAACGTCGTTTTTTGTGGCACGATGACTTTTCCTGGCAGTTTGGATTCTTCTTGGCTTTGGCGAATAGCTTGATTGCGATTGCATGTTGTTATCCTGCATCCTATTTTTTATCATTGGCCTTTCCGGTGGTTTTTGCAAAAACTTGAATCCGTGAATTATTTTGGTCGCACCTGTCCTGCCTCGACGGCGATGGTCTTTTTTGAAGTCCCATCCTGAGGCAGCTCATTTTTTGTCCGCAAACCCAATAATCCCATGACGCGCCTTCAAAAACACGCTGACTGACAGCATCACTTACAAGCCTGGGAAACCAGCGGCCTTACCCGGAACGCCTACTGCGGACAGCACCGGCTCAAGTTGGCCACGTTCACCTACTGGCGCGCCCGGTTGTCACGGGCTGATCAGTCCTCCCTATCGTCACGACTTGCTTTGTCACTGGTTCCGTCAAGCGGACACAGACCGCCCGCCTTGATAACCTGGCCAGGAGCGTGGTGCTGCACAGCCCCGGCGGCTGGAGGCTGGACATCCCGGCGGACCTGCCCCTGCTGGCGGAGCTGTTGAGGGCTTTGCCATGAGTTGCATCCGGCCAGGACTGGTCTGGCTGGTGCTGTATCTGGTCGACATGCGCCTAGGGGCCGACAGTATGTCCGCCCGCATCCAGCACACCCTTGTCCAGAGATGCCGGCAAGATGGTCGTTCAGCCTTCCAGGTTCCAGTCCGGTACCAGCAGGTTTTGCCTCTTCCGGTCGATCGTCCACTCGGTCAGGCGATAGATACGCCTTACCGAACCCACGCTCTCCAGTGCCAATGTCTCCTCCCACACGGCTTCCCGCTTACCTTCGCGGTGCAGGCACCAGAGCGTGTCGGGCGACTCCGCGATCCGGCTTGCCATGTCACAGCCTGACCGGCGCGGATTCCATTTCACCAGGAAGTCCACCGGCCGGTCCTCCGTGTGCGCCTGACGGATTTCCCACATTAGCTTCACGGAGTCAAAGTCGCTGTCCGCCCTGACCAGCAGCAGTGCCGCCGTCAGACGTTTCGCCATCGTCAGCACCCGCTGCAGATTGTGCTCCGTTTCGTGGGCGGAGTGGCTGCTGCCCGGCCGCTGCGCCAGCTCCAGGCAGTAGCCGTCCGCACCCAGATAGCAGGCAAGCGGGGCGTAACCATCCACGCCGTTGTACACCCGCGACAAGCCTTCCTTCTTGTTCTGCGAGTTATTCATGGGAATGACATCGAAATCCAGCGGTACTCAATCGCAGTCCAGCGGTCGGAACACGGCCTTGCATTGCGCAGCAGGAACTCGTTCAGGCTGTCCAGCAGCGGGAACCAAGAGGAGGCATGAGTATCCAGACTTTGCCGCAATGTCGGCGAGGACGGGACGTTCCGGATGCCCAGGGCTTCGGCGAAGAATCGTTCGTCCCGATAGGCTTCAATGGCGTCGAAATCCGTCTTGCCCTGAACGAGCAGGCCGAGATAGCTCTTTATAATGTTGCTGTTCAGGACTCTGATCGCGGTATCGCGTACGGGTAAAGCGGGGTCGACATGCTGGTTTAGGCGCATCAGCTTGAAGAACTGGCCGATGAGCGCAAGCCCGCTATTGGAGGTCAGTTCGTAGGGAAGTCTGATGGATAATGCGGAAGTTGTTCATGAAAGGTCTTGGAGGCATCACCAGGAGGTGGCGGCATGAAACCAGCAAGAGCTTTGCAATGCAAGCCTTGGCGGCTAATATGCGGAGGTCAGGTCACGGATTCAGGAAGAAGGGTACAAGCTGCAAGCTGATTTGTGATCCCTTTTGTGATCAGATAGCCCGGATTATTGACCGACAAGAGGAATTGATATGAATCGCCGGGATATCCTTAAAAGCAGTCTGGCGGGAACAGCCGGTCTTGCGGCGAGCATGGCCGGGGGATCCGCCGCTGCGATGCCGGAATTGGGGCGTTACGGCAAGCGTCTGGTCAACGTCATCGACCTTGGCGCGGTTCCTGATGGTGTAACGGACTCCGCGCAAGCGTTTCAGAAGGCGATTGACGCCCTGACAAGCACGGGCGGCATTGTCTACATTCCCGCCGGAAATTATGTAATTGGTAGCACGCTGATCTGGGCTAACCCGGTAAACCGGCGTGTTTCGGGAATCCTTTTCCAAGGTGATGGCCAGCACACGTCAACCCTGAACTCTAGAGTCAAGTCCGGGCCGTTGTTGCGGGTGCGAGGTGTGCCCCGAGTTGGCCCGGTCAGCACCACATTCTTTTGGGGGGGCGGCATTCACGACCTCGGGTTGCGCGGATCTGGCGGCGGCGCGGATCATGATGCCGTTGAGATTCTGGGGTGGTGGAACGGCTCCATTGAAAACTGCCTTATTTCCGGATTTTCCCGGCATGGTATCCGCGCAATTACGGACCTTGCGCTAAACCCCAATCCTGATTTTACGGCATCGACCCTGCTGGTGAAGGCCGTCCAGATTGAACGTTGCGGCGGCTGGGGCTTCAGGGATGACAGTGGTAACCAGGGAGCGCCGTCATGGAGTTGGGATCATTGCCTGTTCGGGCTTTGCCGCCTGGGCGGCGCCTATGTGCAGAGCTCTTCGCACAGTTTTGTCAAATGCTCCTTCTCGGCGTGCGGCTGGCGTCATGAAAGTGATAAGCCGGCGGCGGCGGCCTATGGACTGTTCTTCGCAGGAACCATGACCGTGGCCAGCCGCCAATGGGTTGAAGGCTGCGAATTCGATACCAATCTGACCGCGCATATTGGCGCGCGGTTCCTGTGCTGCAGTTCGTTCATCAATAACCGATTCATTTTCCATGACCGCTACAAGGCCGGGAGGCTTTGCCCGCTCGCGGGTGTTGAGTTAGGAACGGGCGATGCCCGCGCGGCGATCCGGAGCGTAGAGTTCCGTCAAAGTTTTTTCCGCTTTGATCGGGGAGGGGAAACTACGGGGTTTCTCTGGGCGAATACGGTGAATGTCCGCGATATCGAGATTATCAATACCGTGTTCTCGAATAGCGTCGGCGGTGATTTGCACCTGAGCCGTTACGGAGGCATGGAACTGTCCAGAACCGCCAGTGACTTCGGCTACAACATTCGCGATCGGGAACTGTCCGGTCTGTAGCGACCTCCGACAGTGCGATCAAGCTGGCGCGGCGCGACGAATTGGCGGGAAGGCGGGTCTGCCCGGCAAGATCAGGGATGTCCTCTGCGGCGGTGTGGTAATTCGACGGAGGGGCGTCCGGCCTTGCGCCTGCCTCGCGGCTCGCAGTTGCGGGTGGATGGGGCGGCGGTGGTTGATGAGGTGCGTGAAAGTTTTTCCCGGGTCGTTTCCGTGGTGGAGCGCATTCAATCCCTGCAATGGCGCGGCTTTTGGTCGTCATGACTAATTTCTGTTCGTGGCTGGCAGGCGCGCATTGTGTCGATGATCACTTCCGCCAGCCGCCGCTGGCGTCCAACCTGGGGCTGGGGCTGGACGGGGTCTGGAATGCCGCGTTGCTGGATATCCGGGCGCATGCCGTCCTGCCGTATAATGGCAGGTTGAAATAAGTTCCGTCGTTTCTGTCGCAGCTTGAAATGGTAAGCAATGGAAAGTCGGTGGATATGCGCGGTCATCCAATTATTTATCATTCCTGCCCCGTATTGTGGGGGGAAGGTAGGCTCGAATGAGCAACATGCTTCGTCAGTTATTGCACCATGGGACTCAAATAGTCTCTTCGGATTTTATTGCGCCTTTCGCTACTATGGCCTGACCCATCATGATGGCGAGGCGCACAAAGCCTGGCAGCAACTGGCCTTGCCAATTGTCTGGTGTAAACCCGTGTCCTGATGCTGGGGAACAGCACGGCGGATATTCGGTCCGATACTCAGGGATTCAACTCATCCATCATTCTGCTGGATGAGTTGAATCCCCACACCGTCGACATGATAATGCCATGTCTGAGCATTTGGTGTTCGTGATGTCTGGGGAGCTGCACTCAACAAGGGAACAGCCTGCCAGGATGATTTCGGGGTGCACCCCCTGTTTATGGCCCTGTGTGGGTGCAGGGGCTTTATGATTCCATGGCCTGGCAGTCAGTGTGCCGGCCAGTCATTGCTGGTGCTTGCGCCAACCACAGTTGCCGCCGTGCATGATGCGGATGCGATGATGGTTGTGACAGACTGGGATGAGTTCTGGACTCCAGAAATCAACAGGTTCAAAGCTGTCCTGTTCAATCCGGTCATTTTTGATGCCTGAAATAGCTGCAACCCTGATTATCTGAAAGAGCTGGGTTCTGCTATTTCGGCATTGGCCCTAGTTAAACCTACTGACAAGGAACTCCAACATGAATGCTGAAACAAAACTATCCGCCTTCAAGGCATACGATGTGCGTGGCCGCGTACCTGACCAGTTGAATGAGCGTATGGTGCAGGAAATCGGCCGCGCCTATGCCCGCGTCATCAAGCCTGAAGGGGCAGTTGCGGTCGGGCGGGATATCCGTGAAACCAGTGGTGCCTTCGCCCGCGCGTTGATTGCCGGGTTAAATGCCGAGGGATGCCGCACGGTGGATGTCGGTCTTTGCGGTACCGAGATGGTTTACTACGCAGCCGGGCAGGCGGGAATGGGAGGCGGTATCATGGTTACCGCCAGCCATAATCCGTCCGATTACAACGGTTTGAAGATGGTGCGCTCCGGCGCTCGGCCGATCAGCAGCGACACCGGGCTAGATGATATTGAGCAGGAAGCCCGACGCCTGCTTGCAGGTCCGGCCACAACCCTAGCCGTCAGTGCCGAACTGAATCGTGAGGAAAGCATCCTGCAGCCCTTTGTCGGCAAGCTGCTGGGGATGATTAATTGTTCCGCAATCAGACCCTTTCATCTGGTTGTCAACGCCGGTAATGGTTGCGCAGGGCCGGTGTTCGACGCTCTGGCCGAGCATTTGCCGATCCGGGTCACCCGGTTGTGTCATGAGCCGGATGGTTCGTTTCCGAATGACGTGCCCAACCCCATGCTGATTGAGCAGCAGAAATTCACTGGCAGCGCGGTTATTGAGCATGGAGCTGATCTAGGGTTGGCCTGGGACGGCGATTTTGACCGCTGCTTCTTTTTCGATGAGACCGGACAATTCATTGAGGGCTATTATCTGGTCGGCTTGCTGGCCGAGCAGCTATTGAAGAGGTCGCCCGGCGCTACTGTGATTTACGATCCGCGTCTCACCTGGAATACGGTGCAGTTAGTGGAAGCCTTCGGGGGTAAGCCGGTGATTTCCAAATGCGGCCACTCATTCATCAAGGACAAGATGCGCGAGCAGGATGCGGTTTATGGCGGCGAGATGTCGGCGCACCATTATTTTCGGGACTTTTTCTACTGCGACAGCGGCATGATTCCGTGGCTGCTGATTCTGGAGCAGTTGTCCGAAACCGGCGCAAAATTTTCGCAAGTGGTGGAACGCTGCATGCGCGAGTTTCCGTGCAGTGGCGAAATCAATTTCACTATCAAGAGCGCGACGGATGCATTGCAGCGTATTCGCGCCTTTTATGACGACTCCGCGGTTTCAACAAGCACGTTGGACGGATTGTCCATGGAGTTTGCACAATGGCGCTTCAACCTGCGCAGTTCCAATACCGAGCCGGTGGTGCGCTTGAACGTGGAGACGCGCGGCGACAAGGGGTTGTTGGCCACGAAAACGGCTGAACTGAGGCAGTTGATTACCGCCTGAGTTATACGGCTGCATGCATCAACAGAAATCCCGGCCGCCGGCCGGGGTTTCTGTTGATGGACTTCCGTATCACGCCGTTTGCAAGTAGTGTTCCAGCATTGGACGGCTGTTTATTTGCGCATCAATCACTGTCATGAACGTATAGGCGCCCACAAATTTCCGGCTGATGAACATCAACTCTTTTGGAGGGACCGTAAAGTGGCGGGTGGCGGCGGATTTTGCCGCTTTTGCCATGACCCGGTTATGCAGGTTGGCCTTGGCCCAGATATATGAACCGTCTTCCGCCAATGCTTCCGGCGGCGCCTCACTCATGTCGGAAAAGGGTTCCACTGCCAGGAAGAATAATTCGGCCAATCCACGTCTGATTTCAACCGGAATGCTTTGGAAGAAGTCATGTCCCTGCATGACGTCGAGCATGGCGTCCATGTTGCGATGGAAAGCAGCCCGGGTCAGTCCCCGCGCCAGCGCCAGCAGGTCTTCCGGAAAGTCCCGGACCGCGCCGAAATCCAGAAGCACGATCTGGTCCGGATGTTGTTCACTTCCATCACCCAGTCGCACCAGATAGTTGCCGAAGTTCGGGTCGGTCTGCATTTCCCCCCATTCAAAGACTTCGCGGCAACAGATTTCCAGCGACGCTTCGGCCAGCTTGTTGCGGCGAGCCTGTGACAGCGTCATGATGGCGTTGCTGTTGATGGGCACGCCATGCTCGTAGGACATGGCAATGACTTTTTCGGTGCTGTAGTCGGGGTAAATGCGCGGAACGATGTAGCGATGGTCGTTCTTGAGGTGTTCTCGGAATAGGCGGGTGGTTTCCATTTCCTGTGGGTAGTTGACTTCGCGGTGCATCATCAGCCGCACCTCTTCCAGCCATTCTTCAAACTCACGGGTTTGAGGCACTACGCGCGCCAGTCGCATCATTTGCGCGACCAGGCTGAGATCGGAATCAATGGCGTCTGCGACACCCGGATACTGGACTTTCAACACCAGTTCGGTGCCGTCGGACTTGCGGACGGCGCGATGAACCTGCGCCAACGAAGCGGCGCCAAGCGGTTCCGGATCTATGATAAGTTCGTCGAACCGCTTGTCACCCAGCTCGACCATCAGCAGTTGTTCAATAACTTCCCAGTGCAGCGCCACGGTATTATCGTTCAACTGGTGCAGTGCGCGGGTCACTTCGACTGGCAGGAAATGCTCCCCGTAGAGCGCCATCATCTGGCCGATCTTGACGATACTGCCCTTGAGCTTGCCCATCTCCCGGACCAGATATTCGGCTTGTTCGCCCATGACGCGTTTGCGGGTACTCTCCTTTTCACTGCTGGAGCTGAACAGGGTGGAGGCGCTGGACGTGGCCAGACGCGTACCTGCCACCAGGCTGGCTTTGGCCAGCGACCAGCGCCGTTCAAAGCCGCCGGTTTTCAGACTTTTCAGCTTGTTCGGAGTGTGTTCGCTCATGGGGAAATTCACAGGCCGTCAAAAGGTGAGGAATTGTAACGCAAAAGATTGATAAAAGGCTTGGCTTGTCTGACAGGATATGAGTAACAATTGGGAACTCTTGCCTTCGGAGTCCTTCCTGCCATGGCCAATGCCGTTGTTCCTTTTACACCGCCGCCGCTGCAACGCGTCCGCTCCCGCCTGTCGCTGATGAACCGCTGGTTTGCTCCCAGTTTTTCAGGGCTGGAAAATCTCGACCTGTCCCGTCCTGCCCTGTATGTCGGTAACCATACCTTGTACGGGACGCTGGATGGCCCGCTGATGGTGCTGGGGCTTTATGAAAAGAAAGGGATTTTCTTGCGTTCACTGGGCGATCATATCCATTTCAAGGTGCCGGGATGGCGCGATATGTTGACGGAAAATGGCTGTGTGGCGGGTACGCCAGAGAACTGCAGTGCCTTGATGCAGGCGGGAGAACACATTCTGGTGTATCCGGGCGGCGGGCGTGAGGTGATGAAGAACAAGGGAGAGGAGTACCGGCTGGTCTGGAAGGAACGGACCGGATTTGCACGGATGGCGCTGGAACACGGCTATGACATCATTCCCTTTGCGGCGATCGGTGCCGATGATGCCTATCGTATTCGTTATGACGCCAATGATTTTAATGCCTCCCGCGTGGGTCGCTTCCTGCGCCGCACCGGTATTAGCGATCGGTATCTGAGAGGGGGGGAGGCCTTCGCTCCCTTGGCAACCGGTCTGGCGGGCACTCCGTTGCCGCGTCCCGAGCGCTTCTATTTCGCTTTTGGCGAGCGCATCGAGCTGGCCTCCCTGCAAGAGCAGGCGAAGGACCGTGATCTGCAATGGCAGGTGCGTGAGCAGGTCTCGAACCGCATTTACAGTCTGATGAACGAGTTGTTTGCCCGGCGTGATGCCGAGCAAACAGCCTGGCCCTTGTGGCGGCGGAAATTGATTCAGCGATAATGTGGCCGGGGCCTGAACAGGGCCTCTTTTTTTCAAACCTTAGTGGAGATCGTCATGTTGGAGTTGGACCAGGCCACCCAAACCGAGCTGGAAGCGGCCGCCTTTCGTCATCTGTTGCAGCATCTGCGGGAACACACCGAAGTCCAGAACATTGACCTGATGAACCTGGCCGGGTTTTGCCGGAATTGCCTTTCGAAGTGGGTCAAGGAGGCGGCCGATGAAAAGGGTGTGACGGTGGATTACGAAGCCGTGCGTGAAATGGTTTACGGCATGCCCTACAACGACTGGAAAGCCCGTTTTCAGAAATAGGGCAGTCTTGTCTTTTTCCGCCAAGCCCTTGTCGAAACCTGACATCCCCGTCAAAAAGGGCTAGAATACGCGCCACTTTTCTGTCAAACAGCCTGTGAGGATGAAGACGTGAGCGATATTCTAGCCCTGCGCGAAGACCACTTTGGTCGTTGGAAGAACCGCGAAGCCATTGCCGAAACCCTGATCCCCGTCATCGGCAAATTGTACCGCGAGCGCAACATCATCGTTCAGGTGTATGGCCGCAATCTGGTCAACCGTTCCGTCATCCAGATTCTGAAAATGCATCGCCGTGTGCGCATGATTGCCGGAGAGCTTTCGGTGGTTGATACCGAGCCGTTGATCCTGGCGCTGGCCGCCATGACCGATATCGGTTCCTGTCAGGTCGATGTCGGCAAGCTGGCCATTGATTACAAGAACAGCGACAAGAGCCTGTCCGCTGCTGATTTCCTGCGCGCCGCCCTGAAGCCTGCCATCGGCCTGCATACGGCCGAGCATCCGTCAGATGTGGTGCTGTATGGTTTCGGCCGTATCGGCCGCATTCTGGCCCGCCTCATCATCGAACAAACGGGCAGTGGCCAAGGCCTGCGCCTGCGCGCCATTGTTGTGCGCAAGACCCAGGAAGGTGATCTCGCCAAGCGCGCCTCGCTGCTGCGTCGTGATTCTGTGCATGGCTCCTTCGACGGCACCATTGCCGTGGATGAAGAAAACGAAGGCATCATTGCCAACGGTAACTTCATCAAGGTGATCTACGCTGCCAAGCCTGAAGACGTGGATTACACAGCTTATGGCATCAAGAATGCCATCCTGATCGACAATACCGGCAAGCTTAAGGATGAAGAGGGCCTGGGCCGTCATCTGACCTGTCCCGGCGTGGCCCGTGTCATCCTGACGGCTCCGGCCAAGGGCAACATCAAGAATATCGTGTTCGGCGTCAACAGCAAGGACATCCTGGACAGCGACAAGATCATCTCGGCTGCGTCCTGCACCACCAACGCCATCACGCCGATGTTGAAGGTGCTGAATGACAAGTACGGTATTATTTCCGGCCATGTCGAAACCGTGCACTCGTTCACCAACGACCAGAACCTGATCGACAACTACCACAAGGCTGACCGTCGCGGTCGTTCCGCCGTGCTGAACATGGTCATTACCGAAACCGGCGCCGCCAAGGCCGTGGCCAAGGCATTGCCGGAGTTGATGGGCAAGCTGACCGGCAACTCAGTGCGTGTGCCGACCCCGAATGTGTCGCTGGCCATTCTGAACCTGACGCTGCCGACGGCCGTGTCGCGTGATGAACTGAACGAGTACGTGCGTCAGATCGCCTTGCACTCCAACCTGCAGGGGCAGATCGATTACACCAGCTCTACGGAAGTGGTGTCTTCGGACTTTATCGGCGCTCGTGCTGCCGGCGTGTTTGATGCTCAGGCCACGATTGTCAACGGCAACCATGTCACCGTTTACGTCTGGTATGACAATGAAGTCGGTTATAGCACTCAGGTTTACCGCATCACCGAGCAAATGGCAGGTGTACGTTACCTGACGATCCCGCCTGAATCACTGAACGCCTGATTCCGGATGGATTGAAAGAGGCCGGGGCTTATAGCCCCGGTTTTTTTATGGTTATATAAAAGGAGTCGCTTGCAATACGCCGGAAAATATATACCATGGGGGGTATATTGGCGGAGTTACCCATCATGCAGACCCCACAGCCCGAACATAAATCCGAATTGCTCAAGCGCCTGGCGCGCGTGGAAGGGCAAATTCGCGGCATCCAGAAACTGATCCAGAACGATACCGAATGTGAGCAGGTGCTGCAGCAGATGACCGCTGCCCGTCGCGCACTCGACAAGGCTTTTTTTGAAATGCTGGCCTGCGTCATTGAGTCCAATGTCATTGATGAAAGCAATGACAAGCCCGTGACCGATCGCATGTCGGAAGTGAAAGCCCTGTTGACCAAATACGCCTGATGACCGGAGTCCAGCCATGTCGATCAAGTTCATCACTGTTCATAATTTTCGCCAGCAATATCGTCCTGACCTGTTCATGATTGATGTGCGCGGTCCGGCTGAATTCCAGGCCCAGCATGTTGATGGCGCCAAGCTGTATCCCCTCAATGAACTGAATGCCGCCAAAATTGAATCTGACCTAAATCAGCAAGGTCTGAAGCATGAAGAGCCGGTTTTTATCCTGTGCCAGGCGGGAATGCGCGCTCAAGTCGCCGCTGCCCAGTTGGTACAGCAAACCGGGCTGAATGTCGTGGTAGTAGAGGGTGGAACCAATGCCTGCATGGGAGCCGGTTTGCCCATTGTGCAGGGTTGATCGATGCTGGCGCTGCTGATTGGCAGCTTGATCGGTCTGGTCCTGGGCCTGACCGGTGCGGGCGGCTCCATTCTGGCGCTACCCTTATTGATGACGCTGTTGCATCTGCCGCTGATGACCGCCAGCGGGCTGTCGCTGGGGGCGGTGGGTTTGGCGGCCTGGCTGGGGGTCCTGCTCAGGTTCAGGTCGGGCCAGATCCAGTGGTTCCTGGTGGGGGTCATGGCGGGTGCCGGCGCGATTATGGCCCCGGTGGGGCAGTGGTTGGGCCGGCAGGTTCCGGAACAGATGCTGTTGACCGTGTTTGCCTTGCTGGCGGGGTTTATTGCCCTGCGCATGTGGCGGCAGGCCGCCAGCCACCCTGAAGATACCAAATTGCTTCGTGCCAGTCCTGAGCTGGATCAGGTTGAGGGCGGGCCGGTATGCCGTTTGACCGGCAAGCCGCTGTATATGCAATCGCCCTGTGTGGTGCGGTTGATTCTGGCAGGAGCTTTGGCGGGCCTGCTGTCCGGTTTGTTCGGCGTTGGCGGTGGTTTTGTCATTGTGCCGATGCTGGTGTTGTTGACCAACCTTCCGATGCGCATGGCCGTGGCGACATCACTCGGGGTCATCGGCGTGGTGTCGCTGGTGGGTTTTGGCAATTTCCTGCGCCATGATGCCTTGCCGCTCAGCCTGCTGCTTTATCTGGTGGGCGGGGCAGTGCTGGGCATGGCCATGGGCAGCCTGATGGCCCGCCGTGTAGCCGGGCCGGTGCTGCAGCAGGGCTTTGCCGCCATGGTGGCGCTGCTGGCGATACAAACCTTATGGCGTGCCTGGAGTTGAAGTCATGATCTTCCGTCAGCTGTTTGAACGCGAATCGAGTACCTACACCTATCTGCTTGCCGATGCCGTGACTCATCAGGCGTTGCTGATTGATCCGGTAAAGTCTGAACTGCCGGCCTACCAGCAATTGCTGAGGGAGCTGGGCTTGACGCTGGAACGGGTGCTGGAAACGCACATTCATGCCGACCACATTACCGCAGCGGGCAGCCTGCGCGAGGCTACCGGCTGCAAGACCATGCTGGGACAGCCGACGGTCAGCACCTGTGTCAGCGAGACATTCCGCGAAGGTGACCGCATCGCTGTCGGCGACTTGGCGCTGCAGGCGCTGTATACCCCCGGCCATACCAATGACTCCTATTGTTTCCTGCTGGAAGACGGCGGACGTCATCTGCTGTTTTCCGGCGATACGTTGCTGATACGGGGCACCGGCCGCACCGATTTCCAGAATGGCGATGCCGCCGCGCAGTACCGCAGCCTGCAGCGGCTGCTGGCATTGCCGGAAGATACGGTTGTCTATCCCGGCCATGACTACAAGGGCTGGACGTCCAGCACCATTGCCGAGGAAAAGGCGCATAACCCCCGTTTGCAGGTGGCGGACGAAGCCGCTTATGTGCGGCAGATGGCGAATTTGAAGCTGCCCAATCCGAAATGGATGGATGTGGCCGTTCCCGCCAATCGCGCCTGCGGCGAAGAATAGGCCCGCAAACCCTCACCGTGTGGCATCATCCGCCTTTTGCCGCTGCGGATGCCGCCCATGTCTTCAATGTCGCTGGATGACTATTCCCGACTGTCTCCCGATCTGGTCATCAACGCCGTGGAAAGCACCGGTCGCTTGAGCGATGCCCGGGTGATGGCGCTCAACAGCTATGAAAACCGGGTATATCAGGTGGGCATCGAGGACTCTTTGCCGCTGATCGCCAAGTTCTATCGCCCCGCCCGCTGGACGTATGCCCAGATTCAGGAGGAACATGATTTTTGCCGTGAGCTGACCGAGGCCGAATTGCCGGTTGTGGGACCGGTGGCCGGGGAGGGCGGCGCCACCCTGTATGACTACGAAGGCTACCGCTTCACCCTGTTCACCCGCAAAGGCGGTCAGGCTCCCGAGCCCGGTGATTATGAGCAACTGCACCGTATCGGCATGTTGCTGGGGCGCATGCACGCTATTGGGAAGCGGCAGCCGTTTCAGCATCGGCCCGCGCTGACGCTGGAGCGCTTCCTCAACCAGCCTTCGCAATTGATTCTGGCAAAAGATTTCCTTCCCAAAACTCTGACCGGGCGCTATCAGGCAGTGATTGCCCGGTTGGGTGAGCAGATCCGGGCGACCGGGCTGGAAACTTCCGCCTTCATCCGTACTCATGGCGACTGTCATCCCGGCAACATCCTGTGGACGCGTGACGACGGTCCGTGGCTGGTGGACTTTGACGATTGTCAGTCGGCGCCAGCCGTTCAGGACATGTGGATGCTGCTGGCCGGCACCCGTCATGAACAGGAATTGCAAATGGCCGAACTGCTGGACGGCTACACCATGTTCCATGATTTCAACGTAGCCGAATTGCCGCTGATCGAGGCCTTGCGCAGCCTGCGTATGATCCATTACGCCGGGTGGCTGACTTCACGCTGGGACGATCCCGCCTTTCCGCGCTACTTCCCGTGGTTCAACAGTGGCGGCTACTGGGAGCAGCATGTGGCGGAGCTGGAGCAACAGGTGATCCTGATGGAGGAGCCGCCGCTGCGCGCGCTCTAAAAAATTGCGTCTTCCGGCCGTTTGGTCAGGCGAAATTGCAGGACAGGTGTGCTAGATTGCGCGCCTTATCGACTCCCAGAAACAGTTCAGAAACCCGACCATGACCGAAACCCTGGCGCCCCGGACGGCCAACGTCCCCGTCACGTCCCCGACTGATGCCCTGTATGACCAGATTGAACAGGAATTCGAGGCCATCAAGACCCGCCACCGCCAGCAATTAGGTGAGGCGGACATCGCGTATATCCGCAGTATCCGCCGCAACTCCCGCATCGCCGAAGTGGCGGGGCGGGGATTGCTGTGGCTGGGTCGCGGGCCGCTGAGTTTCGTGGCGGGAACGGGTTTGGTCTGGCTGCACCGCAATCTCGAAGCCATTGAGATCGGGCACAACGTCCTGCACGGTCAGTACGATTATTTCCCGGAAATCCCGGAATTCCATTCGCACAACTTCAAGTGGAAGGCCCCGATTGACGAGGAAGCCTGGCGGCGCGAGCACAACGCCATGCACCACGTCCATACCAACGTCTACGAGAAGGACCCGGATCTCAATCACGGCATCCTGCGCACCAACGACAAGACGCCGTGGAATCCCTCCCATCGCTTTCAGGTGCCGATGTACCTGCTGGCGGCCTATCCGACCATGCTCTACCGCTTCAATGCGCAGAACCTCGGATTTTCCCAGGAGTACAGGGCGGAAAACTTCCCCTTGGGCAACGAAGGCTACGCCATGGTCGATACCGGCGGCGCCAGTGTGGCTGAACGCGAAAAGCGGCACCTGCGTTCCATCATGCGGGTGATGGTGAAGGAATACGGTGTATTTCCGGCGCTGGCCGCCCTGACGGGGCGTTCGCCGCTGCGCGTACTGGCGGGAAATGCCATTGCCGATGTCGTCAATAATTACTGGATCGGTCTCACCATCCAGGCCACGCACTTCACCGAGCCCTTGCAGCCTGAAGACGCGATTGACCACAAGGGGCGCTGGTATTTGTCGCAGCTGGAGTCCTCGGTGAATTTCAAGGGCAGCCGCCGCATGAGTATTCTTTGGGGCCACCTGAACTACCAGATTGAACACCACCTGTTTCCGGACATTCCCTCGCACCGTTATCCGGACATGGCGAAGGAAGTGAAGGCGGTCTGCGCCAAACATGGCATCACCTACAAGTGCAACCCGAGTTGGGGCAAGGCCATCCGCAATTATGTGAAGGTGTTGTGGAAGTATTCTTTCCCGAACCCGGCGGGAGAGAACCATGCTTGAGTTGCTGAAAACACGCGCCAATGTCTGGGCGCTGCAAACGCTGGGTCGGGATCGGCTGGACTATCTGGCCTCGAACACCATGACCGTGGTCAACCGCAAGGTCAATGACTTCCTGTGGACCTATGAACTGAAGGCGGTCTGTACGGCCGTGCGCGATGAAGCGCCGGGCGTGAAGACTTTCACCCTAATGCCGAACCAGCATTGGCAGGGCATGCAGGCCGGACAATATGTGGATGTGACCATTGAGGCCGACGGCCAGCGCCTGACCCGCTGCTACAGTCCGGCGGCTGTGGACGGTTCAATCAGCATTACCGTCAAGCGCACCGCCAATGGTTGGGTGTCCGGCTGGATGCATGACTGGCTGCGCCCCGGCTGCGTGGTGGGCCTCAGCCAGGCGCAAGGCTGCTTCCGTTATCGCGGTCAGGACAAGCTGCTGTTTCTTTGTGCCGGTTCCGGTATCACCCCCGTTCACGCCATGGTTGCGTCGTTGCTGCAGGCGGAGCAGGTGCCGGACATGCAGTTTCATGCTTGCTTCGGCAAGGCGGAAGACGTGATTTTTGCCGATGTCCTGCGCCGCTGGCAGCGCCGCATGCCGGTTGACATCGCCCTGAGCCGGGAGACGGCGGAGGGGTATGTCACGCCGTTGACCGTGGAGAACTTCGAGCAACGCTATCCCGATTTCCGCGAACGCGACATCTACCTCTGCGGCCCGTCCGGTTTCATGGACGGTATGGTGAATGTGCTGACGGAACTGGGTTACAACCTGGGCCGGCTGCACACCGAACGCTTCACTTTGGTGGATAACGGTGGCGCCGGTGAATACGACTTCCAGGCTGCTCCGCCGGAAATCCGTTTCAATCACCTGAATCTGAATGTGCAGTTGACGGCGGAAGATCGGGGCCTATCCTTGCTGGAAGTGGCGGAGCGTCATGGTGTACCGCTGGAGTCCGGTTGCCGCAAGGGTATGTGCGGCACCTGCAAACTGACGTTGAAAGACGGCAAGGTGAGCGGCAACACCTTGGGTGGTGCGGTTTACCTGTGTACTTCCTATCCGGATTCGGCCAGGGTGGTGCTGGACGCCTGAGCCGTCCACCGCCGGGTCGGGAGAGTCGCACATCTTCCGACCCATTCACGTCAAGTCACCCTTTCCCCCCGTCGTCAAATCCTGAATAATGCGTCCATAAATCCAACAATAACCTGAAGCCGCCTTGCTCCCCATGAAAAACGTCTTGAACCCTCTTGCCTGCCAAATACGCTTGCCAGCGTGTCGTGAGTTTTTTTCGAGATGAATGCAGCCTTGAAAATCCTGCGCGATTCCGAGGGGCGTCTCTTCACGCTGGAAAACCTGCGTGACGAGGATGACGACGGGGTGGTCAGTTCGCTTGCCGGCGAGCCGGCGCTGGAGGCGCGGATCTTCCGGACCTTGCCCGATGCTTCCGCCCAGTTCCGGCTCAAGGCCATGGTGCTGGGTAGCGATGAGGCGTTGGCAGAAGTAGCACTTTGGCCGAACGGCCTGCTCCATAACGACCGTGATGAGGTGACCGGCTATTTGATGCCGGTCCGGACCGGCTTGGGGACGCTGGCCGATCTGCTGGACACAAAGCTGTCGAAGCGGGTTTTCCCCAACGGTGATTATGCCTTCCGGGTGAAGGTGGCGCGGCATCTGGCTTTGGCAGTACAGGTGATCCACGAGCATGACCATGTGCTGGGTTATGTTGATCCCGCGGCCATCGATGTGCTGGCGGACGGCACTATCCGCCTGATGCATGGTCATCGCTTCCAGATTCATGCCTGGAACAAGGTGTTTCCGGCCCGTCGGGGGCCGTCGGAATATTGGCCGCCGGAAGTGCAGGGCGAAGATACCACCCAGCCCCGCACCCGCGATCAGGATCATTTTGCGCTGGCTGTGCTGGTCTACCAGGTGCTGATGATGGGCGAGCATCCCTTTGCCTTTGTCCATGCTGACGGTTCATCCCCGACGCTGGAAACGGCGATTGCCGCCTATGCCTATGCCCACGATGAGGATGCCGCGCAAAACGGCATTGCACCCTTGCCGGGAAGCCTGCCGGTCAACCTGTTGTCCTTGGATTTGCATAACGCCTTTTCCCTGACTTTCGCGCCGCTGGTGGGGGTGGACAGCCGTCCCCGCGCCGAAGGCTGGGCAGAATGGCTGCGTCGTTTCGGCAAGTCACTGCTAACCTGCGCGGGGGCGGCATACCACCAGTACCGGGAGGGCTTGCCTGCCTGTCCGTGGTGCGAGCGGCTGTCGCGCGACCGGATCAGTTATTTTCAGCCCGATGATGCCATCCTGAACCCGCCGCCGGACAACACCCCGGCGTGGGAGCCGCTGGCTAAGGCAATTGCAGACCTCAAGAGCCTGCCGCCGGTCACAGTCATCGAGCCTTCCGTCCGGGTGACGGGTCGTCCGCTGGTATTGGCAGCCGAGCAGCATCCCACGCTGGCGGGCCGGTTGTGGCATCAGGTTTTCAAGATGATACTGGAGTGGGTTTTCCGGTTTTCTCCGGCAACGCGTCGCTCGGTCTTCAAGGAGGATCTGGCTTTGCGGCAACAGCAGTGCGAGCAGGCGAAACAGCTGATGCAGTCTGCGCGGGAGAGCTTCGCACGCAGCCCGGAGGAACAGGCGTTCCAGTCAGCCTGTGATGATGCGCTGGCCATTTGTGGCGCATTTTCCTCCGCAAGCAGCATCATCATCGACGGCGATGCCCAAGTCATGCGGCGGCGCGGCCTGCAGGCGCAACTGGAGCGTTTGTCGGTTGAGCGTGAGCAAGTGCTTCAAGGGCGCGAAGCCCGTGAGGCCGCCTTTCGCGCTGCCTGGAAATCCTGGAAGCAGGCGGAGGCCGATCTGGCCGTCTTTTAACCGCCGCTGCTGGTGCGGATGCTGCCCACGCACTCCGGCAGGCCGGGTGCAATCGCCTCCGCCACCCGTAGCCCGAAATCGGTGCCGATTGTCGCCAAAGCCTCCACCCGAGCTTTGAAATAACGCTGGCCCACCGGGCCCTGCGCAAACTGCAGGTATGCCTGCAACTCTTCCGCCGTCAGTCCACCGTAGAGGTTGGCCAGTGAGCGCCGCACCTGTCGGCTCATGAAACCCACCCGGTTGCGCTTGGCGATGTTCAATCCGATGTGTGAACCCGGAATCTGCATCAGCGCCAGGCAATCATAGGTGTCCAGCCGTTCAATCAGGGCGTTGGCGCTGGCCATGAAAACGCCGGTGAGGGCCTCGTTCAACTGCACAGCCTTGAGCAAGGTTTGGGTGTCCGCACTGTTGGCGGCATTGGCCGGAGCATTGATGCGCTCCCGGAAACTGCTTTCCGCCTTCAGCACCAACTGTCCGGCGGGTGACTGATAGAAATCAATGACGGCCTGCATGTCCTCAGCGCTCAGGGTGCGGGACAAGGCTTGCTGAAGCTGGGTGTCGGTGAAGGGGTTGTTGATGGTGGCCTGGATGGTGTCGCGGACTTCGTCCAGAAAGCGCTGCGGAATCCATACCTTGACTTCCGGGTCGTACAACGGCGCTTCAAGATAGTACAGCGGGGTACGGAACTGGCTGGCCTGTAACAGCTGGGCGGCATTGGCTTTCGGGACTGGCGGTGGCGTTGGAACGGACTGGCAGGCGGCCAGTAACAGCACGGGCAGGGCAAGCAGGATACGCCGCATGATGGATTATTCTCGTTAAATGGCGGAGTTGCGGTGCAGGCGCAGCATGTCCAGCATGGCCCCGGCTGCGCGCGACAAGGTTCTGCGCGGATGATACACCACCCCCAGGCTGCGATGCATTTCCACCCCGGACAGCGGCAGCACCACCATGTCTTCATTGGCCATGCTGGCGGGCAGCACGCTCCAGCCCAGGCCGATGGAGACCATCATGCGGATGGTTTCCAGATAGTTGGTGGCCATGGTCACGTTAAGTTCCAGATGTGACTCCTGGAACAGGCGGGCGGCAATCTGGCGGGTAAAGGTGTTGAGCGAAGGCAGGATGGCGGGGTGATGCGTCAGGTCCTGCAACTGTACGCCGGGATTTCCGGCCAGCGGATGATCGCGTCCGGCGACAAAGGCCAGCGGATCGTCCCAGATTTCCTCGGCCAGCAATCGGGCATCCGGCACCGGCGGCAGGGTGACGATGCCCAGTTCCAGCTCACCGCTCAGCACTGACTCATACGCTTCCTCGGAGTCAATGAACTGGATGTCGAGGCGAACGTCGGGATAAAGCTGCGAAAACCGCCTCAGTGTCGGCGGCAGGCGGTGCAAACCGATATGATGCGAGGTACCGATGCGCAGCACGCCGGTAATGGGGCCGCTGAGGTCGGCGATGCTCTTCCGGATGTCGTCGAAGTCCAGCAGCCACTGCCGGGCGCGCGGCAGCAGCGCGCGTCCGGCCTCGGTCAGCTGCACGCGGCGGCCGACACGGTCAAACAACTGCACCCCCAGTGATTCCTCCAGGTTGCTGACCCGCTTGCTGATGGCGGGTTGGGTCAGGAACAGGCGTTCGGCCGCCTGCGAGAAGGATTCGGCGCGGGCGACTTCGATGAAGGCGAGGACGTCAGCGGTGTTCATCCGTTAGTCCCGATGCCGGGGCTGATCCCCCAACGGTTTCTGCTTTCTGGCCGCTTCTTTAGCCGCCTTCTCCGCCCGTTTCTGTTCCACAATCACCAGCTCCCGCTCAACCATCTCCGGCGTTTCCATGGTGACGCGGCCGATGATGACGTTGCGCAGCTCCTGCAACAGGATATTGGAAATCTTGTGAAAGTCGATATGGCCGCCGCTGCCCAGGCAGCCGCGCTGGCGGCCGATCATTTCCAGGAAGTCCACTTCGCCCTCAGGCAGCTCCTCCAGCTTGAAGCGCTCCTTCATCTGTTCGGGATACGCCTTCATCAGGAAGCCGACGGTAAACACCGCTACGTCGTCTGCGCTCATCGCAGTTTCCTTGATGGCGCCGGTCGCCGCCAGCCGGTAGCCGCTGGGCACGTTCTCAATCTTCGGCCACAGGATGCCGGGCGTGTCATACAGCAAAATGCCGTTGTTGAGGTTGATACACTGCTGGCCCTTGGTGATGGCCGGCTCATTGCCGGTCTTGGCGATCTGCCGGCCTGCCAGGATGTTGATGATGGTGGACTTGCCAACGTTGGGGATGCCGGTGATCAGCACCGTCACATTGCCCAGCGCATTTTCCTTACCCTTGAGGATGTTCTTGATCAGGCCAATAAGGCTGCGGATCTGTTCGGGCCGTTGCGAGGTCACGGCAATCGCCTTCACGCCCTGCTGCTTTTCCCAATGTGCCTGCCAAAGCGGGGTCACGTCCGGGTCTGCCAGGTCGCTCTTGTTCAGCAGGCGGATCCACGGTTTCTTGCCGCGAAACTGCTCGATGACCGGGTTGGAGCTGCTGTAGGGGATGCGGGCGTCGACGATCTCGATAATCAGGTCGACCTTGGGCAGCAGTTCCTTGATCTCGCGGATCGCCTTGTTCATGTGGCCGGGGAACCAGTTGATGCTCATGGTGGACGCCTGATGTGATGAGATTAGAAAGGGGCACTATTCTACCTGTTCCGGTGTTGCTTGGGGGATGTTCGAGACTGACGCTGGTGATTTGGATTCCATAATTCTATCAAATCCATAAAAATTATAAAATTGTGTTATCTGATGCTTTCCCCCAAAATCGGCTCATCACCCAAGCACAGTCAGGGGAACGCACCATGAGCACCATGAGCACCAAGACACTCTACGACAAATTGTGGGATGACCACCTCGTCACGCAGCGCGACGACGGCTCCTGCCTCATCTACATCGACCGCCAGTTGCTGCACGAAGTGACCAGCCCGCAAGCCTTTGAGGGCCTTAAACTGGCCGGCCGCCAACCATGGCGGCTCGACGCCAACATCGCCACGCCTGACCACAACGTGCCCACCGATACCGAGGAGCGCACACACGGCATCGCCGGCATCAAGGACGAAACCTCGCGCATCCAGGTGCAGACACTGGATGACAACTGCAAGGAATTCGGCGTGGTCGAATTCGACATCTTTGACGAGCGTCAAGGCATCGTCCACGTGGTCGGTCCGGAGCAGGGCCTTACCCTGCCGGGCATGACCGTGGTCTGCGGCGACTCGCACACCGCCACCCATGGCGCGTTTGCCTGTCTGGCGCACGGCATCGGCACCAGTGAAGTGGAGCATGTGCTGGCCACGCAATGCCTGGTGCAGAAGAAGTCGAAGAACATGCTGATCCGCGTCAACGGCCAACTGGGCGACGGCGTGACGGCGAAGGACGTGGTGCTGGCCATCATCGGCCAGATCGGCACGGCGGGCGGCACCGGTTACGCCATCGAGTTCGGCGGGCAGGTGTTCCGTGACATGAGCATGGAAGGGCGCATGACCGTCTGCAATATGGCTATTGAAGCCGGGGCGCGTGTCGGCATGGTGGCGGTGGACGAAAAGACCATCGAGTATTTCCGTGGCAAGCCGTTCGCCCCCAAGGCAGATCAGTGGGACGCCGCCGTCGCCTACTGGCAAACGCTGGTATCCGATGAAGGCGCGCATTTCGATGCCGTGATCGACATGGACGGCGCTGCCATCGAGCCGCAAGTGTCCTGGGGCACCTCGCCGGAAATGGTGGTCCCGGTGACCGCCACCTTGCCAGCGCTGGCCGACGCCGCCGATGCCGTGCAGCGCAACTCCTGGGAACGCGCCTACCAGTACATGGGCCTGACCCCGGAAGCGCCGGTCACCGCGATCAAGCTCGACCGCGTGTTCATTGGTTCCTGCACCAACTCGCGCATTGAGGACTTGCGTGCCGCCGCTGCGGTGATCAAGGGCCGCTCCGTGGCTGCCTCGGTCAAGCAGGCGATGGTGGTGCCGGGCTCCGGTCTGGTGAAGAAGCAGGCCGAAGCTGAAGGGCTGGACAAGATATTTGTCGCGGCCGGATTCCAGTGGCGCGAGCCGGGTTGCTCGATGTGCCTGGCCATGAATGCCGACAAGCTGATGTCCGGCGAACATTGCGCTTCCACATCCAACCGCAACTTCGAAGGACGTCAGGGCAACGGCGGCCGCACCCACCTGGTCAGTCCGGCCATGGCGGCGGCGGCGGCGATTGCCGGCCACTTTGTTGACGTACGTCATTTCTGACAGGAGCACGACCATGCAAGCATTTACCGTTGTCACCGGCTTGGCGGCTCCGCTGGATCGCGCCAACGTCGACACCGACCAGATCATTCCCAAGCAGTTTCTGAAGTCGATCAAACGCACCGGCTTTGGCGTCAACCTCTTTGACGAATGGCGCTATCACGATGAGGGTTATCCCGGCCAGGATTGCTCCAAGCGCCCGGTCAACCAGGATTTCGTGCTCAACCAGCCTCGTTATCAAGGTGCGAAGGTCTTGCTGGCCCGCCAGAACTTCGGTTGCGGTTCCAGTCGTGAACACGCGCCGTGGGCGCTGGATGAATACGGCTTCCGGGCCGTCATCGCCTCCAGCTTTGCCGACATCTTCTTCAACAACTGTTTCAAGAACGGCTTGTTGCCGGTGATCCTGCCGGAAGAGCAGGTGGATATCCTGTTTCAGGAATGCGTCGCGACCGAGGGCTACCAGCTCACTGTCGATCTGGAAAAGTTGCAGGTCATCCGTCCCAATGGTGAAGCCTTCGGTTTCAGTGTCGACAACTTCCGTCGCCATTGCCTGCTTAACGGACTGGATGATATTGGGCTAACCTTGCAGGTAGCTGAGGATATCCGGGCTTTTGAAGCGAAGGCGCTGCAATCACGCCCCTGGGTATTCAATTCGTTGCGTTGATACCGGGGCAGGCGGGTTACTGTCGTCCCGCCTGCCATGGAGAAAGAACATGAATCGTCATTTCGGAATCATCCTGTGCCTGTCAGGCCTGCTATTACAGCCGGTTTGGGCTCTTCCCAATCAGGGGGGGCGCATCACCGAAAAACAGGTCGGCGGGCTGATTTGCCTGGGCGGCCAGTTGCCGGAGCATGACAATGCGCCGATCACGGTCGTGGCCATGCTGGCCGAGATCGCCGGGAACCGCTACAAGATTATGGTCAAGCAGGTGGTCACTGACCAAGTGCTGGAAAGTGGCGGTGTGGTTCTGGGAGACACTGTATATCGCAAGGGGGAAGTTAAATGGGTGGATATCCCCGGCTGGACCCTTTGCCCGAATTAACCAGATTATCTTGAGATTGTTATGAGCAAGCATATTGTCATCCTCTCCGGCGACGGCATCGGTCCGGAAATCATGGCTGAAGGCGAAAAAGTCCTCGCCAAGGTCAATGAACGGTTCGGTCTCGGCCTCAGCTGGAGCCATGAACTGCTGGGCGGCTGCGCCATTGACGCCCACGGCGTTCCGCTGCCCGACCAGACCCTGGAAGCCGCCCGCAAGGCCGACGCCGTGCTGCTGGCCGCCGTCGGCGGCCCGAAGTGGGACACCATCGAACGTTCCATCCGTCCGGAACGCGGCCTGCTGAAGATACGCTCCGAACTGAACCTGTTTGCCAACCTGCGTCCGGCCATCCTTTATCCGCAACTGGCTTCCGCTTCCAGCCTGAAGCCGGAAATCGTCGCCGGTCTGGATATCCTGATTGTGCGTGAACTGACCGGCGGCATTTATTTCGGCCAGCCGCGCGGCGTGCGTATTCTGGAAAACGGCGAGCGTCAGGGCTACAACACCGACGTCTACAGCGAAAGCGAAATCCGCCGCATCGCCCACGTCGCCTTCCAGCTCGCCATGCAGCGCAACAAGAAGGTCTGCTCGGTCGACAAGGCCAACGTGCTGGAAGTAACCGAACTGTGGAAGGAAATCGCCACCGAAGTCGGCAAGGAATACCCGGAAGTGCAACTGTCGCACATGTACGTCGACAACGCCGCCATGCAACTGGTGCGCAACCCCAAGCAATTTGACGTCATCGTCACCGGCAACCTCTTCGGCGACATCCTCTCCGACGAAGCTGCCATGCTCACCGGCTCCATCGGCATGCTGCCCAGCGCCTCGCTCGACCAGCAGAAGAAGGGCATGTATGAACCCTGCCACGGTTCCGCCCCGGACATCGCCGGCAAAGGCATTGCCAATCCCCTTGCTACCATCCTCTCGGTTGCGATGATGTTGCGTTACACCTTCAACGCCGGTGAAGCTGCAGAAGCCATCGAAGTTGCTGTCGGCAAGGTGCTGGATCAAGGTTTGCGTACAGCGGATATCTGGACCGAAGGCACCAGGAAAGTCGGGACGAAGGAAATGGGCGAAGCGGTTGTTGAGGCGCTCTGAATAGCTTTAATGCCGTCCGCAGCCAACTGTTTGAGCCACACGCACTGGAAAAATTCGCCGGTAGCGAGGTGGTGAAAACGAAGTTGATCGAATGCGAGTTTTGGCGCAGGACACGGTTTTGCCTACTTTTCCCAAGAGAAAAGTAGGGCCTGCGGCAGGCGGATGACAAGCATCCCGTTAACTGCCCGGGTACACATAAACAAAAGGCATGTTCGATGAAGAGGGTGCACGCAGTGCTCCCCTACGAATGGCCCAAAACGAGGAAATCAAAATGCGAGTAGGTCTGGTAGGCTGGCGCGGCATGGTCGGCTCCGTCTTGATGCAACGCATGGTCGAAGAAAACGACTTCGCCCACTTTGAACCCTATTACTTCACCACCAGCAGCGTTGGCGGCGCTTCCCCGTCGTTCGGCGGAAAAACCGCCCCCGCGCTGATGGATGCCAAGGACATTGACGCCCTCAAGTCCATGGACGTCATCCTCACCTGCCAGGGCGGCGACTATACCGGCGAAGTCTTCCCCAAGCTGCGCACCGCTGGCTGGACCGGCTACTGGATCGACGCGGCATCGTCCCTGCGCATGGAGGATGACGCCATCATCGTCCTCGACCCGGTCAACCTGCAACTGATCAAGGACGGTGTCGCCAAGGGCGTCAAGAACTACATCGGCGGCAACTGCACCAACTCCATCATGCTGATGGGCATGGGCGGCCTGTTCCACACTGGTCTGGTTGACTGGGTCAGCTCCATGACCTATCAGGCGGCCTCCGGCGGCGGCGCCAACCACATGCGCGAACTGCTGAAGGGCATGGGCGTCATCCACTCGGCTGTGGAAGCCGAGCTGGCGACCCCGTCTTCCGCTATCCTCGACATCGACCGTAAGGTGGCCCAGTGCATCCGCGAAGACGTGCCCACCGAATTCTTCGGCGCACCGCTGGCGGGCGGCCTGATCCCCTGGATCGACAAGCAACTGGACAACGGCCAGTCCAAGGAAGAGTGGAAGGGCCAGGCCGAGGTCAACAAGATCCTCGGCACAGCCAGCACCATCCCGGTGGACGGCCTGTGCGTGCGTATCGGCGCGATGCGTTGCCACAGCCTGGCGCTGACCGTGAAGCTGAAGAAAGACCTGCCGCTGAGCGAGATCGAGTCGATCATCAAGTCCGGCAACCCGTGGGTGAAATGGGTGCCGAACGACCGCGAAATCTCGGTCAAGGAACTGACCCCGGCCTCGATCACCGGCAAGCTCGATATCGGCGTCGGCCGCGTGCGCAAGCTGAACATGGGTCCGGAATACATTTCCGCCTTCGTGATCGGCGACCAACTGCTGTGGGGCGCCGCCGAGCCTTTGCGCCGCATGTTGCGCCTGTTGATCGCCGCCTGAGCGATTTGCATGCGAGAAAGGGCGTCCCGGTGACGCCCTTTGTTTTTGTCCTCCTTTCACGCTTGATTTCCAGCACCAAACTCCCCAATCTTCCTGCACGATCCATCCCGGCGCAGACAGGCCGGAATTTTCCATGTTATCAGCAGGATTGCCCATGAAAGCTCTCGTACTCACCAGCAAAGAAGAAGGCGTTGTCTTCAATTCCGACTATCCCATGCCTGAAGCCGGTCCCGGCGAAGTACTGGTCAAGGTCAAGGCCGCCGCGCTCAATCACCGCGATGTCTGGATTACCAAGGGCATGTATGCGGGCATCAAGTATCCGACCATTCTGGGTTCCGATGGCGTTGGCGAGGTGGCAGCGGTGGGCGAGGGCGTGGACGACGCTTTGGTCGGCCAGGACGTCATCATCAACCCGAACGTCGGCTGGGGCGACAATCCCCGTCACCAGCTTCGCTCTTACAGCATCCTAGGTCTGCCGAAGGACGGCACGCTGGCCGAGTTTGTCGTCGTCGGAGCTGACCGCGTCCGCGCCAAACCCGCCCATCTGCTGATTGAACAGGCTGCCGCGCTGCCGCTGGCAGGTATGACCGCTTATCGCGCCCTGTTTGGCCGCGCCGGTCTGCAACCGCACGAGAAAGTGCTGATCAACGGTGTTGGCGGCGGTGTGGCGCTGTACGCCCTGCAGTTTGCCGTGGCCTGCGGTGCGCAGGTCTATGTCACTTCCGGCAGCGAGGACAAGATATCCCGCGCCATCGCCATGGGCGCCAATGCCGGGGCCAATTACAAGGAAGAAGGTTGGCAAAAGGCGTTTGCCAAGGCTCACGGGGAAATGGATGTGATCATCGACAGCGCCGGCGGTAATGGCTTTGCCGCGCTGGTGGATCTGGTGGCCTTCGGCGGACGCATTGCCTTTTACGGCGGCGGACAGGGCAACATCAACAACCTGAATCCGCAAAAGCTGTTCTGGAAACAGGCCAGTATCCTGGGTTCCACCATGGGCAGCGACCGGGAATTCTCGGACATGGTGGATTTTGTGGAGAAGCACCGGATTACGCCGGTCGTCGACAGCGTTTATACACTGGAAAACGGCAAGGCAGCCTTTGAACACATGGCCAACGGCGCTCAGTTCGGCAAGATTGTCATCAACGTCGGCTGACGCCCTGCGGTCGATAAAAACGGGCTGTTTTTGAACAGCCCGTTTTTGTTTGGATGGCTCCGGACGGAAGGACAAAGCCCGTTGATATCCCCGCATTCGCCGGACAAATGTCCAGCTTTTGGCATTCTTCAATAAAAAAGGGCCGAAAGTCCTTTAGTGATTGCGGGTTACAGAAGCCTTGTGATAAAAAACAGTAAAAATTTGCAGACATTGACGGGCAAGCCGCCGACAGTGTCGCAGGGACAATCCCTGCCAACTTCAAGAATAACCAGCAAAGGAAACACACAATGGTTTTGCGCAAGCTGACAATGGCATTACTGGGAATAGGGGTAATGCTGCCGGGTTTCACCCATGCCCTGGCCGTTCGCGACATACAGACCAAGTCCTCTCTGGGCCAGCCTTTGCGGGTTGAAGTGGAACTCAGCGATCTCGGAGACCTCAGCAGTGAGGACATCAAGATCGGGCTCGCCACCCAGGAAGACTTTGACCGGCTTGGCATTGAACGTTCATTCTTCCTCGCCGAACTCCGGTTCGAGGTTGTCGTGAATGCCGGTTCCCGCTCCTACATCAAAATCACCAGCGCGAAACGGGTTTCAGAGCCTTTCCTGGATTTCGTCATCCGCATCACCTGGCCGGGTAATACCCGTTTGCAAGAACTGCCAATCCTGCTGGATCCGCCCATGTCCGCCTCCGCGCGTCCGGCTGTCATCGAGGCGCCGGTCATCGTGGCCGCTCCGGTCGTGGCGGCTCCCGAAGTTGCCAGGGTGGAGCCGCCGACCCCAGTCCAGGCCGTTGAGGACGAGGCTAATCCGGAGTCGGTTTACCGCGTGCGCCGCCATGACAACCTTTGGGCCATTGCCCAGCGTGTCCGTCCGGGTAACAACGTCAGTGTGCACCGGATGATGCAGGCTTTGTTCAAAGCCAATCCCGGTGCCTTTGTCGCCAATAACATCAACATGCTGCGTAACGGTGAAGTCTTGCGCGTGCCCACCCTGAACGAAGCGCAGTCCGCCGCTGATCGTGCGACCGCCGCAGTTCCCCCCGCGAAGGCCCAGACACTGAGCGCCGCCGCCAAGGACAAGCCGTCGCGTCAGCAGATCAATGCAACCGCTTCCGCCAACCGCAAGGTTCAGGCAACGACTTCTTCCCGCGTGGAAATGCGGTTGGTGGCTCCGGCCGGCGGCTCCACGCCCGCAGCCGGTCGCCATGACAAGTCGCCGAAACACGCCTCTGAATCTTCAGTCTCCGGCGGACAAGCCGGTGTGGCTGTGTCCGGCAAGGGTCATCCCGGAAAACGCAAGTCTCCCTCAGTGCTGGCCAGTGAAGTTGCCGCACTTGAAAATCAGCTGAAATCCAACGACAAGACGATCGCTATGCAGAATGCCACACTGGCCCGTTTGGAGGCCCAACTCAAGGCTCGCGCCGCACAGGAACAGCAGTCCCGGCAGAAGTCCGGCGAGAAAAGTGACAAGGGGCTGACCGGCAAGGCGCTGGCCACTCTGGCCTGCGGCGTGGCCACGCAGTCATTCCTGTCCACCGAAGCCAAGGCGGCCGATGCCCCGGCTGCCGCCACGGGCGGCTCTTCCATGATGCCGATCATTGCCGGGGTTGTGGTGCTGTTGCTGGTGATTGGCGCCATTATCGCCATGAAGGGCAAGTCCAAGCCTGCCCAGCGTCCTTCCGCTCCGCCTGCACCTGCACCTGCGCCGAAACCGGTTGCGCCAAAGCCTCAGGAGCCCGTGGCGGCCAAGCCTGCCGCGCCCGAGCCGAAAAAGCCCCTTGATGCCGCTGAGGAAGCTCAGGGCTACATCAGCATGGAGCGTTATCCGCAGGCGGTCGGGGTGCTGAACAAGGCCTTGGCCCATACCCCGGATCGCGCTGACCTGCACCTGATGCTGCTGGAAATTTATGTCAAGCAGCAGGATCGCCAGAGCTTCGAGGAGCAGTATGTCCGCCTTGAGTCCCTGGGTGAGCTCGAAGCGATCATGCGTGCGGATGAGCTAAAGTCACTGCTGCCCAAGCCGGTTGCACCCGCGCCGTCCAAGGAAGATGGCATCGAATTTGTACGTGCGGACATCAAGACTGAAGAGGTGCATCATGACGCCGGTCCCAGTCTTGAAGATCTGGAAAAAGATTTTGCACTGAGCTTGTCCCAGCCCAACCTGAAGGCTCTGGATCTCGAAATCCGGGAAACGCCTTCGGTCGCGGCAGCTGCGGAGCAAGCCAAGGTCGACGAGATTGATTCCCTGCTGGAACAAGAACTTGAGTTTTCGTTCACCCCCAAGCCTGCTGAGCCGGCTGCGGCCCCTGTCGACGAAACACCGTTTGAACTGGATTTCAGCTTTACCGAGCCTGAGCCGTCCAAGCCTGCTCCTGTAGTAGTAGAAGAGTTGTCCCTGGATAGTCTGGATGCCTTCCTTGAAGAGCAGAAGGCCATTCCGGAAGCCAAGCCTGAAGTCATCGAGCCGGTGGTGGAAGAGGCTGCGTTTGATTTTGAAAAAGCGCTGGCAGATTACAAGGGAGAGGCCGGTGAGCCGGCAGCAGAACCTGAAGTCAATCTGGCCGAAGGTTTTGAGCTGGAAGAGTTTAACGTCAGCCAGATCAACCTGCCGGTAGCAGATGTTGCCTTGCGCAGCGAAACCCAGACTGACCTGGATGCCTTTGAAGGTGATTTCAGCCTGGACGAATTTGCCCAGACGCCGGCACCTGCTGTTGAGCCTGAACCGAATCTGGCTGCGCTGGATGGCGGCATGGACTTGGGTTCCGCCGCCGCCGCCTTTGATGCTGAACTGGCCGGTCATGGCGCGGATCAGCCTGCGGCAGAAGAAGCCGCAGTGGAAGAGATGGGGCTGGCCGCAGGTGATGACGCATTGTCCTCACTCGACAGGGAATTCGGTTTTCTGGCCACAACCAATGAAAACACCACCCGTCTGGAACTCGCCCGCGCCTACGCTGAAATGGGTGACAAGGCCGCTGCCCGTGACTTGCTGGAAGAAGTGGTTGCCGACGGTGATGAAAACCAGAAAAACGAAGCTCAAGGCATGCTGATGCGGATCGCCTGATCTGATTGCTACTTGACGTCGCCAAAGAGGCCGCTAACTATAGCGGCCTCTTTCATTGGGGCAGTGCAACATGCGCTATGCCATCGGCATTGATTACGACGGAAACAACTACCGTGGCTGGCAAACCCAGCAAGACGGGGTTCCCAGCGTCCAACTGACCCTGGAAATCGCCTTGTCGCAGATCGCCGCGCACCCGGTCATGGTTCATGCAGCCGGGCGTACGGACGCCGGTGTGCATGCGTCCGGGATGATCGCCCATTTTGACAGCCCTGCCAGCCGCAAGCCTTTCAACTGGCTGTTGGGCACCAACTCCAAGTTGCCGCCCGACATCGCCCTGCGCTGGATTCAACCGGTCAGTGATGATTTTCATGCGCGGTTCAAGGCGATTGCGCGTCGTTATCGCTTCGTGATTTTCAACAGCACCCAACGCACCAGCCTGCTGGCCGGCAAAGTCACCTGGCATTACCATGCGCTGGACGTGGAGCGCATGCAGCAGGCTGCCGCCTTTATGGTGGGGCGGCATGACTTCACCTCCTTTCGTGCTGTGGAGTGCCAGTCAAACCAGCCGGTGCGGGATGTGCATTTCCTGAAGGTGTGGCGTCAGGGGCCGTTGATCGTGCTTGATATCCAGGCCGATGGTTTCCTGCATCATATGGTGCGCAACATTGCCGGGGTATTGATGCGGATCGGGGAGGGCAAGGCTGAGCCGGAATGGGTAAAAGAGTTGCTGTTGGTGAGGGATCGCACCAAGGCGGCAGTGACCGCCAACCCCGGTGGGTTGTACTTCGTGGATGCGCTTTACCCGCCGGAGTTTGAATTGCCGCGCGAACCGGCAGGGCCGGTGTGGTTGCAGGGCTGAATCGCTGCTAGAATCGGGGGCTCGCTTTTTTCCAAGGCAGAACAGCCCTTGTCGTATCGAACCCGAGTCAAGATCTGTGGCATAACCCGTCTGGAGGATGCGCTCGATGCTGTGAAGCTGGGAGCTGATGCCTTGGGTTTTGTCTTTTATCCGCCCAGCCCGCGCTATATTGCCCCGGACCGGGCGGCTGAAATCATCGCCCGGCTGCCCCCCTTTGTCACGACCACCGGCTTGTTTGTGGATGCGGAGAAACAAGCGGTTCGTGATGTGCTGGCGCTGGCGCCCTTAGGGCTATTGCAGTTTCACGGCGACGAAACCCCGGCGTACTGCGAAAGTTTCCAGCGTCCGTGGATAAAGGCTTTGCGCATGCAGCCCGGTCTGGATGTGGTCGCACAAATCAGCGACTACGCCAAAGCCGCAGGCGTGCTGCTGGACGCCTGGCATCCCCAACTCAAGGGCGGTACCGGTGAAACCTTCGATTGGCGGCACTGGCCACGACACCTCCAGACGCCACTGATACTGGCCGGAGGGCTGACCCCGGAAAACGTGGCCGAAGCCATCCACCTGACCAAACCCTATGCCGTTGATGTCAGCGGCGGGGTGGAGCAGGGCAAGGGCCTTAAAGATTTTACGCTGATGCAAGCCTTTATGGCGGGAGTAAACGCAGCATGACTGCCATCAAATACCAGGATTTTCCCGATAACCGCGGCCATTTCGGCGTTCACGGCGGCCGTTTCGTCTCCGAAACCCTCATGGCTGCCTTGCAGGAACTTGAAGCGCTGTACGCCAGCCTGAAAGACGATCCGGCATTCCTGGCCGAGTTTGACCGCGATCTGGCGCATTATGTCGGCCGCCCCTCGCCGCTGTACCATGCCGAGCGCTGGAGCCGTGAACTGGGCGGAGCTCAGATCTATCTGAAGCGTGAAGACCTGAACCATACCGGCGCGCACAAGGTCAACAACACCATCGGTCAGGCGTTGCTGGCCAAGCATGCCGGTAAGACCCGTGTGATTGCCGAAACCGGCGCCGGGCAGCACGGAGTCGCCACGGCGACCATCGCCGCCCGTCTGGGCATGGAGTGCGTGGTGTACATGGGCGCTGAAGATGTAAAGCGGCAGGCCATGAACGTCTATCGCATGAAGCTGCTGGGCGCCACGGTGGTGCCGGTGACCTCCGGCTCCAAGACCCTCAAGGACGCCATGAACGAAGCCATGCGCGACTGGGTGACCAATGTCGACAACACCTACTATGTGATCGGCACCGTAGCCGGTCCGCATCCGTACCCGATGCTGGTGCGTGACTTCCAGTCCGTCATTGGCCGCGAAGCCCGCCGCCAGTGCCTGGAGCAGGCCGGTCGCCTGCCTGACGCCCTGGTGGCCTGTGTCGGCGGCGGCTCCAACGCCATCGGCCTGTTTCATCCGTTCCTGACCGACGAGTCAGTGAAGATGTATGGCGTTGAGGCCGCCGGTGACGGTGTTGAGACCGGTCGTCATTCCGCGCCGCTGACGGCAGGGCGCATTGGTGTGCTGCATGGCAACCGCACCTACCTGATGACGGACAATGACGGCCAGATCATTGAAACGCATTCGATTTCCGCCGGTCTGGATTATCCGGGTGTCGGCCCGGAACACAGCTGGTTGAAGGATATCGGCCGCGTCAACTATGTTTCGATTACTGATGACGAGGCACTGGCCGGTTTCCGGGGTCTGACCCTGGTGGAAGGCATCATTCCGGCGCTGGAATCCAGCCATGCCCTGGCTTACATCAGTAAGCTCGCCCCGACCATGGGCAAGGACCAGATCATCATCTGCAACCTGTCTGGTCGCGGTGACAAGGATCTGCTCACGGTCGCCAAGCTCGATGGCATCATTGTGGCGTGAAGCCCCGGTCAACTCATTCAGGAAAGAACATGTCCCGTATCAAGGCCTGCTTCGCCACGTTGAAGCAACATAACCGCAAGGCGCTCATTCCCTATATCACGGCCGGCGACCCTCACCCCGACCATACCGTGGGCATGCTGCATGCCCTCGTGGAAGGCGGCGCTGACATCATCGAACTGGGCATCCCGTTCTCCGACCCCATGGCGGACGGCCCCACCATCACCAAGGCGCATGAGCGGGCGCTGGTCCATCACACATCCTTGACCCGGGTATTGGCCATGGTCAAGGAATTCCGGCAGAAAGACACACAAACCCCGATGGTGCTGATGGGGTACCTGAACCCGCTTGAAATCATGGGCTATGAAGTCTTTGCCAAGGCGGCAGCTGATGCCGGCGTTGATGGTGTTCTCACCGTCGACCTACCGCCCGAGGAGTCGGAGTGCCTGACGGCCTGCCTGAAACAGCACGGCCTAGACCCCATCTTCCTGCTTGCGCCGACCACAACACCGGAGCGTATCCGTCACGTCACATCGGTGGCCAGCGGCTATGTTTATTACGTTTCCCTGAAAGGCGTTACCGGTTCCAATACGCTGGATGTGGACGAAGTCGCGACACGTTTGGCAGCCATTCGTGCAGTCAGCGATTTGCCCATTGGCGTCGGTTTTGGTATTAAGGATGCCGAAACCGCCGCAGCGGTGGCCCGCCATGCCGATGGAGTCGTTGTCGGATCGGCGCTGGTCAGTCGCATTGCCGAGTTGCAGCAGGTTCCGGAGGCCATTCCCGGCGTCCTCCGCGGAATCCTCCGCGACCTGCGACAGGCAATGGATGCGGCCTGATTGTTGTACATAGGGGTATAGAGCAAATGAGTTGGATCGGAAAAATCCTGCCGAACGCCGGCAAAAACGCCGAAGAGAAGCGGGTATCGGTACCGGAAGGCTTGTGGCGCAGGTGCCCCAAATGTGACGGTGTGCTGTACAAGGCGGAGTTGGACCGTAACCTCAACGTCTGTCCCAAATGTGACCATCACCTGCGCATCAATGCCCGTGAGCGTCTAGGTATTTTTCTGGATGCCGAGGAACTGGAAGAGTTGGGCTCTGATCTGCTTCCGGAAGACCGTCTGCGTTTTCGTGACAGCAAGCGTTATACCGACCGGCTGGACGCCGCCCGCAATGAAACTGGCGAAACCGACGCGCTGATCGCGATGAAAGGGGCGCTGAACGGCATGCCTTTGGTCGCGGTGGCTTTTGAATTCAGTTTTATGGGCGGCTCCATGGGCAGCGTGGTCGGCTCCCGCTTTGTCCGTGCAGCACAGATCTGCCTTGAGGAGCGGATTCCGCTGGTCTGTTTCGCAGCCTCCGGTGGCGCACGCATGCAGGAAGCCCTGTTCTCGCTGATGCAGATGGCCCGAACCGCCGCCGTCATTGAACAGCTGAAAGTGAATGGCATTCCCTTTATTTCGGTGCTGACCGACCCGGTTTATGGCGGTGTTTCCGCCAGCCTTGCCATGCTGGGTGATCTGAATGTGGCCGAGCCCAATGCCCTGATCGGATTTGCAGGGCCGCGTGTCATTGAACAGACGGTGCGCCAGAAACTGCCGGAAGGTTTCCAGCGCTCGGAATTCCTGCTGGCCCATGGCACTGTGGACATGATTGTGCATCGCCATGAAATGCGTGACACCCTGTTCCGTGTTCTGGCCAAGCTGACCCATCGTCCGTTGTGATGGTTTTCGCCAACCGACTGCGGGACTGAGACATGTTTACCACGTTGTCCGAATGGCTGGGTCATCTGGAACAAGCGCATGTCCGCGCCATTGATCTGGGTCTGGATCGTGTCCGCCGGGTGGCCAAGGTGCTGGCGGCCGATGTTTTTGCCTGTCCGGTCATTACGGTGGGCGGCACCAACGGCAAAGGCTCCACGGTCGCTACGCTGACGGCGGTGTATCTCGCGGCAGGGTATCGTGTCGCCACCTATACCTCGCCGCACTTGCTCCATTTCAACGAGCGGATCTGCCTGGACGGCAGTCCGGTGCCGGATGAACCCCTGATCCGCGCCTTCACAGTGGTCGAGAGCGCTCGACATCAAGCCGGGACTTCCCTCAGCTATTTTGAATTTACCACCCTCGCGGCCTTTGTCGTTTTTCGTGAAGCCAATCCGGATATTGTCATTCTTGAAGTAGGTTTGGGCGGCAGGCTGGATGCGGTCAACCTGGTTGACGCGACAGTAGCCGTCATCACCAGCATCGGTATTGATCACACCGACTGGCTGGGCGACACCCGTGAGGCTATCGCCTTTGAAAAGGCGGGTATCTTTCGCGCCGGCCGGGTGGTGGTATGCGGGGAGACCGATCCTCCCGAAACCATGCTGGAACATGCACAAGTGTTGGGCTGTCCTGTGTTGCGCAAGGGGCGGGACTTTGGTTTTGAACGATTGCCGTCATCGTGGAGCTGGTGGGGGGGCGACTCGCGCCATGAGAACCTTCCCATGCCAAAGCTGGCCCTGGATAACGTCACCACCGCCCTGGCGGCGATAGAGCCCGCAGGGTTGCCGGTGAGTGAATCCGCCTTGCGTGAAGGCCTGTTTCAGGCCTTTGTGCCGGGCAGACTGGAGCGACTTGAATGGCAAGGCGTCGAAATAGTGCTGGATGTTGCGCATAACCCGCACGGTGCGTCCTTTTTTATGCAACAATTGCAGCCCGTCAGCGGTCGGCAACGCGCGGTCTTTGCCATGCTGGCGGACAAGGATGCCGGTTCGACGCTGGATGCCTGTCTGGGCAAGGTTGACTTGTGGTATCCGGCCGGCCTGAACGTGCCGCGCGGCCGGCCCTCTCAAGCGCTGATGCCGCTGTTTACTGAGCGCGGCATGTGCACCGGCGGTAGCTTCGGCACTGTCGGATCCGCACTGGCGACAGCCCTGCGCGAGTCCCGACCGGGGGACAGGATTCTGGTTTTCGGATCATTTCATACAGTATCGGCCGCCCGTGAGTGGCTGGAAAAGAATCATGGATACAGCTATTAAACAACGCATTCTCGGTGGCGTGGTCCTGTTGGCCGGCGCCGCCATATTCCTGCCGCTGATGCTGGACGGCACCGGCGCCAAACTGCTGAGCCGACTGGAAACCATTCCCGCGCAACCGGCCATGCCCAATGCTGAAAAGGCAGGTCCCAATCTGGACGCCCAGTCGCAGTCGGCGGAACAGGCGGTGGATGCCGCCCACGAAGACTCTACCGAATTTTATCCGGTAGGTGAGCCTGTGGCCGGTGACCCCGCTTCCGGAGCGGAAGGCTCCTTGCCGCCCGCAGGGCTGGCCAAGACTCCCGAGCAGCAGGCGGCTGAAGAAGCTGCCCGCAAGCGCGCCATGGACTTGCTGAACAGCGTCGATGAAATTTCCCCGGAAGAAGCCGCACTCCAACAGCGTTCAGCCGACAAGCTTAGTCGTGAGTTGGCCGTCAAGGCAGACGGTGCGGCTTCCACCGCCGCCCTGACCCCGGATGTAACCGCCCGCAAGGCGGATGAAGACCGCGCCCGCGCCATTCTGGAAGCGAGGACCAGCGCCGAACAGAAACTGGCGGAAGAAAAAGCGAAGGCTGACCGCCTGAAGTCCGACGCAGATGCGGCCAAGGCTCGTGAGCTTAAACTGGCCCAGGACAAGACGGCTGCTGAGAAGGCCCGCGCCGAACAACTGGCGGCAGACAAACTGCATAGCGACAAGCCGGTGCCGGACCGCAAGGTGCAAGAAGACAAGGCCCGGGCGGAAAAGGCAGCTGCTGACAAGAAGCTGGCGGAAGACAAGCTGAAGGCCGACAAGCAGGCCGCAGACAAGCGGTTGGCCGACGAGAAGGCCAAGGCTGAGAAACTGAAGTCCGACAAGTCGGCGGCTGAGGAAAAAGCCAAAGCGGAAAAACTGGCTGAAGAGAAGGCCAAGGCCAAAAAGCTGGAAGAACAAAAAGCCAAGGTGGCGCTGGAAGGCAAGGCCAAAACGGAAGTCAAAGCCGATAGCAACCCGGTGGGCGGCAGCCAGGCTTGGGTGGTGCAGGCCGGCAGTTTCAGTGACAAGGCCAAGGCCTCCGAGCTGTCCGGCAAGTTGAAGGGCAAGGGTTTTCGTTCCCAGGTCGTCAAGAGCGGCGACTCCTGGAAAGTGGTGGTGGGGCCTGAACTGGACAAGAACGCCGCCAAGGCGCTCAGTGGCCGCCTGAATGGGGAAGCCGGGGTATCGGGAGCCTGGGTCGCGCCTTGGAAACCCTGATTCACCTGTTTGGCGGGCAAGGATTGCTGATTATCGGCGTCGTGCTGGTACTGATCCTGCTGCTGTTGCTGTTGGGCGGCAAAAAGCGCGAGCTGACCATCGACGAGATGGACTGGCCCTATATTCCCCGGGAGCTGATGACAGCTCCCGAACGTATCCTGTTCGGCCGCCTGCGCCAGGCGCTGCCGGATTACCTTGTTTTTACCCAGGTGCAATTGTCGCGCATGCTGGATGTGGATGTTGAAGTCGATTACCACGGCTGGATCAACCGCATCAACCGCATGAGCGTGGACTTCGTGGTCTGCGCCCCCGACGGGGCCACCATCCTGGCCGCCATCGAACTCGACGATTCCACCCATAACCGCGCCGACCGCATCAAGGCTGATGCCAAGAAGGACCGGGCGCTCGCCGAAGCCGGTATTCGCATCATTCGCTGGCCCGTGCATGACATGCCGCAGCCCGACCGTATCCGCCGCGAATTCCTGCAGGGATTTTCCAAACGACGTTAAACCGTCCGCACACGGCGGACGACATTCCGAGAGAAACATGACATTGACTGACTGGGTGGTTTCCTGCGCTGACGGCCTTGAACTCCTGCTGATTGAAGAATTGAAGGAGCTGGGCGTCACCGAATGCACCCGCACTGCCGGCGCTATCCTGGTGAAAGCCACACAGGAGCAGGCCTACCGCATCTGCCTGTGGTCGCGCCTCGCGTCACGCGTGTTCAAACCACTGTTGACGGTGGAAGGCATTACCCCTGAAGCCCTGTATGAAGCTGCTGCGGCCTTCCCATGGAACGAGGTTTTCGCCGTCAACAAGACCTTCGCCATTCATGCCGTCGCCAGCAAGGGCGTGGTCACCCACACCCAATACATGGCGTTGAAGCTGAAGGATGCCATTGCCGACTTCTTCCGCAACAGCACCGGCCAACGCCCGGATGTGCGCGTGCAGGAACCGGATGCTTCCCTGCATATTTTCATTCAGGAAGAACGGTTGACCATCAGCCTCGACATGTCCGGTGAAAGCCTGCACCGCCGCGGCTACCGCACCCAGATCGGTGAGGCGCCGCTGAAGGAAACACTGGCCTCGGCCATTTTGCGCCAGGCCGGTTGGCCGAACGAACGCTTTGAAGCGTTGATTGATCCCATGTGCGGTTCCGGCACCTTCCTCACCGAAGCGGCGCTGATGTTTGGTGACGTAGCGCCGGGCCTGCACCGCAATTATTACGGTTTCCTCGGCTGGCAGGGGCACAACGCAGAACTCTGGGCGACATTGCTGGAGGAAGCGCGCCAGCGTGAAGCCGCCGCCGCGCAAAAGCCCTGGCCGCAATTTTTCGGTTATGACGCCAGCCGCGATGCTCTGCAAGCGGCCATGAAGAACGCGCACGCCGCCGGTATCGGCCAGCGAATCGTGCTGGAAAACCGCGAGTTGTGGAAGTTGCCTGTTGCTCCGGCCAAACATGGCCTGCTGGTGACCAACCCGCCTTACGGCGAACGGATCGGTGATTCCGAAACCACGCTGTGGTTGTACAAGGCCGTGGGTCGCCTGGCGCGCGAGCGCCTCCCCGGCTGGCAGGCCGCCGTGCTTGCCGCCGACATCCAGCATGCCGACGCCTTGGGTCTGCAGCACCGTGATACCCAGCGCCTCCGCAATGGCGACATGACGGTCTTTGTCCGTCACGGTGACGTGGTGCCGGCCGATGAAGAAATCGCGCACGTTTTCACGCCGCAAATCAACGAAATCCCGGAAGAGGGCGAAGCCTTCGCCAACCGCGTGCAGAAAAACCTGGCGCATTGCCAGAAGCAGGCGCAGCGCGAAGGCGTCAGCTGCTACCGCGTTTACGACGCCGACCTGCCGGACTACAACCTGGCGATCGACGTTTACGGCGACTGTCTGCATGTGCAGGAATACGCCGCGCCCAAGGAAATCGATCCCGAGAAGGCCTCCAACCGCTTCAAGCTGGCGCTGAACATCATTCGTCAGGTTTTTGGCCTGCATAAGGAAAAAGTCTTCATCAAGGTCCGCACCCAGCAGAAGGGCAGCAGCCAGTACGAGAAGCAGTCGGATCGCGGCAAGCTGCAGGATGTCCGAGAAGGCAAGGCGCATTTGCTGGTCAACCTGACGGATTATCTCGATACCGGCTTGTTCCTGGATCATCGCCCGATGCGCCAGAAGATTGCCGCCGAAGTGCAGGGCAAGAGCTTCCTCAACCTGTTTGCCTATACCGGCAGCGTCAGCGTCCATGCCGCGCTGGGCGGGGCGAAGCAGACGGTGACGGTTGACCTGTCCAACACCTATCTGGATTGGGCGCGCAAGAATTTTGCCGTCAACGGCATCAGCCCCACCAACCATCGCTTCGAGGAAGCCGATGTCATGGAGTGGCTGCACCGTTGCCGTGAAACCTTTGACGTGATCTTCATTGATCCGCCCACCTTCTCCAATTCCAAGAAGATGCGCGATGTCTTTGATGTGCAGCGCGACCATGTGGAATTGCTGACGCTGGCCATGCGCCATCTCAAGGAAGACGGTGTTTGCTACTTCTCCAACAACTTCCGTCGCTTTGAGCTGGACGAAACCGCGTTGCAGACCTACGGTTTTGAAGAGATATCCCCGGAAACCCTGGGCTTCGATTTCCGTCGCAACGACCGTATTCATCGCTGCTGGCGTCTCAAGCACACCCCGGAAAGCGTTGTGACCATCCTCAAGCCGGAACCGGCCGGACGTTTCAACCCCAACAATGCAGATAACCGGGGGTATGGCGACCGCCAGGACTCCGGTTATACCCCAGGCCGCGCCTTTGGCGGCTACCACGCCCAGAACCAACGAGGGGATCGGGACATGAGTGATTTTGAAGACAGAAAGCCCCGGTTCCAGCGGGATGATGGTCCGCGCCGTGATGGAGAAGGCCGCCCGCCGCGTCGTTTTGCCAGCGACCGTCCCGAAGGTGCGCGTCCGCCGCGCGCTGAAGGCGGCGAGTTCCGTCCGCGCAGCCCGCGTCCGGAAGGTGGCTCTGACCGTCCGCGTTTTGGCGGCGGCGACCGCCCGCAACGTCCGTATTCTGGTGGCGAGCGCGACGGCAATCGCGCCCCGCGTGAAGGTGGTTTCAATCAGGATCGCCCGCGTTCCGGTGGTGAAGGCCGCCCTTACGGTGACCGCCCGCGTACCGGCGGCGGTGAGTTCCGTCGCGATGACCGTCCCCGTTTTGGCGGCGAAGGTCGTCCGGATGGCAATCGCCCCCCGCGTGACGGCGGCGAAGGCCGCAGCTTCCAGCGTGACGACCGTCCGCGTCCGTACCGTCCGGAAGGCGGCGCGGACCGTCCCCGCTTTGGTGGCGAAAGCCGTCCCCCGCGTACCGGGACAGGCGAGTTCCGTCGTGATGACCGTTCCCGCTTTGGCGGCGAAGGACGTCCCGATGCCAACCGTCCGCCGCGCACCGGTGGTGGCGAGTTCCGTCGCGATGACCGTCCCCGTTTTGGTGGAGAAGGCCGTCCGGAAGGCAATCGTCCCCCGCGTGAAGGCGGCGAAGGCCGCAGCTTCCAGCGTGACGACCGACCGCGTCCGTACCGTCCGGAAGGTGGCGCTGATCGTCCCCGTTTTGGCGGCGGCGACCGCCCGCAACGTCCCCGCCATGAAGGCGAACGCGACGGCAACCGTCCTCCGCGTGAAGGCGGCTTCAATCAGGACCGTCCGCGTTTCGGCGGCGAAGGCCGTCCCCAAGGTGACCGCCCCCGCACCGGCGGCAGCGATTTCCGCCGTGACGACCGTCCCCGTTTTGATCGCGGCGGCGACAGCCGTCCCCCGCGTGAAGGCGGCGTAGGCCGCAGCTTCCAGCGTGATGACCGTCCGCGCAGCCCGCGTCCCGAAGGTTCCGGTGGTTTCGACCGTAACCGCACCGGCGGCGACCGCCCGCAACGCCCGTTCCGCGAAGGCGACAGCCGTGGCGGCGACAACCGTCCCCCGCGTTCCGGTGGTGACTTCCGTCGTGACGACCGCCCGCGCACCGGCGGCGGCGAGTTCCGTCCCCGCTCGGGTGGCGACGGCGGCCGCCCCGCACGTCCGGATGGCGGCCGCCCGTCATTCCGTCAGGACGGCGACCGACCGGCCCCGCGCCGCGAGTTCTCGGATCGCCCGGCCAGCCGCGACCGCAAACGTGACGATGAATGACCGTTAAGCTGTATGGCACCTCCGGGTGCCATCTCTGCGACGACGCCGAGCGGCTGCTGGCCCACGCCAGCGCCGCCCTCCGGCTCGACTGGGAATACATCGACATTGCTCTCGACCACGAACTGGTCGAACGCTACGGCACCCGCATCCCCGTCCTCATCATCCACAACCATGAACTCAACTGGCCGTTCTCCCTGCTCGACATTCAACGTGCCGCCAACCCTGCATCACTATCAGCCCAACCCTGATGCTCAACCGCCGGTGGATTCATGCCTTCGCGGCAGCGACGAAACCAAAACACAATAAACGCCACTCCACACTTATCCCCCATAAAATCCCCCACGCCGTCCGCAGCCATTTGTCCGAGCCACATGCCGTACAACAAGGTCGTGGATATCAATAATCGTTCAACAGCGCCCCGGCCTCCCGCGAGTTATGGCGAAGGACACGGTTTTGCCTACTTTTCCCAAGAGAAAAGTAGGGCCCGCGGCAGGCGGACACCCTAAGACTAAAGTCACCCCCATTTTGTCGACAAAACCAAACCAAAATACTTGCATTAATCCACCCAAAGCCTAAAATCCCCACCACATCACCAAGATTGTCGACAATCTGGATCAAGCCACGATGAATGAACCTGCCCTGAACCTCCCCGAAGAAGCCACCCTCACGCTGGCCGACCGGGTATTCGGCCAGATTCAGAACGCCATCGTCAAAGGCGAACTCCGCGCTGGCAGCAAAATCTCCGAATCCGAACTCGCCGCCCGCTACGGCGTCTCGCGCGGCCCGCTGCGCGAAGCCCTCAATCGTCTCGAATCCCGCCAGTTGCTTGTCCGCACCCCGCATGTCGGCATGCGCGTCGCCTCGCTGTCGGTGGAAGAACTGCTGGAAATCTATCGTGTCCGCGAATCCCTCGAAGGTCTGGCTGCCCGCCTGGCCGCCGAGAACGCCACCCCGGAAGAAATCGCCGGCATGAAATCCCTGCTTGCCTTCCATCAAGAACAATCCGAACTGCAAGCAGGCACCGGTTATTATCAGGAGGAGGGCGACTTCGACCTGCATTACCGCCTGATCCTCGCCAGCCACAACAAGGTGCTCAGCCAGATGCTGCTGGGCGAGCTGTACCACCGTGTCCGCTTGTACCGTTACCAGTTCTCCGGCACCGCCGGACGCCCGCACAAGGCTTTTGCCGAACATTCCCAAATCATCGCCGCCATCGAAAACCGCGATGGCGAAATGGCCGAGTTGCTCATGCGCCGCCACATCGGCGCCGCCCGCAAGAACATCGAAGCCCATCACCAGTCCGCCCCCGGACACCAACAGGTGCAATTACCATGAGTACACTGAACAGCGCCGGCGCGCGCTTCCGCAAAGCCCTGGCAGAAGAAAACCCCTTGCAGGTGATCGGCGCCATTAACGCCAACCATGCCCTGCTGGCCAAGCGCGCCGGATTCAAGGCCATCTACCTGTCGGGCGGAGGCGTGGCCGCCGGTTCGCTGGGTTTGCCCGATCTGGGCATCAACACCCTTGACGACGTGCTGGTCGATACCCGCCGCATCACCGACGTTTGCGACCTGCCGCTGCTGGTCGACATCGACACCGGCTTCGGCCCCAGCGCCTTCAACATCGAACGTACCGTCAAGAGCCTGATCAAGGCCGGTGCCGCCGCTTGCCATATCGAAGACCAGGTCGGCGCGAAGCGTTGCGGTCACCGTCCGGGCAAGGAAATTGTCACCACCGAAGAAATGGTGGATCGCGTCAAGGCTGCCGCCGACGCCAAGACTGATCCCAACTTCTTCCTGATCGCCCGTACCGACGCCATTCAGGTACACGGTGTCGATGCCGCTATCGAACGCGCCATCAAGTGCGTGGAGGCGGGTGCCGACGGCATCTTCGCCGAAGCCGCCTATGACCTTGAAACCTACAAGCGTTTCGTGGACGCTGTTAAGGTGCCGGTGCTGGCCAATATCACCGAGTTCGGCAAGACGCCGCTGTTCAGTGTCGAAGACCTGCAGCCCACCGGTGTCGGCATGGTGCTGTACCCGCTGAGCGCCTTCCGCGCCATGAACAAGGCTGCCGAACTGGTGTATCAGTCGGTGCGCGCCAACGGTCATCAACGTGAAGTCATCGATATCATGCAGACGCGTGAAGAACTGTATGACCGCATTGGTTACCATACCTTTGAGGGCAAGCTGGACGCGCTGTTCGCTGCCAAGAAATAACGAACGAATGTAGGTCGGGTCTCAATCCGACAACACTCTCCGTTCAAGGGGGCGGTTGTCGGGCTGAAGCCCGACCTACAGGTGAATTGATAAACGGATAAACCCAGGAGACTCCCTCATGAGCACCGAGACCACCACCCCGAATCCCGGCTTCAAGCCCAAGAAATCCGTGGCCCTGAGCGGCACCGCCGCCGGCAACACCGCCCTGTGCACCGTCGGCCGCACCGGTAACGATCTGGCCTATCGCGGCTATGACATCCTCGATGTCGCCACCACCTGCGAATTTGAAGAAATAGCCCACCTGCTGGTGCACGGCAAGCTGCCGAACGTGGCCGAGCTTGCCGGTTACAAGGCCAAGCTGAAGGCGCTGCGCGGCCTGCCCATTGCCGTCAAGGTCGCGCTGGAACAACTGCCACCGTCCTCGCATCCGATGGACGTGATGCGCACCGGCGTCTCCGTGCTGGGCTGCGTCAAGCCGGAGAAGGAAGACCACAACCACCCGGGCGCCCGCGACATCGCCGACAAGCTGATGGCCTGCCTGGGCTCGATGCTGCTGTACTGGTACCACTTTGCCTACAACGGCAAGCGTATTGACGTCGAAACCGATGACGATTCCATCGGCGGCCACTTCCTGCACCTGCTGCACGGCCAGAAGCCGCGCGACAGCTGGGTCCGTGCCATGCACACCTCGCTGATCCTCTACGCCGAGCACGAGTTCAACGCCTCCACCTTCACCTCCCGCGTCGTCGCCGGCACCGGTTCCGACATGTACTCGGCCATCTGCGGCGGCATCGGCGCGCTGCGCGGTCCGAAGCATGGCGGCGCGAATGAAGTGGCCTTCGAAATCCAGAAACGCTACGACAACCCGGACGAAGCCGAAGCCGATATCCGTGCCCGTGTCGAGAAGAAGGAAGTTATCATCGGCTTCGGCCACCCGGTCTACACAGTCAGCGATCCGCGCAACGTCGTGATCAAGAAGGTGGCGGAAGACCTGAGCGCCGAGCAGGACAATATGAAGATGTACAACATCGCCGAGCGCCTGGAGTCGGTGATGTGGGAAATCAAGAAGATGTTCCCGAACCTCGACTGGTTCAGCGCCGTCAGCTATCACATGATGGGTGTCCCCACCGACATGTTCACCCCGTTGTTCGTGATTGCCCGCACTTCCGGCTGGTCCGCGCACGTGATTGAACAGCGCATCGACGGCAAGATCATCCGTCCGAGCGCCAACTACACGGGTCCGGAAGATCAGGTGTTTGTGCCGTTGAAGGATCGCAAGTAAATGAACAGCCAATTCCGCAAAAACCTGCCCGGCACGTCGCTCGATTACTTCGACGCCCGCTCCGCCGTCAACGCCCTCAAGCCGGGCGCCTGGGACGGCCTGCCGTACACAGCCCGCATCCATGCCGAGAACATCGTCCGCAAGGCCGATCCGGCCATCATCAACGACTGCCTGACGCAGCTGATCGAACGCAAGCGCGAGCGCGATTTCCCGTGGTTCCCGGCCCGCGTCGTCTGCCACGACATCCTCGGCCAGACCGCGCTGGTCGACCTCGCCGGTCTGCGTGACGCAATTGCCGACCAGGGCGGTGATCCCGCCAAGGTTAACCCGGTGGTGCCGGTGCAGCTGATCGTTGACCACTCGCTGGCCGTGGAATGCGGCGGTTTCGACCCCGACGCCTTCCAGAAGAACCGCGACATCGAAGAGCGCCGCAACGAAGACCGTTTCCACTTCATCAACTGGACCAAGACCGCCTTTGACAACGTCGACGTGATCCCGGCCGGTAACGGCATCATGCACCAGATCAACCTGGAGAAGATGTCGCCGGTCATCCACAACGACAACGGCGTCGCTTATCCCGATACCTGTGTCGGCACTGACTCGCACACCCCGCACGTTGATGCGCTGGGCGTGATCTCGGTGGGTGTGGGCGGTCTGGAAGCCGAAAACGTCATGCTCGGTCGCGCCTCGTGGATGCGGACCCCGGACATGGTCGGCGTCGAGCTGACCGGCAAGCGCCAACCAGGCATCACCGCCACCGACATCGTGCTGGCCCTGACCGAATTCCTGCGCAAGGAAAAGGTCGTTGGCGCGTATCTGGAGTTCTACGGCGAAGGCGTGCCCGGCCTGACCATTGGCGACCGCGCCACCATCTCCAACATGGCCCCGGAATACGGCGCCACCGCTGCGATGTTCTCCATTGACGAGCAAACGCTGACCTACCTGCGCCTGACCGGCCGTACCGACGCCCAGGTCGCGCTGGTGGAAACCTACGCCAAGGAAGCCGGGTTGTGGTCCGACTCCCTGGCCAAGGCTGAGTTCGAGCGCGTGCTCAAGTTCGACCTGTCGTCCGTGGTGCGCAACATGGCCGGTCCGAGCAACCCGCATCGCCGTCTGCCGGTTTCGGCGCTCAAGGAGCGCGGCATCGCCGTCGACCTCGACAAGGCGCGTGCCCAGGAAGCCGATGGCCTGATGCCGGACGGCGCAGTGATCATCGCCGCCATCACCAGTTGCACCAACACCTCCAACCCGCGCAACGTCATTGCTGCCGGTCTGCTGGCGCGCAACGCCCGCAAGCTGGGTCTGGTGCGCAAGCCGTGGGTGAAGTCGTCGCTGGCTCCGGGCTCCAAGGTGGTCGAGCTGTACCTGAAGGAAGCCGGTCTGCTGGATGATCTGGAAGCCTTGGGCTTCGGCATCGTAGCCTTTGCCTGCACTACCTGTAACGGCATGTCAGGTGCGCTGGATCCGAAGATCCAGCAGGAAATCATCGACCGCGACCTGTATGCAACCGCCGTGCTGTCGGGGAACCGCAACTTCGACGGCCGTATCCATCCGTACGCCAAGCAGGCCTTCCTGGCTTCGCCGCCGCTGGTTGTGGCTTACGCCATTGCCGGCACCATCCGTTTCGACATTGAACAGGACGTGCTGGCCGTGGTCGATGGCAAGGAAATCCGCCTGAAGGATGTCTGGCCGTCGGACGAGGAAATCGACGCCATCGTCGCCAGGTCGGTCAAGCCGGAACAGTTCAACCGCATCTACATCCCGATGTTCGAAAAGAAGGACAGCGAACGCTCAGCCTCGCCGTTGTACGACTGGCGACCCATGTCCACCTACATCCGTCGTCCGCCGTACTGGGAAGGCGCGCTGGCCGGTGAGCGTACGCTGAAGGGCATGCGCCCGCTGGCTGTGCTGCCGGACAACATCACCACCGACCATCTGTCGCCGTCCAACGCGATCATGATGAACTCGGCGGCGGGTGAGTACCTGCACAAGATGGGCCTGCCGGAAGAGGACTTCAACTCCTACGCCACCCACCGCGGCGACCACCTGACCACCCAGCGCGCCACCTTCGCCAACAAGGAGTTGGTCAATGAAATGGCGGTTGTTAACGGTCAGGTCAAGAAGGGCTCGCTGGCGCGCGTTGAGCCGGAAGGCAAGTTGATGCGCATGTGGGAAGCCATCGAAACTTACATGAACCGCAAGCAACCGCTGATCATCATCGCCGGGGCCGACTACGGTCAGGGCTCCAGCCGTGACTGGGCCGCCAAGGGCGTACGTCTGGCGGGTGTGGAAGTGATCGTGGCAGAAGGCTTCGAGCGCATCCACCGCACCAACCTGATCGGCATGGGCGTGCTGCCCTGCGAGTTCAAGGCGGGCACCACACGCCTGACGCTTGGCATCGACGGCACTGAAACTTATGATGTGGAAGGCAAGCTGGCCCCGCGCGCAGACCTGACACTGGTAATCAACCGCCGCAACGGGGAAGAGGTGCGTGTACCGGTGACCTGCCGTCTCGATTCCGACGAGGAAGTGTCGGTGTATGAGGCCGGTGGGGTGCTGCAGCGCTTTGCGAAGGACTTTTTGGAGTCCAGCAAGGGCTGATTTGCAGCCGATAAACTCCCTCTCCCATTGTGGGAGAGGGCCGGGGAGAGGGGTGCGGAAAGTCGCCTGAACACAACGTCAGCTCAAGCACAACCGCAGCACCCCTCACCCTAACCCTCTCCCACAAGGGGAGAAGGGACTCTCCAAGGTGAGGCTTAAACCATGTCAAACGTTCCCCAAATCCGCATCCCCGCCACCTATATCCGTGGCGGCACCAGCAAGGGCGTCTTCTTCAAACTGACCGACTTGCCAGAAAGCTGCCAGGTTCCAGGTGAAGCCCGCGACAAGCTGTTCATGCGTGTCATCGGCAGCCCCGACCCTTACGCCGCCCACATCGACGGCATGGGCGGCGCTACCTCCAGCACCAGCAAATGCGTCATCCTGTCGAAGAGCAGTGTGCCCGACCATGATGTCGACTACCTCTACGGCCAGGTCTCCATCGACAAGGCCTTTGTCGACTGGAGCGGCAACTGCGGCAACCTGTCCACGGCGGCAGGCGCTTTCGCCATCCATGCCGGTCTGATTGATACGTCCCGTGTTACGGATAACGGCGTCTGCGTGGTGCGCATCTGGCAGGCCAATATCAAAAAGACCATCATCGCCCATGTGCCCGTCTCCAACAGCCAAGTGCAGGAAACCGGCGATTTTGAACTGGACGGTGTTACCTTTCCTGCCGCCGAGATCGTACTGGAATTCCTTGATCCCTCCGACGACAGCGAAGATGGTGGCTCGATGTTCCCCACCGGTAATCTGGTGGATGACCTGGAAGTGCCCGGTGTCGGCACCTTCAAAGCGACCATGATCACCGCCGGCATTCCCACCGTTTTCGTCAACGCCGAGGACATCGGCTACACCGGCACGGAACTGCGTGAAGCCATCAACACTGATCCCAAGGCACTGGCCCGTTTTGAACAGATCCGCGTTGCAGGCGCGCTGCGCATGGGCCTGATCAAGACCCCGGAAGAAGCCCTGACCCGTCAGCACACCCCGAAAATCGCATTTGTCGCCAAACCCAAGGAATACAAGGCTTCCAGCGGCAAGACAATTGCTTCAGATGAAGTGGATCTGCTGGTGCGCGCCCTGTCGATGGGTAAACTGCACCATGCCATGATGGGCACCTGCGCGGTGGCCATTGGCACGGCGGCGGCGGTTCCCGGTACGCTGGTGAATCTGGCGGCGGGCGGCGGGGATCGTGAGGCGGTGCGCTTCGGCCATCCTTCCGGAACGCTGCGTGTCGGAGCTGAGGCCAGGCTGGTGAATGGTGAGTGGACCGTGACCAAGGCCATCATGAGCCGCAGCGCCAGAATTCTGATGGAAGGGTGGGTGAGAGTGCCCGGTGATGCATTCTGAGAGTGAGTGAAGTCAGCGAAGGCAGAGACCCCGAAGGGGTCTCTGCCGGATCTTGCAGCCATGCATTACAAAAAAACATCCTCACAGGTGGCTACACCTTTTGCAAAACCTCTAAAAACGTTCATAATCCCGTATAAGTATAGAAAAGCTGTGCGTGAAGCCCGTGAGCGGCTGATGCAAGCAACATAACAAAAACCGGGTGAGTCTTATGAAGTTGCCTTCCTTTACGCTGTTGTCCCTGTTTGTGCTGCTGGCCGGCATGACCGCAGGCGCCAATGCCGCGCTGGAACCCGTTCTGGAAGATGATCTGGGCGACGTGACTGGCGAAGGTATCGCCATTCTTCCGGAAAATATCCGTATTGTCTTTGATCCCGCTGCTTATATCCGAACCTTGCCGCGCGGAGCACCGGTGAACAGCGCGGGCGGTGGCTTTACGGACCGCGCCGCCGATCTGTTGTGGTATGGCTTCGCCTTTTCCGGTCAGGACGGGACGGTGACGGCGGTCAGCAGCGCAAACCGTATCCCTTCCTGGGGCACGGCCTCCAATCCCTGGGTGTTTCGCGCCATCAGCACCAATAATCTGTTGTATGACGGGACTTCTCCGGGTTATCCCGTACTGCAGTATTCCGCTCCCCGATATACGGCGGCAGGTGATTTTGCGGACAACGTCAATGTCATGAACCTCAAATACGCTTTTTACGGCGATATCGGGGTATGTAATACCGGTACACCGACCTACGGGTCAGTCGCGGCTTGCGGTGGTCTGGGTGTGGCGGCCAAGTTGCAAAGTATTTCCGTCTGGGACCGTCTGTCTTTCCATGGCAGCAAATACAGCATTTTCCAGAGTACAGCCGACTACGGCAAGTACATGGGTAATGCCGGCACTGAATTCATGCCGGTGGTGGCGGGTGGAGCGGTCGCCGATGATGACGGCTCATTCGGTGCTGTGTGGTTGAACCGTATCAACAGCAGCACCACCGGAGTCATGCGTTTCGGGGTGGGTGGGGCTGTGTCCAACACCACGATTCCCCAGGTTACGCCAGGAACGTTCAATGCCAATGAAGGCATCTGGGTCACTGACATGGATTTCAACATGCCAGTGGGGCACCTGCACTATCAGCCAATCCTTTTTGATAATGATGCTGCGGGTAACATGATTATCGAGGTGGTGCGGATTCGTAATCTGAACACTATCTACAACTATGCTTACCAAAACTACGGCTATACAGGCATTGATCCGGCGGCGGCTGGTGCCAATCACCCTGCGCCTAATGTCGCTGCCAAGATGTGTACCAATGCAACCTTGAATTGCGATGACGCCACTCATGGTCAGGTGAATTTCGGCAAGATCGAATTCAAGGATAACGCCGGCACCTCCATTCTGGGGAGTCGGGGAGCGGCCGGTACAGCCGCCAGCTCCAGGATTGACGGCATCTTTGTCCAGCATCTCAAGATCAAGACCCTGGGGCTATGATAATGGCTAATCTAAAGATAATGGTCTTGCTGGGGGTTTCGGCTCTTGCTCAGGCCCAGATGGATCCGCTTAGTAACGATCAACTGGAAGATGTCGTAGCACAGCAAGGGGTGGCAGTCAGTCTTGATTGGCGGCTGAATGTGGACAAGGCGGGCAACAAGCTGGCGTTGTGTTCGAATGCTGCAACATATAAAGAGTGCCGGATCGGTTGGGCTTTCAACAATCGCGGTGCGGATGATGTCGATAAGCGCTGGCTTGTACTGAAGGGTTTTACAGGCTCACTGTATATTCCCTACCTGCGGGTAGATGCCAGTACGGTGACCTATACAACAGATGCCGCAGCTGCAAAAACCATTCCTGCGGTATTGCTGAGCTTTGGTGATATCGCGACCGGTTCCGGCGCCAACACCAAAGTACAGATCAAGAACCTGACTATTGATAATCTGGCGTTTGAAACAGATACCGGAGCCCGGCGCGGCTATTTTGCTGACTCGACGCTGGAGCCAACCGGTGCAGCCATTCCGGCCAACGTCAATACCGGTTTCATGGGCTTGCAGATCAATGGGCCTTCCAATGTCGCCAATTTGCAGATAGACGGGACCATTAAATTGTTTCCTTGTGTCGGGGATCACCAATCATGCTGACAGTGTTTAAAGACTGGCGGGGAGTTCAAAGGGGACTGATGGCCTTGCTGGTCATGGTGTGCTTTGGAACATCTTCGGTGGCCATGATGGAAATGACCGATGAAAATCTGGATAACGTTGTAGGCCAGTCGTTGTTTACATCCAATACGGCCACCAACGGGGCATTTACCTACTATCGGCTCGGTATTGATGCCGAAATGAACATGAACCTTAATATCAACCGTCTGGCCTTGGGTTGCGACGGCGCTGGCGCAACCGGCACCTGCGATATTGATATTAACCGAGTGCGTTTGCATGGTATTTCCGCCACACCGGACACCACGCCCTTGGATGGCGCTTTTAATGACTCCGGCCCGTCCACGGACTTCATGATGCGCCGGCCCTATCTGGAGTTCGCCATCAAAAATGCGGGAACAGCCGCCACCCGTGAAGTCTCCGGCATGCGTATTGGCGCCTTGGAGGCATTGGGCGGCATGTCCATCGGTGAAAACCCCGATGTCAATAACATGGCTGATGACACCGGGATTACCACGATATCCGGTTACATGGGTGCAGTGCTGACCAATGCCCAGATGACCAATGTGAATGCAACCCCCTGTTGGTTGAGTTTGGGGGCGTTGTGCGGGCTGACGGCAACAATTGCCACCCATTCCCAAGCGTTAACCCTGCGTAGATCCACCACCTTTGACTTGACCGGCATGTCGGCGTCTGCCATTGGATTGTCTTTGAACAATACCAACTTGCTGGGACAGCCCTTAAGAACCATTCACCGGATTGATGTGGCGGGAAATGCTGCACTCACCCTGCCCACCAAGGACTTCTTTATTTCGGTGCAAAAGGAGAATGTGGTGTGGCAAAAAGTTAGCGACGGAACTTTTGCAAGCGGCAGCAACCCGGCAGCGGAAAAGGGCTGGTGGATGTATATGCCCCAAGTTCAATTCAATAATATAACAACCAACCAGAATATTGATATTCCGTTTGCGTCTGTTATTGGCGGTGTATTTGGGGCGGCGGTTAACGTTGCTCCTGTGGACTTGCAACAAAGACCGGCGGACAACTGCTGGGGCACCCTGACGTTTTGCTGAACAGGATAATAAAAATGATGTTCAAGCGCACCCTATTGGCATTCAGCATCCAGTCAGCCTTGATGGCGCCGGCTTGGAGTCTTGACGCCCTGAGCGACGAAACCCTTGGCGAAGTCAGCGGTCAGGAAGGTATTCAGGTGGAAGTGCAAGCCACCTCCGTGAATATGCAGAATGCCTTCTGGCGTGACGGCAATGCTGTCACCGATATGGATTTGCGCGTTAACCAGCTCAATATTTCCCCGGTCAGCATGGTAGCGGATATTGATATCGGCGCCAGCACCAATACCGTGGCCGGGGTGCCGTCCATTGGTGTCAGCGCCACCATCCAGCCGCTGGAATTGAAGTCCGTAGCGATGCGGGTGGCCAATAACGCAGGCTCCACCAATTCTTTCGGCTTGTTTGCAATTAAAACAACCACGCCCACCACACTCAGTTATTTCAATACCAATGGTCTGTTTGACGGCACCGGCACCGCTGGACGCTTTGCCATGAAAATGGAAGACGCAGACTGGTACCTGGCGCAGGCTCGTTGTCTGTATACTGCCGCCTGTACCCCCAATGCGGACAGCCACGGCGCAGGAACCTTCTCGGGTAATGGTTTACTGACCGCCGGCGGGGTGGGTGACTACAACATATTGGCCTTCAAGGACTTCACCGTCAATGCGCTGGCTACCGGGCAATTTACGGTTGATGCTGTCAAGGGTTTCAATTTTGGCGGCGGCACGGGAATTCTTTCGTTTCCCCGGTTGGCGGCCAACAAGTCAGGCTTCCAGATGGATATTGGTGTGCTGACCAATATTGATTTTTCAGGGGGCGGCACCAGCACCTTCAATTTCCCGGATGTGGCGGCAGTTCCGTCCAGCCACTGGCACTTCGGGTTTTCTGGCAATCTGATGGCGGTTGACATGAGCCTGAAGGGCGATACCGGAGTTGGTATCGGCACCGGCTTCGGCACTTCCGGCATCAAGTTCTCTCCCAAATTTGAGTTCGCCCGTTCCAGTGAGGCAAACCCGTTTGAACTGGAAATGGGTGAGCCCGGTGGCTCGCTGGTCCGGTTCAGTAATTGGGCGGCGCTTTCGGACGGGGCGGCTGTCTCGCCTTCCCGCGCCGTGTTCAACATGGGTGACATCTACCTGAACCTGTTGGCAGGGGCGGGTGGGGGCGGGCTCAGCAATTTTGCAACACCGGCAGCCAATACCTTCTCTTGCGTCAGCGGCACCGGTTGCGTAGCATCTACCACCTTTGGAGCAACGCCCGTATCTGCCACTTCGGGTGAAAATGCCATTGCCATTGCCGCCCGCAATTTCGAATTACAAGGCGGAGCCAGGACTATTACGTTTGCGGATACTACATCAGGAGCCAGCATCAGTGCAGCGCAAACTTGGGCCTTGATGCCGAACTTTTATGGTCTAAACTTCAACTTGTTGATGTACCCCAGCGGTCATCCAGGCATTCCGGCTGCGAACAACCGGCATGGAACCGGTTTTGATTTGACGATTGAGACCACAGGCAAAAACACGGCTTATGGAACACCCAGCACCAAGGGCACGCACCTGATTGTGGCGGATACATCCGCCAATAAATACGTCGGCTTCACCAATATTGACTCCCGGTACAGCTTACTTCAGAGCCAGTTTTATGTAGCGGATACCGCCATGGACTATGCGGCAGGTTCAGGATTGGACACATCAGGTATACGCCTGACCTCCAGAAATATGAGTTTCGATATACGAGCCGGTCTGGCCATCGGCGACTTGCCGGATGGAACGGTGGGCCGCCAGATGCGGGACGATGACTCTGTTGTTGGCATACGCTGGAAGTTCGGCGGGGACTTCAGTTTCACTTTCTCGCCGCCACCGACGCCTCCGACACCGGCCACGCAATGCCCCAACCAGTCTTGTACCTATATTGGGCTTAGTTCCAAGTTGGTTGCTACCGACATGACGAAAAACGGCATGTATCTGGTGGAGCCAGTGGATGGAACCCGGATTGAATGGATTGACATAACCGGCACGCTGAACATGCTGTCAGAGCATGTGCCGTTTGCCACCGATGGAACCTATGAAGACGCCAGCCGTATTGATATTGGTGTGGAAGCAGTAGCCTCTCAGCCAGGACCGACAATTCGCCCGTTTGTGACCTTCGCCACAGCGTTTGAGTTGGCGCCCGGCACTACGCAGGCCGATGCCGATGTGATTCGTATCCGTAAATTGAACCTCTATCGTCCGCCAGCAACAAATGCCGTGTTTACGGGTGCAGGCAGCACCTATAAAGAAGGGGTGGACTGGAAGCCCGGATTCAACTTGGCTGGCACGGCGGCTGGAGATGCAACCGGTCGTTTTTATACCTTGGGTGAAATGGTGATAACCGGCGGTCGCTTCTACGGGGAAGTCAATCTCAAGGTTCAATAAGCGGCATGGGAATGACAGGAGTTGGCGGCAGGCCTGAATGGGCCAGACGCCTTTTTGTCAGTAACAGGAGTGGTGCGCAGGTAATCCGTATCATGTTGAAGGGTTCCTGCCACACCTTCATCTTTACTGCGTCAATTTTTAGCAACGCACTCTTTTAAACCGGTCATTCTCCCGTATAATCCCCGCTTTTAGAATTCGGCCGTCTGGCCCGTACATTAACCCGAGGATGCCATGCAAGTAGTTGTCGAAAGCGTTTCCGCTCTGGGACGCCGCCTGAAGATTTCCGTTCCTGCCAGCCGTGTCGAGCAGACTTTCAACAACCGTCTCAACCAGACCGCGCGCACTATCAAGATGGACGGTTTCCGTGCCGGTAAAGTGCCGTTGAGCATGGTCAAGAAGCGTTTTGGTGAAAGCATCCGCGCTGAAGCACTGGAAGATGTGATTCGGGACAGCTATGTGGCCGCTGTTGAAAGCCAGAACCTGCGTGTCGCCGGCTTCCCCACCATTGAGCCGTTCAATGCCGCTCATGGCGAAGTCCTGGAATTCACCGCTGTGGTTGAAGTCTATCCGGAGGTCACTCTCAATGACTTCTCGACGTTGGCGGTAGAGCGCCCGACGTCGGAAGTGACCGATGCTGACGTCAGCGAAATGATTGAAAACCTCCGTCGCCAGCGCGCCAAGTTCAACGACACCGAAGAACCGGCTGCGGATCAGGATCGCGTTACCTTGGATTTTGAAGGAACCGTAGACGGTGAGGCATTTGCCGGCAACAGCGCCCAGGATTTCAATCTGGTGCTGGGCTCCAAGCGCATGATCCCCGGCTTTGAAGAGCAAGTTGCCGGCATGAAGGCCGGCGAAGAGAAAACCATTTCAGTGACTTTCCCGGCAGACTACCAGGCAGAAAACCTGGCAGGCAAGGAAGCTCAGTTCAAGATCAACGTCAAGAAGGTGGCGCGCCCGGTCCTGCCTGAACTGGATGAACAGTTCCTGTCTGCCTTTGGCGTAACCGAAGGCGGTGTCGAGAAATTCCGCGCTGACGTGCGTAAGAACATGGAGCGTGAGCTGCGCAACACCATCCGTTCGCGCGTCAAGGCCGCCGTGTTTGATGCGGTGCTGGCTGCAAACCCCGTAGATGTGCCCCAGGCATTGCTGGAGCAGGAAATCGGACGCCAGCGTGAACAGGCCATTCAGCGTTTTGGTGGTAATGCACAAAATATCAAACCGGAAATGCTGCCTAATGAGCTTTTCACGGACGCAGCCAAGCGGGCTGTCTCCCTTGGCCTGTTGTTGAGTGAAATTATTGCCAAGAATGATGTGAAGGTGGATGCTGACCGCGTACGCACCTTGGTTGGCGAAATTGCCGAGTCCTATGAAGATCCCGCTGAAGTGGTGGCCTGGTATCTGGGTAACCGCGAACAGCGCGCTCAGGTCGAGTCCGCTGTGCTCGAAGACCAAGTGGTGGATCTGGTGCTGGCAGCAGCGCAAGTCAGCGACAAAGCCGTCTCTTACGGTGACCTGTTGCGCCAGCAACAGTAAGCGCCACGCATCACCTGGGCCGGCAATATTGCCGGCCCTTCTGCAAACACAGCCAATAGTTTTCTGTCAGTGAATTGCTAAAGTGCTGGAATGCTGTAACCTTTTTTGCTAAATGTTACAGCGCAATCCACACTATCCTTCAACCATGCAAATCGGGTAAAGACAGATGAATCCAGTCAACAGTGGCCTTGTGCCGATGGTGGTCGAGCAGTCGGCTCGGGGTGAGCGCGCATTTGATATATTTTCGCGCCTGCTGAAAGAACGTGTGATCTTCATGGTTGGTGAAGTGGAAGACCACATGGCCAATCTGATTGTGGCCCAGATGCTGTTTCTGGAGTCCGAAAATCCTGACAAGGACATTCATCTCTATATCAATTCACCCGGTGGTTCAGTCACGGCCGGTATGGCAATTTATGACACCATGCAATTCATCAAGCCGGATGTCAGCACCATTTGTGTGGGCCAGGCCTGCTCCATGGGGTCTTTTCTGTTGACGGCCGGCGCCAAGGGCAAGCGTTACTGCCTGCCGAATTCGCGTGTCATGATTCACCAGCCGCTGGGTGGTTTCCGGGGTCAGGCTTCCGATATCGCCATCCACGCGCAGGAAATCCTGAAAATCCGCGACCGGCTCAACCAGAGTCTGGCGTTTCATACCGGTCAGTCTATTGAACGCATTGAAAAAGATACAGATCGCGACAATTTCATGGGCGCGGAAGAAGCCAAGGCATATGGCCTGATTGACGCCGTTCTGGATAAACGCCCCTGATACCGGGGCCTGCAAGTCAGGTGATGCGCATGGCATTGCCTGTCTCCCGCATCGGTGGGAATGAATCGAATAACGAGGTCAAGACATGAGTGATGATCGTAAAGGCCGTGATGAAAGGTTGCTGTTCTGTTCTTTCTGCGGCAAGAGCCAGCATGAAGTCTCCAAGCTGATTGCCGGACCCTCGGTCTACATCTGTAATGAGTGTGTCGAGCTCTGTAATGACATTATCCGCCAGGAAGTACGGGAGGATGCGCCGGGACAAGGCAAGGCAAAAGACTCGCTGCCCACTCCGCACGAAATCAAGCTGACCCTGGATGAATACGTCATTGGCCAGGAACAGGCCAAAAAAGTGTTGGCCGTGGCGGTGTACAACCACTACAAACGTTTGCGCGCCGGTATGAAGAAAACCACACCCGGCGGTAAACAAAGCCAGGATGTGGAACTGGCCAAGAGCAACATCCTGCTGATTGGCCCTACGGGCTCCGGCAAGACCCTGCTGGCCGAAACATTGGCCCGTCTGTTGAATGTCCCCTTCACCATCGCTGACGCCACAACGCTGACGGAAGCCGGTTATGTGGGGGAGGATGTTGAAAACATCATCCAGAAGTTACTGCAGAAATGCGATTATGATGTAGAAAAGGCCCAGAACGGCATTGTCTATATAGACGAAATTGACAAGATTACCCGAAAGTCTGACAACCCATCCATTACCAGGGATGTGTCCGGTGAAGGTGTACAGCAGGCATTGCTGAAGTTGATTGAAGGCACGCTGGCTTCTGTTCCGCCGCAGGGTGGCCGCAAGCACCCCCAGCAGGAATTCCTGCAGGTGGATACGTCCAACATCCTCTTCATTTGCGGCGGTGCCTTTGCCGGTCTGGACAAGGTCATTCGCAGCCGGGCCGAGCCAGGCGGCATTGGTTTCAGCGCCACCGTCAAGAGCAAGGACGACGACCGTAATGTTGGTGAACTCTTCCGCGATGTTGAACCGGAAGATCTGATTAAATACGGACTGATTCCTGAGTTCATTGGCCGTCTGCCGGTTATCGCCACGCTGGAGGAGCTGAGTGAGGATGCGTTGATGCAAATCCTGACCGAGCCGCGGAATGCGTTGACCAAGCAGTATCAGAAGCTGTTCGGCATGGAAGGTGTTGGCCTGGAATTCCGGGACGAAGCCCTGAAGGCTGTCGCTTTCAAGGCTATGGAGCGGAAAACCGGGGCACGGGGTCTGCGTTCCATTCTGGAAGGCGTGCTGTTACAGACCATGTACGACTTGCCTTCGCTGGAAGGAGTATCCAATGTGGTGGTGGATGAGAAAACCATTACCGAAAGTTCGGAGCCCCTGCTGGTTTATGAAGATAAGCCGGATGATGCCATCATGGAGCATGGCAATCTGAAAGCATCCTGAAACTGACTACTGACTGGGGCGATCGACAGATATCATTGCCCCAGCAGTACGGAGTACAGGTCAAAACAACTAAGTCGCCTGTTTGTTGGTTGTTATTAAAACAAGAATATTTATTCTGGTTCTCACCAATGCAATGGGTTGCGCACGGAGCACAACAGTTTTATTTAGCCGGTTCCTGTGGTTTGATTACTCAACTGATCTTCAGCCTGTCATTCAAGATACTTACAATTCCATTCTTTGTCCCTTTTGCGCTACAAGATCATGATGGACGTCCTAGGAAGTCTGTCGGTGGTTGTATGTGTTAGACAAGCCCGTTTGCTCCAGTCGTGTTCGAAGCATCACCTATTAGTGAAGCCTTGCAAACGTAGTTATTCAGTCGTTCTTATCATTCGTTTGGCATGCAAATCGAAAAGAATATTCAGTAATGCATTGCCAATTTCATCAACGGGTGATCCATGCCAGATTGGAAGCCGTAGCAAGGTATCTGCAGTGTTCTGGGTATGGCGCAGATCCTGTGATGCGCTTAATGCAAACCGTGCCCCTGCAGGGGATTGGTGCAAGGGCCGGTAGTGCGAAGCAGTCTGGATGCCACGGGCCGACATAGCATCCTGAACCATTTGGCGGTCTTTGGGTGAGGCAAAGATAGCCGGGAAAATATGCCCATTGTGAAGGCTGTCAGTTCGAGGTTGAGATATACGTAACAAGCCAGTAGAAGTTGCCGGTATCAATAGCTCATGATATCTCGCCCATGAAGAAAGCCGACTCTCGGTAATCATAGTCAGATGCTGAAGTTGGGCCAATAAAAATGCGCAGGTCAATTCACTCGGCACATATGAAGAACCAATGTCTGTCCAATGATAGAACGGTACTTGTCCAGTGATAAAGTCATGACGGTTGGTTCCTTTGTTCTGGATGATTAGTGAACGCTGCATGAAGCGTTCATCATTGATAAGCAATGCGCCGCCTTCGCCGCAATGGATGTTTTTGGTGGAATGAAAAGAGTATGTCCCCAAGTGGCCGATGGTGCCAAGGGGTCGCCCTTTGTAGGTTGCGCCGATACATTGTGCGGCATCTTCAATGACCAGCAGTCGATGCCGCCCGGCAATTTCCATGATAGTGTCCATTTCGCAGGCCGAACCGGCATAGTGCACTGGTACAATGGCGCGAGTTCGGGAGGAAATGGCGGATTCAATCAGGCGTTCATCCATATTCAGAGTGTCCGGACGAATATCGATGAACACAGGTCGTGCACCCCGCAGAACGAAGGCGTTTGCACTGGAGGGAAAGGTGAAGGAGGGCATGATCACTTCATCACCTGGGCGAATGTCCGCCAACAATGCGGCCATTTCCAAAGCGGCTGTGCATGAGGGCGTTAGCAGCACCTGTGAGCATCCAGTGATGTTCTGCAGGATTTGACGACAGGACCTTTGAAATTGGCCATCGTCACTGAATGTGCCACAGGCACAAGCTTGCTCTAAGTACGGATATTCATTACCGGTCAACAAGGGTTTGTGAAAGGGAATGATGGCCATGGGTGAGTATTCAGAGGATGGAGTGTGTCTAATAATAACGGTTTTGATGAGTATAAAGGATGCTGGAGCCGGTTTGTGCATGAATTGCTGCGGTTAACCGTTTGGTGAATGAAGGGCAATGCTGTTGAGCGATTATTCAGGAGGTGATGGTCGATGAGTGGCATTCGACAATTTGCACAGTACCGAATTGATGGTAAGGCGGTTGGACTGAATTTGACGGGTGAAACAGTCCGCGGTCCTGCGACATGTCTATTGCTACAAGACGATGACCTTACTCAGACGACCTCATGGCATTCGGAAGGTTTTGTTGTGAGGCCTTTTCTCTCACCGAATGATTTCCAGTGTTTGCAGGAAAAACTGCTTGAACGGGTTCATGCGACGGTGCAGGTTGTGAAGGGGAAAAGACAGCCTGACTTCTCTCTGGATCAATATCACCGCTATTGTGCAGACTCGCAGCAGCACATGCATGTGGTGCGCTACTTACAGGAGCATTCTTCCCTGGACTCTTTTCCCCTGGATTTCCGGTTGCTGGACAAGCGGGTCAGCGAAATTTGCGGGCTGGAAGTGAGTTGCGCCAAGCCGGGTAATGAAGCTGCAGGCCGTTTCTTTCTGCGAATTGTACGCCCTGGTGCATTCTTGGATAACAATCCCCCTCATCGTGATGTCTGGTTGGATCGTTTGCGCCATGCGATTAATATTTATGTCCCCTTGGCTGGAAGCAATGCCTTATCTTCGTTGCCGCTGATACCCCGGAGTCACTGCTGGCTGGAAAGTGAAATTATTCGCACCACCGCTGGGGCTGTTATTGATGGGGTTAGCTATACGGTGCCTTCAGTGGTGGGTAGTGACCATGGTATGGATATGATTCGGCCGGTTGTTGGTGATAATGAAGTTATGGTTTTTTCGCCGTATCTGGTACATGGCGGTGGCGTGAATTTTAATACCGGAGTTACGCGGGTTTCCTTGGAGATGAGGTTCTGGCGTAAAGATTTATGAATTTTTGATCTATTTGCAGTGAGAGCCCCAATGCCTCCCTCGATCGGTTGTCGGACTTGGGTGCATGGGGTGTAATTTTTTTGAGATCTAAGAGTGAAAATTCGATGAAAACAAGAAAGCCAGCGAGCCTGAATGCACTTGGGGAAACAGTTACTGGCTCGGAATCGGAGTCCCAGCCTAAGTTGGATGAGATAACTATTGTGCAAGCCCCTCGAGACTTGATGGGGACGTTAATTAAATGTATTGGCGTGACGTTGCTGGCGATGGTCGCTGCGGTCTATGTCTGGCTTGCCAAAGTAACCACACTGGATAATCAGTGGCTGGTGCTTGATATGCTGGAGGCCATCAAGTTGTTTGGGGTGGATGATGCTTATCGCTTCTATATTGCCAAGGCTGCAGGAGTTCAGCCCGGGATATTCAGTTGGAACTATGCTTTACCGGTAGGTGTGTTTCTGGATAACATGGCTGCCACATTGTTCGGAAATAATTTGTTTTTGATGCGTTGTTTTCACATTGTTCCTGCATTCATGACCTTGTGGTTTGTTTACAAGACGGGTGAGCAACTGGGCGTGAGCAAAGGGATAAACGTATTTTCACCGCTGGTTCTCGCCTGTATGCCGTTATATGCCTTGGTTTTCCTGAGTTTTTATGGGGAGTCTTGGCTAGCCTTCTTTTTTTCAGCTGCAATGTGCGCCTTTGCCTTCAGGCGTTACTTGCTTTGTGCGGCAATCGCATCTTTAATGCCGCTGATTCGTGCTGAAGGGTTTTTTCTGATTGTTTTTCTGGCGCTTTTTTTTCTGAAAGAGCGTCAGTGGAAGTGTTTTATTACCTTGGGTTCGCCTGGAGGTTTGTATTTTTTGTGGTTGCTTTTTTCATTGGACTCCCTATCGGATTATTTTACCTGGCGCTTGACTTTGCGTAAGGCAATGAACGTGGAATTCTATGAGGCTTATTTTGTCAACAATACACTAAGTTCATTTAATTTGATGTGGATTGGTCCGGCACTTCTGGCATTTTGGTTCACAGGTTTCAGGAGGATGTGGCCTATTTGGGGAGGAGCCATGGTATGGCTGATATGGCTCAGTGTAACTTTGGCTCAGAAATATACATATTATGAGGCTCGGTACCTGCTGTCAATTTTGCCCGTTATATCTGTTGCTTTTGCGTATGCAATGACAGCTTTGAGTAAAACGCCTGTTTTTATAAAAGCACGTACTGGGTTGAATTTCCTGATGGGTGTCCTGATTTTATTGGTAATTTCAGAGCATTTTTTCCAGGTTGATGCACTTCGCGCCAAGTATGCCGGTGGGGAGCGTTGGCCGGTCAATGGTCCACGACCGATTGTTAATCAATTCTGGCGGTTTTCTCCGGAGGAAATGCAGGCTCCCAAAGAAACGACTCGTGTCCTTTACAGTTTGCTTGCAAGGTACCCGTTAGTGGATGCACTCGTTATTAACAAGTCTGATATATTCTATTATCTGGATCCAAGGCGGATACCGCCAGGTGTTACGGTGTCATTCTCGAATGATCGCGACTATATGGCATTGATTTATTTCAAGGGTTATTTTTTTACCATGCATCCGGGTGGCAAACAATACAGCATCTACCGGTTCAGGACTTGGGCGGGAGAGCAAAAACGCGCTGCCCTTTATGTAGGGCAATTGCGTTGCAAAAGGTGTGAGCCGGTGTACAAGTTCAATGAGCAATATCAGGTTTATATGTTCTGGTACGAACCGGGTGATCTGAAAACTTATGAAAACCTGATTGAGGCGGCCACGCCGAAGCGTTAATGATTGTGTGATCCTTGGGCCGGGAGTTGCGAAATGCTGGTATCAATTGTGATTACCTCCGATGCGGATTCGGATGTTGTCCGTCTATTCCTGGATGCAGTGAAGGAGCTTTCTATTCCCGATACATGGAGGCTGCAGGTTGTAGTCGTTGATGACTTGGGGGGACTGGATGAGGACTTGTGTCGTAGTTACCAAAGCAGTTTTGATCTGGTGTTGATCGGCAGGGGCGAGAGGCAGGGACAACTGACAGCGTTAGTCAAAGGTGTGGCCAGGGCTGATGGCGAAGTGGTGGTGACCATGGATTCGGATATGCACCGGAATGTGGCGGATATTGAACGTTTTGTCGCGGAGTATCTGCGGGGATTCCATTTGGTATTTGCATGGCGGGTGTTTCGGAAGGGAGTGTCGGGCATCCGCATTGCGCTGACCGCTGTTTTTAATTTCATGGCGCGTTTGATTGGCGGTGTGACACTCCACGATTTCAATACTTCGATGATTCTGTTGTCCCGGGAAGCGGTAGATATGTTGAAAACCATGCCGGAAGAAGCTTTTTCAGCCAGGCTCTATCTGGTGCACATGCTCGGAGGGGCTGTAACTGAGGTTCAGATTGAAACGGCGGAATTGCCAGGGCGGAAATCGACCTATAGTCGTTCAAGCCGGCTGCTGATTTTTGTTGAACGGTTTTTGGAAGTCATCAGATTCAGAATCTACAAGCATAGAATTCAGTTATGAGTAGCGCAACTACTGGGAGCAGGCTGTGGTTGATCGGTCGTCGGTGATAATGGGTGAAATGACGGGCGAAGCCTATGAGGCAGTCTTGTCGGGCAGTGCGGCACATGATTTGCGATTCAGCCGCTACCGCCATCACAGGATTTTTTCCCCGGTAGAATTGCAATGCCTGAAACAGGGGGAGTTACGCACCCGCCTGGAGCAGGACGGTGTCATTTTTGCCCACTGTATGAGCCGAACCTGGAGGGCTGAGACCTACGGTGTCTGCACTCCGTTGGCTTGGGAAAGCTCCCATTTTGGTCTGCAGCTGGGATTCATGGACTATGCAATGGCAGCTGATGCTGATATTGCTTCCGCAACAACCATGGTGGCTGGATTGTTGCAGGTCACCCGTGACTCGGGCATACGCCACCTCAGTACCATTGTGGATGCCGGGGACTTTGATACCTTCAATTTGCTGATGCGTGCCGGTTTTTCACTGGTAGATTCGCGTCATGTCTACTACATGCGGCACGCCAGGAGCATTCGTTCCGGCAAGCCGGTCTGTGAAGTGCGCAACTATGAGGAAGGCGATGCAGCGGCCTTGCTGCCGATCATGGCGGATGCCGGGTTTATCTCCCGTTACTCCCGCGATCCCGTATTTGATGCAGGGAAAGTTTCCACGATGTACGAGCAGTGGATGTGCAATTTACTGGTTAAACCGGCAACTGACCGGGTGGCTTTGATGGCGCTGCGTAACGGCAGGCTTGTAGCGGGCGGCGGTGTGCAGCGTCTTGACTTTTCTGCGTATGGTATCTCCGGCTGTCTATGGGGTAACAGTATTGTAGCGACCGGCCCGGCAGGCGTGGGCTGCGCCGGTTCGCTGGTTGAGGCCTGTCTTCGGCAAGGGTTTGAGCGAGGCATGCCCATGGAGTTTGTCGTGTCGCATGGTAATCGGGGTATGTCGCGGGTGCTGGAGGCGGCTGGATGTGAGCATGTGCTGACCCAGCACGCTCTTCGTATAATGCTTTAAAGTGCTTAATCCGTTCGGTTCATCCGCAAGGAGTAGCTTTGGGCCGATGCCTGGTAAAACTCCTCCAGACTTTGCGGAGGCTCAGCCTGAAAGCCCAGTTTTTGCAGGACACGCTGATTATTATAGCGATGGGAATGCCCCTTCAGCAGTTTTGGCAGGTTCAGCCTTTGCTTGACATGGGCCCGGCTGAAGCCGAGCAATACGGCATCGCGCTGCGTGCCGGTGTGATTTTCGCCGCCAGCGTGCCACAAGCGTGGATGAAAATAGAAAACAGTACCGGCAGGAGCAACCAAGCGGAGGCTTCGAGCGTAGAAGTCAGCTTCCGAAGGTGCTTCCTGCTGATGTTGGGAGCCGGGTAAATACCAAGTGGCGCCATTTTGCTCTGTAAAATCATCAAGCAGCACCATGAGACCCACTCCTTCCTGATAGTCGCCGGTCATATGATGTCGATCAACATGAATACGGCTGGAGAAATTGCCCTGCCCCGGCGACATGGAGGAGTTGGTGAAGGTATAAACAATACAGTGCCGGTCCAGTAGGGCCTCGACCCGGTTGATAATTTCATCGCGCGCCAGCAGTTCCAGAAAGATGTCATCATGAAACGGGCAGCACATGACTTGGAGCGGGTCATGGTCGGACTCAGGAGCCTTATATGCAGCTTCTGCCCGAATCGCACGATCCAGGCCGGCTTTAAGATCCTGGATCAAATCGGCCGGAAAGACGGCGCGATCAATGAAATAGCCGTTTTGGGTAAAGAAATCCATGAAGCCGGTGGCGTTCATCCCGCATGATCTCCCGTTAGAGGCGCAGGCCGGAAAAGTGCGAAAAGTCTAATCTCCGGCTCCAATGCTGTCAGTAGATTTTTGCGCGGATAGTCATCCCGGGACAAATCTTCAATAAATGAGCCTGATTGCCTTGTAATTATTGAAATACACCCTAAAACAGTATTTGAGATGGCAAATTTCTTGCAACGGTCGTTTGACTGCCGCCCCATTCAGGTTGAATGAACATGTACGAATCAAATCTGCTCGACCTTCCTTTATTGCCCCTGCGCGATGTGGTGGTGTTTCCCCACATGGTGATCCCGCTGTTTGTGGGGCGCGAAAAGTCGATTCAGGCGCTGGAAACAGCGATGAACGGCGACAAGCAGATTTTTCTGGCCGCCCAGCGCGATGCCGGCGATGATGATCCCGGCCGTGACGGCCTGTACGACATCGGTACGGTAGCCCAAATCCTGCAATTGCTGAAGTTGCCCGACGGCACGGTCAAGGTGCTGGTTGAAGGTCAATATCGCGGCAAGCTGGACACGCTGGCCGATACCGGCAGTTACTGGCTGGCCACCATCACCCAGGTTCAGCACAAGACTTTGCAGGACAACGAGGGCGAAGTGCTTGCGCGCTCGTTGCTGAACGAATTTGAACAGTATGTGAAACTGACCAAGAAGGTAGCGCCGGAAGTATTGAACTCCGTCAACTCCATCCGTGAACCGGAGCGTCTGGCGGACACCATTGCCGCGCATCTGGCGCTGAAGCTGGAGGAAAAGCAGGAAATCCTCGACATCACTGACATTCATCAACGTGTTGAACACCTGATGTCGATCATGGAGTCGGAAATTGACATCCTCAAGGTGGAAAAGCGGATTCGCGGCCGTGTCAAAAAGCAGATGGAAAAGAGCCAGCGCGAGTATTACCTTAACGAACAGATCAAGGCCATCCAGAAAGAACTGGGTGAGCTGGGTGCGGAAGGTGGCGGCCCGGAAAACGAAATCGCCGAAATCGAGATGCGCATCGACAAGGCCGGCATGCCGGCGGAAGCCCGGAAGAAAGTTGATAGTGAAGTCAAGAAACTGAAGATGATGCCGCCGATGTCCGCCGAAGCCACGGTGGTGCGCGGTTACATTGAGTGGATGATCAGCGTTCCCTGGAAAAAACGCAGCCGCATCGGTATTGATCTCAAGGCGGCCCGGCTGATTCTGGATGCCGATCATTATGGCCTGGAGGAGGTCAAGGAACGCATTCTGGAGTTCCTGGCAGTACAGTCGCGCGTGAAGAAGCTGCAAGGGCCGGTGTTGTGCTTGGTCGGGCCTCCCGGCGTCGGCAAAACTTCGCTGGGACAGTCAATCGCCAAGGCCACCAAGCGCGAGTTTGTGCGCATGGCGCTGGGCGGTGTGCGTGATGAAGCCGAGATCCGTGGCCATCGCCGCACCTATATCGGTTCCATGCCCGGTAAGCTGGTGCAGAAACTGGCCAAGGTCGGGGTCAAGAATCCGCTGTTCCTGCTCGATGAAATCGACAAGATGAGTTCGGACATGCGTGGCGACCCGGCTTCCGCGATGCTGGAAGTGCTGGATCCGGAGCAGAATGCCCATTTCAATGACCATTATCTGGATGTCGATTACGACCTCTCCGAAGTAATGTTCATCTGCACCGCCAACTCGATGAACATTCCTGCGCCGTTGCTGGACCGCATGGAAGTCATTCGGCTACCGGGTTACACCGAAGACGAAAAAGTGGCCATTGCCCGGCAGTATCTGGTGCCGAAGCAGATTCTGGCGGCTGGATTAAAGAAAACCGAGCTGGCGGTGGAGGACTCCGCGGTGCGCGAGTTGATCCGCCGTTATACCCGTGAATCCGGGGTGCGGAGCCTGGAGCGTGAAATCTCCAAGATCTGCCGCAAGGTGGTCAAGGAGGCGGTGCTGGGTGAAGGTTCGGCTACGACAGTGGTCAATGCCGATAACCTGGAGAAGTACTGCGGCGTCTACAAGTTCAATTACGGCAAGGCCGAAGAGAAAGATCAAATCGGTCAGGTGACGGGGCTGGCCTGGACGTCGGTGGGTGGCGAGTTGCTGACGATCGAAGCGGTAACGACGCCCGGCAAGGGACTCTACACCATGACCGGCTCACTGGGCGACGTGATGCAGGAGTCTATCAAGGCGGCATTGACCGTGGTGCGCTCGCGGTCGCGGCTGCTGGGCATTTCGCCGGAGTTTCACGAAAAGAACGATCTGCATATCCACATGCCGGAAGGCGCAACGCCGAAGGATGGTCCCAGCGCCGGTATCGGCATGTGCACGGCCATGGTGTCGGTGCTGACCGGTATTCCGGTGCGCGCAGATGTCGCCATGACTGGCGAAATCACCTTGCGCGGTCAGGTGCTGCCCATTGGCGGCCTGAAGGAGAAGTTGCTGGCAGCGCATCGCGGCGGCATCAAGACGGTGATCATTCCCGAGGAGAATGCGCGTGACCTCAAGGAGATTCCGGATAACATCAAGGCCGACCTGACGATCAAGACCGTCAAGTGGATTGACGAGGTTCTGGCCATCGCCCTGACCCGCCAACCCGAGCCTCTGCCGGATGCTTTACCGGCGGTGGTTCCGGCGGCCACGGAGGAGGAGGCCGACAAGGACCGCGCCAGTCGTCACTGACCCCCTGAAAGCCCTGCCTTGCAGGGCTTTCTTTTGCTGCGCCCGGCAGGGCGTCCGGCGGGTTGTTATTGTCCTGAACTGACTAATCCGGCAGAATCCTTCCAGCAACCCGCTGAATCCGAATCCACAGGTGTGAAATGACAACGAGCAGAATCGAAAGGGCTTCGCGCCTGGCCAAAACCAGCGCCGCTTTTGTCAAGAATGTCGTGCAGCGCCGGGTCAACAAGGAACACTACATCCTGTCTGACAAGACCGTGAACGAGGTCATTCTGCGCGACGGCATCATGTCGGTGAAGCATTACAAGCCGTTGCAAGGCCCCACCGTGGAGCTGGAAGGCGGCCAGACCTTTTATGTGCGCAAGCGCCGTTTCCTGATTCCGCTGGTGATGGTGCCGCCGCTGGGGGTGTTCGGCTGGATTTTTGACCTTCTGGCCGATCGCAGTCTGGTGCGCTATTTTCTGGCCCATGGTTTCGAGGTGTACCTGATTGACTGGGGCAAGCCGGGGCCGGAAGACTCCGGTTTGTCGCTGGAAACCTATACCGTGGACTGGTTTCCCAAGGCGCTGAAAGCCATTCGCGAGCACAGCGGCAGCGAGGAGCTTTCCTTGCTGGGATATTGCATGGGCGGTCTGTTGTCCTTGCTGTACCTGGGCGTCAGCAAGGACGACAAGGTCGCCAACCTGATCACCATCGCCAGCCCGATTGATACCTATAAGGCCAATGCCTTTGCCGGACCGGTGGCGCGCGCCCTGTCCTGGCCCGCCAGCCTGGTGAAGAAGGCCGGTTTCCAGCTGGACAGTCTGTCGGACCAGTCCTTCCATGTGCCGGGCAAGACGCTGTCCATCCTGTTCAAGATGACCAACCCGCTGGGGGTGGTGTCCAGCTATGTTGAACTGATCCGCAACATGGCCGATGACGATTATGTGGCCCGCTACATGACGATGAACGAGTGGTTCACCAACATGCCGGACTATCCGGGGGCGACGGTGCAGGAAATGACGCGCAAGATGGGTCTCTATAATCGCTTCGCTAAAGGCAAATTCCGGATTGGCGCCAACCATGTCGCCGATCTGTCGGCAGTAAACTGCAACCTGCTGGCTTTTGCCGGTGATAACGACAAGATTGTCAGCATCGCCGGGGCCCGCGCCATCCTGTCCGTGGTCAGTTCCGCCGACAAGGCCTTCCACATTGTGCCCGGCGGACATGCAGGTGTGTTTACCGGCAGCAAGGCAGTGCATACTACCTGGAACATCAGCAAGGATTGGCTGCAACTGCGTTCCAAGTCGTTTCCCCGTCTGGTGGACGAGCCGTCATCCAAGGCGAAGGTGTCCTGAATGGGCATCCGGACCTACGATGGTATTCGCCCGGTGGTGGCGGACGGCTGCTACATTGATGAAACGGCGGTGGTGATTGGCGATGTAGTGCTGGAGAAGAATGTCTCGGTGTGGCCCTATGCGGTCATTCGCGGCGATGTCAATAACATGCGCATCGGCGAAGGCAGCAACATCCAGGATTTTGCCATGCTGCACGTCACCCACAAGCGCCCGGCCGATCCTGAGGGTGCGCCGCTGGTGATCGGCCGCCATGTCACCATTGCCCACCATGTCAACTTGCACGGTTGCACCATTGGTGACGAAGTACTGGTTGGCATCGGCAGCATTGTCATGGACCGGGTGGTGATTGAGCCGAGGGTGATGGTGGGAGCGGGCAGTCTGGTGCCGCCGGGCAAGCGTCTGGAAAGCGGCTGGTTGTATGTCGGCAATCCGGTAAAGCAGGTACGGCTGCTCACCGAGAGTGAGTTGGCCTGGTTCAAGTATTCCGCCGAACATTATATGCGGCTGGCGTTGAAACACGCCGCCAGCCGGGAGAGCTGAACATGGAGGCCCTTGAAGCCCTGGTTTCACGCCGCTCCATCGGTGGCCTGACCGATCCCGCTCCGGAAGACGCCATATTGCAGCGGGCTTTTCAGGCCGCCTTGCGGGCGCCGGACCATCGCCTGTTGCGTCCCTGGCGTTATCTGGTGATTCGCGGGGAAGGCCGGGTGCGGCTGGGAGAGGCCTTTCTGGCGGCGGGGGTGGAGGAAAATCCCGAACTGGGTGAGACCGAGCGAAACCGTTTGCTGGCCATGCCGCTGCGCGCACCGTTGATCATCGTTGCCGTCATGTCGTTGAAAGTGGATGACAAGGTTCCGGAGTACGAACAAATTCTCAGCGCGGGAGCCGCTGTGCAGAACCTGTTGCTGGCGCTGCATGCGCAGGGGTTTGCGTCCATGTGGCGCACAGGCTGGATGGCGGAGCATGCGCGGGTGCTGTCGGCGCTCGGCTTGCAGCCGGGAGAGCGTATCGCCGGGTTTGTGTATGCCGGAACAGAGTCCGGTATTTCGCGGATTCCGTCGTCGCTGGCGGTGGAGGATTTTGTGCAATCCTGGCCGCAGGCATGAAAACCGCTGCCGAGTTTGCCGAGTATCTGTACCGGCATGTGCCGCTGAGCCGCGCCATGGGCGTGCAGGTGGAACTCTATGACGGCGGCAGCCTGCATCTGTCCGCTCCGCTGGCCGCCAACCATAATGACAAGGGCTCTGCCTTTGCTGGCAGCATAGGCGGACTGGCCTCGTTGGCAGGCTGGGGGCTGATGATGCTGAGTTCTGATCCCTGGGGGCCCTGTCATTCCGCCATTGCCAGCGCCGACATCCAGTACACCCGGCCGCTGCTGGGCGACTTTACGGCAGTCGCCACGTTGCCGGATGCTGAAGCGCTGGCGCGTTTCCGGCAGGTTTTTGCCGAGCGCGGTCGCGGCAAGCTGCCGGTCCACATCGAAATTCGGGATGCACAGGGCGTTGGGGCGGTGCAGCAAGCGGTTTACGCCGTCTGGAAGCTGCCGGTAACGGCTGACAACCCGACAGGACAGCCTGTCTAGCCGACTCAACCGTTATTTTTCGGTCTTCCGGTGAGGTATAGTCGCTTTATAAGCCGATCACCAGAATCCGGAAAATGCGCCAGGCGGCCACAATAATTATAATCCGCATGATGTTGCTGCTGTGGACTGTGTCCGCAGGGTTTGCCCGTGCCTTGCCGCCGCTGCCCTTGTCCGCCGCGACCGGCAAGCAGGATGTCACTCCGTATCTGGCCTATGTCCGCGCCGAGCCAGGCTGGCGTCCGGCAGACGTACTGGCGCTGGCTCCGGAGCGCTGGAAGCTTGCCCATGGCGTACCCAATCTGGGTTTCACCTCCGATGCCTATTGGTTCCGGCTGGATGTTCGAAGCGCTGACGCCCTGGACGGATTGCTGGCCATCACCTATCCGGTACTGGACGATGTTCAGGTCTATGCCCTGAACCGGCAGCAGCAGTTGCTCAGTCGGCAGCAATTCGGCGATATGCAGCCGGAAACTTCACAGTTGCTTCCCAACCGCTATTTCCTGACACCGGTGCGCTTGGTTCCGGGTGAATCCCGCATATTCCTGATTCGTGTTGAGACGGACGGCTCCCTGCAATTGCCGGTCAGCTGGTTTGACCGCCAGCATTTTTATGACCGTGAGCAGCGCACCCTGCTGGTTGAAGGGGTGTACTTCGGCATCCTGATGATCATGGTCATTTATAATTTTTTCATCTTCCTGATCCTGCGTGACAGCAGTTATTCCTGGTACAGCCTGTTCGTGTTCGCCATCCTGGTGTTCCAGGTCAGCCTTGAGGGTTTCGGCTTCCAGTTCATCTGGCCCTCCTGGCCGTGGGTCAACAGTTTCATCATCCCGTTCAGCATGTCCGGCTGCCTGTTTGCCGGGGCGGTATTTTCGCTGCGGTTCCTGAACGTGGCCAAGGCGCATCCCCGTATTGACCTCACCTTCAGGGTGACGGCCGCCATCGGCGCGACGATCATGGCGGTCTCGCTGCTGACCACTTACGCACTGGCGGTGCGGCTGGCCGTTGTGGCTTGCGGGGTTATGGCGGTTTACGCCATCTGGGCCGGGTTCTATTTATGGCTGCGCGGGGTTTCCCATGCCCGGTATTACGCGCTGGGCTGGTCCTTCCTGATGCCCACCATCGCCATTCTGTCCCTGAACAAACAGGGCCTGCTGCCGGTCAATTTCTTTACGGAATACGCCATCCAGTTGGGCAGCGTGATCGAGGCGACACTGTTTTCATTCGCCCTGGGAGACCGCATCAGTCTGGAACGCAAATCCAAGCTGGCGGCGCAGGAGCAGATGCTGATACAGGAGAGGGCGCTTCGTGAGGAGTTACAGCGTTCCCATGCCCAGGAAATGCTGGCGCGGGAAAAGATGGTGGCGGCCGAAGCGGAGAGCCGGGCCAAGACCCGCTTCCTGGCAACGATGAGCCATGAAATCCGCACGCCGCTGAACGGAATTCTCGGCATGGTCGAGTTGCTGCAGGGCTCCGAGCTGCAGGCGCAGCAACGGACATATACCGATGTCATCGCGCAATCCGGGCAGACGCTGCTGTCGGTCATCAACGATATTCTGGATTATTCCAAGATCACTGCCGGCAAGATGCAGATTGAAACCCTGGATTTTGATCTGCAGCAGCTGTGCATGGAGTGCGAGTCCGTTTTTACCTTTACCGCCGGCAAGAAGCACATCGAACTGCGGGTTGATCGGGATCAGGATGTGCCGGTCTTCATTCACAGCGACCCGACGCGCATCCGCCAGATTCTGCTGAACCTGCTGGGCAACGCCTTTAAATTTACCGACACCGGGCGGGTGGTGCTGCAGGTGTCGATGCAAAAGGATCGCGATCAGGATTTTATCCGCTTTACCGTCACCGATACCGGTATCGGCATTGCCCCGGAACAGCAGGACCGTCTCTTCGAGTCCTTTGCACAGGCCGACCATTCGACGACGCGGCGCTTTGGCGGCACGGGTCTGGGGCTGGCCATCAGCAAGCGGTTGAGTGCGTTGCTGGGCGGTGATATCGGGCTGGTCAGCGAACCGGGAAAAGGGGCGGAGTTCTGGTTCCGAATTGCTTACCACCCGGCCGATCCGCTGCTTGAGGCGCAACCGTCCCAAGCTGCGCAGGATCATGGCAAGTTCAGGCTGCACGGGGCTGCGGACGGTTTTGCCGGGAAGACCGTGCTGGTGGCTGATGACAATGAAGTCAATCTGACGGTCATTACCGCGATGCTGAAAAAGCTGGGCGTCAAGGTGGTGCAGACGGCTGATGGCGAAAAGGCCGCGCAATATGTGTATCAGCATCATGCCGCCATTGATTTGATTCTCATGGACTGCGAGATGCCGTTGATGGACGGCTTTGCTTCCACCCGGCATATCAGGCATTTTGAGGCCGAGCGCCGCTTGAAGCCGTTGCCGATTGTGGCGTTGACCGCCCATGTGCTGCCCGAATACCAGCAGAAATGTCTGGAGGGCGGCATGGACGATTACCTCGCCAAACCCATCCGGTTGCGGGTGCTTTCCTCAGTGCTGGAGCAATATTGGGAAAAGCCATGAGGCCCGGTAGCGCAAAGCCGGACTTCCGGCTGGACAAAGCGCCGGCCCTACTCTAGGGTATGTTGCATACTGTCTGGTATGTGACTTATGCGTGAGAAGCTCATCGCCGTCCTGCGGCAAATGGTGCAACAGCATCCCTTGACTGCCATCTCGCCAGAGCAATTGGCGGTGGTGGCCGACGTCAGCGTGGCAGAGGTCAGGCAGACGCTGGGTGATCCGGAGAACTATCCGGCGCTGCTGGCCTGGGAGCAGCCCGGCGAAACCCGGGAGCGCATCCTGAGCGCCGCCATGCAGGTTTTTGCCCAGAAAGGCTGGCAGAAAACCACGCTGGACGAAATTGCCGCCGCCGCCGGATTGACCAAAGGGGCCATTTACTGGCACTTCCGCAACAAGAATGACCTGTTTTTTGCCTTGGTGGATGCCCGTTTGCAACGTGACATCTCGCCGGTGGATGCGGAAATCCGGGAAGCGGTGGCGCGAGCGGCCGAAGGCCGTCCGGAAGAGGCCGTCACCGAACTGTTTGCCCAGGCATGGGGGCGTTGCGCGGCCGATCGCGAGTGGCCGCGCCTGTACATGGAGGTAATGAGCCAGTCTGGCGACCCTGAAATCGCCGCACGACTGCAATCCATGTACCGTCATGTCTGGCAAGTATCCGCCGGGTTTGTGCGGGTGATGCAGGAGGGCGGCCTGACCCGTGCCGATATTGCCCCGGAAACCCTGGCCATGCTCTGGTGCGCCATGTTTGACGGGGTGTTTTTTGCCGCCATGGCCAATCCCGACGCCGATGTCGATCGCATGGCCCGCGACCTGATCCCCATCATCTGGCGAGGCATCGCCCCTTCAATCCTCTCAGCCGGAGCGCCGGTTTCATGAAGAATTTCTCCCGGATCCGAGCGGCTGCATGGCCTGTGTTGTTGCTGAGCCTGACGGGCTGTGGTAACTCCGGCAGTGATAAAGCCGTTGCCGTGAAGGCCGCGCCTCCACCGGCTCTGGAGTTGGGCGCGCGCGATGTCGCCCGGGCGCAGAACGGCAGCGTGCAACCCGGTATCGCCTTAACCGGTCAGATAGATGCGCTGCAGCGCACCACCCTGCAGTCCGAAGTAGCGGCGGCGGTGGACAAGGTGCTGGTGCGCGAGGGGGAGCCGGTGAAGGCCGGGCAATTGCTGGTCGTGCTTTCGGCTAAAGACCTGGACGCCCGGTTAAAGCAGGCGGAAGCGGGGCTGGCTTCGGCGAGGGCGCAGTCAGTGCTGGCGGAGTCAGTGCGTGAGCGTAACGAGCTGCTGCGCCAGCAGCAGTACCTGTCCGATCTCGACCAGAAGCGCGGCATAGCCGAAGCCCAGGCCGCTGCTGAAAACGTCAAGGCCCAGGCCGCACTGCTGACCATGGCCCGCAAAGCCCTGGATGATTCCCGCATCCTCTCGCCGATGAACGGCGTGGTATCGCGGCGGCGGGTGGAGCCGGGGCAATCGGTGGGGGTAAATGCCCCGTTGCTGGACATCGTGGATTTGCGCGAACTCGAGCTGAAAGCGACCATTCCCGCTGACCGGGTGGCACTGTTGCAGGCCGGGCAGGGCGTCAGCTTCCATGTTTCAGGCTACCCGCAGGAATTTCAAGGAACGGTGACCCGCATCAACCCGGTGGCGGAATCCGGTTCCCGCGCCATCAGCTTCTATGCCCGTGTGCCCAACCCCGGCCAGGTGCTGCGCGCCGGGCTGTTTGTACAGGGCAGGCTGCTGACCTCTGCCGCCGTGGCGGGCACGGTGATTCCGGTGGCGGCGTTGCGGATGCCGCCGGGCCAGCCTGTGTTCGTGCTGGTGGTTTCCGGTCCGGAACTGGAAAAGCGGCCGGTCACGGTATTGGCTCGGGATGACGGTCAGGAACAGGCGGTCGTGTCCGGGGTGAAGGCCGGGGAACAGGTGGTGACGGTGATGCTGGGGCCGCAGGCGCTGGATTTACCGGTGCGGATCACGGAGTAACAAACCATGTGGCTTACCCGGATCAGCATCAACAACCCCGTCTTTGCCGCCATGATGATGCTGGCATTGATGGTGGTGGGCCTGTTCGCCTACAAGGATGTGGGCGTCGAGGAATTTCCCAACGTTGAGTTTCCCTTTGTCATTGTCACCACCGCGTATCCGGGGGCTTCACCGGAAGTGGTGGAATCGGATGTGACGCGCAAGATTGAAGATGCGGTCAACACCATTTCCGGCGTCAAGAAAGTGATGTCCACGTCCTACGAAGGACGCGCCTTTGTCGCCATCGAGTTCTACCTCAATGTTCCGCTGGCCACCGCCGTGCAGGATGTGCGCGACAAGATTGCCGTGCTGAAGCCGCAGTTCCGTGACGAAATCAAGGACCCGGTGGTGGAGAAATATAACCCCGGTTCCATTCCGGTGGTGTCGCTGGCGTTTACCTCTAACACCCTGCCAATGCGTGAACTCAGCACCTGGGTGGAACAGAAGTTCAGCAAGCGGCTGCAGACCGTGCCGGGGGTGGGCAAGGTCGAGATTCTGGGCAGCGTCAAGCGTGAGGTGCGGGTTTACCTGAAACCGACGGCGTTGCAGGAATACCGCATTGGTGTGGATGAAGTGCTGCGCGTGCTGCAGTTGGAAAACGCTGAACTCCCTGCCGGCACCCTGCGTAACGGCAATGTCGAGCAGGTGGTGCAGATCAAGGGGCGGCTGGCGAAACCGGAGATGTTCCGCCGCCTGATTGTGGCCCGCCGCCAGGGCGTGCCGGTGTATCTGGAGCAAGTGGCGGAGGTGGTGGACGGGGAAGCGGACCGGGAGTCGGCGGCGCTGATCAACGGTTTGCCCGCTGTGTCGCTGGATGTGATCAAGAGTTCCGGCGCCAACACCATCGAGGTGGTCAACAAGGTCCATAAGGTGCTGGCGGAGATGCGTCGCGAGCTGCCCGCCGGGGTGGTGATGACCGAAGTGGCCGACAGTTCGAAATCGATTCGTGCGTCGTTGGCCGATGTGCAGAAAACCCTGCTGGAAGGGGCGCTGCTGGCGGTGATGATTGTGCTGTTGTTCCTGGGCTCGTGGCGCAGCACGGTGATTACCGGGCTGACGCTGCCGATTTCACTGTTGGGCACCATTTTCGCCATTTATTTTTTCGGTTTCACAGTCAACCTGATGACCTTGATGGCGCTGTCGCTGTGCATCGGCTTGCTGGTGGATGACGCGATTGTGGTGCGGGAAAATATTGTGCGTCATGCCGCGATGGGCAAGGGCCACAAGCAGGCGGCGCTGGAAGGCACCGAGGAAATCGGTCTGGCAGTGCTGGCGACGACGCTGAGCATTGTCGCGGTGTTTGTGCCGGTGGCCTTCATGGGCGGCATCATCGGCCGGTTTTTCTTCCAGTTCGGGGTCACGGTCAGTTCGGCGGTGCTGTTGTCGATGTTCGTCAGTTTCACGCTGGACCCGATGTTGTCTTCAGTGTGGCCGGACAAGCACCAGCCAGGAAAAGTCCGGCGGGGCTTCGGTGGGCTGTTGGACGCCTTCGGACGGCAACTGGAGCGTCTGGGCAGTGTTTATGAGCGGGTGCTGGGTTGGTCGCTGCTCCATCGGCGGATCACGTTGGCCATCGCCGTGGCTTCATTGTTTGGCGCGTTCAGCCTGGCCGGAATGATCGGCAAGGAATTCGTACCGGAGCCCGATCTGAGCGAAATCGGCGTCGAGTTTGAAACGGCCGTGGATGCTTCACTGGAATACACCACCGCCAAGGCGCAGCAGGTGGAAAAGCTGATTCGTTCCTACCCGGAAGTCATCACTACCTATGCCACCATCAATGGTCACGGGCAAGGGCGAAATGCCGCGTTTATCCGCGTCGCCCTGAAACCTAAGCAGCAGCGCACCCTCAGCCAGAAGGCGCTGACGCGGGTCTTCCGGCAGCGGCTGGCCATGGTGGCGGGCATTACCGTCACGTCGGTGGCGGCGTCGAAGGAGGCGGTGTCCGGCGGCTTGAAGCCGATCATGCTCAGTGTGCAGGGCGCGGACCTCAAGGAGTTGCAGCGCATTTCCGACCAACTGCTGGCCGGGATGCAGAAAATACCGGGACTGGTGGATGTGGAAACCTCGCTCAAGGCCACCAAACCGACCGTGGCCGTTGAACTGGACCGCGATGCCGCCAGTGATGCCGGATTGAGCGTGGGGCAGGTGGGGCAGGCGCTGCGGCCGTTGCTGGCCGGGGACGAGATCACCACCTGGCAGGATGACCAAGGCGAAAACTACGCCGTGCGGGTGCGCCTGCCGGACAGCGAGCGCCGGGGTGTGCAGGATCTGGCGGGCTTGTATTTTGCGAGCAGCCGCAACGATGCCGCCGGTTTACCGGAAATGATTCCACTGGGACAGGTGGCCCGTTTTGAAATGACCGATGGCGCTGCCAAGATCAACCGGCGCAACTTGTTCCGGGAGGTGCTGATTGAAGCCAATACGGATGGTCGTCCGGCCGGGGACATCGGGGCTGATTTGAAAAAGTTGCAGGCGGGCATGAAGCTGCCGCCCGGCTACCGTTTCGAAACCGAAGGCCAGAACAAGGACATGGAGGAATCGGTGGGTTATGCCGCGACGGCGTTATTGCTGGCGGTGATTTTCATCTACATGGTGCTGGGGTCGCAGTTCAACAGCTTCCTGTTTCCTGTAGCGATCATGACATCGCTGCCATTGTCGCTGATCGGGGTATTCCTGGCGTTGTTCCTGTTCCGTTCCACCCTCAACATCTTCTCCATTATTGGCGTGATCATGCTGATGGGGCTGGTGACGAAGAATGCCATCCTGCTGATTGATTTCATCAAGGTGAAGGTCGACGAAGGTCTGGAACGGTCGGAGGCGGTGCGGCAGGCGGGGCGCACCCGCTTGCGGCCGATCCTGATGACGACGATGGCGATGGTGATGGGTATGGTGCCGCTGGCCCTGGGGCTGGGCGACGGCGCAGAACAGCGGGCGCCGATGGCGCACGCCATTATCGGTGGTATCCTGACGTCAACCTTGCTGACACTGATTGTGGTGCCTGTGGTTTTTACCTATCTGGATGATGCCAAGCGGTGGGCGGGGAGGATGTTAAGGCGCTGAAGCCACCATCTTCCGCAAGAAGTTGCCCACCCAGGCAGCCCGCCGGTCATCGCCATCGGTCAGCGGATTCAGCACATGGTTCATGGCTTCACCTTCATAAAACATCGTCACCACTTCCACTGCCGTATCAAAGTCAGGGATGTGGTCCACCAGACCCGGCAACAGGTTGCGCGCCTGATCGCGGATTTTCTGCTGGCTTTTGGCCCAAATCGGCTGGATGGCGGCTTGCAGGTCTCGATCGGTGCGGGCGGCCACCACCAGCTCCATCCAGGCATGCTGCAGGGGAGAGCGGGTATTCTCCCGTGCCAAATTCAAGGCCAGGCCGATCAAATCGGTCGGTTGTTGTTGCTCCACGCGAAGGAAGCGGCTGGTGAACTGTTCCACCATCTGCAATCCCACATAGTCCGCCACCACAATCATGAACGCCAGCCGGGTCGGGAAGTGCCGGAACAGCGCCCCCTGAGAAACTCCGGCGCGCCGACAGATATCCTGGGTGCTGGTGCGGGCGTAGCCGACCTCGACCAGGCTGTTCACCGCCGCGTGCATCAGGTTTTCAATGGTAGTCGCCGAACGTTCAGCCTGGGTGCGGCGCACCAGCGGGGTGGTTAAGGTATTCATGATTCAGGCCTCCAAAGCATCTCGACCCCGGGTGTTCAGTGCCGGGAGAAAATCACCGTAACGTCGTTCCTGTCCCAGATCGGCAGCAAACTTACCATCTCTGAAAGCCGTGCGTCCATTGATAAAGACGGCACTAACGGTTCCGTCACTGCGGTTGACCATGCGCTGCAAATCGTCCAGACCTTCCATGCCAGACTCGTGATAGGCCTCCAGCCGGCTGTCCAGCGCTTCCGGATTGATAATCACCACATCGGCGCGATCACCTTCGCGCAAGTGTCCGGCATCAATACCAAACCAGTCGCCCAGTTCACCGGTCAGCCGCCACACTGCTTTCTCCAGCGACATGAACGGTTTGCCTTCGCGCTCGGCATCCCGAACCAGCTTCAGCATGCGTAACGGGAAATTGTAGAAGGCCATGTTGCGGATGTGCGCCCCGGCATCGGAGAAGGTGACGATGGTGGCCGGTTCCTGGAGAATGCGTTTGACCGCTTCCGGCCGGTGATTGGCTATCACGGTATGCCAGCGCAGGGCTTTGCCATGGCGGCTCACCAGATCCAGAAACACATCCACCGGATGCACACCGGCGGCGTCGGCAATTTCACCAAAGCTCTTGCCGACCAGTGAGGTATCAGGGCAGCCTACAATGGAAGCATCATGAAAATTGCGATGCCATACCCTCGGTCCCCACTTGTTTTCATAATTCTTGCGGAACCAGCGGCGGTAACCGCTTTGCTGGAACAGTTGTTGGCGTTCGGCCTCTTCGGTGAGATGCAGGGCGGCTTCACCGGCCCCGAACTCTTCAAAGATCACCAGATCAATGCCATCGGCATACACTTCAAACGGCACCGGCAGCGCCTGCCAACGGAAATCCGCTCCGGTGACCCGGTTCCACAGGTTGGTGAACGGCCCCACCACCCGGTGCAGCAAGGGGTTGGCCTTGATGTCCATCAGCGTGATCAACGTGGTTTTCAGTGACGGACGAAACACGCCGCCCGCACTTTCCGCCAGAAACTGGAACATGTTCAGTTTGGTGACGATATTGGGGGCGCCCTGATGAATGGCGCGCCGCTGCCGCAGCACCCGGTTCAAACGGCCGAATTCCTTCCAGCCGGCGTAGGTCGAGGGCAGGGATTTGGAGCGGAAGCGGTCGCCGTCCAGCTTGTCCCATTTAGTGGTCATGGTGGACAGGCCCAGCAAACCGGCGTCCAGCGCCTCGTTGAGCCAGGACTCCATGGTCTTGAGTTCCGTCTCGGTGGGTCGCACATCGCCATCCACCGAGCGTCCCAGACCCAGGACGGCGGCGCGCAAGTCGGAGTGCCCGATGAAGGAACAGACATTCGGTCCCAGCGGATGACGGCGCAGGAAGTTCACATAACCCTGTGGCGTGTTCCAGCTCTTCTTGTCCTGAAGCAACGGCAGAACCTGCTCGCGCGGCACCGACTCCACCCGCGTAAACAAGTCCGAACAGTCCTCGGCGTCCGAGAGAATCATGCTGATGGAACAGGAACCGACGGTGACGGTTGTCACTCCATGGCGCACCGATTCACGCAAGGCCGGGGCGGCCACCAGTTCGGCATCATAATGGGTATGGGTGTCGAGAAAGCCGGGCATCACCCACTGTCCGGTGGCATCGATGACTTGCGAACAACCCTGTTCCGGCAGGGGGGATCCGGAGACCGTCACCAGCCGGTGGTTGCGGATACCCAAATGGCGGATTTTGCCCGGAGCGCCGGTTCCGTCCAGATGCAGGCCGTTCTTGATGATGATGTCGTAGGGGGGCAGGCTCATTCCGGCGTTCTCCAGCAAATCATAGAGTGAGGAACATAGCCCGGCACCATTAAGAAAGCAAGTGGATGCTTTCTTAATGGTGGATTCGTGTATTTATCAGTCTCAAGGTTATAGCGTTAAAACCGACGGTCTGCACCGTAGCTTTGCCGGAAAACTTATTGATCCAGATATTTCAGGTCAACGCTGAACTTTTCCGGATGTTTGCCCTGAATTTCGCGATAGAAATTCATGATTTCCTTCATGTCATTTTCCATGTTGTCGCTGGGGTAGACCACCTTGGTGACACCGATTTCCTTTTTGGGATAATCGACATAGGCCAGCACAATGGGCACCCCGGCCAGTCGCGCCACATGATAAAAACCGGTTTTCCATTCCGTGCGTTTGGAGCGGGTGCCTTCCGGGGTCACCAGCATGATCAGTTCCTTGTGCTGCTTGAACAGGTCGGCCATCGATTGCACCATGCTGGGACGGTGCTCGCCTTCTTTCTTTTCCCGGCGGTTGATGCCAATGCCGCCCATGGCGCGAATCAGCGGACCATAGGGAAAGCGCATGTAGCTGTCCTTGATGGTGAGCTTGGCGGGGATGCCCATGACCATGAAGCCCAGCTTGGTGTAGAGTGCATCCCAGTTGCTGGTGTGGGGAGCGGCAATCAATACGCATTGGCGGATTTCCGGGGGCAGCTGGTTCTTGAAGGTCCAGCCAGAGAGGCGCAGGTAACCGTGGGCAACGAATTTGGCAAGCATGGGTCTCAGGTCCGCAGGCAAATAATGTACAAGTGTATCATTTTCGCAGGTGCAGCCAAGCGTGAAACGATATCCGTCCGACCAGAAAGCAAAAACCCCGCATGAGCGGGGTTTCTATAACAGCAGTTAAGCTATACTTCAGCAGTCTGTGATCAGGCGGCGGTGGGGAAATGCCACAGCTTCATCAGCTCATCACAGGCCGAGAGAATCATCTCTTCTGTGATGGGAATCTCGCGGCCGTTTTCGTCAACCAAGGCGGCAGCATGCACCGCGCTCATGTCGAACACGTTGTTTGTAATAACCGAGGTTTGAAGGGCTTGCATGGGATTCCTCACTTGCCTGTTGAAGGCGTCTGTATGCGTTTCTATATTTTCAGTATAAGAAAGCATCGGCCGGGTGTAAGCCTAAACCACACGTAATCTGTAACCATCTATGAAACCTGAGAATCGTTCTTGCTTGCCTTTGCTGAGGGTCGGAGTGTTGGTAAATCCGATTGCGGGATTGGGCGGACCCTTGGGGCACAAGGGAAGTGACGACTTGTCGCCGGCCGCTTTGTTGGCAGATGCGTCGCATGCGCACCAACGCATGCTGCAGATGTTGCAACACATTTCAGCGGCTCAGGACCGCATCCTCTTTAAATCGGTCACCGGCTTGATGGGGGAGCAGGCGTTGGCAGAGGCGGGCTTGTCTGGGGAATACGTGTGGAGCCCCGCAGTGCCATCCTCGGCAACAGATACCTGCGAGGCGGTGCGCCGACTGGAGCAGGCCGGTATCGACCTGCTGGTCTTTGCTGGCGGTGACGGCACGGCCCGTAATATTTGCGAGTCCTCACCGTCCGTACCGGTGCTGGGGGTTCCGGCCGGTGTGAAAATGCATTCCGGGGTGTTTGCCATCAACCCGCAAAGCGCCGCCGAACTGGTGCTGAAGTTGCTGGATGCGCGCGGTGTGTCGGTGGAAACGGTGGAGGTGCGTGACCTGGATGAAGACGCCCTGCGTCTGGGCCAGGTACGGCCGCGATTTTACGGCGAGTTGCAGGCGCCGTTCGACAACCGCCTGCTGCAACAAATGAAATGCGCCTCGCCGGAAAGCGATGCCATGGTGCAAGGCGAAATCGCCGCCGGGGTGGTGGAGGGCATGGAGCCGGGGGTGCTGTACCTGTTCTGTCCGGGAACCACGACCTCGGCGGTCATGGCGCAACTGGGGTATCACCACACTCTGCTGGGCATTGATGCCATCCTGGATGGCTCCTTGCTGGAAAGTGACCTGAACAGTGATCGTATTGCCATACTGGCGGAATTGTATCCGGTGAAAATACTGCTGACCGCGACCGGCGGGCAGGGCATGCTGTTGGGCCGGGGTAATCAGCAACTGACACCCGCCCTGTTGCGCAAGTTGGGACGGAGCTCACTGGTTGTACTGACGACCCCCCATAAATTGCAAACACTGGAGGGACGGCCGTTGCGGCTGGATACCGGGGACGAAAGTCTGGACAGCGAATGGCAGGGGCTGATCGAGGTGGTGACCGGATATGACCAGCGGCAGTTGTACTGGCTGGTCTAGTCCGACAGCGCCATCCCGTTAAATCGCGCCCAAGAAAAAGGCGACCTGCAAGGTCGCCTTTTTCATATTGCGCGGTATTAGCGCATGTTATTCCACAACGGAGCACCGGACTGTCCGGCATCATTGGCCAGTTGCAGCTTCTGCAAAGCCTCAACCCGGTCATCAATGCTGGGGTGCGAGGCAAACAGCGCCGCCAGACTGAAACCCTGCTTCTTGCCTTCGGTAATGGCCAGGGCGGTCATTTCAGCAGGCATGGTATCCGGCAGGTCATGTTCCGCCTTCAAGCGCAGCAAAGCATTGATCATCGACTGCTTGCCGGCCAGACGGGCGCCGGCTTCATCAGCGCGGAACTCACGGCGGCGCGAGAACCACATGACGATGGTCGAGGCCAGGATGCCCAGCAGGATATCGGCAATGATGCTGGTGACGAAATAAGCGATGCCGGGGCCGTCGCTTTCATTCTTGAACACCACGCGATCCACAAAGTTGCCGATGATGCGCGAGAAGAACATCACGAAGGTGTTCACCACACCCTGGATCAGGCTCAGCGTCACCATGTCGCCGTTGGCGACGTGGCCGATTTCGTGGCCCAGCACCGCCTTCACTTCATCACGGCTCATGCGGTCCAGCAGGCCGCTGGACACGGCCACCAGCGCGGAATTCTTGTTCCAGCCGGTGGCGAAGGCATTGGACTGATAGCTGGGGAACACACCGACTTCCGGCATCTTGATGCCGGCTTTCTGTGACAGTTCAGCCACGGTGTCGATCAGCCAGCGTTCTTCTGCGGAGCGGGGGTTGGTGATCAGTTCGGTGCCGGTGGTGCGCTTGGCCATCCATTTCGACAGCAGCAGGGAAATGAAGGAACCGGTCATGCCAAACACAAAACATACAATCAGCAGGCTTTGCAGGTTCAGCGTGTTGCCGGGTCCGTGCGTGGCGCCCACACCCAGGACACTCAGGACAATACCCGCAACGACAACAATCGCCAGGTTGGTCAGCAGGAACAGCATGATGCGAAACATGGTAGGTCAACTCCTGAAAGATAAGATGCCACGAAGATTAAAGTAGGGGCAGGGTAGGCGAATTACAACATGACAGTATTGTCGGTTTGTAACCTGACCATCAGCAGCCCCCGGCAGAGCACCGGGGGCACGGGGCATTACGAGCGGGCGCGGCGGGTAGCCAGGAAGCGGGACAGGCGGCTGATGGCCTCCCGCAATTCGTCGATGTGCGGCAGGAAAACGACGCGGAAGTGGTCGGTGTGCGGCCAGTTGAAACCGGTGCCCTGAACCAGCAGCACTTTTTCCGCCTGCAGGAGGTCGAGGATGAATTGCTGGTCGTCCTCAATGGGATAGACAGCCGGATCCAGGCGCGGGAACAGGTAGAGCGCACCTTCGGGCTTGGTGCAACTGACGCCGGGAATGTCGTTCAGCATGCGCCAAGCCAGTTCACGTTGTTCATACAATCGGCCGCCGGGACGGATCAGGTCATTGATGCTCTGGTAACCGCCCAGCGCGGTCTGGATGGCGAACTGCGCCTGCACATTGGCGCAGAGGCGCATCGAGGCCAGCATGTCCAAGCCTTCTATATAGTCCTTCGCGGACCGCTTGTTGCCGCTCACCATCAGCCAGCCGGAACGGAAACCCGCAACGCGGTAGGACTTCGACAAGCCGTTGAAGGTGATGCACAGCAGGTCGTCGGCCAGCGTGGCGATGGAGGTATGCTGGGCTTCGTCGTACAAAATCTTGTCGTAGATTTCGTCGGCAAAAATGATCAGGTTGTGGCGGCGGGCAATGGCGACCAGGCCTTCCAGCACCGGCTTGGGATAGACCGCACCGGTGGGGTTGTTCGGGTTGATGATGACGATGCCGCGCGTATTCGGCGTTATCTTGGCTTCGATGTCGGCCAGGTCCGGATACCAGTGATTGCCCTCGTCACACAGGTAATGAACCGGAGTGCCGCCCGAGAGAGTTACGGCGGCAGTCCACAAGGGGTAATCCGGGGCGGGGATCAGTATTTCATCACCGTTGTTGAGCAGCGCCTGCATGGCCATGACAATCAGCTCGGAGACGCCGTTGCCGATATAAATGTCATTGACGTCCACACCGAACAGGTTCTTTTGCTGGTAATACTGGACAATGGCTTTGCGGGCGGCAAACAGTCCTTTGGAGTCGCAATAACCCACCGCATTGGGCAGGTTGGAAATGACATCGGCAAGGATTTCCTGCGGCGCTTCAAAACCGAAGGGGGCCGGATTGCCGATGTTGAGCTTGATGATGCGATGGCCGAGTTCTTCCATGGCATTGGCGGCTTTCAGGACAGGGCCGCGAATGTCATAGCATACGTTCAAAAGTTTTGACGATTTCTTGATTTCCATGGTAACAAACTCGGCTGGCTAGCATCTAAAGCACGGTATTCTATCCCTTTCTTAACGCCTGTTCACTTGTCTTGTGCAAGGAAAGCCGTTCAGATCGGAGGATGGTTTCCACAGGAGATGGTGATGAATCAAGTTGTTAAGAGTGAACAGGAGTGGCGGGAGCAGCTTTCGCCCGACGAGTTCAATATCTGCCGCGAGAAAGGCACCGAACGCGCGTTCAGCGGTGAGTACTGGAACTGCCACGAGCACGGCGAGTACCTCTGCCGCTGTTGCGGGACAGCCTTGTTTGCCTCGTCCGCCAAGTTTGACTCCGGTTCCGGCTGGCCCAGTTTTTTTGAACCGCTGGCCGGGGGCAGGATTGATGAGCATCGCGACGGCAGCCATGGCATGATCCGTACGGAAATAGTCTGCACCCGTTGCGGTTGTCATCTGGGGCATGTCTTTCCGGACGGCCCGGCCCCCACCGGCCTGCGTTATTGCGTCAATTCGGCTTCATTGCGCCTGAAGCGTGATGAGTGAATACAGTTAGTCTGTTTATCCAGGGTTTTTCCGTCAGGAGTGTGCCATGAGCAATATTTACGATTACAGCGCCACCACCATTACCGGCAAGGACAAGCCGATTTCCGACTTCAAGGGACAGGTGATCCTGGTGGTCAACACCGCCAGCAAGTGCGGCCTCACCCCCCAGTTCAAGGGTCTTGAAGCCTTGTATGAAACCTACAAGGACAAGGGCTTGATGGTGCTGGGCTTTCCCTGCAACCAGTTCGCCAATCAGGACCCGGCCAGTGATGATGAAATCAGCCAGTTCTGCGAGCTGAATTATGGTGTCACCTTTCCCATGTTCGCCAAGATCGACGTCAACGGCGACGGGGCGCATCCCTTGTTCAAGCATTTGAAGACGGCGGCTCCCGGTCTGTTGGGTTCAGAAGCCATCAAGTGGAATTTCACCAAGTTCCTGGTGGACCGCAACGGCAAGGTGGTGGAGCGTTATGCACCCACGACGGAACCGGAAAAGATCGCCAAGGATATTGAAAAGCTGTTGTAAGAAAACGCCGGGGCCTTTGCCCCGGTTTTCATTCCCTAAAAGCCGCGCCTTCGTGCCGCAGCAACCAGCGTTTGACATCCAGCCCGCCGGAAAAGCCGCCCAGCGAACCGTCGGCGGCAATCACCCGATGGCAGGGCACCACCAGGCCGCATGGATTACGGCCATTCGCCGACCCCACCGCACGGCAGGCCTTGGCGTTGCCGGTCTGACTTGCCAGTTCGGCATAAGACCAGGTTTGTCCGGCCGGAATGCGCCTCAACGCCGTCCATACGGATTTCTGGAATGGCGTGCCATCCATGTGCAGGGGAATGTTTTCCAGGGCGGCAATATCGCCTTCAAAATACCGTGACAGAGGCGCGGACAGCCACTCGGGCAGGGTGGTTTCAGTCAAACGGTCATCGGCGGCAATGGCCGAGAAATGCACCTGCATCAGTGTGCCGCCATCGTGAATCAATGACAGTTCACCGAATGGTGCGGAAAAGCGGCTAATAAACAATCGGTTCATGTATATTTCTCTCCTCGGGCCGGTTCCCAAGCGTCAATCGCTCGCCTATACTGTGCGTCCGCTGTAAGGCGGAACCGTTATGGCAACCCTGCCGGTTCCCCCGCAATGCTAAGCAATGAACCCCGCCAGGACCGGAAGGTAGCAACGGTAATTGTAATGCGTGTGCCGGGGTCGGGCTGGCAGGGGAGCCACCATAACTCCCCCTCGCAACATCCTCAAATAATTTCTTAAAGCGCTTCCACCTGACAAAGTCCGGCGGACACTTCGTACAATTTCAACGCCAGATCTTCATTGCGCGCTCGCGGCGACATCAGCGCCGGCTCCCCCTTGCTGAAATACTTGCCGCTGGTATCACACAGGTGCGGGGCGGTGGACAGCAGCACGGCGGTGCGGGCGCCTTCTTCCGGAGCGGCCAGAAACGGTTTGACCGTCAGGTAGGCGGCGCGCGGCAGGTTGGCATACACCTCTTGCGCGGTGCCGCCGGGATGGAAGGCGTTACTGGTGACCTTGCCCTTTTTCAGGCGTCGGGAAAGCTCATTGCTCAGCATCAGCAGCCCAAGTTTGGATTGTGCATACGCCCGCACCGGGTCATAAAACTTGTCGCCGTGAAAGCTGCCGAAATCGACATTGCCCAGCCAGTGCAGCATGGACGAGGTATGCACAATCCGGGCGCGACCGGCTTCATGCAGCATGTCCAGCAGTAACTGGGTAAGCAGGAAGTGGCCCAGGTAGTTGGCCCCGAACTGCATCTCGAAGCCGTCAAGGGTTTTTTGTTTGGTTAACGGAGCGACGCTGGCGTTGTTGATCAGCACATCCAGTTGGTTGTGGTCTTTTTTCAGGCGGTCGGTCAGCAGACGGATGGAAGAGAAAGAGCTGAGGTCCAGCGGGTAGTGCTTGACGCTGGCGCGGGGGAAGGCGGTGCGGATGTCCTGGCACAACTGTTCGCCGTCTTCCGGCTCACGGCTGGTAAACATCACGCGATGCCCCAGCGCCGCCAGGGCGCGCACGGTGGCGCCGCCAACGCCGCCGTCGCCGCCGGTGACTAATATGGTCTTGGTTTTCATGACACTCCGTGGTTCCGGAAGGGGTCCGGCAGTCCTGGTTCAACAAAACGCTTTAGCCGATTACCTGCATCCGCTACCATAGTCCATCTTTGGCGCTAAGCATTCCAGCATTGGTATGAGTTATCAAGTTCTTGCCCGTAAATACCGCCCTAAAAATTTCGCCGAACTGGTGGGACAGGAACATGTCGCCCGCGCCCTGGGCAATGCCTTGGCCAGCAACCGTCTTCATCATGCCTACCTGTTCACCGGCACCCGCGGCGTGGGCAAAACCACCATTGCCCGTATTCTCGCCAAATGCCTGAATTGTGAAACCGGCATTACCGCTACGCCCTGCGGTGTGTGCTCGTCCTGTACCGAAATCAATGAAGGCCGGTTTATTGACCTGCTGGAAATCGACGCCGCCAGCAACACCGGCGTGGATGATGTGCGCGAAGTCATCGACAACGCCCAGTACGTGCCGACCCGTGGCCGCTACAAGGTTTACCTGATTGACGAAGTGCACATGCTCAGCAAGTCGGCGTTCAATGCGCTGCTGAAAACGCTGGAAGAGCCGCCCGCGCACGTCAAGTTCCTGTTGGCCACCACCGACCCGCAGAAAGTGCCGGTGACGGTGTTGTCGCGTTGCCTGCAGTTCTCGCTGAAGCCGATGTCGGCGGAGCGGGTGATGCAGCATCTGGCCAACGTGCTTAACGCCGAACATATTGAACATGATGATGGTGCTTTGTGGGAATTGGGCCGGGCCGCCAACGGTTCCATGCGCGATGCCCTGTCGTTGACCGACCAGGCCATCGCCTACGGTAACGGCGTGCTGCGTGAAGGCGAAGTGCGGGACATGCTGGGGGCGCTGGACCGCGATGTGGTGTTCCGGGTGCTGGAAGCCGTGGGGGCCGGTGACGCCGCTGCGCTCATGGAGGTGATTGACGCCATGGCGGCGCAGAGCGTGGACTTTTCAGCAGCCTTGGGCGCGCTGATTTCCGCCCTGCACCGGGTGGCGCTGGCACAGTTGCTGCCGGACGGCGTCGACAACAGTGAGGGCGACCGCGAGCGGGTGCTGGATCTGGCCGCTTCGCTGACGCCGGAAGATGTTCAGCTTTATTATCAGATCGCCTTGCATGGCCGTCGTGACCTGCCGCTGGCGCCGGGGCTGCGGCAGGGTTTTGAAATGTGCTTGTTCCGGATGCTGGCGTTCAAGCCGGTGCCGGGCGGCGGCCCCGATTCCGGCAAGCGCAGTCCGGGCGCTGCGGCCAGACCGTCAGCCGGTGTTCCCGCGCGTGCGCCGGCGCGGCCTGCGGCATCTGCGCCGGTGCAAGCCGTCTCGGTTCCGGTTCCGCCTGCCGCTTCTTCGGTCAAGGCTTCACCGCCCGTTTCCGTGCCGGTTGTGAACAGGGTGGAGAACCAATCCCTGTCAGTTGCATCCGTTCCGGCGGCCATTCAGTCTTCCCCGATTACTCAAAAACCCGTATCGACCCCGGTGACGGCAAGGGTTGAAGCGACCCGGCCCGCAGCGGCAGCGGACTCCGCGCCGCCTTGGGCAGTGGAGCCGTCGGCTCCGTCCGAGCCGCCCAAAACCGCCACCATCCTCCCGTTTCCCGTCGCTCCGGTGGTGGAGCCGGAAACCGGGGACTGGACGCCGGAAGGCTGGTCGGCCTGGGTGGTGCGCAGCGAACTGAGCGGCATGGCGCTGAACCTGGCGCGTCACCTGCTGCTGACCGGCAGTCGCACCGGTGAAGCGGTGATGGAGTTGTCGCCGCGTCATGAAATCATGGCCAACCGTGCGCTGGACACCTTGCTGGCGTTGCTGCAGCAGGATTTCCCGCAGATGCAGGTGCGGCGCGAAGCCCGTGAACCTTCCGGCCCCACGCCGCTGGAAATTGAACAGGAGCGGCAGCGTGCCGAGCGCGCTGCCGCCAAAGAGGCTTTTCTGGCCGATGGCGCCGTGCAGGCACTGATACAGGCTTTTGATGCCCGATTGTTGGATGAAACCCTTGTGATTGGAGAAAAACGATGAACATCAACCAGTTGATGCAGCAAGCCCAGAAGATGCAGGAACAGATGCAGAAGAAGATGTCACAGGCTCAGGAAGAACTGGCCAAGACGGAAGTGATTGGCGAATCCGGTGCCGGGCTGGTCAAGATCACCATGACCGGCAAGCATGACGTGAAGCGTGTAGCCATTGATCCTGAGTTGCTTAAAGAAGACCAGGAAATGCTGGAAGACCTGCTGGCCGCCGCCGTCAATGACGCCGTGCGCAAGGTGGATGTGCTGACGACCGAGAGAATGGCCGGTGCAACCCAGGGTCTGGGCCTGCCCCCCGGCATGAAGCTGCCGTTCTAAGTCATGTTCAGCCCGCTGGTCAGTGAGCTGATCCAGGCCCTGCGCGTGCTGCCGGGCGTGGGTCCCAAGTCGGCGCAACGCATGGCGCTGCATCTGCTGGAGCGTAACCGCGCCGGCGGCATGCGGCTGGGCGATGTGTTGCTCCAGGCCATGACCGATATTGGTCATTGCCAGACCTGCCGCACGCTGACCGAGGAGCCTGTTTGCCGCCTGTGCGCCAATACAGCCCGTGACCGTGGCCTGCTTTGTGTGGTGGAGTCTCCGGCCGATGTGCTGGCCATTGAGCAAAGCGGCAGTTATCGCGGCTTGTATTTCGTGCTTGCGGGGCATTTGTCGCCGCTGGACGGCATCGGCCCGCGTGAGCTGGGCATTCCCGACCTGATGGAGCGGCTGGGGCAGGGCGAGGTGCGGGAGTTGATCCTGGCCACCAATGCCACGGTGGAGGGCGAAGCGACCGCCCATTACATCCGGGAGTCCTGCCGGGAGTCCGGTTTGCAGGTGACCCGCATTGCCCATGGCGTGCCCTTGGGGGGGGAACTGGAAGGGGTCGACAGCCATACGCTGGCGCGCGCCCTGAACCAGCGGCAGTTGCTGTGACCCTCGGCGGCGGCATGGTTTTGCCGGAAATTTAGACGTTTGTGAATGATTATTCCGCTTTTGTGCGGTGTCGTCTTGACGCCGTTCCTTCAATATGAAATACCGTTCACCGGCACGATGGTGCCAATTTCTATCCATTTGCCGAGGAGTCTGTCATGGCGCAGCAGAAAGTAGTGGTGGTTCGTGAGTTTTCACTCCCGGTGGAGGCCATTTTTGCCGAGTTGGCGGACCACAATAACCTGAAGAGGGTTTTCGGGATTCCGGTGAAGCGCATTCAGGACGGGCAGGGCGATGTCAACGGTGTGGGTTCCACCCGGCGTATGGGGTTGTTCCATCCGTTGGCGGTGGACGAGACGGTGGTGGCTGTGACGCCGAACAGTTCGATTGATTATGTGATTTCCAAGGGTGGTTATCCTATCCGCAATCATCATGGGCGTCTGGATTTCAGTGCTACGGCCAAGGGTTCGCGGGTGCAGTGGGTGATTGAGTTTGATTCGCTGCCGGGGGTGGGGCCGGTGTTGAAGTTTGTGTTGGGGCAGGCGCTGGGGGTTGGGTTGAAGCGTTTGGGGTGAGTTCTTCGGGCTTTTGGGGCCGGGGGGATGATGGGGAAGGGCGGCCTGCGGGTTGCCCTTTTTGTTTATGGGTAAGGCTTGGCGCGTTACGCAAGCGGCCGGTTTGACGTGGAGGTTAAAGTCCTCTATACATTCGGTAATGGGGTCTTGGGCAACCGGGATGGGCCAGCTGATAAGCATATTGTGATAATGGTGTTGTTAATATTTTGAAGTAGGTGAGTGCTTTGAATTCAAATAATGAAGATATAGGGAGTTCGTTTATTAAGTTGATTGTTATGATCTTTGTCGCTATTTTTATTACCATTCTGTTGTCGCTGTGCAGCTTAAGCGAGAAAAGGCATCAGCCTGATGATAATACTCCCGTTTCTTATTGGCTTAATGAGCGCAATGGCTGCACGAATGAGTGGAGTAAGGCTTGTGTCCAAAGTCGCTGTGTGACAAACAGTGCAAGGGCTATTGTTCGTTCAGGAAGGCCATATCCTAATGAAGTTAGGGATAAAAATGGAAAGCTTGTCAGGTATGATGTTTGGGTTGGAACTCATTTGTATGAGATGAATCCAGAAGATTACCTGTTCCAATGGACTGGTGGGCCAAAGTCTGATCCGTCTGCATATCATTATTTTTCAAACTCAGTCGGAAATTTCTTGGGAGTGGATGAGCCAAAATTCAAAGATCCAAAGGTGGGTGGAACTTTATTTGGGATGATATCCTGTACAGATAATTTAGATATCATAAAAAGAACTCAGGCTAGAACTGTAGCGGCAACAAGTGTAGGAAAAGCTGTTGAAGTGGCAAAGAATGATTATTCAAGTGCTTTTAGTGGTGCTTATACTGTTCAAATTCAGGATCGTAAGGATCTTGGGATGGTAGAGATATTGGCCAAAAGTAATAGATTTCGCGAAGTATTAGCAACATATGTACCCTATCAAAAACCGATGGTGCAGTTGATTGATGGAAAGCCGTACTACGGCCGAATACGTTGTGATAGACGTTATGATCCTAATGCGGATTTTGACTCAGCTTCGCATTGTAGTACTATATTGTATCTTGATGATAACTATGAGTTTAGTGTGCAGTTGTACCAGCAGTTCATGCCCTATCTACCAGCAGTGCACGAGCGAATACTGACCATTCTGAAGTCGTCAAAGAGGAATTAATTTTGCCAAGTCAAGTGTAACTGAATAGCGCCCAATTACTTCGGGCTAATGAGCTTTCGGTTCGGAAAAGAATGACAAAGCGATATTAATTCTGTGTAACCAAGCCGATTCGTCCTTGCCGAAATATCCCGACCTCGCACGCCCCCAACCCCGCCAAGCACCCACCCCTTGAAGTGACAATTCCCCCTCCATTGTGTTTGCCGGACAACTGTCCAAAAAACACCAACCAACCGCTTGGTATGGTCAACAAAACATGGCAGACTCGGCCCAAAATGACCCGGAGACACAGACCATGGCCCTCTATACCCCCTACTTCAGCGAAACCCACCAGGAAGTCCGCCGCACCGTCCGCAAGTTCGTGGACCAGCACATCAAACCCTTCATCAACGAATGGGAAGAAGCCGGAACATTTCCCCGTGAACTGTACCTGAAAGCAGGTGAAGCCGGACTGCTGGGTATCGACCACCCCGAAGAACTGGGCGGTTCCGGTCCCGACATCTTCATGAAAATCGCCGCCAGTGAAGAACTGATGCGCGCCGGTTCCGGCGGCCTGGTGGCCAGCCTGGGATCGCTGGATATCGGCCTGCCGCCCATTGAAAACTGGGCCGGTGACGAAATGAAGCAGCGCATTGCGCCCGCCGTGCTGCGCGGAGAAAAAATCGCCGCGCTGGCCATCACCGAACCCTCCGGCGGTTCCGATGTCGCCAACCTCAAGACCCGTGCCGTCGACATGGGCGACCACTACCTCGTCAGCGGCAGTAAGACCTTCATCACCTCCGGTTGCCGCGCCGACTATTACACCGTAGCCGTGCGCACCGGCGGAGAAGGGTTTGGCGGGGTCAGCTTGGTGCTGATGGAGAAGGACATGCCCGGATTCACCGTCGGCCAACCGCTGAAAAAGATGGGCTGGTGGGCCAGCGACACCGCCGAATTGTTCTTTGATGAAGTCAAAGTGCCGAAAACCAACCTGATCGGCATGGAAAACGGCGGTTTCTTCGTAATCATGAGCAATTTCCAGAAAGAACGCTTAAACTTGGCGGTCATGGCGAACATGACCGCACAACTGGCGCTGGAAGAAAGCCTCAAGTATGTGCAGCAACGGGTGGCGTTCGGAAAGCCGCTTGCGAAGATGCAGGTCATTCGTCATAAGCTGGCGGACATGGCAACCGAACTGGAAGCCAGCCGTGAGTTTACCTATCGGGTAGCGGCACAAATTGCTGACGGCATTCCGGCTGTCCGGGAAGTGTCCATGGCCAAGAATTTCGCCACGCAAGTCAGTGACAAGCTCACTTACGAAGCGGTGCAGATCTTCGGCGGCATGGGATTCATGCGCGAGAGCCTTGTCGAGCGCCTGTACCGGGATAACCGGATTCTTTCCATTGGTGGCGGTACCCACGAAATCATGAACGAGATTATCGCCAAACAATTGGGATTGTAATGTCCTGGGAACTGCTTACAGAACAACAGCTATTTCAGCAACGGGTCAGGGATTGGGCGGCTGCCGGCCGTCTGGCCCTCGACACCGAGTTCATTCGGGTTGATACCTTCAACCCCCGGGCTGCCCTCATTCAGGTGAATGACGGCAGCCAGGTCACGTTGGCTGACCCCCTCACGCTGGACATTTCCGAACTGGGCAATGTCCTGTGCAACCCCGAAACCCTCAAGATTTTCCATGCCTGCAGCGAAGACATTGAAGTCTTCAACCTGTTGTTCCCCAAACAGCGCATCACCCGTGTCTTTGACACCCAGATCGGGCTGGCCTTTCTGGGTTACGGCAATCAGGTGGGCTATCAAAAAGCACTGCAGGAATGCCTGAACATCAGCATCAGCAAGGCGGAAACCCGCTCGGACTGGCTGATGCGGCCGTTGACGCCCGATCAGCTGCAATACGCCGCCTTTGATGTGGAATACCTGTTCCCGCTTTACGATTTCATCCGTGAACGGCTGGAGCAACGCCAGTTGCTGGACTGGTGCGAAGCCGATTGCGCCTTGATTCTGGAGGAGATGGGGGCGCCGCCGGTGCTGCGCGACCTTTACCTCTCGTTCAGCAATGCCTGGAAGTTTACCCGGCAGCAGTTGGCGCTGTTGCAGATGCTGACCATCTGGCGGGAAGGCGCGGCGCGGATTCACAACATTCCGCGCACCTTCGTGCTGAAGAACCATACCTTGCTGGATATCGTGGAGCGGCAGCCGCACAGCCTGCCGGCGTTGTCCCGCATTCAGGACCTTCATCCCCGCACCTACCAGAAACACGGCCCCATGATTCTGCAACTGGTGAAGCAGGCGGAAGAGAAGCCGCTGGCGCAGTGCCCGCCGCTGATGCCCTTGCCCCTGCCGCGCGCCGCCAAGTCGTTGTATGACCGCTTGCGCCAGGTGTCCGAGGCCATTGCCGTGAAGCATCAGGTGCCGGCGGAAGTGCTGCTGCGCAAGAAATGGCTGGATGCGCTGGTGCTGGGTTATGTGGACGACGGCGAGTCAGCGGTATTGCCTTCCGCCTTGAAGGGCTGGCGGCATGATATCCTGACACTTCCCTTGCTGGAGGTGCTGGACGATGAGTCTGCCTCCGTTGCCAACTGGCGCCGTTACCGTCACCGGGAAGATTCATGAGCAACAAACCTGAAATCTGCGATATCTACAAAAGTCCCAAAAAGGACGAAATGTACCTCTATGTCCGTAAGGCGGATGGCCTGAAGCGTGTGCCGCAAGCCTTGCTGGACATGTTCGGCCGTCCCCGTCATTACGTGACCATGATGCTGACGACGGAGCGGAAGCTGGCCCGCGCCGAAGCACCGAAGGTGCTGTCCGAGATGGCTGATAAAGGCTTTTACCTGCAAATGCCGCCCCAGCGTGAAGATTACATGCTCGACCTTTTCCGCCCGGATGAAAGCAAGTATCAACAGGGGGAAGGTGAGTAATGTTCGGCTACCTGATTGCCTGGATCGTGTATCTGGCCACGGCCGTGGTCTTGCTGCGGGTTTTCCGTCGTCATTTCATGCCGATGCTGCCGCCAGGATGGCGTCCGGTTTCTGCGGGCTTGCTGGCCGTGGTGCTGTTTACCCCATGGCCGATTGATGGTGATACCTGGCTGCCTGCACCCGCCATTATTGCCGTGGTTTTCAACCTGATGGAAAGGGACGTACTGGGGGTGCTGAAAAGCCTGTTCCCCTTGTTGCTGCTCTCGACACTGGTTTGTAGCGTTGCCTGGTGGAAAAGCCGCAGGGCAGAATCCTGAAAACGTTCCCGATGCCGGAACCTGAAGAGGAAGTGAAGATGCGTTTTGACGGTTCAATGACCTATGTGGCCACCGACGACCTGAAGATGGCCGTCAATGCCTCCATCACCCTGCAAAAGCCGCTGATCATCAAGGGCGAACCCGGTACCGGCAAGACCATGCTGGCCGAGGAAGTGGCCGCCGCGCTGGGCATGCGCCTGATCCAGTGGCACATCAAGTCCACCACCAAGGCGCATCAGGGCCTGTATGAATACGACGCTGTTTCCCGTCTGCGCGATTCGCAGCTGGGCGACGACAAGGTGTATGACATCCGCAACTACATCAAGAAGGGCAAGCTGTGGGAAGCCTTCGACAGTGAAGAGCGGGTGGTGTTGCTGATTGATGAAGTCGACAAGGCCGACATCGAGTTCCCCAACGACTTGCTGACCGAACTCGACAAGATGGAATTCCATGTTTACGAGACTCAGGAAACCATCAAGGCCAAGCATCGTCCCATCGTCATCATCACCTCGAACAACGAGAAGGATTTGCCGGACGCTTTCCTGCGCCGCTGCTTCTTCCATTACATCGTCTTCCCGGATCAGGACACGATGAAGAAGATTGTCGATGTGCATTATCCCGGCGTGGAGTCGAGGCTGGTGCGCGAAGCCATGGAAATCTTCTTTGAACTGCGCAAGGTGCCGGGCCTGAAGAAGCGTCCGTCCACCTCCGAGCTGATTGACTGGCTGAAGCTGCTGATGTCCGACCATATTCCTGAGGACATCCTGCGCAACCGCGACACCCGCAGCGCCATTCCGCCGTTGTACGGCGCGTTGCTGAAGAACGAGCAGGATGTTCATCTGCTGGAGCGACTGGCGTTTATGTCGCGTCGGGGTTAAGACCCGCTGTTCTCCCTCTCCCCTTGTGGGAGAGGGCCGGGGAGAGGGGTGCGGAAAGTGGCCTGAACACCATCAGTTCTGTAGCCGCCTCAGCACCCCTCTCCCTAACCCTCTCCCACAAGGGGAGAGGGGATTCTTGACCGGAGAGTCCGTGATGCTCCTCAATTTCTTCTTCACCCTCAAGCAGTACAAGGTGCCCGTCTCCGTGCGGGAATACCTAGACCTGTTGCGCGCATTGGATGGAGGCTTGGCCTTTGCCAGCGAGGAAGAGTTCTACAGTCTCGCCCGCGTGGTGCTGGTCAAGGACGAAAAGCATTTCGACAAGTTCGACCGCGCCATGAAGCATTTCTTCGACGGCCTGGCGACCATGGAGAACCCGCTGGACAACCTGACCTTGCCGGAAGACTGGCTGCGCAAGGAAGTCGAGAAGCATCTGTCGCCCGAAGAGCTGGCCGAGTTGCAGAAAATGGGCTCCCTCGACAAGCTGATGGAGGAGTTCAAGAAGCGGCTGGAGGAGCAGCACAAGCGTCATCAGGGCGGCAACAAGATGATCGGCACCGGCGGCACCTCGCCGTTCGGGGCTTATGGCGCCAATCCCGAAGGCATCCGCATGGCGGGGCCGTCGCGCAACAAGAGCGCGGTCAAGGTCTGGGAAAAGCGCGAGTTCAAGAACCTCGACGATTCGCAGGAGTTGGGCATCCGCAATATGCAGGTGGCGTTGCGCCGCCTGCGCCGGTTTGCGCGTCAGGGCGCGGCCGAAGAACTGGACATTGATGACACCATCCGTTGCACCGCGCACAATGCCGGCCTGCTGGACATCAAGATGGTGCCGGAGCGCCGCAACCGCGTCAAAGTGCTGATTTTCTTTGATATCGGTGGGTCCATGGACCCGTATGTGCAGGTTTGCGAGTCACTGTTCTCGGCGGCGCGCACCGAGTTCAAGCATCTGCATTATTACTACTTCCATAACTTCATTTATGAAAGCGTGTGGCAGGACAACAACCGCCGCTGGTCCGAGCGCATGCCTTTGTGGGATGTGATGCATAAATACGGCCCGGATTACCGGGTGATCTTTGTCGGGGACGCAACGATGTCGCCTTACGAGATCATGTCGCCGGGCGGTTCGGTGGAGCACTTCAACGAGGAAGCCGGGGCGGTGTGGATGCAGCGGGTGACGCAGCATTTCCAGAAGGTGGTGTGGCTGAATCCGGAGCCGGAGAAGAGCTGGGCGATGACGCAGTCGATCCAGGTGGCGAAGAAGCTGATGGAAGACCGGATGTATCCGTTGACATTGCAGGGGATTGAGGCGGCGACGCGGTATCTCAGCAAGTAGGTGGTTCTGATTTCAACGACCCCTTCGCATTCTGCTCCCTCAAAACCCTGACCTCCCGCTTTCCCCCGTGAAGTTGCCGGCTATACGATGATCAAGTCTGCGGGTCGGGGCACATCCGCAGGTAGTCTTTTCCTTTCCAATTCTCCCCTTTGGGGAGATCCCCCCGCATGCCCCGCCGCAAAATTTCTGCAAGATCCCGGGCGATCAAGGCGTGCAATTCCGCAGAGGGGTGGGGGTCCAGCATGTTGACGACCCTGCGTTTCTGCGGCAGGGAAGAGGCCAGTGGCGAAACATCAAAAAGCACGCTGCCGGGGCGGCAATGGGTCAGAAAGTGCGCCCCGATGCGTTGCACATAACGCTGACTGCGCGCCAACGCTGCATCGGAATGCAGGAACGGAAACACCAGGAAAATGATCCGGCTGTTGTTGGCGTACATGGCATCGTGCAGGGAGTTGAGGTCGTTGGCGTGGGCCTCGAAGCGGGGGGTGTCTTCATAAGCCTGGAACAAGGCCTCAATGTATTGCCGTCCCCAACTGTTAATCATTTGATAGTTCTGGATGGAATTGGCAATCTCGGAATAGTCTGACAGCGCCGCCAGCAGAGCGGGCGGACGCCAGCCGGGCCGGACGATATGATCTTCAATGTCATTGCCGAAATACTGGTGCACCACCCAACGGTTGCGGATGCCGGTGTTGCTGACAAACTGCCGGTAGGTCTGATACTCACTGCGCGTTGAGCCACCATTGAGTCCAATGTTGAAGAAGTTGGCGCGGCCTTGGAATGCCTTTGCTGTTTGGTAGTAATAGGTTTCCTCAAACAGTACGCCATGGCCGGACGTGAAGGAGTCACCCACGAATACCACTTTGCTGAAATAACCTTTCCCCCGGATGCTGAAATCCCGGAAGCCCAGTTCATTGATGGGCTTCCAGTGTTCAGCGAACCAGCGCTGGCTGGCTTTCCCCGTTCCGGTGGCATTAGAGAAGCTAAGGTTTCGGAGCAGTATTTCAACAACTCCTATGGCAATAGCCAGAGACAGTACGATGGTCAGCGCCAAAAATCCGGCGCGCTTGCGGGAGGAAAGAGTCATGGTCTGGCAACCGAAAGGGGAGGAAGGGTCTGGTTGTTCTTGTCCAACCAGGCATTGCCGATCACAAGGAGATCGAGTCCGGTCGCCATGAAACAGCGGTAGGCATCCCCCGGCGTCAGCACCATGGGCTCGTTCCGGACATTGAAGGATGTATTCAACAGGATCGGACAGCCCGTAATGGCGGCAAAACTTTGCAGCAGGGCGTGGAAGCGCGGGTTATGGGTTTGCTCAACCGTCTGGACTCGTGCGGAATAATCCACATGAGTAACAGCAGGGATTGAGGAACGAATTTCCCGTAGCGTGGCCTCCACCGAGAATGGGACGGCTTCAGGGTCGGAGTGCGGCGCCAGGCGGCGACCGGGCAACAGGGGGGCAGTCAGCAACATGTAAGGACTCTCGCCGGACAAATCATACCAATCTGCGGCATGTTCACGGAGAATGCTGGGCGCGAAAGGCCTGAAGGCTTCCCGGAATTTGATGCTTTGGTTAACGCGCTCCCAAGCGTTGGGGGAGCGAGGATCGGCAAGGATGGAGCGGTTCCCGAGCGCACGCGGGCCAAACTCCATGCGGCCCTGATGCCACCCGACGATCCTCCCTTCGCTGATAGCACGTGCTGTGCTGTCCACCAGCAAGGTGTCGTCCTCCACCCAAGTGTAGGTCGCACCCAAGGTGTCAAGTTCGTGACGGATTTGCTCAGGGCTGTAAGCCGGCCCCAGCAGCGCCCCTTGCATCAGGTCGCCTGACGGTGTGTGGCGGGGAAGCTCCAGCGCCAGATGCTGGGCAGCCAAGGCGGCCCCGAGGGCTCCACCGGCGTCCCCGGCGGCCGGTTGTACCCAGATGTCCTCAAAAATGCCTTCACGCGCCAACCGGCCGTTGGCCACACAGTTGAGCGCCACCCCACCCGCCAGACACAAGCGGGGCAAGCCGGTGCTTTGCCGGATATGCCGCGCCAACGTGAGGATTGCTTCTTCTGTAACTGATTGGATTGACGCGGCGAGATCGGCATGGCGCTTCATGAGAGCTTCTTTGGCGGTGCGGGGAGGACCGCCAAACAGCGCATGGAAACGGGGCGTGGTCATGGTTTCGCCCGTACAGTAACTGAAGTAACGCATGTCCAGCCGGAATGAGCCATCGTCCTTAAGGTCAATCAGGTGCTGGCGGATCAGGTCGGCATACAACGGGCGACCATAGGGTGCCAAGCCCATCATTTTGTATTCGCCGCTGTTAACCTCGAAGCCCAGATACTGGGTAAAAGCGGAGTAGAGTAGTCCGAGTGAATGCGGGAACCGAATCTCGCTTATAAGATCCAGCCGATAGCCGCAGCCGGCAGCAACGGAGGTGGTGGTCCATTCCCCGACACCATCCAGAGTCAGAATGGCTGCTTCCTCGAATGGTGACGCAAAAAAGGCGCTGGCGGCATGGCTCAAATGGTGTTCCGAGAACAACAGCCGCGACTTCCAGTCCACCTGTTCACCCATGACCCGCCGGAGTTCGCGAACCAGGGTGATCTTCTGGAACAGTTTGTCCTGAGTCCAGGCAGGCATGGCGCGGCGGAACTGGTTGAAGCCCTGTGGCGCGAAGGCCAGCCAGGTTTCCAGCAGACGTTCGAACTTCAGGAAAGGTTTGTCGTAGAACGCGACATAGTCAATGGCATCCGGCAGACAGCCTGCGCTTTGCAGGCAGTAGGCAATGGCTTGTTCGGGAAAGCGGGCATCGTGCACCCGGCGGGTGAAACTTTCCTCTTGGCAGGCGGCGACAATTACGCCATCTCGTAGCAGGCAGGCGGCGGCGTCATGATAGTAAGCCGAGATTCCCAGGATAAGCATTGAGTCAGTAAAGGGTGTAGATAAAGGGCGACATGATGGACCCCTGGGCCAAGACGAACAGCATGCCTATCAGTAGCAACAGGAAAATAACCGGTAGCAGCCATAACTTGCGCCGCTGACGGAGGAACTCCAGGAATTCCGTGAGAAAATCAATCATGGCGCTCAGAACTGTTTCCGGAAGTTTTTCAAGGAGGGAGGAGCTTCGCGGCGTGAAATCCAATAGCCATGCTCAGGATTATGTTGCCGCAGGCGCAACTCATCCCGGCCTGCCAGCCGTGTCAGTACAGCCACGGGGGTGATCAGCAGGAAATAGATGGCGGCGAGGGCCACTGTGTTGGAAACCAGGCCAAGCACAAGACCGATGCGCATCCAGCCCCGGTTCAAGGGCCGCCACCAAGCTGGCCGGAACAGGGTGACGCCCCCGGCGATTGCAGTGGCGGCAATGGCGGCCGCTGCGCTCGTCATGGAGCCCTGATGGCCTGCATAGAGGGCCATGCCCAAGGTCAGGGCGACCACCAGCAGTCCGAAATGGGCATCGGGGGGCAGGGCGGAGTCATTATCAGCCATCATGCTTGAACCTGTTTGTCAGCGGTCATGCGCGGCATTCTTGGGATTGTTGTTGTCGGGCGATTGTAAAGCAGGTGATACACCTTGTAACCACCCCTTTGCATTCTGCCCCCGCAAAACCCTGACCTCCCGTTTCCCCCGCGTAATCGCCGTATAAAGCCAGCGCAACTGACTGGTATAGCTGCCCTGCAAATACCCCGGCACATCCACAATCGCAGTCTCCCATTCCCCGCCTTGCGCCTTGTGGCAGGTCAGCGCATAGCCATATTTCACCTGCAAGGCATTCAAATACGGGTCATTCTGGAACGCCCCGCTGATCTGCGCCGGTGTCAGTTTTTCCGCGCGGATACGTTGCTTGAAATCCGTAACCAGCGCTTGACGCTCTTCATCCGTCGGCCCGGCCAGCGGTGAATGCAGCAGGTTTTCCAGAATCAGGCATTCCTGTTCCATCCGCCCGTGCAGTAACGAGTGATAGGCCACCTTCACCTGCCGGAACAGCAGCGTCACCTGTTTCGGCATCGGCCGCTGTTTCAGGCGCACCATCACCAGCCGGGTTTCCTGCGGGCCCACTTCCAGTACCTTCACCAGATCGCCGTTCAGCAACTGCGATTCGGAGTTGTTCTGGTTCACCATCAGGATATCGCCGGGCTGCAGGGGCGCAAACATCGACTGGAAACGCTCACGACGCACCTTGCGGTTCAGCTCCAGCGCCCGCTTGTTGGAATGGGTAATGATAATCGAAGCGCGGCCCGACATATGCCCGGCCCGATACCGCGTCGCCTCCTCATCCCCGGCCAGATAGCGCCAGTCGTCGGCGGGTGGTAGCCAGTCCACGGGGTCGGGTGCGCCGCTGATGATGCTGTCACGCAAACGGCTGGCCTGTTCCAGGATATGGCTGCCTTGCTGCTGGCGCACAATCGCAGTCAGTTCCACTTCCCGTGCCCGCAGGCCGAAGAACTTTTCAATATGCTGCGCAAACAACGCCATCGACACCGTTTCACCCACAGGCGGCAACTGGGCGGCATCTCCCACAAAAATGACGCGATTGCCGCTTAACAGGCCGCTGGTCAGCCCTGACCAGAACAGGAAGTCACTCAGCAACTGCCCCGAGCCATACTGCGTAAACAACGACGCCTGACCCACCGGCAACGGGCTGCCGTTGGCCAGCATCGAGGCTTCGTCAATGATGATCACGGTGTTTTCCGGACCTTCCTGCGACAGGCTGAAACGCACGTTCAGACCGCTGTCTCCGCTCATCTCGACGCTGGCAAACTCGTAAATGATGGAGTGGACAGTCTGGGCGCCTTCACCCGTGGCCATGCCCAGAATGCGCGCGGCGCGGCCGGTGGAGGCCAGCAACAGGTAGTCTTGCTGCTGCTCGCGCAACAACTCCAGCAGGCGCGAAACCAGCGTGGTTTTCCCGGTGCCCGCATAGCCGCGCAGAATAAAGCAGGGGTCGTCGCTGTCGAGGAATTCGCGCATGGCTGCGAGAGCGGCGTCCTGTTGCGGCGTCAGTTGAAGGGCTGGGAGAGTCGGGTTATTCAATAAAGTCTCGTTCGGCGGAGCAGTACGCATGCAACGCGTCCCTGCGTCCGTCATGTAGGGGCGCATTGCATGCGCCCTCGCCGTTACGGGATGAACCATTCGCGCAGAGTATAGCCGCCCACCCCCTTGAAGTCCCGCTCAACAGCCCCATCTTGCTTGCATCCCACGACTCAACCATGGAGTGCCCTGATGAGCGACCAAGCGACCCAAAAAGAAACGCGCGGCTTCCAGACCGAAGTGTCCAAGCTGCTGCACCTGATGATCCACTCGCTGTACAGCAATCCCGAAATCTTCCTGCGCGAACTGATTTCCAATGCGTCCGACGCTGCCGACAAACTGCGTTTCGAGGCGCTGAGCCGTCCCGAGCTGTTGGGCAACGACACCGAGCTGAAGATCTGGATCGAAGTCGACAAGGACGCCAACACCATCACCCTGCGTGACAACGGTATCGGCATGAGCCGCCAGGAAGTCATCGATAACCTGGGCACCATCGCCCGTTCCGGCACCTCCGAGTTCATCAAGAACCTCTCCGGCGACCAGAAGAAAGATGCCCAGCTGATTGGTCAGTTCGGCGTCGGCTTCTATTCGTCCTTTGTGGTGGCCGAGCGCGTGGAAGTGCTGACCCGTCGCGCCGGTCTGTCCGAAGCGGAAGGCGTGAAGTGGGAGTCCGGCGGGGAAGGGGAGTTCAGTGTCGAGTCCGTGGAAAAGGCGGATCGCGGCACTACCATCATCCTGCACTTGCGCCCCACGCAAACCGAGTTTGCCGACAGCTGGCGTTTGAAGAACATCATCCACAAGTATGCCGAGCACATCGCCATTCCCGTCTGCATGCACAGCGAAAGCTGGAAGGAAGACGGCGAGCGGGAAGTGGGTGACTTTGAAGTGGTCAACAAGGCCTCGGCGATGTGGACCCGTCCGCGCAACGAGATCAGCGACGACGACTACAAGGCGTTCTACCAGCACATTTCCCACGATTTTGACGAGCCACTGGCCTGGAGCCACAACAAGGTCGAAGGCAACCTGGAGTACACCTCGCTGTTGTACCTGCCGAAGCGTGCCCCGCAAGACCTGTACCACCGCGACGGCGTGCGCGGCCTGAAGCTGTATGTGCAACGTGTGTTCATCATGGACGACGCCGAACAGTTCCTGCCGATGTACTTGCGTTTCGCCAAGGGCATTGTCGATTCCAACGACCTGCCGCTGAACGTGTCCCGCGAGTTGCTGCAATCCGGCAAGGTGGTGGACAGCATGAAGTCGGCGCTGACCCGCCGCGTGCTGGACATGCTGACGCAAATGGCCGAAAACAAGCCCGAAGATTATGCCGTGTGCTGGGCGCAATTCGGTCAGGTGCTGAAGGAGGGTGTGGCCGAAGATCACGCCAACCAGGACAAGGTGCTGAAGCTGCTGCGCTTTGCCTCCAGCCACACCACTGACACCATCCAGTCCGTGTCGCTGGCCGACTATGTGGGCCGCATGAAGGAAGGCCAGGAAAAGATTTACTACATCACCGCCGACTCCTGGGCCGCTGCTAGCCAAAGCCCGCATCTGGAAGTGTTCCGCAAGAAGGGCGTGGAAGTGCTGCTGTTGAGCGACCGTCTGGATGAATGGTTGATGAGCCATCTGACGCAGTTTGAAGGCAAGTCCTTCCAGCACGTCGCCAAGGGCGATCTGGATCTGGGCAAGCTTTCCAGTGAGGAAGACAAGCAGGCCGAAGAAAAGCTGCAGGAAGAAAGCCAATCGCTGGTGGAACGCCTGAAGGCCGTCTTGGCCGACAAGGTGGAAGCCGTGAAGGCCACGCAACGGCTGACGGATTCTCCGGCCTGTCTGGTGCGCAGCCAGTTTGACATGGGCGCCGCCCTGCGGCAGATGCTGGAAGCCAGCGGCCAGAAACTGCCGGAGTCCAAGCCCACACTGGAAATCAATCCGCAGCATCCACTGCTGGCTCGTATGGCCGTTACGACGGATGACAACCGCTTTGAGAACTTGGCGCTGATCGTGCTGGACCAGGCGACACTGGCGGAAGGCAGCGCGTTGGCTGATCCGGCCGGGTATGTGAAGCGTATCAACAGCTTGCTGGGAGAACTGGCGTAAGCCGGCTCTTGATGGAGAAGTGTAGGTCGGGCTTGAGCCCGACAACATCCTTCGATCGGAGAGTGTTGTCGGGTTGAAACCCGACCTACAGTCCAATATTCGTTATGCAGGTACTGGCGTTGTGGCCCGACGACACAGAAACCCCTTCACCGTTCCCGCCTTCGTTTCCTTGAAATACTCCCATCCCTCTGGAATGCCCAAGTCCTCCCAAGCCTTGTCAGCCTCCACATAGATCAGGCAATCCGCCGTCAGCAGATTCCGGGTCGTCAGCAGGGCCATTACCGGTTGCCACAAATTCAGTGAGTAGGGCGGATCCAGAAACACTACATCAAACGGCTCGGTCACGCGGTTCAACAGCGCCAGGCTGTCTCCGGTCATCACTTCGCCATGTGTTGCGTTCAGTTCCTTCAGCGTGGCTTGAAGCTGCTTGGCCTGAACCGGGCTTTTCTCCAGGAACAGGCAGTGCGAGGCCCCTCGCGACAAGGCTTCCAGCCCCAGTGCGCCGCTCCCGGCAAAGGCATCCAGGCAGCGCTTGCCCTGAATCTCGAACTGCAGCCAGTTGAAGAGGGTTTCACGCACCCGGTCCGGTGTCGGGCGCAGGTCATCCACGGCCAGGAACCGGACATTGCGCCGCTTCCACTGGCCGCCAATGATGCGCAGCGTGCTGACAGGCGTCTTGCTCATTTCTTGACTTCAACACCTTGGCCAACGGTAACTGACAACATCTTGTTCGCGTTGAGGTGGGATTTCAGGGCCTTGCGCACTTGCTCAACACTTACGGCGCGAATCCGGTCCGGGAAGGTTTCCAGATAATCCAGCGGCTCGTTATAAAAGCCCATGGAGGCAATGTAGGCCAGAATGTCACTGTTGCTGGCGGTGCTTTGCGGAAAGCTGCCCAAGATATTGTCCTTGGCTTCCTTGACCTGGTCTTCACTGGGGCCTTGTTTAATGAAGTCCCGCAAAATGTCGCGTACCAGTTCCAGAACCTGACCGGCCTGGTCGTTGCGGGTGGAGAGATTGATCATGAAGGGGCCTTGCGCCCGCATCGGCACAAAGCTGCTGTAAACACCGTAGGTCAGTCCCCGTTTTTCACGTAACTCCTTCATCAGCACAGTTGTGAAACCACCGCCGCCCAGAATTTCGTTGCCCACCGCCAGCGCGGCATGGTCCGGATCACCGCGCTTGATGCCCGGTTGACCCAGCAGGATATGGGTTTGCTGGGAAGGAAAGTTGAGATGCAGGTGCCGGGAGCGGGTCAGGGCCGGGGTTTCCGCCAGGGGAGGGGCCGGTTTGCCTTCCGCCAGACCGGCGCTGATACGCTCGGCGATCTGCTGGGCGCGGCGCTCATCAATATCACCCACCAAGGCAATCATGGCATTGGCGGCGACAAAATACTGTTTGTGGAAAGCGCGCAGGTCTTCCGCCTTTATGTTTTTCAGGGAGTCAGCGGTGCCGGACGGCGGCAGGGCATAGGGGTGCCAGGCATAGAGGTTCTTGTAGAACATGACACCGGCTTGCGCGGCCGGGGACTGTTGCTTCTGTTGTTGCCCTACCTGGGCATTATCAAAAATGCGGGTGAAGGCAGCGTCCGGGAATATCGGGTTGGCCAGTACATCGTTAAAGACATCCAGCGCGGGATCCAGATACTTTTCGTTGCTGAGCACTCGCAAGTCAGCCAGCGACATGTCACGGTAGGAAGATGTGCTGAACGAGGCGCCAAGGTTTTCAAAGGCGGCGGCAATGGCGCTCGTATCGCGGGTTGTCGTGCCTTCGTCGATCATGCGGCTGACCAGGCTGGCCAGTCCGGACTTTTCCCCGTCCCGGGCCGATCCGGCATCAAACACCAGGCGCACATCCAGCATGGGCAAATCATGGTTCTCCACGAACATGACCTTGGTGCCTTTCATGGTTTGCCAGCTTTTCACCTGGATGTTGCGGTGGGGGATGGGGGCATCTTTCACCATCGGCACACTTTGCAGCTTGTCGAGGGCGGTCAGGGGACCCGCAGTCACCATGGCGCCTTCGGGGGCGGCAAAAGCCAGCGCCGGAAGCAGCGCCAGGAAGGCCAGTCGTTTCATCATTTTGCCTCTCCCACGTTCAGGGCGGCCGGTTGCAACAGCAGCGTTGTCATATTGGCGGGCACCAGCCAGCGCTTGGCGGATTCGCGGATATCATCCGGGGTGACGGCCTTGAGGTTTTCCGGCAGGGTGTCCATGATTTGCCAGCCCAGCCCGATGCTTTCCAGCATGCCGATCAGGTTCGCCTGTTCCTGGATGTCGTCCTGGCGGAAGACGTTTTCCGCCAGCACTCCGGCGTAAACGCGCTCCAGTTCTTCCGGGGTAATGGTCTCGGTTTTCAGGGCTTCGAGCTCTTCCAGGATTTTGTCGCGGGCCTCTTCCATGGTCAGGCCTTCACCGGGGATGGCGGTCAGGGTGAACAGGGTGTCGCCGCGCGCCATCAGGTTGTAGTTGCTGCTGACGGCGGTCAGGATCCGTTTCTCGCGCACCAACCGGCTTTCCAGTCGTGCACTGAGGCCGCCGTCCAGGATGCTCAACAACATGCGGAGTGTATAGGCGTCTTTCGGGGTGGCGGCGGTAGTCAGGCTGGGCACGTTGAAGCCCATGTACAACGCCGGCACCTTGGCCGGTACGGACAGTTTCATTTCGCGTCGGCCGGGTTGCGGAATTTCACGGGGAACCGTCATGGCCGGCAAGGCGGAGGATGGCTTGATGGCCCCGAAAAATTGTTCGGCCTGAGCCTTGACCTGCAGGGGGTCGACATCTCCGACCACGACCAGGGTGGCGTTGTTGGGGACGTACCATTGCCGGTACCAGGCGCTCAGGTCTTCAATTTTCAGGTTTTCCAGATCCTGCATCCAGCCGATGGTGGGGGTACGATGCGGCGTGGTGAACATGGCCAGCGCCTGGAATTTTTCGAGGGCCTGCGATTGCGGGTTGTCGTCAGTACGCTGGCGGCGCTCTTCCATCACCACCCGGATTTCCTGGGCAAAGGACTCCGGTTGCATTTGCAGGTTCGCCATGCGGTCGGCTTCCAGTTCCAGCGCCAATGGCAGGCGGTTGCTGCTGTAAACCTGATAGTAAGCGGTGTAGTCGTCGGTGGTGAACGCATTATCCGTACCGCCGAACCAGGCGACCAGCCGGGAGAATTCACCGGCCGGGACTTTCTCAGTGCCCTTGAACATCATGTGTTCCAGGGCATGCGACATGCCGGTCTTGCCGGAGGGTTCGTAACTGGAGCCGACCTTGTACCAGACCTGGGTGACGGCGACCGGAGCCCGGTGGTCTTCACGGACGACCAGCTTCAAGCCGTTGTCGAGCGTGAACTCCTGGGTGGAGGAAGCCTGGGCGGTCATCGACAGGATGGCCAGCAGCGGGTAGAGCCATGGTTTGCAATGCATAGCGAGCGCTTTGTATAGGGAGTTTGGCGGAGGAGTGGTAGCATAGCGCAACTTTTTCGGGTGCTTTGTTAATCTTTGTGGATGACCCTATGTCTGAGCATGACAACCCGGCTGACGCCAAAACCGGACCCAAGGGCTGGTTTTCCTGGAAAAAACCGGACAATACCTCTGCCTCGCCGGTAGTGGATGAAACCCCCATCAGCGTGCCTGATGATGAAACGGCGGATTGGGCCTGGGAAGGCAGTACCGATGTCACCCTGCCCAGCCTCCCGGCCGTGAATGTTCCCATTATTGAAAACCCGGCTACCGTCGCCCTGGTTCAGGCAGAGGCTGCGGCCGAGAATGACTCGGAACCCGCAGCCGCGCATACGCCCGGCTCCGGCAGCAGTTTCTTTGCCCGGATGAAGAGTGGTCTGGAGCGCACTCGAGAAACCTTTACCAACGGCATGGTGACTTTGCTGATTGGCGGCAAGGAAATTGATGACGAGTTGCTGGAGGAAATCGAGACGCAGATGTTGCTGGCCGACATGGGCATCGACGCCACCCGCATCATTATCGGCAAGCTGACCGAGCGCGTCTCCCGCAAGGAACTGACCCACTCCAACGGTTTGTACAAGGCCCTGCAGGAAGAGCTGGTGGAGTTGCTGGCGCCGCGTGTAAAACCCCTGCATATTGATCCCGCCAAGCGGCCTTACGTCATCCTGATGGTGGGGGTGAACGGGGTCGGCAAGACTACGACTATCGGCAAGCTGGCCAAGCGGCTGCAAAAGGAAGGCAAGAAAGTGATGCTGGCGGCAGGGGATACCTTCCGCGCCGCCGCTGTGGAGCAATTGCAGGTCTGGGGCGAACGCAACAACATTGCTGTGGTGGCCCAGGGTACCGGCTCCGATTCAGCTTCGGTGGCGTTCGACGCCTTGCAAAGCGCCAAGGCCAAGGATATTGATGTACTTATTATTGATACCGCCGGCCGCCTGCACACCAAGTCCAACCTGATGGAAGAGTTGAAGAAGGTCAAGCGCGTCATCCAGAAACTGGATGGCGCCGCGCCGCATGAAGCCATGTTGGTGGTGGATGCCGGTACCGGTCAGAACGCGATTGCCCAGGTTCAGGAGTTTGACCTGGCGGTTGGCTTGACCGGCTTGACCATCACCAAGCTGGACGGCACAGCCAAGGGCGGGGTGTTGTTCAACATCGCCAGCCGTTCCCATGTGCCCATCCGCTTTATCGGCGTCGGTGAGAAAATTGACGACCTGCGTCCGTTTGTGGCCAAGGAGTTTGTGGCGGCTTTGTTTCAGACGGAATAACAGACCGTCCGCAAGCGAAAAAAAGGGGGAAGCAGATGCTTCCCCCTTTTTTTATCAGACCGGCAATTTACTTGGCTTTGCTGATCATATAGTCCACGGTCTTTTTCAGCTCGCCGTCGGTGCAGTTGGCGCAAGTGCCGCGCGGAGGCATGGCGCGGATACCTTTCAGGGCGCTGGTGTAAAGTGCATCCTTGCCCTTGGCGATACGGGGAGCCCAAGCGGCCTTGTCACCCAGTTTGGGCGAACCGGCCAAGCCCGTGGCGTGGCACATGGTGCAGGTAGCCTTGTAGACATCTTCGCCGGACCGTTCGGCCGCCAATACGGAGCCGGAAGCCAGCATGCCAAGAGCCACAGCGGCGAGCAGGGATTTTTTCATGGGAGTCTCACTCAGGTTTCAGGATTGTTTGACTGATAGGTCAATAATACTCCCAACGAAATCATGATGTAAGTCTGGCAGAGCGTGTTTTTCCCGTCTGCGACAATAAGCCGCGCCTAGCGCACAGAACTTCCGAATTTAGCCTGACAGTTGCACGGCAAGGCTTAACGGGTCATGTTCCTGACGTGGGCGGCTTACATAACCGCCATAAAATCCCTGCATTAGGGACTGGAGCGCTCAGGCTGACAGCGTTATTATAAAAAGATAGTCATCAAGCATATGTAGGAGAAGCACGCATGAGCCTCAGTCGCGGTCTGGTACCGGTGACGCTCACCGCCCCCGGAGCCAATCTGGGTGCATACATGGCCAATGTCAATCAGGTCTCCATCTTGTCCGTTGAGGAGGAGAGGGAACTGGCTGAACGCTATTTCTATGAAGAAGACCTGGAGGCCGCCCGCCAGCTGGTGTTGGCGCATCTGCGTTTTGTGGTGCATATCGCCCGTAGTTATTCCGGTTACGGCCTGCAGCAGGCCGACCTGATCCAGGAAGGCAATGTCGGCTTGATGAAGGCCGTGAAGCGCTTCGACCCGCGCATGGGTGTGCGTCTGGTGTCTTTCGCCGTGCACTGGATCAAGGCCGAAATTCATGAATACGTGATCAAGAACTGGCGCATCGTCAAGGTGGCCACGACCAAGGCCCAGCGTAAGCTTTTCTTCAACCTGCGCAGCCTGAAGAAGGGCAGCCGCAGCCTGACCCAGGCCGAAGCGGAATCCATTGCTCATGACCTGAACGTCACCCCTGATCAGGTGCTGGAAATGGAAGGCCGCCTGTCGGCTTTTGACGCCTCCTTCGAGGCCAGTGTCTCCGATGATGAGGACGAGCGCGCCATTCATTCGCCTGCGCTGTATCTGGAAGACAATCGTTATGATCCGGCGCGCATGCTGGAAGAGTCGGATTGGGAAGAGGACAGCACCGAGCGTCTGGTGGCCGCCATGGGACGTCTGGATGAGCGTTCACGCGATATTCTGACCCGCCGTTGGCTGTCGGACGAGAAAGCGACCTTGCATGAACTCGCCGCCGAATACAGTGTTTCAGCCGAGCGTATCCGCCAGCTGGAAAAAAATGCCATGGAAAAGATCAAGTCGGCGATGCTGACAGCCTGATTTCGGCAACGCATAATATCGGCCGCGCTTTTGCGCGGCCTTTTTATTGGAGCGATCACCATGTGGCTGGCGTTGGGAAGTTTGAACCTGGCTTTGGCCGTTACGCTGGGAGCCTTTGGTGCCCATGGCCTGAAAGCGCGCCTGACCGCCGAGCAACTGGCTTGGTGGCATACCGGGTGCAACTATCATTTCATCCATGCCCTGGGGTTGCTGGCGCTTGGCATTCTGGCCGCAAGCCGACCTGATTTAACGTGGAGTCGCGGAATTGGCGGTTGCCTACTGGCGGGGATCCTGATTTTCTCCGGCTCACTGTATGCCATGGCGCTGGGTGCGCCGCGCTGGTTTGGCGCCATTACGCCCATTGGCGGGCTGGCCTTTATCGCTGGCTGGCTGTGGTTGGCCGTTTCCGCCTGGCAAAAGGGGATTTGAATGCAGATTCTGGTAAACGGCGCGCCACAGGAACTGGTTGAAGGCGCAACGGTCAGTGACTTGCTGCAGGTGCTGGACCTGATGGGCAAGCGCCTGGCGGTGGAAGTAAACGCCGAGATTGTGTCCCGCAGTCGCCATGCTGAAACCCGGTTGAATCCGGGCGACAAGGTTGAAATAGTCCACGCCATTGGCGGAGGTTGAACGTAATGAATGATGAAATGCTGTTGCTGGCCGGCAAGACCTACGAATCCCGCTTGCTGGTGGGAACGGGCAAGTACCGTGATCTGGAAGAAACCCGGCTGGCGATTGAGGCCAGTGGCGCGGAGATCGTGACCGTTGCCGTGCGCCGTACCAACATCGGCCAGACGCCTGGTGAGCCGAACCTGCTGGACGTAATCAGCCCGGACAAGTACACCATTTTGCCGAACACGGCCGGTTGTTATACCGCTGATGACGCTGTGCGCACCTGCCGCCTGGCGCGCGAGCTGCTGGACGGTCATTCACTGGTGAAGCTGGAAGTGCTGGGTGACGAGAAGACGCTGTACCCGAATGTCGTGGAGACACTAAAGGCGGCTGAAGTCCTGGTTAAGGACGGTTTTCAGGTGATGGTCTATACCTCGGATGACCCCATCATTGCCAAGCAACTGGAAGAAATGGGTTGTGTGGCGGTGATGCCGCTGGGCAGCCTGATAGGTTCCGGCCTGGGCATCATCAATCCGTATAACCTGCGCATCATCATGGAGCAGGCGACGGTGCCGATCATTGTCGATGCCGGTGTCGGTACGGCTTCCGATGCCGCCATTGCGATGGAGCTGGGCTGCGCCGGTGTGTTGATGAATACCGCGATTGCCAAGGCGAAACAACCGGTATTGATGGCCTCCGCCATGAAAAAGGCGGTCGAGGCCGGGCGCGAGGCTTTCCTGGCCGGTCGCGTGCCTCGCAAGCTTTACGCCTCGGCCTCCAGTCCGCTGGACGGCCTGTTTTTCAAGTAATCAGAAGACGATCATCCCCATGTCCGAACCCGTTGCAGTCACGTCGGTTGAAGTTCCTGAAGAGCACAAGCGGCGCATCCTGACCTTCATGAAACGCTCTTCAGCGTTTACCACCTCGCAAAAGCAGGGGCTCGAACAGTATGGCAGCCGCTATCTGCTGAATTTCCCCGACCAGAAGTTCAACCAGGAGGCTGTATTCGGCCGGCTGGCTCCATTGACGGTGGAAATCGGCTTCGGCATGGGATATTCGTTGATCGAGATGGCGAAGGCGGTGCCGGAAAGGGACTTTATCGGCATTGAAATCCATCCCAATGGCTTGGCGCAGATTTGTTATGAGGCGGGCAGCATCAGCCTGCCTAACCTGCGGGTGATGGATGCAGATGCCTTGCTGGCGCTGGAACACTATTTTCCCGACGCCTGCATGGACACCGTGCAGTTGTATTTTGCCGATCCCTGGCCAAAGAAGAAGCATCACAAACGTCGTTTCGTGCAGACGCACATCATGCAGTTGATCCGCCGCAAACTGAAGACGGGCGGGGTGTTTCATGCGGCTACCGACTGGCAGCCGTATGCGGAATGGATGCTGGAAATCCTTGAGTTTGCCGAGGGTTTCGAAAACATGGCCGGACCCGGCCAATACGCTGAGCGGCCTGCTTTCCGCCCCTTGACCAAGTTCGAAAACCGGGGGAACTTGTTGGGGCACGGGGTTTGGGACCTGCTTTACCGCAAGGTCCGCTAACCGTATTCAGACCGTGATGGTTTGCATGTATTCGGCAACCTTCACGGTCATGGGTGTTTGCTCTTCGATATATTTGCGTTGATTGTCCGCAGCATCCGGTTCGCCATGCACCAGATAAATCAAGGTGTTGGGCGTCAACGCCGAGGCCTTCAGCCATTCAGTGATTTCGACATAATCTGCATGCCCTGACAGTCCGTCGAGCAATTCGACATGGGCCGCACAGGGCACATAGGCACCATGAATCTTGATCGATTCAGCCCCTTCCAGCATGTTGGCTCCCCGCGTTCCCCCGGCCTGAAATCCGGTGAACATGATCGTGTTTTTCGGGAAGGGCAGCAGCCGTTTCATATGATGCAAAATGCGCCCGCCGGTGGCCATGCCGCTGCCGGCAATAATGATATGGCCGCCGTTTTCTTCATCAAGTTCCTTGGACTCGGATACCGTTCGCGTGAATGTCGTGGCGTGACAGAGGCTTCGGCACTCCTCATCACTAAGACGGTGTAATTCATTGTATTCACAATAAATTTCAGAGGCGTCAATCGCCATGGGGCTGTCGAGGAAGATCGGGACCCGCTTGATGCGTTGCTGGTCCATCAGGCGCGTCAGCATGTGCAGCAGGATCTGGGTCCGCCCGACGGCAAAGCTGGGGACTGCCAGGACGCCGCCTCTTTCGGAGGTTTCGTTGACAATGCGCTCCAGTTGCTGCCAAGGGTCGGTATCAGGGTGCCGGCGGTTGCCATAGGTCGACTCCAGAACCAGCAAGTCCAGCTCCGGCAAGGGGGCAGGGGGCAGCATGAACAGGTCGTCGGGGCGCCCGACATCGCCCGAGAAACCGACGCGCTTGCCTTCACCGACAATGATGGCGCTGCCGGCGCCGAGCAAGTGCCCGACGGGATGCAGGTGGATCGTCAGATCGCCCACCTTGAACGGGTGGTCAAATGAAACACCCTTGAGCAGGCGGCAACTGGCGATGGCCATATCCATGTCATACAGCGGTTCCGGCTTTTCGTGCTTGCCGATCTTGTGGCGTTCGTAGAACTTGGCGTCTTCTTCCTGCAGGTGCCCGGCATCGCGGAGCAGGATGTCGCACAGGGCCTTGGTGGCATGATGACAGTAGACCGGCCCGCGAAAGCCGTTTTTGTAAAGCACAGGCAGAAAGCCGGAGTGATCAATGTGAGCGTGGGTCAGGATCACGGCGTCCAGCGATGAGGCCTTGAACGGCAGGGGTTCGCGGTTACGTTCGCGCAGCCATTTGTAGCCTTGATACAGGCCGCAATCGATCAGGATTTTCGTCTTGCCGGAGGTCAGCAAATATTTGGAGCCGGTAACGGTCTGGGTGGCGCCGAGAAATTGAATTTTCATGGGGAAGTCCGATTTAAGTCTGGAAACCGTGACATGGACAGTAACCTTATGATTTGTATGTACTATGGGTGGGGGTTGGTGTCAATGGAAAAGCGGGATGAGAGAGTCTGGCGTACGAAAAGACAACGGGGTGATTGGTTTGAGGGGAATTTGGCTGACACTGGTAGAACTGTCAATTCGGCAGCCGCTATTGGGGCTACCGGTGTCGAAGGCTAGAGCCATTAAGGTGTGGTGTCATGAGCAAACCTGACAGCTCATAGCCTTGAGCTATAGCCGCTTTTTGGGCTTCCTCAAACAGATCAGGCGAAAGTTGCGGCGTCCGGGATAGCAGCCACAGATACTTCCGGCTGGGATTACCGACCAGCGCCCAGCGGTACTCGGGATCCAGGCCAATCACCCAGTAGTTGCCACTGAAGGGCCAGAAGAATGTCACCTTGAGCCTAGCGTTAACGGTGTCCGGAACGACCTTGGCGCGTCCGGTGGCTTCCTGCCAGCCATTGTCCGTCCGGCAGCGGTTCAGTACGGTGATCCGGCCGTCTTCACGAAGCCCGTATTGCGCGGTGGTGTCGCCAATGCAGTGGTGTTGGAAGAACATCGGCAGATGGGCGATCTCGTACCAGGTGCCGAGGTAACGAGCTAGATCGACACGGGGGACTGTGGTGACGGGTTCAGCCTTGGCGGTGACGCTGGCCAAAAGCATCAGCAAGGGCATCCAGCGGCGGGTGTTCATGAGTGTGACGGCTATAGTTTATTGGTAAGCCCATGGTACGCGCTATGGGGGTAGATCAGGGATATACAATTACGGCGTCTGGCGCTTGGGCAGGTCAGTTTTGTTGTGCGCTTGAAAATATTTAAAGGTTGGGGTGGCCGGGAAGCGATTTTTATAAGCTGGTAACGTTTGGATTTTGCACCGGCATAGAGTTGGGAGCCAATTTTGATACCCAAGGCTTAATCAATTACTTGCTTTTATAGGGGTAGCGGGAGGGGGCGAAACGTGTTTTGGAGTGAATTACGGATCCAAAGAAATTTGTAAGTTTTTGATTAGTATGGCGCGCCCGGCGGGATTCGAACCCACGACCCCTGCCTTCGGAGGTAGATATTTCTCAGTCCGCCTAAGTCCAGTAGCAACCTTCATTGTTCTTCAAAACGATTGCGCTGCAATAGATGCAGCTGATTCACCGTGCTATGATGTCCATTACTGTCCATCCTCAGTCAGTGATTTTTGAGGGGTCGTATGAGGGGTCGGAAACGGGGGTAATCATGAGTCAACTACCAATTTCAACGGATCGGCAATGCGCAGCACTTAGCTGTCCTGGCGGGAAAATAAAAATAAGGGTGACCGTTAAACATGCTGGATACGGTGGCCTATCCCTGGAAGCAAGATCTGATCGTGATGCCAAGTCCTGGGTGTTTCGATTCCGCTTGAATGATCAAGCTTTGGAAATGAAGTTGGGTTCCTACCCCAGTGTTTCATTAACAAATGCACGGGCGCTGCATAAAGAGGCCGTAGCATTGGTCAAACAAGGAATTGATCCTCGTCATCATAAGGCAGCCGTTAAGGCCGAAAACTTGGCTGTGTTAACGATGCAGGAAGTTCATGAGCGTTGGCTGAAGCATCTAATACGAGCTGATGAGATCAAGCCGTCAACAATACAGGAGCACGCAGACCGATGGAGTCGTTATCTGCAAAAGTCTCTTGGCAATATCCGCCTGGATCATATTCAACGGACGCATCTTGCTGGTGCGCTCGATAAGATGCGTGAGAACACCCGTGAGCAAACCCGTAAGGCAATGAGCACGCTGAATGGGATGTTGGACTATGCTTTGGCGCGGGGAATGATTAATGAAAACCCGATGCGATTGCTAAGGCCAAAGGATTTCGCTGCCAGCACATCTGAAGGGCGTAGCCGATGGTTAACTTTGTCTGAGTTACGCATGCTTTGGATGGCAATTGAAATGAAGGGAAAGGAGGGGCGAGGAGTTGCTGCAACGTCCGTCTTGAGTGTTTCAATGATAGGGGTCATTAAGACGGTCATTCTGACGGGGGTTCGGCGTGAAGAAGCAGTAGGCATGCGCTGGGATGAACTGGATTTAGAAGCAGGGTTGTGGGTACTACCACCTGAACGTACGAAGAACGGGGCTGGGCATACGATCTATCTTTCGCGCCAGCAGATTGATTTACTGGCTGAATTGAAGTTGTTGAATGGCGGCTCATCATTTGTATTTGCTTCACCTCGCCGGGATGAGAGATCCAGTGTGCCATCGCGCAGGGAGGACAGACCAATCACCGCACACAGTGTTTCTAGGGCAATTAAGCGACTTCAAGAGCCCGCGTCAATAACGCAACCGGATGGACCTCTCTTTCAGAAGGTGGCAGAGTTTACATTGCACGACCTGAGGCGTACTTGTGCAACGCATTGGGCAGATACTCTTCAGGCGGATTCTCGTGTTGTCGAGTTAATGTTGAATCACCTGCCTGTCGATAAATTGATTCGCACGTATCAGCGAGGCAGGCAAGTTGACCGTCAAAAGGAGACATGGTTGAAGTGGGGGGATTTGGTAGAGCGAGAAGTTGCAAACGAGCCTGGGGTTGTTGTTCAGATAACATGAGCATTGGTTAGATGTCGGCAACACGCATTACAAAAGTCGTTGTGGAAGCAAATGTGCTATTGTTGCATCAGTTAAGTTGCTGCTGCAGGGGGTTCAACCAACCTGTTAATTTGAAGATAACTTCTGCGTTCCGAGGTTGGCATACTCTCTTTCAATGTCAGCTTTTAATTTTCTCTCGAAGAATTCTAAGTATATTTTTTGATCTTTTAATGCTGATGCTTTTTCTTCTTTGGTTAGCTCCATATCGTTATGTCCAAAGCGTTTTAGCGTTATGTCCTTTATTGATAACTCAAGCCATAAGTTACAAAGAGTCGCTTTTATTAATTTAATTTTCTTTTTTTCTAGCTCAACTTCATAGTTGGCGCTGTTCAATCGAAATTGAAGGTCATCTATTTGCCGTTGCTGCCTGTCCTTCCTCTCCTTTTCGTGATGCAGGTTAATTTTAATTACTCGTTGATCGGCCACGTGTAGTTGGTATGCGTGCTCAATTATATCTTCCAACGTCTCACTGACAGATTTATTGCCGGCGAGTTCCCGCATTTTTTTGGCCACGCCAGTGCTCATGACATAGCTGTAGCCTTTACGGTCCGAGGTCTTGCCTCGGATTTTCTTGGAATTCCACGCGGCTCGCATTCGTTTATAAACAATGAGCGCCTTGTCCAAGTTTTCGGCTGCTTGGCTAGTGAAACTCTTTTCTGCATCGTCAAGGTAGGCTCCAAAATCGCGAATTCTGGGATCACCTATGAAGTGATTTGCAAGGTAGTTAACAGCCCACTCCAATTGCTTGGGATTCTTCCTGTCGATCCATCCTGTCCATTTCCTCTGTTCGGTCTGCCTTGGCATGGTAGTCACCAAATGTCGTTGCATGCTCTTGGGGGTGGAGCACGTCACGAACATGCTACTTAGTAGCGCAATTAGTTGCAATATTAGTATGCATACAAGAACAGGTAATTGAAATATACAGGGGGTAAAAACAAAGATTAAATACTAGCTTATGCATAGCTTGGATAGGTTGTATCATTGAATAAGTCGGACTGGAATGCAGCAAGTACAGACATGCTTCGGCTTCAATGCAAGGGGAAGGTAAAGTGACATGAGCGTGATAGAGCAGGCGGAAAAAAGGGAGCTTTGTTTCGCTGTCTTGGCAGTCGATGATCGGCAATTGAGTCCAGAGGCGAAGTACTTCCTGATCCGTGTGATTTGGCTCTTTGGGGATGCTGTCGTTAGCGCGACAGTTAAGGAATTAGCCAAGCTGCTAGGCCTTACTGATGTGGCAATTTGCAAGGCTAGAACCCAACTTGCCACCCTTGGATACTTGCGTCTACTGCCCATGCTGGACTCGAATCCGGAGAGGCTGAAAAGAGGACGGCCAAGGCAAGCCTTCATGGTCCTTCAGGAAAGAATTCGGCAAGAGAACGACGACAACGTGTCGAGTCGAACTCCGTCTGCCTCCGTCGGAGAAGTAAGCCATCTAGCGTTGCTTGATAAGTTGTTGTTCTGGTCAGTTGGTGACGATAGCTTCAGGTCGAGAAATGTCCGCAAGACTAGAAAACTTGATGGTGCCGCTTCACGTAAGCACACCTTCACCGTTGCGACGAGGATTTTGCTGTCAGTGCTTTATCTATGTGCTGATGCCTGTGGTGTCGTTAGAGGGCTCAGCCTTCAGAGGCTGTCGCGACTCGTAGGGATATCAAGTGACAGGCTTGAGTCACAACTTGAAGTCATATCTGGCCTGGGCTATTTGATTGATCGGGTTTCTGGTTTGACTGGTAGAGTTTTGTATGGTCGTGCAACCGGCGCATTCTTCATGAATGTTGGTACAGTTGACCTACAAGGCACGGGTAATGGCTATTCCCTTATTTGTATCAAGTCGGACTCACCAAACGCCTATAATTATCACTACTGGGGATTCAGTGTTTATCTTGAGTCCGAAGCCTCCCGAGGAAAAATTATATTCGATAGAAGGTTGGCGGAGAGTCGTCCCAGTTCATTGGCGAGTCTTTTGAAAAATTGGGAGTTGGGAAGAGAAGCTGCGGAGTTCGTTGCCGAGATTGATTGGTCAGGTTGTTCGTCAGATCTTCTACAGACCGTAAGGGTATTTCTAGAATCAAAGGGGTTGTATTATTCGACCAGTACCCCTTTTTATATTAGCGGAGCAGACCTCTTTTCAGGGGGATGTACTGAAGTTGTTTTATTGTGGGCCAAGACTTTTCTTCCGTTCAGGCTTTGGGAGTTCTTTACTGACAGGCCTATTCTTGGTTTCTCGAAGTATCTACAGTTTCTGGTCGATAGCTATGCATCGAAAATATTGAGCTCCAGCTGGAGTCAGATTTTCGTCGAGAGGCTCGTAATTATTGACTCCGTGCTTGAGGATCTTGAGTCAGCGCTCCTTCCACATCCCCGTCTCAATGACGATCCAGAGGTCATCCGAGGGAGTGCATTGGCGCTCTTCGTCTATTGCATCGCATACCAACAGGCCATCATGGTCAAATCGATCATCGAAAAGTCAATAGTAGCAAGTGGAGAGCCGGACTCCGAGCTCTCGTCTTGTTCCTATGCAATTCTCCCGACGAGGCAACCTATCACAGGCCACTTTCAGGAGCTAACAATTGCTATTCGAGGGGGCACCGGCTCTCGGTTTTCTGGTGTCCAATGTGTCAACCGCAATCAAGTACCGCTTGGGTTTGAGAAGTACTCATACGAATTGAGCCCGGATAAGTGTCGAGAGATCTTTAGGAGCGCTGGTTACGACCTCGATGTTTTACGCGGCATGGGTGAATTTTAACTTCAGAGCTCCTGAAGTTTGGTCTACGGCGCAAAATTGCAATCTTTGCGGGAGGAGGCTAGGAAAAGTTGGGTCCAACACAGGGGGGAATTTTGGCGTCTCCACGAGAAAAGTGGGATGACACTGGGAGTTCACAAGCCGTCAGACCCTCGGTAAATATTAGTATACTTATAGAGTAGGAATTATCTAACAACATCAATGGCTTACTACAGGATAATCATAGCATTGGTACATTACACAACCCAGCATGCCCCAAGCATGCTGGGCGTTGATTGGAGAGATAGATCCACTCCTCAATGAGCAGGGCAGTAATTAAATACGTGCCTGGTCATCGTGTGTAGAACCACCACACACGAGAGACCATCATGAACATACGTCACCCGATCAACCCAAATCTGACCATGCTACAAGTACCTTTCTGGGAAGGCCTGCCGGTTCAATGCCAGAAGGGCATGCTGATTGAAGATTACCTTTTTCGAATCAAGGATGTGTTGAGAAATGCGCTTGGGGAGCACAGCAGGACCTGCGTCTTCCGGGTCGATCTAAAGTTCCCGGCTAAGGGGTACACGCCAGACAGTGGAGCTATCACCCGCTTCCTCAGTTCTCTCAAGGAACAGATCAATGCTGATTCTGCTCGCAAATACCGCGAGAAGGGGTCTGTGCATTCCTGCACGCTTAGGTACATTTGGGTCAGGGAACAGAATACCTCCGCTAATTGGCATTACCACGTCGCTATCCTGCTGAATCGAGACCGTTTTAAGGATTGGGGGCGTTTCAGGTTACCAGAGGAATACACAGACCGTGGTGAGGTTGTAGATGGTAGCAAGAACATGGCGGACAGGATGCGCAAAGCATGGGCCAGTGCTCTCGGGATCAGCATATTTCAGTCAATTGGCTTGGTCCAGTTCGTTGATTTGCCGTACTCAGTCAGCGTAAGCACATCTGACTTCGCTGATAGGTACAGCAATCTTTTCAACTGGTTGAGCTATTTCGCGAAGGTGCATAGCAAGCAATACGGTGACCGGCACCGTAACTTCGGGTGCAGTCAGAGCTAGGCTTGAGAGGCACAGGGACGTGATCAGCCTCCAGCTGTAAATAAAAACGCCTCTCACTCATCTGATGAGTGAAATCAACGAGGTACTCGAAATGAAAATTCTCCGACTGACAGCAGTCATGGAAGCGACCGGTCTGGGCCGGTCTTCGATTTACAAGTTCATTGCCCAGGGTACATTTCCAAAGCCGGTTCCACTGGGAGAGCGGGCCGTGGGCTGGGTGGATCAAGAGATTGAGGAATGGATATCTTCAAGAATTGCAGAAAGAGGGCTCCTGAAATGAAGCACTTAATGGAACAAATGAAGGTCTGTACTTCAAGGATGGCGCTTGCTGCCTTGGATATATTTCCCGGGAATCAATACTATTTTGAGCGTATTAATCCCCGTTTTCCGATGTGCATCGATATGGGCTATCGTCGCGATACAGAGGATGAGGAAGAGTTGACTGAGCCATGCTCGTGGGAGCCGTCAGCATGCTCCAATGGCTCCTTGTTGGTCCTTGGGGCTTCTGGGTCTGGGAAGACGGAGACATTGAAGAAGGTAGGGCGCGCGGTTATCCATCACCCGATTCCATTGCTCATCATCGACTTTCATGGCGATATCGTATTCCCGGGGCAGACCTCTTTCTTACTGTCCTCGGGGTTCGACAGCTGCATTGGCGTCAACCCGTTAGAACTCCCCTCGCTGAATCATCGCTTGATTGGCCTTCGTGATCAGTGGCTAGGAGTCACTGCAATGCTGAAAAGAGCATGTCCACACTTAAGTCAAAATCAACTCGCGATCATTACATTCGCCATTGGCCAAGCATTTCGAAATGCAGGAATTGAAGAGGCCTTTCCCTGGACTTGGTCAAATCAGGCTCCAAGGCTTGTTGATGTATTGGATGTTCTTCGCAAATGGGGGGAGGATGGCTTCGATTGCTTTTCAGCAGCATCAATCCGAGGCTGCTACAACGCTGTGACTTCTGTATTCGGCCATCCGGTGTTTAATCGATTCGTTGGTCTTGACCTGAACAGGCTTCAAAACGCTTGCACAAGAATTGATCTTAGTCATGTCGATGAATCCATTCGTTTCCTTGTTGCTGAAACATTGCTTCGACTTGTGTTCGCAAAGCTGCGTGGTCTTGGTCCAATACCGGTGAATCCTGCTAGTGACAAGGAGCGTTATAGGCTAATGATCTTGATCGATGAAGCAAAAATTCTGACCTGTGGGAAGGGAGATCCCGATAGTAGGGACAGGATCTTGAACGTCTTGATAACCGAGGGTCGAAAGTTCGGTATAGGACTGATCCTTGCCTCGCAGATGGTTGACCACTTCGGCCAAGATGTACTGTCAAACGTGGCTTCTTTGCTGGTTATGAAGCCCATGGATGCCCGTGAAGCCAAGCGAAATGCCGCAACGGTTCAAGTACCCTATGAGGATCTGCTCGCTTTAAGGGGGCGCGGGGAAGGCTACTTCAAGACCGGTGGAAATCCCCGCGCAGTTAAACTTCAAGTCACTATGGGATAGGGGAGAACTTTGAACAGACTGGAGCTTACTCTAAGCTTTTCAGTTGACCAGCAATAACTCCTTCCAGCACGTCGTATAACGCGGCGATCGTAACTCTTGCCTCATCCGCTACTTCGTACCCATCAACTCCGTCGCCACCTTGACGGTGCCGCGTCCGTATTGCCGATTGATCCGGTCCCACGTTTGCATCAGGGCCTCGCGGGCCGGGTCGGGCGGGGGAGCGAACAGGTCGGCCTGGCGCACGGTGTTGCTCTGGATGCCGGACAACATGATCCCCGCCTTCTTGTAGCGATACCCTTTCCGGTAAATCCGGTGCAGGGTGTCGTTGGCAATGCCTTGGAAGACACTACGTCATCGCAAGGCTGGATCAGCGGGATCGTCAGGCTGGGATCGCGGTGGCGTGGCTTGAAAGGCCACCTGCTGTCGAAATTGTATGACGCACCAGCGTTATCATCATCACCAACCCGACCTTTGCCGAATGGCCGAACGTCTTTGGCGATGCCAGGCTGACGACAACCTTGCTGGACCGGCTGACGCATCACTGCCATATCATCGAGACCAGCAACGAATCCTGGGGTTCCGCCAGAGCACGGCGAGCCACAAACAGCGGATCAGGGAGCGGGAGTGAAAAAAACAGGAAGAGCCATTATGTAGTTCCCCAAAACCGATTGAATCGGTTACCGTAAACCCCGCCACCTGCTGGCAGGTGGCTTCCAAGCTTGGGCAATATACAACGCGCAGGGCTGGGCACTTTATAACGTGCGTCACCAACTAATACTTGGTGGACAAACAAAAAGGCAAGGAGAAGTTGAGTGAAAGCCACAGAAGCCAATCTGCTCAAATTTTTGAAGAAGTCACCACAGTTCGTAATTCCAATCTACCAGCGGAACTATTCATGGACGGAGCTCCAATGCCGACAGCTCTGGGCAGACTTGCTACGTGCGGGACGAGATGACAAGGTCAATGCCCACTTCATTGGTGCAATTGTCTATGTAGAGCGCGGATTGAGCAATGTGGTCCATCAAGAGGCTCTGCTGGTAATTGATGGGCAGCAACGACTGACCACAAGCACATTGTTGATTGCGGCGCTTGCCAAGCATTTCGAAGCGCAAAATGTAGGGGAGCTTTTAGAGACGTTCTCGGCCAAGAAGCTGCGCAATTACTATTTACTGAACCCCGACGAAGAGGGTGAGCGCCACTACAAGTTGCTGCTGTCTGAGACAGATAAAGAGACACTTTTGTCTATCTTGCAGAATACCCCTAAGCCGAATGAAGTCAGCACTCGGATCACTGAGAACTACAAGTTGTTCCAGGAGCTGATTGACCAACATAAAGACGAGTTGGAGTCTATTTGCCAAGGCTTGGCTAAGCTGATGATTGTCGACGTGTCTCTGGATCGGTCCCAAGATAATCCACAATTAATCTTCGAGAGTATGAACTCTACTGGTCTGGAGCTTAGCCAGGCAGACCTGATTCGCAACTTTATTCTGATGGGGTTGGAGCCAAAGTTGCAAACGGAGCTTTATAAAAACTACTGGCGCCCGATGGAAAAGGCATTTGGCCAAGCAGCGTATGTTGTGCATTTTGATGCCTTCATGCGTCACTACTTGACGGCAAAGACAGGAGAGATCCCCAACGTTGGCCAGGTCTATGTCGCATTCAAGAGCTTTGCGCGCAATCAGAAAGGGGACACGAAGGAGCTGGTTGCTGATATCCATGCCTTTGCGATTTACTACTGCGCCATGGCCTTGGGGTCGGAAAAGGATGCTGCGCTCAAGCTTGCTTTCCATGACTTGCGGGAGTTGAGAGTTGATGTGGCTTATCCGTTCCTGCTGGGGGTTTACCATGACTATAGCCAAGGTCGCTTGAGTGCGGAAGAGACTCTGCTGATTGTCCGTTTAGTTGAAAGCTTTGTGTTCCGTCGGGCCGTATGCGGGATTCCAACAAACTCGCTGAACAAAATTTTTGCGGGAATGGGAGGCTCGCTTAAGAAAGATCGGTATGTCGAGAGCGTGCATGCGGCATTTCTGCTGCTGCCTTCATATCGGCGCTTCCCCAGTGATGAAGAGTTTATTCGTGAAATCAAACTGCGAGACCTCTACAACTTTCGCATCCGCAGCTACTGGTTACGGCGTTTGGAGAATCATGGGCGTAAAGAACGTGTGCTTGTTGAAGATTACACCATTGAGCACATACTTCCGCAGAATGAGCTTTTGTCCAAGGAATGGCAGGATGATCTGGGTTCCGAGTGGCAACGAATTCAGCAAACTTGGCTGCATACTTTAGGCAATCTGACTTTGACCGGATACAACAGCGAGTACAGCGATCATCCTTTTGTATATAAGCGTGATCAGGTGTGTGATAAGGAAGGCAATCCAGTCGGCTTTGCTCACAGTCCTCTCAAACTCAATCTGGGGCTGGGGAGTGTGCAAATCTGGGACGAATATGCTATCCAGTTACGTGCTGATCGGTTGGCCCAAGAGGCAATCAAAGTCTGGAAAGCGCCAAGTCTAGCAGCTGATGTGCTAGATGCTTATCGTCCTGCTGCAGCCAAACCAGGTCAACATTACAGTCAGGCAGACCACCCATACTTGTTAGCAGGTCCAATCCATGATTTGTTTGAGGCTCTGCGAAAGGAGCTGTTAGCGCTTGATCCGTGTGTAAATGAAGAGTTCTTGAAGCTCTATGTGGCATATAAAGCTGAAACGAACTTTGTAGATGTTGTGCCGCAAGCAAAGCGATTACGATTGTCGTTGAACATGCCATTTGATGAGATTGACGATCCGAAGAGGCTTTGTCTGGATGTCACTAATCTGGGGCGATGGGGAAATGGTGATGTCGAAGTAGGCCTGTCTTCAATGGATGAATTGCCGTATGTAATAGGCCTGATCAGGCAGTCTTTTGATCGTCAAATGGGAGGCGGTCAGTGAAGAGGCTCCACTCATTAGAGGTGGTTAATTCACGTATAACTTAATTCGGAAGTGCAAGGCTTACCTGACAACCGGCAACTCCTCCCAACACGTCGTATATCGCGGTGACCGCAATTCCTGCTTCATCTGCCAGCGGCTACCCAGCAATTCGGTAGCCGCTTTCACCGTTCCCCGTCCATACTTCCGATTTACCCGATCCAGCGTCTGCATCAGCGCCTCCCTCACCGGGTCCGGCTCTGGTGCAAACAGGTCGGTCTGCCAGACCTGATCCGACTGAATCCCTTGCAGCATGATTCCCGCCTTCTTGTAGCGATAGCCCGCCCGATATATACGGCGCAAGGCTTGGTTCGCGGCTGTCTGGAATACCCCGACATCCGCGCTGGGTTGAACCAAGGCAACCGGCAGGCTGGGGTGATACTGCGGGTCCTGCAAACGGAAACGATTGGTCTGAATGAAAACCGTCAGCAGGGAGGCGGTGCTGTGCTGGCGTCGCAGCTTTTCCACGCCCCGGCTGACATGACTGGCCACAGACGCCTCCAGATCTTCCAAGTCGGTGATGAGGTTGCCAAAGCTGCGACTGGCGATGATCTGCTTCTTGTCCGGAGCCATTTCCTCCAAGGACAGGCAGGGCGTTCCATTCAGTTCATTGACGGTACGTTCGACCACGACACTGAAGTGCTTGCGGATCAGCTTCGGGTCAGCCGTCACCAGTTGCGAGACCTTGTGAATGCCCAGACTTTCCAACTTGGCGGCAATGCGCCGACCAATACCCCAGACCTCACCCACGTCGATGCCGCATAGCAGGTGCATGTAGTCCATCGCCTCCAACTCTTCCCAGGAGAAGACACCGGAAGCCTTGTAGGGCTCAATCCGTTTGGCGCAGTAGTTGCCCAGCTTCGCCAGCGTTTTGGTGCGACCGATGCCCACCGCTACCGGGATGCCGGTGCGTTTGCGAACATCCCCACGCAACTTTGCCGCGAGTTCCAGCGGCTTAGGCATCCCTGTGAAATCGAGGAAACACTCGTCGATGCTGTACACCTCTTGATTGGGCGAATACTCGGACAGGATGTTCATCACCCGGCGGCTCATATCACCGTACAGGGCATAGTTGGAACTACGGACCACCACGCCATACTGACGGATCAGATCCTTGCATTCATGCACCGGGGCACCCATCGGGATGCCAATGGCCTTGGATTCGTTGCTGCGGGCCACCACGCAGCCGTCATTGTTGGAAAGGACGATGATGGGGCGTCCTTCCAGCCAGGGTTCAAACACGCGCTCGCAACTGGCGTAGAAGTTGTTGCAGTCGACCAGTGCGACCAGCGGGGTGGTCATGAGTTCAACTTCCGGAAGGAATGAATGGCATGCAGGACCACGCCCCAGATCAGCAGCTCCTGGCCTTCCCGGATCACAATCGGCTTGAACTCCTTGTTTTCGGCCACCAGGGCGTAGGCAACGCCGAGCTTGTTGAGCCTCAGTCGTTTGACGGTCAATTCCCCGTCAAGAATGGCAATCACGATATCGTCATCCATGGGGGTGACTAAGCGGCTGACCACCAACGTATCGCCGGGGAAGATGCCGACATCCTTCATGCTGAAGCCGCCGACCTTGTAAAAGAATGTGCTGTTGGCGTCGTCTACCAGAAACTCATTCAGGTCGAGGAACTTCTCAATGTAGTCGTCGGCGGGGGACGGGAAGCCTGCCTGAACTTTGTGCGAGGCCAGCGGTCGTTTGACGACGGACGGGTGGGGGTGAGCCTTCCAGATATCGGCACCCGGCGGCAGGGCATGCTCTGGCGCGAGTGTTGGTTGGGCGCGACGGGCCAGGAACTCGCGCACATCGGTGACGGCGCTTTCGGGGATACGCATGACTTTGGTGTTCTCGCCGTAGTGGCCGGTGCCTACGGGGCGGCCGGGTTTTGGGGTGTTTGACATGTCGGGGGCAGGGGTAATTATCGTAACGATAATTCTAGGCGCATATTTGAGCGGTTAACAAGTGATCAAGCACAACTTGCGATGAGCAACGCGACCATTTGTGACGTGACGGATCAAAAAAGAAAGTATTGGGAACACGTCGGAGAGCTGGCCCTCAACGCCGGAATTGATGAATGCAACTGGTGACGACTCCCCACACCAGCAACTCCTGGCCTTCACGCAGCGGGATCGGTTTCATGGTCCGGTTGCGGGGCACCAGCGCTACCAGGCCGTCGCGGATGCGTAACTCCTTCACCGTCAGGTCACCGTCAAGGATCGCAATCACGATGTCGCCATCCTTTGGCGTGAGTGCGCGATCCACGATCAGCAGGTCATCCGGGTAGATACCGGCCTCAATCATGCTCTCGCTTTCCTTCTTAACGCGCACGATGAAGGCAGCTTCCTTCTCGCTGACTAGCAGGTGGTTAAGGTCGAGATACTCTTCAATGTAGTCATCCGCAGGGCTGGGGTATCCGGCAGCCACACGAGAGCCTACCAACGGGATGGTCATGCTGTTAGCAGCATCCACGCGGGCATAATCCCCCAGTATCCGGATGCTCTCCAAGGGAGCAATTCGGAGCTGGGGCTTCTGCTTGCGCTTTTGTAAATAATCGCGAATGTCTGGAATGGCGCGTACAGGCACACGCATGAGCTTGGTCTCCTCACCCGGCGGCCTACCGGCCCCAGGGCGCTTTCCTCCACTAGGCATATCAAAGTTCCCCCTTATTTTGAAATTAGTTTACAATATTCAAAAGGGCCAGCAAGCATTTGCCGACGGGCAACAACCTGCTTGGCAAAAGTTGCCGGTTGTGTCTTGAATATGATGAAATGCTCCGCGCTTTTTGGGGTCGAGGGGGAGACATGGGAACTAACAGCAAAATCGAATGGACTGAGCGCACCTGGAATCCTGTGGTGGGCTGCACGAAAGTCTCGCCCGGCTGCAAGCACTGCTATGCAGAGACAATGGCGCATCGCCTGCAAGCCATGCGTGCGCCAGGTTATGAGGATGGCTTCAAGCTGAAATTGATGCCGGATCGGCTTGATGAGCCGCTGCAACGAAAAAAGCCAACTACCTACTTCGTCAACTCCATGTCAGACCTGTTTCATGAGGATGTTCCGTTTGCGTACATCGAGCAGGTTTTTGATGTCATTCGCAGAGCACCTCAGCACACCTTTCAAATTCTCACGAAGCGGGCGGATCGTCTTGAGTCGTTTTTCTTTGGGAGGACAGTCCCTGTAAATGCGTGGATCGGCGTGTCCGTTGAAGACGTGAAATATGGCGTTCCCCGCATCAAGCATCTGCAACGGGTCGATGCCAGTATTCGCTTCCTGTCGGTTGAGCCGCTACTGGAAGATATTGGTCAGGTTGACCTTGAAGGGATTCATTGGGTGATCGTGGGAGGGGAGTCCGGGAGTCGCGCCAGGCCGATGCAAATTGAATGGGTGGATAACATCCGTGAGCAATGCGAGGAGTCGGGAGCCGCCTTTTTCTTCAAGCAGTGGGGCGGCTGGGGTGTGGATGGCAAGAAGCGGGCAAAGCATCTTAATGGCCGGGAGCTTCATGGGAAGACCTGGGATGCTATGCCAGCGGAGGCAGTCCTTTAACCAAATAGATCGGGCTGAATCGTGTTGTCTTTTTTGAGTTCAGCCAGCTTCTGCTTTTCAACTGATCCGTAATTGCCGCCATTGAGCTTTTTTATAAGGTGGCTGGCTATGCTGCCTGCAATCTCTTGAGCCCGTTTGTTGGGGTTGGCGCAGGCGAAGAACAGGGCATAAAGCGGGGCATTCCCCTCGGTTCTAAGAATGGCAGGCTCCAGAACACTTGGGAAAATGCTCTCCAATCGTTTCTTCACGTAGCCAAGCATTTGGCTCTGGTCTGTGACCCGCACCTTCTTGTTGGTCTCGTCAAACAAAGCCATGCCAGGATCATCTTTGTAGAAATATTCCTCCCAGTCGGTTGAGCCGAGCAGGGTGGTGAGACTTTTCTTTTTGGACGCATCAACGCTGTCAAAGTTGTTGGCGGCCTGCCGACTCATTCCGCTGAGCGGGAAGAGATACCAAACGTCAATGGCCTGTGTGAACGCGATGTCAAACAGCGTGTCCCATTTCAGGGTCATTCCAAATGGATCTAGAAAGAGCACTCCTCGTGTACGTTGCCAGTTGATAGAGGTAATGATGTCGGTGAGTTCATCATTGGCGTCCCCCTGTCGAAGCTCGGTGGTCAGTGCTGGATACTGTGCACACAGCGTTCTCAAGCCGACATGATTCTCTGGCTTGAGGTCGATGAAGTAATACTTGTCGAAGGGAGGATCGACGTTGAGGGATCTTTTGACAGAGCCTTCCGTTGGGACCGTACAATCGCCTGATTTGATGATGCATTCACCATTTCCGGCAAATGCGTCAATATAGACTTTTGTGAAGTCAATTTTTTTCAGGGCCGTGCTGTAGCTCTTCAGGTATCTTTCGAGCGCTTCAAGCTTTTCGGCAGTCCATACACCACCGAATTTTTGATCTTCTACGCGCTTTGACATCCTGTCTCTCCGGTGTTGTGCTCGTTAGATATTGAGCTTAGGTAGTGATTCAACGATTTTCAATGTTTCCAAACTGACAGTGATGACTCGTTGGAATAGATCGAGAGGGTAGCGGGGATTTCCCATGGTTTCGATAGCCCAGTCATTAGCATCATTGACGATTCCGCTGTCCTTATTGGTGGTTATTGTCTGACGATCCATGATCCAATCTAAGGCAGATCTACCATTGACAATATAGTCATAAGCCCGTGTTGGTATATCTTTAATGGTGATCTTGCTGTTATAAATAACAACAGATTTATCACTTTTCTTAGCGAATTTCATCTGTACTAAATTGAAGTCGGCAGCATCAAGTTTATCGATCGATGATTTTCCGCAATCGATATTTACAGGGTAGGGTTTTACTGTCTCAAAGTTGATGTGTAGCTCAGCCAAAGCTCTTCCTGCCTTGCTGAATTTCCAAAAGTCCTCTACAGATTTTACGCAAGGAATGCGAGGTAATTCTTTGCCTAAATTATCTGAATATAGGGATATGTAGTCCTTAGAGTGGAAGAGACCATAAACATAATAAAAAACATCCTCATGAGATATCGTTTCATTAGGGTAATTTTCTTTGAAGTGGGCTAGCCCTTCATCGGTTAAGCTGTATTTCTTTGAAAGTTCAGGTGTAGTATCACTTTCAAATAGACTTGCTTGTGATTTTTTGCTTGAGCTCGCATCGCTAGCGGAGGAGTAAAGATAAAGAGGAAAGCATTGCGTGCCACCATCACCAATAAATTTGAAGCCGGGGACCTTGTCAGTTATTAATGCGCAAAAAGAAACAGTTCCTCCGCTCGCAGGAACGCAAATGACGAGGTTGTGAGAAGCAGAGGAGGGAAAGATATGAGGCAACTGACTCAGTCGATGGTTTAGATGTTCACTGAAGTAGAGCCATTGATTTGTGAATGGCTTGGTGACACTTGGAACAAGGCAATTATCATCAAAACTAATCTTTTGCCCTCGCAATAATCTGTCCTTTAGACTGCTACTCCAACTAATTTTCGTAGAGTCAATATCAACGAAATTGTCTATAAGTTTGGACATCTCCTTTTTGGGTAGGGCGGGATATGTGCCGAAAAAACGTTCAACCTCGTTGTTGTAAAATGAGATCATACGGCAAATATTATTCTCAACAGCAGTCTTAGATGAGTTATAGCACCAGGCATCACGGCTGGTAAGAACTCCTTGTGAAAAGTTAGCCAGCAGTTTGGGGTGATCATTTTTTTTGTCGCCTAAAGCAATAAAATTACTGAAGCTGTCATCACGCTGCCTTAGCCAGTCGCCATGCTCATCAGGAGTTATGGCTGTCCAACCATTCACTTCTGTGATGCCGGATATAGAATTGAGCTCTTGAATCCTTTTTAGTTTCTGTTCACGCGTCAAATAGTCGCCAATATCATGAAGGTGTATTTGCCCATGTTTGGCTGCAGATGGATTTTTGACAAGAATTGATATTGCAATTGGTGCGCGGCTTCCTCCGCCAAATATTTTACCGCCTTCTTTTCGCGAAAGCTCTCCAGATGTTCTTTGATTCCCGCGAAGATGAAAAATGAAAATGCTTGAAAACTCCTCTGAAAGTGATTTGCGCATTCCATCTGCACCGGCAGCTTCAATGAATCCCGCATTTGTCACGAATCCAATTATGCCGCTATTTCCAATTCGATCAGATGCCCAGCGAATCGCTCTGATATAGCTGTCATAAAGGCTTTTTGTCGAAGTTGCATTTGATCGATCAGCAAAAGTCATTTTAATGCGTGCGTCTAAGTGTGGGTAGTCTACATTATCATTATTGTCGTTTTCACTTTTTTGGCCAACAGAATAAGGCGGGTTCCCGATTATGACTCTAATGTCCAATTGTTTTTGACGCTGCCGTCGCTTGCTGTTTTGTACCAGAAGTTGATCGACAAGATCTTCTTTCTCATACATTTGAAATGTGTCAGTCAAACAAATTCCATTGAATGGCGCGTAGTCATCAAGAATTATGTCGTGGTAGACAGCCTCAATGTTGATGGCTGCAATGTAGTAAGCCAACAACACAATCTCATTGGCATGGATCTCATTCTTGTACTTGTAGGGAAGTTGAGAATCACTAATCAGACCACTTTGCAGAAGCCGTGTAATGAATGTGCCAGTACCCGTGAACGGGTCAACGATGTGAACATTCTTGTCACCCAGAGTCTGCCCGAACTCACTCTTGAGAATGTCATTCACGCTATGGATGATGAAATCCACCACCTCAACCGGCGTGTAAACAATACCCAGCCGCTCGGTCAACCGGGGGAACGCATTGCGGAAAAATTTGTCGTATAGCTCAACCACGATCTTCTGCTTGCCCGCTGCGTTATCTATTCCCTCTGCTCGCATCTTCACACTGTCATAAAACCTTTGCAGCGTATCAGCCTCCTTGGCTAGGCGATGCTCCTCCAACTTGTCCAAAATGTCTTGCATGGCAATCGACATCGGATTGAACTTGGCAAAGCTGTAATCCTGGAAGAGGGCATCAAACACAGGCTTAGTGATCAGATGTTGTGCCAGCATCTCAACGATTTCACCATCCGTAATGGCGTTATTCAGATCATCACGAAGCTCAACCGCAAACGCTTTGAACGCCTCAATTTCGGACGTGTTTTCCGGGTTGTCCAGAATGGTCTGGATGCGCGTAATGTGCGTATTGGCAATCTTGGCGATATCATTCGCCCAATCTTCCCAATGAGACCGGTTGCCGCACTTCTGCACCACTTTGGCGTAGATGGCCCGCTCAATCTCCCCAATCTCGAATGTCAATTCATGCTGAGCGGGTTCGGGCGCATGCTTGGGTTGCTTGGAGCCAATACCGTAGCTGCCTTTCCCGGCGTCCTTGTTTTTTGTGCCCGTCGCTTGCTTGGTCTTTGGATTGATTTTGTCGGTGATGGCAATGACTTCCATCTTGGACAGCATCTTTGCATTCAGATTCAAGTCCAGCTTGTTGATCATGGCATCGAAGCGATCATCGTGTGAACGCAAGGCTTGCAGCACCTGCCAAACAACTTTGTAGGTCTTGTTATCATTCAACGCCTCGTGAGGCTCTACGCCTGCCGGGATCACAACCGGCAGAATGACATAGCCGCGCTTCTTGCCTTCAGCTCTGCGCATGACCCGTCCCACGGACTGGACCACATCCACTTGGGAGTTGCGAGGTGTTAGGAACAAAACGGCATCCAGGGCGGGAACATCCACACCCTCGGACAAACACCGCACATTGCTGAGAATCCGGCAGGTATTTTCTGGAAGCTCCTCCTTCAGCCAAGCAAGCTTTTCTTCCTTTTTGGAAGCATTCATTCCGCCATCAACATGCTCGGCTTCGCACAACAGATAGGACTCAATAGTGGGGTTGGGATTCTCAAGAGCTTCTTGCTCCTGATAAGCGTCCACCACAGCCTGAAACATGCTGGCAATGTTCTTGGAACTGACCTTGTGGGTGTTGCCCTTGTACTGAGGTTCAATTACCTGGCAAAAGGCGACAGCCCGGCGCATGGGGTCCGTGTCATCTATCAGGATTTCTTGAGTGCCTTGCTTGGAAAGTGCTTTCCAGCAACCAATGATCTTGGCGGCATCATCCACTTTGAGTTGGTTGTCTTCATCCTTTAACAGGTTTTGCAGACGCTTGCTGATATAGGCCTCATCCACTGATAGGACGATGACTTTGTAATCCACCAGCAACTCTCGCTTGACCGCCTCGGAGAAGGTAATCACGTAGAGTTCGTGACCGTAAAGCGTCACGTCATCCATCGAGCAGAGCGCCACGTTGTCCTTCTCGGCACTGGCCTTCGCCATGTCACCGTAGATGCGCGGGGTAGCGGTCATATACAGCCGCTTGGCGGAATGGATGAACGAAGCATCGTGAACCTTCACGAAATTGCTTTCATCCTCGGTATCGAAGGTGGCCCCGGTTGTCCGGTGGGCCTCATCGCAAATGATCAGGTCAAAATCAGCCAGTTGGTGTTCCAGTTGCGCCTTGCTGATGACATCAATCGAGTGGTAAGTCGAAAACACGACACTCATGTGATGTGCGTCGTGACGCTTTGTCATTTCCTTGGCAAGACGGGAGGGTTCGGTTGTTGCCGGATAACGCAACTCATGGGCGTAGGTCTGGACGACATCCTCATCCTTCTTGCGCTTGTTGCCAACATCACTATCGGAGCAAACGGCGAAACTATGCAGCGGAGTTTCACTCTCCTGAGTCCACTCGGTCAGGGTCTGAGACAACAGGGACAGGCTTGGGACCAGGAACAAAACCCGTTTCCCTTTGCCAGCCAACTTCTCGGCAATCTTCAGGCTTGTGAATGTCTTGCCGGTTCCACAGGCCATGATGAGTTTGCCGCGATCCGCAGTCTGCAAGCCAGCCTCAACCGCTGCCAAGGCCTGCTTCTGATGGTCTCGCAAGGACTTTTTGGCCTTGAGAACAGGAGCTTGTTTGGGTTGGTACAGCGACCAGTCAATCTGACTGTTTTCCAAGTCTTGGAGGTCGATCTTGCTGACCGGAGTGTGCTGGTCAGAAAGCGCGTCGTTAGCGTGTGAACTCCAATTGCTGGTCGTCGTAACGATGATTCGGTGAGTAAACGGCTTCTTCCCGGACGCGGTGAAGAAGCTGTCTATGTCGGCTTTTTGAACTTTGTAGTCTTCAGCAAAAAACTTGCATTGGATGGCGTGAATTTCATCAGTGCCTTGGGTCTTTGCAACCAGGTCAATGCCAGCATCTTGCTTATTGATGCCTTGAAGCTGCGCCCATTCGGCATAGGTCCATACATCGCTGTACAGATCACGGTATGTTGCTTCATTCCGGAGGTAGCAGCAAATCAGCTCTTCAAAGTACGTGCCTTTCTCGCGTTCGGTGACGGCGGCCTGGCGGAAGGTGTTGAGCAGTTGTTGGAGAGCAGTCATTGCTGGGGTTCTATCTGTCCGAGGGTGATGGGGTATCTTACTCAAGAACTGGGGCCAGTGCGAAGTTCTCGGACGACACAGATTGACGTTTACTGCTTGAATTGCAGGATTTATGAAAGGGCTATAGTCTAGACTTGCATGGAGATGTTCATAATTGTGCCTTTGCTTCGTGCACAACGCTGGACGCGGCAGGAGGGGCTTGAGAGGTGGGAAGTGGACTTTACAAAATTTATGCTTGTGTTGGCATGCATGGCTCCATTATTTATTTTAATGGCGATTAGAGGGGTTGATTTGATTCCGTGGGAAATATATTTCCCAATATTTTTGGGGCTCGCTATCGTTCCAAATTTGTTTTTCTTGATTAGGGTTGTAATTGCTGTAAAAAATGGAGATACAAAGAAAATCAGGGTCGACGATTTTACTGATAACAGGGAGCAATTAATCACATATATTTTTGCAATGTTGTTACCTCTATTTCAAGCATCTGTTGCAACCGTGAATGACTTGTATGCCGGGACTTGTGCTTTGCTTATGGTTATTTATATATTTGGTCATATGGAGCTATATTACATGAATATATTTTTTTCAATTGCAGGCTATAGGATAATTACGGTTATGCCGGATGTTTCTTCAGGCGCATTTTCTGTTCCGCATGTTATAATTACAAGCAAGGAAAGTATACCAAGAGGTGTTGATATACACCCAATAAGAATTACTAACTTTTTGTTGTTTTACAAATAATCAGGGATAGGGGGCTTGAGATGAACTTTGATTTGCAGAATGTAATGCTGGTAAGTCTTTATGGTTATTTTGAGGATGAGCGAGGCCAAAATTCGCGTCATGTTCAGATTCCAATAGATCCACAGCTTCAGGCTGAATTGAAGCTTATGTTCATGGAAACGAATAGGCGCTTAGGATTACCTGCATCTGAAGCAGATATGCCTATTTTCGACCCGGCTGAAAAGTATGCTTCAGAAGAGAAAATAAAGATTGCACTGGAAACTGACTACTTGAATGATCTTGCTGGAGTGGTCGCCTTAAGAAACTTGCCAAGCGATGTTAATGCGCTCAGTCAAATTTCGGAGTTGGTCTACTATTATGCCGTATTTGTTGATGATCAAAACAGAAATATTTATGCCTTTAAGCGGGCGAGCCAATTTAAAGGAGTGGTTAAATCAAAGCTTGCTTGGATTAATGGCGAACTTCTGTCATTAATGACAGCTAGTGTTTTTAAACTGGATAAGGATTTTGACTATTTGGTCTCTGATACAATGGTTTACATTCTTCGTCCAAATGGCTTTGAGTCCACAACCAGTGTTCATGGGCAAATTCTAGCTGCTTCTACTGCTAATGCTCAAGCAATCGCTGACGAAATTGACTTCCTTGATGTTTCTAACATTACTACGTATGCTCAGACACATGCACGTTCTGCACGACTTCTTGCCGCTATTCGTAGTCGAAACGACTTGGCCCAGATTGATCGTGATTTACTGCTTCGGGCGTGTGAAATCAATCAAGTCGATATGTTGGATGTGGGTGACGGAAAATTTTCCCCAAATACAGGGCATGAGTATGATTTTTTATGTGTGCTTGATCGTAGGGCATATACTACAATATTAATTCCTGATCAATCTGAGCGATACGTGGCGGCCAGTCGGACTAAAAGGTAGTTTTGTTTGGTTTTTGGATAACGAAGCCTTGGGACTTTCTATTCAAAAAAATCAATATTGGTATATTCACCATCAAACTGATGGAGAGATGAAGTGGAATTGAATACGGTTTCTTTTTCAGTGGTTACCCGGTTGCCCCACTCAGAGAATCGGCAAAGAGCACATGCTTATTTAGTTGAAGATAACTGGGATGATTGGAGTAAATTCCGAACGATGTTTTCACTTTATGTCGTGGATTCCCAGGGTATCACACACGAACCGGGTTCGGTAAAGATTGGAGAAGTTGATCTTAAGCCGAGTCGGGAACGTACTGCCGGATTCAGGTCTCCTACATTAGATCGCTCATTTGCGGCGCTTGGTGAGCAACATTTCTCTATTGGTCAGTCTGAAAACTACTACGAAACCTTAAATGAGCTCGATCCTGAATTCAAGGAAATGATTCTTGTTGGACTTAGAGACTGTGCTTTTGATTTGAGTATTTTTGATCATAACCATGAGCAAGTGGTTATGTCAGAGTCACTACTTCGAGATGTTCGGGAGCGGAATGTAAAAAATCGATTTCATCGGCTTGCGCATGGAAATGCTGAGTTGACTCGATTTGAGTTCGAATTTGAGTTTCCAAGTATACCTGAAAACAGTGATTCGCCTCCAGTGCTTAACTTTGAGGTTATCCCTGAATCAGTGCCACCAACGAATGTACACGTAGTTATTGGTCGCAACGGTGTCGGTAAGACGCGCTGCATGCAAAATCTCTCACGGGCAGTACTTGGGGTCAACAATCAACACAATATGCACGGTGAGCTTCGACGTTTGGGCTCCAATGCTGATGAATGGACGTTTTCTGGAATTGTTTCCGTTTCGTTCAGTAGTTTTGATGATTTTGACCTCCCGAGGTCTGCGGAGGGTGAGCTCAAGGCGAATCAGGTTGGGCTGCGAGCGCGAACTGAGACGGGCCAAGCTGATGATGCCCACATCAAGACGCCAGCAATGCTGGCCTCAGATTTCAGTGAGAGTTTGAGTCGTTGCAAAACAGGTTTACGGGGGCGGCGATGGAAAGAGTCGGTCTCCATGTTGGAGGCTGACCCGCTCTTCGCCGAGGCTAATGTTACACAGTTATTAGATTACGAGGAGGAAGTATGGAATGAGCAGGTGCAACGTCATTTCAAACGCTTAAGTTCTGGACATGCCATTGTATTGCTGACAATTACGCGGCTTGTAGAGCTCGTTGATGAGCGCACATTGGTAATTCTGGATGAGCCGGAAGGCCATTTGCATCCCCCTCTGCTTGCCGCCTTTGTTCGGGCATTGTCTGGTCTATTGATCAGGCGAAATGGAGTTGCACTAATTGCAACTCATTCGCCTGTTGTACTCCAGGAGGTGCCACAGTGTTGCGTTTGGAAGCTTCGTCGATCTGGGGCAACGTCCGTAGTTCAGAGGCCAGAGATTGAGACTTTTGGAGAGAATGTAGGTATTCTTACTCGTGAGGTTTTTGGTTTGGAGGTCACTAACTCGGGGTTCCATAACCTATTGAAAATGGTCGTCTCACGTGGAGGTAGTTATGATGAGTGCTTCCAGGCTTTTGAAGGGCAACTCGGTCTAGAGGCGCAGGCTATCCTGATGGGACTGGTTTTTAGTAGAGATCAAGGAAGAGGTGATGTCGATGAAGACCTTGCCTGAGCCTGCTTTCAACTCAAGAGAGGTAATTGAGTCATGCACTTCACGAATCCATAACAGGGAGCTTGCTGAGCGGATTTGTAGCGTCATTCCATATGTCGAAAATATTGAACAGGGCTATAAGGAGTTGGGAGTTACCGGAGGCTTGTTTGAGATTCCAAGTGAGGCTTCAGTTAATGGGGTCGTATCTAGTTTAGAGATGATTAAACTGTATGAGGGAAGTCTTTCAAAAAAAGGGTCTAGTAGCAGGCACTACTACGACAAGATCAAGCTAGAAGCAAAAAATGACATTTGCCCATTGTGTAGCCAAAGGGTAGTAAAAACTCTGGATCATTATTTGCCAAAGTCTTCTCATCCGGCGTTGGCGGTAAGTCCAATAAACTTGATTCCAGCCTGTTCGGACTGCAATAAATTAAAGCTTGATCATCTTGCAGTAGCTGCTGAAGACCAAACCTTACATCCATACTTTGATGATGTCAGTAGCCTAGTGTGGCTTGAGGCAACCGTTATGGAGTCTTCACCTCCGTCAGTGCTGTACAAAGTCCACGAATCATCGAGCGCTGACCAAGTTCTGATCAAGCGTATCAGAAGGCACTTTGAGGTATTCGGATTACAAGAGCTTTACGCATCGCAGGCTGCATCTGAAATGGTCAGTATTCGTTATGCACTTCTTGAATTTTTTGAATCAAGTGGAGTCGATGGTCTGAAATCTTTTCTTGGACATCAAGCGCGAACACGAAGTAAAGCAGACAGCAACTCATGGAGTGCTGCCCTCTATAGGGCAATTTCAGAATCGGAATGGTTTTGTGAAACCGGACATAAGCATCTTCATCGTTGACTATTTGCGTCCATATGCTTTGAGTAACTCATGCGGCCTCACCCCAACGAGAAGGGCCGCGATTAAGCAATCGTCGAAGTGCGTTATTTGGATTTCTTCAAGATTCCGATAAAGCAAGCCGCTCCATGGAAGGCCAAGCATCCAATCTCATCAAGTTGCGCACCCTGATAGTGAGCGGAATCATGGGCGACACTAGTTGACGCTGATGTGGGAAAGGGCAAGAAAAAAAGAGATCACGGCGATGCCGGATCTCTTCGTCTTTGAATTAATGGCTATTTAGTTTAGCAACTTTGAGATCCAGCTTATCTGTGAGCCGTAGGTTTCGGTTTGATTCTCCAGTCTGATCGGGCAATGACTCTGCACTAGATTCAGAGTTTGCTGTACCAGCAGTAGGGTAGAACTCCTCCAAGACCTCGGGTATCTCCTCCTCACTGAACTCAAACGCCGCATTGCCAAACCCGATGCGCCCGGCGGAATCCAATGCCGACTGGTCCAGTCCCACCTCCCGGCGCTGATCATCCAGTTCCTTCGCCGCCGTCACCGCCTGCGCCAGCGTCATCCCTTCGCGCACCGTCAGATCCACGTAGAAGATTGCCGCCCGGTGACTCTGGGTAGTGCTCTTGCCTCGCAGGCGCAGTTGCAGCGGCATACAAGCCAATAGATCACCGGAGATGGCCTGGTAATAGCGCAACCGCGCCGCCAGCGTGCGGATACTGTTGAAGCCGGTAGTGCGGAAGATGAAAGTACCGATTTCATCGTCATCCCCCAACTTCATGTTCAACCGGCCATAGGGCTTGCACATTCCCTTGTCCGCATAGTCACAAAGCAGGGGGGAGGGGCACTCCAGCGTCTGTACTCCCGATTGAGTAAAGCGCCGGCACTGCTCCCCGTTGCCCACACACAGTGGTCGCCCAGTCTGACGGTCGAACATCGAATACTCCGCCCGCAGGTTCAGGTCCGGATCGTTGAATAACATGCGTACCGGAATCGAACGTAGCTTGCCTCCCGGCGCATCCTTGCGGTACTCCTCATCCATGGGATGAATGATCCAGTTGCCTTGCTGCTGGACCTGGGTGGTGATGGTGAACTGGTCGTCCTTCTCCGGCAGACGCTTGCCGTTCTTCTCGACCACGCGGCCGATGCTGATGCGCCCCAGCACCGGGGGCGTAATGGCTAAACCTTTAATCATGGCAGTTTCCTCGAAACGAATAAAAAGAAGCCCGCGCCCGGTGCAGCCGGGGCGGGCGTTATGCTGTTGAGGCAGGGGTCAGTTGTTGATGATGAAGCGGCGGCTGCCGGGCCGAGTCAGGGAATAACGGGTCAGCAGTTCAGGCTGTTCCTTCAGCAAGGTGGTGGTATCCAACCCGGTGCTGTCCTTGCTCCTTTTCCACGACACACTGCCGGTGGCAAAGATTGCCCGGCTGGCATCCCCCATGCGTTGCTGGATGCGCTGCTTCAAGGTTTCTTCAGTCTGGGTGTTGTCGGCCAGTTCCTGTCGCACTTTGACCAGATCGGCGAAGGCGACAGACAAGTGAATATCCTCGGACAGATCCAAAGTGTTTCCGGCATCCTGAGGATAGAGGTAGCGCAAGGCCTTGCCCGCTGAGTCGGAGCCATCTGCCGGGGGCGGAGTATCCGATTCGACGTAGCGCCAGAATTGCCGCTCCAGTTCCACCAGCTTGGCAATCAGCACATCATCGCGCTCGATCCGGTGAATGCGGATTTCCTGCCCGCAGACCAGCACACAAACATCCGCCGCCTGCTTGCCGGTGACAGCCAGTTGATGCTGCACCTGTAGTTGGATGTACTCCGGCACCCCGTCCCGCCACAGGCGCGCCCCGAACTCCCCGGCGGTCTTGCATTCCAGAATCTGTACCTCATCGACCCCGACGATGGTGTAGTCCAGATTGGCCAGCATCCAGGCCTTGTCCTGGTCCGGGTGTTGCAGCACGGCGTTGATGCGCCGGACCTTGCGCCCGGTATGCTTGGTATAGTGCTGGGCGACGATCGGCTCCAGTAGGCTGCCCCAATACATCGGGGAGGATTCATCGAAGGGATCGGGCTTCGGAATCTCAGCATCACGACCAGTTTTGATCATCCACAGTTCCAACTGCGATTGATAAGGATTGAGGCCGACAGCGGCGGCGGCATCGCTGCTGCCAATACCTTGCTTGCGGACGTTGAGCCAGGATTCCCGGCTCAGGGCTTTGGTATTGACCAGGCGTAAGGCCTGATGGTGCGGACGAACCGCGATAGCGGTGTTGCTCATGGCTTGTCTCCAGACATTAAAAAGCCCGTCCGGCGCTAGGCTCGGACGGGCGGTTTGGGAAAGAAGTGACAGGTAGGCGTCGGCGTTGCCCGACTCAGTGGGGGGAAGTGACAGGCATTGCCCGGTCCAACGAACCGCGCCAGATTTCACGCAAATCCGGATGCAGGAAGCGGGCGATCAGGCGGGCGACGGCCTCGGTGGCGGTATCCCGCTCGGGCAGCTGGCCATCGTGCTCCAACAGCCAATCCCCCAGCCACGCGCCGAAAGCCGATATGACCTCGTATTCAAAGACACCGGGGAAATCGACCTCGCGCCAGTGCCAGACCTCGGCAATCTGCGACCAGAGAGCGGGCAGGTAATCACAGACTGCCATCACCAGTTCCAGACATCCGCAGCCCCAGCTATCCAAGATCAAACTGACGCGCTCATGATCCCTGGCCGGAGCCAACAACCCTTCGTACAGAAAGCCGCCCCAGACAGCGGCGACGTTGACCGGCATCGATTGACCCGATACCGGAGTGGATGCGATGCAGACCATGATGAATCTCCCAAAACAAAATGCCCACGGCGCAAGTGCTGTGGGCTTGAGTGATAGAAATGAAGAGGGGGGATCAAGCCGATGTACGGCAGGGGAAATGGCGGCTCACCATCTCCATCATGACCAGGCGAATGAGCGCCGGACTTGGCGGCACACCGTCATTCCTGAGCAGGCTGTCCCCGATGAATTGCCCCAGACTAAACAGCACCATGAACTCGTCATCGCCCGGTGAGGCTTTGATGGCCTTGCGATGTTCCTCGTCGAACTGATTCCACAATCGGGGGAAGTGGCGGGTCATGGACTGCATCAACTCGATGCACCCACAACCCCAGAGGTCGAGGATAGTCCCGGCCCGAGAGGTATCGCGCTCCGGAATCATCATGCCCTGATGCAGGACTGCACCCCAGACCGCCGCCACGCGGGCAGGCGGCTGCAGCAAGCGTGGTCCAGCTTCGTTGGTTTGTGCCATTGCCGTAGCTCCAAAAAAGAAGCCCGGCACGGATGAACGTGTCGGGCTACAGGGGAGAGAAGGATGGGAGCGAATCAGGCAACCATTTCCAGCGCCTTATCCAAGGCCCGTTGCTTGATCGTCGCTCCTTGGCCGAACCAGGCGGAATCCAGACGGTAATCGGTGCTGCGTGCCCGGCGCTCATGGTCCACGAACTGAGTCACTGCATTCAGCAAACCAAAGGCCGTGCCTCGCGAAGACTCCAGACTGGCCCCCATGCCGTGACCCTCGAACAGTTCCATGGCCTTCGACATAGCCCGCTCGTTGGTTGCCGCACCGGGTTTGCCGTTTTCCTGTGCGAAGACGTTCCAAAAATAGTTCTGCGCCTCCACGTTCTTCACCTTGCGGTCGCTGAGCGTCTTCAGGCTGTACATGAACTGGTCCCAAGCGGATACGGAGATGCCCAGTTGCTTCTTGACAGCTTCCGGATCAAAGCGGGTGGAGTGGGGTACCTTGACTGCATTGGTTGCACCGTTCAGCGCTACTGTCAGGGTGTTGTTGCATACGACACGGATACTGGTCATCTGCGCCGTGGTCGCCAGTGTGCCGTCGCAGGCGGTAGCCAGCAGCACGTAGCCGTTGATCTGGTCATCGCCTTTGATGATGCCGTCCTTGCCGGTCCGCGCCAACGCCCAGAACTTGCGTCCGCCCTTGAGCACCCCGGCAGTTTCCAGCTCGAAACCTGATATCGCAGTCAGGTCACGATAGAACTCCAGAATCTCGCGAGGTTGCACCACCTGATAACGCTGGCTAACCACCGACAGAGGTTCGTGGTTATCGGACCGGAACAGCACCTTGTTATCCGGGAAGGACATGATTGCTCCCAGGTTGCCGCCGCATTCGGTGAAGTAGCGGACGGAGGCTTCCTTGATGTTCCAGTCCATCCCGGCCTGGCGTGCCCAGACCTCGATAGGCTGGTGGGGAGAGAGTTGATTGCCGAGGCCGTGCCATGGGGTTTCGCCGACATAAGCCATGGATTCGACTTGATGAGCCATGATGAATCTCCTGAAATGAAAAAAGGAAGGCCGAAGCCTTCCTTTGTGTGGTAATGATTAATAAGGGGTACGCTGTCTTCCGAGTCAGCGACAATCCATCGCCGCTCGCATATTGGCTTCCATGAACTCCTGAGACATGTGCCGAGGATCATTGAATCGTTCCAACTCCTCAGGGGTAAAGCGTTCCTTGATCTTGCCGAAGGTACATTCACATTGACTGCTGTTACCACCTTGGGAACATCCCTGCATGAAGGCCTGTTCATAGGGCGCATAAGGGTCTTTAGAACAAGCTGTCAGCGAAGTCAGTACCGCAATCACAACGAAAATGCGTTTCATCAAATTCTCCTACTTCAGAACCAGAACAGCACCAATCAACACTCCCAGCACCATGCCGATGACTTGCGGGCCAAACATCCAGAACAGTTTGTTCCAGATCAGGGAGCCCATCCCACCCGATGTAAGAATGCCATCTGGCATTGCAAACTTACGTACCGCATCACCGATGGCGGCTCCAATAGTTCCCAGAACTGTTGCGACGATGATCGAGAAGCACTTAGCCAGGAAGCTCGCGCTGGTAATCATGTGGGCGTTGTTGAAGATGTGTATGAAGACGGCGAAGCCGAACGAAGCGATTGGCCAGACATTGATGGGCCCGGTCGCTGACTCTTGGGTATCTGAGCCCTGGGGCTCCTTGTTTTCATTTTCCATGATGTAGCTCCTTGAGGTAGTGGAAATGTGGCAGACAAAGAAGTGCGATACCAATCAGCAATCGGTATCGCATTAGAGCCGTGTTATTGAATCTGTATGGGCTGTCTAAATGTACTCATTTTGAGTACATGGGTCAATTTGCCTTAAACAGGCGTCATGACCGACAGCATCCACTCCGAAGAAATGATTGCCTTGCGGGCGTGGTTACGCACCGCACGTGAAAACCATGGCTGGTCCATGCGTGATCTCGCCGCAAAATTAGGCAAGGCACATAACTACGTACAACGGGTAGAGGACGGTGATCGTCGACTGGATGTAGTTGAGTTCGTGAGGTACTGCGAAGCCTTGGTGATTGATCCGGCGGATGGATTGGCCTTGGTCTTGACAGCTCGACAAGGCTTAGAAGCTTGCCAGAGTAACGATAGTTGAATCAGGTTAACGACTTGACGGTTCGCTGAAGCAATACCCGCAACGAAGGCACTGGAAATTATCAAGGATGTGATCATCCACAAATTCGCCCAGCTTACTTCCAGTCGCACCGCCTGCGGCCCCTCCGACTAGACCACCAAACAGCGCTCCAGCTATACCACCAACCAACGCACCGACAGGTCCTGCGGACATTCCAATGCTTACTCCACGGGCAGCTCCGGCAAAAGTACCGAGTGTGCTACCTGCCTTTCGTCCGCGATTGTGAACGGTGACTTGCAGGCTCTGACAGTTGGGACAATTCAATGTCATGGGATTACTCCTGAATAGGGCATAGTGCCTTCCCTCTGCATCAGGGATATGCAGAGGGAAGGCTGATAACTAAAAGGTAATGAGACGGGGCAGGGATTTGAGTTGAGCGTCTCTGGTAGGTGATATGTATCTGAAAGAAATTGGGATCGGGTTGCTCAACGCCTGTGATTCAACCTTATGTCCATATAGACCCTGTCGCAGTCAAAACTGTCCACTATATTCGAAACGTTATAACATTTCGTTATGGGATTGTGTCTTTATTAGGAGTTAAAGCAGGCAAGTAAGGAAATAGGAATGAAAGTACTTTTGTGCTTAGAAATGAAGCAAGAGCGTTATGTGGCAGTGAAATTAGTCCAATGCAGTCCAGCAGTGTCCAGTGCGAATGCTTGTTTTTTGAGGGGTCGTGTGAGGGGTCGAAACGGATTTTAGAGTGACTTACGCATCCATTGATGTTCGTAAGTCATTGATAAATATGGCGCGCCCGGCGGGATTCGAACCCACGACCCCTGCCTTCGGAGGGCAGTACTCTATCCAGCTGAGCTACGGGCGCATGTGCAGGGGCGCAATCATACCCGTACAGCCTGCTGTAGTCTATGCCTTTTCCCAGTTAATGGACGTTCAGCTTTGTCCTCATCGCATTTGCGGTTATACTCCTTCGCCATGAAGAATCAACCTGCTCCGTCGAGGCGTTCCGTGAAGAAATTTGCTCTGCTTGCTTTATTGGGTCTGGGATTTGTGTCGCCGGTCATGGCGGCCCAAGATGAAGGTGATGTCATCGGCCGCATCAAGTTGGTCGGTGATGTATGTGTACAGGGCAAGCCTTGCTCCGTGAAAGTACCGGTTGCCGCTGCGGCTGCTCCTGTGCCGGGCGGTGCTCCCCGCTCTGGCGAACAAGTCTATACCGCCGTCTGCGCCGGTTGCCATGGCGCCGGAGTCATGGGCGCGCCCAAGATGGGCTCATCCGATTGGGCTCCACGGCTTGGACAAGGTAAGCCAACCCTTTACCAGCACGCCTTGAACGGTATCCGTTCGATGCCCGCCCGAGGCGGGTGCGCTGCCTGCTCGGATGACGAAATCAAGAGTGCCGTGGATTACATGGCCAAGTAAGCTTCTTGTAATAAAAGAACCCGCCTCGGCGGGTTCTTTTATTTAAGCTTCAGCAATTTATTTCTCGATGACAAACTGCAACACAATCTTGATCATATAGCCCAAAAAACCAACCCCGAGGGCGATAAACAAGGCAAAAGTACCCAATTTGCCGGCATTCGACTTCTTGGCCAGGTCCCAGATAATAAACAGCAGGAACAGGATAAATCCCGGAACCAACAGGTTCATCCCCAATTGGGTCAGCATCTCATCAGTCATGACGGTCTCCGGTTACTTGAGCAGGGCTCTCAGGTTGGCAAGGTGGGCGGCTCCGATACGCTGTTTTTCCTGAGGCGAACGGGTGCTGGTTTTGCCAATCCACTCTATTTCTTCGTGTGGCAACTCGTCCAGGAAGCGGCTGGGCATGGTGGAACGGAAATCACCGCCCGATTTCCGGCGTTCAGCGAGGGTCAGGGTCAGGGTTTGCTTGGCGCGGGTGATGCCGACATACATCAAGCGGCGCTCTTCCTCTACAGTGTCGGCATCAATACTGTTGCGGTGCGGCAACAGGTCCTCTTCCAGACCAATGATATAGACATGAGGGTATTCCAGCCCCTTGGAGGCATGCAGCGTCAACAACTGCACGCGGTCACTGTCATCTTCCTCGGCCTGCTGGTCCAGCAGGTCAATCAAGACCAGCTTGCGAATAATGGCTTCAATATTCTTGTCGTCTTCAGTTTCGGCCTTGTTGATCATGCCCTGAATGGAGTTCAGCAGGAAGTTGATGTTTTCCAGCCGCGCCTCGGCCCCTTGCGGTGTGGGGGCTTGCTCGCGGATGTAGTCTTCAAAATCAATGTCATTGAGCAGCCTGCGGATCAGCGGTACTGGCTCGGTGGACTCCAGAATCTCACGGGTATGGTGTTCCAGCCATTGTGCAAACTCCTGCAATGTCACCAATGCCTTCTTCTGGCCCAAGGCTTCTGCCAGCCCGAACTCTTGGCACGCGGTCAGCAGCGAAACTCCGCGCTGCTGGGCGTAGCTGGCCAGCTTTTCCAGCGTGGCGGGGCCAATGGCGCGCTTCGGGGTGTTGATGATGCGCAGGAAGGCGCTGTCGTCAGACGGGTTGATGATCAACCGCATGTACGACATCACGTCCTTGATTTCCGCCCGTGAATAGAAGGACGTGCCGCCGGAAATCTTGTAGGGGATCTGCAGTTCACGGAGCTGGGTTTCAATCGCCTTGGCCTGGAAGTTGCCGCGATAAAGAATGGCGTAGTCCTTCCATGTGCGGCTGTTAATCAACTTGTGGTGAATCAGGTCGTTGGCAACGCGTTCGGCTTCGTCACGGTCGGTGGGGCAGGTGATGATGCGGATGCGGTCACCCAACCCGTGCTGACTCCAGAGTTTTTTCTCGAAGACGTGCGGGTTATTGCCGATCACCGAGTTGGCGGCGGTCAGGATGCGCGCCATGGAACGGTAATTCTGTTCTAGCTTTACCACCTTCAGATTCGGGTAGTCATGTGTCAGCTGGATCATGTTTTCGGGCTTGGCGCCACGCCAGGCGTAGATACTCTGGTCGTCGTCGCCCACGGCGGTAAAGCGGGCGCGGGTGCCGACCAGCAGTTTCACCAACAGATACTGGGCGGTGTTGGTGTCCTGATATTCGTCCACCAGCAGGTAATGCACGCGCTCCTGCCATTTTTCGCGGATGACCTGGTTTTCCTGCAACAAGCGCGTGGGAATGGAGATCAAGTCGTCAAAATCGACGGCGTTATAGGCGCGCAGATGTCGTTGGTAGCCTTCATAGATTTGGGCGGCAATCAGTTCTTCATTGGTGGTCGCCACGCTGACCGCCTGAACAGGCTGGATCAGGTCGTTTTTCCAGTCAGAAATCTTCTTGCTGATGAATTTCAGCGCTTCCTTGCGTTCGGCGGCCGGGCTGTTTTCCTTGTGCAGTAAATCGGCCAGCAGGCGTTGAGCGTCGTCAGCATCCAGGATCGAAAAATTGTTCTTGAGTCCGGCAGCTTCCAATTCGTGCCGGATCATGGTCAGGCCGAGCGTGTGGAAGGTGGAGACGCTGATGCCTTGCGCCGCCTTGCCGTGCAGCAGCTTGCCGACCCGTTCTTTCATTTCCCGCGCCGCCTTATTGGTGAAGGTCACCGCAAAGATCCGGTGCGGTTTGATCCCGCATTCCTCAATCAGATAGGCAATCTTGCGCGTAATCACGGACGTCTTGCCCGAGCCGGCGCCCGCCAACACCAGCAGCGGGCCGTCAATGTATTTCATTGCTTCGAGTTGGCGTGGATTGAGATTGCTCATGGGGTACCGGCAGGAAATAGGGGGTGTTTCAGGAAGGAGGCGATTGTACGGCGAAGGGGGAGGGGAAACAATTGGCCAATGGGACGCGGGTGACGGGTTGTTAGGAAGGGAAGTGGGGCGAATCCGTTCGCCCCGGAAATCTCAGCGCTTGCCCAAACGTTCGAGAAGCTTGGTGCCGACGCTCATTACTGAGTCGTAGTGATTGGGAAGTACGCGCTGCATCAGGTCCAGGACCTTGGCGTCCGGGCCAATCAACAACCGCTTGGTGTTCTTCTCGACGGCGCGGACGATCTGGCGGGCGGCTTCTTCGGCCGTAGTTCCGGCCATCTTGTCGAAGTCGGCCGCCATCTTGCCCAGGCTGACCTGTTTGCCGTTCATGTCTTCTTCAATGCGGCCGTTACGCACGATGTTGGTCTTGATGCCGCCCGGATGCACGCACGTGACGTGGATGTACGGGTGGCTGACCTTCAGTTCCTGACGCAGGGCTTCGGTAAAGCCTTTAACGGCAAATTTGCTGGAGTTGTAGGCTGACTGGCTGGGCACGCCAATGATGCCGAAGATGCTGGAAATATTGACGATATGGCCGTCTTTCTGCGCCTTGAGATGCGGCAGGAAGGCCTCGGTGCCGTTGACGACGCCGTAGAAGTTGATGTTCATCACCCACTCGAAATCGCTGCGCTTCATGTGGTCAACGGTTTGCGCCAGCGCAACGCCGGCATTGTTGATAATGACATGGGCCTTGCCCAGAACACGTTCAACATTATCGGCAAAGGTTTGCACGGCTTTGCGGTCGGAGACATCGACGGTGGCGCTATAAACCTTGACGCCATGCGCACCGGCGATTTCAACGGTCTTTTGCAGATTGTCGGCGCTGACATCGCACAGGGCGAGTTGCGAACCTTGAGCGGCCAGTTGCAGGGCCAGGGCGCGGCCAATGCCGGAACCGGCACCGGTGATGACGACGACTTTGCCTTCGAGTGAACGCATGGGAATATCCTCGGATATTTATGGTTATGAGGGGTTTGGACTATCGTCCAACTTATCGCTAATGGCGCGGGATGGCAAGGGTCATTAAAGGACGAAGGAGTGGTCGTTTCAGGCCATGCCCTGTAGGTCGGGTTTCAACCCGACAACAGCCTTCGATATTTGATAGGAGAGTATTGTCGGGCTGAAGACCGACCTACTTCAAGGCGCTGACCGTAGCCATACCCAATACAGTCATCATCAGCGACCCGCCGACATGAAGCCCGATCGCCAAAGCCATTGCGCCGAAGCGTTCAGCCTGCAGCAAACTGACCACTTCCGCCGAAAAAGTTGAAAACGTCGTCAATCCACCCAGAAAACCGGTGATAACCAAGAGACGCCAAACCGGCGACAAATCAGTCAGCAACGCGAACACCGCCACCGCCACCCCAATCAAATAACCGCCAATCAGGTTGGCCGCCAGCGTTCCCAGAGGAACAGATGGCGTCAGTGCATTCAGCCACAGACCCAGCTGCCAACGGCATATGGCCCCCAGTGCTGCACCGCTGCCAATGGCAATCAGTTGATAAAACATGGAAAACCCTGTTTGTTCATCGCCTGCCGGTAGTCTGGATTGGCCTGAGCATGTAAAATGCAGGCCGCATTTCCGGAGGCGTTATGGGACTCAAGACCGCACTTTATCACGAACATTTGGCCCTGAACGCCCGCATGGTGGATTTTGGCGGCTGGGACATGCCTGTTCAATACACCTCGGTGCTGACCGAACATCACGCCGTGCGCCGCGAGGCCGGCATGTTCGATGTTTCGCACATGACCTTTGTCGATGTCACCGGCCCCGATGCCAAAGCCTACCTGCAAAAGCTGCTGGCCAATGATGTCGCCCGTCTGAACTTGCCCGGCAAGGCGCTCTATTCCGCCATGCTAAACCCGCAAGGCGGGGTGATTGATGACCTGATTGTCTACGCCCCGACCGAGGCCAGCCCGGACCTGTGGCGCGTCATCGTCAACTGCGGCACCCATGACAAGGACCTGGCCTGGATGCAGGCTCAGGCCGCCAGCTTCCGCGTGTCCATTGCCGAGCGCACCGATCTGGCCATGATTGCGGTGCAAGGTCCCAAGGCCATAGCAATCGTTGGTCAGGTGCTGGGTGCTGAAGCCGACGCGTTGATTGCCGGGCTCAAGGTTTTCCAGGGCAAGGAATTCCGCAACGACTGGTTCATCGCCCGCACCGGCTATACAGGGGAAGCAGGTGTGGAGATGCTGGTGCCCGAGGCGGAAATCGCCGGGTTCTGGCAGCAACTGCTGGCCGCCGGGGTGGTCGCTTGCGGGCTGGGTGCTCGTGATACCTTGCGTCTGGAAGCCGGGATGAACCTTTACGGTCATGAGATGGACGACAACGTGTCGCCTCTGGTGGCCAACATGGCGTGGACCATTGCCTGGGGTCACGATTTCATCGGCAAGGAACCCATTCTGGCCGAGAAGAACGCCGGTGTCTGCCAACAACTCGTTGGCCTGATTTTGCAAGACAAGGGTGTGTTGCGCGCCGAACAGAAAGTCATTGTGGAAGGAGTCGGGGAGGGCGTCACCACCTCCGGAACCTTCTCGCCAACCCTGGATAAGTCGATCGCGCTGGCCCGTGTGCCTGCCGGTGATTTTACGCAGGTGCAGGTGGAAATTCGCGGCAGGAAGCTGGCTGCTATCGTCGTCAAACCGCCCTTTGTCCGTAACGGCAAGGCGCTGGTTTAAGTTTTCATTATCGGGGCGCACCGGCCAGTGCGTCCGAATTCAAGCGAGAAAATCATGAGCAATACTCCCAGTGAATTGAAGTACGCCAGCAGCCACGAGTGGGCCCGTCTGGACGGCGATGTCGTGACCGTCGGTATTACCGACCATGCCCAGGAAGCCTTGGGTGATCTGGTGTACGTGGAATTGCCGGAAGTCGGCGATACCGTTTCTGCGGGTGATGAAGCCGGTGTGGTCGAGTCCGTCAAGGCCGCTTCCGACATCTATGCGCCGGTGTCGGGCGAAGTTATCGCTGTGAATGACGCACTGGGCGATACCCCGGAAATCATCAATACCGATCCCTATAACGAAGGCTGGATCTACAAGATCCGTATCTCCGACGTTTCCGAACTGGATAACATGATGTCCGGTGACGAGTACGATGCCCAGGTAGCCGCTGAGCATTAATTCGCTTTAACCCCCTCTCCCCATGTGGGAGAGGGCCGGGGAGAGGGGTGCGGAAAGCCGCTTGAACATGCCGCATGTTTGAGCCCCCGCTGTATCCCTCTCCCTAACCCTTCCCCACACGGGGGGAGGGGATTTCAGATTCCCCCAGCTTATACGAGCCTGTCCATGCCCTTCATTCCCCATACCGATGCCGATGTGAGCGCCATGCTCCAGTCCATCGGCGCCAGTCGACTGGATGACCTCTTTGACGAGATTCCGGCCCACCTGCGCTGCCAGCCCCTGAACGCCATTCCTGATGGCCTGAGCGAAATGGATGCGCTGCGACGGATGACGGATCGCAGCAACCAGGACGCCGGGGCGCTGTGCTTCCTGGGCGCTGGCGCGTATGAGCACCATATTCCCGCCGCCGTCTGGGAAGTGGTGGGGCGCGGTGAGTTCATGACCGCCTACACGCCGTATCAGGCGGAAGCCTCGCAGGGCACCTTGCAGGTGATCTACGAATTCCAGAGCATGATGGCGCACCTGACCGGCATGGACGTCAGCAACGCTTCGGTCTATGACGGTGCATCCGGTCTGGCCGAGGCGGCGCTGATGGCGGTCCGCGCCCACCGCAAGTCGAAGAGTCGTCGCATCCTGATGCCGCGCACCGTGTCGCCGCTGTATCGTGAAGCGGTGAAGGCCATTGTCGAGATGCAGGGCATTGAGTTGGTCGAGCTGGACTATGACAGCAAGGAAGGCAAGATCGACCCCGCCAGCCTGCAAGCCTATGAAGGCCAGGACTTCACCGCACTGGTTATTCCCTTCCCCAACTTCTTTGGTGTGCTGGAAGATGTGGACGCGCTGACGCGCTGGGCGGAAGCCAACAAGGTGCTGACCATTGCCGTGGTCAACCCGATGGCGTTGTCCATCCTGACCCCGCCGGGTGAATGGGGCGAGAACGGTGCGGATATCGTGGTCGGTGAAGGCCAACCCTTCGGTATTCCGCTGTCGTCAGGCGGTCCGTATGTTGGTTTCCTCTGCTGCAAGCAGGAGCATGTGCGCCAGATGCCGGGACGCATCATCGGCCGTACCGTTGATCTGGAAGGCAAGCCCGGTTTCGTGCTGACGCTGCAGGCTCGCGAGCAGCACATCCGTCGCGCCAAGGCGACCTCGAACATCTGCACCAACCAGGGTCTGGCGATGACCGCCGCCACCATCTATCTCAGCCTGATGGGCTCCGAAGGTATCGAGCGCGTGGCGCTGGCCAGCCACAACAACCTGCAGGCGCTGGCGCAGCACGCGACCGGCGTGGCCGGTGTCGGCCGTCCCTTCACCGGGGCGACCTTCCATGAAAGCGTGCTGACCCTGCCCAAGCCCGCCGCCGGTGTACTGGCGGCGATGGCCGATCTGGGCGTGCTGGGCGGTCTGGACCTGTCGCCGTACTACCCGGAGCTGGGCAACGCCCTGCTGGTGTGCGCCACCGAAACCAAGAACGCCGCTGACCTGCAGAAGTACGTGCAGGTTCTCGAAACAGCCCTGGCCCGTGCGGAGTAAGACCATGACCCTGATTTTTGAACGTTCCGAACCCGGTCGCCGCGCCACCGCCCAGGCCCCCATGATCCGTCAGGAAGCTGTGGCTCTGCCCGCCAACCTGCGCCGCAAACAGCCTGCGCTGCTGCCGCAAGCCTCCGAAATGCAGGTGGTGCGTCACTACACCAACCTGTCGCGCAAGAACTTCAGCATCGACACCCAGTTCTATCCGCTGGGTTCCTGCACCATGAAATACAACCCGCGCGGCGCGCATAAGGCGGCGATGATGCCCGGCTTCCTCGGCCGCCATCCGCTGGCACCGGCGTCGCACTCGCAAGGCTTTCTGGCGTGCATGTACGACCTGCAGGAAGTGCTGAAGGAAGTGACCGGCATGAAGGGCGTGTCGCTGACGCCCGCCGCCGGTGCTCAGGGCGAGTTCGCCGGGGTGGCGATGATTCGTGCTTACCACCTGTCGCGAAACGATCTGGCCCGCACCGAAATGCTGATCCCCTCTACCGCCCACGGCACCAATCCCGCTACGGCGGTGATGTGCGGCTACACCGTTCGTGAAATCCCGGTGATGGCCAACGGCGACGTCGATCTGGAGGCGCTGAAAGCCGCCGTCGGTCCACAAACCGCGGGTCTGATGATGACCAACCCCTCAACCTGCGGCGTTTTTGACCAGCAGATCGACCAGATCGCCCTGATTGTCCACGACGCGGGCGGTCTGTTGTACTACGACGGGGCCAACCTGAACGCCATTCTCGGCAAGGTTCGTCCCGGCGACATGGGCTTCGATGTGTTGCACATGAACCTGCACAAGACCTTCGCCACCCCGCACGGCGGCGGCGGTCCGGGTGCGGGTCCGGTCGGTGTCGGCGAGCGCCTGCTGCCGTTCCTGCCGACCCCGATTGTCGGCAAGGAAGAGGACGGCCGGTTCCGTTGGCTGGATCACAACGACCTCCCGCAAAGCATCGGCCACCTGCATGCCTTCATGGGCAATGCCGGGGTGCTGCTGCGCGCCTATTTCTACGCGCTGGTGCTGGGTCGTGAAGGCCTTCACCGTGTCGGTGAATATTCGACACTGAATGCCAATTACATGATGAAACGCCTCGAAGCTGCCGGTTTTCAGTTGGCTTACCCGGAGCGTCGCGGTTCGCACGAGTTCATCATCACCTTTGCCAAGGAGGCCAAGACCCTGGGCGTGTCGGCAATGGACATCGCCAAGCGCCTGCTGGACTATGGCTACCATGCCCCGACCACATACTTCCCGCTGCTGGTGCCGGAGTGCTTCTTGATCGAGCCGACCGAAACTGAGGCGCCGGACGAGCTGGACGGTTTCATCGCCGCGCTGGTAAAGATTCTGGAAGAAGCCCGCACCGAGCCGGAACTGGTCAAGGGCGCGCCGCACACCATGCCGGTGCGTCGTTTGGATGATGTCCGCGCCGCACGCGAGCTGGATCTGGTGTATCGTCCGGTCAACGGCTAAGCGTCAACGGTTTTACCCAAGGCAAGGGCGCAGCGGAAGTTGCGCCCTTTGCTTTTACAAGGAGTCACCATGAATACCCTGCGACTGAAAAAACACGAAGAACGCCGCCTGCGCGAAGGCCACCTATGGATCTATTCCAACGAAGTCGATACCGCCGTCACGCCACTGAAAACGCTGACACCCGGCGAACAGGTGCTGATCGAGGATTTCTCCGGAAAGGTGCTGGGCATCGCCACCGCGCAACCCAATTCGTTGATCTGCGCGCGTCTGGTCAGCCGTGACGTCAAGCATCCGCTGAACAAATCACTGCTGGTGCACCGCATCCAGCAGGCGCTCAGCCTGCGCGAGCGTTTCTATGACGAACCGTATTACCGGTTGGTCTATGGCGACAGCGACTTCCTGCCCGGTCTGGTGGTGGATCGTTTCGGTGATTATCTGGTGGTGCAAATCAACTCCGCCGGGATGGATCTGGTCAAGGATGAAGTGGTTGAGGCCCTGGAAAAAGTGTTGTCGCCCAAAGGCATCCTGTTCCGCAATGATGGCAAGGCGCGCGTGGCGGAAGGGCTGGAAAGCTATGTCGCTGTGGCCTCGGGCGATGTGCCGCAGGAAGTGGAGTTGCTGGAAAACGGCGTGAAATTCCTGGCGCCGGTGCATGCAGGGCAGAAAACCGGCTGGTTCTTCGACCATCGCGAAAATCGCGCCCGCTTGAAGGGGCTGGTCGAAGGCAAGCGAGTGTTGGACGTATTCTCCTACGCCGGCAGCTGGGGCGTGCAGGCGGCGGTGTTCGGGGCCAGTGAAGTGGTCTGTGTCGATGCTTCCGAGTTCGCGCTGGATTATGTCGAGAAGAATGCAGCGCTCAACGGTGTAGCCGAGAAAGTCGGCACCTTTCAGGGTGATGCCTTTCAGGTGTTGGCTGAGTTGAAGGAGCAGGGCGAGCATTTCGATGTGATCATCCTCGATCCGCCCGCTTTCATCCAGAAGCGCAAGGATCACGGCGTCGGTCTGCAGGCCTATCGCCGCCTCAATGAACTGGCGATGCGCCTGCTGACCCGTGATGGCTTGCTGGTGTCCGGTTCGTGTTCCATGCATTTGGGGCAGCATGAACTGGTGGACGTGATGCGTGCGGCCAGCCGTCATATCGACCGTTTGGCGCAGGTTGTGTACCAAGGCGGGCAGGGGCCGGATCATCCGGTGAATCCGGCGATTACGGAAACGGCCTATCTGAAATGTGTGATGGCGCGTGTCATGCACGACTGATATCAGACTTTTCCTGTACGCATAAAAAAGGCACAACCGGAGTTGTGCCTTTTTTTAGGGTTGCTGTTATTGAAGATTGCAGGTCAACTGACTTGCCGTGAATGTCGCCGGAGAAACGGTAGTGCCGCTGATCATGATCAGTTTGTTGTTGGCATTGAAGGAGGCTGTCATGAACTCAACGCTGCTCGGGGCGAGCGAGTAAAGGGTAACCGACTTGACGCTAAGCTGCTGACCGCCCACATTCACCGTCGTATCAGACACAATGGATTGGTTGGTGGGTGCCACGGTCATGCTGAAAGCCCCGCCGGTAACCGCCAACGAACCGGTACTTCCATCAATTGATGCCTGGCAGTTGGGAGTGGTGAACGTTTGACCGACCATCAGCGTTCCGCTTCCCGGATAGGTTCCGGCCAGCTTTTTCAGTTCGTCGACCGTGAGGGCAGTTCCGGCAGTGATATTGATGCCGCCTGTGACAGGCGTAGCGATATCATAACTCAGCGTTCCGGAAATCACGGAGAAGGGGCTGGAACCGGCACTCACGACATCAAAACTGACATTGGAGAAGCTGACGGTTTTGGCGGTCGGGTCAACGGTGACGCCGCTGCAAGCCTGACCCGAGCATGTCAGGAAGCCTGCGTCGGCATCACTGGTAAAGGTGAGGGAGAGTGGTACATTGGTCGTGGCATTCATCGCCACGCTCAGGGCACCTGTTCCGTCCGACCAGGTAACGGTCTTGATGTTGTTGACAGTAACCACGGCAGCGGTTGTGGCGGTATGGGACTCATTACCGGTTGTAATGATGGTGCCGTATTCCTTGCCTCCGACACTCACCCCGCCACTGAACGTAATGCCGTTGACCAGACCGCCCAGATTGGGCAGATGGCTCCGGAGTTGGGCGGCAGCCTGATTGAGTGCGGCATCAAATTGGGCACTGTCAAAATTGAAGGCTGCACCGCCGGAGCCGTTCAGGTTGCCGTCGGCCAGATCGCTGGCGAGGTTGTTCAGGAAGTCGAGGGCGGGTGCATTGCCGCCGATACGGTTGTGTACGGCATTGGCCCACATGGCGAGCAGGGCGGCATACTGGCCGCGCAGGTCGTTGGCTAGCCCGGCGTAATCGCCTGCAGCACCGACAAGGGCCGGGGCCTGGGTAATGTCAAACGTGGCCTCGGTCGGAATGAGTCCCACACGGCGTAATTCATTGCGAATGGTATTGTTGGCATTATCAATCTGTGCTGCCGTGAGTCCGCCGCCGGCTGGCAGGTTGCGGAATGCGGCTTCCGTCAGCGCAGTGATACCCAGATTGGCACCCGGGACGACATTGCCCAAGGCGGCCCGGAAATGGAAGTTGGTCAGGTCTGCACCCGTAATCTGGTGGTTGGTGCCGGTGCCTTCGTCAAAATAGGTGATATCAGTAGCGCCGGGGAGCGGCTGGATTTCAGCGACGACGGGAATGCCCAGCGGAACGTCGGGGAAGGAAGCAGAACCGCCAGCCAGGTTGCGCGGAGTCCCGATCTGGTTGCCGGTAGCAGCATTACGCAGCACAACCCGTCCATTGCTGATGCGTCCCAAAGAGGGAGTCACGGTCAGTGTGGTGGTGGTCGGACCGGCTGCCGGAACAGAACCATCATCACCATTCGAGTTACAGCCAGCCAGCAAAGCGGCAGTCAGCACGGCGGCGCCGCCAATCACATACGTCTTCTTCATTTCCATAGCTCCATGACTGTGTTTTGGATTTCTTGTAAGCCGAATATAGGCCCAAAATGGCCTTTGACCCAAGCCCCCTAACGTAAAAAAAGTTGATAGGCGGGATTGCCGCTTTCCTCTGACCACGGATAACCCACCGCATCCAGTGATGCCAATAATTCAGCCTTGGTTTTCTTGCCAACCTGCATGCCGACCAGCACCCGCCCGTAGGCGGCGCCGTGGTTGCGGTAATGGAATAGGGAAATATTGTGACCGCCCAGTCGTGACAAAAAATTCAGCAAGGCTCCCGGCCGTTCAGGGAACTCGAAACGAAACAGGAATTCATCATCCAGCCCGGCATGCCCGCCCACCAGATGCCGGATATGCAGCTTGGCCATTTCATCATCAGACAAATCCAGCACCGGGTATCCTTTCTTTTCCAGCGTTTCATGCAAATCGGTGCGTTCGGTGTCTCCGGCGCGAAGCTGGATACCGACAAAGACATGGGCGTCCGCCTTGTCCGAGTAGCGGTAATTGAACTCGGTGATGTTGCGTTTACCCAGTGTCTGGCAAAACGCCTTGAACGCGCCCGGCCGTTCCGGAATGGTCACGGCAAAAATGGCTTCTCGCTTTTCACCCAACTCGGTACGCTCGGAAATATGCCGCAACCTGTCGAAATTCATGTTGGCGCCGGAGTCGATGGCGACCAGGATTTGCCCTTCAACCCCGTATTTCTGGACGTATTTCTTCAATCCTGCCAACGACAGCGCCCCCGCAGGTTCGGCAATGCAGCGGCTATGCTCGAAGATATCCTTGATGGCGGAACAGATTTCGTCAGTAGAGCAAGTAATGACTTCATCCACGCAGTGTTGCGCCACCTTGAAGGTTTCAACGCCAATCTGGGCTACAGCGACACCGTCTGCAAACAGCCCGACCTGCGGCAGCACCACCCGTGCATTGGCTTTCATGGCGGCGTCCAGACAGGCAGCATCGTCCGGTTCCACGGCAATGATGCGGATATCCGGGCGCAGGTATTTGACATAGGCGGCAATCCCCGCCATCAGTCCGCCACCGCCGACGGGAATAAAGATGGCATCAATGGGGCCGGCATGCTGGCGCAGAATCTCCATGCCGACGGTGCCCTGACCGGCAATGACATCCAGGTCATCATAGGGGTGGATGTAGGTGTAACCTTTTTCGGCGGCAAGCTGGTTGGCATGGACGGAGGCTTCGTCAAAGGCATCGCCATGCAGGACGACGTGACCGCCCAGGGCCTTGACGGCGTTGATTTTGATGTCCGGCGTGGTCTGGGGCATGACGATGGTGCCGCGAATGCCCAGCTTGCTGGCGGAAAGGGCCAGCCCTTGGGCATGGTTCCCGGCCGAAGCGCAGATCACCCCTTTTTGCTGTTCTTCACGGCTGAGTTGCGCCACCTTGTTATAGGCGCCGCGAATCTTGAACGAAAAGACCGGCTGCAGATCTTCCCGCTTCAGCCAAATTCGATTCTTGAAGCGGCGGGACAATTGCGACATTTCTTCCAGCGGTGTTTCGACAGCCACATCATAAACGCGGGCAAGCAAGGTGCGGCGGACATAATCCTCCAGTCGCAACGGTTCGGTCATCGTCATCTCAGCGTGGGCAAAAACGCCATGTTAGGCAGTTATCCGCAGGCACTCAAGGTATAATTCCGCCACTTTTATTGGGGATTCCGGGGATTACGCCAAATGACGCAAGATCAACTCAAACGAGCTGTGGCCGAAGCCGCGCTGGCCTATGTCGAAAAGGATGAAGTGCTGGGTGTAGGCACGGGTTCCACCGCCAATTACTTCATTGATGCGCTGGCTTCCATCAAGAAACACATTCCCGGCGCCGTCGCCAGTTCAAAGGCGACTGCCGAGCGTTTGCAGAAGTTGGGGATTGAAGTCATGGAGTTGAATAACGTCGACTACATCAGCGTCTATGTTGACGGTGCGGATGAAATCAATAATCACCTGCACATGATCAAAGGCGGTGGCGGGGCGTTGACCCGCGAGAAAATCGTTGCAGCCGTAGCCCGGAAGTTCATTTGTATCGCCGATGGCAGCAAGCATGTGGATGTGCTGGGGAAGTTCCCGCTGCCGGTGGAGGTGATCCCGATGGCACGCTCCTATGTGGCGCGTGAACTGGTGAAGTTGGGTGGAAGTCCGGTGTACCGCCAGGGGTTCGTGACCGACAATGGCAATGTCATTCTGGATACTTACGGGCTCAGCATCGTCAATCCTCCGGAGCTGGAAGGCATCCTTAACCAGATTACCGGCGTTGTCACGAATGGCCTGTTCGCCCGCCGCCCGGCCGACGTGTTACTGCTGGGTACAGCCGGTGGTGTCAAGACACTGACGGCGGTTTAATCAGGCTTGGCGTTTAGAACGTAACCACGACACCAGTTGTCCGGAGTTCATCGCTCCGGATACCCGGTCGATTTCCTTGCCCTGACGGAACAGAGCCAGAGTCGGAATGCTGCGGATATTGTAGCGTTGCGCCAGATCGGGACAGTCTTCCGTGCTCACCTTTGCAAACAATACCTGACCTTGCAGTTCCCGCGCCGCCGTCGCGAAATGCGGGGCCATCATCTTGCACGGGCCGCACCAGCTTGCCCAAAAGTCCACCACGACGGGCAGGTCATTGCGGCTGACAAAATTATCAAAAGAGCTGCTGTCGAGATCAACCGGGGCGCCGGTCAGCAGCGGCTGCCGGCATTTGCCGCATACTGGCGTTTCCTGTAGTCGTTCAGCGGGGACGCGGTTTACGGCTTGGCAATGGGGACATACCAGATGCAGGCTGGACATAGTGGCCTCGGACTCAATGGATATTCATGCAAACTTAATGGGTATGCCGGTGGCAGAATACAAGGGGGAGTATACGTGATCAAAGAGCGCCCAAGGCTTCATGCAATCGTCCTACCGCAACGACCTCAATACCTTCGATAGGCTGGCGTGGCGCGTTGCCCTTGGGAACAATGGCGCGCTTGAAACCGTGTTTGGCCGCTTCCCGCAACCGTTCCTGACCATTGGGCACCGGACGGATTTCGCCGGATAAACCGACTTCCCCGAATACCGCCAGATCGGTGGGCAGCGCCTGGCCGCGCAGGCTGGAATATACCGCCAGCAACACCGCGAGGTCGGAGCCGGTTTCCAGCACCTTGACCCCTCCCACCACATTGACGAAAACATCCTGTCCCACGGTGGGTATGCCGCCGTGACGATGCAGGATGGCCAGCAGCATCGCCAGCCGGTTCTGGTCCAGGCCTACCGCCACCCGCCGCGGATTGCCAAAGGCATCATCGACCAGTGCTTGTACCTCGACCAGCAATGGCCGTGTGCCTTCGCGGCTGATCATGACAATGGAGCCGGGAATGGGCTCCTCATAACGGGACAGGAAAATGGCGGAAGGATTGGCGACCTCACGCAGGCCGCGGTCCGTCATCGCAAACACGCCCAGTTCATTGACGGCCCCAAAGCGGTTTTTGACAGCGCGGATCATGCGGAACCGGGAGTCGGCTTCACCTTCAAAGTACAGCACGCAGTCCACCATGTGTTCCAGTACGCGCGGCCCTGCCAGCGCGCCTTCCTTGGTAACGTGCCCCACCAGAAACAGCGCGGTTCCGGTCTGCTTGGCATAACGGGTCAGGATGGCGGCAGATTCGCGGATTTGTGACACCCCGCCGGGTGCAGACTGAATGGCTTCGGTATATAGCGTCTGTATGGAGTCAATGACAGCGACAGCAGGTTTTTCCGAGCGCAGGGTGGCGGCTATGTTTTCGACACAAGTTTCCGCCATGATCCGCAGTCGGTCACAGGGAAGCTCCAAACGCTTGGCGCGCATCGCGACCTGACCCAGCGACTCCTCACCGGTGATATACAGCGCTTTGTGGTCCTGAGCCAGCCAGGTCAGGGTTTGCAAGAGAATGGTGGATTTGCCGATGCCGGGATCACCGCCGATCAGCACCACTGATCCTTCTACCAGACCACCGCCCAGCACTCGGTCCAGTTCGCTCAATCCGGTAGAAGTGCGGGTTTCGGTATTCACGCTGACTTCATCGAGTACCGTAACCTGGGCAACTTGACCGGCATAACCGTTACTGGCTTTCAGGCGGGGAGGGGAGTTGTCGGCGCGAACTTCATGCAGGGTGTTCCAGGCGCCGCAATCGCCGCACTGGCCTGCCCATTTGTGGAATTGTGAGCCGCAGGCGTTGCAAGAATAAACGGATTTGGTTTTGCTCATGAGCTTAAAAAAGGCGAGAATTAAATGTTGGAATAGCTTAGGCGTAATTGTGCGGGCAGGCAAAGCCGGCGGCGACACAAATTGACGTGAAGGGGGAATTTTGAGTAAAGGCTTTCGCAATATACTGACAGGCTGGTGGCTGTGCGCTGCAGCGGCCCTGGCTTTGGCCGGGTGTGACAAAGGCCCTCCGCCTGCCGGCAGTCAGGCAGACAACATGGCTGTAGCGGCGCCTGCCGTCAACAGTAGCCAACGGCCCCCTGAGTCGGCGGAAGATCGTAACCGGCGTTTGGTAAAGCAATTGCATGATTCTGATTACCTGCAACGCAAGGACGCCGCCGACAGGTTGGGCGAATTGGCCGCGATGGGTCAATTGGACGACGGTCCTTTGCAGCAACTGATCAACGCCTTTGATATGGATGATAACCCGGAGGTCGTTTCAAGCGTGGTTTATGCCTTGGGCAAATCCTGCCATCCTGCGCCCATGGAAATTCTGGTTCGCAGTCTGAAAGGGGATTTGCCACGGGTCCGGGTTGAAACGCTTGCTGTGCTGGGAGAGATCGGAAACTTTCCGGTTGCCGAAGCGCTGGATGCCTTTGTACTGCGACTCCGGGATGATGTGTCTCCGGAAGCGCAAGCCCTGGTGTTTCAGGCCGAGGAGGCCCGATCAAGAATCATGCGCCGTGCGGGACGCCGATCCGATTGCCCGTTGCCCGAACCCGTCCCGGAGGAAGTGGCCGAAGTTCCGGAGGGGAACACTGCCCAATAATAAAACCCCGTCGAAGCGGGGTTTTGATCCGTCAGAACGGATGACAGGCGGTTACGCCTTTAATTTGCAGAAGATAGTCGAATCTGTTGAAACACATCGGTTTTTGAACTTCATGACTCCTCTTTTATCCTGACCTCGACTCTTAATATAGTCCGCTTCTGAAGAAATGCTATGCCGTTTGTCGGAGATTTCAGCGCCAGATGCGCTCGACACGACCGGTAATCCGGCAAAAAAGCTCGTAGCTGATGGTTCCGGCGTGAGCGGCGACTTCATCAGCCGGCAATCCTTCCCCCCATAGCACCGCATGATCTCCGGGTTGTACCGGCTCGTCACTGACATCAACGGTAATCATGTCCATGCTGACGCGTCCGACCAACGGGTAACGCCGGCCGTTGATCAGCACCGGCGTTCCGGAGGGCGCATGCCGCGGGTATCCGTCGCCATAACCGATGGCGACGACCGCCAGCCTGGTCGGCTGCCGGGATGTCCAGGTGGCTCCATAACCCACCGCTTCCCCGGCGGAGATATCTCGAACGGCAATGACGCGGGAGTGCAGTGTCATGACCGGCTCCAGGTCGAGGTCAGCCGCTGTCCGATCGGCAAATGGTGAGGATCCATAAAGCATGATGCCGGGGCGAACCCATTGATGATGGACTTCAGGACGGCCGAGAATAGCGGCTGAGTTGGCGAGGCTGCGCGGCATGGCGGGCAAGCGGGCGGCCAGGGCATTCATGACAGTGGTCTGGTGTTCGGTCTGTAGGGACGTTGTGACATCGGCCGCTGCAAAATGGCTGCACAACACAATGCGGACAACCGAAGGCAATGCCTCCAGCCGCTGGTAAGCCAAGACGGCTTCGGACGGAGAGAAACCCAGCCGGTGCATGCCGCTATCCACTTTCAGCCACACCGTCAGTGGTGGTCCGGAAGGGTGTTTTTCCAGCAAGTCCAACTGTTGGGATTGGTGCACTACCAGATACATGTCCAGCGCCCGCGCCGTTGCCAGTTCATAGGCATTGAACACGCCCTCCATCAAGGCAATGGGGGTCTTGATGCCGGCATCGCGCAGCGCCAACGCTTCTTCCATGAAGGCGACACCCAGGGCATCAACATGAGGAGACAGCCAGGACGCAACCAGGGAGGCGCCGTGGCCGTATGCGTCCGCCTTGACCATGGCCAGCACCCGGGATTGCGGGGCGCAGGCGCGCACGCGGGCCATGTTGTGCAGCAGGGCGGAGCGGCTCAGGGTCAGGGTGGCGTCACGCATCGTTTACTCGTCATCCGCGCGGTAATATTCCGGAGCCAGATCCTTGAACCGGCTCAAATGACCGACAAACGCCAGTCTGGCGGTGCCGATGGGGCCGTTACGCTGCTTGGCGATAATGATTTCCGCCGTGCCCTTGTCCTTGGAGTCGGTGTTATAGACTTCATCGCGATAAATGAACATGATCAAGTCGGCATCCTGTTCGATGGCGCCGGATTCGCGGAGATCGGACATGACCGGTCGCTTATTGGGGCGTTGTTCCAGGTTACGGCTCAACTGAGACAGTGCAACCACCGGGCATTTCAGTTCTTTTGCTAGCGCTTTCATCGAACGTGATATTTCACCCACTTCGTTGACGCGGTTGTTTTCCATGCCGGGCACCCGCATCAGCTGCAGGTAGTCGACCATCACCAGGCCCATCTTGCCGTCGTGGTCACGGGCAATGCGGCGCGCCCGGGCACGGACTTCATTGGGGGGCAGTGCGGCGCTGTCATCAATATACAGTTTCTTGTCACTGAGCTGGGTTACGGCGGATGCCAGCCGGGGCCAGTCATCCTCTTCCAGTTTGCCGGAGCGGACCCGGCTCTGATCGACACCGCCAATCGAAGACAGCATCCGCAGCAGCAACTGTTCGGCGGGCATTTCCATGGAAAACACGACAGCAGGCAAATCCGAGTTGAAAATTACACTTTCCACCAGATTCATGGCGAAGGTGGTCTTTCCCATACTGGGACGCGCCGCGACAATGATCAGGTCACTGCGCTGCATGCCGAAAGTGCGGTTGTCGAGATCGCTAAAGCCAGTGGTGAGGCCGGTGATGGGCTCGGTGGAGTGATACAGTTCGTCGATTTTTTCCAGAGTTTTCGCCAGCAAGGGCTTGATCAGCTGCGGTCCGTTTTTGGAGTCACGGCTCTTCTGTTGCTCGGCAATGGCAAAAATCTTGGTTTCCGCCTGGTCGAGAATGCTTGTGGCCGATTGTCCCTTGGGCTGGTAGGCAATATTGGCGATATCGCCGCTGGCGGAGATCAACTGGCGCAGTACCGAGAATTCACGCACCCGCTCGGCATAAGCCTCAATATTGGCGGTGGTGGCCGGGGAGTCCTTGAGGATTTGCCCCAGATAGGACTCGCCACCGGCCTTGTCCAGCAGATGCATGTCTTCCAGCCACTTGGCCACCAGGATGGCGTCACAAGGCTGGTCACTATTGATCAGCGTGGCAATGGCGCGAAAGATCATGGTGTGCCGCGGGGAGTAAAAGTCCTTTTCGCTGACAATTTCAGTGACATTGTCCCAGGCGCCGGGATCGGCCATCAGGCCGGACAGGATGGCCTGTTCCAGCGTCAGGCTGTGCGGCGGCACCTTCAGGCTGGTGACAACATCGGATTCAGCGGACAGCGATGGAATCATGGAGTACCGGCAGTCTGAGTAAAAGGAATACAAGCCCCGTGACAGGGGCGACCTGTTTCTGGATGGAATAGGGAAGGGGGATTTATGGCTATTATTCCTGCTCGGCGCGGTTCGCACAAGCGGCCAAGTGTGACGAAAGCCATGATACGCCGAAAACAAAAAAGGCGTCGAACCTAAGAGGTTCGACGCCTTTTCGGCAGTGCGTTGTCCGAGCTTACTCGGCAACCACCGTGACGCTGACTTCGGCGTTCACGTCGCTGTGCAGATGCAGGGCAACAGTGTAAGCACCGGTGTTGCGCAGGGCACCGTTAGGCAGGCGCACTTCGCTCTTGTCAACGGCAACGCCAGCGGCCGTAATGGCGTCGGCGATGTCACGGGTGCCAACTGAACCGAACAGCTTGCCTTCGTCGCCGGACTTGGCGGCGATGACGACAGCGATTTCGGCCAGCTGGGCGGCGCGGGCCTGGGCGGCGGAAAGCACTTCGGCTTCCTGACGTTCCAGTTCGGCGCGGCGGGCGTCAAAGGCGGCGATGTTGGCTTCGGTAGCCGGCACAGCCTTGCCCTTGGGGATCAGGAAGTTGCGGCCATAGCCGGACTTGACACTGACGCGGGAACCCAGGGAACCCAGGTTCTTGACCTTCTCAAGAAGAATAATGTCCATCACTCACCCCTTACTGATGGTTGTCGGTGTACGGCAGCAGGGCCAGATAGCGGGCTTGCTTGATGGCAAGGGCCAGCTGACGCTGATAACGGGCTTTCGTACCGGTGATGCGGCTCGGAACGATCTTGCCGTTTTCAGTGACGTACTGCTTGAGGGTTTCAGTGTCTTTGTAGTCGATATAATCAACTTTTTCCGCAGTAAAGCGGCAGAACTTGCGACGACGGTAAAAACGCGCCATGACGATTCTCCTGGAGATTAGCCTTCGCTGTCAGAGGACAGGGATTCTTCGCTGCGGGCAGCCTTGCGGGCGCGCTTTTCTTCGGCGCTCTTGGCCAGCAGCGACTCTTCGGTAATGGCCTTGTCGCGACGGATGATGATGTTACGGATAACGGCATCGTTGTAGCGGAAGGCTTCGCCGAGTTCATCAACGATCTTCTGGTCGCACTCGATGTTCAGCAGAACATAGTGGGCCTTGTGGACCTTGTTGATGGGATAGGCGAGTTGGCGACGGCCCCAATCTTCCAGGCGGTGTACTTGGCCGCCGGATTCTTTCACCGTGTTGGTGTAACGCTCCACCATGGCAGAGACTTGCTCGCTCTGGTCCGGATGGACCAGCAGCACGATTTCGTAATGACGCATGACAGCTCCTTACGGGTTAACAGCCCAGGCCGGATTTGACAAGGGCAAGGAGTGGTGGCCATTCCCGCAGGAACGACCGAGGATCCCGGTCACTTGGACAGGGGTCGGGCATTCTACGCCATTGGCTGGAACGTAGCAATTATTTTCAGGCATCAAAGCCAACCGCGCTCCGCCAGGGAGATGATGTCGCCGTCGCCGACCACCAGATGGTCGAGTACTCGGACATCCACCAGCGCCAAAGCGGATTTCAGGCGTTCCGTTATTTGCCGGTCGGCGGCGGACGGTTCGGCATGGCCGGATGGATGGTTATGGGAAAAAATGACGCCGGCCGCATGCAGGGCGAGGGCGCGCTTGACGACTTCGCGGGGATGAACCGCGCAACTGTCCAGGGTTCCCCGGAACAACTCTTCAAATGAAAGCAGACGGTTTTGGGTGTCGAGAAACAGGGCGGCAAAAACTTCATGCCGCTGGTGGCGGAGACGGGAGCGGAGAAAGCTGCGCACCATGCCGGGGCTGGTCAGCAGGTCACCGGTATTCAGCGTCTGTTCAAGGTGGCGGCGCCCCAGTTCCATCGAGGCCATCAGCAGGGCGTATTTGGCGGGCCCGATGCCTTCCCGGGATAGTACGCGGTCGGCATCGGATTCCAGCAGGTTGCGCAAGGACCCGAAATGGCTGATCAGGTCGCGCCCAATGTCAACCGCCGTCTTGCGGGTGGTGCCGGTGCGCAGAAAAACAGCCAGCAGTTCGGCATCGGAAAGAAAATGGGCGCCGCGCTGCAAAAGCTTCTCGCGCGGACGTTCATCAGCGGGCCAGTCGGTAATGGGCATCATCAAGTCCTTTTGGATAGTCAAGGCAAATGGTATTGTTGGCGCTTTGGTTTTTCAGCCGCAAACGTCCATATGCTTGTCAATCTTAGCAATAAACGCATCCTCCTGGGTATCAGCGGCGGCATTGCCGCTTACAAAAGCGCCGATCTGGTGCGGAGGCTCCGTGATGCCGGCGCAGAGGTTCGCGTGGTGATGACGGCTGCCGCCTGCCAGTTCATTACTCCGTTGACACTGCAGGCACTGTCCGGACATCCCGTGCATACCGAGTTGCTGGACCCCGAGGCTGAGGCGGGCATGGGTCATATCGAGCTGGCGCGCTGGGCCGATCTGGTGCTGGTGGCGCCGGCCAGCGCCGACGTCATCGCCCGGTTGGCCGCCGGGCTGGCCAACGATTTGCTGACCACTCTCTGGCTGGCCTGTCCGGGTATCAAGGTAATCGCCCCGGCCATGAACCAGCAGATGTGGGTTTCATCGCCAACCAGGGAAAATGTTGAGTGCCTGCTGGGAAGAGGCGTGGTTGTTCTCGGGCCGGCATCAGGCAGTCAGGCCTGCGGTGATGTGGGCGCCGGCCGCATGCTGGAGGCTGTGGAACTGGCCCGGCACTGCGCCGGACTATTCGCCACCGGCAGCCTGGCCGGACGACGCGTGGTAATTACGGCCGGGCCCACACGCGAACCTATTGATCCGGTGCGCTATGTCAGCAACCACAGTTCAGGCAAAATGGGCTATGCCTTGGCTCAGGCCTGTGTCGAGGCAGGGGCGAGAGTCACGCTGATCAGCGGGCCAGTGCACTTGCCGACCCCCGAACGCGTGCAACGGATCAATGTCGGCAGCGCACTGGAGATGCTGTCAGTTGCTGAATCCGCCGTGAGTGATGGCTGTGATATCTTCATCGCCACCGCTGCGGTGGCGGATTATCGTCCAGTCAGCGTGGCGGAGCACAAGATCAAGAAAACCGGTGATGCGCTAACCATTGAACTGGTGCGCAACCCGGACATTGTCGCCACCGTGGCGTCACGGCCGGATCGTCCGTTTGTAGTCGGTTTTGCGGCAGAAACGCGTCAGGTGGAGGAATACGCCAAGGGCAAGCTCCGGGACAAGCGTCTGGACATGATCGCCTGCAACGATGTTTCGCGAGCGGATATCGGTTTCCAGAGTGATGACAACGCCATGGTGGTTTTTTGGGACGGAGGCTCGCAACGGCTCGACAAGGCTCCCAAAACTCTGATCGCCCGTGAACTGGTGAGCCTGATCGCCCGACAGATCAATCCATCCCTCTAAATTGAAAGCCAAAACCATGAAACTTCAGGTCAAGATTCTTAACTCCCGGATTGGCACGGATTTCCCGCTGCCTGCCTACGCTACCGACGGATCGGCCGGACTGGACTTGCGCGCCTGCCTGGACGCCCCGCTGACACTGGAGCCGGGGCAGACCGTGCTGGTGGGTACTGGTCTCTCAATCTACATCGGTAACCCGGGCTTTGCCGGGCTGGTGCTTCCCCGCTCGGGGCTGGGTCACAAACATGGTATCGTTTTGGGAAATCTGGTGGGGCTGATAGATTCCGACTATCAGGGAGAGTTGATGATTTCCTGCTGGAACCGGGGGGCTTCTACCTTTACCATTCAGCCGGGAGAGCGTATTGCCCAGTATGTTCTGGTGCCGGTCATCCAGACAGAGCTTGCAGTGGTAAGCGACTTTCAGTCAACAGCACGAGGGGGCGGCGGTTTCGGTCATTCGGGCTCGCATTGACGGCGGGCATTAAACAATAATCCGGGTCTGCTGAGGGGAGAGAATAAATTGGCGGCAAAAATAAAACCCATCTACCGCATGGCGCTACCGTTTCTAGCGGCTATTGCCGGTGTTCAGCTGCTTGTGGCTCTCCTGACAATTGTCGTGCTGGCCATGACGGATGGCGACAGGACAAAAGAAGAAAAAAGCCGCTTTGACCGCCAGGCGGCGGCGCTGGTCAATGGGTATATCGAACAGCAGAACCTGTTTGTCACGCAATTGGCTGGCCTTCCTGCGGAATCGACGCCATCATCCCTGCCGGGTGTCTCGGTTATTCGCTTGGTTCCGGCAAATGCTGAAATTCCCAAGGATCTGGGCTATACGCATCAGGATATGTTGCGAAGGGCGATCCAGTCCCGGACAAATATCCACCCAGAAGCCAGCCATGTCTCGACCGGCGATGTCATGATCAGTCAGGTGCGGATGCTGAAAAGTGGCGGATTCCTGTTGGCGGGCTTCTCTGCAGTCCCTTTGGTGGCCAGCTTGAAAGCCCTGGCGGACAAGGAAGGGGCTATCCGGGTGCGGCAAAAGATCGGGGCGACCGGAACGGTGTCAGAGGTTGTGGAACTGAATGCCAGAGCCACATTTACCCTGTCCGCCGTCAAACTGATGAATCCGAACTGGACGCTGGAGTACAAGGCGCCTGTCGGCCCAAGCGCGATTCTGGTGGTGGCCATTGCCCTGATCATAGCGGCGCTTATTATCCCGATTCTGGCTTTCCTGTTGGTCCGGATGTACGAAGCCCGAATCCGCCACGACCTGGATGCCTTACATGGTGTTACCCGGGGTGAGGAGCTGTCCAGTCCGTTGCATTTCGAGTCGATGCAGGAGCTTTGGTCCATCCTGACCGGATTTGCCTCGCGTCACACACCCACGACTTCTGCAGGCGGCAAACCGGCAAGCGCCATCCGCACCCATGATGTGGCCGGTATTGTGGAGGATGCGGAGGCATTGAATCTGATGCCGGTGGCTGTGCCGATAGAGGAGTCTCAGGTTCAAGAAGCGAAGCAGGCTGCCCCGGCATTGGTGTTGGAGAAAGCGCAAGAAGAAGAGCCAGAAGTTATTCAGGATGATCATGATGTTGCCGAGCTGTCGCCGCTGGAATTCACGCTCAGCAAGAAAGGCGGGGACGATACTTCTACTAAATCCGGTTTTCCCGCGCATGTTTTTCGGGACTACGATATTCGCGGCAAGGCAGTCACGGAAATTTCCGAGGATCTGGCTGTGCAGATCGGTCGCGCCGTGGCCACCGAAGCCCAGGAGCGAGGTGAACGCACGGTAGTGGTTGGCCGGGATGTCCGTCTGAGCAGTGACCTGTTGGCCAAGGCGCTGATTCGCGGTCTCACCGAATCCGGTTGTGATGTGGTGGATGTCGGTATGGTGCCGTCACCAGTGCTGTATTTCGCTGCCAAAAATATCGGTTCCGGCAGCGGCGTCATGGTCACCGCCAGCCACAACCCGGCTCCAGACAATGGTTTCAAAATCATGCTGGCAGGGCACACCTTGGGCGGTATCGAAATCCGCGCCCTGCGCGAGCGCATCCTGCGTAAGGATTTTGCCAAGGGCAGCGGCTCCATGGTTCAGCATTCGGTGGATGATGATTATCTGCAACGCATTGCTGATGACATCCTGCTGGCCAGAACGTTCAATGTCGTAGTGGATGCCGGTAACGGGGTGGCGGGTCCGATGGCGGTCCGCATGCTGGAGGAGATGGGATGTACCGTCAGTCCGCTGTATTGTGAGCCTGACGGCAATTTTCCCCATCATGACCCCGATCCAAGTAATCATGACAACCTGGAAGACTTGCTCAGTGATGTCGCGATCAGCGGTGCAGACTTGGGCTTGGCGTTTGACGGCGACGGCGACCGGGTCGTTATTGTCACCAACTCCACGAAAATTGTGGCCAGCGACCGTTTGCTGATGTTGTTTGCCCGTGAAGTGCTGGCAACGCAGCCTGGCGCCGATATCCTGTTTGATGTGAAGTGTTCCCGGGATCTGGTGTCAGTAATCACCACACATGGCGGCCGTCCGGTCATGACCAAGACGGGGCATTCCTGGTTGAAGGCCGGCGTGGCGGAAACCGGCGCTCCTCTCGCAGGCGAAATGAGCGGTCATTTCATTTTCAATGATCGCTGGGGCGACTTTGATGACGGGCTTTATGCAGCTGCTCGTTTCCTGGAGATTCTGGCTCAAAGCACAGGGGTTGTGGATGACCTGTTTGCTGAGTTCCCGGAGCGGATTTCTACACCCGAATTACAGGTGCCGGTGTCGGAAGACGAAAAATCGTTGGTGATGGAACGGTTGTTGGCTTCCAAAGATGAGATCTTCGAGGGAACCGTCAATACGACCGACGGTTTGAGAGTCGAATTTGCCGGAGGGTGGGGCATTGTCCGTGCATCAAATACCGGTTCCTATTTGGTCGCCAGATTTGAAGCGAACACGACAGAAGATCTGGAGATGGTCAAAAGTTTCTTCAGGGAACGGTTGCACAAGGCCGACCCTATGATGTTATTGCCTTTTTAACGGAGATTGAAGGAATGGCTCTATCGCAAGATGCCGCGTTGAATATTGCCAAGGTTCTGACTGAGGCCCTTCCCTATATCCAGCGGTTTCATGGCAAAACCATCGTGGTCAAATACGGTGGAAACGCCATGACGGATCCCGATCTGGAAAACTCGTTTGCCCGTGACATTGTGCTGCTGAAGACGGTCGGCCTTAATCCGGTCGTGGTGCATGGCGGTGGTCCGCAGATTGGAGATTTATTGAACCGTATCGGCAAGGAGTCCCGATTTGTTGACGGCATGCGCGTTACCGACAAAGAAACCATGGATGTTGTCGAAATGGTGCTGGGTGGACTGGTCAATAAGTCGATCGTCAATCTGATCAACCAGAACGGCGGGCGGGCCATGGGATTGACCGGTAAGGATGGAAATCTGCTCCGGGCCAAAAAATTGTATATCGAGAAGCAGGGCGACGACGGCAAGACTGAAAAGGTGGATATCGGCCAGGTGGGTGAGGTGGCCGGTGTTAAGACAGATGTACTGGATCTTTTCATGGCCAGCGACTTCATTCCGGTCATTGCTCCGGTGGGAGTGGGAGATGACGGTGAGTCCTACAATATCAATGCCGATCTGGTAGCCGGGAAAGTCGCTGAAGCGCTTAAGGCGGAGAAGCTGATACTGTTGACCAATATTACGGGGGTACTGGATCGGAACAAGAATATTCTGACCGGTCTCAGCACTCAGGACGTGGATGATCTTATTGCTGACGGCACAATTTACGGAGGCATGATACCCAAAGTCTCATGCGCACTGGATGCCGTCAAGGGAGGGGTTGTCAGTGCGCATATCATTGACGGCCGCTTACCACACGCCACCTTGATTGAAATTTTTACCGATGAAGGTATTGGCACCCTGATCAGCAACAAGAGCAAGAAGGCCCGCAAGAGTTAAAGTCAGGGTGAAGGAGGGGGGGCTATTGCCGGTAACCCTCCCTTGTTGCTTTCAAGTTCGGTCAGTCTCTGGATAATACCTATGAAGTCCTGCCGGACTTTAGCCTGCTCCGCGCGCTGGCTGGCGACGAGCGAATTCAGGTCCTGAATCTGCAGTTCGTACTGGTGGATTTGGTCCTTGGTTTGATTGGTAAGTGACTTGCCGGAACGTTCCTGATCCGCAGCATGTTCCACCAGTTCGGAGCGTAGCCGCTTCAGGCGCATTAGTTGGATCGCATTGTAACCAATACTGGTCTCAAGCGTATCCAGCAGGCGGTTTCGTGCCAGTTCTGCGTCCCGAGAGGAGGAATAAAGCCTGAGGATACGCGCGTCCTCCTGTTGCCGGCGAAGCATGGCATCACGCCGTACCTTGTCCTTCTGGTAGGCATCCTCATTGAAAGCCGGTATACGGCGAAGTACCTGCATGTTCCTGTCAAGTATGTCATAGCCGCGCTTAACATGCTCTTCGGTAATCTGATCGCTTAGTGTGGGAATTCCGCCTTCACTGAAAAAACGGTACCAGCGTTTCGGTTCTGATCCTGCAGGGGCGTTGGAGGTGGCGGCAATGGCAAATTCAGCGCCCAGCGACAAAGCCAGCACCAATACCCTCAAAATGACCTTGCCTGATAGACTCATGGATACGCCCGATACTTCATGTAATTCTTGTCCAACTATTCTAGTCATAGGATGCGCCCCGTGTCAGCCACTGAACTGTTGATTTTGTTTGTGGTTTCATTAGCGGCCAACTTGTTGTCGGCTTTGGCGGGCGGTGGCGCCGGATTACTGCAGTTGCCGGCATTGCTGATTCTCGGTTTACCGTTCGGCACGGCGCTGGCGACACACAAGATTGCCAGTGTTGCTTTGGGGGTGGGGGCTGGGCTCCGGCATTTCCAGAACCGCACCCTGGCGTCAGGCTTGTCAATGCTGATTCTGGTGGCCGGGCTGCCCGGGGTTTGGCTGGGAACCCGGATCATATTGTCTGTTCCCGAGCGTTTGGCGGAATTGAGTCTCGGTCTTCTGACATTGGGTTTGGGAGGCTACTCCTTCTGCAAGCCGCAACTGGGTCAACATAGTGTCGAAACGCGGCACGACTGGAGAGGGCTCTTGGGCGGAGGGGTGGTATTGTTTCTGATAGGCATGCTAAACGGGTCCTTGACCTCGGGAACCGGACTGTTTGTCACCATTTGGCTGGTGCGTTGGTTCGGACTGGATTTTATGACAGCCGTGTCATATACCCTGATTCTGGTGGGATTGTTCTGGAATGGTGCGGGTGCCTTGCTGCTCGGACTGCAGGCGCCGATAGCCTGGAGCTGGCTGCCTCCCCTGATTGCTGGCTCATTGATTGGCGGCTATGCCGGAGCGCACTGGAGCTTGCTGAAAGGTAATGCCTGGGTCAAGCGCTCCTTCGAGGTATTGACGGTTCTGGTCGGTCTACACCTGATTCTGGATGCCATCAGATAATGCGCAGGAACTGCGCCGGGCTGCATCCCATGCGATCAACTCGTCCAGCCGCATTGGGGCACCCGGCATGTAGCCTTGAACTGAATGACACTTGAGCGATGCCAGCAGTTTCCATTGATCATTGTTTTCAACACCTTTGGCAATTATCTCCCACCCCATGTGGCCAGCCATGGAGATCAGTGCTGCCAAAATATCATGATCATGTGTCACTTCATTCGAACTCAACAGGCATCGATCCAGTTTGAGTGCAGAAATGGGTAAGGTTTTAAGCCAAAGCAGGGAAGAAGAACCGGTACCGAAATCATCAACCACCAGCCGAATGCCTGAACCCTGCAAGCGGGAAAGGAAGGCTGGAGCTTTGTGCCGGAATTCAAAAAGAATGGATTCGGAAATTTCAAGCCTGAACGTAGCAGGACTGACGCCTTCTTCCTCAAGGATACGCACAGTATCCGCCACAAACCGTTCATTGTTCATGTTCAGGGAAGAGCAGTTCATGCTGATATGCAAGCCGTGGAAAATTCCTGAAAGAATAGTCAGATCCTTGCAAATGCGACGGATCACCCAAGTGTCAATCAGGTCAATGAACCCGTTGAATTCTGCAATATTGATGAAATGGTCCGGAGTGAGAATGCCCTTGACCGGGTGCTGCCATCTGACCAAGGCCTCTACTGAGCATAGCGTGTTGTTGTCCAGTGAAAGCACCGGCTGGTAGAGCAGGAAGAGTTCTGATTCGGTAATGGCCTTTTGCAAGTCCTGCTGGATTTTGAGTTCGCGGTGTGATTTGTGCTGAAGGTAGTCACTGTAATAATTAAAGGTGTTCCGGCCGCTCCCCTTGGATTGATAGAGCGCGTAATCCGCATTCTTGATCAACAAGTCCTGATGGTCGCCGTCATGGGGGAACAGGCTGATGCCGATGCTGGTGGTGGTGGTGACAGCGCGTCCACTAATGGCAATTGGCTCCTGCATTTTTTGCAGGATGCGGTTGGCGATAGCCTTGGACTCAGCGGTGGTGCTGATAGGCGCAACCAGACAGAATTCGTCCCCGCCCAGTCTCCCAATCAGATCGTGCCCACGTAAAACACTACGCAAGCGCCGTGAAATGATGCGCAATAGCTCATCACCGGCAGCATGTCCCAAGGTGTCATTGACCTGTTTGAAGTTGTCCAAGTCGATAAACAGTATGGCGAGGCGTCCACCGGCCTGACGGGACTCATGAAGCCGGGCTGCAAAGGCCTCCATGAAGGCGTGGCGGTTATATAAGGATGTTAGCGGATCGTAGTGGGCCAGTTGCTCAAGGCCTTCACGGGTGTTATGCATCTCTTCTACCAGAGAGCGGGTCTGAACAAGACTCTCGGACTGCTCCGTCAGTTTCCGGAAGGCGAACAATGCCAGAAAAAGAGTCATTACGGCGATAAAAAAAGTCAGAGAAATAAACAGCGCCAGAATCAGGTGACCTGCGGTCTTGTCAGGTCCGGCGGTGATGGAGTCCGAAGGGAAAAACAGGACAGAGTGGATGGTAAGCCGGTATTCTGTACAGATCAGTATCGCCAGCAACAGCGAAAATCCTGCCGACTCAACAGCGCGGTCGGGGTTGCGGGGGGTCAAAAAACGCCAGGCTGCCAACCCGTTAGTCAACACCATCAAAGCGAACACCCAGAGTATGTTTGCAGGACTCAGATACAAAGGGCCAAGAGTGGACAGCGGCGACAATGGCGCCAGCACCATCATGGCCATGGAAACCCCCAGGAGAAGGGCGGAAATTGTTTTGGAAGTCAGGAGGCTGCGGTCAGGCGGAATATGAAAAAGCAGGAAGGTGCATCCCCATACTGCGATAAAAACCAACAGCCAAATGCCGCTGAACCCGCTGAAAGGCAGCAATAGACCCAGATAGAGAACGAAAATACCGGACCAGAGAGCACCCGCCAAAACCAGGCTTCCTGCCAGTTGCCAGAAGGGCAGGGTGTTGTCCGGCAAGAGCCCGGGATGATGAATGCGGGCATGGAAATGCTGGCAGGAATAGAACCCGGCTGCCAGCACCAGTAAAGCGATCAGCAGATGAGCAGGGCTGTGCGGCCAGACGTGGACAACGGATTGATGGCTTCCAATCCCGGCCAGATACCATGGCGTCCAGTCATCAAACATACCGTATACTCCTTGTACTCGTCAGTGTGTCCGTCACAAATGAAGCAAAGCCGATAGTGGAACCAGCCAAAGCGGGAAAGACAGCCGTCAAAAAGGCTTCCTTGCCCAACACAAGGGCGCACGCCTCTACGCTAACAAAGAAAAGATGCTAACACTGCGCTGATCCAATTGCGCCTTACCTTGCCCAGTGCATGAAGAAAAAACGCTAAGCCTTTGTAAAATAATTTAACGTACCGCTCCACAACCTCGGCGACAGATTGTAGCGCCGTCCCTAAAACTATGTTAAAACAACAGTGGCCCCCATTAAAGCAGTCATTGCATCATAACGAGGGGTAATTCTTGGTAATTTCCGATTCCACCCCGGCCTTGTGGCCCCAAATTTTAGGAAGGCGGCTCCGATGGATGAAAATTTTGACGGCTTGAAAGTCATGGTGATTGATGACTCCAAGACCATTCGACGCACAGCTGAAACCCTGCTCCAGAAAGCCGGATGCACAGTCATCACGGCGGTAGACGGATTTGATGCGCTTTCCAAGATTGCGGACACAAATCCTGACATCATTTTTGTCGACATCATGATGCCGCGTCTGGACGGTTACCAGACCTGCGCGCTCATCAAGAACAATTCGGCTTTCAAGTCAACGCCGGTCATTATGCTGTCCAGCAAGGACGGCCTCTTTGACAAGGCTAAAGGGCGCATCGTGGGTTCTGACGAATACCTGACCAAGCCTTTCAGTAAGGAAGAGTTGTTCGACGCCATCAAGCAACATGTCAAGTCCTGATTATTCAGATACGGCATTCGTGAGGATAACATGGCTCGAATTTTGATCGTGGATGATTCGCCAACAGAAACGTATCGCTTCAAGGAAATACTTGAGCGGTATGGTCATGGCGTTCTTGAAGCGCCTAACGGCGCCGATGGTGTGGCAATGGCGAAAGCCGAATTGCCCGATCTGGTGTTGATGGATGTGGTCATGCCCGGGATCAACGGATTCCAGGCGACCCGGCAGATCACTAAAAGCCCTGAAACGGCCCACATTCCGGTGGTGATTGTGACCACCAAGGATCAGGAAACAGACCGTGTATGGGGCAAGCGTCAGGGCGCCAAGGACTACCTCACCAAGCCGGTGGATGAAACGCTTCTGATGCAGGTCATCGCTAATCTGATTCCAGGCAAGTAAGTAGGGTATCGAGCATGGCTGCCAAAGGCTTTATCAAACTCCTTGAAATTGCCGAGCGCTCCAAACAACAGGGTTTGGGCTTGCTGGGTCAGGGTGGGGATGCATGGACCGGGGTGGGGTTCATGTTGTCCGGTCAATTGTTCCTGACTCCGATCGGTGAAGTGGCTGAAATCCTTAAAGTGCCCCGCTATACCATGATTCCCGGTGTCGCCGGCTGGATGAAGGGGCTTGCCAATGTGCGGGGGCGGTTACTGCCAATCATGGATTTGTTGGCTTTTGTCAATAAAAGATCCGGCCAGCAAGGGCATAAGCGCCGGGTTCTGGTCATTGATCATGAAGATGTATTCAGCGGACTGATTGTGGATGATGTGCTGGGAATGCAGCATTTTCCGGCCTCCGACTTCAGGCAGTCGTCAGTGGGTGTATTTCCTGAGATGGCGCCGTTTGTGCGCGGGAGTTTTGTCCGCGACGGGCGTGTCTGGCATGTACTGCTTATGAGCCGGCTCATTGAGGATCCACGTTTCCTCAAGGCTTCGGCCGCGTAAATTCACGATCCTTATGCAGCTTTGTAGAACAAAAACAGGTTTGGGGGAGAGAAATAGGCTATGAAACCGCAGACGCAAAACAAGCGCATCGCGCTGGGCGGCGAAAAAATCAAAGGGTTGTTCTCCAAAAAGAACCTTCAAGCCCTGTTCAGTCGTAACTATTGGCAAAATCTCTGGCGGTCGGTTGCCGACACTCCGGATACAGGGCGTTGGCTGGTGTCCTTTGTGCTGGCGTTCGTGTTCACCGCCATTGCCTTCGGTGTGGTGGGTTTCCGGAGCGCCAAAGGTCGGGAGATGATTCAGGACTCTTCGGAGATGCGCGTGTTGTCGCAAGATATTGCGAAGAACGCTACGGAATCGGCTTCCGGCAACCAGCAGGCATTTGAATCATTGGCGAAGGCGACCAAGGATTTTGATGCACGGTGGACCTCCCTGAAAAAGCTGCATGACCCCAACAAGCCTGACTCCAAGAAGGTTGAGGAAGTTTGGAGTCGGATGTCCAAAAATACTCAAGCAGTACTTGCCGGTGAAAAGACAGTAGGTAACCTGCATGATCTGGTGGCCGGTATTTCTGATGCTGTGCCGGAATTGCAGTCTGAAAACGATGTGTTTGTTGATCGTCTGGTTGCGTTGAATGCATCCTCGTCACAGGTAGTGTTGGCCAAGCAGCAGTCAGTGCTGGCTGAGCGGATTCTGCGATCCGTATCCAGTGTCCTCAACGGGGATGAAAACGCCGTCATGGCGGCGGATGATTTCGGTAGGGATGCGGCTGAATTCGGTGAGGTGTTGCAGGGGTTTCTCAACGGCTCGCCTGATTTGGGAATTCTGGCGGTGCGTGACGCAGACGCACGTCAGTCCCTTGAGGCTGTGGCCAAACTGTTTGATACCTCGGTTCAGCAAGGCGCCAATGAAATTCTTGAAACTTCGCCTGAATTGTTTCAGGTGCGTGAAGCTTCTTCAGCCGTATTCCGTGATTCCCCCGAGTTGCTGACGGCACTGAATACGATGACTGTCTCCATCAACGAAGAATCAAACTCCTTGGCGGCGGCTATCATCGGAGGTGTTTCGCTGTTAACGACACTGGTTTCTCTGATCATGCTGATTCGCTTGCGCGCCCGTCAGGATCGGGAACGGGCCGAAGGTGAAAAGACCGTTGAAAAGGATCGCGCTGAGAAGGTGGAGCTGGAAAATCAGCGCAATCAGGCCGCTATTTTGAGATTGCTCGATGAGCTCGGTGATTTGGCGGATGGTGACCTTACTGTTCAGGCAACCGTGTCTGAAGACTTCACCGGTGCGATCGCTGACTCGATCAACTACTCCATTGACCAATTACGGCAACTAGTATCGACCATTAACCAGACGGCGGTGCAGGTTTCATCCGCGGCTCAGGAAACTCAGTCTACAGCCATGCATCTGGCTGAGGCATCCGAGCACCAGGCTCAAGAAATTGCCGGAGCTTCCGCCGCCGTGAATGAAATGGCGGTATCGATTGACCAGGTGTCGGCTAACGCGGCTGAATCCGCCGTTGTGGCCGACAGATCTGTGGCAATTGCACACAAAGGCGCGGATGTAGTGCAGCGCAGTATCGAGGGTATGGATACTATTCGTGAGCAGATTCAGGAAACCTCCAAGCGGATCAAACGTCTAGGTGAATCTTCTCAGGAAATCGGCGATATCGTGTCGCTGATTAACGACATTGCTGACCAGACAAACATTCTGGCGTTGAACGCGGCTATTCAGGCGTCTATGGCGGGTGAGGCCGGTCGCGGTTTCGCGGTGGTTGCGGACGAAGTGCAGCGTCTTGCAGAACGTTCGGCGGCTGCAACGAAGCAGATTGAACAGTTGGTTAAAACGATTCAATCGGATACCAACGAAGCGGTTATCTCCATGGAGCAAACCACTTCTGAAGTTGTGCGCGGTGCCAGGCTCGCCCAGGATGCCGGTGTGGCTCTGGAAGAGATTCAGTCCGTTTCCAGAAGCCTTGCAGACTTGATTCAGAACATCTCCAATGCGGCACGTCAACAAGCTGCATCCGCAGGCCACATTTCCAACACCATGAACGTCATTCAGGAGATTACGACCCAAACAACTGCAGGTACCATCGCAACCGCGCGGTCCATTGGTAATCTCGCGGAAATGGCTGCCGAGTTGCGTTTGTCGGTCGCAGGTTTCAAGCTGCCTGAAGCTGCTTGACCAAAGTCTGAAAGGGAGTAGCCGGCGTGAGTTTGGCAGATTGGGGTTTTAAGCCGGCTTTGCCCATGTCGGATGAGCAGTTTGAGTTATGGCAGGCTTTGGTTGAGGTCAGAATTGGAATTACGGTTACTCCGAGTCGCCGTTCCTTTCTGGAGACAAGTCTGACAACCCGCATGCGTGAAATTGGTCTTGATGACTATGAGGTGTTTTACGAAAAGCTGATGTCCGGCCCTGCGGGCAGTACAGAATGGATGATTCTGACCGATCGTTTAACCGTACAGGAAACCAGCTTCTTTCGTCATGTCAGCTCGTATAATCTGGTTGAAGAGCATCTGAGAAAGCTGGTGGCGGAGCCTGAGCGCCGCTCCATTAATTTATGGAGCGCAGGATGCTCAACAGGAGAGGAAGCGTACTCTCTGGCAATGCTGTCAGATAGTTTGCTAACTTCTAATGCGCATCGGCACGAGATATTTTTTGGGGTGACGGCCACCGACATCAGCTTGCCTACCTTGATGAAAGCCAGGCAAGGAGTATATGCGGACCGCAAAGTGATGGCGATTCCTGAGCATTATCGTCAACGATACTTCCAGCATCTGGATAACCAGCGGGAATGGAAGATTGTGGATGTCATCAGAAAGCGGGTTGCGTTTAGCCAGCTCAACCTGATGGAGTTGGAGAAAGCGCCTTTTGCTGATATGGATATTATTTTTTGCCAGAACGTATTGATTTATTTTCGCAGATTTCGTAAGCGAGATGTCGTGACCCAGTTGGCTAACCGCTTGGCTGTGGGTGGAGTCATGGTGCTCGGTTTGGGCGAGGTGGTGGACTGGAGCCATCCCCAGCTTGAGCGGATTGAATATCCGGATACATTGGCGTTCAGACGCGTGTGCTGAAACCTTTACGAACAACAAGCATCTGGACCCCACAGGGGGGGTGATTTGAGATGAGCAATAATCATAATTTTCTCGCGTTGGACTGGGTAAAAAGCGAAATTGAAGAAACGCTGAAGCAAGCCCAGCAATCATTGGAAGCGCATGTTGCCAATGAAAGTGATTCCTCCCAATTACGCTTTTGCCTTGCCTATCTGCATCAAATCTTCGGCACCCTGCAAATGGTAGAGTTTCATGGCGCAGCCATGCTTGCGGAAGAGATGGAGAAGTTATGCCTGGCGCTGGTCAACGGCAAATGCCGAAACAACAAGGCTGCCTATGACGCACTGGTCAAAGCCATGCTGCAATTACCTGCATATCTTGAGCGTTTGCAAGTCAGCAAGCGTGATACTCCATTTGTCCTTTTGCCTGCTATCAATGAATTGCGCGTTGCACATGATGAGGCTCCGCTCTCAGAAATCGCATTGTTCCAGCCTGATTTTTCTCGTGTGTTTGCTATTGCAGCACAGGGAGGCAGTACACCAACGGCGGAAAATCTAAAAAAACTGCGTCATCTCTACCAGTTAGGGTTGTTGGGAGTATTACGTCAGCAAAATGTACGCGAAGGTCTTGATACCCTGCATCAGGCATTGGGCTTGCTGGGAACCCTTCTGGGACAGAAGTCGCTGCAGGCGTTGTGGCAAATCAGCGAGGCTTTGATTGAGGGGCTGATCAACAAGTCGATTCCGTTGACACCTGCCGTCAAGCAATTGCTGGGTGATATTGAACATGAGATCCGTAAATTTGCCGGTTACCCGCAGCATAATCCATCGCTCGAACTGTTGAAAAACATTCTGTATTACATTGCCAAAAGTCAGGGAACTTCTCCGACCATTGCCGCAATCCGCGCGTTGTATCGTTTGGATGAGGCCCTGCCATCACAGGAAAAAGTAGAAGCGGAAAAGGACAAACTGAATGCCCCCAATCGGGATGCGCTCAAGTCGGTCATTGCCAACATTGACGCCGAGCTGGTTACTGTCAAAGACGCCATTGATGATTTGATGTATGCAGAGCGCCCGTCGGTGCAGACACTGGAGCCACTACTCCCCTTGCTGCGACAAATGTCAAGTACGCTTATGGTTATGGGCTGGACGCATTTGCAGCGGATTGTGGATGAGCAACTGGTTGTGATGTCCGGAGCAATCCGCAATGACGAAGTCGCGGAAGGTACTCTGCTGCACATAGCGGCTGGATTGCTGGAAGTAGAGTCCGGATTGCAGCAAATGATTGATGAAGGTTCCTCCGGTGAGAACTACACCGGTAGTGGAACTGTGGCTGATCAGCTCTCAACCGCCCAAGCGGCAGTCTTGAGGGAGTCGCGCACAGCGCTTGAAAAGTCCAAGGAAGTGATAGTCGAATATATCAGCTCACAATGGGATCCGTTGCGGCTGACCGAGCTGCCTCAACTGTTGAAAACAGTGCGTGGAGGCTTGACCATGCTGGATCTGGTTCGCCCTTCGCAGATACTCGGCAAGCTGACCGACTTTGTTGAGCAACATCTGTTGCGTGAAGCCTATCGACCAAGCTGGTCCGAAATGGATACCATGGCCGATATAGTTTCCTCTGTCGAGTATTACCTTGAGCGGATGGCAAATCATCATCAAAATAATGACTTGCTGGAACTGGCCGAAAAAGCTCTGGACAAACTGGGTTATGGGCTTGTTTTTGCCGCTCCGGCCATACAGTTTCCGATCCAGCCTTATCATGACATGCTGGAGACGCGTAAAGAGCCCGAGCAGGATCAGTCGCCTGCATCAGAGATGCAGGAAGCCGGAGATACTCAGCAAACTTTATTGAATATTCCAGCGCTGGTCCTGCCGGAAGTATTAGAAGACTTGCATCCGTCAAATGAGACGGCGGTAAACCTGCCGGTTGCGTTAATTGATGATGACGCATTAATTGACAATGATGATATCAGTGGAAAAACCTTGGTCGGGATGCCTGCTCTAGTGTTGCCTGAAGAGCCTGTTCAGGAAGAGCCGTCATTTAGTATGGACAGCACACTCACTGAAATTCCAGCGCTTGAAATTGAAAGCTTGGCAGAGCCAAGCCAGGAGTTTGCGGAAAAAACATTGTTGAGTATTCCGGTCATCACCGATGACATGCTCAAAGGCAATGTGACTGATCCGGATCGAACACTGATCAATATGCCTGCCCTCAACATTCCGTTGATGGAAGACTCGCCGCAAGCTGATGCCGTAGACAAAACATTGTTGAGCATTCCTGTTGTCGATATTCCTTTGGCAGAAACCGCCTCGGAGCAATCATTCAGTTCGTTCAATGATTTTGACAGCACCGTCAGCTTTGATGCGGAAGCCTTGTTGGGGGATATGACCTTTACGTTGCGCCCATCTACAACCGCAGTTCAATCCACTTCCACTGTTCAGGTTGAAGAGGAAGTACTAATACCTGAGCCGGATGTTGCCCCGGAGCCAATTCATCCGGAGACTATTGATGCCGCCGATGTTGTAGTGGCAGACGGTGAAGTCACAACTGTCCTGGCGGAAGCCAATGAAGTTCAGGCAGATGATTTGATGGTTGATGCTGATGAAACGATTGGCTATCAATCGGAAGAAACATCCATCAGCATGGGTTCTGATACATTGGAGTCTGCGCCGGTAGCTCGACCGGTTCGCCCAGTTTTTGCAGCCATGCCTGAGGATGATTTCGACCAGGATGATGAAATTCGTGAAATCTTCATTGAAGAAGCAACTGAAGTCATGGAAACCATCCATGAGTTCTTCCCCAAATGGGCATCCAATTTTGAAAACAAGAATGCACTGACCGAGTTCCGTCGGGGATTTCATACTCTTAAAGGTTCAGGCCGCATGGTTGGCGCCCGGGTTGTGGGTGAGTTGGCGTGGTCCATTGAGAACATGCTTAATCGGGTCATTGATAAGACCGCTACAGCCAATGGAGTCATGGTCAACCTCATTTCAGCAGTGCTGGAAGTAGTGCCCGAGCTGGTTGAAAACTACAACCAAAGAGCTCTGCCTTCTATCCACACCGTACCGTTGATGGAGTTAGCGAATCGCTTTGGGAAAGGTGAAAGCCCGACGGAGAAAGAACTCGCTGAAGCTATTGCCTGGTCGAGCCAGACTGAGTCTGAAATTGACTCTGAGCCAGTCAACGAGCCCGAAGATCAAATTTCCAGCATTGAAGTCATGTCGGATGCCAGCTCTACATCCATGGAAGCCGAAGAGATACAGAGCTTTGATTCCGAGTTTGCGGATGACGAAGTATTTGAGCTGGAAGAAGTGATTAGCGAAGCTGATGAGGCTCCTGGACTTGTTGGGCAAGCAGAAACTGGCGAGTTGGAATCAGCAAATCAGCAAGCTGCAGAGCCGCAAACCGAGCAAACGCAGTTGCTGGAAATCGAGACCGTTGAAGGCGGATCTGCTCTAAAAGGGTCTGCAGTAGTAAGCAAGATTAATGTCCTGAATCATATGCCTCAGGATGATTTTAGCCAGGATGATGAAATCCGGGAAATTTTCATCGAAGAAGCGGAAGAGGTTATGGAGACTATCCATGAGTTCTTCCCGAAGTGGGCGGCCAACTTTAATAACAAAAGCGCGCTGACGGAATTCCGGCGTGGATTCCATACCCTGAAAGGCTCTGGCCGCATGGTTGGCGGCAAAGTTGTTGGAGAATTGGCTTGGTCGATTGAGAACATGCTGAATCGAGTCATTGATCATACGGCAACTCCGAATGAGGCAATGACGCGACTGATTACGGAAGTGCTGGGCTTAATTCCGGAGCTGGTAACAGCGTTCCAGAATCGGGAATCACCTTCGATTGACACGGGTCCGATGATGACCGTTGCCGACGAATTCTCCCGAGCGAATCCTGTAACGGTTGACCGGGTTCTTGACGCCGTGAATCAGGCCCGTCACCTGGCAGATTCCAGTGAGGTCGCACAAGTTGATGCGGTGGCAAGTGAAACGATTTTGGATAATGACGATGCCCCTGAGGCCGTCAGTGCGTCTTTCGATGACAATGTTTCTGTTCAGGCTCAGCATTCAGAAACAGTAGAACAGAATCATACGGATGCATTCGAGGCATTGGCCAGCAGCCTGGAACAAGTCAATCCGGAAGACTCTGATGCCGGAGCCGATCCGGTGTTGATGGAAATTTTTGTATGCGAGGCAAATACTTACCTTGATGAAATTGAACAATTTTTACAAGGTGTAAGTCATGGCGCTCGAATGGTGGTTACGGACGAGGTTTTGCGCGCCCTGCATACCTTGAGAGGCAGTTCGGGAATGGCTGGTGTCAAAACAGTCGCCGGAATTGCTGCGCCCATGGAAACACTGTTCAAGGATCTTCGCAATCAAGGCCGGATGCTCAATGCTGCACATATTGAATTGCTGGGTGAAACCCATCGGTTGATCAAGCAGAGCATCAATAGTGTAGCCGGTGGCGGACAAGGTCTTGTGTCTGGTGATGACTTGTTGCTGGAACGGATCGAGCAGGTATCACGGACTCCGGCGGAAGCGCATGAGGAAACTTATGAGGTAGATCAGGCGGCAAATACAGCCGGTATTGTTGCAGGATTCCTGGATTTAGGTCTGGATCACCTTCTGGATGCTCCTTGGGAGCTTTCTGGGTGGTTGAACGGTGATGACAGGGACGAGCACATCGCAACCATGTTGGGTGAACTGCATCAACTGCACCCTGAGGCCGTTAAAGCCAAGATTGAACCCTTGTCACAACTGGTCGCCGGTTTGACGGGTGTCTATCGCCAGATTTCCCGGGATCCGCAAAGCTCATTGGCCAATGAAGCCTTGATGGAGGCGCTGGCTAATGCCCATGATGAACTCATCAATATTTTCGATACACTGGCTGCTTGTCAGACCGTAGGCGCAAATGATGAACTGATCCAGAAACTGGCAGACTGGAGCGCTGTTGCTGTTGAACCTGCGGAGCAACCCGTCAGACCGGTAGCTGAAATTGACAATGGTGCCGATGCTGAATTGCTATCCATCTTCCTTGAGGAAGGTGAGGAAGTATTACAAGCTGCCGATGACGAATTCCAGTCATGGAAACAGGATCCGGATAACAAGCAGGCGCTCCGGGCATTGCAACGCCACTTGCATACATTGAAAGGTGGAGCCAGGATGGCGGTTGTGGCCAGTTTGGGTGACTTGGCTCACGAACTGGAGTTTATCTATGAGGGCTTGCTCGATGGTCGTTACCTGCCTTCACCAATCCTGACGGACCTGCTGCTGCGCTGTCATGACCGAATTGCCGGGCAACTGAGTGACCTGATGGCAACGGGTCGCTGTGAGTACGCTAAAGATTTGGTCGAGGTGATCAATCAATATCGGCACACTCCCAAGGACACGGTAATTCTGGATTTTTTCTCCTCAGCGGCAGGTGGCTCGACTGAGGCACCGTCAATCCAGCCTGCTGCTGAGCCTGAATTGCAAGTTGCCGTCGCTGAGGACAACTCCCTGTCACCAGCAGTCGCAACTTTTGTGCAGCCTGAAGTTGAACTGGAAGTCCCGACTTCTCCGGCTGAAGGACCATCCAGTGGCTTTGATGCTGAAATGCTGGAAATTTTCCTGGAGGAAGCTCAGGAAATCGTGGAGGAAACCAATAGCAAACTTGCCGAATGGCAAAGTAATCCGGCTGACACAGGTCCAGTTAAGATACTGCAGCGTGGACTTCATACCTTGAAAGGTGGAGCCCGCATGTCAGGTGTGACTGCGTTGGGAGATTTGGCTCATGAAATGGAAAACCTCTATGAAGGGGCATGCCTGAATCGCTATCAAGGGACACCGGCTGTATTTTCCATTTTGCAACGGTGCCATGACCGTATAGCAGAAGCTGTTGATATGCTGCAGGCAAGCGGACAGTGCCCCGGCGTGAGCGACTTGGTCAACGCCTTGAAACGATACCTGAGCAATCCGGCAATATTCAGTGATGACCGCTCTGAGGCTGCGTCGGTCAAGTTGTCAGCAGCACCCGTTATTCCTGCCGTTGTGCAAGCGGCTGTCGAGGTTGCGACTGTAGCCGCTAGTGCTCCTATGATGGATGAGGTTGGTATTCCATCCATGCTGGGCAACTTCCGCAATCTTAAGGCCCAGCAAACCGCTCAAGAAATGATCCGTGTTTCTTCGGAGTTGATGGAAAAACTGATTAACCTGGCGGGTGAAGGTTCAATTATCCGTTCTCGGGTTGAAATGGGTGTGCATGGATTCGCACAAACGGTAGAAGAAATGGGCGCCACCGTTCAACGTCTGGCTGATCAGTTGCGCCGGATGCAGGGTGAACTTGAGTCTCAGATTATTGCGCAGCACACCACCGAAGGCGGTAAGTACGAAGATTTCGACCCATTGGAGATGGACCAATATTCATCAGTCAATCAGTTGTCGAAGTCACTGTACGAATCGGCTTCCGACTTGATGGACATCAAGGGAACGCTGATTGAAAAAGCCCGGGACACAGAAACCCTGTTATTGCAGCAGGCACGCCTGAATACGGAACTGCAGGAGGGCCTGATGAGTTCGCGAATGGTGCCTTTCTCGCGATTGGCCCCTCGCTTGCAGCGTATTGTCCGTCAAACGTCCCAGGAAGTGCATAAGCCAGCTGAGTTGATCGTGATCAACGCTGAAGGCGAAATGGACCGTACCTTGCTGGAGCGGTTGGTTGCCCCGCTTGAGCACATGCTCCGGAATTCAGTCGATCATGGCATGGAGCCACCCGAAGATCGTGCCCGCAGCGGAAAGGAAATGATGGGGCGCATCACACTTACCCTGTCCCGTGAGGGGGGGGAAGTGGTTCTGACCTTGGCTGATGACGGTCGCGGCATCAACGTAGAGGCAGTTCGTAATAAGGCGATTGAGCGCGGCCTGCTGAGCCCGGATGCGGAAGTCAGTGAAAGAGAATTGTTGCAGTTCATTTTTCATGCTGGTTTGTCCACGGCCCAGAAAGTTACCCAGGTTTCCGGCCGTGGCGTTGGCATGGACGTTGTTGTCAGTGAAATCAAGCAGTTGGGCGGAGCAATTGCCATTGCTTCGGCACAGGGCAAGGGTACGACATTCACCCTGAGGTTGCCGTTTACGGTGGCGGTCAGTCGTGCACTGATGGTCCGAATTGGTGAAGATGTGTACGCCATACCGCTTTCGCAGATTGAAGGTATCGTGCGTGCCAGTCCTTATGAACTGGAAACCTACTATGCCCCGGAGGCACCACCTTTCGAATATGCCGGTATAACCTACAAGCTGCATTATCTGGGTGAGTTTGTTCACGGGCTGCGTACGCCGTCATTGTTTGGCCAGACATTGCCGCTGCCAATCCTGTTGGTACGCGGAGGAGAGCAGCGGGTCGCCATTCAGGTGGATCAGTTGATTGGCTCGCGTGAAATCGTGGTTAAATCGGTAGGAGCCCAACTGGCCAGTGTCGCCGGTATCTCTGGTGCCACGATTCTGGGTGATGGTTCGGTGGTCATCATTCTTGACGTACAGGCCATGCTCCGTGCAGCGGCCATTTCCAAGCCACGTCAGAAGAGCGATGTCGAAAAAGCGCGCGTTGTTCCTGAGAAGGCGACCCGGACCGTCATGGTGGTAGACGACTCGGTCACGGTGCGCAAAGTGACTTCGCGACTGCTGGAACGTCATGGTTACGAGGTCGTTCTGGCAAAAGACGGTCTGGATGCAATCACCAAGCTGGAAGATATCCGCCCGGATATCATGCTGCTCGATATCGAAATGCCGCGCATGGATGGTTTTGAAGTGGCTTCTTTGGTGCGGCACAACCCGAATCTGGTCGGCTTGCCAATCATCATGATCACCTCGCGTACGGGTGAAAAGCACCGTGAACGGGCCTTCCAGATCGGAGTTAATTGCTACATGGGCAAGCCATTCCAGGAACAACAGTTGCTGGATACAATCGGCGAGTTGCTGGCCACTGCGGTTGAGAGGTAAGTCCCATGGACTCCGTGCATAATCCGCGTGTAGCAATTGTTTCAGATTCCAGTCTGCAAAGACTGGCGCTCGCGCACGCGGTCAAGGGGCACGGCTATGATCTGGTGCTGAATATTCCACCAGAGCGTCTGGATAATAAAACCTTGGCCAATACCAAGGCGGATGTATGGCTGGTTGATATGCACGAGGAGGATGATGACCTTCTTGATAAACTTTTATCCGGCGACACCCCCATTCTGTTTGGTGTGGAACAAGCTCCGGTGCAAGGAACGCGTGCTTATCCTCGCTGGGAAAGACGGGTTTTCATCAAGTTGCATGACGTCATTGGGCAGCCGGTTATTTCTGAGAGTCTTGAGCCTCTGGAAAAGGTGACCCCCAAACCTGTCAAGTCTTTACAACTGGTACTCCCGCCAGAAATATCCAGCCGCAGGCAATCTCCAAGGCTGGAATATGTTTGCGTACTAGCCGCATCATTGGGGGGGCCAGCGGCAGTTAAAGAGTTTCTTGATTATTTACCGGGGGGCCTGCCCGTTGCGTTTTTACTTGCGCAGCATATTGATGTACGCATGCAAGAATCTCTGACGCGAGTCTTGGTTCGTCATAATCATATCCCTTGCCGGATGGGAAAAGGCGGTGAAGCTCTGAAGCATGGTGAATTGCTGATTGCTCCTGTTGAAACAGAAATAGATTTCAGTGCCGATGGTCAGGTAGTTGCCCGGGACATGCCATGGGATGGGCCTTACTCTCCATCCATTGATCAGGTACTGGCCAATGTCAGTCGCAGATTCGGAAAACGATCCATAGCGATCATATTCAGCGGAATGGGCGGTGACGGCTCCATCAGCGGTCCGCTTATGGTGGAGAGCGGGGGTGTTATCTGGGCGCAAGAGTCCGGTTCCTGTGCCTGCTCCAGCCAACCCGACGCGATGCGTTCCACCGGGTGCGTTTCATTCAGTGGTAAGCCGCTTGAGCTTGCTCAAAAACTAGTGAGTTACATCAATACCGGCCTGCACAACACGGCAGCTTGAGGACAGTTTTATGTCGCATCTGGGCACACTTTCGCAAACGACACTTTTAAGCGCCACTACGGGTAGTTTGCCGGGTTATCTGTTTCCCGTCTGGCAAAAAACTTTGCTGTTGCCTTCTGCCGTGGTGCTGGATTTTGTCCCGGCAAACCATCTGGTGCCTCCAAAAAGCAAGAAAGAAGGGTATCTGGGGACCGTGGAGTGGCAAAACAAAATGATTCCCGTGTTTTCCTTTGAGGTGCTGAATCATGGACCGAAGGCTCCTGACCCTCAAACTATTGCCATTGTGCATGCCATCAGTATTGATGACAAAATTCCGGAATACGGAATTGCCTTGCAAGCTACAGCCGAGCAGGTAAAGGTCAAGATTTCTGAACTGGAAGACATAGAAAAAGCGCCAGTCGGTCCTATGGAGTTCTTGCAGGTTCGTTTTCGCGAGGATTTGGCCTATATTCCGGATATGGACAAGTTTGAGGCCAAAATCCTTAGTGTGATTTAAACGGGTTCAGATGTTCCGGACAGCCTGAAACCGTTACTATACTTCCGGTCGGACTCGACGTTATTATTCACGGTTAATCCTGTCCAGTTCCAGATGAGAGTCCGGGTACGCGGCGTGACCTGGACTTAGCCGGATCTTTAAGGCGACATCAGTTTTCGAGTCTGCATTGTCGATGGCTTGTTGTTCCGTGATGGCTCCCTTCAGATAAAGATGAAATAAGGACTGATCGAAGGTATTCATGCCTTGCTCATTGCCCTTGCTAATGGCGTCTTTAAGCAAATCAACTTCTCCCTTCAGGATCAAGTCCGAAATATAGTTCGACTGCAGTAATATTTCTGTGGCGGGCACCTGAAAGTTCCCTGCACCCTGTATCAATCGTTGCGCGACCACGGCTTTCAAATTCAAAGACAAGTCCATTAGAAGCTGACGTCGGCGGTCTTCAGGAAAAAAATTAAGGATTCGGTCAATTGTCTGGTTGGCGTTGTTGGCATGAAGGGTCGAAACACAGAGATGGCCGGTTTCTGCATAAGTAATGGCATGTTGCATGGTTAATGCATCTCGTATTTCCCCGATCATGATGACATCAGGCGCCTCGCGCATGGCATGTCGAAGTGCATCAGCGAAAGAATGCGTGTCCAGCCCAACCTCACGCTGATCAAATATGGACTTCTTATGCTCGTGAACATATTCAATCGGATCTTCAATGGTGAGAATATGCGATCGACTATTTAGATTTCGATATTCAAGCATGGCGGCAAGGGTGGTGGACTTCCCCGAACCGGTAGATCCCACTACAAGAATCAAACCCCGTTTCAGCATGGCCAGATCAGCTAGAACAGGAGGCAGGTTCAATGACTCAAAGTCAGGGATTTTGGATGTAATATGCCGAATTACAGCGGCAATTTCACCGCGTTGCATATAAAAGTTCAAACGGAAGCGGCCAAGTGGCTCTAGAGCAATCGCCAAATCCAGTTCCAGTTCCTTCTGGAGAGTTTGAATTTGCTCCATGGACAATATTGATCCGGTAAGCATGCGCGCCATCTCAGGTGTCAAGCTGGGCAGGTGTATAGGGTGTATCTCACCCCTGACCTTGACGCTGGGCGGCGCTCCGACAGAGAGGAACAAGTCCGAGGCTCCTTGTTCAACCATAAATTTCAAGTAGGCTTTCATGTCTGAGAATTCAGGACTCATACGGCTAACCCCTGTAATAATGCGTTTGACTATCGGTTTATCATAGTTTGAGTTTCAATGCCATGCAGGTCGATTGCCGCTATTACTTGTCAAAGTGACGACCATTCATTGACATTTCGGATGGCAAGCACACAGAGGCTTGATGCTACACGGTCCTTATTGTGTCTCAAATGTTTAGGCGTAGAACATGCCCTACTGGCGTCTGTCTTTTTTCTATTTCTTCTATTTCGCCGTATTGGGCGGATTCATGCCGTATTGGGGCTTGTATCTGGACAATCTGGACTTTACTTCAGCCCAGATTGGTCAGTTGATGGCTATCGGGATGCTGACAAGGATATTTGCGCCCAATTTTTGGGGGTATCTTGCTGATGCAACCGGGAAGAGGATTGAGTTGGTCCGGCTGGGTGCGGTGATGGTCAGCGTTTTCTGGGCAGGGATTTTTTTCACTGGCAATCACTTCTGGTTAATGGCCAGTGTGCTGTTTGCGTACAGTTTTTTCCAGAATGCCATACTGGCGCAATTTGAAGCCGTTACCATTGCGCATCTTGGCGCTGACCGTGCCCGGTATGGCAACATCCGCTTATGGGGGTCGCTGGGTTTCATCGCGACTGTGGCGGGCTTCGGCTTTTTGTTCGACATGATTTCAGTTAAAAATCTGCCCGTCATGCTGATGATCTGCGCCTTGATTGCAGTCGTCTTCAGCTTCTTGGTCCCGACACCACCGGCTATCCAAGTGAAGAGTCATGGCGCAACATTCTGGCAAATTCTGAGAAAGCCATTGGTGGCTGGCTTCTTTGCGTCTCATTTTTTACTTCAGTTGTCCCATGCACCTTACTACAGCTTTTATAGCCTGTATCTGGAAAGTCATGGTTATAGCCGCACAGTCATTGGCTTGTTGTGGGCACTGGGGGTGTTGGCGGAGGTATTCGCATTTACGCGGACATACTGGCTTTTGAGTCGATTCAGTGAGACCACTTTAATTGTCAGTTGCCTGCTGTTGGCGGCCTTGCGCTGGATAATGATTGGATGGTTTGTGGATTTTCCTGCGCTGATCTGGTTGGCTCAACTGCTACATGCTTTCAGTTTTGCCATATTTCATGCCGCTGCCATGCAATTGATTTTTCGTGAGTTCAACTCAGGTCAGCAAGGGCAAGGGCAGGCGGTTTACAGTGCGCTGTGGGGCTTGGGTGTGGCCTTTGGCTCCTGGATGACGGGAGAAGTATGGACCTCGCTGGGAACCTCAATTATCTTTTCCATGGCCGCTTGTGCGTGTGTGGCGGGCATGCTGTTTTTCATCAGGCCAATCAACAAATTAGCGTGACGGATACCACTTTTGACGCATCTTGGGTGGAGCATGGTGCTTGATAGTGACTATAATCGACATTTTTCGAGCGATGAGACAGTAAACACCGATTGAAGGTGGCTGTTTGCTCCGGTCTTTCCCACCCTAAGGGTGCATGGGCGTGTGTATGGTCAAGATAAAACGAGGTCTGGATATCCCGATTTCCGGGTCGCCGGCCCAACAGATCCACGATGTTTCCTCTATTCGCTCAGTGGCGCTGCTGGGGGTGGATTATCACGGCATGATGCCGTCGATGAAAGTCGCGGATGGCGATCGGGTTCTCAAAGGCCAGGTGCTTTTTGCCGACAAAAAGAATCCCCGTGTCCAGTTCACCTCGCCAGTCACCGGGCGGGTGCGTGCTATCAACCGGGGCGCACGCCGCGTATTCCAGTCATTGGTCATCGACGTGGAGTCCGGATCCGACGAGGCTGTGGAATTCAGGAGTTACAACCGCCTCCAGATCAAGAACATGGACCGGGATTCGGCGGTTGAGCAATTATTGGCGTCAGGTTTGTGGACCGCAATCCGCGCCCGCCCTTTTAACAAGATTGCCAATCCTGACATCACGCCCGCGGCAATATTCGTGAATGCCATGGATACCAATCCGCTGTCCGCAGATCCCGCGCCGATCATCAAGGCCGAACAGCAGGCGTTTGAAGACGGATTGTCATTGGTGTCGCGCCTGGCGCCCAAGATTTATATCTGCAAGGAAGTCCATGCCGGGATATCTACCGGTGATTTCAACTCCCATGATTTCAGCGGTCCGCACCCGGCCGGATTGGTCGGTACGCATATCCATTTTCTGGAGCCGGTGTCGGCAGGGAAGACAGTCTGGCATGTGGGTTATCAAGACGTCATTGCTATCGGCAAGCTGTTTTCGACGGGTCAGATTGACAGCAATCGTATCATTGCCTTGGGGGGGCCTTCGGTCAAGCAGCCGAGGCTTCTGCGCATTCTGTCAGGCTCTTCACTGCAAGACTTGACGACCGGGGAGTTGAACGGCAGCAACAACCGCATCATCTCTGGTTCGGTGTTGTCAGGCCGTACGGCTCAAGGCGTGGATGCATGGCTGGGGCGTTACCACCTCCAGGTGTCGGTTCTGAAGGAAGGCGTTGACCGCGAGTTTGTCCACTATATCAAGCCGGGTACCCAGCGCTTCTCGCAGTTGGGGATCTATGTTGGCAAGTGGTTGCAGAAGTCTTTCCAGATGACTACCAGCACTAATGGCAGTCCACGCGCCATGGTTCCGGTTGGCGTTTACGAAGAAATCATGCCTCTGGATATTTTGCCAACGCCCCTGTTGCGCTATTTGCTGGTAGGCGATACAGATACCGCCCAAGCTTTGGGCTGCCTGGAGCTGGATGAGGAGGATCTGGGACTGTGCACCTTTGTCTGTCCCGGCAAATATGAATATGGCCCGATTCTGCGGGACGTGCTGGACCGTATTGAGAAAGAGGGCTGACCGATCATGAAATGGATGCGACAAAAACTCGATAATATGGCGCCTCACTTCGAGAAGGGAGGGCGCTATCACAATTGGTATCCGCTTTTCGAAGCGTTGGATACCTTCCTTTACAGTCCGCCATCGGTGACACATGCCGCGGCCCACGTTCGTGATTCTGTTGACCTGAAGCGGATCATGATCCTGGTGTGGATGGCGACGTTCCCGGCCATGTTTTTCGGTATGTGGAATGTGGGCAACCAGGCACTTGGGGCACTGGCCTTTGCCGCTCAGCAGGGGGTAACACCGGATATGGCTGTGGAGGGCTGGCGTCATGCGCTGATTGCCCTTGTCGCCGGTTTTAATTCCGCCAGTGTCTGGGATTGCCTGGTGTACGGCGCCACCTTCTTTGTCCCCATTTACCTGGTCACCTTTGTTGTTGGCGGTTTCTGGGAAGTGCTCTTCGCCATGAAGCGCGGGCATGAGGTCAACGAGGGCTTTTTTGTCACCTCGGTGCTTTTTGCCTTGACCCTACCGCCCTCCATACCCTTGTGGCAGGTCGCCTTGGGCATCAGTTTCGGCGTGGTCATCGGCAAGGAAGTGTTTGGCGGCACCGGCAAGAATTTTATCAATCCGGCGCTTGCCGGGCGCGCCTTCCTGTTCTTTGCCTATCCGGCACAAATGTCCGGCGACACCGTTTGGACAGCCGTGCAGACCCAATTGTGGAAGCAGGGCGTAGATGGCTATTCGGGCGCCACGGCGCTGGGGCAGGCAAAGCTGGGAGGGCTGGAAAGCATGCAGCACCTGACGGCTACCGGCATGCAACCCATTACCTGGTGGGATGCTTTCCTGGGCACCGTTCCCGGTTCAATCGGAGAAGTATCGACACTGGCGATTCTTGTCGGCGGCGCAATTCTGCTATTGGCGAGAGTTGCATCCTGGCGCATCATGGCCGGGGTTATGATCGGCATGGCAGGAATGTCATTTGTGTTCAACCAGATTGGTTCGGTGACCAACCCGATGTTTGCCATGCCGTGGCACTGGCATCTGGTGCTGGGGGGCTTCGCCTTCGGCATGGTATTCATGGCAACCGATCCGGTATCCGCATCCATGACCAATACCGGCCGCCTCGTTTTCGGGATGTTGATCGGTGTAATGGTGGTGCTGATCCGGGTTGTCAACCCGGCTTATCCGGAAGGCATGATGCTCGCCATTCTTTTCGCCAACCTCTGTGCGCCGCTGATCGACTACTTCGTGATGCAGGCCAACATCAAGCGGAGGGCCTTGCGCAATGTCTAAATCCAAAGAAACCACCGGCAAGACCATTCTTGTGGCGACAGTGTTGTCGGTGGTCTGCTCCATTGCGCTGGCGGCGGCCGTCACCTTGCTCAAGCCCATTCAGGACACCAACCGGGCGCTTGAAAAGCAGCGCAAGATTTTGGCTGCCGCCCAGATTCTGGAAGAAGGGAAAGGTTCCCCCCAGGAAGTACATAAACAATTCGAGCGTTTCCAGCGTTATCTGGTCAACCTGGATACGGGTGACTTCAAGCAGATCAAGACCGATGATCCTTATGATCAGCGTAAAGCGTCGAAAGATAGCAAGCGGTCAATTGTTCTAAGCAGTGATCAGGACATTGCCGGTCTCAAACGCCGGGCCAATGAAGCGGATATTTATGTGCTGCGCGATGCTTCTGGCAAAGCCGAAAACCTGGTGTTGCCGATTTCCGGATATGGTCTGTGGTCAACGCTTTACGGTTATATCGTGTTAAAGGCCGATGCCGGCACTGTGGTCGGAATTACCTTTACCGAACATGCCGAAACGCCCGGTCTGGGTGGGGAAGTCGACAATCCCAAGTGGAAGGCACTGTGGCCCGGCAAACAGGTTTTCGACGCGCAGGGCAATCCAGTGCTGGGTCTGATCAAGGGCAATGTCGACCCCGCCAAGCCGGAAGCCATTCATCAGGTGGATGGCCTGTCCGGCGCCACCCTGACCAGCAACGGCGTCAGTCACCTGGTCAAGTTCTGGATGGGTGATCTCGGTTTCCGCAAGTTCCTGAACAAAGTTCGTCAAGAGGGTATCTGACATGGCCGAAGAACAACAATCCGTCAAGGAAATCCTGTTCGGGCCGGTCCTGAACACTAATCCGGTGATCTTTCAAGTGCTGGGCATTTGTTCGGCCCTGGCGGTCACCAGCAGCCTGAAGACGGCACTGGCCATGTCCATCGGTCTGACATTGGTCACGGCATTTTCCAACTTCTTCATCAGCCTGATCCGCAACATCATCCCCAATTCGATCCGCATCATTGTGCAAATGGTGATTGTGGCGACGCTGGTGATTGTCGTGGATCAGTTCCTGCAAGCCTTTGCACCGGCCATCTCCAAGCAGATGTCGGTGTTTGTCGGCTTGATCATCACCAACTGCATTGTCATGGGCCGGCTCGAAGCCTTCGCCATGAAGAACCCCCCGGTGATCAGCTTCATAGACGGCATCGGTAATGGCTTGGGATATTCAGCGCTGTTGATTGTTCTGGCAGTGTTCCGTGAGGTGCTGGGCTCCGGCACCTTGCTCGGTTTCACCATCCTGCCGACGATCAGCAATGGCGGCTGGTATGTTCCCAATGGCTTGCTGCTGCTGCCACCCTCAGCCTTTTTCCTGATTGGCCTTGTGATCTGGGCGCTGCGCTCCTGGAAGACAGACCAGCAGGAAAGCACCGAATACAAGATCGCGGCGCAGTCCAAGGCGCAGACGACCGGCCATTGAGGAGTCACTGACATGGAACATTACCTGAGCCTCTTTATCCGCTCTGTCTTCATCGAGAACATGGCCTTATCGTTTTTCCTGGGGATGTGCACGTTTCTGGCCATTTCCAAGAAGATCCAGACGGCGATTTCCCTGGGCATAGCGGTGGTGTTTGTGCAGACACTGACCGTTCCGGTGAATGCCGTGCTTTGGCAATACATGCTGAAGGAAGGCGGCCTCTCCTGGACCGGCATTCAAGGCATTGAGACCGTCGACTTGTCGTTCCTCAGCCTGATGATCTATATCTGCACCATCGCGGCGCTGGTACAGGTCATTGAAATGGCCTGCGACAAGTTTTTCCCCGCCCTGTATAACGCCCTCGGCATTTACCTGCCGCTGATCACTGTTAACTGTGCTGTGCTGGCCGGTGCGCTGTTCATGCAGCAACGTGACTACAGCGTATCCGAGAGCGTTGTTTATGGTTTTGGCTCCGGACTCAGCTGGGCGCTGGCCATTGTGCTGCTGGCCGCTGTACGGGAAAAAATGAAATACAGCGACGTTCCGCCCGGCCTGCAGGGTCTGGGTATTACTTTCATTTCTGCCGGACTGATGGCCTTGGGCTTCATGTCATTCTCCGGCGTGCAACTCTGAGCGAGACGAGCCATGACACAAGAAGCCGTCATTATCCTGAGCATGCTGATGTTTGCCGGGACCGTGCTGGTCCTGGTGGCCTTCATTCTCGCTGCCCGCTCGCAACTGGTCTCCGCCGGGACAGTCACCATTGATATCAATGATGACCCCGAAAAGCGGATGGAGGTTTCTACCGGCGGCAAGTTGTTGCAAACCCTGTCGGATGAGAAGATTTTCCTGTCGTCGGCCTGCGGCGGCGGTGGCACGTGCGGCCAATGCCGGGTGAAGGTCAAGTCGGGAGGAGGGGATATCCTGCCTACCGAAGAGCCGCATTTTACCAAGCGTGAAATCCGTGATGGCTGGCGTCTGGGCTGTCAATTGGCAGTCAAGCAACCCCTGTGCCTGGAATTGCCGGAGGAGTTTTTCGGCATCAAACGTTGGGAGTGCGAGGTCATTGCCAATGACAATGTCGCTACCTTCATCAAGGAACTGACCCTGAAGCTGCCGGAAGGAGCGGATGTGCATTTCCGCGCCGGTGGCTATATGCAGTTGGAGGCGCCCGCATACAGCGTCGACTACAAGGATTTCGAAATTGAGGAGCAGTATCGCGGCGACTGGGAAAAATTCAAGCTGCTGGATTTGAAGGCGCAAACAACCGAGCCCACCATTCGTGCTTATTCGATGGCGAACTATCCGGAAGAAAAAGGGCTGTTGAAGTTCAATATCCGCATCGCCACCCCGCCGTTGCGGCAGTTGCACGAGATTCCGCCGGGCAAAATGTCCTCGTGGGTGTTTAATCTGAAGAAAGGCGACAAGGTAACTGTCTTTGGCCCCTTCGGTGATTTCTTTGCCCGTGATACAGATGCCGAAATGATTTTCATCGGCGGTGGCGCCGGTATGGCTCCTATGCGTTCGCATATTTTCGATCAGCTCAAGCGGCTCAAGAGTCCGCGCAAGATCTCGTTCTGGTATGGCGCGCGCTCCTTGCGCGAGACTTTCTACGCGGAAGAATACGATCTGCTGGCGAAGGAGAATCCCAATTTCGAATGGCATCTGGCCTTGTCCGAGCCGCAACCTGAAGACAACTGGACCGGATTAACGGGCTTTATTCATAACGTACTTTATGAAAATTACCTGAAGAACCATCCCGCTCCGGAAGACTGCGAATTTTACATGTGCGGTCCGCCCATGATGAATGCGGCCGTGATCAAGATGTTGCTTGATTTGGGAGTGGATCGTGAAAACATCATGCTGGATGATTTTGGCGGGTGAATAAGCGGCGGGTGACAATGCAGTGTGCCGGTAACCGATTACTTGGTCAGGGATTGGCGAAGTGGGGGCGTTGCTTCACTTTGCTGTTGCTGATGACTGGTTTTCTGTCCTCCTGCTCTTCACAGGCCCCGGAACCGGTGACGTTTACCGGTCTGGCATTTTACAGTATGCCTTGGCAGGTGAAGGTGAGCCGAGTGCCTCAAGGGGTGAGCCAGACAGCACTGCATGCTGAACTGCAACAGACGCTGGATAGTCTGAACAAGGTGCTTTCCACGTATCAGCCTGACACGGAGTTGATGCGTTTCAATGCCACAAAACAGGGGCTGCCATTTGTTGCCAGCCCCACGCTGTTTCAGGCAGTCTTGACGGCGCGTCAGGTCAGCCAGGCGACACAAGGCGTTTATGATGTTACGGTGGGGCCCTTGGTCAACCTCTGGGGCTTTGGGCCGCAGTCCGTTCCCAAGCATATGCCCCAAGCGGGAGAAATTGACTCCGCCCGGCAGCGGGTGGGCTGGCAGTATCTGGTCGTGGAGCCGGAAACCTTCTCCCTGATCCGGAAAGCGGATATTCAGGTTGATCTTTCGTCCCTGGGCGAGGGGATGGGTGTGGATGCGCTGGTGCGGGTTCTGGATAAATACGTCATCAAAGACTATATGGTTTCCGTAGCGGGAACGATTCAGGTCAGAGGTCGAAAGATGTCCGGTGCGGGATGGCAAATCGCAATCGAGAAACCGGATGGCAGCGGCTTTCCGCAACAACGCTTGACGCTGGACGGGCGTGTTTCTGTTTCTACCTCCGGCTCGTATCGCAATTACAATGAAATCGACGGGGTGCGGTTTTCGCATACCGTTGATCCCCGAACCGGCCGTCCCATAACCCACAAAGGTATCTCAGTGTCAGTGGTGCTTCCGGATGAGCAGGCGGCGCTGGCCGATGCCTGGGCGACCGCACTGAATGTGTTGGGACCGGAGGAAGGCATTCAAGTAGCCCGCAATGCGGGTATTCCGGCTTATTACCTGTTCAAAACGCCCACGGGATTTGACGAAGCGTTTACCCCGTCCTTCAAGGCATTTTTACAAGGTAACAAGCCATGATGTTGTTTCTGGTGTCACTGATCGTCATTTTATTGATGATCGGGTTAATGGCTATCGGGGTATGGCTGGGTAAGCGGGAGCCCTTGAAAGGCACCTGCGGAGGTCTGAACCGGTTTACCGGTGACAAGGAGTGCCCGGTTTGCGGTGGGGACACTGCCAAATGTGAACAGGCCGAAACCGGGGAAGAATTGAGAGCCGCTCCTGAAACCGCAGTGAAAACCTGGAAACCCTGACGTTCAGGCCAGAACCTGCAGGGCTTTTTGCGGGTAATCCGTGATGATGCTGTCTACACCCAAGTCACGTAATCGAAGCATGTCATCCGCTTCGTTGACGGTCCAGGTGGAAACAGTCAATCCGGCTTGGTGTGCGTCGGCGACCAGTTCGGCCGTGCACAAGGAAAAGTGCGGTCCGATGGAAATGCAGCCCAGATCGACAGCATGCTGCACCAGATCGCCCCGGAAATCGCTCTCCACCAGCAGGCCTCGCGGAATTTCCGGAGCGGCCTCGCGGATACCCTGAAGGTATCGGGAGTTAAAAGAGGTGGTGACGGCGTGATGGCCAAAGGGCTGCCATAATTCCGGAAGCCGCTGGATGACTTGTGCAACATCTTCAGGCGATTGTGCTTTGACTTCGAGTTGCAGATGGCTGAAGTCTGCAAGCAGGGCCAGAACATCCCGAAGAGAAGGGATGCCATCGTGACAAGGCCAGTCATATTCAAGACCATCAGCAGACAGAAAGCGACGGTGCTGACAGGCATCCATCCGGTTCAACTGCGTCACTGTAAACTCACGAAGACGGCCAGTAGCGGCAGTCGTTCGATCCACACGGTCATCATGGATAACCATCAGTTCGCCATCACCGGCTACCTGGATGTCGAACTCCACCGCACGGATACCCAGATCACGAAGGTGCCGGAAACCACTCAAGGTATTTTCCGGAGCCTCGCCACGCGCACCGCGGTGACCCAGGATTTCCAAGGCCTTACTTCACTTCCACGCTAAGGGAGGCTTCGCCTTTGCCGGAGGTGCTTGCCGGAGCAGTAGTGGACGCTGGAGCAGCGCCCTCATGTTTGACGGTCATGCTGTGCACTACATGCTTGTATTCAAAAACAACGGTAAAGTCATTGTAGACCCAGCGGGTGATGGGGGGCCTGCCCACCGGACCCGTCTTCTGAACGGGAGCGCCGAATTGCTTCAGGACGGAAGCCATGCTTTTGCCCTGGGCCGGTAAATCAGCCGCCAGGACAGAATTGGCCAGCAGCATTGCACTCAGTAACAGCCAGTTTTTCATGTCGCGCTCCGGCGAATATGTTATATTTTCAGCCATATTAGAGAGTTAGCCGCATTTATTCAAGAACCGTCAAGGTGTCTGTGTGTGCTGGCTTTTACAGACGGATTCCGTCACCTTTCTTTCTCTTGTGCAAAGCCGGAAAGACATGTCTGCCAATCCAGTAAACCGGGGCGCTAAAACCGCCTATCATGGTCGTAAACCTGCGCGTGAAAGCAGTGAACAGCGCCGGGTGGCTATTTTACAGGCAGCCCTGAGGGTCATGGTCAGGGACGGGGTCAGGGGGGTGCGCCACCGGGCCGTAGCCCTGGAGGCGGATGTTCCGCTGTCCGCCACCACCTATTATTTCAAGGATATCCATGACCTGCTGGCGGATGCGCTGACGCTCTACGCCCGCGATGTCATGGAAAACGTGGTCAACCCGTTCTGGGTAAAAGTCAGGGAATGGCTGTTTGTCACCTTTCCCCTCTATTCCGGTACGGATATCCGTGCACAACTGCCCATGATCATTGATTTTGCGGTCAGTCGCGCCATTGATGACATTGTTGACCGCCTCACCAACCATCGCGAGCGACTGATGGTTGAGCAATCCTTCTGGTATGCCATCCTGCAGGATGAACGCCTTCATGCCCTGGGTCTGGACTACAGTCAGGCGGTCTTGCGTGACGCAACCCAAATGTTGTCGTTTATCGGCGTGGAGCAGCCGGCCAGCGCCGCGCGCCTGATCCTGATGACCATCAAGCAACTGGAGGTTGAGGGCTTGCTGAAGCCGCTGGACAGCCTGGATCGCGAAGCCATGAAGCGGTTGCTGATGTATCAGGTGCGCGCCATCTGCAAAATCTGAATCTGCCAATGCCGTGCGTTCGTGCTGCGGACGCCGTTCACGGAACCGTTATTGAATGGATATGACGTCTTTTACCCCCGAGCAGCAGGAAATCCTGTCCCGCGTACAACTGGTTGAGGAGTGGAAGCAGCCCTTGGCGCATGCCTTCCTTGCACCTTACATGACCGTATTGCGTCAGTTTCTGGCCGATGAGCGCCGCGAAGGCAAGGTCATCTTTCCGCCGCCTGCAGAATACTTTAATGCCTTGAACACTACTCCGTTGTCGATGGTCAAAGTCGTGATTTTGGGTCAGGACCCTTACCATGGCCCCGGTCAGGCACATGGTTTGTGTTTTTCGGTGAGAAAAGGCGTCAGGCCGCCACCCTCGTTGCAGAATGTCTTTCGTGAAATTCAAATGGACCTCGGTATTCCTCCCGCGCCGCATGGGGAGTTGACCCACTGGGCGGAGCAGGGCGTGTTGCTGCTGAACAGTGTGCTTACGGTTCAGGCGGGAAACGCCGCCTCCCATCAGGGGCGGGGCTGGGAGCAATTTACCGACGAAGTGGTCAAGGTGCTTAACGATCAGTGTGAGAATCTTGTCTTCCTGCTGTGGGGCAGCTATGCCCAGCGCAAGGGACAAATGATCGATGCCGATAAACATCTGGTGCTGAAGGCTACACACCCGTCGCCGATGGCGGCCAATCGTGGTGGGTTTTTTGGATGCCGCCACTTCTCTCAAGCGAATGCTTGGCTGGAGAAGCACGGACAAACACCAATCGACTGGGCGCTTCCCTCATGAGCCAAGAAAACCTGGTCGTTTTTGAGGAGCTGCCTGCAGCCGGTGGCCGTGTCATTGGCGTTGCCCGGATCAACAGCGAGAAAACACTGAATTCGCTGAATGTTCCCATCATTCGCTTGTTGTATGCACAGTTATGCGGCTGGGCGCTAGATGAACGGGTGGTCGCAGTATTCTTGCACGCTTCCGGTGAGAAGGCGTTTTGTGCCGGTGGCGACGTCAAGTCCATCTGTGTCGCCGTGCGCGCCCATGGCGTGGATGATCCGACCGCCATGGATTTGTTTTCCGACGAATACCGGCTCGATTTCCTGATTCACGATTACCCCAAGTCGTTTATTGTCTGGGGTACCGGCATAGTCATGGGTGGCGGCATTGGCTTGTTGTGCGGGGCCTCTCATCGTGTGGTGACGGAAACGTCGAGACTGGCCATGCCCGAGATCGCCATCGGCCTCTATCCGGATGTCGGCGGTTCCTGGTTTTTGGGGCGTATGGGGCGTATCGGCCTGTTCCTCGGCTTGACCGGCGCCAACATCAATGCCGCCGATGCACTGGCGACTGGCTTTGCCAATCATCTGTCGGCATCCGGTCGCCGACAGGATGTTTTACAGGCGTTGGCATCGCTGGCATGGGATGCTGACCGCGCCCGGCATAACGGACAGGTTTCGGCGTTGCTGGATAATTTTCCTCCCGAGTCCTTGCCCATCGGGCAACTGGTGGCAGCGGGTGACGAGGTGGCGAAACGGGTGTCGGCGGACAATCTGTCGGAGCTCTATGCAGCCCTGACGGCTCCTCATGAAAATGCGTGGCTGGACAAGGCGGCGCGCAGTCTCAAGGCAGGTTCTCCGACCAGTGCGGCGTTGATCTACCGGCAATGGCTGAGCGGGCAGCAACTCTCGTTGGCGGACATTTTCCGGCAGGAGCTGATCCTGTCGGTGCAGTGCGCCCGTCATCCGGATTTCATAGAAGGCGTTCGCGCCTTGCTGGTGGACAAGGATCAGCAACCAGTCTGGACCCCTGCTAGCTTGGGAGAAGTATCCGAAGCCTGGCTTGACGGACATTATCAGGCGCCATGGACCGGTGAACATCCTTTGGTGAATCTGGAAAACTGGCGGAGCTAAGCCATGTCATTTTACGCAGACCACATTTTCCCGCATGTTCTGGATATCGCCACCCGGCCGTTCTGGCCGCAGCGCAAGGAAGTGATTGCCGAAGCCTATGGCCGGGTACTGGAAATCGGTATCGGCACCGGCGCCAATCTGGCGCATTATCCGGCTCAGGTTACGGAGATCGTCGGAATTGAGCCGGATGCCGGGATGCTGGAGCGGGCCGGAAGCACGGCCGCGACCTTGAAGCTGCCCGCGCCCTTGATCCTGGCGGCAGGTGATGCGCAGGCGCTGGACTTTCCGGACGAAAGTTTCGATACAGTATTGATGTGTCTCGTGCTGTGTACCATTCCCGATCCCCTGAAAGCATTGCAGGAGGCGAGGAGGGTGCTGAAGCCGGGCGGGCAGGTGATTTTCCTGGAGCACGTCCGCTCACCGGATGCCGGGGTGGCGAAGTGGCAGGATCGCCTGACACCCGCCTGGAAGGTGCTGGGTTGCGGCTGCCACCTGAACCGGGATACGGCGGCAACCTTCAAGCAAGCGGGTCTCCATTTCCATCGTATCCGCCGTTATGAGCATCCGAAAATGATGCGATTGGGCAGCGCCATTATCCAGGGAATCGCCATCAAGTAGCATTCAGGCCTGCCCGCGACGGCGTAGTTATTCGCGCGGCTCCACCACATAAGGCAGATCCAGTACGTGCAGCTCTGACGGGTTTTCCGGCAGATGCAGACCGGAAAGCGCATCATGCCGCGCCACGGCCAGAAGCTCTACCTGACCCCGCTCTGCATGGGCGGCCATCACCACATGCCCCACCGTTTGTCCGGCATCCGTGACGAGCGGGGTGTTGATGGCGGGCAGCGCATCCGCCGCTAAGGCAAAACGGTGTACCCATTGCTTGAGTTTGCCCCGGAAGTACAGGCGCGCCACGATTTCCTGTCCTGTATAGCAGCCCTTGTTGTAGCTGACACCATTCAGGGCCTGAAGGTTCAATTCCTGCGGCTGGAATTGCTCGCTGCCGGCCGCCAGCACCTGGCTTTCACCGGCGCGGATTTGCGCCAGCCGCCAGTCATTGGTGGAGCCGACCGGGGCGGTTGCCGTCAGTTTTTCCCAAAGTTCAGGCAGTTTTTCGGGCTTGGCGAGCACCAGGAACCGGTTGGAGCCGGGCAGCCTGACCAGAGCGACTTCACCGGTGTTGGCAACGGCATCACTTTCCTCCGGGCAAACTCCAAAATGTTGCCGGATGAAAGCGGGGGCTTCGCTGCCCAGAATGCCGAAGACGGCAATGTCGGGCGTCGCCAATTGGGCTTTCGAGAAAATGATGTATTTCTGAAGAGTATTTTTGGCCAAGGACAGCAGTTCAGTGTCCACCGATAGATGGTAACTGTCTTGCCACAACACGGCGCGAAAGCTGACGGTGGCGCGGCCCTTGAGGTTGCAATAGCAGCCAAGACGTGAGGTAGTCGGCGTGACCTCGCGAAAATCGGTTGAGGTTTGACCTTGCAGGAACTTTTCACTGTCCGGACCGGTGACAGTCAGGACCGACTCTCCCGGCAGCGGAACCAGCATGACCGCCGCCCCGTTAGTCACGTTTTCCTGTACCGAAAGGGAGGACCAGATGGCTGACATGGGAAGAACCTCGAAAAAAATGGGGTCAAGACAACTGAAAAATGGGGGCAGGGCAGGCAATTGCAAGCAATACGGTTAGAATAATCAATCAATTGAAGGAAGTGAATGACGATGCGTGAACTCACCACCGCCGAACGCAAACTGTTCTGGCACGCCCGGCGCGGCCTCAAGGAACTGGACATCTATTTTGAGCCGTTCATGCGCGATCACTATCTGCAATTGCCCGAGAACGAGCAGCAGATGGTTTTCAAGCTGATGACCTGTGAAGATCCCGACCTGCTGTCCTGGGTGATGGGCTATGACGTTCCGGCCGATCCAGATCTGGTCCATATCCTGAAGGTGCTGCATGAGCGTGTGGGACCTCAATAGCCGTTTGCAGCCGTCAAGGATGCAGTTGTTGATGCTGGGCGGTTTGTATCTGGTGGCGCTGGCAGGAGTCTGGCTGGCGGTATTGCCGGTGAGGGTGCGGATTTTCGGATCGGTGACACTGGCCTTCAGCGCCTGGCTGGCGTGGCGTCGTTGGTTGCGACCGCCGGGGCAATCGGTGCGAGAGCTGACCTGGATTGGCGATCAGGCATCCCTGGTGCTGGCGAATGGCCAGCGGGTGCGGGTGCAGTGGGTCAGGTCGGCTGTCTGGCGTTGGCTGGTAGTGCTGAAGTTTCGCGCCACCGATATTGAATGGTCGGATGAGCTGGTGCTGCTGCCGGACTCCCTCCCCAAGGAGGACTTCCGGCGATTGAAAGTCAGGCTGCTGGCCGGGGCCTAGCTGCTAGGCGACGACCGGCTGATCCACGGTAAACAAGGGCGGGGAGAGGATGGTGTCCTTGACCACCGGATTCATGTCGGGATAGTCCAGCGTATAATGCAGGCCGCGCGACTCATGCCGTGCCAATGCCGAGCGGATAATCAGCTCGCCCACCAGCACCAGATTGCGCAGCTCCAGCAAGTTGCCGGAAATCCGGTAGTTGCTGTAATACTCCTGGATTTCGCTCTTCAGCAGCTCGGCGCGATGCAGGGCGCGCTCCAGGCGTTTGTTGGTGCGGACGATACCAACGTAGTCCCACATGAAACGCCGCATCTCCTCCCAGTTATGCAAAATCACAACGTCTTCGTCCGGGTCACGCACCAGCGATTCGTCCCAGGCCGGGCAATCCGGCGAAGGCGGGGTGCTGCCCATCTTGGATTCAATGTCCTGGGCCGCCGACATGGCGAACACGAAGCATTCCAGCAATGAGTTACTGGCCATGCGGTTGGCGCCATGCAGTCCGGTGAAGGAGGTTTCGCCGATGGCATAGAGGTTCTGCACGTCCGTCTGGCCTTGCAGGTTAACCACGACGCCGCCACAGGTGTAGTGGGCGGCGGGCACCACCGGAATCAGGTCCGTTGTAATGTCGATGCCGAATTCCTTCAGGCGCTCATACAGCGTCGGGAAGTGCTGGATGACAAAATCGGCAGGCTTGTGGGTGATGTCCAGATATACGCAGCGAATACCCAGCCGTTTCATTTCATAGTCAATGGCGCGGGCCACGATGTCGCGCGGCGCCAGTTCGGCGCGGGCGTCAAAACGCGGCATGAAGCGTTCACCGTCCGGCAAGCGCAGGTAGGCGCCTTCACCGCGCATGGCTTCCGTAATCAGGAAGGAACGGGCCTCAGGGTGAAACAGGCAGGTGGGGTGAAACTGGTTGAACTCCAGATTACCCACCCGGCAACCGGCGCGCCAGGCCATGGCAATGCCGTCGCCGGTGGCGATATCAGGGTTGCTGGTATAAAGATAGGCTTTGCTGGCGCCGCCACAGGCCAGTATCACAAACCGGGCGCGCAGGGTTTCGACTCGCCCGCTGGTCTTGTTCAGAACATAAGCCCCCACCACCCGGTTCGGGCCGGTCTGACCCAGTTTGGCGGTGGTGATGACATCGACGGCGACCCGGTTTTCCAGCAGGGCGACATGACGCGATTCCTTGACCCGGCTCACCAGTGTTGTTGAAATGGCGTAGCCGGTTGCATCGGCGGCATGGATGATGCGCCGGTGGGAGTGGCCGCCTTCGCGGGTCAGGTGCAACTGGTCGGCCTCATCCAGCGTAAAACGGACGCCTTGGTCGACCAGCCAGCGGATGGCGTCCGGGCCGTTCTCGACCGTGAACGCCACCGCATCCGGATGACACAGACCCGCTCCGGCAATCAGGGTATCCTGCACATGGCTGTCGGTGGAGTCGGTTTCATCGAGGACGGCAGCCACGCCGCCTTGGGCATAATAGGTGCTGGCCTCGGTCAGCGCGGCCTTGGACAGCACGGCAACCCGCAGGGAGTCAGGCAGTTTCAGGGCCAGCGTCAGACCGGCGGCGCCACTGCCGACGATCAGTACATCGTATTCGAATGGGTTCATGGACTTGTCAGTGTCGTGTCATGAAGTTGACGTGCGCTGAGTATAGGGCAAGCAGATGCTTGGTCATAGCGCACAGCGGGACAATGTCCTTACAATAATCGACATTATCGGGGTCAATGCCATGCTTGAAGAAACGGCTAGGGTTGTGTCACTGGAGTCGGCCGGACGGGTTCGGGTGGCCACGGTGCGCCAGAGCGCCTGCGGCGGATGCCAGGGTGAACAGTCCTGTGGCAGCGGCGTCCTGGCCACCTCAGCCCGCCGGTCTGCGGTCATTCTGGCCGCCAGTAACGGGCTGGAGCTGAAGGCAGGCGACTCGGTTGTTGTGGGTGTGCCGTCCGGCGTGCTGTGGCAGGGAATGCTTCTTTTATATGGCATGCCGCTGCTTTTGCTGGCTGTCTGCGGCATGGCGGGGCAAATCCTGGGCGGGGAACTGGGGGCCGTGATAGGAGCAATGGCGGGTCTGGTCAGCGGATTATTACTGGCATATGCCTGGTCGCATAAACAGCCTCCCGACAAATATTTACCGATTGTTATCAAAAAAGGCGTGTCGTAACAAAAGCGCCATGGCGAAGCAAGGCCGGACTGAATACCGTTGACACGTCATTTTTTGATTACGACCAGTAGCCCTCGGGGCAGTATGACTGGCGTTTTTTCTTTACAAGGGGAGAGTTTTTCACATGCCAAGCATGCATTCCGTCACGCGTCGCTGGTTGGTCGGGGTTGTCTGCGCTATCGGAGTCCAGGCCTCCTGGGCCGCGACCGCCGTGGTCGACTTTTCCGAACTGGTTGAGCAGAACGCCAAGACCGTGGTCAACATCAGCGCCACCGCCAAGAGCAACTCCGGCAAGAACCGGACCCAGCAACAGCAAGTCCCCGATATCTTCAAGAAGTTCTTCGGAGACGAGTTCGGCATGCCGCAACAGCGGGATCGCCAGTCCTTCGGCTCGGGATTCATTATTTCAAAAGACGGTTATGTCCTGACGAATAATCATGTCGTGGCCGACTCGGACAAGGTCGTGATCCGCCTGAATGACCGGCGGGAGCTGGAGGCCGAAGTGATCGGCACCGATGAGCGCACCGATGTCGCCTTGCTCAAGATCAAGGCCGATGACTTGCCTTGGGTGAAGATCGGCAATCCGGACAAATTGAAAGTCGGTCAACCGGTGCTGGCCATCGGCTCGCCTTTCGGTTTTGACTACTCAGCGACCGCCGGTATTGTCAGCGCCAAATCCCGGGCGTTGCCGAACGAGTCTTATGTTCCCTTCATCCAGACCGATGTCGCCATCAACCCGGGCAACTCCGGTGGACCGTTATTCAATGCCGATGGCGAGGTGATCGGGATCAATTCACAAATCTACAGCCGGTCGGGTGGTTACATGGGGCTGGCCTTCGCCATTCCCATTGATGTGGCCATGGAAGTCGCGGATCAATTGAAGGCCGGTGGCAAGGTGTCTCGTGGGTATCTGGGGGTCGTGGTGCAGGATATCGACCGTAATCTGGCCGAGGCCTTTGGCTTGCCCAAGCCTGCAGGTGCGCTGGTGGCCAAGGTGATACCTGAGACTCCTGCCGAAAAAGCCGGGTTGAAGGAAGGGGATGTCATTACCGCCTTTGATGGCCATGATATAGGCCTGTCTTCCGAGTTGCCGCAGATGATCGGTCGTGCCAAAGTCGGCAAGAAAACACCGCTGACCGTGCTGAGGGATGGCAAGGTGCAAACCCTGACCTTTGAGGTGGCCAGCCTGCCCACGGATGAAGAGACTGAGTCCTCAGGTTCCGAACCGGATATTTCCAGCCTGCAAATCAATATTCGCAGCCTGACCGAGCAGGAAAAGGCTCAGTTGAAACTGGAAGGCGGAGTGGCCGTGATTCAGGTTGCTGACGGTGTGGCGGCTGATGCCGGTGTACGTCCCGGTGACATTATCCAGAAGCTGAACGGGCAATCAGTCAAGGACTCCAAGGAGTTCATCGCCCTGGCGCGGAAGCTGCCTGTCGACAAGGCTGTGCCGATGGTGATCCTGCGTCAAGGGCAGCCGAAGATACTGGCCATTCGCCTGGAGGCCAAGGAGCAGGACAAGAAAAAGCGTTAAATGTGCGGAATATGCCGGGAGCAGGGATGCATCCCGGCGGCTTCACGAGGCCGGATTAAGTGCTTTGGCCGTAAATGGCTGGTTTCGTTCCGTTAAATTCATTATAATTATCAAGGTTACATCCTCTTTCCTGCCAACGACGGCAGTGCTATTTCCTAGGGAAATAGCCCACATTTACCGCTTTATTTCCCCGGCTTTTTTGCTTAGTCTCTCCCAATGCTGGTAGCAGACAGAATGCGAAGACGTGTTCAATGGCTGCATGGCGGCTGTTTGCCTTAACCAGGTCAACCAAGCCCCGCACAAACAGTCAGTTTGCCGCAATACACCGGCGGTGACGATGGTTGCAGGCAGCTTACCCAGTTGCCTGCGTGTCATTCATAGGTCGCTTCCGAACGGAAAGCGAGGATTTGAAACCATGCAAAATGGAAACATGCTGCAGCAGTGGGGGCTGTCCCAGCTCTCGGCTGAAAATGCAGCCTATGTAGAAGATCTTTACGAGCAGTATTTGCTCTCTCCCCAGTCTGTCCCGGATGATTGGCTCGCTTATTTCGAGAAGCTTCCCCGTGTTAACGGCCTTGAACAGGACATGCCGCACAAGAATGTGCGTGAACAATTCCTGTTATTGGGACGAAACAGTTCCCGTGTCCAGCCGATGCAGGTCAGCAGTGTTTCGACCGAACATGAAAAACGTCAGGTCGGGGTGCTGCAACTGATTGCGGCTTACCGTAACCGCGGTCACCAGAAAGCGAAACTGGACCCTCTGGGCCTGATGCAGCGCGAGGCGGTTCCCGATCTTGAACTTTCTGCGCACGGCTTGTCCCGTTCTGATTTCAATACGGTCTTCCAGACCGGCAATCTAGCCATCAACAAGACCGAAGCCACGCTGGGTGAGATGGTCGCGGCCATGGAGGCCACCTATTGCGGCTCCATTGGCACAGAATACATGCACATTGTCGATACCGCCGAAAAGCGCTGGATTCAGCAACGGCTGGAAAGCGTGCGCGGTAATCCCAAATTCACGATCGAAACCCGCAAGCATATTCTGGAACGCCTGACTGCCGCCGAAGGCCTCGAAAAATTTCTTGGCAATAAATATGTTGGCGCCAAGCGCTTTGGTCTGGAGGGTGGTGAAAGCTTCATTCCTCTGGTCGATGAGATCATCCAGCGTTCCGGCGGCAAGGGCGCCAAGGAAATCGTCATTGGCATGGCCCATCGCGGCCGTCTCAATCTACTGGTCAACATCCTGGGCAAGAACCCCGGTGACCTGTTTGACGAGTTTGAGGGCAAGACCTTCAACAAGCAGGGTTCCGGTGATGTCAAATACCATCAGGGATACTCCTCGAATGTGATGACGCCCGCCGGTGAACTGCACCTGGCGCTGGCGTTTAATCCATCTCACTTGGAAATCGTTTCACCGGTGGTCGAGGGCTCGGTCCGCGCCCGCCAGATGCGCCGCAAGGATACCGAAGGCAAGCTGGTGTTGCCGGTGATCGTGCACGGCGATGCCGCCTTTGCCGGTCAGGGTGTGGTAATGGAAACCTTCCAGATGTCGCAGACCCGCGGTTACAAGACGGGCGGCACCATGCACATCATCATCAACAACCAGGTCGGTTTTACAACCAGTTTCCGTGATGACGCCCGTTCGACCGAATATTGCACCGACATTGCCAAGATGGTGCAAGCGCCCATTTTCCACGTCAATGGCGATGATCCCGAAGCCGTATTCTTCATTACGCAGGTGGCGCTGGATTACCGGATGCAGTTCAAGAAGGATGTGGTCATTGACCTGATCTGCTATCGACGTCGCGGTCACAACGAAGCTGATGAGCCGTCCGGCACCCAACCCCTCATGTATCAAGTGATCGGCAAGCTGCCTACCACGCGCTCCCTGTACTCGGATCAACTGGTCTTGGCAGGCGTCATGACCCGCGCCGAAGCTGATGAAATGGTCGAAGACTACCGTTCAGCTCTGGAAGAGGGGCGGCATGTCGCCAGGGCGCTGGTGCGCCAGCCGAATACCGAATTGTTCGTCGACTGGCGTCCTTATCTGGGGCATCAGGTGATTGATGACTGGGAAACCGGATTGCCCCTGTCCCGACTTACCGAGCTGGGTATGAAGCAGTTACAGATACCGGAAGGATTTGTGCTGCAGCGGCAGGTACAGAAGGTAATGGAAGATCGTGCCCAGATGTTTCAGGGTGCAAGCGACCTGAACTGGGGCGCCGCCGAAGTTCTGGCTTACGCCTCGTTGCTGGAAGATGATTTCGTGGTCCGCCTGACCGGTCAGGATGTCGGACGCGGCACTTTCTCGCATCGTCATGCCATCCTGCACAACCAGAAGGACGACAGCACTTACGCGCCTCTGCAGCATCTGAGCCCGACCCAGCAGCGCTTTGCCATTTTCGATTCGTTGTTGTCGGAAGAGGCTGTGCTGGCATTTGAGTACGGCTATGCCACCACGATTCCCAAGTCGCTGGTGATCTGGGAAGCGCAGTTTGGTGACTTCGCCAACGGCGCCCAGGTCGTGATCGACCAGTTCATCTGTTCGGGTGAAACCAAGTGGGAGCGTATCTGCGGTCTGACCATGTTGCTGCCTCACGGTTTTGAGGGGCAGGGCCCGGAACATTCGTCGGCACGACTGGAGCGTTTCCTGCAACTGTGCGCCGAGCACAACATGCAGGTCTGCACGCCCACCACCCCGGCGCAGATTTTCCATCTGTTGCGCCGTCAGGCGGTGCGCCCGTTGCGCAAGCCTCTGATCGTGATGACGCCGAAGAGCCTGTTGCGTCACAAGATGGCGGTTTCCAGCCTCGCGGATTTGTCTACAGGCGGTTTCCAGACCGTGATTCCCGAAGTGGAAGCCCTGGATCCGGTCAACGTTACCCGAATCATATTGTGCGGCGGCAAGGTCTACTACGACTTGCTGGAGAAGCGTCGCGAAACCGGTCGCTACGATGTGGCGATCATCCGCATTGAGCAGCTGTATCCTTTCCCGGAAAAGAAGCTGATTGAAGTCCTGAGCCCCTATACCAATATTGACCATGTGGTCTGGTGCCAGGAAGAGCCGATGAACCAGGGAGCCTGGTACAGCACGCGCCACCGCTTCCAACGTGTTTCGGCGGCCTGGAGGCCGGAACTGGAGATTCGCTATGTGGGACGTCCGGCTTCCGCCGCGCCCGCCTGCGGGTCCGCCTATCTGCATTCGGCCCAGCAAACCGCGCTGTTGCACGATGCCTTCAATCTCAACACCCACTTGTAAGAACAAGGAATAACGAACATGGCAATTGAAATCAAGGCGCCCGTTTTCCCGGAATCCGTGGCTGACGGTACTGTGGCGACCTGGCACAAGAAAGTGGGTGAGCCTGTAACCCGCGATGAAGTTCTGGTTGATATCGAAACCGACAAAGTGGTGCTGGAAGTGGTCGCGCCTGCTGATGGCGTGCTCACCAGCATCACCAAGGCTGAAGGTGACACCGTGCTCAGCCAGGAAACACTGGCCTTATTTGACACCAGCGCGGGTAGTGCCGCCGCTTCGACACCGACCAGTGTCGCGGCCCCCACGGAGTCGGTTGCTTCTTCCGCAGCGGTTGCCGCTCCGGTTCCGGCGGACCTGGCTCCGGCTGTGCGCAAGGCGGTAGCCGAGAATCAGGTGGATCCGTCCCAGGTCAGCGGCTCCGGTCGTGGCGGGCGTATCACCAAGGAAGATGTGCTGGCGCATTTGTCCGCCGCCGCTTCCACGCCCGTGCCGGCTCCGGCCGCCGCTCCGTCGATCGCGATCAGCACGGCTGTCGGCGAGCGCATCGAAAAGCGCGTGCCGATGACCCGCCTGCGCGCCAAGGTTGCCGAGCGCCTGCTGCAAGCCAGCCAGCAGACCGCCATGCTGACTACGTTCAACGAAGTCAACATGAAGCCGATCATGGAAATGCGCAAGGGCTACGGCGAGCGTTTCGAGAAGCGTCACGGTATCCGTCTGGGCTTCATGTCCTTCTTCGTGAAGGCGGCGGTTGAAGCGCTGAAGCGTTTCCCGGCCGTCAACGCTTCCATTGATGGTGGTGATATCGTTTATCACGGCTATCATGATATTGGCGTGGCGGTGTCCTCCGATCGCGGTCTGGTGGTTCCCGTGGTTCGTGACGCCGAGCGCATGAATCTGGCTGAAATTGAAAAGAACATTATCGATTACGGCAAGAAGGCTAAAGAAGGCAAGCTGAGTCTGGAAGACATCACCGGCGGCACCTTCACCATTTCGAATGGTGGTGTATTCGGATCGCTGCTCTCGACGCCGCTGCTGAACCCGCCACAAACGGCTATTCTGGGTATGCACAAGATCCAGGAGCGCCCGATGGCCGTCAACGGTCAGGTGGTGATCCTGCCGATGATGTATCTGGCGCTGTCCTATGACCACCGCCTGATCGACGGTAAGGAAGCGGTCAGCTTCCTGGTGACGATCAAGGAACTGGTGGAAGATCCGGCACTGTTATTGCTGGATTTGTAAAACCCCCCTGGCCCCCCTTTTCAAGGGGGGTGAAGGTTTATGAACGGGATTAAGTTATATGTCACGTCAATATGATGTAGTCGTCATTGGCGGCGGCCCCGGCGGCTATGAGTCCGCCATCCGCGCCGCGCAACTGGGCCTGAAAGTGGCCTGTATCGAAAAGCGTATTCATAACGGCAAGCCCTCGCTGGGCGGCACCTGCCTGAATGTGGGTTGCATTCCCTCCAAGGCATTGCTGGACTCCTCGCACCGTTACCATGACACCAAGCACAGCCTGGCGGTTCACGGCATCAGCACCGGCGACGTCACCATTGACATCGGCACCATGCAGGCCCGCAAGGACCAGGTGGTCAACCAGTTGACCGGTGGCGTGGCGCAATTGCTCAAGGGCAATGGCATTGACTGGCTGCAAGGCACGGGCAAGCTGCTGCCGGGCAAGCAGGTCGAATTTGTGGCGTTTGATGGCGCTATTGAGGTTGTCCAGGCGACCAAGGCGGTCATCCTGGCGGCGGGTTCCGAACCGATCAATATCCCCGTTGCGCCGCTGTTGGACGACATTGTTGTCGACTCCACCGGTGCGCTGGCCTTCAACTCTGTACCGAAGCGTCTGGGGGTTATTGGCGCGGGGGTTATCGGTCTGGAACTAGGCTCCGTTTGGGGACGTCTGGGTGCCGAAGTGACTGTGCTTGAAGCGCTGGATACCTTCCTGCCGATGCTGGACAAGATCTGCAGCAAGGAAGCGTTCAAGATTTTGACCAAGCAGGGCCTGAACATCAAGCTTGGCGCCAAGGTGACCGGTTCCAGCGTGGCGAACGGTGTGGTGACGGTCTCCTATCAAGACAAGGACGGCGACAAGACAGCCGAGTTCGACAAGCTGATTGTGGCTGTCGGCCGTCGTCCGGTCAGCCGCAACCTGCTGGCGGATGGAACCGGTGTCGAGGTCGACCCGCGCGGCTTCGTGGTGGTGGACAACCAATGCCGGACCTCTGTCGAAGGCGTTTGGGCCATTGGTGATCTGGTGCGCGGTCCGATGCTGGCGCACAAGGCCATGGAGGAGGGCATGATGGTGGCGGAACTGATCGCCGGCCATTACGCCCAAATCAACTATGACACCATTATCGGTGTGATCTACACGCATCCGGAAATCGCTTGGGTCGGCAAGTCGGAAGACACGGCCAAGGCGGAAGAAATTGACGTCAAGACCGGCATGTTCCCCTTCCAGGTGAACGGCCGCGCGCTGGCTGCCAATGACACCCAGGGGCTGGTCAAGTTTGTCGCTGACAACAAGTCCGACCGCCTGCTGGGCATGACCGTGATCGGCCCCAACGCCGGGGATATCATCCATCAGGGCATGATTGCGCTGGAGTTCGCCTCCAGTATCGAAGATCTGCAACTGATGACATTCGCCCACCCGACCTTGTCGGAGGTGGTGCATGAAGCCGCGTTGTCGGTGGACGGGCGCGCCATTCACGCCATCCAGCGTAAACGCAAGTAAATAACGAAGCGCGGTGAACCCGCGCTTTTTGTTGGTGACACGAGCGTACCGGCTCGAAACACTTCTTCAGAAGGTGAAAAATGAATCTACATGAGTATCAGGGGAAGCAACTGTTTGCTGAATACGGACTCCCCGTGTCCCGCGGTTTTGCCGCTTCGACCCCCGAAGAGGCCCGCCAGGCCGCTGCCCAGATTGGCGGTGATGTCTGGGTGGTCAAGGCCCAGGTGCATGCCGGTGGTCGTGGCAAGGCTGGCGGCGTGAAGCTGGTCAAGACTCTGGATGAAGTGGAACAATTCGCCCGCGACAAGCTGGGCACCCGTCTGGTGACGTATCAAACGGACAGCCGTGGTCAACCCGTCACCAAGATTCTGGTGGAAACCTGCACCGACATCGCCAAGGAACTGTACCTGGGTGCGGTGGTGGATCGCGCTACACGCAGCATCGTTTTCATGGCATCCACTGAAGGCGGCGTTGAAATTGAAACCGTTGCCCACGAAACCCCCGAGAAGATTTTCAAGGTCACTGTTGACCCGCTGATCGGTGCACAAGCCTACCAAGGCCGTGAAATCGGCGGCAAGCTTGGCCTGAATGCCACTCAGATCAAGCAGTTCGTCAAGATTTACCTCGGTCTGGCGAAGATGTTCGTTGAGTGCGACTTGGCGATGATCGAAGTCAACCCGCTGGTCATCACCAAGGAAGGCAACCTGCACTGCCTCGATGCCAAGCTGGTTGTGGACTCCAACGCTTTGTACCGCCAACCCAAGCTGAAGGCCATGGATGATCCCAGCCAGATTGACGACCGTGAACGTCGTGCTGTCGAGTGGGACCTGAACTATGTCGCCCTCGAAGGCAACATCGGCTGCATGGTGAACGGTGCCGGTCTGGCGATGGCCACCATGGACATCATCAAGCTGAAGGGCGGCCAACCGGCCAACTTCCTCGATGTCGGCGGCGGCGCAACGAAAGAACGCGTCACTGAAGCCTTCAAGATCATCCTTTCCGACTCCGCCGTGCAGGCCGTTCTGGTCAACATCTTCGGCGGCATCGTGCGCTGCGACATGATTGCCGAAGGCATCATCGGCGCGGTTCAGGAAGTGGGTGTGAAGGTGCCGGTCGTGGTCCGTCTGGAAGGCAACAATGCCGAACTGGGCGCGCAGAAGCTGCGCGACAGCGGTCTGAACATCATCCCGGCCGCCTCGCTGAATGAAGCGGGCGAGCTGGTGGTCAAACAGGTTTAAGGGGCGATTCCATGAGCGTATTGATTGACAAAAACACCAAGGTGATCTGCCAGGGCATCACCGGCTCCCAGGGCACCCTGCATACCGAACAGGCCATTGCCTACGGCACCCAGATGGTTGGCGGCGTGACCCCCGGTAAGGGCGGCACTACCCACCTCGGCCTGCCGGTGTTCGACACCGTGCGTGAAGCTGTGGAAAAGACCGGCGCAGAAGCGACCGTGATTTATGTTCCGGCCTCGCTGTGCAAGGACGCCATTCTTGAAGCCGTCGATGCCGGCATCAAGCTGGTGGTCTGCATTACCGAAGGCGTGCCGACCATCGACATGCTTTACGTGAAGGAATACATCGTCCGCAAGGGCGGTGTGCGCATGGTTGGTCCTAACTGCCCCGGCGTCATTACACCCGGTCAGTGCAAGATCGGCATTATGCCTGGTCACATCCACCTGCCCGGTAAAGTGGGCATCGTGTCCCGTTCCGGCACGCTGACTTATGAAGCGGTCAAGCAGACCACCGACCTGGGCTTTGGTCAGTCGACCTGTATCGGTATCGGCGGTGACCCGATTCCCGGTATGACCTTCATTGACGCGCTGGCGCTGTTCCAGAACGACCCGCAAACCGAAGCCATCATCATGGTGGGTGAAATCGGCGGTTCGGCTGAAGAAGAAGCGGCGGCTTTCATCAAGGCCAATGTGACGAAGCCGGTGGTGTCCTACATCGCCGGTGTGACTGCTCCGGCGGGCAAGCGCATGGGCCATGCGGGCGCGATCATCTCAGGCGGCAAGGGTACGGCAGCCGAGAAGTTTGCGGCGCTGGAAGAGGCGGGCGTGAAGACGGTGCGCAACCCGGCTGAGCTGGGCAAGGCGATTGCCGAGGTGACCGGCTGGAAGTAATTTCGCTCCAGACGTAAACCACAAAACGGGCCGATTTATCAGGCCCGTTTTTTTTGCACTATAATTGTGCAAATTTGATGACAGGCAAGGCTGAGTGAGTCAGATAAGTTCATCGGTTTCCAGAAAACACCAAGATATGATCGTTTTTTATACACTTACGCTTCATATGCTTACAAAAAGTATGGTAATAAGCATCATTTAGGCATATATTGAAACCAGAAGTTACAGTTTTTACTAGAAGTCGGAGATGTTCATGCGTGCATTACCTTTGATGTTGGCTATGGGTTTGGTTGCTGGTTTTTCCGGTGTAGCTGCAGCCGGTGAGTCTCCTTGGACGGTCAAGGTTGGTGCGAGTCAGATCAAGCCAAAGAATAGCGACGTTATCGCCGGGTTTGATATGAATGTCAGCAAGGAACTGGGGCTCACTCCTTCGATTGAATATAAGTTCTCCCCCAATTTGGTTGGTGAGGTACTGCTTGCAATCCCGTTCGAGCACGATGTCGAAGTGCCGGGTGCAGGTAAAGTTGCTTCATTCAAACATCTGCCTCCGACGTTTACAGCGAAATATCTGTTCAGTCCAGAGGCTACCTTTTCACCTTATGTTGGCATTGGCTTGAATTACACTTTGGTGTTCGGTGAGGAGTTGACGGCGACTGGTAAAGCGGCGACAGCAAGCAACAAGTTGACTGGTAGCGACAGTATTGGTTTGGCTGCAACCGCCGGTCTAGAATACCGTTTGCCTAACAGTCCGTGGGGGGTTGCTCTTGATGTTCGATACATTAAGATTAGCAGCGATCTGAAGTTGGATGGTAACAAAATTGGTACGCTGAAAGTGGATCCTCTGGTTGTCGGCCTGAGCGCCGCTTACCACTATTGATCCGTCAATAGGCAATAAAAAGGGCGACCACATGGTCGCCCTTTTTATTGGGACTTTTTCATCAATCAGTGATGATGATGACCGTCCGGACCGTGCACATGGCCATGGGCCAGTTCTTCTTCGGTGGCGGCGCGGATCGACATCACTTCCACGTCAAAGTTCAGTTGCACGCCGGCCAGCGGGTGGTTGCCGTCAACCGTCACTTCATCACCTTCAACCGCAGCAATGGTCACCACCTGGATGCCATGGTCGGTTTGGGCCTGGAACTGCATGCCAACTTCAATGTTGTCCACACCGGCAAACATCTGGCGGGGAACGGATTGCACCATCTGGGCATCGTATTCGCCATAGCCGTCAACCGGGGCAATGGTCACTTGCAGCTTGTCGCCAATGGCCTTGCCGGCCAAAGCATTTTCCAGGCCGGGGATGATGTTGCGCGCGCCATGCAGGTAAACCAGAGGCTCGCCACCGGCGGAAGTGTCAATGACGGTACCGTTGTCGTCGGTCAGGGTGTAGGCGATCGCGACTACGCTGTTCTGGGCAATTTGCATGATATTACCTTGAGGGCCACAGGCCGGTTTGAAAGAGGCCGACATAATACTGCATCCGCAGCTTTCCTGAGTACTGCTTTGTACAGGAAAGCGACGGTGAGAGGGGGAATCAGGCGGGAAAGCGCGCCGTCAGCCACGCGAGCAGGTCCTGGCGCACTTCAGAGGCGTTGGTTTCATAGAGTGAACAATGACGCGCATCGGGATACAGCTTGAAAGTGACCTGCGCCCGACCGGCCTTGATATGGCGGTCCGCCAACTGTTTGACACCCTTGCCCATCTGGCCGACGGGGTCCTTGTCGCCGGAGAAAATATAAAGAGGCAGCCCCTTGGCAACACGCTTCATGTTAGCGTTAGTGTAGATATCGGAAAGGGTGTTGAGCAGGTCACGCCAGTAGGAGTTTGCCATGCGGTAACCGCATTGGTCATCAGCAACATACTGATCTACGTAGACGGGATCGCGCGACAACCAGTCGAAATCGGTGCGGGCGTTCTTGAACGCTTTGCCGAATTTGCCGAAGGCCAGATTATGAATCAGGTTGCTACGGCCATTCTTTCCGCCTCTCAATGTTTCGATACAGGCGATGCGGGCAGCGATACCGGAAAACCATGGGGCCACGTAATCAGAACCGGACAGCATCAGTGCTGCCACCCGGTCAGGGTGGTTCTGGGCAAACCACTGACTGACAAAGGACCCCATGCTGTGGGCCAGAATGGCGTAGGGGACACTGCTGTAGGTGGCGCGCACCCAGTTATTGATCAGCAACATGTCCTGCAACACATTGGGCCAGTTTTGCAGGCGGTCGACATTGCCCTGGAGTTTGTTGTCTGCAACGGACAGCGCATGGCAGCGATGGTCGTGGGCAATGACGGTAAAGCCGTTCCGGTTCAGCAATTGTGCCATATCTTCATAGAGGCCGCTGTGTTCCGCCATGCCATGTACAATGTGGATGATGGCGCGCGGGCTGGACACTGGCCAGTGGCGCAGGGGAATGCGGTGTCCGTCAGGCGCCGGAAGATAAAGCAGGGCGGGCTCTTGGCTAAGATGGGGGTTTTTCATTAGTCTGTGATCCTGGATATTTTCTTCAAGCGGATAAGCCCACCATGCATGCAGCCTGCCATTACACGGTCATGGCCCGACACCCGGCCAGTCATTTCTTTCAGATAACCCTGCATGTACACCATCCGCACCCGCAGGGGCAACTGTTGTGGTTACCGAACTGGATCGTCGGCAGCTATATGATTCGCGATTTCGCGCGGCATATTGTGAGTTTAAGCGCCCGGACCGCGCAAGGCTTGTTATTAGATGTCAACAAGGTCGGGAAAAATCAATGGATGGTTGAGCCGCACGCCGGTGATATCCGGGTTGAGTATGAAGTTTATGCCTGGGATTTGTCCGTGCGCGGGGCGCATCTGGACCAATTTCACGGTTATTTCAACGGCCCCTGCCTGTTTTTGGCGGTTGCCGGGCAGGAACAGATGCCTGTAACGCTGGATATTCAATGCCCCGAAGGCGTGGAAGGCTGGAAAGTAGCGACGGGCCTGACGCCGCGCGCGACGCTTGCCAGTGGTTTTGGAGAGTACGAAGCCCCCGATTACGCGTCCCTGCTGGACGCACCGGTGGAAATGGGAACCTTTGATGAACTGGAGTTTGCCGCAGACGCCATGCCGCACCGCATGGTGCTGACCGGCCGCCAACGCGCCGACAAAGCCCGGCTGGCCCGGGATTTGGCGAAGATCTGCGAAACCTGTATCCGTTTCTGGCATGACCCGGCGCCGTTTGCCGGCTACCTGTTCCAGGTCATGGTCACAGGCAATGGCTACGGAGGTCTGGAGCATGGCAATTCAACCAGCCTGATGTGCTCGCGGGATGATTTGCCGTTATCCACCGAGCCCGAGCGCCCCTCGGACAAATACCGGACATTCCTGGGCCTCTGCAGCCATGAATATTTTCATGCCTGGCTGGTGAAACGCATCAAGCCGGCGGTATTGATGCAGCCAGATCTGGAACGGGAGAACTACACGCCGTTACTGTGGGTGTTTGAGGGCTTCACTTCCTATTATGACGACTTGATCCTGGCGCGCTCCGGGGTAATTTCCTCCCAGGATTATCTCGATATGCTGGGACAACAGATCAGCCGTTACCTGAAGACGCCCGGTCGTCACGTGCAGTCGGTGACGGAATCCAGTTTTGACGCCTGGACCAAATACTACAAGCCGGACGAAAACACCCCGAACAGCGTGGTCAGCTATTACATCAAAGGTTCGCTGGTAGCCTTGTGCATTGATCTGACCCTGCGCCAAGATTCCAACAATACGTTGCGCCTGGATGATGTGATGCGGCTTTTGTGGCAGGAGCACGGCAAGCCCGGCATAGGGGTAGAGCCGGACACGGTGCAGCGGCTGGTGGAGAGACTTTCCGGCCGGGTCTGGAGCTCCGAGTGGACGGACTGGCTGCACGGAACTGCTGAGCTACCCTTGAAATCGTTACTGGAAAAGCAGGGTATCAGCTTGAACCTGAGAGCGGATTCCGGCGCCAATGGTCAGGTATATGCCAGTTTGGGAGTGCGGGGGCAGGCCTCCGAAGGCGGCTTCCTGCTGCAGAATGTTTGGCGGGGCGGAGCCGCCGATGCCGCCGGTCTTTCGGCCGGTGACCTGATTATTGCCGTGGACGGCCTGAAAGTTAGTTCTCAATTGGAAAAAGTGATTGCCAGCTATCCGGTAGGTGGTAATCTTTGCATCCACGCATTCCGCCGCGATGAACTGTTGCCATTTGAGGTTCATCTGCAGGCCGCTCCCTTTGAGAATTGTGCGCTGGCCTTGCCGTCCGACCCCGGGTTGCGGCAGCGGGCCGAGCAGTGGATTCTGGACCAATAACTGAAACAGGAGCCTCCTGATGGAACAACCGGATTTCTGGAAAGACAAGTACCCCCAAGGCCTCGCCCGTGAGATCAACACCGAGGTGTATCCCACGATCATGCATCTGTTCAAGGATGCATGCCGCAAGTACGCCAACAAACCGGCGTTCTCGAACATGGGCCGCACCCTGACGTTTGCCGAACTGGACAAGTACAGCGCCGCCGTGGCGACCTGGTTCCAGCAGAATACCGACCTGCAACCGGGCGACCGCGTGGCGGTGCAGATGCCTAATGTGCTCCAGTATCCGGTAGTGGTTTTTGGTATTTTGCGTGCCGGGCTGGTGGTGGTGAACACCAACCCGCTGTACACCGCCCGCGAAATGCAGCACCAGTTCAAGGACGCCGGTTGCAAGGCGCTGGTTGCGCTGGCCAACTTCGGCCACATGGTGGAAGAAGTGCTGCCGCAAACCGGCATTCGCTACCTGATCATGACCGAAGTGGGCGACATGATGCCGCCGTTGAAGCGACTGATTGTCAATAATGTCGTGAAGTATGTGAAGAAAATGGTGCCGGACTATGACCTGCCCACCGCCATCCCCTTCACCCGCCTGATTCGCGCCAATCCTCACAAGCTGAAGGAATACACCGCCAAGCCCGATGATATTGCCTGCCTGCAATATACCGGCGGCACCACCGGTGTTTCCAAGGGAGCCATGCTGACGCATCGCACCATTACCTCGAACATGATGCAGACCCACGCTTTCCTCAGTACGGCCTTGCAGCCGGGCCGTGAAGTGATGATCTGCCCGCTGCCGCTGTACCACATCTTTGCCTTCGGGGTTTCTTGCATTGGCATGGTGCTGGGCATGCATACCGTGCTGATCACCAATCCGCGTGACATTCCCGGCTTCGTGAAAGAGCTGCAATCCTGGGACTTCACTGCCATGATGGGTCTGAACACCTTGTTCGTGGCCTTGATGAACAACCCGGAATTCCGCAAGCTGAACTTCAGCAAGCTGAAGGTGACCATTGCCGGCGGCATGGCCATGCAGACGGCGGTGGCCAATGACTGGGAAAAGCTGACCGGCAGCAAGGTTTGCGAAGGCTATGGCATGACCGAGTCTTCGCCGGTGATCACCATTAACCCGCCGACCGCCATCCAGATCGGCACCATTGGCGTACCGGTGCCCAATACCGAAGTGCGTATCGTCAATGACGACGGCGAAGACATGCCGTTGGGTGAGGCCGGTGAGCTGTGGGCCCGTGGTCCGCAGGTGATGAAGGGTTACTGGCAGCGTCCGGAAGCCACCGCCGAAACGGTTACTTCGGACGGCTGGTTGAAGACCGGTGACGTGGCATTGGTGCAGCCTGACGGCTATATCCGTATCGTCGACCGCAAGAAGGACATGATTCTGGTGTCCGGCTTCAACGTCTATCCCAACGAGATTGAAGAAGTCGCCGTGCAGCATGCCGGGGTTCTGGAGTGCGCCTGCGTGGGCGTGCCTGACTCCAAGTCCGGCGAGTCGGTGCGTTTGTTTGTGGTGAAGAAGGATGCCTCCCTCAGTGAGGAAGAGCTGATGATTCACCTGAAGAACAACCTGACCGGTTACAAGGTGCCGCGGTCCATCGTCTTCAAGACCGATTTGCCGAAGACCCCGGTGGGCAAGATCCTGCGTCGCGAATTGCGCGACAAGGGTTGATTGCAGCGTGGTTAAGGTTTGAAATGAAGCCTGTCTCCGGACAGGCTTTTTCTTTGGGGAGTGCAGGACATGAGAACAGCGGCATATGCGTTGATGCTGGTGTGTGGTTTGGGGTCTGGCGGTGTTTGGGCCGGTCTGAAGGCAGGGACGGTGACCCAGATTGAAGGTGAAGTGTCCGTGCTGGACAGCACCGGTAGCGGTCATGCCCTGCGTATGGGGGACAAGGTCAGCGAAGGCGAAACGCTGGTCACCGGTAAAACCGGGCAGGTGCATATCAGGATGGTGGACGATGCCTATCTGGCCGTTCGCGCCAATACCCGTCTGGTGATTGATACCTACCGCGCGGCGAACAAGGACGATGACAGCAGCGTGTTCAGTCTGTTGCAGGGGTCATTCCGGGCGGTAACCGGGTGGATTGGCCAGACCAATCCCGCGCATTACAAGGTGAAAACTCCGACCGCTTCCATTGGTATTCGCGGTACGGATCATGAGCCCGTATTCGTGCCGGAGGCCGAAGCCACTGAAGAAACACCGGCCGGGACGTATGACCGGGTGCATGAGGGCGGGACGATGATTGAGGCGGAAGGTGAGACGGTGGAAGTGAAGCCGGGGTTTGCCGGGTTTGCCCCTTTTCGCGATCGGCCCAGATTGCTGGCCGCCATTCCCCGTTTTCTGGAAAACCGTCCGCGTCTGGATGAAAAGCTCGAAGCCATCAAGCCCGAGTTGAAGGCCAGGCTCATGGAGCGGGTGGAGCGTTTACGCGCCTTGCGTCAGGAAATCCAGAAGCAGCGGCTGCGACCCTTGCAGCAAATTCAGCCCCTGCAGAGATTCCAACGTTAATCCCTGTTAATTTTGTGGTTAAGGGTTGATTGTCGCCTGATGGCGATGGAAACTCGGTTGACACAAAAACATAAGCAAGAGGGTCGTCATGAACAAGATTGTTATGGGATTACTGGTTGTGTTGTTGTCCGGCGGAGCCGCAGCCGAAGAGGCAGCCACCCCGGACTCACCGGCTTATGGCAAGGGGCCTTGCCGGGAAGATATCGTGAAGCTGTGCCCCGGTGTGTTGCCGGGTCAGGGACGCATGGCAACCTGTCTGGCCATGAACCGCGCCAAGGTTTCTCCGCAATGCCGTGAAACGATAACTGCAGCGGCGCAATCGGTGAAGAACGGGCCATGCAAGGCGGATATCCAGAAATTCTGCACCGGCACACAACCTGGTCAGGGTCGCATGCGCGCCTGTCTGGTGCAGCACAAGAGCGAGCTGTCACCGGAGTGCCAGACCAAGGTTTCGGAGGGAAAGCAGCGGGCACAGGGCATTATGATGCAGCGCCGGCAACAGCAGTCACAACAAGGTCAGGCCAAACCGGCCGATGATGAGGGTGATCTTTAAGGATGGCTGTATGCTGACGGAGTTCAAGCAACAATAAGCTCTCAAGTCATTCTCCCGGCCAATCCCCGCAGACTCTATGATGACGGTTCACTTACAAAGGCCGTCGTCATGAACACATCCCTTGATGGGCAGGACATCATTGAACCGGAGGCATCGTTGGAAACTCCTCCGGTGGTCATGGATGTACCCGTAGGTATCCGCAGTGTCTCGCTGGCGGTGTTGGCAGTGCTGGCAGTCTTGTATGCCCTCCACTGGGCCGGGGAATTCCTGATCCCGGTTTTTCTGGCGCTGATGTGCAGTTACACTTTGTCGCCGTTGGTGGACCGGATGGTTCATTGGCGAATCCCCCGCGCCCTGGCCTCAGCCCTGGTGCTTTTGGGGCTGATTGGCGGTACTGGCATGACGGTTTATTCCCTGAGTGATGATGCCGCTGACTTGATCGGCGCGTTACCGGCGGCGGCTCAGAAAGTGCGGGTTTCCTTGCAGCGTGATCGCGACAGCAGCGTCGGACCCATGGAGATGCTGCAAAAGGCCGCCAAACAGATTGAGCAGGCGACCGAAGAAGCCGGGACTTCCATTCCCGCAGGAAAAGGCGTGACTAGGGTCCAGATAGAACATGCCAAATTCAATATCAGCAACTATTTCTGGAGTGGCACCCTCAGCCTCTTCGCCATGGTCGGGCAGGCATTGATAGTCTGCTTCACGACCTATTTCCTGTTGACCTCCGGAGACAGGTTCCGGCGTAAAATCGTGAAAATTGCTGGCCCCACGTTCAGCCGGCGTAAAATCACGGTGCAGGTTCTGGATGAAATTACGAGGCAGATCCAACGGTATCTGGTGGTGCAGGTACTGACCAGTGTCATGGTGGGAGTCGCGACCTGGCTGGCATTTCGCTGGATCGGGCTTGAGCATGCGGCGGTTCTGGGACTGATTGCCGGGATTCTGGACTTCGTGCCGTACATTGGCATGCTGGTGGTGACGGTGGGCTCGGCGTTGTTGGGGTTCCTGCAATTTGACTCGCTGAACATGGCCTTGCTGGTGGGCGGAGTATCACTGCTGATTCACGGGATTGAGGGATACATCCTGTTTCCATGGCTGACCAGTCGCGCCAGCCGCATGAATCCGGTGGCTGTTTTTGTGGGGATGCTCGGCTGGGGATGGTTATGGGGCTTCTGGGGGCTGTTGCTGGGCTTGCCGATCCTGATGTCAATCAAGGTGATTTGTGATCATGTGGAGGGGTTGAAGCCGGTGGGGGAACTGTTGGGGGAATAAATGATCCCGGCCGCAGGGATGCGCGGCCGGGAGGCAGGACTCAGGCCTTCTTGACGAACTCGGACTTCAATTTCATGGGACCAATGCCGTCAATCTTGCAATCGATGTCGTGGTCGCCATCCACCAGACGGATATTCTTGACCTTGGTGCCCACCTTGACCACCAGCGAGGTGCCCTTGACCTTGAGGTCCTTGATCACGGTGACGGAATCACCGTCCTGCAACAGGTTGCCGTTGGCATCCTTGATGATGCGGGCATCGTCACCGGCTTCAGCCGCCGCACCCTTAGTCCATTCATGGGCGCATTCCGAGCAGATGACCATGCCGCCGTCTTCATAGGTATATTCGGAGTTGCATTTGGGGCAATGGGGGAGGTCGGACATGGTGTGCGCCTGAGAAATGGGGGAAAGAGGGGCGGAAGGGTACAATAATAGCCCTGAAAAATAAACGGGTATGACAGTTTAGAACACCATCACATGATCAACCTGATACCGCCCGTCACGACAGACCAGCACCATTTCCGCCACAAAATCACCTTGGGCTTTGGTGAAGCTTTGCCGCCAGACAATCGCGGCGGAGTCGGGGCGCTTGAACACGGCGACCGGCTCGCGTCCGGCAAAAAAGCCTTTTTCGGCCTGATATTGGCGGCAGACATAATCCAGGTGTTCTGGCGTGACGATGGCTTTGATGCGATCGGTGAAATCGCGGACATGGGCGGCGTGGTCGATGCGGGTTGAGGCCTCCATCAGGTTGTCCATGATCGGGTTGGCGATGGTGAGGATGTCGGCGTCGGAAAGGGACTGAAAGTTCATGATGGCTCGGGAAAGAAGGAGAAAACCTCGGGTAAGATAACAATCCGGGATCAGTAACGGAAGTTATCCGGGTAAATTCGGGCGTCGCCAAATTGATGATGGGAATACGCAACATGAGCAATGAACTGGGTGTAACCGATATTGTGGTGGGTGAAGGCAAGGAATGCGTGAAGGGCGCGTTGATCACGGCGCATTACACCGGCTGGCTGCTGGACGGGACGAAGTTCGATTCCTCGGTGGATCGCGGGCAGCCGTTCCAGTGCGTGATCGGCACCGGGCGGGTGATTCAGGGTTGGGATCAGGGCATGATGGGGATGAAGGTGGGCGGCAAGCGCAAGCTGATGGTGCCGTCGCATCTGGCGTACGGAGCGCGGCAGATGGGGCCTTTGATCAAGCCAAACTCGGATCTGGTGTTTGAAATTGAGTTGCTGGATGTGAAGACCAGAGATTGAATAGCCATGCGGCATGTAAGATGATTGAGCCGCGCCTAGATATGCACAGGGGCAACGAAAGCCCCGTCATTGTTATAAAACTACAAGGAGATGGAGATGGGACAATCAATGCAGTTCTATGCTTGCCCTGAAAGCACCGTTGAGCAGTTGGAAGAGGTGGATCTGGATGACTTCCATGATTTGATAGACGAAATTCAAACCGGTAATTTTTGCCCGGAGTATGCGTGGAATATCCTGTTTTTTCTGTTGGATGCGATGGGTGAGACCCATTTTGACGATGATGAATTTCAGATATTGGATGAAGAAGGCGAAATCTGCGACAACCCCGATTGTGTGTTAGAGGGGGAACCTTTGGAGAATGGCCCGGATTTTTGTCAGCTACTGGATGCAGATAGCGTGGGTTATGCCGCAGCCGTTTTGAAGACTTTTACCGTAGAGCATTTGAGAAAGCGGTTTGATTCCGATTGTTATAAAGAAGCCGTCTCCAAGGGTGACATTTATCGTCATTCTCATGAATTTGAAGAAGTAGCGGCTGCCTATCTTGAAATGCGAGAATTTTTCATGAAGGCCGCCGAGCGCGGTGATGTGGTTGTCTATTATTTCATCTGAGGGTGGCGTGGTTGCAGGACGTGGGGCAGAAGCTGTTTTTTCCGCTAAACTACCCCACCAAATTTCCAGCCCCGACCCGACCCCATGCACAAGGCCGCCTTCTTCGCCGCCATCGACACCTGCCTCGTTGCCGACCGCCCGCGCCTGATCGCCCGTTGGCAGCGCCTGCGCGGCATCGCCCCTGAAAAGCGCGACGAAGCCGCCGCCCAGCTGCAAAGCCAGATCGAACAATCCCAGGCCCACGTCGCCAAACGCATCGCCAGCCTGCCGGAAATCCGTCTCAACGACGACCTCCCGGTCAGTAGCCGCGCCGCCGACATCATCGAGGCCATCCGCAACCATCAGGTAGTGGTGGTCGCCGGTGAAACCGGTTCCGGTAAAACCACGCAGCTGCCCAAGCTCTGCCTGCTGGCCGGACGCGGCCGCACCGGTTACATCGGCCATACCCAACCGCGCCGCCTGGCCGCCCGCAGCGTGGCTGCACGTATAGCCGAAGAACTGGGCAGCCCGCTGGGTGAAGTGGTCGGTTTCAAGGTGCGTTTCAGCGAGGCCATCAACGCCAACGGCTACGTCAAGCTGATGACCGACGGCATCCTGCTGGCCGAACTGACAGGCGACAGCTACCTCAATGCCTATGACACCCTGATCATCGACGAAGCGCACGAGCGCAGCCTCAATATCGACTTCCTGCTGGGCTACCTGCGGCAACTGATGGACAAGCGTCCCGACCTGAAAGTGGTGATTACCTCCGCGACGCTTGACGTGGAACGTTTCAGCCGCCACTTCAACAACGCACCGATCATCAATGTCGAAGGCCGCACCTTTCCGGTGGAATTGCTGTACCGCCCCATAACCACTGAAGCCGTGGCCTCCGATGAGGACGAAAGCTTCGAGCAACTGGAAGATGCCTTGCCGCGCGCCGTGCTGGCGGCGGTAGATGAGTGCGTGGAACATGGCCGTCGTTCCGGGAGGCCGGGGCAGGGCGATATCCTGATTTTCGCCAGCACCGAGCGCGAAATCCGCGAGCTGGCGGAAACCCTGCGCAAGTACGGTCCGCAACACACGGAGATTTTGCCGTTGTACGCCCGCTTGTCGCTGGCCGAGCAGCAGAAAATTTTCCACCCCAGCGGCAAGGGTCGCCGTATTGTCATCGCCACCAATGTTGCGGAAACCTCGCTGACGGTGCCGAACATCTACTACGTGATTGATCCCGGTTTCGCCCGTATCAGCCGCTATTCCTACCGTTCACGGGTGCAACGGCTGCCGATTGAAGCGGTGTCGCAGGCGGCAGCCAATCAGCGTAAAGGCCGTTGCGGCCGAATTGCGCCCGGTATCTGTATCCGTCTTTACAGTGAAGAAGACTTCCTGGGTCGCCCGGAGTTCACCGAGCCGGAAATCCGCCGCACCCACCTTGCGTCGGTCATCCTGCAAATGCATGCGCTGGGTCTGGGTGATATCAGCAACTTTCCCTTTGTGGAACCGCCGGACAGCCGCTTCATCAATGACGGCGTGCGGGTGCTGGAAGAACTGGGTGCGCTGGATGACGACCACAAGCTGACCAATCTCGGCCGCCAGCTCAGCCGCTTCCCGCTGGACCCGCGTCTGGCGCGGATGATCATTGCCGGGGCGCACAACGGTTGCCTGGATGAGATGCTGATGATCGTCAGCGCCATCAGTGTGCAGGACCCGCGCGAGCGGCCGCCCGAGAAGCAAACCCAGGCCGACCAGAAGCATGCCCTGTTCCGTGAGCCGGACTCCGATTTCCTGTTCTATGTGAAACTCTGGCGCACCTTCGAGGAAGTGCGCGGCGACCTGAGTGAAAACCAGCGGCGGCAATGGGCGAAGACGCACTTCATTTCTTACCTGCGCATGCGCGAGTGGAAGGAAACGCACCATCAGTTGCTGATCGTCTGCAAGGAGTTCAACCTGGCCCGCAACAGCGAACCGGCAAATTACGAAACCATTCACCGCGCCCTGCTGTCCGGGTTGCTGGCGCAAATTGCGCACAAGGGCGACGACCGCGAGTTCATAGCCGCCCGCAACCAGAAAGCGAAGATTTTCCCCGGTTCCATTCTGCACAAGAAGTCGCCTCCGTGGGTGATGGCCTCTGAAGTCGTGGAAACCAGCCAGGTCTACCTGCGCACCGTCGCCAAGGTGGAACCGGAGTGGATTGAGCAGGAAGGCAAGCACCTGCTGAAGCACCATGTCTTCGAGCCGCACTGGGAAAAGGGACAGGGCCGGGTGATGGCTTTTGAGCAGTTGTCGCTGTTCGGGCTGATCGTCAACCCCAAGCGCAAGCTGAGCTACGAGAAGGTCAATCCGGTGGAGGCGCGGGAGATTTTCATCCGCAGCGCGCTGGTGGAAGGCGACATCAACCTCAAGGCGGCCTTCCTCAAGCACAACCGGCAATTGGTGGAGGACATTACCCGCGTGGAAGACAAGGTGCGACGTCGCGACCTGCTGGTGGATGACGAAGTGCTGTATGCCTTCTACGACAAGCTGATTCCGCCCACTATCGCCAACGCCCGCGCCTTTGACGGCTGGCGGCATGATGAAGAACGCAAGAATCCGCAAATACTGTTCCTGAAGCCGGAGGACCTGCTGACCGGCGACAGCCTGCCTGCCATCGACGAGTATCCCGACCATCTGGATATCAGCGGCCTGCGCCTGCCGCTCAGCTATCACTTCGACCCCAGCGCCGAGGACGATGGTGTGACGGTCAGCGTTCCCTATACGGTGTTGTCGCAGATTTCGGCGGCGACCTTGTCATGGCTGGTGCCGGGATTGCTGGATGACAAGGTGGAAGCCCTGTTGAAAGCCTTGCCGAAAGCCTTGCGGCGGCAACTGGTGCCGGTGCCGGACACGGTGAAGTTCGTGGTGGAGAGGCTGGAAGGGAAGGCGCATTCGGCGTCGTTGGAAACTATGCTCAGCCAGATACTGATGCAGAAAAGTATCCGCGTGACGCCCGAGGACTGGCAGGACGCCCTTCAGCAACTGCCCGTTTACTGCCGTTTCAACCTGCGCGTGGTGGATGAAAAGGGCAAGACACTGGCGACGGGCCGGGATCTGGAAGAACTGCGGATCAAATTCGCCGGGCAGAAAGTTGTGGTGCAGCCGGCAACGGACGAATTGATGATTACGTTCCCCGAAGCCATCCCTCCGCTGATGGAGAAGAAGGTGGCCGGCTTGCCGTCGCGCAGTTATGCGGCGCTGGTGGCGGGGGAGAAAGGCGTCAGCCTGCAATACCTGAGCAGCGAGGCCGAGGCGCAGCGTGAGCATTATCACGGCATGGTCTGGCTGTGCAAACACCAGTGCGCTGCGGAACTGAAACAGATCAAGAAATACATTACTCCGGCCCTGACACTGGATTACGCGGCCTTCGGCAACAAGCAGCAATTGGAAGAACAGGCGGTCAACGCGGTGTTTCGCACCGTCTGCCTGCCCGAAAATGCATATACCCGCGCCGCCTATGACGCCTGGCTGGGCAAGGTGCGGCCGAAGCTGTTGTCTGAAGCGGCGCGGCTGGTGCAGCAGTTGGGCGATATCTACCATCAATGGCGGGAAGTGCAGAAGGAGTTGCAGGGTATGCGGCAGGCGGTTTTTGCCCCGGCGGTGGAGGATATCAAGGCGCAATTGGAGGCTTTGCATCCGACCACGTTTGCGGCAGAAGTGCCCAATGCTCGCTGGAAGGAATATGCCCGCTACCTGAAGGCGGTGCATTTGCGTCTTCAACGGCTGCCCAACAATATGTTGCGGGATACCCAAGGAACGCAGGACATGCAGAAACGCTGGAAGGCCTTGCAGCAGAAAAAGACCGACCGGATTGCGCGTGGTCTGACGCTGGAGCCGGTGGAGGAGTATCGCTGGCTGCTGGAGGAATACCGGATTTCCCTGTTTTCCCAGCCGATGAAGACCGCGGTGCCGGTTTCTGCGCAGCGCCTGGACAAGCTGTGGTCGGAACTCTGAGATTAGACACGCCGTTTGTCCGACAAAACCCTTGCCTGCCTGACATCTTTGAGGCAAATTGTTACACTTTTGCGGACGGCCGTACCACGGCTGTCTGTCCTGCCTGACTGCGGACGGTTGTTTATCCGCCGGCGCCGCCCAAAATCGCCACCCGCGAGGAGTTGATGGATGAAGAAGGTCCTGATCAGTGGAACCGGATTGTTCACCCCCAGTGAAAGCATCAGCAACGAAGAGCTGGTGGAATCGCTGAATGCCTATGTCGAACTGTTCAATGCCCGCAACGCCGAGGCCATTGAGCGCGGCGAAGTGCAGGCCCTGAAGGGCTCGACACCGGAGTTCATTGAAAAGGCGTCGGGCATCCAGTCCCGGTTTGTCCTCAACAAGTCCGGTATCCTGGACCCCGAGCGCATGTACCCCTTCATTGCCGAACGCGGTGATGACGAGCCGTCCATGCAATGCGAAATGGCGGTCAAGGCGATTGCCGGTGCGCTGGAACAGTCCGGCAAAACCGCTGCCGATATCGACATGATTATCGTGGCCTGCTCCAACATGCAGCGTCCGTATCCCGCCATGTCTATCGAAATCCAGAACGCCATTGGCGCCAAGGGTTTTGCCTTTGACATGAATGTGGCTTGTTCGTCCGCCACTTTCGGCCTGCAAACGGCGGCCGATGCCATTCGCAGCGGTTCGGCGAAGTGCGTGCTGATGGTGAATCCGGAAATCTGCTCCGGCCATCTGGAATGGCGCGACCGCGACTGTCACTTCATTTTCGGTGATGTCTGCACCGCCGTGATCCTGGAAACCGCCGATACCTGCACCAATCCCGAAGCTTGGGAAATTGTCGGCACCAAGCTGCAAACCCAGTTCAGCAACAATATCCGCAACAATTTCGGTTTCCTGAACCGTTGTGATGAAAGCGGTGTCGGCCAGCGCGACAAGCTGTTCCGCCAGGAAGGCCGCAAGGTGTTCAAGGAAGTGTGCCCGATGGTGGCCGAACAGATTACCCGGCATCTGGGTGAGTTGAATCTGGAAGCGGCGCAACTGAAGCGGATGTGGCTGCACCAGGCCAACAGCAGCATGAATGCGCTGATTGCCCGCCGTGTGCTGGATCGTGACCCGACAATTGAGGAAGCGCCGATTATTCTGGACCGTTATGCCAATACCAGTTCGGCGGGTTCCATCATTGCCTTCCACCTGCATCGCGATAATCTGGCGGGCGGCGATGTGGGCGTGATCTGTTCCTTTGGGGCCGGGTATTCGATTGGCAGCGTGATTGTGCGCAAGGCGAGTTGATACCCGGATTCATCATGCCCGCGAAGGCGGGTATCCACCTCCGACAAACACAATTAGCTTTACGCACCGTAGATTCCCGCCTTCGCGGGAGTCAGCGGCTAGCAGCGGGAGATGTGCTCCTCAGGGTGCATCTTCTCCCGGCAAGCCCGACCCTTTCTGTTCCTGCTGATACTGCTTGAAGTCTGGACGATCCATCCATTCCGCCGGGACAGAGCTGTCTTCGTCTTCTTCCTGACTTCCTTTTACCTTCTTGCCATAGCGCATCTGTCCTTCAAACGACAAGTCTTTCAGGCTCATTTCCAGCGTTTCCGCCTTGCGCTTGATCAGAATCTTGGCGGGAAAATTCCGATGCTCCGGGGCCAGCCAGATGTCCACCTCAAAAGGGGTGCCTTCGCGACTTTTGCCCTGGATATGCAGGGTTTTAAGAATGCCGCCGGGTAACTTGAGGGTTTCTTCTCCGGCCAGTGTCAAATCCACAATCGAAAAACTGGCGCCGGTGGTGAAATAAAGTGTCATCGGCTCGCCGGTAAAACTCACCGCCAGTTGATAGGCCATGCTGAGATGGTCGTAGATATTTTCGGTGATACGGACGGAGCGCGGACGATCCGGCTTGCCATAGGACAAGACATTGTTTTGATAATCAAAGTCAGCGAAACGCAAAATCTTCTTGTTCATCATCAACCGGTATTTCCAGGGCTTCAAAGTCCCGTCCGGTGTTATTTCCCCTTCTGTGGTCATGCGGAACTTAAAGCCGACAAATGAGCTGCTGTTTTCAATGCTGTACTGGTAACCCTCCATGCGCCAAACCTGAAGCACATTGGCCTTGATGCCCTCGACGGCGGCGCGGAAATTGGCCTGTAATTCCGCCGGGAAGGCCGGTGGCGGTTCCACCTTGGGGGCCGGTGGCGCCGGTGGCGTGTCCACTTGGGCAACCACCGGTGTTTCTTCCGCTATGACTGGAGGTGGCGGTGGCGGTGGCGCAACAGCAGGGCCGTTTTCAGCCGTCAATACCGGTGTGCCTGGAGCGCTGTTGGAAGCCGCGACGGGTTTCCGAGCAGCCGGTTTCGGCGTAGGTAAAGGCTTCACAACCGGAGGAACGGCCACGGGTTTCGGCGGTTCCACAAACGTCAAGGTCACCCGAGTCGCTCCGGCAACACCTGTCGGGCGAGCCCCGGATTTGACGTTCAGCTTGACCTTGGGGACTGATTTCGCCTTCTTCTTTTCCAACACCTGGTCAGGGTCGTCCGGTTCCAGCATTTCCGTGAGCGCAGCCAGATCGCCGTCCCACATCATGGACAGATGCACCAGCAGGGACAGCAGGAGGGCTGTCCCCAGGGTGTGGCGCTTGAACCAGGCAAAACTCACGTTGGGTGCGCCGTTCAGGCAGCCGCGACACGGGCGAATGCCCGTTCGGCGGCGTCCAGCGTGGCCTGGATATCGGCGTCGCTGTGGGTGCTGGATATGAATCCGGCCTCGAACGCGGACGGAGCCAGGTAAATGCCTTCGTCCAGCATGGCATGGAAGAATTGCTTGAAGTGTTCGATGTTGCAGGTGGTGGCTTCGGCGTAGCTGGTTACCACTTTCTTGTCGGTAAAGAACAGGCCGAACATGGCACCGACCTGAGCGGTAGTGAACGGCACCCCGGCGGCATCGGCGCGGGCCTGCAGGCCGCTGAGCAGGGTAGCCAGCTGGCTAGTTAGGTTTTCATAGAAACCGGGCTGGCTGATCAAGTTGAGCATGGTGAGACCAGCGCTCATGGCCAGCGGGTTGCCGGACAGGGTTCCGGCCTGATACACCGGACCCAGCGGCGCAATGCATTCCATGATTTCACGCTTGCCGCCGAATGCACCCACCGGCAAACCCGCGCCGATGATCTTGCCCAGCGTGGTCAGATCGGGCTTGATGCCGTAATAAGCCTGGGCGCCGCCCAAGGCGACGCGGAAACCCGTCATCACTTCATCAAAAATCAGCACCGCGCCATAACGGGTGCAGAGGTCGCGCATGGCGTTGAGGAATTCGCGGGTGGGGGCAATCAGGTTCATGTTGCCCGCCACCGGCTCCACGATGATGCAGGCAATTTCCTCACCCAGTTCGGCAAAGAGCTTCATCAGCGCATCGGGATCGTTATAGGGCAGGGTCAGCGTGTGCTTGGCAAGGTCGGCGGGCACACCCGGCGAGGTGGGAACGCCCAGTGTCAGCATGCCGGAACCGGCCTTGACCAGCAGCGAGTCGGCATGGCCGTGGTAGCAACCTTCAAACTTGACCAGCTTGTCGCGGCCGGTAAAACCACGCGCCAGGCGGATGGCGCTCATGGTGGCTTCGGTGCCGGAACTGACCATGCGCACCATGTCCATGGAGGGCAGGATTTCGCAGACCTTGTCGGCCATGGCGATTTCCAGCTCGGTGGGCGCACCGAAGCTGAGGCCGTCTTCCGCCGCCACCTGCACCGCCTTGATGATGTCGGGGTGGGCGTGACCCAGAATCATGGGGCCCCAGGAGCCGACATAATCAATGTACTTCTTGCCGTCGGCATCCCAGAGGTAAGCCCCTTTGCCCTTGGCGAAGAAAATGGGGGTGCCGCCGACGCCCTTGAAGGCGCGGACGGGGGAATTGACGCCGCCGGGAATGTGTTTGCAGGCGGCGGTGAAAAGTTCCTGGTTACGGCTCATGGTGTGCTCTCTGTTTCAAACAATGCAGGTCGGGCTTCAGCCCGAAAACGGTTTCAATTCGGTGTCTGTTGTCGGGCTGAAGCCCGACATACAGGGTCAGGCAAAGAGGCCGTGATACATGGCCGCCCGAGTCCGGATTTCGTCAAACGGACGTCCGAAAATATCGTTTATAACCGCGAGGTTGTCGGCCCCGGCGGCAATCAGTTCGGGGGCATTATCGGTGTTAATGCCGCCAATGGCCACTACCGGCAACCCGAAGCGGCTTTTGGCTTCGCCCAGCAAGGACGGGTTGGCGCGCCGGGCATTGGGTTTGGTGCCGGACGGATACATCGCGCCGAAGGCGAGATAATCGGCTCCGGCGTCGGCAGCTTCAGCGGCGAAGGCCAGCGAGTCGTGGCAGGTGGCGCCGATAATGGCCCCGTCGCCAAGCTGCTGCCGGGCGGCGACCAGCGAACCGTCGCTGCGGCCCAGATGTACGCCGTCCGCACCCACGGCCAGCGCCAAGGCGAGATCATCATTGATCAGCATCGGCCGCTGATAGCGGCGGCACAGCGCCAGCAAATCGCGGGCTTCCTGCAGGCGGCGGGCAGGGTCAGCGGATTTGTCGCGATACTGCACAATCACCGCGCCGCCAAGCAGCGCCTGTTCCACGGCTGGCAGCAACTGCTCTCCCAACGCATTGTCGGTAATCACATAAAGACCGCGATCCAGCCTCATGCAAAATCGCTCCGCACCCGCTTCGGAATCGCCTGGCCGTCGGGATGAGGCAGGTCGGCGTCGGTCAGCGTCGATTGCAACCAGACTTCCGCCCGGGTCACCGCCACCGGCAAGGCCAGCCCGTGCGCCAGTGCGCCGGCAATAGCGGAGGCCAGTGTGCAACCGGAGCCATGGAATTCGTGCGGCAGGCGCGGCCATTGGCTGGTTTGCACGGTCTTGCCGTCCACCGAGAGTAAGTTACGGATCATGTTGCCCGGTTCGTGACCGCCTTTCAGCAGAATGGCTTTTGCGCCGAGGTCATGCAGGTGCGTCAGAGCGGCGTCCAGGTCTTCCCGCGCGGCCAACCAGCGGGTTTCCAGCGAATTGGGTGTGATCAGGGCGGCGTGAGGAAACAGGGAGGCCAGTTCGGTCACCATGCGCGGGTCGGCCAGTGAGCCGCCGCTGTTGGCGGCCAACACCGGGTCCAGCACCAGTGTAATATGCGGGTGCGCCACACAGACCTCGCGCACCATGGCCACCACTTCCGGGTTGGCCAGCATGCCGCACTTGATCACCGCGACCGGCAAATCTGCCAGCACCTTGTCGGCTTGCTGACGCAGGAAGGCGGGATCAATGGCCTGGAAGCCATAAACCCGGCGAGTGTCCTGAATGGTCAGCGCCGTGCAGACTACCGCCGCATGCGCGCCTTGTGCGCCAATGGCTTCAATGTCGGCTTGCAGGCCCGCGCCGCCGGAAGGGTCCAGTCCGCTGAAACAAAGGACAACAGGTCTCATCATATTTCCCTAGAAAGGCTTCACGACTACCAGAATCACAATGGCCACCAGTAGCAGCACCGGCAGTTCGTTGAATACACGGTAGAACTTGTGGCTGTGCGTGTTCCGGTCCTCCTTGAACTGGCGCAGGAAGCGGCCGCAGGCCAGGTGATAAATCACCAGCAGCAACACCAGCCCCAGTTTGGCATGCATCCAGCCGTTCTTCAGGTATTCCGGCACCAGCACCATCATCCAGATGCCGAAACCAACCGTCATGACCAACGACGGCCACATGATGCCGCGATAGAGTTTCCGTTCCATGATCTTGAAACGGTCGGTGCTGATGCTGTCGTGGCTCATGGCGTGATAGACAAACAGCCGGGGCAAGTAAAAAAGGCCGGCAAACCAGCAGATGACCGCCACGATGTGCAACGCTTTCAACCAGAGCATGGGGAGGATTTCCTGAACTTTCCGCTAGTTTAACAAAACCTTGCCTTTCCCATTGCCTGAACATGCCGGATAATTCCCTTAAGTTACTGGAGAATAGACATGATCAAAGTCGGTATTGTGGGTGGAACGGGTTACACCGGGGTCGAACTGCTGCGTTTGCTGGCGCAACATCCGGGGGTTGAACTGACGGCCATCACTTCCCGCAGCGAGTCCGGCATGCCGGTGTCGAAGATGTTCCCCAACCTGCGCGGACGGGTCAACCTGGCTTTCAGCGAACCCAGCCTGGACACCCTGGGCGCGTGTGATGTGGTTTTTTTCGCCACCCCGCACGGAGTTGCCATGAAGCAAACGCCGGAGTTGCTGGAGCGCGGCGTGAAAGTCATTGATCTGGGCGCGGACTTTCGCCTGAAGGATCTGGCCCAGTTCGAGAAGTGGTACGGCATGCCGCACAGCTGCCCCGACATCCTTGAAGAAGCTGTGTACGGCCTGCCGGAAGTGAATCGGGACGCCATCCGCACGGCGCGCGTGATTGGTAATCCCGGTTGCTATCCGACCGCCGTGCAGCTGGGTTTCATGCCGCTGCTGAAGGCCGGATTGATTGATGTGGATCATCTGGTGGCTGATGCCAAGTCCGGTGTTTCCGGCGCCGGGCGCAAGGCGGAAGTGCATACGCTGTATTCGGAAGCCGGGGAGTCGTTCCGCGCGTACGGCGTTTCCGGGCATCGTCACCTGCCGGAAATCACCCAGGGACTGAACGGCATGACCGGCGGCCACGTCGGCCTGACCTTTGTGCCGCACTTGCTGCCGATGATTCGCGGCATCCACGCCACCTTGTACGGACGCCTGACGAAAGAGCCCGGTGACCTGCAGGCGCTGTTCGAACAGACCTATGCCGGGGAGCCCTTTGTGGATGTGATGCCTGCCGGTTCGCTGCCGGAAACCCGCTCGGTGAAAGGCGCGAACACCTGCCGTATGGCCGTGTACCGTCCGCAGGGCGGGGACACCGTGGTGGTGTTGTCCGTGATTGACAACCTGGTGAAGGGCGCGGCGGGTCAGGCCATCCAGAACATGAACCTGATGTTCGGTCTGGCGGAAGACGCCGGTCTTGGCCAGATTGCGCTGCTGCCCTGACCCGGAGCCGCCGCTATGGCGATGTGGCAACGCTTCCCCCGACCCAGCTGGCGGCCGTCCGCCGGTTTCCTGACGGCCACGCGCTCGTTGTGGGCGCTGGCCATTGTGCTTGGGTTGGTGATGAGCGGCGCGCTGGGGTATTACCTGGGGCACGACCAGGCACTGAACAGCGTGGGCGCCAGCCCGGCGGAAGTGCAGTTGATGCGGGTGGACAACCAGCAACGGCAGCGGTCGGTGGCCGAGCTGCAGCGGGCTCTGTCGCTGGCGCAGCAGGAGCGTGACTTGGCGGTGGAAACCGCACGCAAAATGCAGGAGGACAGCAAAGGACAGATGGATGAATTGTCGGCCCTGCGTGAGCAGATGGTCACCTATCAGCGGATGCTGGGTGGCAAGGGAGCCAATGGCGGCCTGGCGGTGGAGAATATCCGGTTGTCAAATCGTGGGTCGGGGAAATACGGCTTTCGCTTGCTGCTGACCCAAGTTTCGCAGAATACCACCGAGATTGGCGGCACAGTGTTGGTGCGGGTGCTGGGAGCGGGCGGCCAGCCGGTGGGGGTCAGCCAGCCATTCCGTTTCCAGTATTTTCAGGCGGTTTCCGGCGAGCTGGCCTTGCCGGGAGGTTTTGTGCCGCAAAGTATTGAAGTGACCCTTCAAGCCACCGGCAAGAAAGCGGGCCGGGTGCAGAAACGTTTCAAGTGGGAGGTGGGCGGGTAGTTACCGCCCAAGGCCCGCTATCGGGAGCAAGAGCCCTCGGTGGGGGCAACGTAGCTGAAGTTGGTTCTGCTGCCGTTTTGTTCAAGCAGGTCGAAGCGGTCGGCATTCTCATTTTCAATGGGATTAGCTTCGATGACATCCCGATAGAACCACACCAGTTTTCCGTCGTATTCCCCCCATGCCCCTTCAATATATTCCGCCTGACCGTCCGGATCATTCACCGGTACGGCGAAGAAGCGACTGTCCGCCTTGAGCGTCAGCGTATAAGTGCTGTTCTCACGCTGTGACTTCCAGACTCCGACATATTGGCATGGGGCGTTTGGCATGGCTTCAAGCAGCCCGCGGTTGGGAAGCATCAGGTGTCGGGACAGGAATCCTGCCTTTTCGGCCATGCAGGCAGAACGGTTTTTGGCATACATCATGTCTGCCAGAGGGTCTTTATGGTCCCGACGGATAGTGTTTTCACATTCTGTGGCAGCGGTTGTGGCATTGAAAAGGCTGGCAACCGCCATCAGCACAAAGGCGACCAAAATCACGAACGGGTAAATCACGGCACGCATTCCCCATTTGACCTTGGCGGGGACTTCACGTTTAAGTTGTTCCCGGTTGAGGTGAAAGCGGGTGTGCTCGGGTGAGGCCGGTTTGATTTCAGGCGGTTGGAGCGAGGCTTCGACCTTGGCATAGACCCGGCCGCATTGCGGGCAAAAAATTTCGGGCACGTCTTCCTGACCGGTCCGCTGATAGCCGCATTTGCGGCAGAGTTTGCCTGGTGTGTTCATGGGATGGTGTGTTTCCGGAGCTCTGGCGCTGTACTTTTGACAACGGAGTCATGATTTGGCACAGGTTGCCCTGTAGCATAACCTGAGTTCGGAATACGCGGGAGACTTCCCTTATTGTCAGCCCAGCGCCCGCTGCCAAGTACGTAACGGAATGGTGGTTTGCAGGCGGTCAATGGCGCATTGCACCACGGCCGGATGCAGGAAATGCTCCACCCCTGACGCAGTATCCAGCGTCGCATCCCCCTTCAGTTTTGTCAGCTGTTCGAACGCCACCCAGGCGTGGGACACCGGCATCACATCGTCGTCGTCGCCGTGCAGCAGATGAATGGTGGTCAGCGCCGGCGCTCGTTGCGGCAGCTGAGCAAAGCGAGCGGCGAAGGCCACCACGCGTCCCACCAGCCCGTCATGAGCCACGCTTAATTCCAGCGCCATGATGCCTCCCTGCGAGAAGCCCACCAGCGCCGTATCCAGGTTGGGAATGCCGAAGCGGTCCTGCTGTTCGCGGATATAGTCGGCCAGTAGCGGCATAACTTCCGCCACGCGCTCGGGCCGGGTATCGTCATTGATGCCTTCCAACGGAAACCACTGGCGGCCACCGGGATAGGACGACGGCTGGAAGCCTTGCGGAATCAGCACGGCGGCCTTGGGAAAGGCCTCGGACAAGGCTCCGGCCAGCCCCAGCATGCCTTCCGCCGTATCGCCAAAACCATGCAGCACAATGAACAGGCTTTCAGGGCGGTCTTCATGCGGCAGGAATTCGAGAGTGGATTGCAGGGCCATGATGGTGCTTCTCTTCAGGTTTCACCCAGCATAGCGCGGAATGGCGGGAACGGCTTTCGTGGATTTGGGGATGGGATGTTGGCGGGAAGGAAACACGCCTGAATCCAGCCGGAACCAGATTCAGGCACAGCGGTTGTTACAGCACCTCGAAGGTCAGCCCGGCGTGATCCACCAGCCGCTTCACCAGCTTGTCGCCGAAAGCGGTGGCCGGGGTCCAGAAACCACCGCCGACGGCCGCCTTGTCGGTTTCCAGCGCCAGACAAACTGTCGCTTCGCCCAGCATCTTGGCGGTGGAGCCATAACCGGGGTCGCGGTCGCCGGTCACCTTGACCACCATCTTCTGCCCGGCAGCGGTGCGGCCGAAGAAGCGGAAGTCGTAGCCGCCTTTTACCTGTTCTTCCGGTGTCGGGCCTTCACCCGGCTGCGGCACTACTTTTTCCAGCAGGAAGCGGGTGGGAGGCAGTGCGGCGGCGGCCAGGAAGCCCGCCAGGCCAGCGCCAATGCCGGTGGCGATGGCGCGGCCCTTGAAGCCGGAGCCGGTCATCATGGCTTCATCGTAACGGAAATCCGCGCCGTAGTTGCCGCCCACCAGATTGGAGCGATGCACCACGCGGGTGTTGATGCCCGCCATGACGAACGGGGCCAGCCAGCTGCGCGCGTCTTCATCGTATTCCGCCAGCGTGACGTTGGGTTGACGCACACCCTGGACGCCGGGGCACAGCGCGTAGGGGTTGGACATCAGCTTGCGCACCGATGGGTCCTTCACGCTTTCCTGCACCACGTTCAGCATGCTGGCGACGGTGCCGCCGGACGCACCGCCGCGCATGTTCTTGATGCGCAGCTTGATGGTGGAGCAGGGCTGGCCAAACTGCTGCGTGGCATGCTGTTGCAGGAAATGCACGCCCAGGTCGGAGGGGATGGAGTCGAAGCCGCAGCAATGGACGATGCGCGCGCCGCTCTTTTGGGCGGTGGTTTCATGCTCGCGGATCATGCGGGCGATCCATTGCACTTCGCCGGTGAGGTCGCAGTAGTCAGTGCCGGTTTCGGCGCAGACCTTGACCAACGGCGAGCCGTAAAGGGCATAGGGGCCGACAGTGGAGACAATGACGCGGGTTTGCGCGCACAGGCTGCGCAGTTCGGATTCGTTGGCGGCGTCGGCGACGATCAGCGGCAGGGCGGCGGCCTGCGGGCCGAGGCTGGCGCGCACCTGTTCCAGCTTGCTGAGGGAGCGGCCGGCCAGCGCCCAGCTGACGTCGCCGCCGATGCCGTGACGTTGCCAGAGGTAATGGGTGAGTATCTGGCCGACAAAGCTGGTGGCGCCGAAGACGATGAGGTGGTGCTGGGACATGGGGAGGCTCCGGGTTGTGGTGCTGTGGAATGCAGGGGGAGTATAGCCGGATAGTGAGAGAGGGGAAGGTGGACAGAATGGTCGAAACGGTTTGATGGCTGCGACCGGGATAAAAAAGGCCGCCAGGGATTGACGGCCTTCAGTACCTTGCAAAGGCTTTGGCTTAAAAACCGAGTAAGGTTGAAACGGATACGATTTTCGGCGTGCCGACATTCTGGCCGTCGCGATTCAGTAGCAGTGTTGCTGAGCCCGTATCAGGAACGGCATAACTGATGTAAAGCACGGTGCCACCGCTACCGGAAACGGTCATTGCACCACCATATGCAAGTGGCTGGCTGACAGATTTGATAATGGGAGTGGTGATATTGAAAGTGACACTGCCGTTGATGTTGGCATTATTGCTGACAATGCTGCCGCTGCCGGTAATGGTGACTTTGCTTAAGTCCGGCGACTGCTGGACCAGAGTCAGGTCTTCATTCAGAGTAAATTGCCGGGTCACGTTGACGTTATTCACCGGTGCGGTTGATTTCACCGTCATGTTATTGATGCGGTAGTTATCGGATGAGTATGCTGTGTTGTTCTGGGGAAAGCCGCTTTCCGTGCTGGTCCAGACAGCTGAGCCACTAACGACTTCACTGCTGTAAACGCCTTTGCTGATCTTGAAATTGGTAAATGTCAGTGTATCCGTGGTGGTGGTGGCGGTTTCGGCATTGAAAGCGTCTTGAAGCTTGCCGTTGACAATCGCTCCATCCGGCGTTGTGCAGTTGGTGAACTGGACAGTTCCCACTTCCGTGACATCCCAATCACCATTAGAATTCCGGTCATCAAAGGAAGACGAAATTGAGCCGCCGGACGGGCAGGGGGAAGTATCGCTAACCATGACACTGATGGCTTGTGCAGACATGGGATGCGCGGCAGCCCGCCAGTCCTGATGCAATGTCCCGATCAATTCGCGGAGGCTGAAGGAGGGTGCGCTTTCCGAAGAGCTTGCCGCCGGTTCAATGGCCGTAGCCAAGGCGTCGTTAACGTCATTCAGAGTCCCGGTGAAGTTGATGACATTGCTGTTGACTTCAACAGCGACAGGCTGTTGAGAGCCATCTGTCATTTGATAAGAGGCGCTAGATCCACCGCCACCACCGCCTCCACCGCCGCAAGCGGCCAGTGAAAGGGTGATCAGGGTCAACCCTGCGGAGGAAAATTGGAGTTTCATGCTGTAGTCCTTTTCAGATTATGAGTTTTCCGGACAGGCGTTAAGTGCCCGATCGAGAGGTTTTGAAACGCGAACTATTCTACGCAGAATGGTAAAAGACGTGGAAATAATCTTTCGGGTTTGAACGTGTTTGATGGATATGTTTGCCTGCCGGATAGTCTTCCTCACTGATAAAGCGGCTTTGCTTGGCGGTGGACACAGCGGATACTCCGACTCCGGTTTTGCCTGAATGGTAGCGGGTTTCAGAGCAAAGAGCGACAGGGCCACATCGGCCCCGTCATCCCATTCAAGCCTTAACCTCCTGCCTCCGCTTCAGCGCATAAAACAGTACCGGAATCACCACTAGCGTCAGCACCGTGGACACCAGAATCCCGAAGATCAGCGAAATCGCCAGCCCGTTGAAGATCGGATCATCCAGGATGAAGAACGCGCCCAGCATCGCCGCCACGCCGGTCAGCACAATCGGTTTGGCGCGGGTCGCCGCTGCTTCCACCACTGCCTTTTCCAGCGCAACGCCATCGGCCAGCCGCAGGTTGATGAAGTCCACCAGCAGGATCGAGTTGCGGACAATGATCCCCGCCAGCGCAATCATGCCGATCATCGAGGTGGCGGTGAACTGCGCGCCCAGCAGGGCATGGCCCGGCATCACGCCGATGATGGTCAGCGGAATGGGCATCATGATGATGGCAGGCACGCTGTACGAGCGGAACTGCGCCACCACCAGCAGGTAGATCATGATCAGGCCGACTCCGTAGGCAATGCCCATGTCGCGGAAGGTTTCGTAGGTGATCTGCCATTCGCCGTCCCACTTCACCGCCACTTCGCGGTAAGGATCGGACGGCTGGCTTATGAAGTATTCCTTCACCGGTGCGCCATTGGGCAATTTGATCTGCGACAGCGGGTTGCGCATGGCGAACAGGCCGTACAGCGGGGAATCCAGTTCGCCCGCCATGTCGCCCACCACGTACACCACCGGCAGCAAATCCTTGTGGTACAGGATCTGATCGACGGTTTCCGTATGGACTTGCACCAGGTCGGACAGCAGCACTAGCGTGCCGTTGCCGGACTTCACCGCCAGTTTCAGCACGTCGTCGAGGCGGGCCTTCTGGTTGTCGGGCAGGGTCAGGCGCATCGGAACTTCGTACTTGGCACCGGTCGCCAGCAGGGGAGCGGTGTCCAGCCCTTGCAGGCCCAGACTGAGCGTGGCAGCGACGGTTTGCGGGCTGATGCCCAGCACCACGGCCTTGTTCTGGTCGATGACCGCGCGCAGTTGCGGCGCGGCTTCACGGCGGGAATCGTCACGCGCCACGATGTCCGGGGTCTTGTTGAAGATGGCGCGCACGGCTTGCGCAGCCTGGGCGCGGGTCGCGTCATCCGGGCCGTAGATTTCGGCTACCAGCGGCGACATCACCGGCGGTCCGGGAGGCACTTCCACCACTTTCAGTTTTGCGCCGTGGGCGGCGGCAATCTTTTCCAGTTCAGGGCGCACGGAACCTGCAATCTCGTGGCTTTTGCGGTCACGATGATGCTTGTCCACCAGATTGACTTGCAGGTCGCCCTGTTCGGCATCGGCGCGCAGGTAGTACTGGCGCACCAGCCCGTTGAAGTTGATCGGCGCCGCAGTTCCGGCATAGGCCTGATAGTTCGTCACTTCAGGTACGGTGGCCAAGTACGCGCCCATGTCGTGCAGGACGGCGGCGGTCTGTTCCAGCGGCGTACCGGCGGGCATGTCCACCATCACCTGGAACTCGGACTTGTTGTCGAAGGGCAGCATTTTCAGCACCACCAGCTTCACCACCGCCAGCGACACCGACAGCACGATCAGCCCCACCACGCCCCAATACAGGCGGTGACGGTTGCGTTTGCCGGTCGCCGGTTGCAGGAAGGGGGACATGACCTTGTGGAAGAAGGTGTCCAGTTTGGTCGGGGCGGCTTCACCATGAACACCCGCAGAATGATGGCCGCGCTTCAGCAGCTTCAACGACAGCCACGGCGTAATCACAAAGGCAATCGCCAGCGACAGCACCATGCCCATGGAGGCATTGATGGGTATCGGGCTCATGTACGGGCCCATCAGGCCGCTGACGAAAGCCATCGGCAGCAGCGCGGCAATCACGGTCAGGGTGGCGAGGATGGTGGGGCCGCCCACTTCATCCACGGCTTCGGGAATCACGTCAAGCATCGGCTTGTTGTCCAGCACCATGCGGCGGTGGATGTTTTCCACCACGACAATGGCGTCGTCAACCAGGATGCCGATGGAGAAGATCAGGGCGAACAGCGACACCCGGTTGAGGGTGAAGCCCCAGGCCCACGAGGCGAACAATGTCGCGGCCAGCGTCAGCAACACCGCCGTGCCGACGATGATGGCTTCGCGTCGACCCAGCGCCAGGAACACCAGCACTACCACCGAGAAGGTGGCGAAGATCAGTTTCTGGATCAGCTTCTGCGCCTTGTCGTTGGCGGTTTCACCGTAATTCCGGCTGATGGTGACCTGCACGTTGGCGGGAATGACGGTGTTCTTCAGCTCATCGACGCGCTGCATGACGCGCTCGGCGACATCGACGGCGTTTTCACCGGATTTCTTGGTGATGGCCAGAGTGACCGCCGGGAACTCGCCGGTTGCCTGGATGCCGGTCGTGGCGGCGGCCTTGCCTGTGCCCAGCCAGACATAGCGGTTGGGCAGGGCGGGGCCGTCGGTCAGGGTCGCCACTTCGGAGAGGAACACCGGCTTGCCGTCGGTGACACCGACGATCAGGCTTTCCACATCTTCGCGGGTGCGCAGGAAATCGTTGGCCTGCACCACCGTCAACTTGTTGTCGTTGACCAGTTGGCCGCCGGGCAGGGCAACCTGGCTGCGGCGCAGCAGGTCGGCCACTTCCAGCGCGCTGAGATTGGCGGCGCGCAGGCGTTCCGGGTCCAGTTCAATGCGCAGCTCACGGCCGGGACCGCCAATCGTCGTCACTTCACGGGTGCCGGGCACGCGCTTCAGTTCGGCTTCGGCGGCATGGGCAATGCGTTCCAGTTCATAACCGGCCAGCGCCGTGTCCTGGCTCCACAAGGTCAGGCTGACGATGGGCACGTCATCAATGCCCTTGGGCTTCACCAGCGGTTCGCCCACGCCCAGTTCCGGCTTCAGCCAATCGCGGTTGGCTTGCAGGGTGTCGTGCAGGCGCACCAGCGCCTCGGTGCGGGGAACGCCAACCTTGAATTGCAGCGTCAGCACCGCCATGCCGGGGCGCGACACCGAATAGACATGCTCCAGCCCCTGGATTTGCGACAGCACTTGCTCGGCGGGCGTGGCTACCAGCGTTTCCACATCCTTGGAGGTGGCGCCGGGGAAGGGGATCATCACGTTCGCCATGGTGACGTTGATCTGCGGCTCTTCCTCACGCGGGGTCACCATCACGGCAAATGCCCCGAGCAGGATGGCAATCAGCGCCAGCAGCGGGGTGAGGTGCGATGTCAGGAACTGGCGGGCGATGCGACCGGAAATACCCATGGACGGTTCTCCTCAGGGCTTCAGGGTGGCTGCGATGGGGTCCAGGGCGACCTGCTCGCCTTCCTTCACCCCGGCCAGCACTTCCATCAGGCCGCTGGGCAGGCTTTGACCGGCACGGATCTGGCGCAGTTGCGGGGCCTTGCCTTGCGGCACCACATAGACGGCGGTGAGTTCGGAGCGGTGCAACACGGCGCTGGCAGGCACTACCAGACGCCGGGCGGAACCGGTGACGAAGTGGGTGCGGGCGAACTGGCCGGGCAACAGGTTGGGGACATCAGCGGGCAGCAGTACCCTCACTTCGGAGGTGTGGCTGCGTGGGTCAGCGGAGGGCAGCACAACCACCCCGCGAGCGGCTTGCCACTGCGGTCGGCCGGGAATTTCCACATAGGCTTTCGCGCCGCGCCGCACGGCATCAATCTGGGTTTGCGGAATCTGGGCGGTGACCCGCAGCTGTGAAGGGTCATAGCCGGTGGCCAGCGGGTTACCGGGCGAAGCCATTTCCCCCAGCTCCACATGCAGCGCCGACATGACGCCGGAATAGGGGGCTACGACATTGGTGAAACTGCGGGCGGTGGTGCTTTGGCCGAGGGTGGCCTTGATGGTGTTGACCTGCGCCTGCGCGGACTTGTAGTCGGCTTCGGCTTTATCAACCTGTGCCTGGCTGACGTATTTCTGCGCCAGCAGGTCACGCACGCGTTCGTATTGCTTGCGGGCGTTGTCCATCTGCACCTGCGCCTCGTTCAGGCGCGCCTGCATCCCGGCCACATCCTGATTGGCGGTGGCGGGGTCGATGCGCATGATCACCTGTCCCTGCTGCACGCGGTCACCGGCGCGGAAGTTGATCGCGACAATGCGGCCCGAGGTCTGGGCGCTGATCGTGGACTGGCGCTCGGCTTCGGCCACGCCCAGGCTGCTCCAGGTGGCTTCGACGTTGCGGTATTCAACCGGGGCGGTGGCGATCGGAGCGGCCTGCGCCAGCAGCGGCAGGGTGAGCAGGGCGAGGGACAGGTGTTTCATGGTCATCTCCTTAATTAACCGGGCATTCCTTCTTGAATCCCAGCTTGCCCAGCATCCACACCATGGGGCACCAGCCGGTAAAACCGGACTGGAACAGGTTGGCGCCGACAAAGGCGGTGAACAGGAACCAAGCCGGATTGACATAGTAGCCCAGCGCCACGCTGAGCATGACGAAAAATCCGGCAACGATACGCAGGCCTGCATTGATGGTCATCATGATGATGTCTCTCGTGTTGGGTTGATGAGGTTAATACTATACCCCCTTGGGTATATGTGCAAGCCGGTGACGTTACCTGGGGTCGAAGGTAAAATGCACTTTCCTGTCCTCTGTATCTGTACGTCATGCCACTTATCCATCCGCTGACCCTGAATGATCTTCCCGAGTTGCTGGCCATCCAGTCGGTTTGCTACGGCGACGGTTTCCATGAATCGGCTCAGGCTTTCCGCGCCAAGCTGGAAGCCAGCCCGGATACGCATTGGTTGTGCCGCCGCGACGGGCAGGCGCTGGGATATCTGGTGGCTTTGCCGGTAGCGGCAGGACAACTACCGCCGCTGAATGCCCCGCAAGTGGCAAAATCCGAGGCGGCGGAATGGCTCTATGTGCATGACATGGCCATTTTGCCGGAGGCCCGGTCGTTGGGATTGGGCAAGCGGTTCATGGGGGAAGCGGAGCGGGTGGTATGGGAGAAGGGGCTGCGCGGTCTGGCGTTGGTGGCGGTGCAGGGGGCGGAGGGGTATTGGGCGAAGTCGGGGTTTATGCAAAAGGCGAATGTGGAGGAAGAGTTGCGGCAAAAATTGGCCAGTTTTGGGGGCAGGGCTGTTTATATGGAAAAAGAACTGACTTGAATCCCAAAAACAAAAAAGGCCAGCAATTATGCTGACCTTTTTTGATGAATCTGGTGGCTATGACGGGACTCGAACCTGTGACCCCAGCATTATGAGTGCTGTGCTCTAACCAACTGAGCTACATAGCCGACGAGCTCTACAAGAGAGGCGCACATTTTCTTTTTCTAAGGCCCTCTTGTCAACACTTTCCGCCCAAAAAACTAGCGGTCGAAACCGGTATCGCGCAAGAATTGAGCCATATCCTTCAAATACTTGCCTTGATTGAATGTAAAGGTACGATTTCCCGAGGGCAGACCGTTAGACGGTAAGGATTTAGCGACTCTATTTCGTGTCCGTGGAAACCGTTCTGGCCATAATGCCTTTTACGAAGCGGTCAATTGCAGTCACCATCTGGTCCAGACCGGGCTGCTCCAGGGGGTAATGCCCGGCATTCTGCAACATCACCACCTCATGTGGCACCTTGGTCAGCCGATTCAGGAACGGTTCACTCAGCGCCAGAGGTGTCCAGCGGTCCTTTTCCGGTTGGGTCAGCAGCACCGGGCATACCGTGAAACTCTCCGGTTCCATCACCGGTTGGTAGTTCATATAGGTATCCAGAAAACGCAGGGGAACCTTGTTACCAGCGGAAGTCGGGTCGTCCAGAAAGACGGCCAGGGCATCCGGGTTATTCACCAGCGTGCTCATCTTCGAGGCCAGCGTCATCGGGAAGGGCATCTTGCCGATAAAAGTGTTTGCCACCCAATGTGTCATGGGGCCGCCCACCCGGCTCATGAAAAGGTTGCGGGCCGTCTCGTCGCGCACTTCAGGCCGTCGTTGATCCAGGAATGTCATACCGACAATGCCCTTCACCTGACCGTTGCGTGCTGCTGCATGCCATGCCAGCATTCCTCCGGCACTAAGCCCGTAAAGGAAAACGGGGCGGTTGTCCGTTGCCATTTCCGCCTTGATCAGGTCATCGACCAGAGCCACCCAGTCGTCATAGCGAACGGTCACTCCGGGCGCCACGGTCGTCAGGCCATATCCGGGCATGTCCGGGGCAATGACTTCATAACCCAGTTTCGACAACGGGCCGCCGGCAATCAAAGACATCTGCCGGCCATTGGTGCCGACACCGTGCAGCAGGATAATCTTGGCCACCGCTTGCGGGTTGGCAAAACGGTCAATATGCACATGATGTCCCTTCCAGTCCCAGCGGCTCTCCACGGGCTGCGTGGAAGCGGTCAAACGATAGCCGGGCGGCAAGTATTGTTGAATCTTCTGCCAGGTTTGCTGGCTTTGGTAGCTGCGGTCCGGCAGTGTGTCACTGGCCAAGGAAAGCGCCGGCAGCAAGGCCAGCAAAGGCATCATTAAAGTGTGACGCAAGATATTCCGCATGGCCGGACTTCCGAAGTGAGTGAACAGTTATTCATTCTACGCAGCTCCGCCGTTCACCGGCATTGGCGGGTCTGACCGGGTCTGAGTGATATTCAGGTCAAGCGTGGAAAGCGTTCTTAGCCCGGAGGCTGTACCATGTGCCTGTATACAGGCCGATATGAGGTCCAGTCTTGAAAACAGTCTCAGTGATTATGGTGGCTTTATCCGTGGGTTTGCTTGTCGGTTGCACCAAGCCGCAGCAGGATCATCTCGACGGCTATGTTGAAACCGAGCCGGTGCGACTGGCCTCGTCGGTAGCGGGGCGTCTGCTCAGCCTCAATGCCGATCTCGGTCAGTCGTTGAAGGCAGGAGACATCGCCTTTCACCTTGATACCGACAACGAAAAACTCTCCGTCGCCGAAGCGCAGGCCCGCATTCGCCAGGCCGAAGCGCAAGCCCGCGACCTGCAATCCGGCAAGCGTCCGGTGGAGCTGGGGGTTTACGAAGCCAATGTCCGCGCCGCCGCCGCCGCCCTGCGCGCATCCGAAACCGAGTTGCGCCGTCAGCAAGACATGCACACCCAGGGTTTTGTTTCCGCCTCCACCATAGATGTACTGAAAGCCCGCCGTGACGCCGACGCCGCCCAACTGGAACAGATGAAAGCACAGCTGGCCTCGGCGCAACTGGCCGGTCGTGACCAGACCCGCGAAGCGGCGGTGGCCGCCGTGGACGTGGCGAAGGAGCAGCAGGCCCAGCGCAACTGGCTGCTGGAGCAGAAAACTGTGCTGGCACCGGTCTCAGGTTCGGTGGAGCAGGTCTATTACCGTCCCGGTGAATGGGTGTCGGCGGGCAGCCCGGTGCTTAGCCTGCTGGGGCCGCAGGCGATGAAGATCCGTTTCTACATCCCCGAACCGTTGATGGCGAAGCTGCCACAGGGTCAGGCAGTGAAAGTGCGTTGCGACGGTTGCGCCAAGCCGCTGGATGCCACCGTCACGTATGTCGCCCGCGAAGCCGAGTTCACGCCGCCGGTGATTTACAATAAGGAAAACCGTGTGCGGCTGGTATTCATGGCGGAAGCGAAGCCGGTGGCTGCGCAAGCGAAAAACCTGCGTCCCGGCCAGCCGGTCGAGGTGGTGTTGCCATGAACGGCGGCTCCACCGACTGGGTGATTGACGTCGAAGGCCTCACCAAGCGCTATGGCGACAAGACCGTGGTCGACCGTCTCAGCATGAAGGTGCGGCGGGGAGAGATTTACGGGTTCCTCGGTCCCAACGGTTCCGGCAAGACCACCTCCATCCGCATGATGTGCGGCCTGCTGACGCCTGATGCCGGGAGTGGCCATACGCTGGGCTATGACGTGCTGCATGAAGCGGCCATGATCAAGCGTGAAGTCGGTTACATGACCCAGCGTTTCGGGCTGTATGAAGACCTCAGCATCCGTGAGAACCTCGATTTTATCGCCCGCGTCTATGGCACGCCGCAGCGCCGTGAGCGCGTGGACAAGGCGCTGGAACGGCTGGATCTGGTGTCCCGGCAGAAGCAGCTGGCCGGTTCACTCTCCGGCGGTTGGAAACAACGGCTGGCCTTGGCCGCTTGCATGTTGCACGAACCAAAACTGCTGCTGCTGGACGAACCCACCGCCGGGGTGGACCCTAAGGCACGCCGTGATTTCTGGGACGAAATCCACCAACTGGCCCACGACGGCATTACCGTGCTGGTGTCCACTCACTACATGGACGAGGCGGAGCGTTGCCACCGTCTTGGCTACATTGCATATGGCCGCTTGCTGGCCACCGGCACGCCGGCCGAACTGGTGAAGCAATCCGGTTTGCATACCTGGCGGGTCACGGGTGACGACGTCAGCCTGCTGGCCGCCACGCTGGAGCTTCAACCCGGCGTCGATCTGGTGACCCGCTTCGGCAATGCACTGCATGTCTGCGGTCGCGATGCAGTGGCGTTGGAAACCGCCATCGCCTCATTCCGTCACGACCCGGACCTGCGCTGGCTGCCCGCTGCGCCGCAACTGGAAGATGTCTTCATCCACCTCATGCAGCAATCGGCGGACAATTATGGCCAGTCCTGACCGTTTCAGCTGGCAACGGCTGTGGGCTGTGGTCATCAAGGAGTTCATCCAGCTTGGCCGCGACCGCCTGACTTTCGCCATGATGGTCGGTATTCCCATCATGCAGCTGACACTGTTCGGCTTCGCGATCAACGGCGACCCCAAACATCTGCCGACGGTGGTGGTGGCCCACGAGCAGGGCCCGTTCACCCGTTCGCTGGTATCGGCGCTGGCAAGCAGTAGTTACTTCGACATTCTCGCCACCGATCTGGGCGACGAGGAGGCCGGGCGCATGCTCTCGGCAGGGGAGGTGCAGTTTGCGCTGACCATCCCGGCCGGGTTTGAAAGCCAAGTGGTGCGCGGCGAACGCCCCGCCATTTTGCTGGAAGCCGACGCCACCGACCCGTCCGCCACCGGCAACGCCATCGCCGCCATCCAGCAACTGGGCCTCACCGCGCTGCGCCATGACCTGAACGGTCCGCTGCTGGCTCTGAACGCCACCCCGGCGCCGTTCGAGGTGCGCATCCACCGCCGCTACAATCCGGAAGGCATCACCCAGTACAACATCGTACCGGGGCTGATGGGCGTCATCCTCACCATGACGATGATCATGATGACCGCGTTGGGCATTACCCGTGAAGTGGAGCGGGGAACCATGGAAAACCTGCTGGCGACCCCGGTGCGACCGCTGGAGGTGATGCTGGGCAAGATCACGCCATACATCGTCATTGGTTATGTGCAGGTGACGGTGATCCTGCTGGCGGCGCATTTCATTTTCGGGGTGCCGTTTGTAGGCAGCCTGCCGGTGCTGCTGGGCTGCATCTTCCTGTTCATCCTGGCCAACCTGACCGTGGGAATCACCATTTCCAGTGTGGCTCGCAACCAGACGCAGGCGATGCAGATGACCTTCTTTTTCTTCCTGCCCAGCATGTTGCTGACGGGGTTCATGTTCCCGTTCCGGGGCATGCCGGGGTGGGCGCAGGTGATCGGTGAGATGCTGCCGCTGACGCACTTCCTGCGGTTGATCCGGGGGGTGATGCTGAAGGGGAATACGGTGCCGGAATTGTGGGCCAACATCTGGCCGTTGCTGGCATTCATGACGGTGGTGCTGGCCATCGGGTTGAAACGATTCAGGAAGACGCTGGATTGACGGTGATTAATGACATTCCTGCTCCGCCGTTTCAGATTGTCCTGACAAACTTTTGCAAATATCTGTTCAGCCGGGCAGCAAAGCCGCGTTACCCTTCGCTCCCATGAATGCTTATACCCTCATGCCGTTGGGCCAGACCGCATTGCAAATCACCTTCGGCGATACCATTGATATCGCCATCAATCGCTGCGTGCACGCCGCCTGGCTGGCGCTGCATCGCGCCGCGTTGCCCGGTGTGGCCAATCTGGTTCCGGCTTACGCCACCCTGACGGTGCTGCTGGACCCGCTGGCAGTGCTGAGGGGCACGGTCTTGTTGCCGGAGCTGGAAAAGCAGGTGCGGCTCACGCTGACCGAACTTGACATCCGTGACTTCAACCCGCGCCGCATAGAGCTGTCGGTGCGCTACAACGGTCCCGATCTTGCCCATGTCTGCGCCCATACCGGACTCACCGAAGCCGAAGTCATCCGCCTTCACAGCGAGGGCATCTATGATGTCTATTTCCTCGGCTTCTCCCCCGGATTCGCCTATCTGGGCGGCCTCGCTCCCGAGCTAGCCACCCCGCGCCTTGAGATGCCGCGTGTGATGGTTCCTGCCGGCAGCGTCGCCATCGGCGGTGCGCAGACAGCGGTTTACCCCCAGGCCACGCCCGGCGGCTGGAACCTGATCGGTCATTGCCCGGAAATCCTCTTTGATCCAAAGTCGGAAGAACCGTGCCGTTTGCAGCCCGGTGATCAGGTCGTGTTTGTGCCGGTGGGTGCGTCATGCTGATCCTGGAGAAACCGGCGCTGTACAGCAGCATTCAGGACTTGGGTCGTTTCGGGCAGGCGCATCTGGGCATTTCTCCCGGCGGCGCGAACGACAGTCTGGCCGCGTGGCTTGCTAACTGCATAGTCGGTAACCCGCAAAGCGCCGCCGTGCTGGAGTTGATCGAGCCGCCAGCGCGCCTGCTGCTGGTGGATGGCGCGCATGTCGTCTTCAGCGGTGCGGATGCCGATTTCCGCTGCAACGGCCGACCCGTTCCACCCTACGCCCGCTGCTGGATTCCCGCCGGCGCGCATATCGAGATTGATCGACCCAAGGCGGGCAGTACGGTTTATGTTGCGGTGGAAGGCGGCTTCGAGACACCCATGGTGCTGGGCTCACGCAGCACCGATACCCGGCTTGGAATGTCCCCGCTGGCACGGGATACCTTCCTGCCGATCGCCGTCCTGCCGCAAGCGCCGCGTTCCGGTCACCTTATCATTCCGCAGAAATACATCAACGGCTTTCGTTTGACCCATCTTTTCAGCCCTGAACTGGAGGTGCTGCCCGGACCGCACTTCGACTGGCTGGATACTGACACCCAACACCGGTTGGGAGAGCGAAGATTCACGGTCAGCAGCCAGAGCAGCCGCATGGGTATCCGTTTGCAGGGTGAACCGCTGGTTGCTCCCCAGCGTCAGTGCCTAAGCGCGGGGGTTTGTCGCGGTGCGGTGCAACTGCCGCCGCAAGGCCTGCCGATCCTGCTGGCGGCCGAGCACCAGACGACCGGAGGTTATCCGTTGGTGTTGCAGGTTTGCGCGCATCATCTCAGCCGCATGGCGCAACTGAGGGCGGGCGAGCGTATCCGCTTCCGCAACCTGAACGAGGCGGAAGCCGCTCACCGTCTGGGGCAGTGGCAGGCCTTGCTCCAACGAATCCTGAAAAGTCTCTCCCTATGAAAACCCGTATTGATCTGAACGCCGATGTCGGTGAGTTGCCGGAAGACCGGAATGTCGATGCTGAACTGCTGGCGTGGATTACTTCATGCAACATCGCCTGCGGCGCGCATGCCGGTTCGGAGGCGCTGATGCGGCAGACGGTGCGTTTGGCAAAACAGCATGGCGTGCGGATTGGTGCGCATCCGGGCTATGCCGATCGGGTCAATATGGGGCGTGTAGCGCAGCAGCTGGAGGATTCAGTCCTGCGCCAGTTGCTTCTCGATCAGGTCGGCCTGTTACGCAGGATCTGCGTTGAGGAAGGCGCGGCGTTAATGCATGTAAAAACGCACGGCGCGCTTTATAACCAGTCAGCCCGGGATCCGCGCATGGCGCGGGTGATCAGCGCCGCTATCCGGGAAATCTCTCCCGATCTTGTTGTGGTGGGGTTGGCGGGCAGTGAACATGTCCGGGCTGCGCGGGAGTGCAACTTGCGGGTGGTGGAAGAGGTCTTTGCCGATCGGCGCTACGAGTCTGATGGCAGCCTGACGCCGCGCACACATCCGCAGGCGATGATCACGGATGAACAGGAGGCTTTGCAACAGGTGCTGGGGTTGGCGAGGGAGGGCAGGGTACGGACGCGGGAAGGTGTGTGGATTGGCTTGAAGGCCGACACGGTTTGCCTGCATGGCGACGGGGTTCAGGCGGTGGAATTTGCGCGCCGGCTACGTGAGGCGTTGGAAAAGCAAGGAATTATGGTCAGCGCCTGTAGGTCGGGCTTCAGCCCGACAACCCTCTCCGATTGAAGGGCAATGTCGGGCTGAAGCCCGACCTACAGGCATCTGAGTCACGTTTCAGACATTGAACCGGAAATGCACCACATCCCCGTCTTTCATCACATAAGCCTTGCCTTCAAGACGCCACTTGCCGGCATCCTTCGCGCCTTGCTCGCCGTTGAACTTGATGAAGTCATCATAGGCAATCACTTCGGCACGGATAAAGCCCTTTTCAAAGTCGGTATGAATCACACCCGCCGCCTGCGGCGCGGTATCACCCACCTTGATAGTCCAAGCGCGAACTTCCTTCACCCCGGCGGTGAAGTAGGTCTGCAGGCCCAGCAGTTCATAACCGGCGCGGATCACCCGGTTCAGGCCCGGCTCTTCCATGCCCAGCGTTTCCAGGAATTCCATTTTGTCGGCTTCGTCCAGTTCGGCGATCTCGGCTTCGATCTTGTTGCAGATCGGCACCACCACCGCTTTCTCAGCCGTAGCATAGGCCACCACGGCATCCAGGAAGGGGTTGTTCTCAAAGCCGTCTTCGGCCACGTTGGCGATGTACATCACCGGTTTGGTGGTGATCAGGCACAATGGCTTCAAAATCAGCAGTTCTTCCGCAGACAGGCCCATGGCGCGGGCGCGCTGGCCTTCTGACAGCACGGGCAGAATCTTGTCGATCACGGTTTTCAGCGCTTGGGCTTCCTTGTCGCCGCCCTTGGCCAGCTTCTCGCAGCGCTTCAGCGCCTTCTCGACGGTGTCGAGGTCGGCCAACGCCAGTTCCATGTTGATGATTTCAATATCATCCACCGGGCTGATGCGGTTGGCGACGTGAATGACGTTTTCGTCTTCAAAACAGCGCACCACATGGGCAATGGCATCGGTTTCACGGATGTTGGCCAGGAACTGGTTGCCCAATCCTTCGCCCTTGGATGCACCCGCCACCAGACCGGCAATATCCACGAATTCCATGCTGGTCGGCACCACGCGTTCCGGCTTCACGATTACCGAGAGGGCGTCCAGACGCGGGTCCGGCATCGGCACAATGCCGGTGTTCGGTTCAATGGTACAGAACGGGAAGTTTTCGGCGGCAATGCCGGCTTTGGTCAAGGCATTAAATAGGGTAGATTTGCCAACATTCGGCAGGCCCACAATGCCACAATTGAACCCCATGTCTGTTTCCTCGTCTGTCTGTTCGCAATGGCGCGCATCGTACACGAAAACGACTTGTTTTGCTCAGGTGAAGGCTCTATGTACCGCATTCTCTACCAGTTTCCGCTCTCCCATTACTGCGAAAAAGCCCGCTGGATGATGGATTTCAAGCATCTGGAGTACGAGGTGCGCAACCTGTTCCCCGGCGCGCATCGTCTGCTGTCTTGGTGGCGCGCCCACAGTTCCACGGTACCGCTGTTGAAGGATGGCAAGGAATGGATCGGCGACTCCACGGAAATGGCCTTCTGGCTGGATGCCCGCTATCCGCAAAACCCGTTGCTGCCGAACGACCCGCTGAAGCGCAGCAAGGTAGCCATGCTGGAAGAAATTGCCGATGAGGGCGGGGTGCATCTGCGGCGCTGGATCTATGGTGAAATCCTCGACCGCCCGGAAGTGATGAACGTAATGCTGGACAGCTACCCCTGGGCGGTCCCCGTCAAGGAGTTCCTGTGGCCGGTGCTGCAACAGGGCATTCGCCAGCTGTACCGCGTCACCCCGGACAAGACGCCGAAGGCCCTGGAAAAGATGCTGGCCATCATGAGTCGTCTGGAGCAGACACTGGTCGACAATGGCGGCCGCTATTTGGTGGGAGACAAACTGACGTTGGCCGATATTGCCGCCGCTTCGCTGTTTGCCCCTTTGCTGGCCATTCCCGGAACGCCCTGGGAAAGCCTGACGAACCGTTCCCCGCTGTTCCAGCAGGTTTATGAAGACACCTTGCGTCGTCCGCTGGGGCAGTGGATTCTCCGCCTGTATCAGGAAGAGCGTGAGTCGAAGGACAATTGGCGTTAAGCGTCAAAAAATCATTGACCGCACTTTCCTCGAAAAGAAATTTCCGGCACATTGCTGGTACGTGCGTACCACGCTAAAAAACAGCACAGAATAATTATTCCGGAGTGAGGCATGATCGACCAGAAGTACAACCGCCATCCCCAGGCTGACGCACTCATCGGCATCATGGGCGCCGGTTTTGCCGGTATCTGCATGGGCATCCAGTTGAAACGCGCCGGGATCCATGATTTCGTGATCGTGGAAAAGGCCGATGATGTCGGCGGCACCTGGCGCGACAACACTTATCCCGGTGCGGCCTGCGATGTTCCCTCGCACCTGTATTGCTACTCCTTCGAACCGAATCCGGACTGGAGTCGCAGCTATGCCCCGCAGGAAGAAATCCAGGACTACATCCGGCACTGCGTAGACAAGTACGAGTTGCGCCCGCACATCCGCTTCAACACGGAAATTGTCTCGGCGCGCTACAACGAAAAGATGGCGCTGTGGGAAGTGCGGGACGCCAAGGGCATGATGGCGCGGGTGCATATGGTCATTTCCGCCAAGGGCGCATTGCAGATCCCGGCGCTTCCGGCCATTCCGGGCCGTGAAAACTTCAAGGGCGACGCCTTCCACTCCGCCCAGTGGCGACATGATGTGGACCTCACCGGCAAGGAGGTTGCCGTCATCGGCACCGGAGCCAGCGCCATCCAGATTGTTCCGGCCATTGCGGGAACCGTCAAAAAGCTCAGTTTGTTCCAGCGCACGCCGCCTTGGGTCCTGCCCAAGTTTGACCGGGGTTATCTGGGCATTGAAAAGTTCATGTTCAAGCGGTTTCCGCGTTTTAACCGCCTGCACCGCAACAGCCTGTACTGGATGTTTGAAAGCCGGGCGCTGGGTTTTGTGGTTGACCCGCGCCTGATGAAATTGGGTGAGGCCGTGGCTCTCAACTTCATCCGCCGGTCAATTAGCGATCCGGTGCTGCAAAGCAAGGTGACGCCGAAATACACCATGGGCTGCAAGCGGGTGCTGATGTCGAATGAGTATTACCCGGCGCTGAATCGTCCCAATGTCGAGGTCGTCAGCGAAGGCATCCAGGAAATCCGTGAGCATTCCATCGTCACGGAAGATGGCGTGGAACACCCGGTGGATACCATCATTTACTCCACCGGTTTCCATGTCACCGACTCGTTGCTGGGACTCAGCATCACGGGCAAGGACGGCTTGGATCTGGCGGAGGCCTGGCAGAAGGGCATGGAGGCTTATTACGGCATCACCATCAACAAGTTCCCCAACATGTTCATGTTGCTGGGCCCGAATACCGGCCTGGGCCACAACTCCATTATTTTCATGATCGAGGCGCAGGTGAACTATGTGATGCAGGCCATTACGCGCATGCTGAAGAAGGGTTACCAGCAGGTGGAAGTGAGGCGCGCCATCCAGAAGGCCTTTGTCGAGGATATGCAGCGGAGGTCGAAAAATACCGTGTGGAAGGCAGGATGCGCCAGCTGGTATCTGGATGAAAACGGCAAAAATACCACCTTGTGGCCGGGCTTTACCGTTCAGTACTGGATGGAAACCCGCAAGTTTGACGAGCGCGATTACCGTATTGTCAAAGCCGAAGCATGAAGGCTCACTTGAAAGCAACGGACTCCCGCCAGCGCGGGAGTGCCGAGCGGATGTAGGTCGGGCTTCAGCCCGACACCCGCTCTTTTTCCTTCACGGAGCCCGGTAGTCCGCCTGTGTCAGCAGGTCAATCCCGCAATCCAGTTCACTGATCCAGTCCAGGAATTTCCCGATGGACTCCTTGCCCTTGAATGGCATGCCGTGCTGGGGCACCAGCATCTCCACATCCATGTCACGCACCATGTTCGCCCACAAGCGAGTCACCTTGCGGGAACACATATAGCGTTGGTGGAAACCGCGCATGTACTTGGTGTGCTCTTCAAAGTTGCTAACCGTGACACTGGCATCATCCACGAGTGAAGCGGCCATATCGCCCGAAAACAGGATTTTCGAGATCGGGTCGTAAAACTGGAAATTACCCACCGAATGCAGGAAGTGCGCTGGAACGGCCTTGATCACAGTGTCGCCAAAGGGAATGTCCTGACCTCGGTCCGGCAATTCAATCAGGCGGTCGGAGAAATCATCACGAATGCGCTCCGCCATGAAGGCCGAGGTCAGGTGCGGCAGGAAACGCGCCCAAAGCTTGGAAGCCACCACGGTTGCAGGTGTATGGGTCAGCCAGCGCGGCATGGAGGCGATAATGTCAGGGTCCTGATGGGAGGCAATGACATAGTCCAGATTCTGCAACTTGACGTACTTCAGGATTTCAATGGTGAGCGGGGTGTAGGTCAGATCTCCACCCGGATCGATGACGGCGGCATGGTTGCCGTGAATGATCAGGAACTGATTGGCTTGAACTCCTTCCCCTTTCACCAGATGCGTAAAGCTGACGCACTTGTGATGGCCGTTGTCAAAAAGCACTTGGGAGGATGAGATGCTCATAGCTGCGCCTGCCATTGTAAAGTTGGCGTATGCTATCAAATTGACCCCATACATGACATGGATAACTTGATATTTGTTAATTTTCTGTGAGGAGGTTCGCAGTTGCTGAATCAGGCCTTGAAGCCGTTCAATTGGTTCATCGCCTTGGCGACATCGCCTTTGACCAGAGTTTCAACATGGCGCAGGGCTTCCAGAATAGCTGCGTCAATCTTGTCCTGTTCGGAGGAGGGGGCTTTGCCCAGCACGAATCCGGAAACCTGTTTGGCCTCGCCGGGATGACCGATGCCGATACGCAAGCGGTGGAAGCCATTGTGATTGCCGAGGCAGGTAATCATGTCGCGCAAGCCGTTATGACCGCCGTGGCCACCGCCGGTTTTCAGGCGTATTTGTCCAGGCAGCAGATCGAGCTCGTCATGGGCGACCAGTATGGAGGTCGGGGGGATTTTGAAGAACGTGGCCATGGCGCCAACGGCCATACCCGAACGATTCATGAAGGTGGTGGGAATCAGCAGACGGACTTCCTGCCCGGCAATGTTGCCGCGGCCGGTCAATCCATGGAATTTGGGTTCGGAAGCAAGACGGATGCCGTGGTCCGCCGCCAGTTGGCTGACAAACCAGGCACCCGCATTGTGGCGAGTTTGCTCGTATTCCGGGCCGGGATTACCCAAGCCGACAATCAGATGCAAACCCGCCATGTTGCCGCTTAGGCCTTGTTGACGTTGGCGATTGGTTGGTCGTAGTCATGACCCAGCGCCAGCGACGGGATTTCCACGCCTTGCGGCAGCTTGATGTCAGACAGGTGCAGGGAAGTGCCGACATGCACGTCCAGCAGGTTCACTTCCAGGAATTCCGGCAGGTTGGCCGGCAGACAGGCAATTTCCACTTCGGTAGCGATAATGGAAATGGTGCCGCCTTCCGACTTCACGCCGACACAGGCATCCTGATGGGTAAAGTGCAGGGGCACCTTCATGGTCAGCTTCTGGTTGGCGTTGACGCGCAGGAAGTCAGCATGCAAGGGAGTGTTCTTGGCCGGGTGACGCTGCATGGCCTTGATCACGGCTTGCTGGGGCTGGCCGTCAATGATCAGCGTCAGCACGTGGGAGTAGAAAGCTTCGTTCTCAATGGCCTTGACCAGTTCGCGCAGTTCGATGCTGATGGACTGGGCGGGCAGGGAGCCACCGTAAATGACGGCGGGAATCTTCTTTTCCAGACGACGAAGGCGGCGGCTCGCACCTTTCCCTTCGTCCGTCCGGTTTGTTGCATTCAGAGTAAAGTTGAAGGACATGATTGTCTCCGTTTACGCCGTATCTTGCGACCGGATACGGCTATTGGCAAAAGGGCGGCCTGAGGCCGCCCATGAATCAGCGTGTTCAGAACAACTCGAACATGGCGCTGATGGATTCTTCGTTGTTGATGCGGCGCAGTGTCTCGGCCAGCAGCGAGGACATCGACATTTGGCGGATGCGGCCGCAGTCACGGGCTTCATCCGACAGGGGAATGGTGTCGGTGACAACCAGTTCGTCCAGTGCGGAGCCGGTAATGTTCTTGATGGCGGCCCCGGACAGCACCGGATGGGTACAGTAGGCCACCACGCGGCGCGCACCGTGTTCTTTCAGCGCAGCCGCCGCCTTGCACAGGGTGCCGGCGGTATCAACCATGTCATCTACGATGACGCAGTCACGACCGGACACTTCCCCGATGATGTGCATGACTTGCGATTCGTTGGCCTTGGGCCGGCGCTTGTCAATGATGGCCAGGTCGACATCACCAAGTTGCTTGGCGATGGCGCGTGCGCGCACCACACCGCCAATATCCGGCGACACCACCATGACATTTTCGTAGTGCTGCTTCTGCAGGTCCGTCAGCAAAACCGGTGAGCCGTAGATGTTGTCGACGGGGATATCAAAGAATCCCTGAATCTGGTCGGCATGCAGGTCTACGGTCAGAACGCGGTCAATCCCGACGCTGGTGATCATGTCCGCAATCACCTTGGCGGTGATGGGTACACGGGCAGAGCGGGGGCGGCGATCCTGACGGGCATAACCAAAGTAGGGAATGACGGCGGTAATGCGGCCGGCGCTGGCGCGGCGCAGGGCGTCGGCCATGACAATCAGTTCCATCAGGTTGTCGTTGGTCGGCGCGCAGGTGGACTGGATGATGAAGACATCCTTGCCGCGCACGTTCTCGTTGATTTCGACTGCAATTTCACCGTCAGAAAAACGTGAAACTTCGGCGGAACCAAGCGGAATATGGAGATTACTAACGACTTTCTTGGCTAGTTGCGGGTTGGCGTTACCCGTAAAGACGACCAGATTGGGCATGGCAGAGAACCATTGTAAAGATGGCAGGGGCGGCTGGATTCGAACCAACGCATGGCGGGATCAAAACCCGCTGCCTTACCGCTTGGCGACGCCCCTATAGCGTTTGCGATCGTAAATCGCTAATTTTTGAGTGCTTCCCGCAAAATCCGGTGAACCGGGGATTCGTTGACCGCTTTTGCAACAAAACCTTTAAAAGGTGATTGCTGCAACAGCATTTCCGCATTTTCACGACTCTCACATTCCAGAAAAACACATGAACCGGTTCCGGTTAATCTGCCCTTTCCAAAATTATCAAGCCATTCAAGAGCTTCGTCAACTTCGCGATACTGCTGTCTTACGACGCTTTCACAATCGTTTTTGCAGTACTGCGTTTGCGAGGCCGCTAATTTAATCGGGGACGTATTCCTTGTCAACGCCGGATTTGAAAAAATGTCCCGAGTGCTTATTTCGCAGGCAGGTTTCAGCACCAGATACCAGTTTTCGGCAATTTCTGCGGGAAAAATGATCTCGCCGACACCTTCGGCCCAAGCACTGCGGCCCCGGACGAACACCGGAACATCCGCTCCCAATTGCAAACCCAGTGCCGCCAGCGCGTCTTCCGTGAGTCCGGTTTGCCACAAATGGTTCAGCGCCAGCAAGGTGGTTGCGGCATCCGAGGAGCCGCCGCCGATGCCGCCACCCATGGGCAGGCGCTTTTCAAGACGGATTTCTGCGCCCTGACCGCACTGCGTGGCGGATTGCAGCAGTCGCGCCGCCCGGTAAACCAGATTTTGTTCCGATGGGACGCCGGGCAAGGCCGGTTCAACCCGGATGTCCGGTGAGTCCACGACGGTGAAGTGCAGGGTGTCGCCGTAATCCAGCAAGGCGAACAAGGTTTGCAGGGTGTGGTAGCCGTCTGCCCGACGGCCGGTGATATGCAAAAACAGGTTGAGTTTTGCGGGCGCGGGCAGGGTCAGCAAAGCCGTCATGGGTTAATGGATGTTCCACTCACTGACCAGCACGATCAGGCGCGTATTGGGGCCGGTAATGACAAAGCGCTCGGGCAAGGAGTGAGTATCAATGGTGCGCCAGCTTTTGAAATCCGCCTGCCAGTCTTGTTCCTCAATGCTTTTCAGCAGGCCGGTGTCATCGGAAACGGTTTCAGCCCCGGAGGTGGCCGCTTTGCCCTGGAACCATTTCGGCAGCAGCGAGACCGGCGCAGTCCAGCCCAGCGATTGTTGCATCAGCTCTTCGGGGGAGGCGGCCTCTACATGCCCGATGCGACTGTTGTCGAGCGTGACTTTTTCGGGACTACCTTCAAGAACAGTTCGCCCCTGGCCAAGTGGTCCGGACAAGGTGATGCGGTAGAGGTTGCCGTGTTGCTGCCAGACATAATAGGCGGTTGCGGCGCTTTCACGTCCGTCGGGCTGCAGCACACGGATGGACATCTTGCCGCTGGCAGTCCAGATCAGCAAATGATCGGGTTTGACCACGAGGTCAATTGGCGTGGCGGTGGCGGCGTCCGGTAAGGGCGGGATGCTGGACGGCAGCAGGGGGCGAACGGGGTATGACGCGCATCCTGCCAGCATCACGGGTAACAACAGGGTAAGAAATCTCACGGTTTTTGCTCGAATTTGGCCTTGTGTTTCAGCACCATGTCACTATCGGGTTTTTTATCCAGAAGTTGCTGCCAGACTTTGGCGGCCTCTTCATGGTTGCCCGATATCCAGAGTATTTCGGCCAGGTGCGTACCGATTTCCTCATCCTGCATCAGGGTAAACGCTTTACGCACATATTCCAGCGCCTCGGTCACATTTCCAAGACGGTAATACAACCAACCCATGCTGTCGATGATTGCGGGATCATCGGGCTTGAGCCGGTAGGCCTGGCGCAGATACGTTTCCGCTTCACCCAAACGCTGGGTGCGGTCAGCCAGAGTATAACCCAAGGCATTCAGGTAACTGGCGTTGCCGGGGTCGCGCGCCAGCAATTCTTGCATATCTTTTTCAAAGCCGGGCAGATTTTTCATGCGGTCTGCAGTCAGCGCCCGTGAAAACAGCAACAGGTTTTCGGTGGGATGCTGGGCAATGGCGGCCGTCAGTAACTCCATGGCCTCGACATGCAGGTTTTGCTTGTTGAGCAATTCTGCTTCAACGACATAGAGGGTGGCCGCTTGATCCGGTTGCCCGCGCCGGGCGGCGGCCAGATTGCGCCGGGCTTCGTCAAGGCGCTTGTCGGACACCAGCAGGTCGGATAACTCACTCATCGCCTGAACATACTGGGGGCCGGGACCAATGGCGTTCAGCAGGCTGGCTGCCTGTTCCGGATTATTCTGCCGGCGGGCGATCAGCGCCAGATAGTAGCGCGCTTCGTCATCGTGTTCACCGGTTAGCACCAGTTTCTCCAGGCTGTACCGGGCTTCAGTGTCGTGTTTGTTGTTGAAGGCTAGCAAACCATGCATCAGCAGCAGTTCTTCATCATTGGGGTTTTTCGGCAGCATTTGCCTGATACGCGATTCGGCCTGAAAGGGATGGCCGGTTTTGATCAGCATTCGGGCGTAATGCAGGTTGACTTGCCGGCTGTCGGGGTTTTTCATGACGGCATTCGACAGCACATCCAGCGCGTCCTTTTCCTGTTTGTTCAATCCCAGCAAGCGGGCATGAAGCAACGTGGCGGGGATGGAGTCCGGTTTCAGGGCCAAAGAGCGCCTGACATAGTCGATAGCCTCGGGAAAGCGGTTGTTTTCGCCAGCAAGCAAGGCGCGGGCAAACAGTAAATGGCTGTTTTTGGGGTACTGACTGTCCAGTTGGTCCAGCGCGCTCAACAAAGCGGTCCGTCCTTCCGGTGAGGAGGGGTAGGCGCTGAGGAAAAGCGCTTCCAGTTCGGCCTCGGGATTCAGGGCAATCAGCCTGCCGATAGCATTCATGGCGGCGTCGGGTTGTTGCAGGCGCAAGGCATGATAAGCCGTCTGGTACCAGACAGATGCGGTTTCCGGACGCAGACGGGACAAGAGACCCGCCAGCTCCAGGCCTGCTTCACTGTTTTGCAAATAATTGGCAATCTGCAAGGCGCGCTCAATCACCTGCGGATCACCGGTCGACCGCGCTTCTTCGCGGTAAGGCGCCAGCGCATTGTCCGGCTGGTTGCGGCTTAGCGAAAACTCGGCGTGCATCAGCCGGAACAGTCCCTCATGGCTGAAGGAAGAGCCAATCGTGGCGGAATCGCCGTGGCTTGTGGTGCACAACAAGACGCTCAGGACGGTGACAACAAAACGGGACATAAATAAACCGGATGGTAGTCCAGGGAATCACGCCGGAAATGGCGAATTTCAGGTATACAAGTGTCTCAGGAGCAGCTCTTCAAGTCGAGTAACATTGCGTTGCGGAATACCCGATTTGAAAAGCAGGCGTCTATCCCGCAAAATACCCGCTCTGTGTTCGGGGATATCCTCATTTTATGGGCCTGGTTGCGCTCGGCATCAATCACAAAACGGCTTCGGTGGATACGCGGGAAAAAGTTGCCTTCCTGCCCGAAACCCTGCCACAGTCCTTGAAGGAAGCCTGTGTCGCTACAGGCATGCCCGAACTCGCCATTCTTTCTACCTGTAACCGCACCGAGTTCTATGGTTACACCGATGATCCCCGGCAATTGCTGCGCTGGTTGAAGGAGGTTCGTCAACTGAATGCGGAAGAGCTGACCCAAAGCATTTACCAGTTCTCTGAAGCAGATGCCGTGCGCCACCTGATGCGGGTGGCGTCCGGTCTGGACTCCATGGTGCTGGGGGAGCCGCAGATTTTCGGTCAGGTGAAGGCAGCTTACCAACACGCCCAGCAGGCCGGCACCGTCGGTCAAGGGCTGGATCGGTTGTTCCAGCAGGTTTTTGCCGCTGTAAAACGGGTGCGAACCGAAACCGCCATCGGCGCCAATCCGGTTTCGGTGGGTTTTGCTGCCGTGCAGCTGGCGCGGCAGATCTTTACCGACCTGAAGAAATCCCGGGCCTTGCTGGTGGGGGCGGGGGAAATGATCGAACTGGTCGGCAAACATTTGCGTGAGCAAGGAGTAGCTGAAATTGTGATCGCTAACCGCACACTGGCCCGTGCGGAAGCCTTGGCCAAGGAACTGGGCGGAGCAAGGGCTGTGCTGCTGTCCGATTTGCACGAGGTATTGCCGCAAGCGGACATCCTCATCAGTTGCACCGGCAGTTCCTTGCCCATCATTGGCAAGGGCATGGTGGAAAGCGCACTGCGCAAGCGCCGTTACCAGCCGATGTTCATGGTGGATATCGCCGTACCGCGCGATATTGAACCCGAAGTGGACGAGCTGAACGATGTTTACCTCTATACGGTGGATGATCTTGAAGAGGTGATTTCGGAGAACCGCCGCGCACGGCAGGATGCAGCGGCCGATGCTGAGAACCTGATCATTGCCTGCACCGCCCGTTTTGAGGCCGACCAGCGGGTTCAAGCCGCCAGCGGTTTGGTGACAACCTATCGCCGTCAGGTTGAAGAGTTGCGCAAGCAGGAAGTCGAAAAGGCCGCCTTGTGGCTGTCACAGGGCATGAGTCCAGAAGATGTTCTGGAACGGGTGACCCGTAATCTGGCCAATAAAATGATGCATGCGCCGACGATCAGCCTGAAACAGGCCGCCGCCGAGCGTGACGCCGACAAGCTGGCCTGGGCTGCGCGCTTGCTGGGCGTCGAAGACCACAACTCCGGGGAGAATGAATGAAGCCGTCCTTGCGCGCCCGTCTTGAACAATTGACTGAACGCCTGGAAGAAGTCACCGCGCTGCTGGCGGAAGGCTCGGTCATCAGCGACAACGACCGTTTCCGCAAACTGTCCCGCGAGCACGCTGAACTGGAAGAAGTGGTTCAGGTGTGGAAGGCCTATCGCCAAAGCGAGGAAGACCTGGACACGGCGGAATCCCTGCGCAACGACCCCGAATTTAAGGACATTGCCGAAGACGAAATCACCGATGCCAAACAACGGTTGGTGTCGCTTGACGAACAGCTGGGCGTGTTGATGATTCCCAAGGACCCCAACGATACCCTGCCGGTATTCCTGGAAGTCCGCGCCGGCACCGGCGGTGATGAGGCTGCTATTTTTGCCGGTGATTTGTTCCGTATGTACAGCCGCTATGCCGAGCGTCAGGGCTGGCAGGTGGAAATCATTTCCTGCAGCGACGGCGAGCATGGCGGTTACAAGGAAGTAATCAGCCGTGTCATGGGTGACGGCGTATACGGACGCATGAAATTCGAATCCGGTGTGCACCGCGTGCAGCGTGTACCCGCCACCGAAGCACAGGGGCGGGTGCATACCTCCGCCTGCACGGTGGCAATCATGCCGGAGCGCGAAGACATCGGTTCCGTGGAGATCAATCCTGCCGACCTACGTGTGGATACATACCGATCCAGCGGCGCAGGCGGTCAGCATGTCAACAAGACTGACTCCGCCATTCGCCTGACGCATATTCCCACCGGTATTGTCGTGGCCTGCCAGGAAGAGCGTTCGCAACACAAAAACCGCGCCAAGGCCATGGCCTTGCTGGCGGCCAAGATCGAGGACATGCAGCGCAGCGCCCAGCATGCCGCTACGGCCGACATGCGTCGCGACCTCGTGGGTTCCGGCGATCGCTCCGAACGCATCCGCACCTACAATTTTCCGCAAGGCCGCCTTACCGACCACCGCATCAACCTGACCTTGTACAAGCTGGATGCCGTTATGGACGGCGACCTTGATGAAATCCTGGCCTCACTGGCCCGCGAGTACCAGGCCGACCAGCTGGCGGCGCTGGGCAGCGAAGATTCCCTGGCCTGATGACAATCGTCCGTGAGTTGAAAGCCGATCCGGCGTGGCAGGAACCTCTGGATCGTGATGCGCTTTACCAACTGTTGTCTCAAGTGACGGGCAAGAGCATCACCATGCTCAAGGCCTTCCCCGAAACCGGTTTGTCCCCGGCGCAGACGGCAGTGTTCGACACGTTGTCACGGCGTTACCGCGAAGGAGAGCCGCTGGCCTATATCCTGGGCGAGCAGGGCTTCTGGAGCATGATGCTGAAAGTGACGCCCGATGTGCTGATTCCGCGCCCCGATACCGAATGCCTGGTGGAAGCGGTGCTGGAATTGGGCAAGGACCGCATCTGGCGGGTGGCTGACTTGGGCACCGGCAGCGGCGCGATAGCCCTCAGCCTGGCGCAGGAACATCCTCAATGGTCATTCATCGCGACTGATGCCAGTGCGGCCGCACTGGCCGTGGCCCGCGCCAATGCCGAAACCTATCAATTTTCCAATATCGAGTTCAGACTGGGTAGCTGGTTTGAACCGCTGGACTGCCGCTTTCACTGCATTGTCAGCAATCCTCCCTATATTGCGGACGACGATAGCCACATGAGCGACCTGGGCCAAGAACCGCGCAGTGCGTTGGTGGCTGCGGATCAGGGACTGGCGGATATCGACTGGCTGACCGCGCATGCGGCGCAGTATTTGCATCCGCAAGGCTGGTTGTTGATTGAGCATGGCTGGCAACAGGGCGAGGCCGTGCGTGAACTGTTCCGACGGTCAGGTTTCCTCGATGTCACGACCGGCTATGATTACGGCGGCAACCCACGCTACACCCGTGGCCACCTCTGATGCTCACCCGGAACCCTTGCCATGCTGACTGATGCCGAACTGATGCGCTACAACCGACAGATCCTGATGCCGCAATGGGATATTGCTGCGCAGGAGAAAATTCGTGCATCAAAAGTCCTGATTGTGGGCATGGGCGGCCTGGGTTGCCCGGTATCGTTGTATTTGGCCAGCGCCGGGGTCGGCGAGTTGTGGCTGGCCGATTTCGATACGGTGGAAGAGAGCAACCTGCAACGGCAGGTGCTGTACCGGGAGGAAGATATCGGTCAGCCCAAGGCCGAGGCGGCGGCCCGGCAACTGGCCAAGGTCAATCCCTATGTGGTGCTGAAGCCGCTGGTGAAGGCGCTGGATGTGGATACCCTGCCGGACGTGGTGGCACAGGTCGATCTGGTGCTGGACTGCTCCGACAACTTTTCCACCCGCGACGCCGTCAACCGGGCTTGCGTTATGGCGGGCAAGCCGTTAGTGTCCGCCGCGGCCATCGGCCTGAGTGGACAGTTGTCTGTATTTCAGGGGCGTGATGACCGTCCCTGTTACCGTTGCCTGTATCCCGAAGGGGATGCCGGGGCGGCGACCTGCAGTGAGTCCGGGGTCTTGGCCACCGTGGTGGGGGTCATGGGAATCTTGCAAGCGCATGAGGCGTTGAAATGTTTGAGCGGAGTCGGTGTACCGTTGTTCGGCAAGTTGGTGGTTTGGGAAGGCGAGTCGTCGATGTGGCGAACGCTGGCGTTTCGCAGGGATCCCGCCTGCTCCGTTTGCGGAAATCCGGAGGTAAGCAAGTCATGAATCGTTATGCAACCTGGGGCAATGCCCTGAAAGGCATGTTGCGTCTGGGCGAAACCGGCGTGGTGCTGGCGGAAACCGGCATTGACTGGATGCGCGGCAAACGTCCGCCCACGGCACGGCTGCTGCGCCAGACTTTCGAGCGTCTTGGAGCCACCTACGTCAAGCTGGGCCAGTTCATTGCCAGTTCGCCGTCGCTGTTTCCGCCGGAATTCGTCAACGAGTTCCAGATGTGCCTCGACAAGACCTCGCCCTTGCCGTTCAGTGTCGTCCGTCAGGTATTGCAGGACGAACTGAAGCGTCCCCTGACCTCGATTTTTGCCGAGATTGACGAAACACCGCTGGCTTCCGCCTCCATTGCTCAAGTTCACGCCGCCAAGCTGGTGACCGGTGAGCATGTCGTGATCAAGATCCAACGCCCCGGTGTTGAAAACATCCTGCTGACCGACCTCAATTTCATCTACTGGGCCGCCGCGCTGTTCGAGAAATTCTTCCCCAAGATCAAGTTCGCCTCGTTGTCGGCCATTGTCACCGAAATCCAGGCCTGCATGATGGAGGAAGTGGATTTCTACAAGGAAGCCGCGAACATCGCCCAGTTCAGCGAGTTCCTGCTGGCCACCGGCAACACGCTGGCCGTGGCGCCCAGGGTATACCCGGAAGCATCCGGCCTGCGGGTGCTGACCATGGAGCGTTTCTACGGCGTACCGCTGACTGATCTGGATACCATCCGCAAATACACGCGGGACCCGGCCAACACCCTGGTTTCGGCCATGAACACCTGGTTCGCCAGCCTGATGTACTGCGAGTCTTTTCATGCCGACCTGCATGCCGGCAACCTGATGGTGCTGACCGACGGCCGCATCGGCTTTATCGATTTCGGCATTGTCGGCCGTATTGCTCCGGACACCTGGACCGCCACCATGGGTTTCATGGAGTCCATTGGCGAAGGCAATTTTGAAAAGATGGCCGACAGCATGGTCCGCATCGGCATGACCGGCGCCAAGGTGGATATTCCCAAACTGGCCAAGGATCTGGAAAGCATGTACCAGACCATGTCTGTGGTGGACCCGGCGCATGTGCTGAACGGGGCCATAAATGATACCGAAATCAACCAGTTGATGCTGGATGTGGTCGCGGTAGGGGAGCGCCACGGCATCCGCTTCCCACGTGCGTTTGCATTGCTGTTCAAGCAAATTCTGTATTTTGACCGCTACATCAAGATACTGGCGCCGGACATGGAACTGTTTGCCGATGACCGCCTGCAGATGTTCGGCAAGCCGGACATGGAAAACAAGCTCAAGCGCCTGCACTGAGTACCAAGCCCCTTTAGGTCGGGCTTCAGCCCGACAACACTCTCCGATCGAAAGACATTGTCGGGCTGAAGCCCGACCTTGTATATACAGATGGCCCTAAATGACAGGTTAATTGGCGCAAGTTCCTCTGCCGGACTTGCGCCTTTCCCGCCATACTGAGACCCTGATAACTATCATAAAAGGGTTCAGTCATGCGTTCCGTCATCCATCCCGATCAGGCCGACAGCGGTAAAATCATTCCCCGACGCATGGATTTCGAGTTCAGCGACAGCATTCCCCGCTACTGGTTTGACGGCGACCCCTTCAAGACCTTGTTGCTGTCCGCCCTGTCCTGCACCTTTCCCGAAGGCGAGCGTTTTTTCATCCAGTCCGTGCGCTATTACCAGGAACGCATTACCGATCCCGAGCTGCTGGCGCGCGTTCGCGGTTTTATTGGTCAGGAAGCCCACCACGGCAAGGAGCATGACGGCTTCAACGCGCTGATGGCGCGCAAAGGGCTGCCGATGGCGAAGATCGAGAACTTCGTGAAAGGGGCGCTGGCTTACCAGAAGAAAATCCTCAGTCCCGAGCGCCAGCTGGCGAAGACCTGCGCGCTGGAACACTTCACCGCCATGCTGGCCGAAACCATGCTGAAACATCCGGAGTTGTTGGACGGCGTTGATGAACGCTTGAAGCCGTTGTGGTTGTGGCACGCCGTAGAGGAGAGTGAGCACAAGGCGGTGGCCTACGATGTCTATCAGCAACAGGTGGGAGACTACGGCATCCGCATTCGCGAGATGATGATCACCACGGTGTTGTTCTCGTTCTTTACCGGCCTGCATACCGCTCAATTGCTGAAGGCGGCGGGCGAGTCGCGCAATGTCATGGCTTATCTGCGCGGGGTGGATTTCCTGTGGGGCCGCAAGGGCGTGTTGCGCCGCACGCTGCCCATGTATTTCGCTTATTACCGCCGTGACTTCCATCCGGATGACTATGACAGCCGTGAGCTGCGCCGGCAGGGCATGGCCATGCTGGCGAAAATGCTGGTGAATGCCCCGGAGTTGAAGCTGGTCGCCTGAGTGGTACGGCAGTCCCGTTTTTTTCAAAGCTGACCGGGCATCATTGCCCGGTAAATCATCAATTCCCGATTGAGTTGCACCCTTCGCCGGGGTATTCTTCGCACCCGCAAAAACCATACTTTTTGTAATACTACCCGTCGTTCCCGGATTGACTCGACAGCAGATCTCCCTTGGATAATTTTCTCCCTGACAGGTAAGAATCGGCATGTCCCCGGCCCACTCCAAAGGCTTTTACCGCTCCGTTTTTGAACACAGCATGGAGGCTGTGTTTCTCACTGCTCCCGATGGGACCATCTTTGCAGCCAATCCCGCCGCCACAGACTTGTTCGGACGCAGCGAGCAGGATATCTGTCGTGTAGGCCGATCCGGTTTGCTGGACTGCACCACTCCCCGGTTTGAAGCTTTCCTGACGGAGCGCGCCAACCAAGGCCGGGCACAGGGCGAGTTTGAATGCATCCGCGCCGACGGCAGCCGTTTTCCCGGCGAAGTCAGCTCCGAGCAGTTCCTGGATGATCATGACGAACCCCGCACCGTCATGATCATTCGTGATCTTTCCGCCCAGAAGCAGGCTGAAGCGGAATTAGCGGAATCGCAGGCGCTGCTGAACTCCATCGTCAACAGTACGGATGACCTGATTTGGTCAGTGGACACCGAGCAATTTACCGTTCGTTGGTTCAATCGTGCGGTTGGTGATTATTTTCTGAAGCAATATGGCATTCATCTGGCCACAGGCATGAGAATGGAGGATTTGTCGGCGGACGAATCACATATCCTGATGTGGCGGGGCATCTATGCCAAGGCCCTGCTGGAAGGGACGCTCTCCACCGAGTACATCACCGCAGGTAACGGCTCGGTGCTGCAATTGAGCCTGAATGTACTGAAACGGGACGGCCGCATATTCGGAATATCCGCGTTTGGCCGGGATATTACCGATCGCAAGAAAGCCGAACAACGGATCGCGGATCATGTCCGGCAGCTGGAAAACGCCATGCAGCAGACCTTGCAGGCGGTGTCGAACATGGTGGAAATGCGTGACCCTTATACCTCCGGCCATGAGCGCCGGGTCGGGATCATTGCCGGTGATATTGCCCGTGAAATGGGCTGGCCGGAGGATGAGTGCCGCAGTCTGGAGATGATCGGGACGGTGCACGATATCGGCAAGATTGCCATTCCCGGCGATATCCTGACCAAGCCGTCGCGGTTGACGCCGATTGAATACAAGCTGGTGCAGTCGCATGTGGAAAGGGGTTACGAGATTCTCAAGGATGTGGAGTTTCCGCTGCCGATTGCTGAAATCATCTATGAGCATCATGAACGCATGGACGGCACCGGTTATCCGCGTGGGTTGAAGGGAGAGGAGATTCGCCCCGAAGCGCGCATCCTGGCCGTGGCGGATGTACTGGAGTCCATGGCCTCACACCGGCCTTACCGTCCGGCGCTGGGGATTGAAGCGGCGCTGTTGGAAATCGGGCAGCATTCCGGAACCTGGTTTGATCCGGTCGTGGTGGATGCCATGTTCAGGATGGTGAGGGAGAAGGGGTACCGGTTGCCGGGGTGAGCCATCCCGGAAAGTCCGGAAATCAAGTGAATTCAACCGGAAGCGACAATCCCTGCCGCCTATTGTTGATACTTGGTTTCCGAGTCGCAAAAGAGCCTCGTTTGCTGTCTTGACACGCGCTACAATGGCGCGTATTCCCCAACTTGTAACAAGTTATGATTCCTGCCGGATCATCCCCCCGCGCCCATCGTGGATTCATCCTAACAGCCTTGCTGCTGATCCTGACGCTGGCACTGATCGCTCTGGTCGGGCTGGGCTTGTACGCCCTGACGCTGGACAACCAGGTGCGCTCCAAATTCGAAGGCAAACGCTGGGCCATTCCCGCCAAGGTCTACAGCCGCCCGCTGGAGCTATATACCGGCGCCCCGCTCAGTCGTGAAGATGTGCTGGCGGAAATGGAATTACTGCATTACCGCGCTGCGCCAACCTGGGATATGCCGGGTGTCTTCAGCGAGAAGGACGGTGAACTGTACATCCATACCCGGGGCTTTGTTTTCAGCGACGACACTGAAAAATCCCAGGTGCTGAAGCTGAAGTTTGACGGCGGAACCCTGTCAGACCTGGCCAGCACCCACCAGAACGGGCGCGGCCTGGTGCGTCTGGAGCCGCTGGTCATTGGCGGCATTTATCCGCGCCAAAATGAAGACCGCGTGCTGATGCGGCTGAAAGAAGCGCCCAAGTTCCTGGAGCCAGCGCTGATTGCCACCGAAGACCGCAATTTCTACAGCCATTTCGGCATTTCCATTCGCGGCATTTTGCGGGCCATGGCCGTCAATATCAGCAGCGGTGAATTGCGGCAGGGCGGCAGCACCCTGACCCAGCAGCTGGTCAAGAATTTCTACCTCACCGACGAGCGTTCGCTGAAACGCAAACTGAATGAAGCCTTGATGGCGATATTGCTGGAAACACATTACAGCAAGCAGGAAATCCTGGAGTGTTATCTCAACGAAGTGAATCTCGGCCAAAACGGCAATCGTTCCATCAACGGTTTCGGTCTGGCGGCGCAATTCTATTTCGGGCAACCCATCAGTGAGCTGGGCTTGTCCCAAGTGGCGCTGCTGGTGGGCTTGGTGAAGGGGCCGTCGTATTACAACCCCTGGCGCAACCCGGAACGGGCGTTGTCCCGCCGTAATACCGTGCTGGACAATATGCTGGGTCAGGGGCGCATTACCCGCGCCCAGTATGACAAGGCGAAATCCCGGCCGTTGGGAATATTGATTCAGCCCACCGCCGGGCTCAGCCTCTACCCGGCCTTTGTGGATGTGGTGCGGCGGCAGTTGAAGCAAGAGTACAAGGAAGAGGACCTGAACTCCGAAGGCCTGCGTATTTTTACCACGATGGACCCGAGGGTGCAGAATGCAGCCGGAGCATCTTTCAACCGCACCGTCAGCCAGTTACGCACCCGCAGCAAGAAAATGAGTGATTTGCAGGGCGCAGTGGTGGTGGCCAACCCGGAAAACGGTGAGTTGCTGGCGGTGCTGGGCGGTTACGGCAGCTTTACCGGCTATAACCGCGCCGTGGATGCCAACCGTCAGGTGGGGTCGTTGCTGAAACCGGCGGTTTACCTGACGGCGCTGGCGTCCGGTCAGTACAACCTGTTGACGCCCCTGGATGACAGCGCGGTGGAAATAGCCGGGCAAAGCGGGCAGATCTGGCGGCCCGAAAATTATGACCGTCAGGATCACGGTGTGGTGCCGCTGTATGATGCTTTGGCGCATTCCTACAACCAGTCCACGATTCGTCTGGGCATGACCGTGGGTATTCCCGCCGTCATCAAGACCCTGAAGGAGCTTGGGGTGCGGCAGGAGTTGCCCAATTATCCTTCGTTATTGCTAGGTGCGGTTGACATGTCGCCGATGGATGTCTTGCAGTTGTACCAGCCATTTGCCGCCAATGGTTTCCAGACCGCGCCGCGCGCCATTCGCGAAGTGGTGAATTCGCAGGGCAAACGCCTGACGCGCTATGGGCTGGACGTGAAGCAGGTCTATGATCCCGCCGCGCTGTATCAGGTTAATTACGCCATGCAGCAAGTGATGCGCAATGGCACCGGCTCAGCCGCCTATGCGCGGTTGCCAGGTAATCTGGTGATGGCGGGTAAGACCGGCACCACCAATGACATGCGTGATGCCTGGTTTGCCGGTTACACCGGCAATTACCTGGCGGTGGTGTGGGTGGGGCATGATGACAACCGTTCCACCGGTCTGTCCGGCGCCAGCGGCGCGCTGCCGATCTGGACGGACATGATGACCCGTCTGCATCCGGTGTCGCTGGCCCCGGTGCAGCCCGATACCGTCAGCTGGATCTGGGCCGATCGCGCCAGCGGCAAGCTGAGTGCTGAAAGCTGCCCCGGCGCGGTGTATGTGCCTTTCCCGACAGCCGGTATTCCTGCAGAGTTGACGCCCTGCGCCGCCGCCGCTGATACCACAGCCGACCCGATTGGCCGTTTGCTGAACGGCACCGTCAACAAGTTCCTGGATATTTTCCGATGATGACTTTAAATCTCCGCAGCGTCTGGCCGGCGGTGGCCGTCAGCGCCGCACTGACCGGGTGCCAGAACTTGCCGGATTACCATCTGCGCAACCAGTCACCGGCTCCGATGCGCGCGGCTGTGCCAAGCCGCCCGGTGGTGACTCCGGCGCAACCTCCGGTTCTCCGGGAAGCAGTTACTCCTCAAACCACACCTCCTGCTGCCAGCCCCCCGTCGTTGCTGGTCAAACCAGCCCCTGCCCAGCCGGTTCGCAAACTGGCGGACGGGCGTGACATGCCGGCTGTTCAAGGTTTGCTGGCCAGCGCCGAGGCCCGTTTGCAGCAAGGTGATCTGGAAGAGGCGGCCAACAGTCTGGAACGGGCGCAGCGCCTGGCTCCGCAGTCGGCGGCAGTGTATTTGAAGCTGTCGGAAACCCGCTTGCGCCAGAATCGGGTGCTGGAGGCTGAACAACTGGCGCGCAAGGGTTTGGCATTTGCACAAGGCGCAGCCCAGCAGGCGGCTTTGTGGCGGTTGGTTTCTATGGCTGCTGAACGCCAGGGGAAAGCGGAAACAGCCGCCCAAGCCCGCCTGAAAGCCGAACAGCTGGAGGCGTCCGGCGATCGGGGCTAGGCGGCAGTTTCAGGGCATGTGATGCTGACTGTGATCCATCGCCGGTGTTTCGGCTGAGGCGTCAACGTCCGGCGGAGGCATCTCCATGCCGGGCATGTGGTGCTGGGAGTGATCCATGCCATCCATGTTGTTCATGTCGGCAGCAGGAGCGGTCATGGCAGGCGGTGTGGCGGATGCCGGGGCGGTGACGGCGGGCCCGGCCGCATGCTGATGCCCTGACATCGTGCTTTGTCCAGGCATGGCCCTCCCATGGTGTTGATGGCTACCGGCACCATGCTGCATGGCCTGCAACAGCGTCCACAAACCGAAAGCCACCACCAGCAGTCCGTTGGCCGTGCGCCATCCTTGTTCCTGCAAGCGGGTTTTCAATTCGGCTGCCGCGCTGCCGGTCATCAGCATCATCGGAAGAGTACCAAGTCCGAAAGCCATCATGGTGGTGCCTGAAGTCAGGGCATTGCCGCTGGTCATGGCCAGGGCGAGGGCGCTGTAGACCAGACCGCAGGGCAGGAACCCCCACAGCATCCCGGCAAATAAGGCCCGGGGCAGAGTGTTGATGGGCACAAAACGTTGACGCAATGGCGCCATGGCTTGCCACAGGCGCGCTCCCAAGGCCTCCAGCCGGTCCAGACCGCGCCACCAACCGGTCAGGTACAGACCGAACAAAATCATCATGGCGGCCGTCAGTACATACGGCCAGCGCGAGTTGGCCAACGGTGCCAGAATCCCCTTGCCCATTAAGCCCACCAGTAGACCCAGCAAGCTGTATGAAAGCAAGCGGCCAAGATGATACAGGCTTTGCAGCGCCAGTCGTCTGGCCGGTGTTTGTGACTGCAGGGCGAAACCCAGTGCGCTGACGATGCCCCCGCACATGCCCAGGCAATGGGGGGAGCCGAAAAAGCCCGCCGCCAGCGCCGTCACCAGGATTAACGACTCATTCATCGGTTTTGGTTTCCGGTTTGTTCAGCTGAGCGCGGCGCGCCTCGCGGTCATCAATAATGATGCGGTGGGCGGGGCCCACCAGATCATCAAACTGGTTGGTCTTGACCGCCCACATCAAGGCCCAGATGGCCCCGGCCAAAAACATGACGCTGAGGGGAATCAACAAGTAAACGACTTCCACGGAACACCTCACAAGCGGTAGCGTTTGATTCTCAGGGCATTCAGCACCACCAGCAGCGAACTGCCGGACATGCCGATGGTGGCCAGCCAGGGCGAAACATAGCCCAAGGCGGCGGGTGGAATAATGGCGATATTATAGACCAGTGACCAGTACAGATTCTGGCGGATGATCTGGCGCGTGCGTTCCGCCAGACCAATGGCAACCGGAACAGCCTCCAGCCGGTCTCCCAGCAACACCGCATCGGCGCTGATCTGCGCCAGATCGGCTCCCGAACTCATGGCCACGGAGACATGGGCCTTGCCCAGCACCGGCGCGTCGTTGATCCCATCGCCGACCATGATGACGATACCCCCGGCGGCCTGCAGGTCCTCGACATGCCGGATCTTGGCTTCCGGCGACAGGCCCCCGGCTATGATATCCATGCCCAGCGATTTCCCCAGGGACTGCGGCAGACCGGAATGATCGCCGGACAGCAAGACCGTCTTCAGGCCCTTGACCTTGAGCGCGGTAATGACGCCCTGAGCTTCAGGGCGCACCTGGTCCTCAAAGTCAAACCAGGCCAGCGGTTCATGGTTTCGGGACAACCAGATTCGTAACCGGCCCTCATCGGGTGTGGCTAAATGCGCATCCGCCTGCAAGGCAAATGCCGCATGACCGATACGATAACCGGTGCCATCAATATCACCGGACAAACCCTGGCCGGGATGATTGCGGCGTTCACTGACGGTGGGCAGGTCAGGCAGGTGCAGTTCATGGAATGCTGCAGCTACCGGGTGTTCTGAACCGGCTTCCAGTGCAGCGGCGAGTTGCAGGTATAACGACTTATCCGGAGAGTCTGCGTGGGCCTGCCATTCAACCATGACCAGTCGTCCGGCGGTCAGGGTGCCGGTCTTGTCAAAGACCACATGCGTGGCTTCCGCCAGGGTTTCAAAGACATGGCCGCGGGTTATCAGGAATCCGGCTTTGGCCAGGCGGTGGGTGCTGATGGTTAGCGCCACCGGGGTGGCCAGCGACAGGGCGCACGGGCAGGTGGCCACCAGCACGGCTAAGGTCGCCCACAGCGCCCGATGCGGATCGACAAAATACCAGCCGACATAAACGAGGGCCGACAGGATCAGGATGCGGCCGACAAACCAGCGGGCGATGCGATCGGCTTTCTGCGCCATCCGAGGTTTTTCCGACAAGGCGCGATTGATCAAATGGTTGAGTGTGGCCAGTGTGCTGGTGGCGGCCGGACGCAGCACTTCCATCAGCAGCGGGCTGTCGTGATTCTGGCTGCCGCCCACCAAGGCGTCTCCGGCAGATTTGGCTATGGGCAGCGGTTCTCCGGTCAGCAAGGCCTCAGAAACCGCACTGCAACCTTCGCGGACTTCGCCGTCACAGGGGACGGTCTCACCCGGTTTGACCAGCACCCGGTCACCCACTTCCAGTCGGCTGACAGGTACATCTTCCTGTTCAGAGCAGCTGATGCGGTGAGCCATTTGCGGCAGCACCGGGCTGAGGTCGGCGGCGGTTTCCCCCGCCTGTTGCCGCGCCCGTGTTTCCAGGTAGCGCCCGGTCAGCAGGAAAAAAATGAACATGCTGACCGAGTCGAAATAGATTTCACCGGTAGAGCTGATGGTGGCGTAGGCGCTGATGATGAAGGTACTGACCAGCGCCAGCGACACCGGGACATCCATGTTCAGGCTGCGTTCACGCAAGGCCACCCAGGCTGAGCGGTAGAAGGGATAGCCCGAGTAGAGGAAAACCGGCAGGGTGACAATAAAGCAGGTCCAGCGGAAAAATTCGCGGAAGGCCTCTTCTTCAATACCCAGATAGAGGCTGCCTGCATACATCATGACTTGCATGGAACCCAGCGCCGCGACCCCCAAGCGTTTCAGTTGCTGCCGGGATTCCTGCTTCAGCAAACCGGCATGTGTGTCCTGGCGGAAGGGGCGGGCGCGATAGCCGAGTTTTTCCAGATCCGACATCAGTACACTAAGCGGGGTTTGCCGGTCGTCCCACAACAGGCGCAGGCGATGGTTGCTGTAATTGACGGAAGCCTGACGGACCGCCGGTTCCTGATGCATGCGTTTTTCAATCAGCCAGGCGCAGGCGGCGCAGGACAAGCCTTCGACACTCAACTCGGCGCAGGCGTAGTCCTCTTCACGGTGTACAAACTGCGCCTGGGTGTCCGGATGGTCATAACCGGCCAGCAACTCCAGTTTTTCCGGAAGCGGCGCGGTGGGACTGATTTCAGTCCGTTCTAGATAATAGTTTTCCAGACCGGATTCCAGAATGGACTGTGCCACCGCCTGGCAACCCAGGCAGCACATGAGGCGGTTCTCCCCCAGAATCATGATTTCCAGGGGGCGTTTAGGGAGTGGCTGTCCGCAGTGATAACAGGATGTCATGCCAATCAGAGGGTATGGGCGTTCAGGGAAACGGAGGAAACGGGGAATGTCACGGCTTCCTTCATACGCCACGTCTTGCAACCCACTTCCAGATAATAGCGGCCCGTGGGTTGAACCGCCATGGTGCCGGTGTAGCGGTTGCCGTTCAGCTTCAGTTCGGTATGAATATCCCGCTTCTGATCCGTAGGATGAGACAGGACAAGGTCCAGTTCACCAGGCAGCACTCCATCCGGCAACGCCCCCTGGCTGGAGATGGTTACTTCGACAACCTGGCCGGTAAAGTTGACCACGCCCTGCAACTTCAGGGAAATGGCCAGATTATCGCGGCTCAGGTTTTGGTTGATGGCTTTCTTGTCCTTGTACCAGTCATCCCGCACATCAGGGTCCTTGTTGACCACGGCCACATACAGCAGCGAGAAGCACAGTACGACCGTGAATACCGGCACAAAAATGACGAACCAGAGCCAGGGGTGCTTGTACCACGGGGCGGAGTCAGTCTGATTTTCAACAGTCATGCAGTCATACTCTCAATTATGGGGACCCAGGAAGCTGGTCTTGGTTTCCTTCGAGATGTCAGCGACATCCACGGCCTTGACCTTGAATTCAACCTCATACTTGGTCTTGTGCAGTTCGGCCGGGTTGGCCTGCAGGGTCACCGGCAAGCTGTACAGTTCACCTGGCTGCACCTCGACATTGCTGACCGGCAGCAAGGTGATGCCAGCTTCGCTTTCAACGGCGACAGTGTAGGTATGGGGAACCTGACCCTTGTTGAGGATGCGCAAGGTATAGACGTTTTCAATCATGCCTTCGGAGTTTTCGCGATACATGGAGCTGCGGTCCCGCAGGGCTTCGACCGTGAGCGGAACACGAATGGCCAAGGCATAGACGAAGAGGATGAACACGGCCACAAATACGGCGGAATAGCCCACCAGTCGCGGTCGCAGCCAGTGATACGGCTTGTGTTCTTCCAGAATACTTTCGGTGGTGTAGCGCACAAGGCCGCGCGGCTTGTTCAGCTTGTCCATGACCGTATCGCAGGCATCTACACAGGCGGCGCACTGGATGCACTGGAACTGCAGGCCGTCACGGATATCAATGCCGGTAGGGCAAACCTGGACGCACAGGCTGCAATCCACGCAGTCACCCAAGGGGTCTTCGGCGGTAGACTGTTTCAAGGCTCCGCGTGGTTCACCGCGTTCATGATCATAAGAAATGATCAAGGTGTCCTTGTCAAACATGACGCTTTGGAAGCGGCCATACGGGCACATGTAGAAACAGACTTGTTCACGCAGCCAGCCTGCATTCATGTAGGTGAATACGGTGAACAGGCCGATGAAGAAATAGCCCCAGCCCCCCAGATTGCCGCTAATGAAATCGTTCGCCAGGTCGCGGATTGGCGTGAAGTAGCCGACAAAGGAGAAACCGGTTGCCAGCGCCACCACTAACCACAGGCTGTGTTTGGCAATACGGCGTCCTATCTTGACGGCGGAGACATCGGCCTTGTCCAGCTTGATACGGGCATTGCGCTCACCTTCGGTGATTTTTTCAATCCACATGAAGACCCGGGTCCACGTGGTTTGCGGGCAGACATAACCGCAGAATACCCGTCCGGCGAATACCGTCACCACGAACAGGCCGAAAGCTCCCATGATCAGCATCCACGACAAGAAGAAGAAGTCCTGGGGAGCGAAGGTCAAACCGAAAATATTGAACTGGCGGTGGGGCAGGTCGAACAGCAGGGCCTGACGGTCACCCCACATCAGCCACGGCAGCAGAAAATAAGCCAGCAACATGCCGGACATGGAAACATTGCGAATGTTTTGGAAAAAGCCTTTAACGGTGCGCGGGTGGATTTTTTTTCTTTTGGCGTAGAGATCGAATTCGTCGTCGGGATTGATTTTGACAGGATTGGGGGAGCGGTCTTGGGTGGGAATTTTCTGAGTCATGAGGGGTTGCCTCGCATACGGGTGGGGGTACTGCCCGCAGTATAACATACCTGCGGGCAGTCAAGAGAAAGACTTACTTCCCTTGCGACAGCGAATAGACGTACGCTGCCAGCAAATGGATCTTCTCTTCACCCAGTTGGTCCTTCCAGGCGGGCATATGACCGTTGCGGCCCTTGGCAATGGTCTCAACCACGGCTTCCTTGTTGCCGCCGAACAGCCAGACGGTGTCTGTCAGGTTCGGAGCACCCATGGCGGTATTGCCACGGCCTTCTGCACCATGACAGGCAGCGCACTGAACGAACTTGCCGGCACCGGCTTCCGCCAGTTTCTGGTCAGCATCGGACAGCTTGCGGCCGGATAGGCTCAGCACGTAGTTGGCCACTTCTTCAACGCCTTGCGCACCGAGGATTTCTCCCCAAGCGGGCATCTTGCTGCCGCCCTGAACCGACAAGCGGCCGTTGGTCAGCGTTTCGACGATTTGCGCCGGTTCGCCGCCATACAGCCAGTCGCTGTCAGCCAGGTTGGGGAAGCCGCGCGAACCGTGGGCATCGGCACCGTGACAGACTGAACAGTTGTCCGCGAACAGACGACCGGCAATCTTCATGGCGCCGGCATCCTTGGCCAGCTCGGGAACTTCAACTTTGGCATAAGCCTGGAACTTCGGCAGGTACTTGGCGTCATAGGCCGCCTTGTCCTTGTCGTGTTCGCCAGCAGATGTCCAACCCAGGTAGCCCTTCCAGGCACCCATGCCGGGATAAGCGGCCAGATAGAACACCGCAAAGACGATGGTCAGCCAGAACGTGATCAACCACCAGCGGGGCAGGGGATTGTCATATTCCTTGATGCCGTCGTATTCATGACCCGTCGTACCGTCACTATCCTTGTGGTCCAGTTCGATTGTGCGGGTCCAGGTGATCAGCCACGCGCAGCCGATAATGACGGCGAGTGACAGCACGATGATGTACAAACTCCAGAATGCGCTCATTCTGATTTATCTCCCGTTTTATGACGGTTTTGATAGACGGGGTCTGTGTCCAGAGCCAGATGCGCGTCCTGCTCGAAACGTTGCTTGTTGGCGGGCGAATACGCCCACCAGCAAATCAGGCCGAACGCAATCATGGCTGAAAACAGGCCGAACATGTAAAGCAGGACCGAACCGTTCATCGTCTTATCTCCGCGTTTTAACAGCCAGACCCAGTTGCTGCAGGTAGGCGATCAAGGCTTCCATTTCTGTCTTGCCCTGAACGGCCGCCTTGGCGCCCTGGATATCCGCATCGGTATAGGGAACGCCGAAGTGATCCCGGAACAGCGCCAGCTTCTTGCCGGTCATTTCACCGTCCAGCGTGTTGGTCATCAGCCACGGGAACGAGGGCATGTTGGACTCGGGCACCACATCACGCGGGTTGTTCAGGTGCACACGATGCCAGTCGTCCGAGTACTTGGCGCCAATACGGGCCAGATCGGGACCGGTGCGCTTGGAACCCCACAGGAAGGGGTGGTCCCACACCGATTCCTGCGCCATGGAATAATGACCATAGCGTTCGGTTTCAGCGCGCAGCGGACGGATCATCTGGGTATGGCAGACGTGGCAACCTTCCCGGATGTAAATATCCCGGCCTTCAAACTCCAGCGCCGTCCACGGTTTCATGTTCGGCAGGGGTTCGCGAAGCTCCTTCTGGAAAAAGAGGGGGACGATTTCCACCAGGGTTGCAAAGCTGATCGAAATACAGATCAGCACAATCAATGCGCCGAGGTTTTTCTCGACTAACTCATGGGATTTACCAGCCATGGGAATCTCCTCCGCTTACAGGGTGTCGGAACCAACGGGTTTCTTGTTCATCACGGTCATGGCTACGTTGTAGGCCATCACCAGCATGCCGGTGAGGTACAGCACGCCGCCGAGAACGCGACCCGTCCAGTAGGGGTAACTGGCGGACACCGACTCAATAAAGCTGTAAGTCAGGGAACCGTCGTCGTTCACCGCGCGCCACATCAGGCCCTGCATGATGCCGGAAACCCACATGGACGCGATGTAGAACACCGTGCCGATAGTGGCCAGCCAGAAGTGCAGGTTGATCAGGCTGATGCTGTGCATGCGCTGACGATCGAAAATGCGCGGGATCAGCACATAGACCGAAGCGATGGAGATCATGGCCACCCAGCCCAGAGCGCCAGAGTGCACGTGACCCACGGTCCAGTCGGTGTTGTGCGACAGGGCGTTCACGGTCTTGATCGACATCATCGGGCCTTCAAAGGTGGACATGCCATAGAACGACAGTGCCACAATCATGAAGCGCAGGATGGGGTCGGTACGCAGCTTGTCCCAGCTGCCGGACAAGGTCATGATGCCGTTGATCATGCCGCCCCAGCTGGGTGCAAACAGGATCAGCGAGAAGACCATGGCCAGGGACTGAGTCCAGTCAGGCAGGGCGGAGTAGTGCAGATGGTGACCACCGGCCCACATGTAGACCGAGATCAGCGCCCAGAAGTGCACAATCGACAAGCGGTAGGAATACACCGGGCGACCGACCTGGATGGGCACGAAGTAGTACATCATCCCCAGGAAGGCGGCAGTCAGGAAGAAACCGACGGCGTTGTGACCATACCACCACTGGATCATCGCATCCTGCACGCCGCCGTACATGGAGTACGACTTGGTCCAGCTCAGCGGGATAGCCATGCTGTTGACGATGTGCAGCAGGGCGACCGTGATGATGAAGGCCCCGAAGAACCAGTTCGCCACATAAATGTGGGAGGTCTGGCGCTTGGCGATGGTGCCGAAGAACACCAGGGCGTAGGCAACCCACACCACGGTGATCAGCAGATCAATCGGCCATTCCAGTTCGGCGTATTCCTTGGCAGAGGTGAACCCCAGCGGCAGGGAAACGGCGGCAAGGACAATGACCAGTTGCCATCCCCAGAAGGTGAACTTGGCGAGACCGGGCATGAACAGCGAGGTCTGACAGGTTCTCTGGACGATGTAGTAGGAAGTGGCAAAAAGAGCACACCCGCCGAAAGCGAAGATAACGGCATTGGTGTGAAGCGGGCGAAGGTGACTGAAAGTCAGCCAGGGAGTGTCAAAGTTCAGGGCGGGCCATACCAGCTGGGATGCAATGATCACCCCGACCAGCATGCCGACAATTCCCCATATGACCGTCATGATGGTGAATTGCCGGATGACCCCTAACTCGTACGTCACCGGCTGCGCAACGTTAGTGTGGTTGTTACTCATGCATTTAGCTCCTTAAACCACAAGGTTAATAAGGGAATGGGTCTGCCTGTCACCATCGGGTCCACAACCGAAAAGTTCGGGAAAGCAGTGAGGACATCGGACGGGTACAGGATAGCGGCAGACAGAATCACTCCCCGCTACTTCCACATTTTATTGGAAATTATGTAACTGTGCATCAGTCATGTAGCTTTTTGTGTAAAAGCCTTGGAAAAAGGTCAAAAATACCGCATTAAACTTGACGCAGAGCATGGCATGCACATTGTGCCGGTATCTCAAGTTGCCAAACAAGCGTCCAATAGGTTAGGTTACGGAGCTTTGATGCGCACGCTTACACACCCACAAGTAGGAGATTCAAATGACTGCATTCCTGTCCGACGCCTGGTTCGACAAAGTGGCTGAACTCACCGCCGCTGCCGGTGACCTGAACACGCCCGCAACGCTGGCGAACATTATCATGAACATTACCGTGACCGGCACCGAACAAGGTAACGTCGATCTGGCCATCAATGGCGGCAAGCTCGAAAAGGGCCACAATGCCGGTGCTTCTACCACCCTGACCATGCCCGGCGACGTGCTGCGCAAGGTGTTTCTGGAATTTGACATGAACGCAGCCATGCAGGCTTTCATGAGCGGCCAGATCAAGGCCGCCGGCGACATGACCAAGCTGATGGCCCTGCAAACGGCCCGTCCCAGCAGCGAACAGAAGGCCCTGTTCCAGCAAGTGCTCGCGATCAGCTGATCCCGGGATTGCCCGTTGTGGTGAAAAGGCGCTTTTGGCGCCTTTTTGCATTTCAGGCTTTCGAAGCCCGTAACAAAATCAGACAACCTTCATCCAAATGACAGTGCAACATGTGTTGTTGATAACGCTCACTTGGAGAATACTCATGAAACTGTCCTCAATGACCCCGATTGCCGCTGCTCTGGCCATGTCCATGTCCAGCACTGTTCTGGCTGAAAGCGCTGCTGCGCCAACCGTGCCGTTCTCCGGTGCGGCTAAAGCAGCCGATGAAGGTAAGTGCTGCGCGTCTAAAATGCACGACGCCGGAAAGGAAGGAAAGTGCGGTGCCGGAAAGATGGGAAATATGAAAGCTGCTGAACATGAAGGCAAGTGTGGCGCTGAAAAAATGAAGGCAGCCGGCAATGAAGGAAGTTGCGGCGCGAAAATGAAAGGCATGGTTGAAGCCAAGCCAGGTGATGCGGCGTTGAAAGGTGAGGTCATGGCGCCTATCGGCAACGTGAAAGCAGTTAAAAAAGCCGATAAAGAAGGTAAATGCGGGGAAGGCAAGTGCGGCGCCAAGAAAATGAAGGCATTGAAGGACGCACCTGCCAGTCCCGTCGCCGTGCCCGCCAAGTAAAGCACAACTGACGGAGCCCGGTTATGAATCTGAACTTGCCCGTGCAAGGGGCCGGTCTGGGCTTGCGGCGCAGCTTCATGGATTCGCCGGCCATTTCAGATCCGCTGCGGCAACCTGATTTCTTCGAGATTGCCCCGGAAAACTGGATGGGGATGGGTGGGCGCTACGCTGAACAGCTTCAAGATTTCACCCGCAAGCATCCCTTTGTCTGCCATGGCCTCTCGTTGTCCATTGGCGACTCCCGTCCCTTGGACATGAATTTCCTGGGCAGCTTGAGACGGTTTCTGGAGCAACACTGTATTGCCTGCTATTCGGAACACCTCAGTTATTCAGGGTATGAGGGGCATTTGTACGATCTGTTACCGGTTCCGTTTACGCAAGAGGCGGTGGTTCATGTCGCCGGCCGGGTTCAGAAAGTCCAGGATTTTCTGGGGCGGCGCATAGCCCTGGAGAATGTCTCTTATTACGCCGCCCCCGGCGCTGAAATGACTGAACTGGAATTCCTGCTGCAAGTGCTGGACAAGGCGGATTGCGATTTGCTGCTGGACGTGAACAATGTTTTTGTCAATGCGGTCAATCACTGTTATGACCCGGAAGCCTTCATCCTCGCTTTACCGGGCCGACGGATAGCTTACCTGCATGTTGCCGGGCATCTGGTGGAATCGGAAGACTTGCGTGTGGACACGCATGGCGACGACGTGATTGATGAAGTCTGGAACTTGCTGGCACTGACTTATCGCCAGTTCGGATGCTTGCCCACCCTGCTGGAACGTGATTTCAATATTCCTCCCGTGGAGCAGTTGCTGGCGGAAGTGGATCATATCCGGCAGTTGCAATCGGTGGCCGGTCAGGATCGGTGGCTTCTGCATGGCTGACTTCCGGCAGGTGCAAAAACAGTTGACTGACTGGATTCGCCAGCCGGAGGTTCATGCGCCGCCTGGAGATGTCCCGTTACACCGTCTTCGTATATATCGGGAGTTGTTCTTCAATAATATTGCCGGTTTTGTTGAGAACAGCTTTCCTGAAGTCAAGAAACGCTTGCCCGATGAGGTCTGGAACCGGCTGGTGCAGGGTTTTTTCGCCGGGCATCACTGTAGAAGCCCGTACTTCCGCGATATCTCACAAGAATTCCTGGAGTATCTGCCGCATTGTCCCGAAACCGGGCTTTATCCCTGGTTGCTGGAGCTGGCGCATTTCGAATGGGCTGAAATCGCGGCCGATGTGGCGGAAGGGGAGTGGCCGGTGGCTGCTGCCGGAGACGTATGGACGCAGACACCGGTAATCTCACCGTTTGTATGGCCGTTGGTGTATGCCTGGCCGGTTCATGCCCTGGGTGAAGAGATACCCTCCAACCCGCCACTTGTCCCGACCGCGCTGATTATCTACCGGACTCAAAACCATGAAGTGCGCTATCTGCAAACTACGCTGCCGGGGGCGGCGCTCATCGAGCAGTTGCAAAACGATCCCGCGCCACTGACTGTGATGGCTAACCAGCTGGCGGACTCGCTAGGGCTTGATCAAAAGGTCCTGTCCGGTCTGCTGGGTCCTGCGGTGGATGCTTATCTGGAGCACGGAATTCTGTTGGGTGTGAAACCCTGTTGACGCGGGACGTGAACGCGCCGACGGATGGAAAATGGTTTGTGCTCGATTTGTCGCTTTCATTACGGGCCCGTGAATGCGTAGAATGCCGCCAATAATTTAGCCGAGACAGGCATGAAAACAACACACTTGCTGAATTGCACCGGATTGCTGCTGCTCCTGGCCGGACCGGCTTGGGCCTCCGCTGCCCCGAACCCTGACCCCTGGGAGAATTGGAACCGGAAGGTTTATACGTTCAACAAGAAAGTTGATACCTGGGTCTTCAAGCCTGTGGCCCAAGGCTACCGGAAAGTGACGCCCCAGCTTGTAGACGATTCTGTCACCCGATTCTTCCTGAATCTGGAAGAACCCCTGAACCTGATTAATAACGGCCTGCAAGGCAAAGGCCGCGCCGCTGTTCAGGACTTGGGTCGGCTGACGGTGAACACGGTGACTTCGCTGGGTTTTGCGGATGTCGCCACCCGTATGGGTCTTCCCCGGCATGAAGAAGACTTCGGGCAGACGTTTGGCAAATGGGGGATGTCTTCAGGCCCGTATCTGGTGCTGCCGTTTCTGGGGCCGTCCAGCGTCCGCGACCTTGGCGGCTTGCCGATGGATTCTCTGGCGAATCCCAGAAACCTGGTGGAGCCGCAAAGTGCGGCGATAGGGCTGTTAGTGCTGGAAAAAGTCGACTTCCGCGCCGACCTGATTCCGCTGGAAAAAATACTGGAAGGCGACGAGTACCTGTTCATGCGTGACCTTTCGCTGCAACGCCGGGAGTTCCTGGTTCAGGACGGCAAGGTGCGCGATGAGTTCATGGATGAGGTGGAAGAATGACGAAGCCAAGGCTGAGTCCGTCATTGTGATGACCGCATTGTTGCTGCGTGTTCGGAACGGCTTGCATGTTACAAGCCGTTTGACTATTGTCCGCAAGTATATTCCGTAATTGATCCTGATAATGCCCATACCAGACCAAGAAGTCGGCTACATTCTTGTGATTGAACATGAAGCTGCCATGCGGAACTGGCTGGTGGAGCATTTGTCCGCGCTGGGTCATACCGTGGATGCCTGTGACAGTCTGGCGCTGGGGCTGGATTGTTTCCGTGCGGGCAATCATGACGTGGTCATGGCGGATTATGTCTCCCTGCGGGCCGAAAATTCTGCATTCCTGCTGACGCTGGAACAGGAAGCTCCTGAAACCCCGGTGATTACGGTTTCCTCCGGTGAGGATATGGAGCACGTCATCGGTGCTCTGGAAAACGGCGCCGTAGACCATCTTTTTCCCCAACACCTGAGTCCGGTCATTCTTGGCCTGCGGGTGACGAAGGCGCTGGAGCGCAGCCGGTTGCTGCGTCAGAACCGCCAGTACCGTCAACAACTCGAAGCCGCCAACTCCGAACTGGAGCGCAGTCTGGAGTTGCTGCAGGAGGATCAGGAAGCGGGACGTCGGGTGCAATTCCGTTTATTGCCGCAAAGCCCTTTTCACATGCTGAATTGCACCGTCACCCACCGCATATTCCCGTCTTTGTATCTGTCCGGTGATTTTGTCGAGTATTTCCGGGTAGGCGACAACAAGCTTGGGTTTTATCTGGCGGATGTGTCCGGCCACGGTGCGGCCAGCGCCTTCGTCACGGTATTCCTCAAGGCGATCACCAACCGCCTGCAAAAACACTATGAAAAAAAGACCCAGGTCAATTTCGTTTCCCCGTCCCGCGTGCTTGCCGATATCAATGCCGAACTGAACGCCATGCACATGGGCAAACATCTGGCGATGTTTTGCGGCGTGGTTGATTTTGCCAATAACAAGTTGACCTACAGCGTTGCCGCTCATTATCCGCCGCCCTTACTGATAAATGGCGGAGACGTGCTATCATTAGCAGGCAAGGGCTTGCCCTTGGGGCTCTTCAAAGAAGTCAATTACGAAGAACATGTCGTGGAACTGGGCGAACGGTTTACGCTGATAGCGGCCTCGGACGGGGTGCTGGAAGTGTTACCCAAAGGCTCGGCCAGTGAGAAAGAAAAATTGCTACAAGAGATAGCCATGCATGTAAACAGTGTGGATGACCTGGTGAATGCCCTTCAACTCAGCAAGGACGCCGCCTTGCCGGATGATGTTGCCTTGCTGGTTATCAAGCGGGACTGATTCATGGCATCCGGACACATCCTCTATGCCTCGCATGGCGGCACCTATGTGCTTAAATTCACCGGTGAAATCCGCGCGTCCATGTGTGCGACCCTGGACAACTTTCTTGAAAAGATCTTTCTTGATCCAGATATCGCCGGCATCCTTATTGATTTGACTCAAACGGAATACGTCGACAGTACCGCCTTGGGGCTGATCGCCAAAACCGCTGTCTTTCTGCAACTGCATAACTCCCGCAAGCCGATCATCCTCTCTACTAACCCTGATATCAGCCGCATTCTGGAAAGCATGGGTTTTGACCAGGTATTCCTGATTCTGGATTGTGATTGCGAAGAAGTATGTCTGAATGAGCTGCCGGAAGTTGAGCCATCGGAACAGGAAATGATGACCAAGGTGATTTCAGCGCACCGCATCCTGATGGGACTCAGCGAAAAGAATCAAGAGACTTTCAAGAATCTGGTGGATATCCTTGAAATGGAGCAGCAATCCCAAGGGGAAGCCAAACACTAGGTATCCCATAGTGTCAGTCTTCAGCAAGACTTGCCTCAACGCCAGTACACAAGGGCGAATCCTTCCGCCCGGCATGACTCACAGCATGCTTTCGATTTTTCCTTCCAGTGTCCGCAAATCCGCCGAGAACAAGCGGATACCTTCAGCCAGTTTTTCAGTAGCCATGGCGTCTTCATTCATTTGCCAGCGGAAAGCGGCCTCGGTCAGTTCAGGTAATTTCGCGGAACTATCCGGTGTTGCGGGCGTCAGCGTACGCAGCAGAGTTGAGTGATTGGCTGAAAGCGCATCCAGCAGCGCCGGGCTGATGGTGAGCTTGTCACAACCCGCCAGCGCCTCGATTTCACCGGTATTACGGAAACTGGCGGCCATGACCACCGTTTGATAGCTGCAGACTTTGTAATAATCATAAATTCGTTTGACTGACAGCACGCCTGGGTCGGTGTCGGCACTGTAATCCTGCCCCGTACTTTTCTTGTACCAGTCCAGGATGCGGCCGACAAAGGGGGAAATCAGTGTAATACCGGCTTCAGCGCAAGCCTGGGCCTGGGCGAAGCTGAACAGCAAGGTCAGATTGCAATGAATGCCTTCCTGTTCCAGCAAACGCGCGGCCTGAGTGCCTTCCCAGGTGCTGGCTATTTTCACCAGAACCCGTTCGCGGCCAATACCGGCCTGTTCATAACGACGGATGACACGGCGCGCCTGTTCCACGGTGGCGCGCAGGTCGAAGGACAGGCGGGCATCCACTTCGGTGGAGACAAGGCCGGGTATGCATTGCAGGATTTCCACGCCGAAACCGACGGCAATGGCTTCCACGGCGTCCTGCAGGCGGCTGCGGGCGTCCGGTTGACGGCGGGCGCTGTCCAGACCCTGGCTGATGATGTGCTCATATTCCGGCTGCGACGCCGCCTTGAGGATCAGCGAAGGATTGGTAGTGGCGTCCTGCGGCTTGAGGCGGCGGATGCTGGCGATATCACCGGTGTCGGCGACGATGGTGCTGAATTTTTGCAGTTGTTCCAACTGGTTCATGCCGTAACTTCCTGACGGTTCTGGTCGAGTATGAATCCGGCCGCTTCTTCCACAAGGTCTATGCCGCGATGCTTGAAATGAGCGTGGGTGCTGAGATGCTGCCGCCAGCGGCGTGCGCCGGGCAGACCCTGGAACAGGCCGAGAATGTGTCGTGTCATCTGGTTCAAGGGTACACCATTTGCCAGTTCCTGCGCCATAAAGGGCAGGTAGGCCTGAAGGATGTCCATGCGTTCAGGAGGAGTCTCGTTCCACAAGGTCATTGCCTCAGCCAGTATCCACGGATTGTGGTAGGCCTCGCGGCCGATCATGACGCCATCGGTATGCTGCCAGTGTCCGGCAATCTCGCTGACCGTCTTGATGCCGCCGTTGATGTGGATGGTGAGGTGGGGAAAGTCCTGCTTCAGCCGGTAGACTTCCTCATAGCGCAACGGCGGGATTTCGCGGTTTTCCTTGGGGGAAAGGCCCTTGAGGATGGCGATGCGGGCGTGGACGATGAACTCCCGGCAACCGGCGGCGGCCACGGTGCTGACGAAGTGATACAGGTGTTCGTAGCTGTCGAGGTCGTCGATGCCGATGCGGTGCTTGATGGTGACCGGGGTACGGGTGACGGCTTGCATGGCGGCAAAGCAGTCGGCGACGTGCTGCGGTTCGGCCATGAGGCAGGCGCCGATGCGGTTGTTCTGCACGCGGTCCGACGGGCAGCCGACGTTGAGGTTGACTTCGTCGTAGCCGTAATCGGCGGCCATTGCCGTACAACGGGCCAGTTCCTGAATGTCGGAGCCGCCGAGTTGCAGGGCAATGGGGTGCTCCTGCGGGGCATAGCGCAGGAAGCGGGCGGTATCGCCATGCAGCAGGGCGCCGGTGGTGACCATCTCGGTATAAAGGCGGACATGGGGGTTGAACAGGCGCAGGAAGACGCGGCAGAAGTGATCGGTCCAGTCCATCATCGGGGCCACGGACAGGATTTTGGGGGCTGAAGCAGTGGTTGTCAGCGGCGTTTGAAGGTCAATATCCACGGGATCGGCATCGGGGTCAGAATGGCGGGATTCTACACCATGAAGTCCTGATTCTTCACTTCACCTCTTTTTCCAGAACGACCATCTCCCTCATTTTGCCCAAACGGTCCTGCAACTTCGCCTGCAGCGGATAATTGCCTTTCGCCAACCGTATCGCCTGTTCCATGTCCTTGACCGCCTTTTCACTCTGGTCAGACAAGAAGCGGTACTCCGCCCGGCTCCGCAACACGCCGGCTGAATCCTTGCGCTGCAAACAGGCCTCGCTCAGCAACTCCCAGACCACGGGGTCCAGCGGTCGTTGCCGGCTCAAGGGCTCCAGCCATGCAATGGCACGTTCACCATTCAGGCTCAGGTTGGCGGCATGGGCGGCATACAGGCGCAGCGCCACGCTGTCGGGCGTCAGCGCCAGCGCCTGTTGCAATATAGCCAGAGCGGCTTCCGGTTTGTTGTCCGCCAGTTCGATATCCGCCCGGGCGACGACATAATCCACAGCGCCCGGATGCGCCGACAGCAGGACAGATATTTCCTGACGCGCCTGTTCAAACTGCTTCAGGTTTTTCAGCGCCAGGGCCAGGCCAAACCTTGCTTCCTCCTGTGCCGGGTGATCCTTCAGTTTTAGCCGGAAATTTTCCACCGAGCGGGGGTCGGCATCCTCTACCAGCGCCATCAGGCGCATGCGCACCAAGCGATAGGCCAGGCTGTCCGTTTCCCCCGCAGCCGGCAGGTTGCGCGCCCGGCCCAGGCTGTCGGCAATACGGTCCTGGGTTAACGGGTGGGTCAGCAGGAAGTCCGGCATGAAACCCACTTGCCGGGATTCGCGTTCCAGCCGCCCGAAAAAATGGGGCATGGCCAGCGGACTGTAGCCGGCGTCGAGCAGTGTCTGCATGCCGACCCGGTCTGCCTCGCGTTCATGCTGGCGGCTGTAGGATAATTGTTGCTGGATCATGGCCGCCTGCGCGGAGGCTCCCAGCGCCATGCCGGCATCTCCGCTGCTGGAGGAGGCCAGCGCGATACTGGCCAGCAATGCCCCAAGATAGAGCCAGTTGTCCTGTCCGGCTTGTTCCACCGTTCGGGCGTAGTGCCGTTGCTGCACATGGCCCAGTTCGTGGGCCAGCACGGCCGCGAATTCGGATTCGTTTTCTGCGTACAGGAAAAGCCCGGCGTTGACGCCGATGATGCCGCCCGGGACAGCAAAAGCATTGATACGGCGATCAGGAATGACCACTATTTGCAGGTCGGGACGGCTCATGCCGGCATGGAACGCCAGACGGTAACTGAGGTTTTCCAGCCAGGTTTGCACCAAGGGGTCGTCCATGACGGGGGTGTTGCCGCGCAGTTTCCGGAGAAAGATATCGCCGAGCTGGCGTTCTTCTGGCGGGGTGACGGAGGATGGCTGCAGCGTAGGCAATTCAGCCATGGCAGATGTCACAGGGCCGGATGCCAGCAGCAGGGCCATTGCCATTCCCGTCCAACACTTCATAATGATCGACCCCGGTTTGTGCTGCGCTCATTGTCGCTGAGGCGGCATTGCCGGGTTGTACCTTTTTTGCAAAAGACGCCGACCATGCTGCTAGACGCCCGAAATCTCCGTTGCCCCATGCCATTGCTGAAACTGAAGCAGGCATTGCACAGACTTTCCCCCGGTGAGCCACTGACTGTATTGACTACGGATGCCGGTTCGTTAAGGGATTTTGAGGCATATCTGCGACAGGCGGGGCATGACTTGCTGGCAGTGGAACAGGGAGAGCGGGAGTTCCGCTTTGAAATCCGGAAAAAAGGAGGCGATGCCCCGGCTTGACAGGGGCATCTTCACCGGACGCCTGGCAGCGCCCGATCTTGTGACGCTTCCTAGAGGGCTTTGACGGCCGCCAGGATATCCGCTGCATGGCCGGGGGCCTTGACCTTGCGCCATTCCTGAACCAGGACGCCGTTCCGGTCAAACAGGAAAGTGCTGCGCTCTACGCCCAGAACCTGCTTGCCGTACATGTTTTTCAGCTGGATCACCGCAAAAGCCTGGCACAGCACTTCGTCGCCATCACTCAGCAGGTCAAAAGGCAGGCACTCGTTGGCCTTGAAGCGGTCATGGGCGCTCATGGTATCGCGGGAAATACCGAAGATGCGGCAGTTCAGGGCCTCGAATTCCGGCATGAGGTCACGAAACTGCTGGGCTTCCGTGGTGCAGCCGGGAGTGGCGTCCTTGGGATAGAAATACAATACAACCGGTGCGCCTTTCAGGGAGGCCAGATCCAGACTGTGACCTCCGGTGGCGGCTACCGAAAGCGCGGGGAGGGTATCGCCAATGGCAAGGCTCATGTTAAAGATATCCGTAGTCAGTTTTTGTAAGGTTCAATGATGGCGTCCAGGTTCCGGTCATCGCAGAATAACATGAAGTTTTCCCGCAGTACGCCAATATGCACGCGCGCGGGAATGTTGACGATCATGTTCAGCGCAAACATGGGGGAGCCGGTGTGCGGTGCGGCATAGGTGCTGGTTTCCAGCGACTCGATATTGATGCCTTGCACCGCAAAAAAATTGGCGATTTCGTGGACGATGCCGGGGTTGTCCAGGGCAATGACATTGACGCTGTAGGGCAGGGCGGCTTTCTGGGCTTCACGGCGATTGGTGCGCTTGACCAGGATGGACAGCCCCAGACGGCCTTCCAGCACCGGAATCTGGGCTTCGAATTTGGCCACGGCGTCCCAGGTGCCGGACAGCATCATGATGATGGCGAATTCCTGACCCATGACCACCATGCGGCTGTCGGCGATATTGCAGCGGGTTTCACTGGCCGCGCCGGCAATGGCGTCGACAATACCGGTACGGTCTTCGCCCAGCGCTGTAATGACAAGATAATTTTCCATCGGTAATTCCGTAATGCAATTTTCTGCTGACGTTGTAACAGAGTTATTCTGACAGGCGCAACCGCAATCCGCCTTCTTCAGTTACCGGAGGTGTAACGGGTGGGGTCCGGAACGCCTGCCGCCAGGAAGCCCGCCGTACGCAGGCGGCAACTGTCGCATTTGCCGCAGGCGCGGCCATCGTCATCCGCCTGGTAACAGGAGACGGTCAGCCCGTAGTCCACACCCAGCTTCAATCCGGCTTGAATGATGTCCGATTTCGTCAGATGCAGCAGCGGTGCTTCAATTCGCACCGGATGTCCCTCGACACCGCCTTTGGTGGCCAGGGCGGCCATTCGGGCAAAGGCGTCGATGTATTCCGGGCGGCAGTCCGGGTAGCCCGAATAGTCTACCGCATTGACGCCGATAACGATGGCGTCGGCGTCCACCACTTCAGCATAACCTAGGGCAAAGGCGAGAAAGACGGTATTGCGCGCCGGAACATACGTCACCGGTATACCTTCAGTCGCTTCTTCCGGTACGGCGATGGCGTTGTCGGTCAGCGCCGAGCCGCCAATGGCGCCCAGGTCCAGGCGGATAACGCGATGTTCGGTCGCGCCTAGCGTCGAGGCTACCCGCGCCGCCGCCAGCAGTTCACTGCTGTGGCGCTGACCGTAGGCAAAGCTGAGTGCATAACAGTCGTATTGACGGGCCGCCATGGCCAGGCAGGTAGCGGAGTCCAGTCCGCCGGATAATAAAACGACAGCGCGAGGGCGTTTGGAAGCAGTCATGTCAGTGACCCGGTTCATTGTTCCAGAGGTATTTGTGCAGTTGCAGTTGCAGACGGCCTCTTAGGCGGTCTTCCAGCATCCATTCGGCCAACTCACGGGCGTCCAGTTGGCCGTGGCTGGGTGAAAACAGTACGTCGCCTACCCGGTCAGGCAAGCTGTATTCGTCAGATTTGAAGCGGGCCCACTCATAATCCCTGCGGCTGCAGATCACGAACTTGACCTGATCATGACGATTCAGCAACGACATGTTTTCATAGAGATTACGGTGCATTTCACCGGAATCCGGGGTTTTGAGATCGACAACACGGCTGACCCGGGGATCCACCCGGCTGACGTCCATGGCGCCGCCGGTTTCCAGCGACACCTCAAAACCTTCGTCACACAACAGCTTCAGCCAGGGGATGCAATCCGGTTGCGCCAAGGGTTCACCACCCGTGACGCACACCAGCGGCGTACGGTAGTGGCGAACCTGTTCTAGCAAATGCGCCAGCGTAAACTTCTCACCGCCGCTGAAGGAGTAGGTGGTGTCGCAATAGACGCAGCGCAGCGGGCAGCCGGTCAGGCGCACAAATACCGTCGGCAGACCGACGGTGCGTGCTTCGCCTTGCAGGGAGTGGAAAACTTCGGTGATGCGCAATTCGCGCTGAAGAATGTCGTCGGAGTTGTGCATCAGCCAGCCGGTCTTGCAGAGAAAGCGCCGACACGGTCAGGTGAGGGCGCAACAGGAAAAATGCGATTGTAGCAAACTTAGGGCGCGGTCTTGGATTTTTCAGCCGGTTTGGCGGGTTTGGCTTCCGTTTTCGCCGACGTTGGCTTGGCGGCGGCATCCGGTTTGACCGGATTAGGGGTTTTGACAGCGGGTTTCGCCTTTTCAGGGACGGCGGGTGTGATGTTGTGTTCTTTCAGCCACAGGCGGGCGGATGCAGCCTCCGGACTGGCCGGAAAGCGCTTCAGGATGTCCTGCAGGTAGCGGGCGGCATCACTGGTTTTCCCATCTACGTCAGCCAGGCTGGCCAGTTTGTAGAGTGCGGAGGGCGCTTTGGGGGCATCCGGGAACTGTTCAATCAGGATGCGGAAGCTCTTGCGGGCATTGTTGACATCCGCCGGGGAGGCCGCCAGGTAGAATTCGCCCAGCCAATAGTAAGCGCCAGGAATATAGGTGCTTTGCGGATAGGTCTTGATGAACTCGCGCATCGGGTTGATGGCTTTGTTGGGGCCGCCGCTGCGATAGACTTCATAGGCTGAAAAATAGGCTTTTTTCTCGTCGTCCGGGGAAGGAGTCTTGGGCGCTTCGACAACTGGCGTGGTGACGACAGCTGGCGTGGTCGCCGTGACCGGAGCAACGGTCGGGGAAGCCGCATCGACCGGAATACGGCTGCCCAGCTGGTTGATGCGCTGGTCCAGATCAACATAACGGGTGCGGGCGTCTTGCTTCAGTCGTTCAATCTGGTTGGACTGGACTTCCACCAGCCCGCGCAATTGGCGGATTTCCTGCTGCAACTGCTGCACCTGTTGATACAAATCCCATTGCACAGCGGGGTTGCCGTCAATGGCCTTGCTTTGCAACGGCTGGGCAGTCTGGACCGGGCGGGTCTGGACCGCGCCGCTCAACGGCTTCTCTTCAACAGGAACTTCGGCGTGGACGGTGACGGCCGTCGTCAGGGCCGAGACAAGCAGGGCAAGTTTACGCATGGGTTAGAAGCCGGTAATGATGATGACCGAGACATTATCCTTGCTGCCGCGCGCATTGGCTAGCTCCAGCATGTCAAGACCGACTTCATCCAGCGCATGCGGCCGTCCCAGCAGCGAGGCCATTTCTCTGTCGGAAAGCATCTCGTAGAGTCCGTCGCAGCAAATCAGGAACCGGTCGCCGGGAAGGGTGTCCACCTGATTGCAGTCCACGGTGATTTGCGGCTCCAGCCCCAAGGCGCGGGTGAGGATATTGCGTGACACTTTTTCCTGAGCCTCTTCCAGCGTATACAGGCCCTGGTCAATGAATTCCTGTTGCAAGGTATGGTCATTGGTCAGGCAGCGAAACTCCTGGCCACGCAGCAGATACATCCGGGAATCCCCGACATGGGCATGATACAGGGTGTTGCCTTCCACCAGCGTCACGACCACGGTGGTGCCCATGCCGCGGCAGCGCAAGGACTGGCGGCTTTTTTCCCGGATCACGGAGTGTGCGGCCTGAACGGCGGCTTCCAGCCGTTCTTGCGGAGAAATGCCGCGCGTGGTCTGACGCAGGATGGCGGCGATGGTGTCCACCGCCGTCCGGCTTGCCACTTCACCCGCACTGTGACCGCCCATGCCGTCGGCCAGCACCGCTGCCGGGATCTCCGGCAGGCACAGGATGCAGTCTTCATTGCTGGTACGTGTTTTGCCGGTATCGGTAAAACCGTAGAGGTTTATTTTATTCAAGGCGCGCCCCTTACCCTCGTGTCGCGTGCCGGTATGATTCCCTGTCCATTCAATCAGGATTCCTGTGAATGGTTAGCGCATGATTCTACGCAGTTTTTAATGGCTCGGGCGAATTCGCGACCGGTTTGATAGCGGTCTGCCGGATTTTTGGCCAGCGCCTTGTCAATGACGGCCGACATGCAGGGTAACTGCGCTTCCAGCTCCGGACGCTTGCTGAACAGGAGAGGATGCGGCTCATTGGTGATCTTGAACATCAGGGCGGCCATGGACTCGGCGCGGAAGGGCGCGGTGCCGGTGAGCAGCTGATAGAACATGACGCCAAGGCTGTAGAGGTCGGAACGGCCATCCACCTTTTGTCCGGCCAGCTGCTCCGGCGACATGTAGGTGGGGGTGCCCAACACTGTGCCGGTCTTGGTCTTGCTGGAGTCGGTGATGCGGGCAATACCGAAGTCGGTGATCTTGATCTCGCTGTTTTCCGGGTTGTACATGATGTTGGCGGGTTTGATGTCGCGGTGCACGATGTGGAATTCGTGCGCGTAATCCAGCGCCAGCGCCGATTTGTGGATGATGTTGATCACCTTCGGCACCGGCAGCAGGGCGTCCGGCTTCACATAACGCGCCAGGTCATGGCCTTTCAGGAATTCCATGGCGATGTAGCACAGGTCGTGTTCTTCACCCGCATCGTAAATGGTGACGATGTTGGGGTGATTGAGGCGGCCGGCGGTTTCGGCTTCACGGAAGAAACGCTCCTTCACTTCGGCCAGTTCGTCGTCTTCGAACTCGTCCTTCAGCGCCATGGTCTTGATGGCCACCACACGGTTGATTTTCGGGTCCTTGCCCAGATAGACCACGCCCATGGCGCCCTTGCCCAGTTCCTTTTCCACCTGATAGCGGCCCAGCATCGGTTTCTCGTTGCTGTTCGGGTCCATGATCATGGTGGCGTTGCTGGCGCTGTTGGAGCTGCCGCCGAAAATGACGGTTTCTTCCAGTTTCTGGGCACGCATCAGTTTTTGTTTCAGGTCGCGGAAGTCCGGGTTGATCTCGGAGGCATACTGGTAAACCGAGACCGCCTTGTTGAACTGGCGCTTGCGTTCATAGTCCAGGGCCAGGTTGTAGAGCACATCCAGCAGTGACTCCTCACGCGGGCATTTGCGGAACTTCTCGAAGGCCATGTCCAGCTGGCCGGCCTGTTGCAGGGCCAGACCCAGTTGACGGTTGGACTCGGCGGATTGTGTGTCTGAATGGAAGCGCGCCTTTTCCGTGACCAGATAGTGCTTGGTGGTCATCAGCACATGGCCCAGCACCACCAGGATGGCGGGCAGCATCAACGGCACCCAGGTGGCGGAGCCGGTCATCAGCGTAAAATGGATAATGAACACCACGATCACGAAACCGGCGGAGGCCATGACCGCCTGACCGGCCTTGAGGCGCGGCAGCAGCAGCATCAGGTACAAGGCCGCCACCAGGAACAAGCCCCAGCGCAGGGCGGTGCTCCATTCCGGCACCAGGTAGAAGTTCTGGTTGAGGATGCTGGCGACGTTATGGGCCAGGATCATCACTGGTTCCATGGCCGGGGAGATCGGTGTCACCTGCGGCGAGCCCAGCCCGTAGGCGGTGGGGCCGATGATGACGATCTTGTCCTTGTACTTGGATACCGGAATCTTGCCGGACACCACGTCATAAAACGAGTCGACAGTGAACGGGGAATGGTCGCTGACGTCACCGTAGTAATAGGTGCGCATCTGCGAGAATTCATCGGTCTTGATCTTCAGTTTGCCGATCTGGACGTTTTCGCCCAGGCTGAGCTGAATGTCTTCCGGCTTCAGGTTCAGGCTCTTGGCGGCCAGCATCAGCGACAGCGAGGGGTAATACTGGCCGTCATAACGCACCACCAGCGGTTCGGTGCGGATGCCGCCATCTTCATCGGGATTGATGCTGAGGTGGCCCAGCAGCGCGGCGCTGGAACCCAGGTCGGCAATGGGTGGCACAGCCTGCATCGTTTCCGGCGGCAGGCGACCGGTTGCAGTGGCGTCGATACGGTCGGTAATGGCGGTGACCTGGTTCCGCTGCACGTAGTCCGGCAGCGGCTGGTCGGGATGACCCTGCATTTCGCCCAGGACGAACTGCACGGGCAGCACCACGTTCTTGGCGGCGCTGAAAGCGTCGGCCAGTTGCTGGTCGGTGTTCAGGGCTGATTCAGCCTCTGCCAGTTTCATGCCCAGTTCACCGACAGCGGGATTATCGGACAGGGGAGGCGCTGACAGTTGTTGGCCATAGAATTCGTTGAGTTCGCGGAGGTATTTCAGTCCGGGGTCCAACTGCGGTTCGGAGAGGAAGATCGGCAAGCCGACCGCCTTGGCGCCGCCCTGATTGAGCGCACCCACCATTTCGGCCAGATAACTGCGCGGCCAGGGCCAGCGGCCGATGTTGCCGATGCTTTCGTCATCGATGGCAATGATCGCGATCTTGTCGCCCGGTTCGTGGTGACTGGAGCGCACCCCGAGATCGTAGGCATACCGCTCCAGATTCTCGAACACCGAGGAAGACGAGGCCACGGCGACCACCGTCGTGATGGCAAGAGCAAACACCCAGTCGCTCTTCCAGGAAAACGAAATTTTACGCATAGCAAACCCTGCCGCTTTTTTTGTGTTTCTAGCAGAGGCTTCTACCATGTACAAGCCGCCGGAGGCAAATAGGTGAAAATCGGATCATTGCGGCAGAAATTTCACGACGTGCTTGTCAATATGAGGCTATTGGCGCTTGCCCGTCCGGCGGCGCTGCTCTATAAACCCAAGGCATACCCTTATAAGAATTAAGCCCTTGCCGGCAAGGTTGTCAGGAGACGTCATGCTGCATTCCACGGCCATTTTTCAAGAACTCATCATGTTCTGGGACGACGACACCATCGCCCGTTCCATGCTTTACGATGACTTCGATGTCACCCTGAGCGGGCTGGTGCCCATGGCGCATTACGCCCGCGAAGAAAAAAGGGGCGCTTACCTGCAACTGGATGACAGCCTCACCGTCAAGGGTTGTGCACTGTTCACCATGCGCTTTGACCGGCAGGGTTTTCCCGAGCCGGGCTGGAACATTCCGCTGGCGCATATGGTGGAGGTGGCGGGGCTGGGGCCGGACATGGGACGCGGCCCCATCCACTTGGCCTGCCGCAGCCAATGCCCGGTGTCCTGGCACGCCCCGCGCATGTGGGACCCGCAACTCCAGGACAATCTCAATACCTTTGAGCAGATACGGATGGCCTTGCCGGCCGCCTGCCAGCGTTTCAGCCTGAAAGCCCTGCGACCGGCCTATACCGAAACCAATATTCCGGTGCTGTCCACCGATGAGCTGGTGCCGCAACTGGAGCTGGAGCCGGAACCGGTCTTCTTCCCGGTGGAAGGCGGGGAGTTGCTGCAGCAGATCAGTGACCTGCAACTGAAAGTGCAGACCCTGACCACCCAGAAAGATGAAACCATCAATGAGCAGGCCTATGTCCACCAGCAACAACTGGACATCCTGCAAACCCAGAACCAGAAACTGGTGGATCAGCAGCGGACGCAGAAAACCCAGCTGGAGGCCCAGACCGAGCGGCTGGAGTCGTTGATGGGGCAGGTGCAGAGCCTGCAGGGCATTGAGCGTCAATTGAAGGAGGAGCGCGAATCCCATGAGCGCAAGTTGCAGGAGCTGCAACAGGCCCTGAGCCGCGCCGGAGAAGCGCAACACCAGATTGCCATTCTGACCGAAGCCAAGGAACAGGAGTTCAATACCCGCCTGTCCCGCCGTGAAACCGAGCTGATGCTGGCCATGGACCGCCGGCTGGATGAGGAAGCCTCACGACATCTTCTGAGCGTCAAGTCGCTGCAAGCGGAACTGGCGGAGAAAGAGGAAAGTATTGCCGAGCTTGAGAAAGGGCTGGATGAGTTGAAGGCGGAACAAGCCCGCATTGCCGAAGCGTCGGCGGATGAATACCTGCGTGAATTGCAGGGCATGGGCATGACCTTTGTCGCCTTTCACCCTGGCGTCGGCAACCTGTCGGTACCGGTGGATGATCTGGCGGCCTATACCCGTAACCCCCCGGCCTACGTTGCCAAAAAATGCCTGGTCAGTGAAGAACATTACCGGGAGTGGATTCGCCACTACGAAACCCCGCGTTGCCTGGCCAGCATCGGCGATGACAAGTGCTGCAATGCCCGCCTGATTCGCGTGGATTCACCGGCGAAATTCATGTCCGGACAGTCCGACCGTTGCGCCCGGCATCAGGGAGCGGACACCGCCATTCTCAATGTGCTGAAATTCCAGTAGGAGATGCAACATGTTGCGCACCGGTTTGAATCTTGACGTGCTGCATAGTTTCGTCCCGCTCAACGCCTTGTCCCGCAGTCGTTTGCAGGATGTGCTGAACGGTTGCCGCATTCAGTCGCTGCCCTCCGGAACGGTGTTGTTCCGTTGTGGCGACCCGCATGTGCAGAGCATCTTCCTGTTGAGCGGTCGCCTGGAGTTGACCGAGCGCGACGGTGAAATAACGCTGCTGGATGCCACTGATATAGCCGCCAATCACGCACTGGCCCCCACCAACCCCCGCCAGTTCAACGCCACAGCCTTGAGCACCGTCAATATACTGGCGGTCAACCACCAGCGCCTCTACGACGCCCTGTTGTGGGAGCAAAGCCTGTCCAGCCTGGCGCAGACCCTGTTTGCCGAGCTGCCGACGGACATCGACCGCGACTGGGTGGTGCGCCTGCTGCAATCACATGTGTTTTATCGCGTGCCGCCCATGAACATCCTGGCCCTGATCCGCGCCATGACCCCGATGAATGTCAGCGAAGGGGAGGTGATTGTGCGTCAGGGCGAACAGGCCGACAGTTGCTATTTCATCCGCGAAGGCCGCGCCGTGGTGGTGCAGCACGAAGGCCGTGAATCGGTGACCATGGCCTATCTGGGCAAGGGCCAGTATTTCGGGGAGGAGGGCCTGCTGCAGGATGCGCCGCGCAATGCCGATGTCACCATGCTGGAAGACGGCGTGTTGATGCGGCTGGAGAAAAAGGATTTTGACGGTTTGCTGAAAGCCCCCAGTCTGGCGGCGGTTGATTTTCCGGCAGGGGAACGGCTGGTGGCGCTGGGCAAAGCGGTTTGGCTTGATGTGAGGCTTCCCGAGGAGTATAAGCAGGGGCATCTCCGGGAGGCCCTGTCCCTGCCGTTGCAGGATATCCGGCACAAGGCGCAGCAACTGCCGACGGACCGTCAATATCTGGTTTACTCCTACAGTGAGCAGCGCAGCACCGCCGCCGCATTCCTGCTGGGTGTTCAGGGCTTCAATGCCTCCGTTCTTGCCGGGGGCCTGTGGACTTTGAGTCCTGAACAGCGTCAGCAGAATCTGGTAGTGGAATGAGCAAAGAGACTTTTCGCAATGTCGGTCTGGTGGGTCGTCCCGGCAAGGCTTCCGTGGTGCAAACGCTGGAAGTGCTGGAAAAATACCTGATCGACACCGGTGTCAAGGTGATCTACGACGAAGACACCGCCCGCCTGATGCCGTCGATGAGCCAGCAGGTTTGCTCCCGCGCGTTGATGGGCGAAGTCTGCGATCTGGTGATTGTGGTGGGTGGCGACGGTTCGCTGCTGCACGCCGCCCGCGCGCTGGCGCGGCACAAGACGCCGGTGCTGGGTGTCAACCGCGGCCGCCTGGGCTTCCTCACCGATATTTCCCCCAACGAACTGATTCCCAAGGTTGCCGAGGTTCTGGCCGGTCATTACACCATCGATCACCGTTTTTTGCTGAACATGGAAGTGCGCAGCAACGGCAACCCGGCCCATGAGGCGTTGGCGCTGAATGATGTGGTGCTGTATGCGGGCAAGTCGGTGCACATGATTGACTTTGAACTCTATGTGGAAGGGGAGTTCGTTTACCGCCAGCAGTCCGACGGCCTGATTGTGGCCACGCCCACCGGTTCCACGGCTTATGCCTTGTCCGGCGGCGGCCCCATCATGCACCCCAAGCTGGATGCGATTGTGGCGGTGCCCATGCACCCGCATACCTTGTCCAGCCGTCCCATCGTGGTGGACGGAAACAGCGAGATCAAGATCCGCATCCTGGAAACCCGCATCCGGCCCATGGTCAGCGCCGACGGCCAGACCGGCGTTTCGCTGAATCCGGGTGACTGGGTGTATATCAAGAAGCATCCCTTCAAGCTGCGGCTGATTCATCCGCCGGGCTTTGATTTTTACGCCGCCTGCCGCACCAAGTTGGGCTGGGGCAATCCCATTCGCGGAGATGAAGAGCATGAATGAACAAACCATCGCGGCCATGCTGGAAGCCTTGACGCCGGATATTGTGGACAAGCTGCGTCTGGCGGTGGAAATCGGTAAATGGCCGGGCGGTGAGCGCCTGACGCGCGAGCAACGCGAGACTTGCATGCAGGCGGTGCTGGCTTGGGAAGTGAAGAACCTGCCGGAGCAGGAGCGCACGGGGTATATCCATCGAGGTACGAAGCAGGATGGGGAAGTCTGCGCCAGTGATGACAAGCATGATCATCAGGATGCGGATGAGCAATTGCTGAAGATCATTCACTAAGCGCTTTTGTGGCGCGGTTTCATCCTGTCGATGTTGTTGCAATCCCCCCGGCGTGAGGGGTGTCAAGGTCGTTTTTTTGCGCTACCTTCGGGTGACACTCTATCTGCCCGGGAGCGCAGAACATGTTCAATATCAAACAACTCGGTTTCGTTGCATTTTCTTTGGTGGCCTGGAGTTCGTCTGTGTTGGCGGCACCGGACACGGAGAAGGCGGATCAGTTTCTGGAATGCCTGTCGATTGCGGAAGACCAGCGCGCCCGTGATCCGGATGAGGCGATGAAGACGCATTGGGCGCAGTACAGTGAGGTGTATGCGTCGAATGTGTTTTTTTATTCGGAGGCGATTGGTTATGCGTTTGATCATATCCAGGAGAAGTTTGCGAAGTGGGATAATATGCGGAATTTTATTCCGGCGCAGTCGGTGAATAATTTGTCGCTGGCGTTGTTGAAGAAGTGTGATGAGATTGCGGTGGAGCATTTGGACCGGGTGGGGCCTTATCAGGATGCGCTGGTGGTTTATATGAAGGCGAGGGAGGAGGCGAAGGGGAAGAATTGAGGTTTTGGGGGGTAAAAATTGACCACGGCTCAGGTACTATTCGTGTGAAGGATGAAAGATTACAATGTGGTGCTTACGAAAGATAAGAGCCACATTGTTGCTGTAAAGGGCAGTTGGGGTTGAAGCAGTCATCTTCCATTGCCAGTCAGGAGTGTCATCATGTCTCAGGATCAGGTATTGCATATTCTCTTTTTGACGCTGATAACCGCAGCAAAACTTGCGGCACCCATATTATTTACGGTGCTGATAATTGGTCTTTTGGTCAGCATCATTCAGGTAGCGACCCAGATTCAGGAGATGACGCTGACTTTTATTCCAAAACTGGCGGCTTCAGTGCTGATCATGATTGTTTTTGGCGACTGGATGCTTGCAACTCTTAAGCAATTCGCACTGGAAGTAATTCAATTGTCCATAACACGCTGAGGCAGGAAGAAGGCATGTCTCCGGATACGCACCTCTATACGGTGCTACTTGCCAGCATCAGGCTTCTGCCCATATTGGTTGTTGCGCCAATCACACCATTTTCCAGGCTGCCTCAACTAGTCAGAGTCATTTTTTGCCTGGTAATGGCAACAGTGCTTGGCTGGTCTGCTAATCCGGTTGCAATCAGTGGCCTAACTCCAGGTAGCATCATCATGGAATTCTTGATCGGGATGATCATGGCATTTGGCTTTCATGCGGCGGCGGCGGCGGCAGATTTTATGGGCAAGCTTCTGGATATGCAGATTGGTTTCAATGCATCAGCAGTCTTTGACCCTTCGGGGGGGCATGCGGGGGGGATGGTTTCTGAGTTATTGCTGCTCACCATGGCGCTGGTATTTGTGAGCATGGATTTTCACTATGAGTTGCTTAGGGGACTTTCCACATGGATGAGCGTGCTGCCTCCTGGCAGCATGACCAAGCTTCAAATGAGTCCTGAAAATATTATTGTGGTGTTTTCCCAGCAATTCCTGACGGCCTTTATGATGGTGATGCCTGTTTTCTTGGGGCTGTGGCTGACGGATATTGCTTTCGCCTATATGTCCCGCTCCATGCCTCAAGCAAATATTTATTTTATGGCGCTTCCCTTAAAAGTAGGCTTGGGAATTTTATTATTGGCTATGGCATTGCCGTTCATCATACAAGGTATATCAGTCATGTATGGTCAGGCTATTCGGTTTAGCGGTCTGCCGGTGGTTCATCCATGAGTGATCAGCAAGAGAAAACAGAAGAAGCAACGCCGTTCAAGCTGGACGATGCACGTAAAAAAGGACAGGTTCCTCATAGTCAGGAGCTAGTGTCTTTTGTCATGGTCATGGTTTTTCTGGTGGTTTTTTCCGCCATCGCCATTTCAGTTGGTGGTGAATTGAAGTCCCAAGCACAATGGTGGATTGCCAATGCAGACTTTTTAGCCGGGCAACCGCTGATAAGTCCGGCTACGGCTACGATCAAGCATGTGGCGTATGCGTTGTTTCCTCTGTTTGGTTCGTTGATCCTTGCAGCAATACTGATAAATCTGTTGTTCAATGGGTTAGTCTTTTCAATGACGCCCTTGACGCCGGATTTCCGAAGAATTAATCCTGTAACTGGGCTCAAGAAGCTTTTTTCTCGTAGGATGTTGGTTGAACTGTTAAAGCTTCTGGTGAAAATGGCATTGTTTTCACTGGTTATTTACAAAGGGGGCGAGGCGTTGCTCCCCAAATTACTTGAAACAACAGCCCTGGACCCTTCCAGGCTTCCGGTCGCCATTGCTGGTTTTTTTCTACAAGTGGGGTTTTCCTTGGTCGCAGTAATGGCTATCTCTGCGTTATTTGACATGTGGTATAGCCGGAAGGACTTTGCGCGCCAGATGCGCATGAGTCAACATGAACTAAAGCAAGAGTATCGACGCAGGGAAGGTGATCCGGAAATAAAGAGTAAGCGTCGGCGCATTCAACAGGAGTTGCTGAAGAAAGTTGCTGCATTGAGGAAGGTCAAGGATGCGGATGTCATTATCACTAATCCTACCCATGTCGCCGTAGCTCTGCAGTACCGCCCAAATACTATGTTGGCCCCTGTCATTGTTGCTTCGGGCAAGGGTTTTTTGGCCATGCAAATCTGTAAGCTGGCCCGCCGCCATCGGGTTCCCATCATACGCAGGCCCCCTGTGGCAAGGAGCTTGGCAAGATGTCGTCTGGACTCCGAAATACCGGTTGAGTCACAGGCAGATATTGCTAAAGTGTACCGTTGGATTATCAGTTTACCTGGCAATAAGGTTGTTAGTCGATGAAGTCATTTGGAAACATGCTTCTTTCAGAAGGAAATGATCTGCTGCTTGCAGTTGGCATGATTGGTATTTTGATGGTTTTGTTTACTCCGATTCCCCCTGGAGTACTTGATTTCCTGTTGTTGACCAACTGCACTATTGCGCTATTGATATTGCTGGTTACTTTTTATACTGAAAAGCCGCTTAGTTTTTCAACTTTCCCGTCGCTGTTGCTGATTACTACATTATTTAGGCTTGCACTTAATATTTCTGCTACTCGTTTGATTCTGGATAGTGGAAATCCAGGCAAGGTTATTTCCGCCATCGGGGCGCATGTTGTCGGAGGGAATTACATTATTGGCTTTGTAGTATTTCTTATTCTGATTGTTGTTCAATATGTAGTTGTCACTAATGGCGCTCAGAGAGTTGCCGAAGTGGCAGCGCGTTTTACACTGGACTCCTTGCCAGGTAAGCAAATGAGCATTGATGCGGACCTGAATATGGGGATCATTGATCAGGATGAGGCCAAGCACCGCAGGTCACAACTGGAGCGTGAGTCAAGTTTTTATGGCGCTATGGATGGGGCATCGAAGTTCGTTAAGGGTGATGCTATTGCCGGAATCATTATTATCCTGATCAACATCATTGGCGGTATTTCTGTTGGCATGCTGCAAAAGGGGATGAGTTGGGCAGATACACTGCATCATTATACCTTGTTGACAGTAGGGGATGGCATCGTCACGCAGATACCTTCCCTTATTATATCTGTGGCGGCAGGCATCATTATTACGCGCGCAGCCACAGATGCAAAATTAGGCCAGGAGGTTGTGAGGCAAGTGGCTTCCCAGCCCAAAATTCTTGCGATGGTTGCCATAATAACATTGATTCTCATGGCGCTTCCCGGACTGCCAATCGCACCGCTTCTGATTTTATTTGCTTTTTTCGCCACAATGGGCTGGCTGGCATGGCGCAAGCAGAGCCGGATAGCTGCTGGAGAACCCGGAGACAATGGCCATAAGCAGGAATCGTCTGAAGATAAGGATGTATATGCCTCAATGGAAACACATGTGTTCGAGCTTCGGCTGGCTTCGTCTTTAGCAGCCACGTTTTTGGCTGCCTCCAGTGTCCTCGAAACCAGAATCGAAAATCTACGAAAACAATTTGCCCGTGACTATGGATTTGCGTTGCCGGCTTTACATGTTAAGTTGGAAAAAAAACTTGGGAATAATATGTATCAAGTCGCCATTCAAGGAGCTGCCATTGCTTCCGGTGAATTGGTGATGGACCGGATATTGGCAATCAACCCGGGTGGAGATAGGGCTGATTTGGATGGGATTGAGACACTGGAGCCAACTTACGGCTTGAGCGCTAAATGGATTTCTCCAAACAACCGCAATCTTGCCAAGACTTCAGGATACACACTGGTTGACCCGGAAACTGTTCTGATGACTCATTTGTCCGAGCTTGCCAGAAAATATGCGTCGGATTTTATGACCCGGGCGGAATCTGAGAATCTGGTGGAACGAAAGCGGGCTTCATTAGGGTCATTAGTTGACGAACTTATACCGCAAGTATTGACTTATTCCGATATACAGCGGGTCTTGCAGATTCTGTTACGCGAGCAAGTTCCCATTCGTAATCTGGAACTCATTCTAGAAGTGCTGGTGGATTCCGGACGCAACCAGAAGAATCCTGAAGATCTGGCGGAGCGGGTAAGGGAGCGCCTGGGTGCAACACTCTACGAACGCTTTGTGGATGATCGCGGTGAGTTGCATGTGCTGACTCTGGCCCCGCAGTTGGAGGGTTACATGCTTTCCTCATCAAGGCGGGAGGGCATGGTTTCCCTGTTGCCATCCGGTGAGCTGGAGCGTTTTATGGTGGCCCTGGCTAAAAAAGCCGAGCAGGAACTGGGCCAAAACAGGCATCCGGTATTATTATGCGCGCCATCACTGAGGCGTGTACTTCGTGCTTTGGTGCAACGTGCGGTTCCGCACTTGGCTGTTCTGGCTGTCACTGAGGTGGGTCAGCATGCCAGAATTACATCATCGGGTATTGTTGACTTGCCAGGATTCTCAGGAATGGAGGGTGTATGACGGATCTAATCATGCAACTGGCCAGCGTCATCCAGCGAGAAGTGGATAGTGTTGGCGGTATTGCTCAAAATGCAGCGAATACTGGGACTCCGGGCTATAAAACTCAAACCAGTTTCACCCGTTTGGTACAGTCCCAGGCATCTGATCCATGGAGGGATAGTTTGGGGAAAACGTCACTTCATACTTCTAACAATTTGAGGGACGGCTCACTGAAAAACACCGGCGTTACAACGGATTTGGCTTTGTCTGGTGACGGCTGGTTTGTTGTTTCTTCGGGGCATCAATCGTGGATAACACGTGACGGTCGTTTCTCTGTGGACCCTGCCGGAGTCCTTCGCACCGCCGGTGGGTTGACAGTGATGGGTGAGCATGGACCACTAACTACCGGGACCAATGGCTTCAAGGTTGGAAATGATGGTGAAGTGGTTGCAGATGGTCATCTTATTGACCGGCTAAAGTTGATACGAGTAGTGGATGACGGAGTGTTAGTTTCCGCCGGCAACGGTCTGTATGATCTTCCTGGGAATGCATCGCCGCCATTAAAAGCCTTGGTTCATCAAGGCATGCTTGAGAACTCAAACGTTCAAGTCAGTGCCGACATGGTTCGATTGATGGAGGCAACCCGCCATATTGAAACTATGCAGCGAGCCCTGCAAGCGTATGATGCGGTACTGAATAGCGGCATTAACCAGATTGGAAAGGAATAACGAGGATAATTCAATGATCGACGCACTTTCGATAGCTGCTTCAGGGCTGGATGCAAATCAGGCTTGGATCGACAGTATTTCCAATAATATTGCCAATATGCAAACACCGGGATACAGGAAAAGCCGGGTTAATTTCCAGGATCTCGTCCAGCAGCAGTCGGGAAATCCGTTGGACAGGATGATGGAACCCAACCGTGTGATGGGTGCAGGGGTAAAGATTTCCCAGCCGGGTGTCAGTATGACCGAAGGCTCTATAAGCCAGACAAATAACCCATTGGATATTGCAATCCAAGGTAAAGGTTTTTTCGAGGTTCTGCTTCCTGGAGGAGATGCTGCCTATACCCGCGCCGGACGTTTCCACCAGAACGCAGAAGGACGGTTAGTGATAGAGGGTGACTTGGAGCTCTCAGGTGATATCCGTATTCCGCCCGATGCGGCCAGTATTTCTATTACAGCTGATGGCCGCGTTCAGGCCCGCCTGGCCGGTGTGGTCGAGCCGGTTGAACTGGGCCAGCTTCGTATCGCTCGCTTTGCCAACGGAGAGGGCCTTCAGCGGTTGAATAATGGCCTACTCCAGCCAACGCAGCAGAGTGGAGATGTGGTGCTTGCTGAACCGGGCACAAACGGTACCGGATCTCTTTTGCAAGGGCATCTGGAGCTTTCCAATGTCAATCTGGTGGAAGAAATGACTAGCTTGGTGTTGGCGCAACGTGCCTACCAGTTGAATGCCCGAATCCTGCAGGCTAGCGACCAGATTCTGGAAACCCTGAATAATCTTCGCAGGTAAAAGTCAGATGCAATTTGTGTTGTTTCTGACAATGATAGTGGCCATGGGAGGGGTTTATGCACAACAGTCCGACCCAGTTACGGCATGTTCGCTAACAGACCAAGCTCAAGTTACCTCACAATTGGTTGAGCTTATAAAAACGGATGCCAGTCAACCGTTCGAACTAATTGGACTAAGCCTGATTTCACCTTGGCCCCAAATCAATATCCAGAAAATGGAACCTGATTTACGGCAGTTGCGGAGTCGTATACCGGTTGAATTGACTGGCGTGGACTGCCAATCCCGTATGCGGAAGGTTACGGTGTGGTTTCGGTTGGAAGCCATGCGGATGGCTTGGGTCTATGGGCGACACTCCGAAGCAGATCAACCGGTTACAGTAGCTGAGCCGCAGAAAAAATTGGTGGATATGGCCGGCATTGAGTCACTCAGCCATGATTTGGCGGATAATCTTGATGGTCGATGGTTGGTTCGTAGCACACAACCAGGCCGACCTGTCTTGAATGCAGACCTTCAGGATGAGCCAATGGTTTTCAGGAACCGGAGCGTTCAGGTCATTGTGAGAGGTGGTGGTCTGCAGCTCCGGACTCGGGGAACAGTGCTACAGTCCGGACAAAGAGGCCATTCAGTGCAGGTTATGGTTGAAGGTGCAACGATCAGTACGACCGCCACCGTATCTGGTAAAGGAGAGGTGTTCATTGAGATTTAAACATTTTGCTGTATGCATGCTGATTAGCGGATCGGTTTGGGCGGGAGAAAACAGTCTGATCAATCCAGATACGTATCGTGGGTTGACCAGTGACAGGCATGCGCACCATCTCGGGGATATCCTGACAGTTCTGGTAGTGGAGTCTACTTCCGCTGAGTCTGCTGCCGGCACCGGCGCAAACAGTAATACTGCAATATCCGCCAGCGCCAGCGGCAATGAGTACAAGAACCAGGCAGCGTTGGGTATTCGTGGAGATACAGTCGGCAACGGCCAGACCAGCCGTCGCGGTCAGGTTAGAGCCAATGTTTCCGTACGCATTACCGAGCAGCTGCCTGATGGACTGTACCGTGTACAGGGCGAACAAGTGGTGACAGTAAATGATGAGCGCCAGTTGATCCGGATTTCAGGTTTGGTGAGACCGGATGATATCGGTTACGAAAACACAGTTCTCTCTTATCGGCTAGCGGAGGCCAGCATCGATATTAAGGGAGACGGTGTTGTTGCAGATGCACAAAAGCAGAATATTTTCTTCAGGTTATTTAAATGGTTGAGAATTTTATGAGGCAAGTCTTGGTGGTGCTGATGGGGCTGATGCTCATCCAGCCCGGCATGGCGGCCGGCACAGATAAAGTTCGGATCAAAGAGTTGGCTCGGATTCAAGGGATTCGCGATTACCCTTTGGTGGGGTATGGTGTGATTGTAGGTCTTTCAGGTACTGGTGATTCGGAGAAGAATAGGGTCACCAGGCAATCGCTGGTAAATGTTTTGAAGCATTTCAATGTCAGCCTGACCGAGGCGGATCTTAACAGCCGGAATACGGCTGCAGTCATGGTGACGTCACGTTTGGGGGCCTATGGAGAAGCAGGTGACAAACTGGATGTTGAGGTGGCATCGCTGGGTGATGCCCGAAGTCTGCAGGGCGGCTCTTTGCTAATGACCCCCCTTTACGGGCCAGACCAGAAACTGTATGCCTTGGCTCAAGGTGCGTTGTCGGTAGGAGGGTATGATTTTGAAGCCAACGACAGCAGTCGACGGAAAAATCATCCTACGGCGGGACGTATTCCCCGTGGCGCCAATGTTGAGCGTCACCCTGAAGCGCATGAGTCATCGGAGAAAGACAAAATTACACTGATTCTGAACGAGCCGGATTTCACAACTGCGCAACGCATTGCGGATGGTTTGACCCGTGAGTTGGCGTTAAACGGTGTAGAGGTAATTCACGGAGCCAGAATCGAGATTCCGGTGGCTGGAGTAAAGGCCAATATTCCTCAGCTCATTTCTCGAATTGAAAACATTAGTGTTACGCCGGATCATGTTGCGCGTGTCATTGTCAACGAAAAAACCGGCACCGTTGTGTCTGGCGGACAGGTTCGGATTGATGAAGTCAGTATTTCCCACGGAAATCTGAATGTTGAAATCAGCACACGCTATCAGGTTTCGCAACCGGGGTGGTTGGCGCATCCCGGTGATGGTGTTGGCACAGTGGTTGTGCCGGACACCAAGCTTTCTGTGACTGAACAAGTTCCTGTTCCGGTTCAGCTCAAGGATGGAACGACGGTAGGGGAGTTGGTGCAGGCCATGTACCGCATTCACTTGAGTACAAGGGATGTCATCACCGTGCTTCAGGCGATCAATCAGGCCGGTGCTTTACACGCAGAACTAATAATCCAATAGGGAGTTGCAAGATGGCGATCGATCCAATGACAGCTGTCGATGTTGTGAGGGTGTCCATGCAGCTGGAAGAGGCGCGTGCGAAAGTGGCTGCCAGAAATATTTCCATGGCTAATGTACCGGGGAGTCATGCTATCCGGTTTGATATTGCGAGCGCCATGCAAATGTTGCATGCGTCGTTGTCCGATGCCGATACCCTGGCAAGTGCTGTGATGGAGTTGAATAGCGAAGGCGTTGATTCACGTATCCGCACCCCATCGGGATTGTCCACCAGGATTGAACTGGATGAGGAAGTCGCTGAGCTGTCCAGCGCCAGCGGTAGATATCAGGCTTTGGCAGATGGCGTATCCCGTCAATTTGCCTTGATGCAGTTGGCAGTAAAGGGAGGGAAATGAGATGAGGCTGGATAATATCAACGAAGTGGTTAAAGCAGCGATGACCTACGAGCGTCAGCGGGTTGAGGCAGCTTCTTTCAATTTATCCATGACCAATGTGGCGATTGCAGCCGATGCTCTCAGCCCGCTTCGACAAGCTGTACTGCCATCACTGTTCAGCAGCCAGTTGGGAATACTCCCAACTGAAACCCGCTCTGTGTCGGCTCACCGCGAAGTCCATGATCCGGATCATCCCATGGCTGATGCGAGGGGTATGGTTCATTATCCTAGAGTTGAAACTGCCACCGAAATGGCCACGCTGGTTTCAGCGACAAGAGCCTATGAGGCGGATGTACGTGCTTACAACAGCCTGAGAGCCATGACACTCAAAGCTTTTGAAATAGGGAAACAATCATGAGTTTGATTACACCGGTGATGCCGGTTTCACTGGAAAGCATATCAGGGGCGGGAACCATCGGCCAGAGCGCTCCATCATCTGATTTTGGAAAAATCATGATGGATGGCTTGGCAGAGGTGGAGAAAAGCAGTCGTAACGCTTCAACGGCTCTGGCTGCATTTGCGGCCGGGGAAGATATATCCCCCCATGATCTTGTCATAGCGATGGAACAGGCCAAGTTGACGTTGCAATTGTCTATCGAAATCCGGAACCGAATGGTGGAGGCCTATCAGGAACTCTCCCGTCTACAGATCTGAGTTGAATGAATATCGTGGAAAAGCAAGATATAGTTGCATCATTGAAAAGCCGGCCGATCGGTTTGGCGATCGGAGTCACCGTCATTGTCGCCTTGTTTGCCGTTTCGGCATGGTGGGCGCTTTCGCCTTCATATGCCCCACTCTACAAAAATGCCACTGAGGCATCCCAGGCTGATATTCTGGCAAACCTTGACAGAGCACATATCCCGTATCGAATCAATACCAAGGACAATGCTATCGAGGTTTCGGAGGAGCGTCTTGGTGAGGCGCGTATGAAGCTGGCGGAAAGCGGAATTCCAACCAGAGCTGGTTCTGGATTTGAGCTTTTTGACCATGCTGATTACGGGATGTCCGAATTTACGCAAAAAATCAATTACCAGCGGGCGCTGGAGGGTGAGCTTGCACGCACCATCATGGGCATGCGGGAGATCAGGCAAGCCAGAGTTCACCTTACCCTCAAGCGTACCGGCATATACTTGACGGCTCCCGAGCAGCCAAAAGCTTCGGTCGTTATCCAGCTACGTCCTGAAGCCGTGCTTGATGGTCGCCAGGCCAGGGGAATACAGGAGCTTATCGCTTCGGCCGTTGAGGGTATGACAATTGAAAATGTTGTAGTCATGAATGAAGCCGGGCAATTGTTGAACTCCGGTGATTTAGCAGGGCAGATGCCGGATCGGCTGCAATTGGTCTCGAGAGTGGAAAACGAGCTTCGCACCAAGGCGGAAAGCTTACTCCAACATACACTGGGAGTAGACAATGGTTATGTTGCCGTTAATGTCCAGATGAATTTCGACAAGATCAAAGCGGTACGTGAACGCCCTCTTCCTGTTGCAGGTTCTGAAGATGGTTTGGTTCTGCGTGAAAAAGAACTTCACACCAGCAGCTCTGATGCAACTGATTCCGGGCAGGTCAGTGGTGGTGAAGGACGAACACAGGATACATCCGAGACAGAATATGTAGTCGGGAAGGAACACTCCGAGATTGAGTATGCGGCTGGAAAACTTGAGCGTGTGAATGTCGGGGTGGTGTTGTCTACACCGGTTGACGGAGTCAGCACAACTCAAATCCAGGAATTATTAACCACATCGCTGGGTTTGAATCCGGCGCGCGGAGATCGAATTTCGATTCTCTATGCGGCGGCCCGGATTTCTGCGCCCGTTCGTGAAACAACCGCTCCAGTCAAGGTGACCCCGACAACAGTCACTCCGTCAATACCGGTGGCGTTCTGGTGGATAGTGGCAGGCGGGCTGATTTTTTCGTTGGCCTTGCTGGCATTCATCACCCGACTCCGCCAAGGTGCTGTGACTCCGGACACCACACCAAATCTTTCCGGTGAAGATCGCGAAGCATTGTTGGCAGATTTGCGTCGTTGGCTGAAAGAACCGCAGTAGGAGTATCCAACATGGAACGCGATGCCCCGTTACGCCGAATCACTTTGCGTCTTGCCGTTTTAAGCCGTCAGGATCGCCAATGGATTCTGGAGCAGCTTGATCACAACGAGCGTAATCAAGTGCTGGCATTACTGGATGAGATAAATGAACTGGGTCTTCTGACTAATCCCGGAGTGGTGAGTGATCTTTTACGTGACCAGATTGAACAGATAACACCAACCGGATTGCCTTTGGTCCACCCGGTCTGGGGAGCACTGTTATCTGCATCACGTGGCTTCAGTGAACAGTCTGATAATGAACAATTGCAGGAGTGGTTGGCACGACTACGGGGTATCGAATTGCCCGTTTCGCTTCTAAACAGCTTGGAGCGCCGGATAAGCAGCGGTGGAATCGTCCCATGAGCAATTTGATAAGCCATGTTGCGGATCCGAGTGTACTGAAGAAATCTGTTGTCTCGGAAGTGACCAGAAAACTCGGAAATCCTGTTTCTACCGACCTTTATGGCGCAAAGCAAATTAAGGAAATGGCCGCCATTGTTGTTCCGGGGAGTCCTGCCCAACCATCACCCGAAGCGCTCAGAGCCACGCTGAAAGTGCAGTTTTCGGTTCAATTGGCTGAATTGGAAGAAGAGGCCAGGAAGGCGGGCTTGAAGAATGCAGCCGATGAAGCGGTGAGCGCCCTAAAGCATGCTAGAGAGCAGGTTGTCAGCGCATGGAAACTCGAAGAGGACAAACTTCGTGCGTCCCTGAAGTCGGATCAGGAAAAACTTCGGGGTTTGATCGTTTCGTTGGCAGAAGAGCGTGAACAAATGCTCGGCGAGATGGCTCCTGCATTGGTGGAGTTGTTATTTGCATCATTAATAAAAATTCTGGGCAGACATGCCCTTGAAGGTGAGCTTGTAAAAGACATTGCGGCTCAAGCGATCAAGGAGTACCGCATCGCTTCCCCCTTCAGGATTTTAATCTCCCGCGTTGATTATGAGCGTATGGCTGCCGAAGATACCTCAGACAGTATCCTGGACTCATTACGGGTTGATGATCACGCCAAACCCGGTTCCTGCCTGATTGATTACGGCAACGGTTCTCTGGACGCCAGCCTGGAAAAACAGCTTGAATCATTGAAGCAGTTATTACTTCGTGGGAATGAACGTGTGGAATGAACTGGGGGATACACTTCTGGACAGGTTGTCAAAAGCCCGGTTATGCAGCAGGACGGGGCGTTTGCGAGCGATACACGGACTTGTCCTTGAGGCTACGGGCTTGGATGTCCAGCTGGGCGAATTGGTTGATATCCTGCCGGCCAGAGGTGGAAATTCTGTTCTGGCAGAGGTAGTGGGATTGAGGAATGATCATACCCTGCTGATGCCTTATGCCTCTGTAGACGGACTCTGCCTGTCCAGTGAGGTAGTCGCTTCGGGTAACACTAATGCAATACCGGTTGGGTATGAGCTGCTGGGCCGCGTGATTGATGCCGGAGGGAACCCACTTGATGACGGCCCATCGTTGAGCAGTTTAAATAAAGAGCACCGTTTTCAGAACCCCATCAATCCCTTGCATCGCCGACCCATTCAGGACCTTATGGTGACCGGTGTGCGTGCCGTTGATCTGTTCATGCCGCTTGGTCGTGGTCAGCGTATTGGAATCATGGCGGGAAGCGGTGTCGGTAAGAGTACCTTGCTGGGTATGATGAGCCGGCATGCGCAAGCCGATATCACGGTTATTGCCCTGATAGGTGAGCGCGGCCGTGAAGTTGGGGATTTTCTGCGCGACAGCTTGGGAGCCAAAGGCTTGAAAGGGGCTGTAGTGGTGGTGGCCTCAGCAGAACAGCCTGCCGTCATGCGTCGTCAAGCGGCCTATACGGCCACGGGTATTGCTGAATGGTTCAGGTCTCAAGGCAAGCATGTTCTGCTGATTATGGATTCCATCACCCGTTTTGCGTTTGCCCAACGTGAGATCGGGCTGGCAACCGGCGAGCCAATGGGAAGTCGCGGATACCCACCCTCGGTATTCGGACTGCTGCCGCCGCTCTTGGAGCGCGCCGGAGCTGTGAACGGACAGGGATCGATTACCGGCGTTTATACCGTGCTGGTGGAAGGTGATGACATGAATGAGCCTGTGGCGGATCATATGCGCGCCATTCTGGACGGGCATATTGTCCTCAGCCGGGAGCTGGCGTCTCGCGGGCATTATCCCGCAATTGATATTCAGAACAGTATCAGTCGGTTGGCCGGTGCGCTTTGCAAGGATACAAGGAAAGAACAAATCGAACGAGTTCGCCAAGCCTTGTCTGCATTCCGGAGTGCTGAAGATTTGATTCAGTTGGGGGCTTATGAAGCAGGCTCCAGCGCATTACTTGATACCATGATAGGAATGGAAGCTGACATGAACAACCTTTTGCGGCAGTCTCCGGATCAATATTCCTCTCCGGAAAACTCTTGGGCAATATGTACTGACTTTACGTCCAAGCTCCAGCGGGGAATGGCCAATGCCCGATGATCTTCTCAAAATACGTCGCATCAGGGCTTTGCACAAACTCAAGGAAATGCAGTGTGATAAAGCCTCCCGTGGCAATGCCATTGCCAGTCGAGAATTGAAGCGGGCATGTGAAGTCTCTGCTTGCGGGCAGAATCAATATATGCGGGAGCTTGCTGCTTACTCTCTCCATCAGGAAGCCGGAAAAGTGGTGGATACGGAGCTTCATACGGAAAGATTGATGGCCATTTTACAGACCCGCAAGGATGTTCTGATTGCCCGACAGGAAGAACATGCCTGTCAAGAACGGCAATCCTTAACCAGAAAAGTGCTTCTGGAGGCCCATGCCAGTGAAGGAGCAGTCGCCTTGTGGAAGGAGCGCACATTAGCGGCTTGGCGTCTTAAGCAATCGGCCAGGGAGCTGGAAGATATCTTTGACTCCCAGCGTCGAGGAAGCGGCCATGTCCATCCGGATTGATTCTCCTGCGGCGGTTGTTAGCCAGACGCATAACCAAGTAAAGGGGAAACCTCGCGAGGATTTTGCGTCACAGGCTGGTATTGACCGAACTGCTTCAGGCCAAGAGCAAGCTGCTGAAGACAGTGAAGCCTCCATGGAGTCACGATTCAGGAATGTGAAGCGTCCGGAGCGTGACAGTGAACATTTCCATGATGTTGAGCTGTCGGATTTCAGGCAACCCTTGATCAGGACTTCAGCCTCTGATCCCATTGAGCAGCGCGTGCAATGGGGTCTGCTGGCAGGTCTCAGGCTTTCCTATCTGGATCATGACGTATCAATACCGAATACGGGAAGCGGGTCACTACAGCTAACCGGTTTCAGTGCAGTAAGGGAGGCTGCGATCACCAAGGGTCTTGTCTGGAATACAGCCGCTTCGACAGGGTTGGGAGATTTTTATGGAAAATCCGGGTTGGTAAATTCAGATATCCAAACGCGCCGGCCTGAGGTATGTCAGCAGGATGCGCCCGTTGAAGCAACCTGGTCGAGCTTGTCTGATATCTGTTCCTGGTTGCCCCGCAGGGTCCATTGGGTATCCGGACAGCAGGGGGTGGATGTTGTTATCAGGGATTATCATCTGGACGAGGCCGAGGTTCACCGCCTTATCGATGACATTCGGCAACATATGTTGAGCGCGGGGATCGTCCCGGCCAGAATCAGAATTAACGGGCATATCCATTGGGAGGCCCCGCAACCTCAGTCAGGAGAAAAACATGGCCGTTGATGCCATTGGCAGCGCGCTCTCAGCTACGACTTCGGATATCACCGAGTCTCGGTTGAATCAGGAAGACTTCATTAAGCTTTTCATGACTGAACTTAGCTTTCAGGATCCGTTGGAGCCTATCAACAACCGTGAGTTCCTGGCCCAAATGGCGCAATTCGCCAATCTGGAGCAGGCCCGGGTCACCAATGAAAATATGGACAGTCTGGTAACTTTGAATGCGACAGCACAGTCTTTGAGTTTGCTCGGCAAGCAAGTCGAGGCCGGCAGTAATACCGGCAACTCGTTTATTGGGACAATTACCGCCATAAGTTTTGCCGGCGGCGCTCCCGTTTTGACTATCAAACAGGCCGACGGCTCGGTGATTACTGATATTCGACTTTCCCAAATACAGTTAGTACGGTAATAAGGAGAAATTCCCATGTTGCAGGCATTCTATAACGGGTTGAGCGGTTTGCTCTCGTTCTCCAAGGGTTTGGACAATGTGTCGAATAATGTGTCCAATATGAACACTCCTGGTTTTCGGGGCACGGGCACATTCTTTCGCAGCGTGGGTGGCGGCGATTCGGATGGCAGCGGTTATGGCTCGGAAATAGCCGGCACCAGCCTTCGTACCGAGGCGGGAGAACTTCGGCAGACAGGAACCGATACCGACTTGGCTATCAAGGGCAAAGGCTATTTCATACTCCGTACTGATGCGGGAAACTTACTCTATACCCGTTCCGGTCAATTCAAGCTGGACAAGGATAATGTTCTTGTAGACAGCGTCTCCGGCTTAAGACTTGCCGGCCTGGATGCTACCGGAAATCTTGTTGACCTGAATATAACCCCGCAACTGACGCTGCCACCGAAGCCGACAACCAAGATTGATCTGGTCGGGAATCTGGTGACAGGCAGTACTACTCACTCCATTAGTACCGTCAAGGTGTTTGATGCGAATGGGGGAGTACAAACGCTGACCATCAATTTCAGTAATCAATCCACAGCAACGGCTCCCAACAGTTGGAAGGTAACCGTGGCAAATGGCGCCACCACGTTGAAGGAAGGGGAAGTCCGTTTTGGCGCAGATGGCAGCCCATTGGCCGGATTCAATACCGTTACTGCGACCTTGACTGTAAACGGACAGGCTCAGGATATTGTTTTGGATTTCGGGACGCCTGGCAGCCTTTCCAAGTCAACGCAGTTTTCAGGGGCTTCATCCAGCCTGGCTGCGAAAGTCATCGACGGAAGTGCATTGGCAGGACTCACGACCTTCAGCTTTGACGAATCAGGGGTCATGAAGTTCACCTATTCCAATGGTGAGAAAAAGGACGGTGCACAGTTGGCAATGGCGGATTTTGCCGAGGAGTCCTCGCTGATTCAGGGAGAGAAAGCCATGTTCAAAGCGCCGGAAAATATGTCTCCGCAGATTGGGAAGCCAAATTCTGTTCAGTTTGGAAAAATACAGGGGGGGTACATCGAGTTATCCAACGTAGATTTGGCGCAAGAATTCGGGGATATCCTGATTATCCAGCGTGGTTATCAGGCGAGTTCACGGGTTATGACGGTGGCGAATGAAATGCTGGACCAACTCTATAACAACACTCGCGGAGGTTGAATGAGACGGTTTACAGTGTTGGGAGCAGACCGGTTATCCGTTTTGAGTGACCAATTCGAGACTCTTATCAGGCGTTGGTATGAAAGCTGGTGCATTTCACCAGAAGAGAAAGCGGCGTTGGCTGTTCAGATTGGAGAGGCATCCGGCTGGGCTTCAACATCACGACTTCGGCATACGGAGTGGGCCGGTCAGCCGTGCACCAATGGAGCAATCTGGTTGGGCTGCAGTAATGACAGAACGTTGAGAGATCTGGTATTCGGCAGGCTTGCTGCGATGTTGCCTGATGATGCTGTCAGTGAGGCGCTGCTTGGGGAAGCGAGGGAGGATTTGTTTGCCCGCGTGGCCGATGCAGCCGGTTTGCGGCAGGATGGCGGATTAACCCGACGGCACCCTGAAGGCCTGTATGACAAGGGGCGGGCGATTGTGCTGATAAGGCTTGGAGTTGGAAATTTCAACATTGATATATTTGCGCAAATTCCGTCAGACCAGGTCGATTCTCAGACCAAGGTGTCTGCCCCACAACTAGAGCGCCGACAGAATGCTGTCAGCCGGTCTAAGGTGAACTTGGTGGTTCGGTTGCCACTTGCCGAACTCCTGTTGGGTGACGTTTATCGCCTTGAAGCAGGTGACGTACTGCGTGCCCAGAGCCTGTTATCGGAGCCGTTTCGCCTGATGCTGGACACCGGAGTCGAGATTGCTGTCGGTCATTTGGGACGAAACCATGACCTTAGAGCCTTGTTGTTGTCGACACCTGTAAAAAAACAATCCCTGGAGCAAAAACACATGACTGATGTGGTTGAAAGAATTGAGCTGGACGAATTAACGCCGTCTGCAGTTGCGGGCAAAGGCCCGTTGGTACAACGTGACATGGGGTTGATCAAGCATGTGTCGGTGGAGTTGACGGCGGAAATCGGTACCGCCTCCCTGAGTATTGAGGAGCTTTTTTCCCTCAAGGCAGGTGAAGTCATAACCCTGCATCAATCTGTCGAAGAGCCGGTGTTGTTGCGTTTGAATGGCAAGCCCGTAGCCAGGGGGAATCTGATGGCGGTGAATGATCATTTCGGCATCCAGATACTGGAAATCCTGTAATGCCTGCCCAGGAAGCTGCATTGCCCGTCAAGGCTGCATCCTTGCCTTTGAATCAGGGGGAGTCAGTCGTGAGTTGGGCATTTATGTTTAAAGAACTGATGCTGACGGCGTTGTTACTGGGCGCAGCCTATCTTGTAATTCGTGTGATGGCGAATAAGGGCTGGCTTGTCAATAACCGGCGCTCGGTGAATATCATGCAATGCGCAGCGACATTGAGACTTTCCACCCGTACCACATTATTCCTGGTGCGTGCAGAAGGAAAAGACATTTTGATAACCGAATCTTCAACCGGAGTTTCCGTTACCCTGTTGAACGGCAGTGGAAATCAGCTGTCGATTGAGAAAGTGGCAGAGTTATCATGACGCAGTGGTCATTCATCAAGGGCATGGTGTTGACGGTTACCTTGTTTGTGGCAATGCCGGCCTGTGCTGCCGGCACAGCCGCCGCAGACTGGACAAACTTGAAAGTTGACCAGATAGGATCCCCTGTCAGTATGTTTGTCATGCTGACAGTGCTTTCGCTGATTCCTTTCCTGTTTATTGCAATGACGACTTTTACCCGGAATATCGTGGTCTTGTCGCTAGTGCGCCAGGCTTTGGGGTTGCAGCAAACTCCTCCGAACATGGTGTTGATTGTGCTGGCTTTTTTTCTGACGATGTTTGTTATGTCGCCGACACTGGAGAAATCGTATGAGGCAGGAATCAAGCCCTTTATGGGCAGTCAGATGCCGTTGGATCAGGCCAGTCACGAGGCTTGGACACCCATGCGGGAGTTCATGGTCAAACAGACCCGGGAGTCTGATCTGGCATTGATTCATGAATTAGCCAAAGCGCCGATGCCGACAACGATTGAGGAGTTGTCTCCGTTCAGACTGATTCCGGCTTTCATGCTCAGTGAGTTGAAACTGGCATTTCAGATCGGATTTGTGATTTTCCTGCCTTTCCTGATAATTGATCTGGTGGTTTCCTCCATTCTGATGTCGTTGGGAATGATTATGGTGCCGCCTGTGACCATATCATTACCACTCAAGATCATGCTGTTTCTGATGATTGACGGATGGGGGTTGATTGCTCAGGTATTGGTGCGAAGCGCCGGGTAAGGGGCGGCAGCGCATTCATGAGTAATTATTCGCAAGTTGAATCTGATGCGGCTGCCGAGGGAGAGCTCTGGCAGTACTGGAAAACCAGTCAGAATCCGGCCGGCCGCGCCACGCTATTCTATTACTATAGCGACTGGTGCCGCATGTTGGCCGGTCAGATTCAGGGGCTTTATCCGCACCGTCTGGCCGACTGGGGGGATTATGTTCATTTTGCATCCCAAGGGTTATTGATAGCCCTGGATCGGTTTGACCCTGATCGTGGCGTTCGCTTTCAGACATTTGCCGAACATTACGTGAAGGGGGCTGTGCTTAAGGGGCTGTCTTGTTATGTGCAGGATTTGCCGGCTGTACATCAGACCAAGAATATTCCATTGGCCATAGATACTGCCGAAGTTTCATTCGAGTTGTTGGTTGATACAGCCATTGATTTGGCGTTTGGCTACTTTCTTGAGTCCGGCCTGGTGGATCGCCAGTTGGAGTCCGGCCCCATGGATGCATATGCCAGAGAGCAGCAGCACAACTTGTTGGGTGGGTTTGTGGCTGTTTTACCGGAAAATGAAAAACAGGTTATCGTTGGGCATTATTACCAATATCTGAGTTTTGTTGAGATCAGTGAGTTGCTGGGTGTGTCCAAGGCCAGAGTATCGCAGTTGCATAAACAAGCGCTAAAAAAGATCAGGCTTGGTTTTGAGCAAACGGATGACCTGGATATTTGCTGGTAAAGGCGATTGTACTCAAGCGCCGGACGAAGTAGTCACCTTGTTAATCAATTTGTGCAAGGCGGTTGCCATACGCTCATCCTGCAACAGGGTGGCCGCGACCTGATGGACAACCCGTTCAAACTCCGGATTTTCCAAAATCCGGTCCCCGAATTCCCAGAGCAGCATTTCCTGAATGGCGATGACGGGAGCTTGTGCCGCATAGTCTGGTTCATCTTTCAGGTCGCTCAGTCGGTTTTCCAGTCGAGACCTCAATTTGGCCAGAACACGGCGGTTTTCGCTTTGCTCGGAAGTCCGGCTGGGTTGCACGGTCTTTGCGGACCGTTCACTCGGTGAAGACAGGGCGGAGAGTATCTGCGAGATTCTGGCCGGGTTAATCGGGTTCATGTCCGGCATCCAGAGAGTCGCGGTACGCGCCCAGGAATAACAGCGAGGCGGAATCGCTAGGTTTTTCCAAGGAGACGGACGGTGCGGATGCACTGGCCTCATCAATGGTTGAGGCGGGTTGCAAGCTGTCCAATACCCGGGTCATGTCCTGTTTCAGTGCAAGATTGTTATCGCATAATTCCAATCCGGCCGCAAAATGCGGAATGGCCAAAGCTTTGTCTTCAGCAATCAGGGCCATGTAGCCACTGGCAAATTCCCGCAAACTTGTATCGGTGGACACCTGAACCAGAGTGCCGAAGGCTTCTGCGGCTTCCGGAATCCGGTCAAGCTGCAGTTTGAGCAATCCAAGCTGGAAGCGTGCAATGTCCAGTCCAGGATCCAGAAGCAGCGACTCGGCCATACCTTCAGCGGCGCGTTCAAGAAGACCCAGTTCGGCGTGTTCGGCTGCCATCAGATAGTGGGCGGCGGAGTTGTCCGGCTGCAGTTCCAAAACGTTTTTCAGGTACAGCAGTGCGGCATGATGATCGCCTTTTTGCACGGCATGCAAGGCGAGGTGCAGGTACTCGGTGGCATCAAGGTTCACTGACGGGGCTCCGGTCTGACAATGGGTCAAGGGGGCAAGCATGATATATGCCTTGGGTCATGTGGCTGAACCGGTGAGAGCACCTGATCGGCATGAAGTCCGTTTGGCATTAAAAGGATACTGTCTTGCACAGGGGTAAGAAACAAAAAAATGTTGTTTCAGTCCTTAACTTTTTCTGAAACCGGGGAATAAGAGTAATAGATAAGGCGCTTGTGATGTCAGGCAGGTGTCGCAGAGTCGTTTAAGCATTGCTTGTGGAGAATTGGGAATGGTTGCCATCGTATCGGGAAACGGACTGGGTTTGTTCAACACCTCGCTCAACACCTTGGGTGGCAGCGGAGTCAGTGGACAAGCCGGGTTTGGGCAGGCAAACGGCCAAGCTGTCGTCAACGCAGCGACGGGCAACCTGATTCTGCAATTTACCGATGAGCAACTTTCCGGAATTGGCCAGGACCTGCCGGCACTTCGGACTTATAACGCATTGGGGCAGTCCAATGACGGAGATGCTGACGGCTGGCGCTGGGATGGCGAGCGTCGATTGATACTGACCGGTACGGTTAACACTGCCGGAAGCACCGTCACCCGTATCAATGGCGATGGGCACGAGACGCTTTATACCTGGAATGGCAGTCGCTACCAGTCTGCTGAGGGTCGCGGAGCGCATGACTCCCTGAGTTGGTCGTCAGGCGACACCACTTGGACATGGGTCGATGGCGATACCCGGTCGAGTGAAGTTTACGAGGCGGCTTCAGGGCAGTCAGGGCAAAGCCGCCTCAAAAGCGTCACGGCTACCGACGGCACCAGTATTAGTTACAGCTATGATGCGGCGGGACGTCTGGCCGGAGTCCGCGATAGTTCCGGCGCGGAATTGATCTACAACTACAATGCGGGCGGCAAGCTGGAACGCCTAGATACCCGTCTGAGCGGTAGCGACACGCCGTCCAAGCAGGTCTACTACTATTACGATGCCCAGGGACGTCTGAAGCGCGTGCTGACGGACCTGACCGTTGACAACAGCATTGCTGATGCCGGGGCCACGCCTGCCGGGGTGCTGTCTGCCGGGGCCAAGGTCTATGTCACAGATTATACCTACGATGACGCCAATGGCGTCTTCAGCCGGCGGATTGCCTCCGTCAGCCAGAGTGACGGCGGCAGCGTCAGCTTTACGTATCAACAAGTGCCTGCCGGCGGTGAATACCGTTTGCGTACCGTCACGGATGCGTCCGGCGTCACGACGTTTGACTATGGGAATCTGGCAGACCGTACCACGACCGTCAGCAATGGGCTGGGCCAGGCGTGGGTTTACCGTTACGACGAATCACAGCGGCTGGTTGAAGTCCGTAGTCCGTCCGTAGCCGGTCAACCGCTGACGACAACGGCCTTCAGCTATGATGCTGACAGCAACGTGGGCATGATCAGTTCTGGCGGTAAAACGCTGACCTACGGATACGACGCCAATGGCAACCGCACCCTGGAACGAGACAGCCTGGGCAATACGCTGCGCCGCACCTATAGCATCACCAGCCGTCTGCTGACGGAAACGCGATATGCCACAGCATCCATGTACAACAGCACAACCGCCGTTTGGACAGACCCGGCGATTGGTCAGACCACGAACTATCTTTATGACAGCGCTGACCGCCTGCGCTATTTCGTCAGTGCCGAAGGCCGGGTGACGGAGTACCGTTATAATGCCCAAGGCCTGCCAGAGCGGGTAATCCAGTACGGCAGTGCGGTTTACACCAGCACCATGACCGAGGCTGCGCTCAATACCTGGGTTGTCTCCCAGGACAAGACCCGCACTACCTTGAGTTTCACGCAATATGATGCTTACGGTAACCTCGCCAAGCGCACGGATTACGCTTCTGTGGACAGCACGGGCAATGGCCTTCTGGATGCTGCAGCCGTTGTTACCGAGTACACCTATAGCGGTTCCGGCCAGTTGCTGCAGACCATCGCGGTTCGTGGGCCAGATCGAAGCAGCAAGACGACCTTGGCCAGCAATGTCTACGACGGTTTGGGGCGCTTGCAAAGCCAGGTTGATGCGGATGGCACCCATACCAACGTTTATGACGGCGTTGCCCGCACCTTGACGGTTACCCACAGCAGCGGTCGCATTGTGACCAATAGCTACGATACGAGCGGTCGCTTGTTGACGGTGGCCGAGAGTGGTACAGGCGTCTTGTCCAGGGTGACTGTATTCACCTACGACCTTGCGGGCCGTTTGGTTGCTGAGCTGGATCCAGCCGGTGGACGTCGTTTTACCTTCTATGATGAAGCAGGGCGTGTGAGCGCCCGCGTCGACGGGGTCGGCGCGGTGACAGAGTACACCTATACCGCCACCGGCGGGCTGTCTGTGGAGCGCCGTTATGCCACCCGCGTTGATACGAGTGACTGGATCAGCAGCGCGGGAGTCATGACCAAGACGCTGGTCAGCCAAATTCGCCCCGTGGCAACGGTGGCGGACCGGCAAACAGCCTATGCGTATGATGCCGCTGACCGGCTCTGGACAGTGACAGATGCCGCCAATGTCGTCACCATGAACAGTTACGATGCCCGCGGTCAGTTGATCCAGACACAGACCGGAGACCGGATCAGCCGCTATTTTTATGACAAGGAAGGCCGCCCGCAGGCCGTTCTCGACGGCGAAGGCTATCTGACTGAGAACATCTACAATGCCGCAGGCCAGCTGTTCCAGGCCAAGCGATATGCGGTGGTGACTACGCCGTTGCAGCAAGCCGGCGCCACCTTGACGGATGTGCGGCCATCAGCCACCGGTGCGCTGAGCACCTACTATTTTTACGATGCCGCCGGTCGGCGCACCGGCGTGCTGGATGAACAGCAGTTCCTGACAGAGACGGTCTATGACGCCGCCGGCAACGCGCAGCAGACAATCCGTTACGCCACCCCTTATACGGGATCAGTCGCTTCCTCGACAATGCTGAGTACGCTTAAGACGGCATTGCAGGCCAGTGCCCGCCAGACATCCACAACAGCCTATGACAGCCTGGGCCGGGTATCGACAGTGACCGATACCGCCGGGACCGTGACTGCTTATGAATATGACTCTTATGGCCGTGTCGTTCGGGAAACGGCTGCTCAGGGGAGCAGTGAAGAGCGGAGCACCCGTAACCGCTATGACGCCTATAGCCAGGTGGTGGGGCAGTTGGGGGGAGAGGCATCAACTCGCATCACGAGCGGCATGGCGGATGCGTCACAGGCGGCTGTGTACCGGCAGTTTGGCGCCGGATATGAATATGATGCGCTGGGCCGCAAGTCGGCATTTACCGATGCGGCGGGTAACCGGACAGTCTACTACTACGATGCCGAAGGCCGTCTGACCCACACCATCAGTGCAGAGGGAGAGGTTAGCGAAACCATCTATAACGCTTTTGGCGAGGTTCAGGAAACAACACGCTACACGACCAAGCTGGCCCCTAACCAGAACGACCGGGCCACGGAGACCACGCATAGTGGTAATCAAGCGGCGCGAATCTGGTATCGGGCGGGGACTAGTAATAGCAGTATTTCCCGTAATCTAACCGGCTTTTTACCTTCAGGTGAGACGTTCCAGACAGGGGATGTCCTGACGGCAACAGTCTGGTTCAAGGCTGATGCTGATACTCAAGGCGCTATGTATGTGGGGTCAGGAGGCTCCGGCGCGTATGTCAGGGTGAGCGGAAACGGACAGTGGCAGCAGATAAAAGTCAGTTATTCGGCTACTTCGAGTGATCCGCTCTCTGTTTATCTCTATGGTGACCGCGATGGTGCGAGCCGTGTCCAAGGCCATAATGTTATTTACGATGATCTGGAAGTCACCTGTGAGGCCAGAAATTTTCAATATGTGGATGGATTTGAAGGTGGTCTAACCGGATGGTCAAGTTCGACACAGTATAAAGATATTGTAACGGCGAGCAGTTCGAGTACCTTCAGCGGTAGCGGGTCAGCCCGCCTGTGGTATCAGGGCGGGACGCCCAGCACGCTGAGCCGAAACCTGGGCAGCGTTGCGGCGGGAGATGTGGTGACCGCGACCGTCTGGCTGAAGGCGGGTACAGATACCCGGGCAGCGGTTTACCTGGGCAATAGCGCCGGTGTTGCTACACAGTCCAGTTGGAGAGAGTCCGTTGGTACGGGCGGCTGGAAAAAAGTATCGATTACCGTCACGGCGACTGCCGCTGAGGATTTCTACCTCTACCTGAATGCGGATGCCTTTAATCCTGCCCCCAGCGCGGCGCACTCGGTCACCTATGATGACGTGGTGGTGCTAAAGAACGGTGTGGCATGGTTGGCAGATGGCTTTGACAGCGGGGTGACCCCGGCAGCCACGGTAACCGCCACGACCGGCTGGTTCCTGCAGGGTGCGCGTGTGGATGCAGCCAGGCAAAGCAGTGTCACCAGCTTTGATGGCAGCCAGTCCCTTCAGGTCGCTTACAAGCCCGGAACCAGCAGTTATGTCGTGCAGGCGCTGGGAAGCTTCGCCGTGGGCGAAGTGATTACCGCAACGGTCTGGTTCAAGACGACGGCGGATACCCGGGCGCGGGTGGCGCTAGGAGGCAGCGGCGGCGGCGCTATCAGCACCTCCGCGCTTGATGCCTATGGTGTCGGTGATTGGCAACCGCTGACGGTGACCGGCACGGTCACCGCCGCAGGTGCGATTTATATCTACTTGTATGCTGATGTTAATGGCGGCTACAAGCAGGAAGGCCATACAGTTTTGTTTGACAACCTGGAGGTTGCCAGCTCGACGCGTGGCCGCATATACAGCCATGACTTTGAAAGCCTGACCAACATTAATGTCGGGGGCGGGTTAAGCCGCCTGACGGGTGCAGAGGGGCGGGAGGCCCTGCAGGGGGGCGTACTCACCACAGGCCTGAGGGCGCTGGTGCAGGGTATCCGTAATTCCGCCATCGACAGCCGGACTCAATACCGCTATGACACTCGCGGCTTGATGATCAGCCAGACCGATGGTGAAGGCTTCGAGAGCAGCTTCAGCTATACCGACTTCGGGCAGCTGTTCCAGACCACCCGGCAGCTGACACCGGGGGCAACTCCCAATACCGTCGTTACGGAGAACCGCTACAACAAGCGCGGCGAGCGTATCGGGGTGACTGAGGACCTGGATCCAGCAGGACTGAACCGGGTGACATCGACCAAGTATGACGCTTTTGGCCGGGTCATTGAACAAACGGATGCCTTGGGAAAGCTGACCACCACCAAGTACGACAACAATGGCCGCCAGATTACGGTAACCGATCCTCTGGTTCATGCCCGCAAGAGCATATACGACGCTTATGGCCGTGTTCTGACGCAGACAGATGTCAATGGTAACAGCACCTCCTATGCTTATGATGACGTCAACCGATCAGTCACTGTAACCACGCCGGAAGGTATCACGCTTAGCACCTGGAAGACCCGGCACGGCGAAACGCTGAAGGTTGTTGATGGTCGTGGAAATGCTACGTCCTATGAATACAACCTTAATGGCCAGTTGGCACGATCTGTCGATGCACAGGGAAATGACAACCAGAATGTGTACGATGCTGCCGGGCGACTCATTCAGACGACCGATGCGCAAGGGGCGCAGACCCGCTTTGAGTATGACGCCGCCAACCGTGTCATCCGCCGTCTGGATGAGGCCACGACGGGGAATGTCACCCGATATTCGTTTGATGGCCAGGGCCGCCAGGTCCGGGTCACGGAGGGTGATGGCAGCCTGGGGCAACGGATTACCGATTACAGCTATGACCGCAAGGGACAGATGCTGACGGTCACGGTTGATCCAGCTGGACAGAAGCTGACCACGAGTTACGCGTATGACGGCGTGGGTCGTCAACTCCGAATCAGTCGAGGCGATACCGCCAATCCGGCGCAGCAGGTGATGGCGTATGCCTACGATGACCTGGGTCACCGGATCAGTGAAACGCAGGATCCGGAAGGCCTGAACCTGACCACGCAGTACAAGTACGACCTGGAAGGCCGGTTGACGCGTAAAATTGATGCCTTGGGTAACAGCACCTGGTATGTCAATGATGCAGCCGGGCTGCTGATGTACACGGTGGATGGCGAGGGCCAGGTCACCCGGTATTACTATGATGGTAATGACCGGGTCATCAGCACCCTGAAGTATGCCAACGTCATCGCCAAGGCCACCCGGGACACCTACGGTGACATAGTGAGCGCGACGGCAACGGCGGGAACGGTGACCATTTCGGCGCCGGCAGCCGATGCGGCCCGTGACCAGCGAACCTTTGCGGTGTACGACCGTGACGGCCGGGTTCGTTACCAGATCAATGCCCTGCGGCAGGTGACAGAAACGCGTTATGACGCGGCCGGGAATGTCACTGAGACGATTACACATGAGCGCGAGTTGCCGGCGGATACACTGATCTGGCCCGCCGCCCCAAATTCGCCGGATACCGGTTTCACGGCGCTGACGTCAGCCTCACAGACCCTTTTGAATACCTACCCAGGCCTGTTTCGCTACGATTCAGTAAGTCGGCGTCTGGTGCTTTGCTCCGTCAATAATACAGCCAGTGTCAATCAGACGCTGATAGGGCCATCACGCGCTTTTGAGCCAGGCCAGCAATATCGGATGGAGATCACGCTGGGCGCCACGCTGCCGAGCCGGTTGATCGTGGGCCTATCCAACGAGGGCCAATCTTCCACGGCCGGACTTTCAGCTAACAACTACCGTCGCCATGCCCTTTATCTCAGCGGAGGCAAATGGTACAGCGTTATCAACGATAACAGCATCAGCGCCACGCCGCTGCTGGGGGTTGCGGCGGCATCCACCACTTACGTGCTGGAAATTGAAACCCGTGCCGGTGGCACTTCGCTGTATGTTTACGAGAAAGGCAAGACCCGAGCCGAAGGTTACAAGGATGAGTTTGACAGCATCGGCTGGGATGAGGCCCGTTTTACCCTCTACGGTGTGCAGTCCCCTACAGATACCAACGGTGAGGCGTATATCGACAACCTGTCGATTTCGACCCGTACGTCAGCAGCGGTTGTGGGCAGCCGCACACGTTATGTCTACGACAGCCTGAACCGGCAACGCTTTGTCATCGACCCCTTGGGCAATGTCACCGAGAAGTGCTACGACGCCGCAGGCCATGTTACCGAGGTGCGGCGTTATGACCGTGCGATTCCGCTGGAGACTGTCGCCACAGAGTCGGATGTGGGGGCAGCCCTGGGCCTGGCCGGAGCCGGCGCCCAGCGGACGGGCTATGTCTACGACAGTTCGGGCCGACAACGTTTTACCGTGGATGCCCTGAATCAGGTTACCGAAGCACGCTATGACGCACTGGGCCGGGTGACGGACACCATCCGTCATGCGGCTGCCCTGACGGCCGGTACGGTGTTGAGCGAAGCGGCAGTTGCCGCGCAGCTTTACCCCGTTTGGTCGGATGACCTGGATGATAACGGCGTCTCAGGCATGACCGTGCAAAATTTCACGGATGTGCTGTCGCTGAGTGAGGGAAAGCTGACCCTGACCAACGCAATGGGTGCGGAAGCCGAACCCTCGGTCTATGAGAGTGCGTTCAAGACGTTCACTCCGGGCATGACCTACCATGCGGAGTTCAGCCTGGGCGCCACCCTGCCGAAGAGCTTCAAGATAGGCCTGGAGAATAGCAAGAACAGTTATGGTGCGACTTATCGACGCCATATCCTGTTCTTTGATAACGGCAACCTGCGGTCGGTGGCCTACTCTGACAAGGAAGAAAAATCCGTCTTGCTTGGCGTGGCGAAGGCCAATACCACCTATGTTGTTGAGGTGGAAACGCGGGCGGAAGGGACGACATTGTATGTTCATGAAAAGGGGCAGAGCCGTGAGAGCGGCTTTAGCCAGAGCTCCGATGCTTCAGTCTGGGCTGACATGCGGCTCCGCATTTGGGGCCGCCGCAACCCGGCGTATGACGGCTCCAAAGTCAGCATTGACAACCTGCAAGAATGGAACCTGAACGGGACGCAGGCGACACTTTCGTCACGGACGCGAACGGTTTATGACGCAGCAGGACGCGCCAAGTTCCAGCTCGATCCGCTGAATGCAGTGACGGAATATGTGTATGACGATGCCGGACGGGTGGTACAGGAAAAACGCTATAGCGATGCACTGACCGCCGTACCGTTGACACTGACGGAAGGCACGCTGACGACGGCGCTGCTGAACAAGGCGGCGGTGACAACAACGCGGGTGTATGACGGCGCGGGTCGCGAGCGTTTTACCGTGGATGCCTTGGGTTATTTAAGCGAGCAACGATTCGACGCCTTGGGACATGTCATTGAGAGTCTGCGTTACGCTGAGCCGGTCAATGCCAATGCACCGGTGACGGTCACTGAAGCTGATGTTGTGGCGCAACGCACACAATACCGCTATGACCTGGATGGCCGTGTGGTTTATACGGTGGACGCCTTGGGGAATGTGACCGAGAACCGTTATGACGGTCTTGACCGGGTCACCAAGACGATCCGTTATGCTCAAAAAATCAGTGTTCCGGCGAGTTTGGTGCTCTCGGAGATACAGGCGGCGGTAACGGCGGCCAATGGTGCAAGCCCGACGGATACGGCCACGACAAACGTGGTCTATGACCGCCTTAACCGGGCGGTATTCAGTGTGGATGCGCTGGGCTATGTGACGGGTCGGCAGTATGACGCGTTGGGCCGGATGGTCAAGGAAATACGCTATACACAGAAGCCGGTCGGGACGGTCAGCTATACAGAGGCCTGGTTGTCGAATACGGTGAACCTGAGTGCGGCCGGGGCGCAGGTGACTCGTTATGCGTATGACGCGGATAATCAGTTACGGTACACCGTGGATGCCCTGGGTTATGTGACGGAGCAGCGCTTTGACAGCCTGGGCCGGGTCAGCGCAACGCTGAAGCATGCGAAGGCAATCAATGCTGATGCAGTCGTCACCGAAGCAGATGTTGATCTGCAATTAAAGAGCCTGACCGTGGCGGATCTTGGCAGCACCTTGATGCCAGTGGGTTGGAAGCTGGGCACTTACAGTGGTACAACCATTGTCGATGGCCGTCTTGCCGTGCAGCCACAGGCGAATAACGCCCTGTCCACCACTCAATATCCCAAAGTCTTTGAAGAACAGCAGCTATCCGCCTATCAGGCCGGTAAGGTCTATCGGGGAGAGGTGACAACGGGCAGCAGCTTAAGCAATGCGTTCGTGACCTTGACGTTGTCCGATGATAACTCTCCATGGAAGCATAGCATCGAGTTCAACGGGGGCCGTATTGATGGAGTAACGCGAGCGCCGGGAGTCTCGGGCGGCAAAATGTTGGGTATGGCCAAGATCAATACCACCTATGTGGTGGAGATTGAAACGATGGCGGATGGAACATGGGCGTATGTTTATGAAAAGGGAAATAACCGTGATTCAGGCTTCAGCCAGTGGTTTGCAGGGTCTACTTCGACTTCGACTTGGGGCACCTGCAGTTTCCGAGGTGTAACCGTGACCGGACCGTCGACAACAATATCGACGGGGCCGGTCATCTATTTGGATAACCTGAGCATTTCGAGTCGGAGTGCGAATCCGGAAGCATCTGCGCAGGTGACTCGTTATGTATATGACGCCGATGGTCAGCAACGCTTTAGTGTGGATGCCTTGGGTTATGTGACGGAGCGTCAGTACGACAGCTTAGGCCGGGTGGTGAAGGAAGTCCGTTATGTGGAAAAACCAGGGGACTTGACAACTTGGCTGGCCAATCCAGGGTCACTGGATGTGACTGGGGCACAGGTCACCCGCTACGTTTACAACGCCAACAACCAGTTGCGATTTACCGTTGATGCCTTGGGGTTTGTGACGGAACAGCGTTATGACAGCTTGGGTCGAGTCACGGAAACACTGCGTTATGCCGGTGCCATCAATTTTGCAGATGTTTCTAACGAATCCGATTTCGCGATAAAGCTGAACGCCATTCAGGTTGTAGACTTTACCGGAGGGGCTCTGCCATCGACGTGGACGCATAATCCGTCGGTCACCTCAGCGACACTGACGCAAGATCAACTCAGCATTAAAACGGGGAATTCAAGTTCGGCGAACGATTGGCCT
>NZ_JAUSMX010000015.1 GCF_030646115.1 Fluviicoccus sp.
TTTTCTAAGCTGCCTACGCGGCAGTGAACTACAGCCTTTTGATTCTACCACTCTAATTTTTAAAGAAAAAACAGCGCCCCACGTCCAAAGCCCTTTATTAGAGCCTAGTACGTAAGTCGCTGTTTTAATTGAGGTCGCTACAGACTCTCAAAAAATGGTCAAAACCAGGGGACGGTTGCCGTGCTGCTTAAGCCATAACAACCGAACTCCCCTGCCCTTGCCACATCCACTAAAGGACCATGCTCAATGAATAAGCGGAAATGCTGACCGGTGCTGACACTGCGCAATGAAACGAAAGGCAGAGTCAACTGTTCTCCCGCATCATCCGGGAAACGGGCACGCAACTCCGCCTCACCGACCTCGTGTCGTTTCATATACCGCCGCCGCAATCGCTCCGGATTACTCTGCGCTTGTACACGCCGCACCACCCGATATTTCACATTTGCAGGGACAGGCTCAATTTTCCCCACGCAAACATGATCCCTCATCCCGGTCAGCCAGTCCGAACCCATCAAAACATCCAGTTGTTCAGCAGAACCATGCAGGCGCAGTTTGTCACCCAGATAGGGCCGATCCGACCCGGCATCAGGAAAACTGACACCAATACGGTTATTCCCGGTCTGCACCAAAGCACGGTGCAACTTGCTGAACAAGGCATTCATCAACTGGCTGGGCACAAACTCCGGATCGGGGCGCAAGCCAATCTCCAGAAAATAGTCCATGGCTTAATCCTTTTCACTTTCGCCAAATACACCGCCCCGGATCAGGTTCGCCATGACGTAGTGCTGCTGTTCCGCCGCAGGCACCTTGTCTTTCAGCACCCAGCTATCCAGAAGGTTGTAGAAATCCAGCTTTTCCTTAGGCTGGCGATAGGCCTTCCCCTGTGAAGTAACCGAGCCGTACGGTTCCACCGCAATCGGCCCCAAGCCCGCCTCATCCGGATACCAGGTATCAATGGTGCGCAAGGCGTTGCCGATTTTTTGCGAGTGCATTGCCGCCACATCGCCCACAGTATAGAGCGTCTTGCTCTTCTGCCCTTTCTTGTCACCGCGATCCAGAATCAGTTCCTGCGACGGAAAAACCTCTTGGCCATCACCGGCGCGGACATAAGCCACAACTTCCAGCAAGGCATAGGCCTGACCTGATAGACCCGCCTCAATCACCTGTGCCAGTTCATTCAGCGCTGCCGCAGAAGCCGCAGGGGCGGCAAAGTCACGCAAGGAAAAGTCCAGTGCATTGAATGTCCAGTGCTTTGCCGCCTGGCCGTTTTGCAATTGGCGTACTTGCACCTCAACAGCTTCAGCACCAACCCGGTTGCGCCACAAGAACCGGCCGTTCGCCAGATTGATGGCATAGCGGCGCGCCAGTTCGGCAAAGCCAAGGCCTTGTGCATAGCTCTGCACGGTTTCCAGCAGCTTGTGCTGATAGTCACTGTTATTACAAGCCGAAGGCGTTCCCGCCCCACCCAGAATCCGCAGGGTGAAACGGACTTTCAAGGTATCGGCATCGCTTGGCAGCATGGCGACATCAACCGTTTGCAGATTAGGCGACTGGATCGAAGCATCCAGCTTGGCCGGGTCCTGATCCTTCGTTTTCAGCCGGTTGGAAATGGTGCCGCGCACCGATTTCTCCCGCACAACTACGGCAGGCCATGTCTTGCCCGCATTACGGTCATCCCATTGGCCCGCGCTGAACAAGGCATCGGAGGGATCCAGCTTGCGTTCAAACGCGAGGACGGAAGCGGTTTTCAGGTCTTTCGAATCGGTCTTAGCCATGATGAGCATCCTTTTGATCAACAGCGGAAATGGTGGGTTTTACAGCAAAGGGTTGTTGGACGAGATAGCGACCGGCGTCCGGTTCGGCTTGATGGAACCAGAGCAGTTGTCGCAAGTCGTCGATGCGATGCGGGCTGCGCCACTCGCCCAGGCTGAGGACGCTTTCCACAAAACGGAACGGCGTTTCAGCATCACGGGTGTTTTTAACGATGCCTGCGGGGTACAGTTCAGAGAGCGCGGCATAGCCGACGGGCAAAGGCACCAGCCAGCCGTTCTTGGAGCGGATGGACCATTTGCCTTGCAATGGTTCGTCATGCTTTTCCGGATTGGCGGGAAGCGCTTCGCACTCGAAATTCAAACGCGAGAAATCGAGCAGCGCGTCCAGTGAAGTTGCACCGGTTGGTAGCTCGGCCAAGCGCGTTTTCAGCAGATCATCCCGCTGGATCAGGGCGAAGCCGGGCAGCAGGTGATGACGGTACTGTCGACTTACAGACTTCATATCCGCCGTGGTTTCAGGCCAGCTGATCAAGGTGGCGGGAGGGCGGCCGTAGGTAAGCGTTACCGGCAGGATGCTGCCGCCCGCCAGCCGCATGGCGCAGGCGTGGCCATACAACCGGCTTGCCAGCCATTCCGCGTTGTTCTCGTCGCTGGCACAGGAAGCCGCTTCTTCGCCATAGACGCCGATGACCAGCGTCACTTCGAGATGCGCCCGCCCCTCTTCCACAATCGCGGCGGTCTTGCCGTCTTTATCCACCGGGTTGCGGGTCAAGGCAAAAACCTGCGTCCGTTTGCCAGCCGGGGTATAGGTCTGCGGCTCAAAGCGGTGGCAAACGATACCCGCACCATCCAGCACCAGATCATGCAAGTCCTCCAGTTCGGGATCTTTGGCGACTCGCAAACCAAGGGCATGCACAAAACCGGTAAACGCACTCGGTGGCGGAAATCCCCAGGTTAATGGACTGGATACCGCGTTGGCGTTTTGCACCCGCAGGCGCAGTAATAACAAGGCTTGAGGTGATTTCTTCATGATCACATCTCCAACCGGAACAGGCTGACTTCCTGCTCAAGATCACGTTGCCATTGCAGCGTTTCGGCTTCGCCCATGGGGGTTCGATCCGTACTGATCACCGCATTCAGCCAATTACCAAAACGGCGGGCGATTTCCTCCGGCCAATCCTTCCACTCATATTCCTTCCTGAAGTCGTCATCAGAAAAGCGGCGGTTCGGGTCCAGCCACAAAGCCTCACTGCGATCCAGCCGGCATCCCGCTTCTGCACTCCAGCCCGCAGGAAGTTCCAACAGCTCAAACGAAAACAGGAATACTTCATCGACAATCCGGGCCACCAGATCGGCGCGCTGTTGGCGGATGTTGATGTTGGTGTAATCGCCTGTCTTTTTGAGGAATTCCCGCAAGCTGCGCGTCAACTCCCGGATAGACCTGCGCTGAAATAACCACTTGTCGAAGACGGTCGCTACTGTTGTTGGCGGCTTGAGGTCATTGGTGTGCCAGATGGGGGGCAACGAAGCCAACAGCCAGTTTTCACCATTACGCTCTGCGTTTAATTGACTAACATTTTGAGTATTTGACCCTCCAAAATTCTGAATCACCAGATCTGGATACTCCTTGAATCCTTGGGGAACAAATAGACCCAGTTTACGTGCCTCCCGGGATGCTTTGGCTGTCTCACCAAACCGGTCCTCTCTCATTTGCCAGTAAACGTGGTTTATTAGAGATGTTGGAAACAGTGGCGCCAACAGATGATAGCCGCCATCTGTTAACGGAAAAAAAATCTGTTTGGCAAGTGTGTTGCTCATTGGTTGGCTTTCACCCACCGTAATGCCAGCAAATGCCTTCATCCAACTTTCAGCCTTAGTCTGATCATCAGACAGTGCAGCCCTAACAGCATCGTCACCTTCAATTATCCGATGAAGTAAGCTTTTTCCCTTATGCTCCAGTTTTAAGAATTTATACACATCTAAAGCGGCAGCATTCCCAACAACATCATCGGTAAATACACCCTTCAGACAAGCACTAGAAACCAGATCAAATCCCAGAGAACAGGGCAATTCAGATACAAACAAGCTCGTTGCCTGCTTTTTTGGGCTAACAGGCTTCAGATCAGGATGTGTAAATTTGGGAGTATGAGTTGCCATCTGTATTTGGCTTACTCGAAGTGCTGCACTTGCCAGCCAAGACTCAGGCTGAAATTTATCCTCATTCTTCAGTCTTTCCTCGACATCTTCTGGTTTCAGGCTATCGAGTTTTACCTGTTTCCTTTCGTGGATAAAGGCGTGGATGACTTGCCGCCATTGGGCAGCGTCATTCTGGTGTGAGGCATCTGACTCCATTTCAATCTCCTTTGATTTGCCTTCTAGCGATCAACATTCAAGGACTAAGTTCTCCCCCGAATTAATACACTGCTTTTAACGATGGAAATACCCCTTATCACATCGGAGCGACGATTTGTGTCGCGGTTCTCAATACCGCCTCCTGAACCCCAATCCCTCATGGTACTTCCACCCTTTCGTCTCCTCCCCCTCCGCAAGCGACACCACCCCAAACCGCTCCGCACAGCGCAGTAACGGCATATCCTTCTCCGCCGCCAACGCCACCAGCGCATCCAGATAACCCTGCTGCCGCCATAACCCCACGCCCGGCCCAAACACCGGCTCCATAGCTTCCAGAAAACTCGTGCCTAAAGGAGTCCAGCGATTCAGCTTTTCCTCATAACGACAAATTCCACACTGCTCAGCCTCTTCATCCGGCATCAACCCATACAACCGTTCCGGTTGACTGGCTCGAAAACGCGGATTCCCCTGTAACCACCCACTCAAATGCGCTGGTGTCTCCCACCAAGCAGACGCCGGAAAGATCACAGCCTCCTTGCCCCGCAAATCATTCAGCATCAACGCCCGCAAACGGACATGCTCAAGATCAACCAGGCTGTCTTCAGGCTGCAATTCAGCACGCTCCTGAATACGTGGCGCGGCATTGATGCACCGCCACTCTTCCTCACGTAGCAAGTGATGCAGATCATGGCTGCCCAGCAAATACCCCTCATGCTCAAAACCGGGATGGCAGTAGGTTGCTTTACCCACCCCCTTTTCCAGGCTTTTGATATTGGTATTGAGCAGATACAGATTGGTCACGTTATAGACTTCAGGGCGATGCCGCCGAATCCGCCCCGCTAACTGGATGACCGATCGCATGGATGACGGCTCAACAATTGCCCAGTCATAGTCATGGTCACGCCCCACTTCCGCCACCGGACTCGCCAGCACCACAAACAAATGGTTTAGCTCAGGATACTGATCCAAAGGCTCACGAACCGCCGGATGATCAAGCACGGCAACCGGACTTTGCCGCTTGAGCACCCGGTCCAGCATCGCCTCAATATTGGAGCGCAGCAGCAAGGGATAACGCGAGTGATAGACACACAGATGTATCCGAGTATCCGCTGGCGCACCTTGGGCCAGCAGTGCCTGCGCCACATCAATCAACGGATCGATATTGGCCATGCGGACAAGGCCGAAACTAACCCGTTTACCTGTTTTCGGATCAGCCATGCCGTTGTGTTGATGCAATACCTGCATGGGTGCCAGCAGGTGTTCCGCCCATTGCCGGGAAATATCCTGGCGCGACTTGCCCAGCGGGGGCAGATCGTGAATCTGCGCGATGCGGCGCTGGTCGGCAGTTTTCAGCTTGCTCAAACGCTTCAGCACAAAACCCTCATGCGCCTGTTTGAAATCTGCGGCCTCCATATGATCACTGGCCTGACTGCTGAATTCATCAAACCACGCACAGCAGATGTTCAACGCCAGTCCGGGAATTCCCCGGTTTTGCTGATAACTGCGCCGCCCTTCCTTGTACGCATTGAACAACCCTTCCACCAACGCTGGCGGCAAGGTGGCAGAGGACAACAACACCCGACTGCCCAGCATTCCCGCCCAGAACACCAGCCGGCTCAGCGCGGGCAAATCACTCAGGTCAAAATCATCCGGCTCGTCCAGCACCAGATCCGAAGTCATCAAACGAAGCATCGGGGCAATCTGGTGGCCGCCACGCGTGCTTTCGGTGGCGGGAATCAGGTGATCAATCGTGCAGGTCAAAATCGGCGCGCACAGCAGCTTGTTCGCCGCAGGATTCTGCTTCAGCCAGTCACTCAACCCGCCTTCCGGCAAACTGCTCTCGTAAGACACATAACTGTTGTCGGGAATCAGCGCCTCGGCGGACTCTGAACCGCGCATTTGCGGCGTCAGCCCTGCTGCCGAATCAGACGCATTCTGTTGCCGCTCGAAAAGCTCCCGCACCGCTGCACCGCCCACCAGCACCGCCAGGTCATCGTCGCCGATTTCCAGCAAATCCCGGTACGCCTGCCCGGTTTGCAGGGTCAGGGTGCGCAACCCTAGTGCGATGGAAAAGCGTGCGCCGCGTTGCGGGTCGGCCAGCGCATACATGATACGCCCGTTGGCCAACGTCTTGCCGCAGCCGGTGGATGCCATGTTGATGCCGAAAAAGCCGTGATCCTGTGAGCGAGCCTGCACAGATTCGGCGACATCAAAAGCCTTGTCCTGCCAGCGGAAACGCGCATCCGCCGAACGGCGGCGAAACCCCTTGTGCCGGCACAGGCGCGGCAGGTTTGTATCCAACCGTGGCAATACGCCCGAGATACGCCGCGCATGGTCATCCACCCCCAGCAGGTGATTGTCCAACGGCTGCTTGAGCTTGCCTTCCTTGTCGGTATTGGCATAGGCGGGAAAAGTCTTGTCGCCCCATTTGGGATTGACGGGCAGGCTGGAGTAATGATGATCCGCCAGCATCAGAGTCAACCGTGCGAGATGCAGGGCATAGGGGTTATGCAGCCAGCTTCCGGTCAGCAGCGATTTCCGGGCATGCATGGCAGCTGCGCAATGAGCGGCTTTTTGACGCCAGGCCTCGCTGGCAAAGGGCAGGTTTTTGGCTTCGACTTTCCAACAGTCTTTCGCGCTCTTTTCATCCGGACGGGAGCCACACCACGCAGAAGAAATCTCGCCGGGTAACCTGTTCAACAGCAGTGTCGTTGGCTTGGTCTGGTCGTTAACCGGCAACCGGTGGTGGGTCACAATCAACCACCCGACTGCTTGCGCCAGCGGGGGTAGTTGCCTGAATGGATTCTGCGGCGGCCTTTCACCCGGCTTGCTTTCTCCATCTTTTGCCACAGCATCGAGCCAGCGCAAATCCGCCTTGCCAGCGCCAAGGGAGGCTAATCCTTGTAACCATGCTGCATCGCCAACTTTGTCGCCAAACGACAGCACAAAGGCCTCAAACAGGCGCAAAGACACCCATTCATGCCGGTAGGCATCAGCAATCGCGGTCGCCTTCTTCAGCTTGTCCTGAAAGGCTTTGTTGGCTTTGCCGAAGTCGTGCCAAAGTGCGGCCATCCGAGCCAACAACTTGATATCCTCAGCGGTATGCCAGTCGTTTTCATCCTGCGCACGCAACACATCGCGCGTCGTTGTATTGGTGGGAACCGCACCCTGCTCGTTGAACTGACTGGCATCACCGACGATCCACATCAATTCGCTGTGATCCAACCCGCGAATCCAGTGGCATGCCACCGCTGTATTCTTGCGCGCCGTCTTTTTCAGTAGCTTCCGCAGGGTATCCACCCCCTGTTGAGTGATTGGCGTCTGCCACGTCCGTTCGCCACGCCGCTCGGCAAACTGATCCAGAATCCGCCGTGTTTCAGTTAATGCCCGTTTTGAACATTGGGACACCAGCAAAATATTCATGCCGGTTTCCCCACGGTCTGCGCAATCGTCTTCAGGCTGTCGATCATGAAATCGAGCGACTCGGTACGGTTCAGGTTGTCCGTGCAGGCATTTCGGAAGGCTTGCGCATCATCACCGCGCATGGCGGAAATGAAGGCCTGCGGCAAAACCACCGCGTCCTTGACCAGATCGGCCACATCAAAGACCAACGCCCCGCGCCGGGTTTTACCATGCAAAACCGCCAGCCCGTGCGGCAGGCCCAGCACCCAGCAGGCGCTGGCCGCCAATCCATAGGCCAGATAATTGCCATGATCCAGAAACCGGTTGGCCGGATCGCCGCCAGAGCCATTTTTCGCTCGGATGAAGTCGCCGTATTTGACCGCCTGCGCAGCCAAGGCAAACAAGGCTTTGCTAAGCCGGGCTTCTTCCGTCAACAATGAGGCATTATCCGGCTGAAGTTCAATCCGAGCGGAGGACTGCCCCAGAACATCCTCAAGCCGGGCTTTATCCACCAGAAAACCGGCATCCCGCAAGGGCCGGCTTTTCAACCATTGTTCACGAATCTGACCCAGCCGCAGTTGCTGCAACTGTTTGGCGGCTTGCAAGCGCAGGGCATCATCGAACCAGAACTTGACCCATGGTTGCAAGTATTCCGTCGGCCGGTATTCGCTTTGGGGTGTGAACCAGGCTACGTCAAAATCTGTTTCATTGGCGCTGAAAAGCGGCGTTCCATTGCCCCCGCAGAATCCGACCAACACCCCGGCCTTGGCCAACTCGCGCATGGCTGCTTGTGTCACGGAAGTTCCCGTGCCTAATAAAACCGTCGTCGTGTTAGCAATCGGGATATTCCAGTAAGCCGATCGCTTGCCTTCGTCCGTCACGAATTCGACGCGGCCGCCATTCAATAAAACCCGGCAATGTTCCAAGTAATAAAGATTGGCGCGTTTTGAATGGAGAATGGTCTTGAGGTCGGAGGGGGAAAACTCATCCATGATGAAGACTCATGCCAGCGGAAGATGCTTGATCTAAGCACATGACGCGCTTCGCTTCCACGCAAATGACAATACAAGCGACGCAAACCGTCGCCATCAAACAAAGGGCTAATCCGTATCCTGAAATTGCCCTATTACTTCCGCCAGTTCCTCCGCCGGATACTCAGCCAAGGACGTGATGATCGGCGCAAATATCCCTCATTTCCGATGCCGACACGCCAACCATCCCAGCCGCCTGCACCAACCCGATACGCCCATCCCGAAGCAGCATCAGCCTCGGGTGAATAAACGGCTTTCCTTGCCAATGTCGACCTCCCTCAGCAACCCCAACTCCACCAGCGCCTTCAAATAGCGTAAAGGCGTCTGCCGCATGGCTACCCCGCATCTTCTACATTTCCAATCCGGCAATACGGTCCCTCACCCGCCCGTCACCAACCCCTTCACACTCACCTGCACCTTCCCCCAGTCCACCGCCAGCGCCCGGCACCCCCCGCAAGGATTCACCTGCACCCACGCCTGCACCGCCTCAATACGCGCCTGCGTTTCCGGATGCGACGACAACCACCCCGGCCCTTCACCCGGGCTCGCCTCCTTCAACCGCGTCAGCATCTGCACCATGCCCTGACCGGGAATCCCGGCCTGCTGCATCACCCTCACACCGTCCAGATCCGCCCGCGACTCCAGATCACGGCCAAAAGCCATGGCCCCCGCCTGATGCGCCATCACCGTAATCATCGCACTGGCGTCGCCCAGCACCACCATCAGCACCGCCGCAATGCCCACACTGTTCAGCATGCCCTTCAGCGAATGGCGCTGCTCCACATGCTGCACCTCATGCGCCAGCACCGCCGCCAATTCATCGGCGGAACGGGTCGCCTCCAGCAGCCCCCGGTTCACCACCACAATACCGCCTGGCAGCGCAAAGGCGTTCACCTGCTTGTCCGCACTCACCAGCCAGCGGTATTTGTAGACGGAGCCCTGGGTCAGCTTGCCGCCAATCTGCTTCATGGCTTCCACCGCCGGGCCCTTGTCCACCAGATCGCCTTCGCCCTGCAGACTCTTCAGCGCCGCCTCGCCCAACTGCAACTCGGTTTCCGGTGACACATGGGAAGCCACCCAACCGAGGGCGGCGTCATATTTCCACCACAACAGCCCCGCCGACAACACCAGCAGGGCGGCGCCCGCCGCCACCCCGCGCAGCACCCAGGTTTGCGCGCCGGTATGCCGACGCCATTGCCGCAGCGACGCCTTCAGCGTCTCGGGAGCCTCCTTCATGAAGGCCTCCCGCCCGGCAGCGCCTTCCGGATGCACCGTCCAGCGTCCGTCAGGGTCTTCCCAGGTCAGGAACAGCTCGTCGTGGTCAAAACCGCCCACACTGACCGACACCTGCGTCAGGGTCGGCCGGCGCTCCGGCGCCTGCAGCACCCGAAGGTGGCCGCCGTCCAGCAAAACCTGCACCGGCTGGCCCGCCACCGGCAAACCCGGGCCATACAGACGCGCCGGAATCATGGCTGGGCCTCTCCTCCGCCGCCGGCAACCAGCGACAGGATCACGATAAAGATGATGAAGCCCAGATACAGCTTGCCGGTGATGCCTCCCGAACGGCCGCCCACGGCGCTGCCGAACAGCGCACCGCTCAGGCGTGTCATCGGCATCGACTGCAACCACACCTTGCCCGGCCCGGTCAGCGTGGCGTGGAACAGGCCCTCGCCGCCAAACAGGGCAGTCTTGACCTTGCCCGCATATTTGATGTCATAGCGCACGGAAGGCGTCAGCGCCACCAGGCAGCCCGTATCCACGCGCAGCGCCTGGCCCGGTTCCAGATCCAGCTCGGTCAGGGTGCCAGAGGCATGCACAAAGGCCACACCCTGTCCGTTCAGGCGCTGCATGATGAAGCCCTCACCGCCGAAGAAACCGACACGCAAGCGTTTCTGCCACGCCAGATTCACTTCCACGCCCTGCTCCGCTGCCAGGTACGCACCTTTCTGGCAAATCAGTTCACCCCCCATGCGGCCCAGATGCACCGGCAATATGCGGCCCGGCCCCGGTGCGGCAAACGCCACCCGCTGCGGCCGGGAGCCCTTGGCGGTATAACGGCTGCTGAACAGCGCTTCGCCGGTAAAGCTGCGCTTGACGGCCTTGAAGAAGCGGCCGATCAATCCGAAAGACGAGGCGGCGCCGTCGCCCAGCACCGTGTCAATCACCACATCGGCATCCACGTACATCATGGCGCCCTGCTCGCCAATCACCTGCGCGCCGGGTTGCAAGGTCACCTCGACAAACTGCAGGTCCTCACCCTTCACCACATAGCTCATGCGCTCACCGGACACCGGCTGCCCCTCATCCTTATTCAACGAAACATTCATCACCGCACTCCTTTACTGAACATCAATTTGTCTGCAATCAATCCGGCCGCCTCAGGGCTGCCGGGACATCCGCCATTTCCAGGGCTGGGTCGCGCCAATGCTGACCCCCGCCAATCCCAACATCACGCTCAAGGTCAGCGGTTCGCCCAGCAGCGGCACCGCCAGCGTTGCCCCCAGCACCGGCGCCAGCGCCAGGAACGCCCCGGTCGTAAACGGCCCCAGCCGCCGCTGCGCCTCAATAAAACTCAGCATCGCCACAATCACCACCAGAATGCCCTGGAACAGTGACTGGGTGATGATGGTTGGCCAGCTGGCCGCATCCAGGCCGGAGGGCAGGAACGCCGCATACACCGGCATGAACACCAGCGCCGACAGCAAGGCCACACCCATCGTCGCTTCCAGCGGCGGCGTTTGCCAGCGCTTCAGCAAGGCCCCGTAAAAACCCCAGCAGCAGGAGGCGGCAATGAAGCATACCTCCCCCCAACCCAGCTTGCCCGCCTCGTGATGCATTTCCCCCCACGCCATGGAGCCAATGCCCGCCGCGATGAACGTCAGGGTAATCCAGCGGTCGCGGGTCATGCGTTCGCCCAGCACCAGATAGGTCGCCACCGCCGTCCAGAACGGCAGAATGCCCGACAACAGCACCGCCCCGTGCGACGCCGGGGCGCGCTCAAACCCGGCATAGGCCAACCCGGCATACCCCAGCCCGCCCAGCATGGCCAGCGTCAAAAAGCGCAGGGTGAAATAGTGCTTCACGCCCCGCACCACCACCACCGGCAGCAACACCAGCGCAGCCGTGCCGAATCGCAGTGCGGTAATGTCCCACGGCGTCAGTTCGCTTTTGCCGCCCAAGCGGGAAATGAGGATGAAACTGGTCCAGACACACAGCGTGAACAGCAGGATGCCGTAACTCATCACGCGCGATTGCGAAGAGAACACGGGGAACACTCGGGAGGGGATGAGGGGGGAGTATAACTGAAACCGGGAACGGGGAATCCCCTCTCCCCTTGTGGGAGAGGGTTAGGGTGGGGGGTGCGGAAAGTCACCTGAACACACCTTCAGTTCAAGCACCGCCGCCGCACCCCTCTCCCCAGCCCTCTCCCACAAGGGGAGAGGGTGTTTTCAGCGCGTGCGCTGCCGGTACGCCTCATACAGCACAATGCCGGTGGCGACGCTGACATTCAGGCTTTGCACGGTGCCGACCATGGGGATGAAGGCCAGTTCGTCGCAGTTTTCGCGGGTCAGGCGGCGCATGCCGGTGCCTTCCGCGCCCATGACAATGGCCATGGGGCCGGTCAGCTTGATTTCGTAAAGTGACTTGGCTTCCGGGGTCAGCGTGGTGCCTACGCGCCACACGCCCGCATCCGCCAGTTGGCCCAGCGTGCGCGCCAGGTTGGTCACCTGGAAGAACGGCAGTATCTCGGCCGCGCCGGACGCGGTCTTGCGCGCCACCGGGCTTAAACCGGCGGCGCGGTCTTTCGGGGCCACCACACCATGCACGCCCACCGCTTCCGCCGTGCGCATGCAGGCGCCCAGATTGTGCGGGTCGGTGATGTTGTCCAGCACCAGCAGCAATGGCGGCACCTGCAAGCCTTCCACCATCATCAGCAACTCGCTTTCATCCTGCACCGGCAGGGGCCGGGTGCGCGCCGCCACGCCCTGATGCTGCGGGCTGCCGGTCATCTGGTCCAGCTTGTCACGGCTGGTGACTTGCAGCGAGATACCGTGTTTGCGGGTCAGGTTTTCAATGACGTGCAGGCGGTTATCGTCCCGCGTCAGCTGGATGAACACTTCCAGCACCGACTCGGGGTGCTGGTGCAGCAGGGCCTCCATGGTATGGATGCCGTAAACCAGTTCGTGTTTGGCCATGATTTACCCCTTCGTCTCAGGCTTGGGCTTGGGTTTCGCCTTGCCCCGGTTGCGGTTGCGGGGCTTTTTCGGCTTCGGCTTGGCTTCCTCGTCCGCAGCAACCGCCTTGGCGGGCTGGGGCTGGGCGGACGTCGCCTTCGGTTTGGCCTTCTGGCGCGGCGGACGCGGCTTGGGAGCCGGCTTGGCTTCGGCTTTGCCTTCCCCGGCAACGGCGGCGGCAGGAGTGTTCTTCGAACGGCGCGCCGAATTCAGGCGGCCCAGCAGCTCAAAGTCCATCTTGCGCTCGTCCAGGTTGACCCCGGCCACCTTCACTTCCACCTTGTCGCCCATGGCATAGACCATGCCCGCGCGTGATCCGGTCAGCGTGTGCATCACCGGGTCGAAGTTGTAGAAGTCGCCCTGCAGGTTGCGGATGTGCACCAGGCCTTCCACAAAGATGTCGTCCAGCGCCACAAAGAAACCGAAGCTGGTAACAGCGGTGATGACGCCCTTGAAGGTGTCGCCAATGTGGTCCTGCATGTACTCGCACTTCAGCCAGGCGGTCACGTCGCGGGTGGCTTCCTCGGCGCGGCGTTCAGCAATGGAGCAGTGCTCGCCCAGCGCCAGCATCTCTGCGGTATCCACATGCGGTTTGGCTTCGGGATGGTGCAGGTAATGACGGATGACGCGATGCAGCAACAGGTCGGGATATCGGCGGATCGGCGACGTAAAGTGGGCATAGGCCGGATATGCCAGGCCGAAGTGGCCGAGGTTTTCCGGGCTGTACACCGCTTGCATCATCGAGCGCAGCAGCATGGTTTCGACAATGGAGGCGTCAGGCCGGTCAGCCACGCTCTTCAGCACTTGCTGGAAATCAATGGGCAGCAACTTGGGCTTGGACGGGAATTCCACGCCCAGGATGCCCAGATAGCCCTTCAGCTTCAGCAGCTTCTCGTCCTTGGGACCTTCATGGTTGCGGTACAGCGCCGGCAGGTGGCGTTCCTGCACGAATTCCGCCGCACAGACGTTGGCCGCCAGCATGCATTCTTCAATCAGCATGTGCGCCTGGTTGCGGGTGCGCGGCACAATCTTCTCGATCTTCTTGTCGGCATCGAAAATGATGTAGGTTTCCTGGCCGTCAAAGTCCAGCGCGCCGCGCTGTTCGCGGCAGGCGCGCAGCACTAGGTATAGGCTTTGCAGCGTCTGCAACGGCTTCACCAGCTCCGGATAATCCGCCGCTACCTTCTGACCGGCATTGCTTTCGGGATGCTCCAGCAGCGCACTGACCTGGTCATAGGTAAAGCGCGCCTTGGAGTGCATCACCGCTTCATAGAAACGGCTGCCGGTGACGCGGCCCTGACGCGAGATGGTCATGTCGCAGACCATGCACAGGCGGTCCACCTTCGGCTTCAGCGAACAGAGGCCGTTGGAGAGGATTTCCGGCAGCATCGGAATCACCGAGCCGGGGAAATACACCGAGGTGCTGCGGTTGCGCGCCTCGTCATCCAGCGCCGTGTCCGGACGCACGTAGTGCGACACGTCGGCAATGGCCACGATCAGCCGGAAGCCGCCGCCGGAACGCTTTTCGGCATAGACGGCATCGTCAAAGTCACGGGCGTCTTCACCGTCAATGGTCACCAGCGCCAGGTCGCGCAGGTCGGTGCGGTCTTCCTTGTCGTATTCGTCCACTTCCTCGGTCATACAGGCGACGACAGCCTCCACCTGGCGCGGCCAGATATGCGGAATGTCGAAATTGCGCACGGCAATGTCGATTTCCAGGCCGGGAGCCAGATGGTCGCCCAGCACGGCCACCACCTTGGCGGTGGCAATGCTGCGATGGCTGGGCGGCTCGACAATTTCGACTTCCACGAACTGGCCGATGCTGACGCCCTTCAACCCGCCCAGCAGGCCGATTTCCTGGGTCATGCGGGGGTTGTCGGGACGCAGGTAGGGCATGCCGCCTTCTTCATAGTAGCGGCCCACCAGACGCTTGGTCTTGCGTTCCAGCACCTTGACGATGCGGCCTTCGGGGCGGCCCTTGTGGTCATAGCCCACCACGCGCACTTGCGCGGTGTCGCCGTCAAACACCAGACGCATCTGGCGTGACGTCAGCAGGATATCGGGCTGGTCCTTGGCGGTGACCAGGAAGCCGAAGCCGTCAGGGTGTCCCTGCACACGGCCTTCGACACATTGGTCTTCGTTCAGCGGCTGGTAAAGGCCGCGACGGTCCATCTCCAGTTGCGCGTCCCGCACCATGGCGCCCAGGCGTTTTTGCAGGGCATGCTGACGGTCATCGTCGTGCAGGCTGAATATTTCCGCCAGCTGTTGGGCGGTCAGGGCACGATCATGCTGGGTCAGGGTGGACAGGATCAGTTCGCGGCTGGGGATGGGGTTTTCGTAATTGGTGGCCTCTCTGGCCGCAGCTGGGTCATTCCAGGCTGAAGTGTTGCTCATTAATGCGTGTTCTCTACTCATGTCTGCGCGCCGCAGCCCCTTGGCCGCGGCAGCGTTCGCAGTCTAGCATGCGCCCGGAATTCCTGAGGGTGAATTTTGCGCAATCATCGCTCATATATTCAATAAAGGAATAACCAAATAATTTTATAATATTTAGAGTAGAGAAAAACGACTGTTATCGTGCTGTTGATTTTTAAACAGTGCGCTTCGCCTCCTCATGAAAATACGCCGCCTCGATCTCGATGACTCGATCAGCATCGCCCACGAAAACAACGGGCTGCCGCCGCTGGAAACCGACATCACCCACACCCGCAGCTTCCTCAAGCCCTTGTTGCATACGTTCGGCATCCTGCTGGTGCTGCTGGCGGTCGCTGCCGGCATTGCCTTCGCCACCCATGATCAGGCGCTCATTGTGGAGGGCCTGACCAGCAACCTGTTCTGGTTGGCGCTGGCCGTCGGTCTCGGTGCGCAGATCATTGACGGGGCGCTGGGCATGGCTTACGGCATCACCGCCACCACTTTCCTGCTGGGCATCGGCATCCCGCCCGCCGCCGCCTCGGCATCGGTGCATTTGGCTGAAGTGTTCACCACCGGTTTTTCGGGGCTGTCGCACTGGCGCATGGGCAACATCAACAAACCGCTGTTCCTGCGGCTGGTCATTCCCGGCATGATCGGCGGCGTGGTCGGCGCCTATGTCGTGACGCAGTTTGACGGCAACACGCTGAAGCCCTGGATTTCCGCCTATCTGCTGGGCATGGGCCTCTACATCCTGTCCAAGGCATTCCGCCATATCAAGGTGCGTCATGAACCGCCCAAGCACATTGCGCCGTTGGCGCTGACCGGCGGCTTTGTGGATTCGGTGGGCGGCGGCGGTTGGGGCCCGGTGGTCACCACCTCGCTGGTCGGCACCGGTCAGGACCCGCGCACCACCATCGGCTCGGTCAATGCCGCGGAATTTTTCCTGTCCATCGCCGGGGCTTCCGCCTTTGCCGTGCTGGGCGGTTTTGGCCATTGGCCGGTCATTGCCGGGCTGGTGGTGGGCGGTCTGTTCGCCGCCCCGTTTGCCGCCTGGTTGTGCCGTCATTTGCCGACAAAATCGCTGCTGATCGTCGTTGGCATCCTCATCTCGGGTTTAAGTGCCGTTAATTTGCTCAAGTCTTTCATCTGAGGCGTTGACAGGGGGCGCGTTTCCTATAAAATGCCCACCCATCAAGCCCAGGTGGCGAAATTGGTAGACGCGCTAGTTTCAGGTACTAGTGTTGCAAGACGTGGAGGTTCAAGTCCTCTCCTGGGCACCAATTTCAAAAGAACCCGACGAAAGTCGGGTTTTTTTATGCCTGCTGAAAACCTGGCTGTTTGTTATATCGCCCCATAGCCGCCCCACCGCCCGCACAGAAATCAGTTGCCGCTCACAGCGCTTCCAAACACACCCCATCCCGGCGAACGCTAAATTTTATTCACCTCCCATCCTCGGCATCGCGTTAAAGATTCGGGACCCCTGATATTTACTTTTACACTCGCGTAAACTAAATTCGGAAAAACAGCAGACTCCCGACAGCATGACTCTTTCCGAACCCACCCGCCTGCGCGGCAGGCCGCCTGCCGATGCCATGCACCAATCCCAGACCCGCCAACGCATACTGCAGGCAGCCGGGAAGGTTTATGCGCACACCGGCTTCCACGGCCTGACGCTGGACATGGTCGCGACCGAGGCCGGACTGTCACGCCCCACGCTGTACAAGCACTTCCCCGATGCCGCCGCCATTACCGAAGCCTTGCTGCAGGAACTCAACAACCGCCTGATCAACGCCATGCAAGCCGTCGTCAACCAAACGGAAAATCCTTTCCAGCGCATGGGCATGGCCTTGCTGGCCTGGCGGCAGTGGGGGGAGGCCCCGGATATCGCCCCGCTGCTGCCCACGCTGTTCGCCGAGTTGCACAACCCGCACTCCCCCGCCTCCAGGCACCGGCAGCGCACACTGGCCATTCTGGGAGAACTGGTGCATGCACAATTACAGACCACCGATCGAAGTCCCGCTTCACCGCTGGCCATCGACACCCTGCTGCAAGGGGTCGAATTCCTCGGTTACCGGTTCATGCTGGGCCAGGATCACCACCCGGACCGATGGCAGGAAACCCTGCGGCTGATGCTGCGGTTGGCCCTGGGCCTGCTGGGCAATCGCGATGACTGGCAAAGCGCCGAACAATGGGCCGCCCGTTTCGGCCTCACCTTGGATTGAACCGGAGCACCCCATGCAACCCAATGAATTGAAAACGGCCTCGCTGTGCACCCTTCGGCAATCCTTCGCGACCGCCTCCGCTCCCGCGCCCGCACTACGTACCGGCTTTTGGCGCGCCCGCTTCATCGGCCCGTGGTGGCTGCGGCTGGGCGGACGGCCCAGTGTCGCCCTGTCGGGCCTGCGCGGCTGGCAGGGCAAGCGTTTCCTGACCCCGGACAGCGCCACCAATGTCCTGACGCGGGGTGACGCGCTGTCCATGCAATGCCGGGAATGCCCGTCATCCATCGACGGCGGTGCGGTGGCCGCCCTTACCTATGGCGCCCGCGGCCCCATCCCCTGGCGCTGGGTCACCGACGAACTGCGGGCGCTGGACGACCGCACCCTGCTGGGCATGACCATCATCAACCTGCCGCTGCTGCGGCATTTCGCCTTCCCTTTCCTGCTGGAGCGTGACGCATGAGCGAATTCGACCGGGATGTGGTCATCATCGGCTCCGGTTTTGGCGGCAGCGTCAGCGCCTTGCGGCTGGCGGAAAAAGGCTGGAAGGTGACGGTGCTGGAACAGGGACGGCGGCTGGATGATGCCGCCATCGCCAAGGCCGGGACCGACCCCAGAGCGCTGGCCTGGGCTCCGGCGCTGGGCCTGAAAGGTTTCTTTGCGCAGGATGTCTTCCGGCATGTCGGCATTGTGCGCGGCATCGGTGTTGGCGGCGGCAGCCTGGTTTATGCCGCCGTGCTGCTGCAACCGGGGGAAGCGTTCTACCGTGATGCGGCCTGGTCCGCCCTGAGTCCTGACTGGCAGGCGGAACTGGCCCCGCACTATGCCGCCGCCAAGTACATGCTGGGCGTCACGCCCAACCCCTATCACGGCATCCAGGACGACTGGCTGCGCGGTGCGGCGGAACGCATGGGTGTTGCGGACAGCTTCGACACCGTCCCCCAGGGCATCTTTTTCGGCAATCCCGACCACCCCGCACCGGACCCTTTCTTCGAAGGCGAAGGCCCGGCCCGCACCGGCTGCAATCGCTGCGGCCGCTGCATTACCGGCTGTGCCTACGGGGCCAAGAATTCCCTGGACCGCAACTACCTGTATCTGGCGGAAAAACGGGGTGTGCAGATTTTTCCCGAACGTCAGGTCACCCACCTGGAACCACTGCCGGACGGCGGCTACCTGGTGCACCAGCGCCATCCCTGGGACAGCAAGGTCAGCTATCCGTCGCTGAAAGCGCGCAAGGTCATCCTGTCAGCCGGGGCACTGGGCACGCAGGAAATCCTGTTCGCAAGCCGTGACCGCTACCGCACGCTGCCAAAGCTGCCCGCCTCGCTGGGCGAGCATGTCCGCACCAACAGCGAAGCCATTGTCGGCATTCTCGCCAACGACGCGAACGTGGATGTCACCCACGGCGCCACCATTTCCAGCCACTTCTACGCCGACGATCACACCCACATCACCCAGAACCGTTTCCCGGAAAGCTACAGCTTCATGAAGTGGTACATGGGACCGCTGGAAGATGGCGCGCAACCGCTGGGACGGGCGCTGCGCACACTGGGACGCTTTCTGACACAACCGCTGGCCAGTACGCGCTCCTTCCGGGCCAAGGGCTGGTACAAACGTATTTCCGTACTGACGGTGATGCAGCATGCCGACAACGAACTGGCATTCACCTATGGCCGCACGCTGTTGCGGGGTTTCCGCTTCGGCCTGAAATCACGGATCAGCAAGGGCGGACGCTCGCCGTCCTACCTGCCGCAAGCCAACGCCGCCGCCCGCGCCTTTGCCGAAGCCAGTAACGGCACACCGTTGAATACGGTGATGGAAAGCGTGGGCAACCTGTCGGTGACGGCGCACATCCTCGGCGGTGCTGTCATGGCGGCGCGTCCGGAGGACGGCGTTATCGACCATAACCACGAGGTGTTCGGTTATCCGGGGCTGTATGTGGTGGATGGCGCCGCAATCCCGGCCAATGTCGGGGTCAACCCCAGCCTGACGATCACGGCGCTGGCGGAGCGCTTTGCGGCGCGCTTCCCTATTTCTTCGTGAAGGCGGGCTTGTAGGTCTTCTGCATCAGCCAGCGTACCGGCTTGCTCAGCGTCACCGACGCCACCTGCATGCCCCACAACCACGGCGGCGAAATATCGTCCGGGCGCTCAATGATCGCCCGTTCAATCACATGGGCGGCTTCTTCCACAGACATGCCCGGCATGGAATGCAATGCCTTGGTTGGCGCACTCATCCGCGTGTAGACCACAGCCGGATAAATGGAGGTCACATCAATGCCGTCCGGCTTGATCTCGGTGGCCACGCTGCGCAGCCAGACATCAAAGGCGGCCTTAGACGCCTGATACGCCGCCCAGTTCGCCCCCGGCGGAATCTTCACGCCCCAGGTGGAAATATTGATGATCTGTCCCTGCCGGCGGGCGCGCATCGACGGAATGAAGCCCAGCACCAGTTGCACCGGCCCCAGATAATTGATAGCCATCGTCCGCTCAAAATCGTGGAAGCGGTCATACGACTCATGGATGGAGCGGCGGATGGAACGCCCGGCATTGTTGAGCAGGATATCGACATGCCCTTGTTCCTTTAGCACGCGCTCGGCCAGCGCGGCGGCATCATGCGGCTTGCTCAGATCCACGGCATAAACCGCCGCCTCACCCCCGGCCTGGCGGATATCGGCCGCCACCACGTCCAGTTTCTCCTGCGTGCGCGCCACCAGCAATACTTTGGCGCCCATGCTGGCCAGGCGCTTGGCCGTGGCCTCGCCGATGCCGAAGGAAGCCCCAGTCACCATCACGATTTTCCCTTGCACCGCCTCACGCAGGCGGCGGTCGTCATTGACGCCGTGGGGATTGGTAAACCAGGCCAGCGGCCGGGTCCAGGCGGGCGGAACATAGGCATTCTCAGGGCGGGACATTGAACTCTCCTCCGGTTTATAGTTTTTCAGAACCAGCCTTCAGGTTTTGCGCCAAAGCGGCGCGACTGTCATTGACTGCAAAACTGCCGCATCCGCTCGCAGCGGTCAATGGCCTACATCTGTCCCAGTTGCCGCCGCAACACCTTGCCGGTGGGATTGCGCGGCAGCTCAGGCACAAAAACAATCTCTCGCGGCACCTTGTAACGGGCCACCCGGTCCTTGATAAAGGCCTTCAACGCTTCTTCGCTGGTCACCGCAGACCCTTGGCGCACCACAAAAGCCTTCAAGCGCTGGCCGAATTCCGCATCCTCCACGCCAATCACCGCAACATCCGCCACACCGGGATGCCGGGCCAGCAACTCCTCGACTTCTTGGGGAAAGACGTTTTCGCCGCCGGAAAGAATCATGTCGTCCTCCCGGCCATCGACGAATAAACGGCCTTCGTCATCCACATAGCCCATGTCGCCGGTATTCATGAAGCCGTTCAACACCGGCTTGCTGCCGCCGCCGACATAACCCTCGAACAACATGCCGCTGCGGACGCAGATATGGCCGTGCTGCCCGGCCGCCAGAGCGACGCCGTCATCATTCAGGATGCGCAACTCCGTGCCCAAAGGGATGCGGCCGACCGTGCCGGGCGCCGCCCGCATGTCAGCCGGAGCGGCCAGCGTGCCGATGCCGGTCTCGGTAGAGCCATACAGGTTAAAGAGGTTGTCGCCATGGGTGTCCATCCAGCGCGCGGCCAGGGCGGCGCTTAACGGTGCACCGGCTGTAATGACCGTGGACAGGTGCCGGAAAGAATAGCTGTAACGCCCCTTCACCGGCAGATCCAGCAGCCGCTGCAGCATCACCGGCACCGCCACCAACGTCTTCACGTGATGCAGCACCAGCAATTGCGCCACCACTTCCGCCTCAAACCGGCGGCAAAGCACCACGGGCGAGCCCAGGGACAACGCCACGGCCAGAAACGCCAGGCCGAAGCCGTGAAACAGGGGCGGGCCAATCAGCACCACCTCCCCCGAGCGCAACGGTAGGGTCTTGAACAGGAACGCCACCGGCCCGACCATGGCCAGCGGCCGGGACCGGCGCGGCGCCCCTTTCGGTACTCCGGTGGTGCCGGAAGTCAGAATGATGAGCTGACCCTGCCGATGCGGGCCCGGCGGGAGTTCGCTGCGCGCCGCCAGACGGCACAGGCTGTCCGGCGTCAGCGGCGCGTCAGCCGTCACCCGGCGTCCGTCAAATCCGGCCATAAGCAGCACTTCCTTGAACTCGGCATCATGAATCACCAAAGCCAGCGTATGCCGCGACAACACCTGCTGCAATTGCGGCGCGGGAAATTCCGTATTCAGCAGCACAACATCCGCCCCGAGCCGTGACACCGCCAGCAAGCCTTCGACAAAGCCGCGATGGTTACGACTCATCAGCGCCACGGTGTGCCCGGGGCCAATGCCGTCAGCCGCCAGTGCGGCGGCCATGGCCTGCACGCGCCGGTCCAGTTCGGCAAACGACAGCGTCCCGAGATCATCAATAATGGCGGAACGGTTGGGATAGCGGACGGCGGCCGCTGACAGCAGAGCGGCAAAGTTGGCGCCTTCACTGGCCGCACGCCAGAGCAATTGCGCCAGGCGGTCCGGGCGTACCGGAGCAATGATGCCGGCCCGAGACAGCGCCATACCGGCCTGCATCAGATGGCCGGTTACCACAACACCGTTCCGCAACGAAGCCGCCAGGGATTGCTTCATGTCCGCTTCCATTTCAAGGTCGCCAGATTTAGCGCCGTTCAAAGTAGTCCCATCCCCGGTCAGGGTCAATACCGGCCACTTCGTGACTTGCCATTCATCCCGTGACTGCCTCCCTGTGTCGGGTAGCCGACAATCCGGGGGCCGTTCTCTCATTCCGTGCTTGACAGAAACACGAAATAATCATTACATCGTTTAGTGTGACATTTAAAAATGAAGTTCTTCGGCATAACTTCACCCTGCGCCAACTCCAGCTCATCCGGAGGCCATGAATGAGCCTGCTGACCCGTATCACCCGCCTGGCCCGCCGGGCCGCATCTTCCACCAACTATCGCCTGACGCCGCGCAAAGTGCGTTTTGACTGGACCCACACTCCGCTGGACTGGTTGCCCGGCCAGCCCTACGCCAGTCACTTCATCAATGAAATCAACATGATTCTCCCGGCCGGAGAGCTTTGGTTCTGTCGTCTGTACAACAAGGCGCTGCCGCTGGTCACGGATGCCAAGCTGCGGGATGACGTACAGATGTTCATTCGTCAGGAAGCCATGCATTCCCGGGCGCACAGCACTGCCATTCAGGAATACCTGAACGAGCGCGGCATGGATACCACCCGCAACACCCGCATCATGGAATGGCTGTTCGACGAGTTGCTGGCGGATGACCCGCTGGGCCTGAAGACACCGGCATTCCTGCAACGGCAGTGGCTGGTGTTCCGGCTGGGCGCCATTGCCGCCGTTGAGCACATGACCTGCGTGCTGGGCAACTATGCCTTGCGCAACCGCACCTGGGACACCCTGAGCGGCGATCCGGTGCTGCTGGACCTGATCCGCTGGCACGGGGCGGAAGAAGTCGAGCATCGTTGCGTGGCTTTTGATTTGTATGAGCATCTGGGCGGCAGCTACCTGTCGCGCTATTACCTCGCCTGCATTGCCACGCCACTGGTTTTCGGGCTGTGGGTGGACGGCACCGCGCACATGCTGCGTCAGGACCCCCGCTTCGCCGACCGCAACCCCCAGGTCTGGAAGCCGTGGGTGTGGCTGGAGTGGCACCGCGTCTCCCGCAGCGGCGCCCTGCCCTCGCCCTTGTGGCTGGCCTGGCAGCAACTGCCTTTCTTCAGCCCGTGGTACAACCCCCTGCATGAAGGTTCCACGGAAGAAGCGCTCCGCTACCTGGCCAACTCTCCCGGAGCCCAAGCCTATCGCAGCGCTGAACTGAAGGCCGCCTGATTCCTGGGTGCCCGAAGCCTGACACGGCTTCGGGCACCCCTCCTGCGGGGGGGTTGTCACCTCCGGCCCTTGTGCTATTTTCAAACAGACCATCGCCCTGACAGGCCTGAACATCCGGACAGATGCCCGGTGCTTGCGGCTGTCTTCAGGTTTTCCATCAAAGGAGACGCAAAATGAAAAAAGTACTCATGGCCGCCATCTTGTCCGCTGCCGCATCCACTCAGGCCATGGCGTGGGGATTGGGAGACATTGGCGGACAACTCTTGAAGAAAGGCGCCGAAGGTGCGGTTAACAGTGCCGTCAATGGCGGCAACAAACAGCAAAACCAGCAACAGGCCGTGCAAGGCATGACCCAATCCGCCGAAGGGCAGGCCAATCAGGCAGCCGCCGGATTGAATGACCAACCCGCAGAGCCGGCAACGGTGGGCGGCGTCGCCACCAACATTGCCTCGGACGCGGCATCCCAAGCTGCCAGCAACGCCATGGCCAAAAGCGGCATTCCCGGCGCCGGTGTCGCGGGCAATGTCGCCGGAGGTCTGGTGAAAGGGGTGGGCGGTTTCTTCAAGAAAAAACCACAAACCGAACCGGCAGCCACTGCGGAGCCGGCCCAACCTTAACTCCCTGCTTACCCCCGCCCAAGGACGGGCAAGCTGTTTCTGCGGGCATGCTACACTCGGAAAATCCTTTCCCCGTGATCAGGACACCCGCATGAAACCAGCCGCTCCCTGGTGCAGGATCCTACCTGCCCTGACCTTACTGACCGCAAGTTCCGCAGAAGCCTCATCCGCATCGCCCGCCGCCTCCCTGACCGGCTCCATCACAGGCTACCTGATTCTGGGCATTTTTCTGGCTGCCTACGCCTTGGTCATCCTGGAGGAGCGCCTGCACCTGCGCAAGAGCATTCCCGTCATCCTCGCGGGCGGGCTGACCTGGTTCATCATTGCTGTATCCAACCCGAGTCCGGCGGTCGCGGAATCGGTACGGCATTATGTGCTGGAATATTCAGAACTGCTGCTGTTCCTGCTGGCGGCCATGACCTATGTCAACGCCATGACAGAGCGTGGAATTTTTGAAGCGATACGCATCTGGCTGGTAGGACGCGGGCTTTCCTATCGCAGCCTGTTCTGGATCACCGGCGGCATTGCCTTCTTCCTGTCGCCGGTGCTGGACAACCTGACCACAGCACTGGTTTTGTGTGCCGTGCTGCTGGCCGTTGGCAAGGACAACCCGAAATTCATCGCCGTCGGCTGCATCAACATTGTCGTCGCCGCCAATGCCGGCGGCGCTTTCAGCCCCTTCGGCGACATAACCACGCTCATGGTCTGGCAGAAGGGACTGGTGTCCTTTCAGGGGTTCTTTGCCCTGTTCCTGCCCAGTGTCGTTAACTTTGTGGTTCCTGCCTTCTTCATGCAGTTTGCCGTCGACACCACCGCTCCCGCCGCCCACCACGGGAGATCTCCGCTGCGGCGCGGCGCCATGGCCATCCTCGGCCTGTTCGGACTGACCATTGTCACCGCCGTATGCTTCCACAACTTCCTGCACCTGCCGCCTTTTCTGGGCATGATGACCGGCCTGGGCTACCTGAAGCTTTATGGCTACTACCTGAAAGTGACTCACAAGCCCACCCCGGCCGACACGCCGGATTACGTGGATATCGGGGAAGTGGAGAGCTTCGACAGCTTCGAATTCGTGGCGCGCGCCGAATGGGACACGCTGCTGTTCTTCTTCGGCATTATCCTGTGCGTGGGCGGTCTGGGTTATGCCGGCTACCTGGAGTTGGCCTCACAGCAGTTCTATGGCGAATGGGGGGCCAGCACCGCCAACATCCTGATCGGCATCATGTCGGCGTTCGTCGATAACATTCCGGTGATGGTGGCGGTTATCCAGATGCACCCCGACATGGATACCGGGCAGTGGCTGCTGGTGACGTTGACAGCCGGCGTGGGCGGCAGCCTGCTGTCCATCGGCTCGGCGGCGGGGGTGGCGCTGATGGGTCAGGCGCGCGGCCATTACACGTTCTTCAGCCATCTGAAGTGGAGTTGGGCGGTGGCGCTGGGCTACATCCTCAGCATTGCCTGCCACTTCTGGCTGAATCAGGCCCTGTTTACCGGCATTCCGGTCATCCTGAAATGAATCAGGGCAGCTTTCGCTGCCCTGATTTCACGCCACGACACCGCCGCATCACAAGACGATGCGGCGCTGGGTCTGGGCGAATTCGTCTTCCTCATCCGCCTTGAATACATCCTCCAGACGCTCCAGCAACTTCACAAACTCGCGTCCGCGCACGGGCTTGGTCATCAGGAACGGCGAAGGCGGGCTGGCCGGCATCTTGGCGGCATAGCTGACAACAATGCTGCCAAACTTTGCACCTTTCAGCGGCAAGCGCTGGGCGAACAATTCCAGATCCACCACCACCACGTCGGCATCGGCTTCACTTTCGGTGTAAGTCCACTGATTGTCACCACGGTCGCCAAAAGTGACCAGCAAGGACTTGACCAAGGCCTTGTCATGCTCTTCGGCAATCATGGCAATGGCAAAATTATGGGTGGGCATAAGCTATAGTCCTTCAACAGTTGTTATATGACCCGGCAAGCGGGCCGGACATGCAGCGGCACACCGGCAGCCACACGTCAGAGATGGAACAACAATAGAGGCATCCCGCTAAAAATGCAAATCGCCCGGCAAGCCGGGCGATTTGTCCGTCAAACGGCGACCATGCGCCGACAGCCGGTGATCAACCGCCGCGACCGGCGCGCTTGCGGTCGCTCTCGGTCAGGTGCTTTTTACGCACACGGATCGATTTCGGCGTCACTTCGACCAGCTCGTCATCTTCAATGAACTCCAGCGCCTGCTCCAGCGTAAAGCGGATCGGCGGGGTCAGGATGATGTTTTCATCGGTACCGGCGGCGCGGATGTTGGTCAGCTGCTTGGCCTTGGTGGGATTGACGACCATGTCGTCGCCACGCGCACTGAGACCCACCACCATGCCTTCATACACTTCCAAGCCGGGATAGGCGAACAGGCGACCACGTTCCTGGAGGGTGAACAGGGCATAACCCAGCACCGTGCCCTGCACCATCGACACCAGTACGCCGTTCTGGCGCTTGGCGACCGCACCCGGCTTGGCCGGTGCATAGTGCGAGAAGCTGGAGGTCATGATGCCGGTGCCGGAGGTCATGGTCAGGAACTCGGAACGGAAGCCGATCAGACCACGCGACGGCACGGTGGCCTCGATGCGGATACGACCCTTGCCGTCCACGACCATGTCGGTCATTTCGCCCTTGCGCAGGCCCAGTTGTTCCATCACGGCACCCTGATGCTGCTCTTCCACGTCGAACATGACGGTTTCGTACGGTTCGCTCATCACGCCGTCGATTTCCTTCATGATCACTTCCGGACGCGACACGCCCAGTTCGAAGCCTTCACGACGCATGTTTTCAATCAGCACGCTCAAGTGCAGTTCGCCACGGCCGGAAACCTTGAAGCGGTCGGCGCTGTCGGTGTTTTCCACGCGCAGGGCGACGTTGTGGATCAGCTCGCGGTCCAGACGGTCACGAATGACGCGGGAGGTCACGTATTTGCCTTCCTTGCCGGCGAACGGCGAGGTGTTGACCTGGAAGGTCATGGACACGGTCGGCTCATCCACGCTCAAAGGAGGCAGCGCTTCCACGTTCGTCGGATCGCACAGGGTGTCGGAGATGTTCAGGCCTTCCATGCCGGTGACGCAAACGATGTCGCCAGCTTGGGCTTCAGGCACTTCCACGCGTTGCAGGCCATGGTGACCCATGATCTGCAGGATGCGGCCGTTACGCTTCTTTCCGTCCTTGTCGACAATCACCACCGAGGTGTTGGTCTTGACCTTGCCGCGCTGGATGCGGCCGATTCCGATGACGCCGACATAACTGGAGTAGTCCAGCGAGGAAATCTGCATGCGGAACGGACCTTCCGCATCCACTTCCGGCGGACGGACGCGGTCAATGACGGCCTGGAACAACGGCGTCATGTCTTCGGCCATGGTGTCCAGCGACAGGCCGGCCACGCCGTTCAGTGCGGATGCGTAAACAATCGGGAAATCCAGTTGCTCTTCGGTGGCGCCGAGCTTGTCGAACAGGTCGAACACCTGATCGATCACCCAGTCCGGACGTGCGCCGGGACGGTCCACCTTGTTGATCACGACAATCGGCTTCAAACCCTGGGCAAATGCCTTCATGGTCACAAAGCGTGTTTGGGGCATGGGGCCGTCGACGGCATCGACCAGCAGCAGCACGGAGTCAACCATGCTCAGCACACGCTCCACTTCGCCGCCAAAGTCTGCGTGACCCGGGGTGTCGACGATATTGATGCGGTAGTCGCGCCACTTGATGGCGGTGTTCTTGGCGAGAATGGTAATCCCGCGTTCCTTTTCCAGTGCATTCGAGTCCATGACCCGTTCAATATCGCCGGCACGCTCACCGAAAGTTCCGGATTGCTGCAGCAGCTTGTCCACCAAGGTCGTTTTACCATGGTCAACGTGGGCGATAATGGCGATGTTGCGGAGATTCTGGATAGACATAACAGTCACGAAGCACTAGCAGAGAGGAAAGGGGGCGCATTATAACGCAAGACGCATGACGGCGGGATGAATTGCTGACAAAAAGCACAACGGCCACCCGAGGGTGGCCGTTGCAGGCTTACGATTACCGCGCAGAATTACTTCTTGACGGCTTTCTTCACACCTTTCTTGCCCTTCTTGCCTTTCTTGACCGCCTTTTTGACGGGCTTGGTCACTTTCTTGACTTCAAGAACCTGCTTCTCGGCGCTCAGCACGGCAACCACACGACGGTTAAGGGCCTTGCCTTCAACCGTCTTGTTGTCCGCCACGGGCTTGGCCGAACCGAAGCCGACGGAGCTCAGACGGGCTGCATCGACACCAAAGCGCTGCACCAGCATGGAACGCACGGCGTCAGCACGCTGTTGCGACAACAGCTTGTTCTTGCCGGGATTACCGCTCGAGTCGGTGTGGCCTTCAATCGTCACGAAAGCGTTCGGGTTGGCCTTGGCCAGATCAGCGATCTTGGCGACTTCCTTCTCGAACTCGGGCTTGATCACCGCGCGGTTGGTATCAAAGACGATGTTGATCTTCTCTTCGATCTTCTCGGTCTTGGCGATCGTCACGGTCTTGGTGCAACCCTTGTCATCCACGACTTCGCTGGCCGGGGTGGCCGGGCACTTGTCGTTGACGTTGATCACGCCGTCCTTGTCATCATCCATTGGGCAACCATTGGCGCCGACCGGCTGACCCATCGGGGTGTTCGGGCACTCGTCGATGCTGTTGGGAACCTTGTCCTTGTCGGCATCCAGCGGGCAACCATCCATACCCACTTCCCAGCCTGCCGGGGTGTTCGGGCAGCGGTCGTTGGCGTCAACCACACCGTCACCATCCGTATCAGCGGGAGTGAGCGGCTGTTGCACCGGTGCGGGCTCAGGCTCGTAGCTACCCTGCTCTGGGCTGCCGAAGCTGTACTGCAGACCGGCCAGCGCCAGATAATTGGTCAGGCTGTGATCGGAGTTATGAACAACACGCAACTCACCGCGCACAGTAAGATTATCGGTCAGCGGGTATTTCAGACCGCCGCCCAGATCAACCGTTGTATCCTCAGATGTGCTGACCTTGCTCTGGGAGAAACCACCTAGAATATAAGGTGCAAAACCGCCCATGCGGAAGCTGAACGGCGAAACCAGCGCATGGCCGCCAAACAACTTGGTGTCGCCGCTCTTGCCGTATTCCGCCTCAAGCGCGAAAGCAGGATTGAACTGGATGCCGGCGGCCAGACCTGCATAAACACCATCATCAATGGTGCCCCCGGTTGGCTCATCGGCAGTGTACATGCCGAGCAGCGGCGTGACCGTGACGGCGGCTTGAGCCGACATGGCGAGGGGGGCTGCCAAAAAAACAGCGATAGCAATCCGGTTGAGTTTCATCGAGTTCCTCCTGGGATTCGGATGTCATTTGCTGGCTGCTATTGTAGATGCAGTTCACAAATGCGCCAAGCATGAATGGCATAAATACTACATAAAGCGGGAAATGTTGCGGAATCTGACTTCCCTTTCCAGAATGCAACCATACCGAGTGCGACCGTCAATGGTCAAGCAAACTGTCCGACATAGTTCCCAAAAGGCGTAAATAACCGACATGTGTACCACTGCCGCGCCTGCAAAAGGCTAAAATACCAATCAAATTGACTTCGGACACGACCACATGACTGACACTCGTCAACGCTTCTATTTTACCGACGGCCCGGTGCGCGGCGAAATCGTGCAGCTGGAAACAACCCTGGCTGACACTTGCCGCCGTCACGACTATCCGGATACCGTGAAGCGCCTGCTGGGGGAATTACTGGCGGCCGCCGTGCTGCTGACCGCCACGCTGAAACTGGAGGGTCGGCTCTCCTTGCTAGCGCGGGGCAACGGCCGCTTGCGGGTGCTGATGGCCGAATGCACGCATACCCACGATGTCCGCGCCATTGCCCAGCTGGAGGAATCGGACCTGCCCTTCCCCGCTGACAGCTCTTTGCGGGAGCTTCTGGGCAACGGCACCCTCGCCATTACGCTAGAACCGGAGCATGGTGAGCGCTATCAAGGCATTGTACCCCTTGACCGGGAAACACTGGCGGGCTGCCTGGAAACCTACTTCGAGCGTTCTGAACAGATTCCGACCAGGCTGTGGCTGCAATGCGATGCCGCACTGGCCGGCGGCCTGATATTGCAGGCCTTGCCGGACGACGGCGAAAGTGACTCCGACTTGTGGACCCGTTCAACCGGCCTGGCCGACACCCTGCGCCCGAGGGAACTGCTGGAAACCGCACCGCAGGAAATCCTCTACCGCCTGTTCCATGAAGAAGCAGTGACACTGCCGGACGCCCTGCCGGTGCGATTCGCCTGCTCCTGTTCCCGGGAACGCACGGAAGAAGGCCTGGTGAGCATCGGTCAGGCCGAAGCGGAAGATATTGTCGCCGAACAGGGGGAAATCCGGTTGCACTGCCAGTTCTGCCAGACTGAATATGTCTTTACGCCGGAACAAGTGCGGAGCCTGTTCCGGGTATCACTGCACTGACAAACTCAGGCGACTACTGGCGGCTCTGGCAAAGGCAGCCGCACCACCACTTCCAGCCCCCCTTCCGGATGGTTGCGCAACTCCAGCGAACCGCGATGCAACGTGACAATACGGGTAACGATGGCCAGCCCCAGCCCCGTACCCTGGGTGGTGCGGGCGCTGTCACCGCGCACAAAGGGCTGTAATAAATCGGGAATGCGGCTCTCGTCCACGCCGGGGCCATGGTCACGGATTGAAATCCGGATTTCATGCCGTCCCGGAGTTGCGGCCAGCTCAATGGGCCCCTGGCCGTAACGCAGGGCGTTGTTCACCAGATTACCCACCATGCGCTTGATGGCCAGCCGCTTCACTGGGGCATCCGGCAAGGGCTCGGGGTGAAAAACCACCTCTGTCTGGGACGCAAACTGCGCCACCACTTCGGACAAAATCTGGTTGATGTCGGTCGGCTCGGAATGCTCTTCTGAACCGTCGCGCATGAAGCTGATGAACTGCTCCAGGATGGCGTCCATGTCCTGCACATCCAGGATCATGCCCTCTGCCAGATCCTTGTCCGCCATCATTTCCGCTGTCAGCCGCAAGCGGGTGAGCGGCGTGCGCAAATCGTGGGAAATCCCGGCCAGCATCACCGTGCGGTCACGGGCGGACTGCTGGATTTCCTGACTCATCTGGTTGAACGCTCCGTTGACAGCGCGGATCTCCGATGGTCCGCGACCGGTTTCCAGCCGGGCGTCATAATTCCCCTGCGCCACCTGCATCGCCGCGTATTGCAGCCGCTTGAGCGGCCGGTTCAACTGCTTGACCAGAATGACAATGGCCGTCATGGCCAGCAGCGGCACGCCAATCACCCAGGCAATGATAATGAAGGCATTATATTGCCCGAAGAACAGCAGAGGCTCCCGCACCCAGACATCCTTCATGGACGGGATATAAATCCACAACCGGGGTTTGGGCTTGAATTCGAAATAGACATCCACCGGTTCGCCCAGCTCAATGGTCAAGCGGTTTGCCAACTCCCGCGTGAAGAATTCGGCCAGGGGTTTGTCCTTGACCCGGGGGAATTCCTCGGGGTTGCGCACCACCTCAATACCGGTCGCTCGCTGGATCCAGTCGTGCATTTCCTGGGCTTGGGCATTGCGCAGCAGTTGACGCTCAGCATCGCGCAGCAGGGAGAGGTTGACCGAGACGTAGTGCGCATGCTGGCGCATTTCCGGCAGATACAGATTCCACCAGAAAAACGCCAGTGACAGGTACTGGCTGACCACCAGCACCACACTGATCACCAGCGTGGTGCGCCAGACCGAACTCTTGGGCTTGAGCCATTGCAGGAGACGAGACATGGGCGTGGGCTTAGGTCGCCTTGCCGTCCGGCACGAACACATAACCGACGCCCCACACCGTCTGGATGTAACGGGCCTTGGCGGGGTTTTCCTCAATCAGGCGGCGCAGGCGCGACACCTGGACATCAATGGAGCGTTCCATGGCGCCCCATTCGCGTCCGCGCGCCAGATTCATCAGCTTGTCGCGGGTCAGCGGTTCGCGGGGGTGCTGCACCAGCGCTTTCAGCACGGCAAACTCACCGGTGGTGAGCGAAGCGGATACACCGTCCCGACGGAATTCCCGGGTGGAAAGGTCCAGCTCCCACGGCCCGAAACGCACGATTTCCACCTGCTGCGACGGCGCACCCGGCAGTTCACGCACCTGGCGGCGTAATACAGCCTTGATCCGGGCCAGCAGCTCCTGCGGGTTGAAAGGCTTGGGCAGGTAGTCATCCGCCCCGGCCTCCAGGCCGCTGATGCGGTCGGAATCGGCGCCACGGGCGGTGAGCATGATGATGGGCACCTGATTGTTGGTCGCACGCAGGCGGCGGCAGATGGCCAGGCCGTCCTCGCCGGGCAGCATGAAGTCGAGCACAATCAGCGAAAACAGTTCACGCGCCAGCAGGCGGTCCATCTGTCCGGCATCGGGCACGGCCTTGACCACAAACCCCTGCTCCTCCAGAAACCGCTGCAGAAGGGTGCGCAAGCGGATATCGTCATCCACCACCAGGATTTTGTGCGCGTCCTTGTGCTCAACGTGGTCGACGGTTTCAGTATTTTTTTCCATGTGACTCTCTCAGCCATGGGACATCTTTGCACCTAAGCTACCACTTTTACCATAAAACCTGAACCGACCGGACGCGGGCAGGCGGCAACGGCATAGAAAAACACGTCAGGATGGCTATAATGCCCGCCAATTCAGGCCCTGACAGGGAAGAGACATGCACATGCTGACGCAACAGATTGCCCGCGAACTGACCGTTCGCCCCGAACAGGTCCAGGCGGCGGTTGATTTGCTGGACGGCGGGGCCACCGTGCCCTTCATTGCCCGTTACCGTAAAGAAGTGACACAGGGACTGGACGACACCCAGTTGCGCAACCTGCAGGAGCGCCTGCTGTACCTGCGCGAACTGGAAGACCGTCGCGCCGCCATCCTGGGCAGCATCAGCGAGCAGGGCAAGCTGACCGACGACCTGAAACGCAAGATCCAGGACGCTGACACCAAGTCGGTACTGGAAGACCTCTACCTGCCCTACAAGCCGAAACGCACTACCAAGGGCCAACTGGCCATCGCCGCCGGCATCCTCCCGCTGGCCGACAATCTGCTGGCCGACCCGATGAAGTCGCCGGAAGAACTGGCCGCCGGCTTTGTCTGCGAGGGCTATGCCGATACCAAGGCGGTGCTGGAAGGCGCGAAGTACATCCTGATGGAGCGCTTCGCGGAAGATGCCGACCTGTTGGGCAAGGTGCGTCCGTGGTTCCAGAAAGAGTCACATCTGTTCAGCAAGGTGGTGGAAGGCAAGGAAGAGGCCGGAGCGAAGTTCCGCGACTACTTCGAATGCCATGAGAACATTCTCGACTTGCCCTCGCACCGGGCGCTGGCGATGTTTCGCGGCCGTAATGAGGGCATCCTCAGCATCGGCGCGAACCTGCCGGACATTGAGCCGGGGACTTCGCACCCCGGTGAAGGCATGGTCGCCGGCCATAACAGCATCAGCGACCAGGGCCGACCCGCCGACAAATGGCTGCAGGAAGTGGTGCGCTGGACCTGGCGCATCAAGCTGCATCCGCACCTGGAGAGCGGCCTGCTGACTGAACTGAAGCAAAAGGCCGATGAAGAAGCCATCCGCGTTTTCGGCCAGAACCTGAAGAGCCTGCTGATGGCCGCCCCCGCCGGGCAGCGCGCCACGCTGGGCCTGGACCCCGGCCTGCGCACAGGCGTGAAAGTGGCGGTGGTCGATCACACCGGGAAGCTGGTGGCGCATACCGCGATCTTCCCGCATGAGCCCCGCCGCGACTGGGACGGCTCGCTGGCAGCGCTGGCCAAGCTGTGCGCAGCCCACAACGTGGAGCTGATTGCCATCGGCAACGGCACCGCCTCCCGCGAGACGGACAAGCTGGCCGGGGAGCTGATCAAGAAGCACCCGGAACTGAACATGACCAAGATTGTGGTCAGTGAAGCCGGGGCCTCGGTGTATTCCGCCTCCGCCCTTGCCGCCGAGGAATTTCCGGACATCGACGTTTCCTATCGCGGAGCGGCCTCGATTGCCCGCCGCCTGCAGGACCCGCTGGCCGAACTGGTGAAGATTGACCCCAAGGCGATCGGCGTCGGCCAGTACCAGCACGACGTCAACCAGGCGCATCTGGTGCGGGCGCTGGAAGGCGTGGTGGAAGACTGCGTGAATGCGGTGGGCGTGGATGCCAATACCGCCTCGGTGGCGCTGCTGACGCACATTGCCGGGCTGAACAAGACCATTGCCCAGAACCTGGTGAATTTCCGCAACGAAAACGGCGCATTCCGCAGCCGCGACGACCTGAAGAAAGTACCGCGCTTGGGTGCGAAGACCTTTGAACAGGCCGCCGGCTTCCTGCGCGTACCCAAAGGCGACAACCCGCTGGACGCCTCCGGCGTGCACCCGGAAGCCTATCCGGTGGTGGAAAAGATTTTGCGCGCCAAGGCGCTGAGCCTGAAGGAGCTGATGGGCAACGGCGAGAAGCTGCGCAGCGTGAAACCGACCGAGTTCACCGATGAGCGTTTCGGTTTGCCGACGGTGCAGGACATTCTGCAGGAACTGGAAAAACCGGGCCGCGACCCGCGCCCGGCCTTTGTGGCCCCGCAGTTCCTGGACGGCGTGACCGAGATCAAGGATTTGAAGGAAGGCATGGTGCTGGAAGGCGTGGTCACCAACGTCACCAACTTTGGCGCGTTTGTGGATATCGGCGTGCATCAGGACGGTCTGGTGCATATTTCGATGCTGGCCGATACCTTCGTCAAGGACCCGCACACGGTGGTCAAGGCCGGGGATATCGTGAAGGTGAAGGTGCTGGAAGTGGATGTGGCGCGCAAGCGCATCGCCCTCTCCCGCCGCCTGAATGACAAGCCGGCTCCGGCCGGGGCCGGCGGCAAGCCGGAAGCGCGGCCGCAAGGTCAGGGTCGGGGCGGTTCCTCGTCTTCGCAGGGCCAGAAGGCTCCGGCGAAAATCCAGGGGTCGGCGCCGGTCAAGGGCGGCACGCTGGGGGATCTGTTGCTGAAGGCGGGGATGAAGAAGTAAGCCCTGCCTCAACGGTGGCCGGGTTACCTCCCCGGCCACAGCCCTACCCTCACTCCCACCCGAACTGCTACTCTCCGGCAATCCTTTTGCCATCGTCCTGATTTTCGCCATGACCGTTCAAGCCAAACCCGTCTCCGCCTCCCGCATCGACAACCACGTCTACAAGATTTTCCCCAACGACCTCAACGCCCGCAAGACCGCCTTCGGCGGCATGATCATGAGCATCGCTGACCGCGTCGCCGTGGTTGCCGCCGAACGCCACAGTGGCAATGTCTGCGTCACCGCCAGCGTCGACTCCTGGCACTTCGTGGCCCCCGCCAAGGAAAACGACACGCTGGTCTTTTCCGTGTCCGTCAACCGCGCCTGGACCTCCTCCATGGAAATCGGGGTGCGCGTGGATGCCGAAAACAGCTACGAAAACACCCGCAAGCACATCGTTTCCGCCTACTTCACGTTTGTGGCCGTGGATGACGACGGCAAGCCGCTGCCGGTGCCCGCCCTGCTGCCCGAAAACGAACGCGAGAAGCAGCGTTTTGAAGCGGCCGAGATCCGCCGCCAGGCGCGCCTGAACACACGGGAATCGTTGAAGCGCTTCAAAGCCTGAGCATTACCGGCGGATTGCCAGACTCCGCCTCACAGGCAATACTGGGGCACGATTTCTTTCAATCCGGTATTGCCATGTCCCAGCCCCAGCCCGGCATCCTCGCCCCCGTTCCCGCTGTCGCTCGCTACCTCACCTTCCGCACCCGCCACACGCCTGACCTGCAACTGGCGCTGGGTGCCCTGCAAACACTGGCCGACGGTGACCGCATCGTGGTGGGTCTGGGGAAGGCCTTGTTATTGCAATTAGGAGCCACACAGCCCAGCCTGCCAGCCTTCCCCGCCTATACCACCGCCGGGGTCAGCATCCCCTCTACTCCGGCAGAGCTGTGGTGCTGGCTGCGCGGGGACGATCGCGGGGAATTGCTGTTGCTGGCGCAAATGTTGGAAGAGGCGCTGTCGCCTGGTTTTGAGTTGGCGCAGGTGATTGATGCCTTCAAGCATCAGGACGGGCGTGACCTGACTGGCTATGAAGACGGGACGGAAAATCCGGAAGGGGAAGCGGCACTGGCGGCGGCCTTGGTCAGCGGCATGGGGGACGGGCTGGATGGCGGCAGCGTGGTGGCCGTTCAGCAGTGGGTGCATGACATGGGAGCTTTCCGGCGCATGGGCGGAGAGGCGCAGGACCAGATGATCGGCAGGCGGCGCAGCGATAATGAGGAACTGGACGATGCGCCGGATTCCGCGCATGTGAAACGGACGGCGCAGGAGAGTTTCACGCCGGAAGCCTTTGTGCTGAGGCGGTCGATGCCGTGGGCGGAGGGGCAGCAGGCGGGGTTGGTGTTTACGGCGTTCGGGCATTCGGCGCAGGCGTTTGCGGCGCAGTTGCGGCGGATGGCGGGCGTGGAGGATGGGGTGACGGATGCGTTGTTCGGGTTTACGCGGCCGGTGACGGGGGGGTATTTCTGGTGTCCGCCAATGAGGGATGGGGTCTTGGTGTTACCTGCCAATTGATCCGCGTTTGTAGGTCGGGCTTCAGCCCGACAACACCCTTTATTGTTTTAGCGGATTTGTCTTTTGGCTTGAGTCATCCGCCTGCCGCGGGCCCTCCTTTTGGCTTGTCAAAAGGAGGCAAAATCGCGTCCTTCGCCAAAACTCGCGGACGGGCTGCTCTCTGTTGCCCCTTCCTCACATCCCCGACTCTGTTTTAGGTCTTGTGGCTCGGACAGTGGCTGCGGACCGCCTTTAGAGGCGGGGGGGGGTGTCAGTAGTCGTTGGGGCACTTACTTATGGAAGGGACCGGAACTCTGGCAGGCGGTAGTCGGGCAGTCCATCCTTGAACGGCGGATAGTCCTCCCCAACAATCAGCGGCGCGAGACAGGCTCTGCCTTCCGCACTCAAACCATAGCCGTCCGGGGTGAGGAATTCCAGTGGGACTCGACGTTCCGGGCCGGTGACCACCGACAACGGCACCGGCATGATTTCCCACTGATACGGATTGTCGTTTGTGCGCCGGATGACCGGGCTGAAATCGCGTTCCCCCTGTAACGCCAGGGTCACGGCGGCGGCTCCGGTCGCTCGAGCTTGCGCAACGTCCGTCGCGGACGCCAGATGGCGGGCGGAACGTTGCAGGTAGTCGGCGACGGACCAGTGGCATTTATAACCCAGCGCCTCCGTAACCCGCGCCGCCAGCAGCGGGGCGACGCCGCCCAGCTGGCGGTCACCGGCGGCGTCACGCGCACCTGAGGCATGCAGCACCTGACCGTCATGGCCGGTGAGGCCTTCGGAGGCGGCGACGGAACAATGGCCATACCGTTCTACCGCTTCCTGCACCCGCCTCAGGAATTCCGCTTCATCAAACGCCCGTTCCGGCAACAACAGCAAATGCGGGCCTTCGCCGGGATGACGGGCAGCCAGCCCGCAGGCGGCGGTGAGCCAGCCGCTGTAGCGGCCCATGGTTTCGAGGATGAACACCTTGCTGGAAGTGCCCGCCATGGCCGCCAGGTCCAGGCTGGCTTCACGCAGGGAGGTGGCCAGGTATTTGGCGGCTGAACCGAAGCCGGGGCAGGTGTCGGAACCGGGAATGTCGTTGTCGATGGTCTTGGGGACATGCACGACATTCAGCGGATACCCGCCGGCACGGGCAATGGCCTGCACATCCTGGCAGGCGCGGGCAGCGCCGCCGCCGCCATTATAGAAAAAAGTGCCGATATCATGTTGCCGCAGCACGTCGACCAGGACCGAATGTTCGTGCGGTTGCAGCACATGGCGGCAGGTGCCCAGCGCGGCGGACGGGCTGTGGGCCAGATCGTTCAATTCGGCGGCGGTCAAGGCGGAAAGGTCGACCAGACGCCGGGTGAGAACCCCCAGAATGCCTTCACGCGCGCCATACAGCCGCGCTTCAGCCGGAGCCTGTTGCTGCCAGGCGGCAATCAAGCCAGCGGCCGTGACATTGAGCACGGCGGTGACGCCGCCGGCTTGGGCATAGAGGGCGTTACGGGGGGCATCCACCACGGAATCTCCTTGGATCAGGTTGTCCGGGAACTATAAACCAGAACGGCCCACGGTATTCAAAAAGGCTTTAGCCTAAGCCCTCTCCCCGGTCACATTTTCCCGACCATGGAACTCCCGGCCTTATTCCGGATCGTGACAACTTACAGACGGTATCAAATCACCGACAGCCAACAGGGACGCCTGTTGAAATACACAGCAGGATCATATATGCGGCCAGTTTTATTGCTTTCCCGGCCAAACCCGTGAATTGGCGCAGCATGTCAAGGATTGATTCTTTTTTGTACACTATCCATTTGCTATAAGGTCACTGCCGGGATGAGACCGGCATCACAAAACAAGAACACGACCTGGTGGCCTGCACTGGATTCCTGTCCAAGGAGAAAAACATGACATTGAGCTTCCGACTGCTGAGCGCCCTGCTGGCGATCTGCTTTTCATTCGGCCTGAGTACCGTGGCCCTTGCCGCCGCCGCAGACGATGACCTCAATGAGTTACGGGACAAACTGGGGAACCAGTGGGTGTTGCTGAAGAATGACCGCCTGCGCAGTATCAAGACCTGGATCAAGCAGGAAGACGGCAAGCAATACCGTTCCTTCCGGGTGGAGGCCACCCTGAACGGTGATGTTGATACCTACACCCGTGTGATGCTGGATGCCGAAAACTTCAGCAAATGGTACTGGGAAGTGCTGGAATCGAAGATGCTGAAGCAGGTTTCCGCCACCGAATATTACCTGTACCTGAAACACCGGGCTCCGATTGGCCAACCGAACCGCGATGTGATCCTGCATGCCGTTTTTGAACCGCAAACCGCGCAGAATCGTACCCTGGTGATGCAGATCCGCGCTGTACCCGGCTATATCCCGGAAAAGCCGAAACTGGTGCGCATGCCCGCCGAGGACATGATGGTGAAGGTAACGCCGCTGCCCGGCAACAAGGTGCAGCTGGAAGCCGAAGGTTATGTCGATCCGGGCGGCAACGTGCCGAACTGGGCCATCAACTATATCCAGCGTTCGGCGCCGTACAGCATCATGCTGGGCCTGCAACGCATGATGACCAACCCGGATTATGCGGAGGAGAAGTCCAACCTGCCCTTCCCCATCCTCAGCAGCCGTTAAACGGGATCAATGACGCCGTCACTGTAATACCAGCGCCCGTTTTCCTGACGGAATTGCGAACGCTCGTGCAGCACATGCGGCACCAGGTTGGCGGTGTAAGTGGCGCGGAATTCCACCATGCCTTCGACATCGTCCGGGCCGCCGCTGGCGGCCAGGATTTCCAGGCTCTTCCAGCGCAGGCCGCGCAAGGTGGCCTGAATGCCCTTCAACTCACCCGGCTCGCGATGCTGGGGATCGCGGGTGGCGACCAGGTAATTGGCGTTGCCCAGCGCATAGGCGGCATAGCGGGAGCGCATCAGCTGCTCGGGGGTTTCCGCCGGTTTGAGGCCGGAATGGCGCGGACCGCAGCAGTCACGATAACCGAGTCCGGAACCGCAGGGGCATAAGGTGTCTTTTTTCATGTCGGAGCAATCCTGATTCGTCAGGCGCACATTCTAACCGGAAACGGACCCACCGCATTGCGTATCACTGACGCACCGCGCCGTCAGGAAATCCTGTGACTTCAAGCCAAAATCTCCCGTTATCCGCTCTGGCACGACAGTACCGGCTCCATGCTATGATCCAAGACGCAGAACACATAAAAACATCACCCGTGACTGCCTTGCAGCCACCAGGATCGGCGCCCATGCTCACTGCTGTCGTCACCCGTTGCGTTTTCCGCTCCCTGCTGATACTGGCCCTCTGGATGTCTGGCATGATGCCGGCACTGGCGGCTCCGGTCGTAACGGTCGGCCCGCAAACCTCCGGACTCAATCTCGCCGGTGCGCTGGAAACCCGTTTCACCCCCCGTGACGCCACGCTTGAGCAAATACGCGCTGATTCCGTTAACCCTTGGCAGGCCAATCCCCGCAAGCTCAGCAACTTCGGCCAGTCCGACCAGGCCTTGTGGCTGCATGTGCGCCTGACCGGGCTGGACAACCTGACCGAACGCGCCTTCCTGCATTATGGCTACCCCAACACGGACTATGTCGATTTCTGGGTGCTTCAGGAAGACCGGGTGATTACCCACTATCAGGGCGGCGACCGCCGGCCGTTCAACATCCGCCCGGTGCCGGACCGTTTGTTCCTGTTTCCCCTGCCCCCCGCCGCCGGGGAGCTGGATGTGTACCTGCGCCTGGAGTCGCAGGGGCCGCTGGAAGCGCCGGTCAGCCTGGTGACCGCCCCGCAGGCCTCGGCAGACGAACAGCACAACCTGTTCTGGATCGGCCTCTATTTCGGCGTCATCGCCATCATGGTGCTCTACAACGGCATCATCCTGGCCATGGTGCGCAACCGCACCTACGTCTATTACATCCTCTATGTCATCAGCTTCGGCTGGCTGCAATTCCTGCTTTTCGGTCTGGGCTTCCGCTACCTGTGGCCAGAATCTTCCACCCTCAACAACACCCTGACCATGCTGACGCCGTCGGTGGTGTTCGCCTCGGCCATTGCCTTTGTCATCCATTTTGTGGACCTGCAGAAAAACGGCGCACGCTTTGAAATCCTGACGGCGTGGCTGTTGCTGGGGGTTTGCGGCTTGCTGCTGGTGTCGTCGCTGACCATGCCCTATGCTGTGACGCTGGGCGGCTACAAGGCCATGATGTTCCTGTCGGTGGCGATGGGTTTTTATCTTGGCGTGAAATACTGGCTGAAGGGCCTGAAGTCGGCGCGGATTTTTGCGTTGGCCTGGTTCAGCTATCTGGTGTTCATCATGATTTACCTGCTGGAACTGACCGGCATCGTTGAAGCCAACGGCATTACCCGCAACGCCCTGGCCATTGGCTCCGCGGTGGAGCTGGCGCTGCTGTCCATTGCCTTTGCCGACAAGATGAACGAGGAAAAGGACAAATGCCTGCTGGCCCAGAACACGCTGCTGGATGTGCAGATGCAGATGAACGCCGATCTGGACCGCAAAGTGCGTGAGCGTACTGAAGCCCTGGAAGCCGCCAACCGCCAGTTGCAGGAAGTCAGCATCACCGACGGCCTGACCCGCATCAAGAACCGCCGTTATTTTGAGGAAGTCAGCCATGCCGAGTACCAGCGCGCCTATCGCGAGAAAACGCCGCTGTCGGTGCTGATGATCGACATCGATTACTTCAAGCGGCTGAATGACCAGTATGGCCACCAGTTTGGCGACTTGTGCCTGCAACGCGCCGCCGAGCTGATTGCGGGCGCCTTGAAGCGGCTGCCCGACATCGCGGCGCGCTATGGCGGCGAGGAATTCGTGGTGCTGCTGCCGAACACGGCGCCGGAAGGGGCGCTGACAGTGGCGCAGCAGATTCACCGCTCCTTTGCCAATCATGAAATCAGCGATGGCGATCATACCGTTTGCATGACGGTCTGCATTGGCATGGCCGGTGAAACGCCGGATGGCCGGGACGGGCGCGAAAACCTGCTGAAACAGGCGGATGACTACCTTTATCTGGCCAAGGAAAGCGGACGGAACAAGGTGGTGTGGGCCGGGAATGCGGATGAAGCCAAAGCGGCAAGGGTATCCTGATGAAACTTCCGGGAGTAAGCTGTGATCAGGCTTTACTTATGAGAGGTGTTGCATGTCGACTCCCCCGCATGTCGCGGAGCAGCATCGCATCGTCATGTTCGACGGCGTCTGCAAGCTGTGTCATGGCTGGTCGAAGTTCCTGATTCGCTTCGACCGGCAACGGCTGTTCAGCCTGTGCACCGTGCAATCACCGGCAGGTCAGGACTTGTTGCGCTGGGCCGGCCTGCCGACCGACCAGTTTGACACCATGGTGTATATCGAGAACGGAAAGATCTACACCAAGTCCGATGCTTTCCTGAAAATCATCGCGCAGATGCCGTTTCCCTTCCTTCTGGCCGCGCTGGGCTGGTTGCTGCCGAGGGTGATCCGGGACTGGGCCTATGACCGCATTGCGTCCAACCGCTACCGCATTTTCGGGCGCTTCGACAGCTGTCTGTTGCCAACGCCGGATCATGAGGCGCGGTTCGTGCAGCCGTCTCACTAAGATTCAAACCCCCGGATTACGCTGCAGCGTCTGCTGCAGCATCTGCCTCATGGCACGCAGCTTTTCCTCACGCCCGGCAATATCCTCCGCACCCGCGCCCTGAAGTTTCGCCTCGGCCAGGCCGGTCTCCGCCTGGGCGATATCATGCTCCGCCGCCTTGACGAATTCCCCAAGAATAAAGCGGCGCTCATCCTGATTCAGGCTGACAGTCTTGATCTCCGGCTCGGCCTCCGCGGGCTTGGCCGCTGCTGCCTGCACCGATGACGGGCTGACAACGGGGGGCGATGGCGACACCGCCACTACCTCCGCCGCCGGTTGCAGCCTCACCCCCGCCGCCGACCGGACTTCCCCGCCCGCCCCCAGCCACAACAGCCCGGCCATCACCGGCGCCGCCAGCGCCACACCCAGCCACGCCTGTTGACGCTTGTTCATGCCGTTTTCCCCTGACCGGCTTCCCCGGCCTTCAATGCCTTGCGATACGTCACCCCGGCGATACGGGTAATGAGCCGGCGCGGTGTCAGCCGCGTGGCAAACAGTTGAGCCCGGTTAAGCCTGCCCGGCACATGAATCACTTGCCGTGACTGCATCGCCGCCAGCCCGTCCCGTGCGCAGGAAGTCGCATCCTGCAACAGCGAGGTGTTCTCGAAATAGTTGAGTTTGCTGCTGCGCGTCATGTCGGTATCAATGCCGCCGGGTGAAAACACCGTCACGGATACCGGCTCACCGCGAAGCTCTTCGCTCAGGCTCTGGGCGAAGTTGGTGATGAAGGCCTTGGTGCCCGCATACGCCGCCTGGAACGGCAACGGCAACAGCCCCGCCATGCTGCTGACCAGCATGATGCCGCCTTCCCGCCCCTGACTTATCAGGTACGGTGTGAACAGGTTGACCAGCCGCACCACGCTGGTGACATTGGTGGCCAGCATGCTCTCGAATCCGGACCATTCCATGTCCAGATGCTTGCCGAAGTGCGTTACCCCGGCATTGAGAATGACTCCGTAAATTTCCCCCGCCGCCGAGGCTTCGGCAAACACGCGGTCCACGTCCTGAGGTTTCGACAGGTCGGCGGCAATCACCTGGCAGTGGATGCCGGTACTGCCTTCCAGCTCGGCCTTCAGCTCGTTGAGACGGTCCAGCCGCCGCGCCACCAGCACCAGATCGGCCTGATCGCGGTTGGCCAGTTGCCGCGCCATCTCCAGCCCCAGCCCGGAGGAAGCGCCGGTGACCAGCACACGGCGACGGGTGAAATTCATGGGTTTCATGATGTTTCCTCTTAAAATTTCCGGATCAACGCGGACGCACCGAAATGCCCAAGCGGTCCGTCACCTTGCCGTCAAAGGTGCCGCCATTGAAGCGGCGGTATTGCGCCTTCCACACATCCCACTTCGGATACAGGCCGCGCAGTTGCGACTCGCCGGTCAGCAGGTTCAGGTCCAGCCCCCAGTGCGGGCGTGCGCCCAGATCCTGGTACATGGTGCGCTGGTAGCTCTTCAGCAACGGCACGGTGCTCTTGCTGTCGCGCATGCCGATCACTTCCATGAAACCGGTATTCCGGCCCTGTTGCATCGCCACCAGGGCATCGGTCTTCTTGACGAAACGGATGGCAATCGGCGAGGTGTGAACCATGCCCTGCGCAAACAACTGGTCCGACAAGGCGAAGGAACGCTCCAGCGCCGCCACCGTCTGGCTGAGGTCGAAAGCGGCTTCGATGCCGATGGCCGGGGTGTCGTTGACCACACCAATATGGAACACTTTATAGCTGACGTTGGTGTAGTTGTCGTCTTCCTGGGAAGTCAGGCTTTGCTCCAGGATGGTTTTGCCGAGTGAGGGGAAGGTGTCGATGATCGCGGCGATCGGCTGCTCCACCACCGTGATCAACCCGGAGACAAAATCGGTACCCGGCTGACCGCGTTCACTGGCGGGCTGTTCCGGCAAGGGCGTGTAGGAGCGATGACGTTCGGTGATCAGGAAAGTATGGTCGCCGTTGGCGTCGGCATAGGGCGTGTACTGCAGTTCCCAGTGCTCCGGCGACGGCTTGTCGGCATAGACCGGCAGCCCCTGCATCAGGCGTTCCAAATAACCGCCGGGCTTCTTCAGTTCGGACCACTTGATCTTGCGGCGCACCTCCCGCAGCCAGAATTTCTGGTCGGCGCGCAACACCACGGAATACACCACCCCCATGGAGCCGAAGGAAACCCGGGCCGCGTTGAAGGCGTCATCGTTCTGGATCAGTTCCACGGGAATGGTGGAGTCTTCTTCCAGCCGTCCGCGCCAGGTGGCGGGGTTGGTGATGCCGTTCGTGGGTTCAATCTGCACCATTCGCCCGCCTTCCACCACCATCTGGATGCTCTGCGCCTGATCGGCGATGGGACCATAAGCCAGGCCGGAGCCGTGGGTGGCGGTCATCATCACGCCCACAATGGTCTGGCCGTCATAGCCGCCGAGATTGCTGAAGGCCAGCCCCTTGCTGTCCAGCAGGGTATTCAGTTCGCGGATGCGCATGCCGCTCTGCACCCGCACCAGTTTGTCATCGGCGGGGTTCTTCAGGCGGGCGCGGTCCAGGTTCAACGGCTTGTTGAGCTTTTCCGGGGTGAACAGCACTTCATTGGTGATGGTGATGTCCGAGGCGGAATGGCCGGAGCCGGTCATGCGCACGCGCTTGCCATTACTGCTGGCGGTGCTGATGTAACTCATCAATTGCTTGGCGCTGTCGGGTTGCGCCCGGTATTTCGGCGTCACTTTCTCGGTCTTCATGACGTTTTCCCACTCGTCACAACCGCCCAGCATGCCGGCCAGCGCGGCCACCCCTGCCAGCTGGATGCCCAGCCTGGCCAATTTTCCGGTTTGTTTCATCGTGTCCCCCCACGCCATGCGTGATTGATTCTTGTAATGATGGTTGTTGTGTTGGTCGATACGTTTCCCTGCGCCGCCCGGCGCGGGTAAACTGTAAAGATGGGATGCGACCATAAACATGAGCATCGCTCACCTTTGAGTCTTTTTTAACCGGAACCGGACATCTTGTCAAGCGATCCTGAAATGATGCACGCCCACCTGAAACGCGTTCCCCGCCAGGAACGCAGCCAGCTGCGCTTTGAAACCGTAGTCAATGTGTCCTTGCGCCTGTTCGGCGACAACGGTTACGAGGCGGTTTCGATGCGGGAAATTGCACGGGAAGCGGAGATACCGATTGCCTCGGTGTACCAGTACTTTCCGACGAAACAAGCCATCGTCAAGGAAATCTGGCTGCGTTACAGCCAGACGGTGCAGCAAGAGCTGGGCGGCGACCTGATGCGTTTTGTGGAAAACGGACGGCTGGAAGGCGGTGAACAACTGATCGACCGCATGGTGGACCTGATCACCGAGCTGCAGCTGTCCAGCCCGGCCTATGTGGAAGTGTGGGGCTGCATCGCCGCCACCCCGGAGCTGCGCATCCTGAACGATCAGGACACGTTGAATCTGGCCGAAATGGTGACGGAGGCGATCATGACCATCCGACCGACGGCGGACCGTGACCGGATGCAGGGCCTGTCATTGATGTTGACCGAATCAGCCAGCGCCATTACCAAGCTGACGCTGGCCCTGCCGGAAGAGCAGCGCAACCGCATTGTGCGGCAGTTGAAGGAATCGATGAAGGTGCTGTACAAGGCCACGATTGAGGCCTTTGCAAAAGGCTGAGCCAACGGCGGTCACCCGGCAAGCCGACGGTTCCGGATCACGGCTTCCACCACCCGTTCCAACGCCGGTTGCCGCAATCCCATCTGCTGCGCCATCCGCTCGGTCTCTATTGTTTCCAGAGGCTCCTGCCGCAGGAAATCCAGTTTCTCGACCGTAAGCCCGGTCCGGGCCGAGAGCCACGACCACCGCGCCAGTTGCCGCAAACAGGGCACCGGCAAGGCCAGCAACGGCGCCCGGACACCCGCCGCCCGCGCATAGAGCGTCATCACCGTTTTCAGGTCCGGGGTTCCGGCATCCGCCAGCAGGTATTCCCGCCCCGCCGCTTCAGGATAATCCATCACCCGCGCCATGAACGCTGCCAGATAGTCCATGCTGACCAGCGGCAGGCGATACTTGCCTCCCCCCGGCACCACCGGCAGGCGTCCCGCCAGCAGATATTCTAGGCTGCGCGCCACTTCCTGCGATGCCGGCAACTCCCCCGTCCCGGCATGACCGGCCAGCGTCGCCGGATGGATGACCGTCAGCGGCACACCCAGACGCGCCGCCGCCCGCTTCACGGCAAAGTGGCCTTCCAGCTTGGAAGCTTCGTAGGAGCCGGTGCGACGGTAAATGGCTGGCCAGTCTGCGGCAGATCCATCACCCTGAATTCCCAAGGCGGCCAGATGACCGCTGATGGTCAGCATGTAGCCGGATACCTGAATGAATCGCTGCAGGGATAACTTCGCCGCGGCTGTCTCCAGCAGCGAAACCGCGCCAACAACATTGACGGCCCGGACTTCGGCTTCCGGCAGGCTCCAGCCAAACAACGCCCCGCTGTGGAAAATGACGGTGACAGCCGCCATCGCCTGCCAGCCGGCTTCATCCACCCCGGCTCCCGGTCGCGACAGATCCCCCGCCACCGCCTGCACAGCGCCACCCGCCACGCCGTGGGCTTCCAGCCAGGCCTGCAATTCCGGCAACTGCACCGCCGGACGCCGCAGCAGCACAAACACCGTCTCCCCTTTTTCCAGCAGCTCCTTCACCAGAAATCGCCCGATATAGCCGCTGGCCCCGGTCACCAGTACAGTCGCCATGATGTTTCTCCCGTTCTTGAAGTGGTATCCGCAAGGCTAAACCTTGGAGTAGACTCAAGGGTCAAGCGGAATCGGAAAGAAAAATCATGCGGATCGGACAACTGGCCAAAGCGGCCGACGTCAGCTGTGACACCTTGCGGTTTTATGAACGGCTGGGCCTGCTGCAGGGCCGACGTGAAAACAACGGTTACCGGGACTATCCACCCGCCGCCGTGGAAATGGTGCAGTTTGTGAAACTGGCGCAGGAGCTGGGCTTTTCGCTGGCGGAGATCCGCGAAATCACCCCGTTACTGATGCAGGGTGGCTTGCCGGTGGAAGAGGTGCAAGCCTTTGTGGCGGAAAAGATTGCCGTCATCGACCAGCGGATTGCGACCCTGCAGGCGTTGCGCGAACGGCTGGCCGGGTTGGCCCTGGGCAACGACTGCCCCTTGCGGCGGGATTGTGAGGCGGGCCAATCTCCGCAAGCCATTCAGTTAATCCGTGCCGAATTCAGATGATCAGCCCCGCCGCACGCCACCCCCACCAGGCCGCTTCCTCAAACACCGAATAGCCCGACAGGTCCGCGTGGGCAAACAGCACCTTCCCGTCTGTCTCGCGCAAGGCCCGCAATCCCTGCTGCGACAAATAGCCCGGCGCGGGCGACGCCATGGCATGACCGCGCAGGGTTAGTTCCAGCCCCTTCGCCCCGCGCCACAGCTGCGGGCCGTATGCCGTCACCACATCTACCAGCCCCTGCGCCACCAGTTCCGCCTGCGAGGTCTGCTGCAGCCACAACCGGCTGTCGCCCGGCGAACGTTCCGCCAGCGCCGTATACGCAGTCAACACCGTCCGCGCCGGTTTCGCCGCCCGGATCAGCTGATGTGTCGCCACCACAAATCCCAGCCCCCGGCTGCCGAACACCACGTTGTCCCAGGCCTGTTCCTCGCCCGGCAACTCCTCGGGAAAGCGGTCCAGATAGAGATTGGCCACCAGCCACGGCGCATGCGGCGGCAGGTCCGTGTGCACATCGAATCCCAGATCCGTCATCAGCGGCGGCATCAGGCGCGCCGCGACATGCAGCGGCGTGGCGCAGATCACCCGCTGCGCCTTCAAGGTCATGACCTTGCCAAACGCCCGGTCGGCATAGTCCACACTCACCCCGCCGCCGTGCTCACGAAGCTGCAACGCCAGCCCCGGCAATTGCTGCGCCCGGCAAGCCGCCGCCATCGGTTGCGCCAGCGCCTGCAAGCCTTCCGGCCAAGTCAGCACCGCATCCTCTTCGGTGTGACGCCCCAGCCCGTTGCGGGCGGCGAAGTAATGCAGCCCCGCCCAGGCCGACACCTGCGCGGCATCCAACCCGTAGTCATCCCGGCAGCAATAATCCAGGTACCAGCGCAGACCGGGGGCGGTGTAGCCGTTGGCGGTCAGCCACTGTCCGAAGGTTTGCCGGTCCAGCGCCCGCCAGTCGGCATCCTGCGAGGACAGCACCACCGGGATCGCAAACAATGGCTTGCCGTCACGCCCGGTGCGCCCGCGCAGGTTGTTGACGAAGGCCATGAAACGTCCATGTTGCTGCGCCTCTGCCGATGACGAATGCGCGGGGAACAGGCCGTCCTGCCAATGGCCGTCCACCAGCAGGCGCTCGGCGCCGGCATGCAGCAGGAAGCGTTCGTCGTAGCGCGGCCGTTCGCTGAACGCATCGGCCTCGATCACCCCCAGCGATTGCAGCAATTCACGTACATGGGTGCTTTCGCGGGTGGGCAGCGGCAGGTAATGCGCGCCACGGGGATACGCCACGTCTTGCCAGCGGCCGCCGTCGGCGTTGCCGAACGGTTCCGGGCCGGTCAGCAGCACGAAGTCGTGATAACCCGCCTGCACCAGCCGCCACGCCGCTGTCAGCCCGGCAATACCGCTGCCGATGATCACCGTGCGGGTGCGGCGCTCCCCGGCGGACGGCGGCAAGGACTTGAGGTTGCGCAACCAGTGACCTTCGGCCATGCCCGGACGACGGATGGTGACGGGCAGCCAGGGCGGAACGGGCGGCAGGCCGGGACGGCTGCATCCGGCCAGCAAGGAAGCGCCGCCAAGCTGCAGGAACTGACGGCGGTTCACCGGAAGTTATTTCCTCCTTGCCGCACCGTTTTTGGGTCAATCCGAAGTCGCTTGCCTGCAAGACGGTTCGCTTGACCAAAACTGAGGTGATGGAGAATCCGGCTGCTCATCAGGCTTGCCCCCGCATCGCTTCCAGTTGCTGCAACAAAACGGGCACTTCGTCCTGAATAATGCTCCAGACCGTATCATTATCGATACCCAGATAACCATGAATCAGTCGGTTCCGGGTGGCGATGATCATGCGCCATGGAATGCCGGTGTGTGCAGATCGAACCGCCTCCGGTATATGTGTTGCCGCCTCGCCAATCAGTTCCAGGTTGCGTAACGTTGCATCGTAATTCAGCGCACTGGCTTCAAAGCCCGCCTGATCAAACCCCTCGGTGTAGGCCAATACCTTTTCCGAAAAACCGATCATGTCGTCCAGATAAAAACGCCACTCACGCGCCGGTTCAGACATACACCACCTCGTTTTCAATAAAGGGGCGCAACTCCGCCCTCAGGGCTTTTTCCGACACCAGATCAACCGCACAACCCAACTCATCTTCCAGATAAAACTGCACGCCAAAATAACGTGCGGCGCTGGCCGCGCCATCAAACGCCACCAGCACATCAACATCGCTGTCAGGGCGAGGCGTACCGCGTACCGTTGAACCAAACAAGGCGAGACGGGTGACACCATAACGGGCCGCCAGAACGGGTTTGCTGCGGGCTAATGCAGCCAAGGCCAACTCTCGGTTCATGTGTCTTGCTCCTCATACAGTTCAAGGCCTTTTCGCCCTCATGAGCGTTGTGATTGTACGCCTGTTGCCTGATCATTCTTGGCATGAAGTATATTTCATGCATGGGTTCACCGGATCACATCCCCCCAGTCCTGCTGGAAGTAATGCACCAGCGCCTGGTTGTTGAGGTGATTGGCTTCCACCCGCCAGGGCTGCATGTCGGGCGGGAAGCTGAACATCAGCCGTGTACTGGCCGCATCCAGGAAAGTCATCTTCAGCGCATAGCGTTCCGGCGGCCGGTAGTCGGGATGCCTGGCGGCCAGGATATAGCCCCACTCCCCGAACGACGGCACATGGGCATGGTAGGGCCGCGTCACAAAACCGGCGGCCTGCAAGGTAGCGTTGATGCACCAGAAGGAACGCGGCGCGTAATACGGCGAGGTGGATTGCACCACCAGCAGGCCGTGCTCGGCCAGGTGACGGCTCATCAGCCGGTACATCGGCACCGAATACAGCTTGCCGAGGCCGAAATTCGACGGGTCGGGAAAGTCGGCGATGATGGCGTCATAAACCCCGTCATGGGTTTCCAGCCAGCGCCCGGCGTCGTCGTTGATGACGGTGACGCGCTTGTCGGTCAGCGCATGCCGGTTGAGCGCCGTCAGTTCGGGATTGCGGGCAAACAGCCCGGTCATGGCCGGGTCCAAGTCCACCAGCGTCACCTGTTCAATATTCGGATAACGCAGGATTTCCCGCACCGCCAGCCCGTCGCCGCCGCCCAACACCAGCACCCGCTTGGCCGCCGGCAAGGTCGCCAAGGCCGGGTGCACCAGCGCTTCATGATAACGATGTTCATCCCGGCTGGAGAACTGCAGGTTGCCATTGATGTGCAGTCGCAGGTCGTCCTTCCATTTCGTGATCACCAGCCGCTGGTAAGGCGTGGTTTGGGCGAAGATCACCGGATCACTGTAGATCTGCTGCTCGGACCACTGCACCAGCCGGTCGCCGCCGAACAGCCCGCCTGCCAGCAACAGCATCACCGCCAGCGCCCGTTGCTGCTGGAAACGGGGCCGCTGCAATTCATGACGGAAACGCCGCGCCGTCCACCACGCCACCCCGGCGTTGAGCAGGCCGAACAGGAAACCGGTGCGCGCCAGACCCAGGGTCGGCGCCAGCACCAGCGGGAATAACAGCGACACCGCCAGCGCCCCCAGATAGTCAAAGGTCAGCACCCGGCTCACCAGCTCGCTGAATTCCGCCTGACGCCGGTTCAGCACCCGCATCACCAGCGGAATTTCCATGCCCACCAGAATGCCGATGATCAGCACCAGCGCATAGAGCACGGTGCGAAACGGCGTGGACAACCACGCAAAGACCATGAACAGCACCGCCGCCGACGCACCGCCGATCAGCCCCACCAGCAACTCAACTTCAATGAAGCGGTCCAGCGTGCGTTCTTCCGGTACATACTTCGACAGGTGCGAGCCGATGCCCATGGCGAACAGGTAAGCGCCGATGATGGTGGAGAACTGCAGGATGGAGTCGCCCAGCAGATAGCTGGACAACGCCCCGGCAATCAGCTCGTAAGCCAGGCCGCAGGAAGCGACGATGAAGACGGAGAGGATGAGCGTGCGGTCGAGCATGGCGGGCCGGCAGGATGGGTGAATGCCGATTATAGTGTCATATCGTGACCCGGGAACCCATGCTAGTATTAGGGAAATTCCGTTCCCGCCAGACGCCAGGAAACGCCCATGGCCAACGACATCCTCAACTACTTCATCCACCTTGTGGCCGGGCTGCTGTTTGTCAGCCTGTTCGCCCTGGTCTATACCCGCGTCACCCCCTATGACGAACTGAAACTGATCCGCGAAGGCTGCACCGCCGCCGCGCTCAGTTTCAGCGGCGCGCTGCTGGGTTTCGTGCTCACTGTTGCCTCCAGCATCACCCACAGCGCCGACTTCATCAGCTTCGCCATCTGGGCGGCGCTGGCCATGGCGGTGCAACTGGCCGCCTTCATCCTGATTTCACGGCTGATTCCCGAACTGGAACAGTCGCTGTGCGCCAACAACAAGGCGGTGGGGATGCTGCTGGGCGGCGTATCGCTCACCTTCGGCATCATCAACGCCGCCTGCCTGTCCTGAACGGAGAATTTTCATGGGCCTGATGTCCTTTATCACCAAGCAGTTTGTTGATGTCATTGAATGGACTGACCAGCCGGACGGCGTGCTTATGTGGCGCTACCCGTTCCAGGACAATGAAATCCAGTACGGCGGCCAACTGACGGTGCGCGACGGCCAGATCGCCGTCTTCGTCAACGAGGGCCAGGTGGCCGATGTCTTCGGCCCCGGACTCTACACGCTGGAAACCCGTACCCTGCCGGTACTCACCAACCTCAAGAACTGGGACAAGCTGTTTGCCTCCCCGTTCAAGTCAGACGTGATTTTCTTCAGCACGCGCCTGCAACTGGGCCGCAAGTGGGGCACGCCGCAACCCATCACCCTCCGTGACAGCGATTTCGGCATGGTGCGGCTGCGCGCCTTCGGCATGTTTTCCTATGAGCTGGATGATGTCCGCAACTTTTACACCACCATCACCGGCGCCAACGACACCTACACCGCCGAACAACTGGAACCGCAGCTGCGCAACCTGATTGTCGCCAACATCAGCGCCTCCATCGGCGGCTCCGGCCTGCCCTTCCTGGACATGGCGGCCAACCAGGGGCTGATGGGCGAGAAGATTGCCGAAGGCCTGAAGCCGTTGTTCAGCCGTTACGGACTGAAACTGGACGCCTTTGTGGTGGAAAACGTGTCGCTGCCGGACGAACTGCAGAAGGCGATCGACACCCGCATTTCCATGGGCATGATGGGCGACATGGGCAAGTTCACCCAGTACCAGATGGCGAATTCCATTCCATTGGCCGCGCAGAACGAAGGTGGGCTGGCGGGCTTGGGCGCCGGACTGGCCGCCGGGGTCGGCATGGGCCAGATGATGACCCAGGCCATGGGCAACGCCTTCAACCCCGCCGCCGTGGCGCAATCGGCGCTGGGCGCACAATCCGCCCCCCCGGCGGCTGCCGATGACCCCGCCGCTCGGCTGGAAAAGCTCAAGGGCCTGCTGGACAAGGGCCTGATTTCGCAGGCGGACTACGACACCGCCAAGGCGGAAGTGCTGAAGAAGCTGATGGGCTGAATGTTTACCGCCCCCTGCCCCGGTTGCGGCGCGCCGCTCAACTTCCGCTCACCGGCCTCGGTGATGGCGGTTTGCGGCTATTGCCAGACCACCGCGCTCAGGGATGCGGAATCGGTGCGCGACCAGGGCAAGATTTCACAGGTGCTGGACGACCTGTCGCCGTTGCAGACCGGCGTCACCGGGCAGTATGAAGGCCGGGCCTTCACCCTGCTGGGCCGACTGCAAATGGCTTACGACAGCGGCCGCTGGAGCGAGTGGTTTGCCTGGTTCGACGACGGTACGGAAGGCTGGCTGTCCGAAGCCTCCGGTCAGTATGTGTTCACCCTGCGCCAGCCGCCGGTGACCAACGCCCCGCCCTTTGAAGGACTGAAACCCGGCAAGCTGTTTTACTGGCAGGACCAGCCCTTCCGCGCCTCGGATGTGCGCACGGCGCAATGCACCGGCGGTCAGGGGGAGTTGCCATTCGCGGTTGGCAAAGGCTGGGAGGCCAAAACCGCCGACTTCCGGGTCGGCGCGCATTTCCTGACCCTGGATTATTCCGAGGGTACGCCGCCGGTCTGCTATGCCGGGCGCGCCGTCACCCTCGACGAACTGAACTGCCAGTTGCTGCGCGATGAAGAGCAGATTGCCCGCAATACCGGCCAGGAAAAAGGGAAGATCCAGGCGCTGGACTGCCCGAACTGCGGCAGCCCCATCCAGGCAGTCACCGGCATGACCGCGCATCTGGTGTGCCCGTCTTGCCATGCCGATGTCGACCTGAACGGCGACAAGGCCACCGTACTGGCCATCCACGAGGCCGTCAGCGCCCAAAGTACGCTGCGGCTGGGCGAAATCGGCAACTTCGATGGCGCCGCCTGGACCGTCATCGGCTTCCTCAAGGCCCGGGAATCGGGTGAAGAAGATTCCGTCTGGACCGAATACCTGCTGTTCAACCTGAAAAAAGGCTTCAGCTGGCTGGTGGAAAGTGATGAGGGCTGGGAAACCGTCGCGGTGCTCAATGAAATTCCGGATATCCTGGATGACAGCCGGATTCGCTATCAGGGCCAGACCCTGAAACGTGAATGGACTTACGGTTCGGAAGTCACCTATGCCGCCGGGGCGTTCAACTGGCGCATCCGCGTCGGTGACCGCAGCGAGATTTCCGACTTCAAGGCCGCCAATTTCAAGCTGACCCGCGAAAGCTATCAGGACGAAATCACCTGGAGCCTGGCGCGGCGTGAGCCAGCCGCCACCGTGCTGGGCTGGTTTGGCCGTGAGGTTCCGGTTGCCCCCCGCTACAACCCCGTGTTGAAGGCTCCCGGTGAACTCGGTTCATTGTTCAAGATCTTCAGCACCCTGCTGTGGGTGATCAACCTGCCGCTGATTGTCTTCGGCAATGGCAATCTGGTGGTGACGCTGATTGCCTGGGGTGTGCTGTGGATCTTCAACCGGACGGGGGACTGAGCATGTCAAAAACCAACTATGTCCTGCTCGGTCTGGTAGTGGTGTTGCTGACCACGTTGATCAACCTCAGCCAGAGCAAGGGGACCGCCAGCCGCAGTTGGAGCAGCGGCAACAGCAGCAGTTTCGGCTCGGGCGGATGGAGTCACAAATGAACTGGTTGGGACTGCATGTACTGCTGGAGTGCAATGACGTGGACCCGGAGCTGCTGGCCGACCCGGCGCGCCTGGAAGACGCCATGCGCCGGGCCGCGACCGCGGCCGGGGCGCATATCCTCTCGGGGAACTTCCATCATTTTGGCGGGCATCAGGGCGTCACCGGGGTGCTGTTGCTACAGGAATCCCACCTCAGCATCCATACTTGGCCGGAATTCCGCTACGCCGCCATTGATATCTTCATGTGCGGCGACTGTCAGCCTGAAAGCGCCGTGGAAGTGCTGGTGGACGCGCTGGACCCCGGCAGCATCCGCCAGCATGTGGTGAAACGGGGCCCCTCCTCCCGCTAGGCCGCTGCGCGCATCGCCCGCAGGTCACGCAGGAAATACGTACCCAACCCGGCAATGATCACCGCCATGCCCAGCACCGTCACCGTGGTGAAGCGTTCGCCGTTGAGCCACGCCCCCCACACCAGCGCCAGGGCGGGCGTCAGGAAAGTGGTCAACGACACCGTCGCCGGCGGCAGCGCCTTCACCAGGAAGAAGTAGCACAACATCGCCACCACCGACGCCATCACCACGCTGTAGCCCAGCGCCGTCAACGTCACCCAGCCGGGCATCACACGCGGCATGGCGTGCGCATAAAACGGCAGCACCAGCAGCATACCCGCCGACGAGAACAACAACGATCCGGTCGTCTGGGCCAGCGGATGGAGCTTCGCCTTGTCATGCTTCAGCAGGAACACTGAAGCCACGTAACAGAACACACCCATCAACACCAGGAACACGCCCCGCCCCTGCGCCGCCACATGCGGTCCGCCCTGCATGATCAACACCAGCCCGCCGAAGGCCATGCCCATACCCACCCACTGCTCCGCGCGCAGCAACTGGGTGCGAAAGACACCGTGCGCCAGCAGGCCCACAAACAACGGCGCCAGCCCGAACAGCAGCGAGATCAGCCCCGACGGCAGGTAAGCCGCCCCCAGGTAGGTAAACAGCATCGCGCCCAGCAGGCTGAGCATGCCCGCCGCATAACTTTTCACGGCTTCACGATGGAACGGCAGGCGTTCCCCCAACATCCACAGACACAGGGCCGCCAGCGGCGCCGCCAGGGCAAATCGCAAGGCCAGCGCCCACACCGGGTGCAGCTCGCGAATGCTCAGGACCACCGCCAGCGGCGTGGTGGACCAGATGAAAACCAGCAGGGCGTAACGACTGGCGACCTGCATCTGCGGGGGTTCGGATTCCATGACTCTCTCCTTCTTTGGGTTTGGTTTTGGGGGGAACGGAAAAACAAAAAAGGCCGCTGGGATGGCGGCCTTTTTCAGGGGGAACAGGGTGCTGGATTATTCCTTGTCTGGCCGCCGGGACAGGGACGAGCACCATGCTGCCGCTTTGCGCAGGGCATGGACTCGACGGACGGAGACAACGGATTGGAATGTCATAATGACCCGATACTGCCGGGAACGGGGAAAACGGTCAAGCGTGAATTTCAGAATTCTTCAACCGCATAACGCCACACCTTGATGCGCGGACTCCAGTAACCGGCCGGCCAGCCGCCCTTGCGCTTCAGATGCGTCAGGAAATCGCGGGGGTCGGGCAGCTGGCTCCACACCGAGGGCAGGAAGGTGGCGCGGCGGCTGCCTTCCTCCAGGATGATGCCGTCAATCCCGGAGCGGAGATGGGAGACCAGATCCGCCTCATCCCGCACCGGAAAAGGCTCCGGGGGCACCAGCAGGGAAATATGCATGTCGAGGGAGTCCAGCTCCGCTGCGGTCACCGGTGGAAAGCGCGGGTCGTTGAAGGCTGCATCCCAGGCATGTTGCGCCACGTCTTCCACCAGCGGCCGCCGGGCCTCCAGCGAACCGATGCAGCCGCGCAACTCGCCATCCTTGTTCAGGGTGACAAACACCGCCCCGTTGGCGGCCAGTATGGCCGGATACACCGCCGGGTTGACCGCCAGCGGCCGGCCTTCACTGAGACCGCGCCGGATGGAGGCCCAGGCAATGGACTTCAACGTATCGCGATCACTGCTGGACAAGCGGCCGGACGGGGAGTTGTCGGCATAAAACGCCCAGGCGCCATAGCCCACCACCCGCTCACGGCCCGCGCCACTGTCGCCGGAATTACACAGCGCCAGCGTCACCGCCTTCCAGCCACGACGCTTGGCCAGTTGCAGCAAGCCCTTTACCGGAAGGCGGCCGCAGGCCTGGTCATCCCCCAGCGCCGCCGCGTCCAGCGACTCGATGGCCTGGCAGGTCCGGGCATCCAGACTCCGCGCGGTGGCATCATCCAGGTAATGCGACAGGTCCGAACTGATGACAAAAACCGTGCCTTCATCCTCCCCGAACGACTCCAGCACCGCTTCCACCTGAGCGGGATCCGCGTCACCCACCACGATCGGCAGCAGCATGAAATCGCCCAGCACCGACTGCAGGAACGGCAACTGGACTTCCAGACTGTGCTCGGGCACATGCGCCTGATCCAGCACGCGGACGCCCGGCAACTCCGCCAGCCGGCTGACGGACGCGGTATCCAGATGGACTTCCCCCAGCGGCGTGCGGTAACTGTCCGCCGTGGTCAGCGCCAGCCCGCGAAAAGGAACATGGTGGGAAGGCCCCAGCAACACCACCCGCCAGATCAGCGTACGGTGCGCTCGCCAGTGGGCGAAGGCCGTGGCGGCGGCCACGCCTGAATAGACATAACCGGCATGGGGAACGATCAGCGCGCGGGGACAGGCCGCCCCCGGCTTGGGAAGGGGGGCGCGCTCAAAACAGGACTGGACGGTCGAGCTCAACGCCTCGGGTTCGGCGGGATAAAACCGGCCTGCAACGGCCGGTTCGCGTATCAGCGACATCTTTTGCCTCAACAACTGCTACAGCTGACAGACAGCTTAGCCCGTGTTGACGCGTCTGACGATACCGTCAAGCCCACAGAAACCGCCACCGAACGGATAGCATGACCTTGAAACGCACGCCGCCTCCCCCATACTGTTCATAATTCATCCAGCATCGAATTCCCCATGTCCGACGCCATCCACGCTCCGATCAACCTGCACGACCCGGGTGTGGTGCCGACCCGGTACTGGCATACGCTGCCGGACGGGAAAATCCAGTGCGACCTGTGCCCACGCGCCTGCAAGCTGCAGGAGGGCCAGCGCGGGCTGTGCTTTGTCCGCGGACGCGCCGGAAATGCCGTGGTGATGACCACCTATGGCCGGTCCAGCGGTTTCGCCCTCGACCCGATTGAAAAGAAACCGCTCAACCATTTCCTGCCCGGCAGTTCGGTGCTGTCTTTCGGCACGGCGGGCTGCAACCTGGCCTGCAAATTCTGCCAGAACTGGGACATCTCCAAGTCCCGTGAAATGGACACGTTGATGGATCAGGCCTCGCCGCAGGCCATCGCCCAAGCCGCCGTGCGCACCGGCGCGCAAAGCGTCGCCTACACCTACAACGATCCGGTGATCTTCCACGAATATGCCATCGACGTGGCGCAAGCCTGCCGCGAACAGGGCATCCGCAATGTAGCGGTGACGGCGGGCTATATCTGCGCCGAACCGCGCGAGGAATTCTTCCGGCACATGGATGCCGCCAATGTCGACCTGAAGGGCTTCAGCGAGGACTTCTACTACAAGACCACCGGCGCACACCTGCAGCCGGTTCTGGAAACCCTGATGTGGCTGAAACGCGAAACGCCGGTGTGGCTGGAACTGACGACACTGCTGATTCCCGGCCTCAACGACAGCGATGCCGAACTGCAGGCGATGACGCAATGGGTGGTGGAACAACTGGGTCCGGACGTACCGATGCACTTCACGGCCTTTCATCCGGACTACAAGATGCGTGACATCCCGACCACACCCGCTGCGACGCTGCAACGGGCACGGCGGATCGCCATGGCCAACGGCGTGCGTTACGCCTATACCGGCAACGTGCATGATACCGAGGGCGGCAGCACGGCCTGCCACCATTGCGGAGAGTTGCTGATTGAACGCGACTGGTATCAATTGGGGGCTTGGGGATTGAATGATCAGGGCGAATGCCGGAACTGCGGTACACCGCTGGCGGGGCATTTCCAGCCTAAACCCGGCAACTGGGGCGCAAAACGGCTGCGCGTGACCATGACCTGAGGGGGCATTCAAGGCTAAGATAGCCGTCACTTTCCACCCGTGAGATTTCCGGCCATGTCGAACGTGCTGCCCTTCCGCAAACCGTCCGCCCCGCCCAAGGGCTTGTGCCAGCACGGATTTCATCGCTGGCAGATCCTGCAGGAAAAACAGTTCGACGTGCAGCAGGGAAAACTGGTCACCGTCTGGCGTTGCGAACGCTGCGGTGAACGCAAGGTCAAGGCGACCTGAAACCACCCTTTGCCATTCCATTGCTTGAGCAACCCATGACTGAACGCACCCCCACCGACTCCTTCCATACCATTCACGGCCTGCGCCTGCATGTGACCTGCTGGCCGGGTGAAGGAGATCCGATCCTGCTGCTGCACGCCACCGGTTTTCACGCCCGCTGCTGGGACGAGGTGGTGCGCCGCCTGCCGGGACGGCCGGTGTTTGCCGTCGACCTGCCCTGCCACGGCGGCAGCGACGCCGTGCGCCCGCCGCCCGGCTGGGATGAAACCAGCGAGATGATTACCGAACTGGTTCGTGAACTGGACCTGCGCAACATCACGGCTGCGGGGCATTCCTTCGGCGGTCATATCCTGGTGCAGGTAGCGGCGCGCGAGACAGACCGTTTCAACAGCCTGTTGCTGCTGGACCCGGTGATCCCGCCACCTGAATTCCTGCCGCTGTGGCAGGCCGCCGGTTCGTTTGAACCGGTGTCTCGCCGCCGCAATGTCTGGGCCTCGCCGGAGGAAATGGAAGAAGCCTTCCGCACGCGCATTCCCTACGACACCTGGCAGCCGGAAGTGCTGCGTGACTACTGCCAGTACGGTCTGGTGAAGGATGAAGGCGCAGACCATTACCGACTGGCCTGTCCGCCGGATTGCGAGGCGGCGGTGTATGGCAACATTGGTGCGCAGACGGTGTATGAACTGTTGCCGCGCGTGACGGTGCCGGTGCGGATTATCCGTGCGCGCGGGCGGCGGGCGGATGACCGGCTGCATGATTTCCGGCCGTCGCCGACCTGGGCGGAACTGGCGTCAAAACTGCCGGATGCGACGGATGTGCAGTTGGCGGAGCAGGATCATTTCTTTCCGATGTCCGATCCGGGGTTAGTGGCAGAGGCGTTGGGGGAGATGATGACAACAGCGTATTGATGATACCGTAGGGGCGCACTGCGTGCGCCTTCGCGGACGAACACACCGATTTGTTCGAAAAAGACAGCCTGTTCGGCGAAGAAGGGCGCACGTAGTGCGCCCCTACGGGAGTTAGCCCTTGAACGTCGACAACCCCGCATCCCCAAACGGCTCATCCCTCTCCTTGACCGCCTGCCGGAACCCCGCCTGCATCGAGCGCTGCTGAAATTCATACCCCTCCTTCGTATGCCTTGTCATCCCGTCCAGCATCGTCCCGATCACCTGCGTCGAATGCAGCCCCTGCGCCATCACCGACTGGTTCAGCAACAACTTCATCATCACCAACTGGTTGATGGGCATGCGCGCAATCCGCTCCAGCAGGCTCTCGAAGCGCTCGTCCAACTGCTCCGGCGGCGCGGACTCGATCGCCAGCCCCCACTCCTTCGCTTCCTTACCCGATAGGCAATCGCCGGTAAACAGCAGCCGCTTCGCCTTCTCCAGCCCGATGCGGTAGAACCACAACGACGTGGTCGGCGACCCCCACACTCGCGCTGGGGGATATCCGATCTTGGCATTGTCGGCAATCACCAGCAGGTCGGAGCACAGTGCCATGTCGGTGCCGCCCGCCACGCAGAAACCGTGCACCTTGCACACCACCGGCTTGTCGCTGTGGAACAGGCTCATGAAGCCCTTCACGTTGCGGCTCATCATCGCGTAATCGACCATCGGGTCCCAGGCTGAATTTGGAATGTGATTCTGCATCTGCACCAGCGGGTCCAGCGGCGAACCTTGCGGACAATCGGGATTCTCCTGCCCGGTCAGCAGCCCTTCCGCATTTTCCACCAGATCATAGCCACCGCAAAAACCGCTGCCATTGCCGGACAGCGCAATCACATGAATGGCCGGATCGAGATTGGCGCGTTCGACGCAGGCGGCCAGCTCGCGCGGCAGGTCGAGGGTGATGCCGTTGCCGCGCGCCGGCCGGTTCAAGGTGATGCGGGCGATGCGGCCGGTGGTGTGGTAGGTGAGGGTTTTCAGGGTGTCCATGTCTGCTCCGAATGATACATAAATTTGCATTAACAGAAATCATGTGTAACATTACCGTTATCAGCAATCAATATCATTTCGGGTAATCCTGATGAACACCAGCTCACCCCTCGCCGACGGCATCCAAAGCGACGCCGTTTACGCCCACAGCCCGGCCACCCGCCGCAAGGTCACCGACCTGTTCAGCCGCGAGGAAATACAGCGCCTGACCGCGCGTTCGGACGCTTGGGGCGCATGGGGCATCGCCTCGACCTGGGGGCTGATCGCCGCCGGCTTTGCCTTGACCGGCTGGGCGCTGACGCTGCCCGCCGCTGCCATGATTCCTGTGGCCGGTCTGGGCGTGGCGCTGCTGGGCGGACGGCAACTGGCGCTGGCCATCCTCTCGCACGAGGCCTCGCACAAGACGCTGTTTGCCAACCCCTGGGCTAACGACGTGCTGGCGGACTGGCTGTGCGCCCGCCCCATCGGTCTGGACCTCGCCAAGTACCGGGTGCACCACTTCATCCACCACACCAAGACCGGCACACCGGAAGACACCGACATTTCGCTGGTGGCGGGCCTGCCCTGCTCGCGCACCTCGTTGCTGCGCAAATTCGCCCGCGACCTCAGCGGTCTCACCGGGCTGAAGTTCCTGCTGGGCCGGGTGCTGATGGACGCCGGGTTCCTGAAATGGACGGTAGCGTCGAAGGTGGAAAAGCTGCCACAGGACGGACGCACGGCCTGGGACGTGGTGAAGACCTTCGCAGGCAACAGCTGGAAAGCGGCTGTGATGAACGGAGTGCTGTTCGGTCTGCTGGCGGCGGCCGGGCATGGCGAACTCTATCTTGCCTGGGTGCTGGCCTACCTGATTCCCTATCCGCTGTTCATCCGCATCCGCGCCATGGCCGAACACGCGGGCACAGAGAAGACCACCGACATGTTCCGCAACACCCGCACCACCCGCGCCGGGCTGGTGGCGCGCACCTTTGTCGCGCCCTGCCATGTCAATTTCCACATCGAGCATCACGCCATGGCGTCAGTGCCTTACTTCCGGTTGCCCGACGCGAATGCGCTGCTGCGGGCGCGCGGGCTGGTGGATGAGCCGCCGGGCTACCTGACGGTGCTGGACCGGCTGTCGTCGGTGCAGGCATGATGAACCACGTTTCAGAAGTGGCGGGAGAGGCAGCATGGTGACAGCAGAATCGTTGATGGCGTTCCTGAACGGGGAATTCCCGCAGAACAAGTGCAAGGTCGAGGCCTTGGGCAACCGCGCGGCGACGGTGCGTCACCCCGTGGGTCATGCGGAGTTGCGGCCGGGCGGCACGGTGTCGGGGCCGGTGCTGATGACCACCGCCGATCTGGCGCTGTACGCCGCCATCCTGGGGGAAATCGGCCTGGTGCCGCTGGCGGTGACTACCAGCCTGAACATCAACTTCATGCGCAAACCGGCGGCGGACCGCGACATTATCGGCGAGTGCAAACTGATGAAGCTGGGCAAGCTGCTGGCGGTGGGGGAAGTGTGGCTCTATTCGGAGGGGCAGGAGGAGCCGGTGGCGCACGCGACGGGGACGTATGCGATTCCGCCCGCGCGCGCCTGAGCCCCGCCCCGCTCAGGGTTTGAAGCCGATACCGTCCAGAAAACGGCGCATGGCTTTCAGGTAATCGCCCTGCCCCCAATGCAGTACATGGCCGCCGGGAAACCAGTGCACGGCCGGGCGGTCCCAGTGCTCCCACAACAGCATGGTGTGTTTGGTGAAGGTGATGCGGTCATCCATGCCGCCGATCAGCAACACGCGATCCTTGGGAATGGCCAGTTGCCAGGTCAGCGGCGAATTCACCGCCAGCGTGTGCCGCGCTTCCTGGATGCTGATGCCCGCCGTGGCCAGCGCCGAACGGATCAGGTGTCCCAGCACCGGCCATTCAAACACCATGTCCACCAGACTGGCGGGCGGCACCACCGGAATGGCGAAAGCCAGCCGATCCTCGACACTGGCCAGCAGCGCCGTGGCGTAACCGCCCATCGAAATACCTGTAACTCCCACCGACGGCACACCGTGCGACAACAGCCAGTCGAGAAATACCCTGAAGTCGTGGATGGCGTGGGCGTGCACTTCGTTCATGTGCAGCGGCCCGTGCGAGAAATAGCCGTGCCCGGAAAACGGCGACAGCAACCCCTGCCGGTAGCCGTGGAATGGCAGGGTGTAGAGCAGCACGTCGTAGCCCTGTTCGTAGAACCATTCCAGCGCAAAGAATTTGCTGTTGACCCAGTAGCTATCCATGATGAAACCATGAATCACGGCAATGGTGGGGCGCGGCTTGTCGCCGTGCTTCCAGTACTGCGCCCAGGCGATCTCGTTGTTGTCGTGGCGGTGGTAATCCTCGCGCACCCGCGGGTTCACCGCCTCGAACGGGCTTTTGAAGCTTAGCAGGTAGGACTGGCCGTCCTTGGGCTGATGCGCCAGCGGTCCGGAGTGACGGACGCGCACGCGGATGCCCGGCTTCGGCTTCTGGAAGAAGGCGTGGGCGTCGCCGTCGGTGGCCAGGTCATGGTAGAAGGCGCGCTCCCTGCGGTCGCGCAGCAGCGTGTCGGGCCGCAGGCTCCACGGCAGCGACAAGGCGGTGGTGGCGGCGATGATGCCCGCGCGCAGCCCCAGGTCGGTCAGTGACGAGGTCTGCATGCGCAACCTCTTGAAGCGGTCCATGCGGTTTACCACCCGGTACGCGGGAAACTGCGGGTCGAGGTTCCGCCACCAGGGGCTGGCAGGGCGCAATTGCGCCGGGCGGCGACGGGGCGTTACGATTTCAGGGGGCAGAACGGGGGACATGGGCCTCGCCGACACGTGGTTGCAGGGGAGGCTGACTAAAGCAAGCGCTTGGCAGGATGTCAATGGCGGCCGCGACGGGGACGTATGCGATTCCGCCACGTAGCCGAACCGGGAATCCAGCATTTACAGTATCGCCGAGATACGATACTGCTGTGCAGGGCCAGCCGGTTCATGCTATCCATGACAAAAGCCGCCGACGGGAAACCCATCCACCATGAGCATCAAGCGACGTACCCTGTTGGGAGCCGGTATGGTCGGGGCGCTCGGCGGCGCCGGCCTCACCGGGCTGGCCTTGCACGGGCGTCAGCCCCGCCCGCGCCAGGTGCCTGCCCTGCCCTCGGGTGTCAGGCCCGGCGGGCAACCCATGAACATCCTGCTGATCGTCACCGATCAGGAACACGCCGACCTGCCGTCCGGACTGCCGCTGCCCGGTCACGAACGCCTGCGCTCCCGGGGAATTGCCTTCAACCGTTTCCACGTCAACACCACGCCCTGCTCACCGTCGCGCTCCAACCTCTACTTCGGCCAGCACACCCAGAAAACGCGGATGGTGGTCAACCACGGCGTCTTCCCCGAACCGGAAATCCCGGATGACATGCCCAGCCTGGGCCACTACCTGCGCGCCAATGGCTATGACACCGCCTACAAGGGAAAATGGCATCTGGGCGGCGTGCCGGAAGGACACCAGTTGACCTACGGCCGCTATCCCAGCAGCCGTGATGCTCTGGAGCCCTTCGGCTTCTCGGACTTCAACTTCGACGGCGATCCGCACGGATCCACCTGGACCGGCTTCAAATATGACGGCCAGATTGCCGCCGAAGCCTCGCAATGGCTGCGCGACCGCCCCCGGGCAAACACCGGCAAGCCTTGGCTGCTGGCGGTGAATTTCGTCAACCCGCACGACATCATGTTCTTCAGCACCGGCGACAGCCAGACCGCGTCCCGACGCCGACAGGACTACCTGTCACCGCTGGCGCAGACGCCCGATGACCCGCTGTATCGCGCCCTGTGGGAGCTGCCACTGCCCGCCAATCGCCATGACGACCTGCGCGGCAAACCGGAGGCCCACGCCAGTTACCTGAAATTCTGCGACATGGCCTATGGCCTCCTGCCGCCCGGTGACGACAGCTGGCGGGCCTACCGCAACTACTACTTCAACTGCATCCGCGACGCCGACCGTCATCTGATGACCGTGCTGGATGCCCTGGAAGCCAGCGGCCAGGCCGACCGCACCATCATCGTCTTCACCGCCGACCATGGCGAAATGGCGGGAGGGCACGGGCTGCGCCAGAAAGGGCCGTTCATGTATCAGGAGAACACGCGGGTGCCGCTGATGGTGGTGCATCCGGACGGACCGAAAGGGGTGCAGACCGAGGCGCTGGGCAGCACCATTGATCTGGTGCCGACGCTGCTGGAACTGGCGGGGGTGGAAAGCCAAAGGATTCACGAACTGTATCCGCAACTGGCCGGGGTGAGTCTGGCATCGTCCATCGCCGGCGCACAGGGGCGCTCGGAACGGGACCGGCGCGGCCACCTCTTCAACTACAACACCACCCATCATATCGACAATGAATTCATCGGTGTGTTGATGGATCATGATGTGCTGGCCGACCGCTTCCTGCCCATCCGGGCGCTGCTGAGCGGTATGTGGCCGATGCCGCGTACCGACCATCCGGCCCTGTTCCGCGGCATCCATGACGGTCGCTACAAGTTTGCCCGCTACTTCAAACCCTCGGAACACCACACCCCGACCGACTGGGCGACCCTGACCGGCCACAACCAGCTGGAGCTATACGATACGCAGGTCGACCCCGGCGAGTTGAACAACCTCGCACGGCAGCCGGAAGCGGTAAAGCCGCTGCTGCTGGCGCTGAATGCACAATTGAATGCCGTGGTGGCGACCGAAGTCGGGGTGGACCGGGGCGATGAACTGGTAGGGCCAGGATTCATGAAACGGCTATAGGCTTCGCCGGCAAATACCGGCTGACGCGTGATTTCAGCAAGGTCACCAGCGCCGGCTCCATCAGGTCGTAATTATCCGGAATTTCCAGACAGATGATGGGTTTGTCGGCCAGATGCGACTGGAAGTTGCGGGTCAGCTTGTTACGCTGCACTTTTTCCATGACAAAGATCAGGTCGGCCCACGCCAGCAGTTCGGGGGTGACGGTGACTTCGGCGTCGTTATTCAGTCCGGCGGAGGCGGTTTCGATGCCGGGCCAGTCGGCGAAGACCTTTTCGGCGGTGGGACTGCGCAAACGGTTCTGGCTGCAGATGAACAGGATATGTTTCATGGTTCCCTCGGGGTGATCGGCGGTCCTTTTTCCCCGGCTAGGTCCGAGGGGGCCGGGGTTAGGAACCATGATACGCCCCGCAAGGTCACTGCTGGAGGATATGTGCAGGCTTCTTGAGCACCCCGGCTGAATTTCGACAGATGAACTTCCAATTGCGACAGTTTTACCGGAGGCTTGGCGGCAATCCCGCCAGTCACCGGAACCCGGCCTCATGCAAGAACCCACCGCAGGCAATCTCTATGCCGATCTCTCCGGGTATTACGACGGCTTCTGCCATGAGGTGGACTACGCCGAACAGGGCGACTTCCTGCGCCGGGCCTTTGACTGCCTGGCGGAATCGACGGGCAAGGATTACCTGGACCTGGCCTGCGGCACCGGGCAATTGCTGCAGCAGATGCATCAGCACGGTTTTGCCGTCGCCGGTCTGGACAACAGCCCGCAGATGCTGGAAGCCACCGCCCGGCGCTGCCCGTCCGCCGCGTTGATGCTTTGCGATCTGGCATCCTTCGACGGACCCGGCCGTTTCGACCTCATCAGCTGTTTCCTGTACTCCATCCACTACAGCCACCCCGTGGCTGCATTGACCGAAACCGTGAATCGGGCATTTCAGGCGCTGAAACCGGGCGGCGTCTTTCTCTTTGATCTGGTGGACAAGAACGGCATCAACAACCGCGATGCCGTCACCCGTCTGGAACGGGACCATGCCCGCTTTACTTTCCGTTCGGGCTGGCGATATGACGGATGCAGTGAAAGCATGGTCTTGCAGGTGGCCATCCGGCGGGAGGACGCCAACGGGGTGCAGGACTGGGAAGACCGGCACCGCATGACCGCCATCACCATTGCGCAGGTGAACGAGCTGATGCGTGACGCCGGTTTCGTCATCACGTTGCTGGAACGGGATTTCGCCCGGCTCCGGGAATGGGAGGGTGACAGCTTCAATGTGATCATGGCGGGCCGGAAGCCATGACGGCCACCCGACAGGAGCGAATCCGGGCCATCCTGAGCGGATGCCCCGAGCTGCAGGGACTGGAAGGCACCCAGATGGAAGTTCTCACCCGTCGGGCCGGACTTGACCACCGTAACCCCGGTGAGCGCCTGTGGTCGCAGGGCGACCCCGTCACCGAGGTCTACATCCCGGCGGGCGGCGTGGTGCGCATCAGCGTCCAGGACAGCGACGGCGGCCTCTTCACCACTGCGCTGGTCCGGGATTGCCACCTGATCGGCGAGGCGGAAGTGTTCGGCATGTTGCTGCAACGGTTCAACGAAGCCTGCGTCTTGTCGCCCCAGGAGGTGGTGCGCCTGCCCGCAAGCGATTTTCGCCAGTGCATTGAGACGTCGCCCGAACTGACCCGTTATTGGCTGCAAACTGCCAACCAGCGCTTCATCATGGCCCTGAAACACGCGCAACTGATGGCGCAGCGCAGCGCCGAGGAACGCCTGCGCTGGCTGGTGCGCCTGCTGCTGGGCTTCACCCCGTCCTCCCCGGACGGGACGGTGACGCTGCCCTTCTCGCAGGAAAACCTGGGCACCATGGCGGCGCTGACGCGCCAGGCCACCTGCAAGGTGGTGGCCGAATGGCGCAGCCGGGGTCTGGTCGACACCGGCTACCAGCGGCTGGACATTCTGCAGGTCCGCCACTTCCGCGACTAGGGCGGCTTACTTCAGCACCACCTCCTTCACCCCGGTCTGGCTGCTGCGGCAGGCCAGCACCCGCCGCTCGCGGCTGAAGGTACAACGCACATCGGCCGGGGCGTTCACCACTGGTGCACGCCCGCCAAGGAAGCTGTCCGGCACGAAGATCTCGGTGACGCCCTGTGCCGGATTATGGCTCCAGCGAAACCGCGCCGAGGCCGGGTTGAAGAGACCGGCGAAATTGACCTTGAAGCTGCCATAAGCACCTGCGGTCCGCCGGGCATAGGGGCGCTCCCGGTAGTTGTTGCGCAGCCGTCCCTTGTCATCCACCACCGACAGGTCCTCGCGGTTCCAGCCGTCCAGGTTTTGCGGCGTCCATTCCGGTGTCCACGACCACTGCGTGGCGGAATCCCCGAAGTTATCGAGGTCATCGTAGATCATCTTGATGTAGTTCGGGGCCAGCAGGAAGGACGGCGTGCCGAACTCGCCCAGCAGCACGGCGGCACCCCAGGTTTTGGCCAGTTCCCGGTTGCGCGCCGCCACCGGTTCGTAGCGGCCGCCCAGCCAGACGCTGGCGTAGATGGTGGCGTCATAGTAGTGCGGGGCAAAAGCGAGGTTGGAAATGGGCATGCGCGCCAGCTTCGTCGTTTCCAGCCCGGAACCGGTCAGCATCTCGGGTTCGACAAAGGCGATCGCATCCGGGTCATGGCGGCGCACACGTTCAATTCCGTCCAGATACAGCTGGGCCAGCAGCCCGGCATCGCCCAGCGGCTCGTTGAGCAGGTCGAAGCCGATGACGTGCGGCTGGTCGGCAAAGCGTTGCGCCAACCGCTCCAGCAGCACCAGATAGCGTTCCCGCGCCGGATTGCCGGGCGTGTAGAAGGCATTGAATACCGCCTCGATTTCACTGCGCTCAGCCATCACCCGCAATGGCCAGAACCAGCACTTGCTGCCGTTGTCCGGTTCGCTGAGGCGGGTGCCCGCCGGGATGGCCCAACGCGGAAATCCCTCGCCGCAACCATCCAGCGTCCAGCGGCTGAAGGCATCCTGGTGGATATCGACAATGACGTAGACTCCAGACGCCGCCGCACGGGCGGACACGCCGGCGTAGTAATCGAGGTAGCTGTCGTCATAGACGCCGGGTGAAAGTTCATAGGCTTCCCAGTTGAACTGCAGCCGCACGACGTTGACGCCGATAGCCGCCAGTTTCTGGAAGAGCAGCGGGTCATTGTTGGGGCGGAACGGCGGCAGCTTGTGCTGCTGCGACAGGTTGAAACCGCGCAGCACCACGGTGGCGCCGTCACGGTCGACAAACCGGCCCTGCGCCACCTGCAATTCCCCGGCGGTGGCGAGGGCGGGCAGCAGGGCCAGGGCGGCCGACAAGGTCTTCAAGGGGTTCATGGCTAGACATCTCCGGAGTTGAGGATGCGGCGACTGTAGCGGGCGGCCTCCACGAACTCTGTCATCCGGATGACAGTCGGGATTCCGGCGCTGGACAACCCCGCCTCCTGCCTGTAGCTTTTCCGCCATCCCGGCCCACTCCGTTGCCACCATGCCCAGCCCGGACCGCCTGCTGAACAGCCTCTCCTTCCCCGCCCAGTATCTGGATGTGGGGGAATCGCTGGCGCGTGCGCTGAACCTGGACGTGACCGACTACTACCGTTACTGCGGCGTGCCCTACCCCCGCTCCACCCAGCCCTGGCAGACACTCAACGGCACCCAGATCCTGCGCTCCAACGCCTGGATCATGGCGCACTGCCCGCCGGGCACGCTGCCGCTGGCCGCGTTCATGGCGCACTTCCCCGTCACCTCGCACGGGCCGATCGGCATGCTGGCCATCACAGCCCCGACGCTGGGCGATGCCCTGCAGGGCGCGCTGGACTATGCCGACCTGCTGATGCCGGTCTTCAACATCCGCCGCCACGACCGGGGGGATCAGGTACATATGGTGTTTGAACTTTTGTATGACCTGGGGGAGATGTCGGCCTTCACCACCGAGACGGTGCTGGTGGCCTTCCTGCAAATCCGCCCCTTTCTGAACGGAACCGCCATACGCGTGCCGGAAGTGCATTTCACCCATGCGCCGCTGGGCAACCCGGCCGATTACGAACAGGCCTTTGGCGTCCGCTTCCACTTCCACAGCCCGGTAAACAAGATTGTGCTGGCGCGTCAGGACCTGGCAACACCGCTGCTGGCGGCCAGCCCCACCTCGCACCAGTTGCTGCGGGAAACGCTGGACCAGCAGAAACGGTCACGACCGGACAGCCGCCCGGTGACCCAGGCCGTGCGCCGGTTGCTGCAGCAGGCCCTGCGCGACAACCGGCTGCCGGACGCGGCGGTGATTGCGGAACATCTGGCCCTCTCCCCCCGCACCCTGAGCCGGCGTCTGAGCGAGGAAGGCGTGACGTTGCCGAAGCTGCGCGCGGCGGTGGGCATGGAATATGCGGAATGGCAGTTGCGTGAAACCGACCGCAGCATTGCACGGATTGCCGAAACGGCGGGCTTCAATGACGCAGCCGCCTTTGCCCGCGCCTTCCGGCGCTATGGCGGCATGACGCCGAGCCAGGTGCGCAAGAGTGCGGACGGCGGGTCGCCGTAATATCCGAATGGCGGACAGGGCACGGCATTGGCGGTATGGCATGGGCATTTCTGCCATCATGGACTCCGGGGAACCCATTGACGCCAAAACAAGGGCCTATTGCATGCGAAGCCTCATCCAGCGCGCCTTCAGCGCCGAAAACCCTTAACCCGGAGCCGTCATGTCCACAGCGGTCCCGTCAATCAGGTCCTGGAAGTCAACCACCGTCATCGGCCGCCCTTCCGCCAGCACCGTGCGGACATGCGCGGTATAGGAGCCCATGGCGCGCCGGGTATTCGCCTGCGAGGCTGACGACAGGAACGCGTTCTTCTCGAATTCCATGCCCTCATTCCAACTCATCGAAGCCGCCTGATAGACCGCCTGCTTGATCGCCTGCACGGCAAAGGGCGAGCGGCGCGCCATGCGTTCGGCCAGGGCCATGGCTTCGTCCATCAGGGACTCGACGGGAACCACCTTGTTCACCATGCCCATCGCCAGCGCTTCCGCCGGGGTGATCGGCCGCCCTTCCAGGCAATGCTCCAGCGCCTTCGCCACGCCCAGGCTGCGGGTCAGCGCCTGAGTGCCGCCACCACCGGGAATCAGCCCGATCAGGATTTCCGGCTGGCCGATCATCACGCCGTCCTCAGCGCTGCCTTCGATCATCACCCGGAAATCACAGGCCAGCGCCAGCTCGCAGCCGCCGCCCATGGCGCGGCCGTTGATGGCGGCAATGAATACCTTGTCCATGCCGCGCATCTTCGCGGTCACTTCGTGGAACAGGTTCATGTCCGAGACACCTGCCATCGGCGTATGGCTGAGCAGGCGGCGCGCGCCCGGCACGCGGTCCATCAGGGCTTCGGTGCGGGTCATAGCCTTGACCACTTGCGGGCTCATGGTGAACGGCACCGAGGCCACCGCCTGGTCAATCTCGTCAACATCAAAGTGGGTCAGGAAGACGCCCTGGGTGCCGGTCAGGATGACTGACCCGATATCTTGGCTGGCGGCGATCTCGTCCAGCACCCGGTTCAGCGCGGACATCATCGCCGAAGTCAGGAAATTGGCGGGCGGATTGTTGAGGGTCAGCACCAGCACGCGGCCGTACAGGCGGGACTGGAGAGTATCGGTGGACGTGATCATGGTATGGCTCCGGTTTCAACAGGAATGGAGGGGGAAGCGATCGGCTCAGTGTGCAAGGGTCAGGATTTTCCTGCGTGTGGAGTGCTCCCCAGTACAGCAGCGGACAATGACTCAATGCCGGATGCACAGAGTAAGTTCAAAAAAGGAACTCAGTCAACACCGCACGTCTTTTTATTCCTCCCCGCCCGGCGACACTCGCATCCGACGGCGGAATTCGCGCGGCGAGATCCCCGTCCACTGTTCAAACGCATGCGTAAAACTGCTGGGAATGCTGTAGCCCAACTGATACGCAATCTCCTGGCAACTGGTCGAGGTCCCGGTCAGCAGCAACACTGCCAGCAAACGCTTGTTTTCCTGCGCCAACTCCGTAAAGGTGCAATCCTCTTCCAGTAACTTGCGTTTCAGCGTCCGCCCCGACATGTTCAGCAGCGCGGCAACGTCCTCCAGCCCGGGTGTCAGATGAGTTGAGGTAAACGCCATGAACGAGAACCAGATCCGTGACTTCATGACCCAGGAAGCCCGCAAGACCAACGGCGCCAGCATCGGCATTCCGGCGCGGCTGATGGATTTCCCCCTGCCGGAGGGCAGTCCCGCCTATGCCTTTTTTGGCGGCAACGCGCTGGCCTCATCGCTGTTCGCCGTGTTCTCCGCCATCTTCCCGCCGGGAGAGCGCTTCTTTGTGGAATCAGCAGCTGGCCTGCACCAGTTTCATGGAGCACTTCACCGCACACTTGGCCGAGCAATGGCTGACCCATGAGGAATTCCTCGCCACCACCGATCCGCAGATGCAAAAGCTGTGGTACTGGCATGCCCTTGAAGAGCTGGAACACAAGTCGGTGGCCTTTGACGTACATGCCAGGGTCAGTGCGTCGCCCTACCGGGAGCGGGTGCTGGCCGGGCCGCGGTGCTGTGCGCGCTGCTGCCAGGGATCGCCTTCAGTCTGTTCTGGCTGGTGGCGAAGCAGGGGGAGGCGCTGGCGCTGCGGGAACACCGGCGCGGTTTCAAGTCGCTGCTGGGGCGCAAGGGCTTTATCAGCACCGTACTGGCACGGGTGCCGGAATATTTCGCCCGCGACTTTCATCCCTCACAGCAGGAAACCCGCCAGTTGGAGCTGCAGTGGCGGGAGCGTTTGTTTGGCAGGCAAGGTGAACTCAATGACTATTTCCGCAACCGGAGCGCCGTGCAGAAGGCGGCTGGCGTAGCGGCTTTCCTGATGATGCCTGCCGGTGTCCCCATGCCGCCCAGACCCCGGCCGGCGAGGACGCTGGCGCAGTTATCGAGCCGGGCAGGATCATGAAGCCCGCTGGCTCCGGGCCTTGCGAGCCGTGACCCCGCACCCGGCGGAGCCGGATCACAGCGGACTGCGCCGGGCTCTACTGCACGGTGTCATGGTCTGGACACAGCAGTGGTATTGCCAGAATGAGGAGCAGCCGATAATAAAATGACCTACCGTGCCTGATTGTTAAGCCAGATGCTCGCTTGGGCGTAAGCATCATCCAGTTCTGTCAGCAGTGCCGGAATCCCTGTTTGTTTAGTCTCATCTGTTGCGGTGAACTCCAGAGTCTTGCAGAGCTCGGACATGCTCACCAAGCCCATGGTTGCCGCACCGCTCTTTAGTTTGTGTGCATGGAATGAAACGGCTTCGTAGTCCTGTTTCCGGACGGAAGCGTTAAGTTCCTGCAGCGAATCAGGCGTATTTGACAAATAGTTGGCAATAAACCCATCCAGAATCGGCGGCTGGCCAGGCCTTTGCAGCTGCCTGATCATATCCAGCCGGGTGACATCATATTCGTAAAGGCTGGATGTGGACTCATGACGGTCCTTCTCGACATTGACCGGGCTGGGAATATCCGTGTAACCGGCAACACGGTCGTGACCCTGAATACTGGCTGGCAGCCAGCGCGCCAAGACTTCCCGGAGTTGCCTGCTGTCAAAAGGCTTGGCCAGGTAGTCGTCCATTCCTGCGTTCAGACAGCGCTGTTTGTCCTCGGCCATGGCGTGTGCGGTCAGAGCCACAATCGGTGTGCGGAGCCCGGAATTCCCGGCATACGCCTCTTGCATCCGGATCGACCGCGTTGCCTGGTAGCCATCCATTCCAGGCATCTGGCCGTCCATCAGGATCAAATCAAACGGTTGCTTGCGAAACCATTCCACGGCGCCGATACCGGTATCCGTCAGAATGACCTGCCCGCCCAAGCTTTCCAGAATGGCAGCTACATACTGCTGGTTCAAGAGGTTGTCTTCGGCCACCAGAATCGTTTTTCCGGCCAGCATGTCGACAGAAGCCTGCGAGGCCATGGCGGTTGCCTGACGGTCATCCGCGAGTACCAATGGCCATAATGCGGCATAAAAGCGGTAACGGTTCAGCGGAAGAATCACATTGCCGATTTCCGGGGAAGTGATTGAGCCCGGCCCCATCGCCACCAGGCGCAAATCCGGAAAACGATCCCTGATGGATTGCCATGCCGCGCCTGAGTCGTCCTGCATCAGACGCCAACTAATCAGGCAGCAATCAAAAGGCCGGTTTAATGCCGCTTCACTTAATAGCCGTATTGCTTCCATGCAGTTACCGGCATAGGTCACTGTCTGTCCCCATGCCTTCAGCAGGGACTCACAGGCCCGATACATCATGGTTGTCTCAGCCACCACCAGATACCTGGATGGAAGTTGGGATGGGTACTCCTCCAACCACTCTGGAGCAGAGTTGGATTCATGTACCATCTTGAGCGGTAAGAAGACCGTGAATGTTGAGCCTTTCCCCGGCTCTGACTGCAGGGAAACATGGCCTCCCATAGCCTCCGCAATCTGTCTGACTATGGTGAGACCAAGACCCGTTCCGCCAAAACGCCGTGTGGTGGAGTCATCCGCCTGGCTGAAGGGTTCAAAGATCAGTTCCTGTTTCTCCGGTGGAATTCCGATGCCGGTATCCATGATGCCAAAGGAAATTCCGCCTTCCGGTGGTTTTCGCAATGACAACACCACCTGGCCTTTGGAAGTGAATTTTATAGCGTTACTCAACAGATTCAGCAGTATTTGCTTCACTCGTTTTTCATCGCACAAAAAAGACCAATCAATCCGATAGTCGATGTCCTGAACCAGCGTCAGGTGGCTTTCAAACGCTTTCGAGGCGCAGGTGTCCAACACATCTTCAATCAAGTCAACCAGATCAATCTCGCGGGACTCCAACTGTATTTTTCCGGACTCCAGTTTGGAGACATCGAGGATGTCATCGATAAGCAGCAACATGTGCTTGCCGGCTTTGCGCAACTGCGCCATCAAACGGGACTGGTTTTCGGTCAGTCGCGCTGCCTCCATCAGTTCGGCCAACCCCAGGATTCCATGCAAGGGGGTGCGCAGCTCATGGCTCATATTGGTCATGAAACGCTGACGCGTTAAGCTGGCGCTTTCCAGCTCCCGGGCGCGAATCTCTGTTTCCAGTGCTTCATGCTCAATCAGCAGATTTCGTTCGTGTAACTTTTCCTGTTCGGTGATGTCTCGCACCACCAAAATAAACCCTTGGGAGGTTGATCGGCTGACCCAGGTGGATGCAGAAATTTCAATGACTTCCCCGAAGCGGCTCTGATACATGTTCCAGCGTGCGCTGGGGTTTTTCAGCAATGTCCGCATCAGTTCGACGGCTTCACTTTCGGACACATTGAAAAGCTGGAGCAGACTGGCGCCGATCGGAGACAACGGGCTGTTCAAGGCCTTGACTGCGGCGCTATTGGCAAATTCGAGCTTGGCATTGCGATCGAATACAAAGACCATGTCCAATTGTGAGTCCATGATCCCGGTAAGCATGTCCCGATCCACGGTTGACCGTTGCAAAGCCATGGCCATGCCCTCCAGCGCCATGGCCAGTTTGGCAAACTCTCCCGGCGCATACGCTAACTCCGCATCAAAGCGGCCCAAGGCATATTCGGAAGAAAGATCCTCGATGGCGTCAATAGCCCTGAGATTCTGATAACTGTAGTAGGCGAAGAAGCATGCCATCACAATGACGGCGACCACGAAAAATACGGTTAAGCGTCGGGCCCAGACCTGCCGGTCCTGGTGTATTGCCTGTATATAAGTCGCGATTTCATGGTTTTCGTCCGCTATGATTTTCTCCAGTCGCGGGTCAAAGTACATATTGACCCACCCCTCCCATGTCGAAATTGTCAATAGCAGCATTTTTTTGCCATCGATATCCGTGGACTGGAATACCGGACCCAGATCTTTCTGCTGCCGCTTCAGAAACCGGTCAATCGCATGGAGATCACGTACTTCTTCGCCGGCGTTGTCGGTCTTCAGGCTGCTGGAGGAATAGAGGCCAAGCCAGTCCTCCACAATTTTTTGAGCCTCTTGGTTGCTGTCGTGGCATTGCTCCAAATAGATGTCCATATCGGTATCGGCATACATCAGACACTGACGTAAACCACCCTGTACCGTGTTGTTCAGCCTCCAGCCCAGGACCATCTCGCTCACGGACTGGTCAAGACGGCCTATGAGTGATTCGGTGCTCTTTTCGGCTGCAAGAATGATCAACTGGAAACAGGCCAGAAACAACACCAGCAGCATGATGCCGGCAATCGACTGAAAGCGGAGGGAGCCGGCTTTCAGGCGTGGCAGCATTCGGAGGAACCTGTTTGACATCGGCAGCCTGCAAGAAATGGAAGCAATCGGCAGCCAGCCCATTACGTCCGCCGGGCGGTAACTAGCCCTGATCCAGCCCGACGCACAACGGAGCGCGGTGGCTGCGTATATCTGGTTAAGCGCTGTATGGCGGAAGCTCTCGTACGCATAGAAATATCCCGCCGCTATCGCTGTCAGAAATAATGACGACATCGATTGATCTGACTGAACCGTCCTGTGCTTTCAAGTCATACTGCAACCGCTGACGGCTGTTCTGACGGCGGGCAAGCTCCACCGCCTCCAGCATTGATGAACTGATCTCCTGCGGGAAAAAACTTTCCAGCCGGTTCAGTTTCAGTGACAGGCCTTCCCATTGGAGCGCCTGTCCCAAATCACCCGGCTTCAAATCAATAATCCGGTCCTCAAGAGACAGCGAAAAGATGCTGTCCGGCAATCCCATCGCCACCTGATTGCTTGTGCTGTGCTGACGCCGTTCAGACTTCAGTGCATGGCTGCTGTTGATCCAGAAATCCACTTGATGGGCAAGCAGCAGCCAGTTGATAGGCTTGGTGACGAATTCATCAGCCCCGGCCAGAAATGCTTCCGTAATGGCAGAGTCATCTTCCAGACCGGTCACCATGACGATGGGTATGGAATGGTCACGATCCATTTCCCTGATACCCTGACAGGCCTCATAGCCATTCATGACAGGCATCCGGATGTCCAGCATCACCAGATCAACATCGTGGAGCCGGAAAAGTTCCAGCGCTTCCTTGCCATCAGCAGCTTCCAGTACATCAAGGCCTTTATTTTCCAGAGCCATTCGCATTAATGAGCGGATGGCATCATCATCGTCCGCAACGATTACTTTCGGATTATTGTTGTTCATGCTCATAGCTCGCTTACCCTTCGATTGCTGTTTACCGGATGCCGTCCGGTTATGATTTTCAATTTACTCATCTTACACACAGTGTTAATGATCTAAAAGTCAAATTATTCCTGAACTCCTTAACGGTTGTGAATTTTTCAGGTCAGACTGCTTATCCAAAAAAATACACCGAGCGCTCTGTAAATTAACAATTAATTGACGATTGATTTCGATAATGCAAAATCATTTGATATCCGTCCATGCCCCGCAGGCAGCGTGATTATTAATCAAGCCTGAGCAGGCAGGAAATCTGCGACATGTTCACCTACCATAATACGATGTTATGCGGGTTGTTAATCCCGATAATACTTTGGCCGGCTGCGGCTACGGCTGACTTTGACGATCTTTCACTGGAGACGTTGACCAGCGTCTCTGTCATGACGGCTTCACGCTTTGCCCAACCCGAGTGGGAGGCACCGGCAGCGATTACGGTTATTGACCGGCAGACCATCGCTGCTAATGGTTGGCGTACGCTGGCTGACATCATTCAGGCGCTGCCGGGTTTTGTCGGAGCCTCCGACGGGGTGTACTCCTACGCCGGAACGCGAGGAATATTTCTTCCCGGAGACTTCAATTCGCGTTTTCTTTTGCAGATTAACGGCTTCCGGCTGAATGACAACATTGTTCAGCAGGCTATGATCGGGGAGGAGTTCCCACTGGATGTTGGGCTTATTGACCGTGTCGAGTTTCTGGCTGGTCCCGGATCCCCTGTACAGGGTGCAAACGCCATGTTCGGGGTCATTAATGTCGTTACGCGCCGTGGTTCGGAGATGCCGGATTTCGAGGCGGCTGTGCGTGTATCCTCCGAAGGTTACAGCTCCGCTCAGATATCCGCCGTGCGGCAGCTGGCCGGCGGGGGCTTTCTGACAGCGTCTGCAGGGGGGAGCTATCTGCCTCCCGGCGAAGCCCGCTACGATGACCCCAACGGCGCCCTGGTCGATGTCAACGGACAAACCAGTGGAGGAGTGGCCAGCCATGCGAATGATCTGCGAGGCATCCGGCTCTTTTTACGTTACGAGAACGACAACCTGGCCGTTTCGGCGCACTACGGATCCCGCGATATTTTCCCGGGCAACTCGCCCTACGATGCGGTATTCAACTCACCTCAACGCCAAAAAGTCACGGACACCTTATGGAGCGTGAATGGCGTCTACGCCTTCACCCTCGCGAATGATGCCATGGTTGAAACGCGTATGGATGCCTCAGGATACACATTTGATGCGCTGAGTCCCTATGCCGATCAGCCCGGCCGGCTTTACCTGAATCGCTATCTCTCCTCCGGATTCTGGGTTGGTGGTGATGTCCGTCTTCTCTATACCGGCCTCCGCAACCATGATCTCGTTGTTGGTGTGGAAGTCCAGCAGGACATTCGCGCGTTGCAGCATAACTACGATCTGGGGACGCCGATCAATGCCGAGTTCCGGACCGACCCCCGCGAACGGCAGTCAGGACTCTACGTTCAGGATCAGTGGCGTATTGGCGATAGTTTTCGTTTCATCAGCGGTTTACGGCTGGATGCCGACTCAACGGCGGACAGTATGTTGAGCCCCCGGCTTGGACTGATTTACCGGCAGGATGATGGCCTGATCGTCAAAGTGCTTGGCGCGCGGGCATTCCGCCCCGCCAACGATTACGAGCGCGAATACAATGACGGTATCCGCTATCTTGGCAACGCCAACCTGAGTCCTGAAACGCTGGATACGGGTGAAATAGTTCTGGAACAAGCTACCCGGCGTTATTCAGCGCGCATCTCCTTATACCGCTACGACTTTAGTAACCTGATTGTCTCTACCTCGTTGGCCAATGGGGGGCTTCAATTCCAGAATAATGCGCGTGTCCGGACCTATGGTGTGGAGGTCTCCGGGAGAACATCCCTTTCTGAGCGTTTAACGGTGGGCGGTTCTGTGGTCATGGCGCGTTCACGGGATATGACGTATACCTCGCCGGGCTACAGCCCCCATACCGTCCTCAAGCTGGACTTCGCATGCCGGCTCTCTCCTCAATGGAGCCTGACGGCCGAAGGGGGTTGGATATCCGCCACTCCATTGCAATGGCATGGAACATCCGTTCAATTGCCGGCACGAAGCAATCTGAACCTGACGTTAAGCAGGGTGCGATTGGTGCCTGGTCTGGATGCAACGCTCCGGATAGGCAATGTGTTCGGTGATAAAGATCCTGTCCCCACAACCGAAGAGGTTCCGATTCCAACGCTCCCTGGCGCAAAGCGTTTTGCGGAGGCTGGAGTGCGATATGCCTTTTAGGCGTTACTTGTTGATGTTGCTGGTATTGTGCTTTCTGGCGGGAAGGGCGGGAGGGGATGAAAGGCAGGATATCTACCGGGTGAAAACAGCGATGCTCTATTACTTCATGCTGTATGTGACGTGGCCGTCGACTCCGGATGTCTTCACTTTATGTCATGCCGGTCAGCCGGAAGACATGAAAATTCAGCTTTCGTCCCTGGAACGGAAAAGCATTCGCGGTCACTCGATCAGTCTCAGGGACATCACTGGAGTTTCAAGCTTGCCCTCAACGTGCAACATGCTTCTGCTGGGGGGCGGGCAGACGCATCTTGAGGAGGCCTGGCTGGAAAAGGCCCGCGACCAGAGTGTTCTGACGATTTCCGAAAATGACAGCCGGTGGCGTAATGAAGTCATGATCCGCTTGCGATCGGATAATGGTCAAGTCGGATTTGAGGTCAAACTCAAGGCGCTCTCCGGCAGTCCGTTGGTGTTTAACAGCAAGTTGCTGCGCTTGGCAGCCGGAACCTACTGATTGACGAATCCAGGATTCAGCAGTGGATTGGCTAATGAAATCAATATGTAATTGCCTCCGCTGAAGGGCGGAGCTACAAGAGTTCGAGGTATGGCAACATGGTGAAAAGCGTTCGGGTGATCGGCTGTATTTCCAGTCAGGTCAGGCAACAAATAGTATTTCGGTCCATGATCCGGATTTTCAGCCAAGGGCCGACCTCAAACCTGAAAATGGAGTGGGCGTACAGTGATGAGGGGCCCTGTGATGTGCGAATCCTGGATCTGGATGACGACTCCAATCTGGAACTGGCCAGTGCAGGGGGGCCGGGAGTCTTGGCCTTCATCAGCAGCAATCCACAACGTCTTGAAGGCAGGGACTTTGCTCTCTCCAAACCCTTGCGCGGGCAGGATTTTCTGCAACTGCTGCAGCGACTGGAGTCGGTTGTGTCGTCCTGAGCCTGCCCGAGTCTGTGTTGAGCATCCAGTCTTTGATTTAGGTGATGAGACTATATCAGGGGGAAAACCATAATGAAAAGCTTGAGCCTCAACCGCCATTGCCGGAAGTTATAAAAACTTCAACAAACACGCCAACCTTCTTGTGACGGCCTGGTTTACAGGTTATTAGTACACAACAAGACAATATATAAGCAGAACTCTACTGATAACACATGGATATCGGTAGGATTATTATTGTTTTAACGCTCGGGTATAAATGAAAAACAAACATCATCAAAGCCGGAAATTTAAATAGTTATCGATCAAATCAACAATCAGTATTTATTTAACGCAAAACAAACGTCAACTGGACTAGCCTACTAAAATAGTATTTATTTTCACCATTACGCCACTTGCTGCAGAGTTTATTGCTATGTTTCTGATGTCAAATCGCTTCAAATTACTGCTTCCAGCGCTCGCATGCGTTTCAGCTCTCTGCTCCGGCATGGTTCAGGCGCGGGAATTCAATGTTTGCCTGAATCCCCGCTTCACTAAGGATCCCATGCTGAAAGCCTATGTCGAACTGATGAATCTGGCGGCTGAAAAGGCTGGTCATACCCTGTCCGCCGTGCCTATGAACTGGGAGGACTGTCAGGAAATGGTCAAGCAGGGACAGTTTGACGGCGCCATGCCAGCCATCTGGAACGACAAGCGCGCCGAATTCCTGCATATGCCTGCGGATGCCGGTACGAACCTTGATACCCCGTTCGCTTTGGCCAAGCTCGATTACGCACTGATCACTCCGGTGGGATCCTCTTACGAGTATAACGGTGTCATCACGAGTGTGCCGCAACCCATTCTGGTGCCCGAAGGTTATGTGCTTGCCAAGGAAATCGCCAAGCTGGATCCTTCGCTAAAGATCACCAGCATCGGTGCCGATGACTATGACAACTTTGTGCGCCTTACCCGCGGCGAGCCCGGAAGCGTCATTGCCCTGAAGCAATACGCCAAAAAAGTCCTCAAAAAGCCGCAGTTCCGTAAAACCCTTAAGCTCAGCAAGAAGACTGTTTTTGCGAAAACCTTCTTCATGGCGTTCTCGAAAAAGTCTGTTTCCGCCGACGAAGTCATGAAAATGTGGAAAAACATCCCGGTCATCAAGAAAAGCCCGGCTTGGGAAAAAATTCAGGCGCGCGCCGCCTCGGCATCAGGATCGGCTCCCGCCGTCAAACCGGCCCCGAGCCCTGTTCCGGTCGCTCCGCAGCAGCCCACGCCCCCTGCGGCGACTTAATGTTTCTTTGACCTTTCCGGCAAAGGACTGCCTGACTCTGAATCAGGTGCCAATCATGAGATTGAAAAGAAAATGGCTGCCCATGGCCATGCTGCTGACGCTCGCCAGTCTTTCAGGCTTGGCGAACGCGGCTGAACCGTTGCGACCACTGACCTCCCCGAATATTGACCCCCGGAAGGCGGCGCTGGGCAAGAAGCTTTTCGAGGACAAGCGCCTCTCAGGAGATAGCACGGTCGCCTGTGTGTCCTGTCACGGCTATGCCAGCGGCACCGACAACCTGCCGGTTTCCGTGGGTATCCGCAAACAGAAGGGCGGCATCAATGCACCGACGATTTATAACGCGGCCAACAATTTCGTACAGTTCTGGGACGGACGGGCCAAAACGCTGGAAGAGCAGGCGCATTTCGTGGTCGGGAACACAAAGGAGTTCGACTCTTCCATGGAGCTGATTGTCCGGAAACTGTCCCAAGACAGTGCTCTGGTCAACGAATTCAAGCCGCTCTATGCGGGCGGACTGAATGCTGACAACGTCCTGCATGCCCTGGCTGACTTCGAACGCACGCTCATTACGCCTTCCCGTTTTGACCAGTATCTGCAAGGTAATGCAGGTGCCATCTCCGAACAGGAAAAGCGAGGCTATTCCCTGTTCAAAAACTACGGCTGCGTGGCATGCCATCAGGGGCAGAACGTCGGCGGCAACATGTTCCAGATATTCGGCGCCATGAACAATTATTTCAAGGAGCGCGGCACTCCGCTGACTGAGGCCGATAACGGCCGCTACAACGTAACCCGCAACGAAGCTGACCGCTATATGTTCCGTGTGCCTTCACTGAGGAACGTGGCGTTAACGGCCCCGTATTTCCACGACGCCTCCGCCCCTACGCTGGAAGCAGCCGTCAACACCATGTTCAAGTACCAACTGGGCCGCTCAGCGCCTCAGCAGGATAAGGATGACATTGTCGCCTTCCTGAAAAGCCTGACGGGCGCGCACCCCCTGATGAAATCCGGCAAATAATCTTGAGAGCACCCCTATGAAACACATGACCGGTATGGCCATGAGCGCCGCCGACAACATACGCAGGCCCGCTTCCGGGCGAGCCGCTTCCGTAGCCGCCCTCCTGAAACGCACCCTCCCATGGGCAGTCGCCATCGCGGCCTTGCTTGCCATTCTGGGCTGGCTGGGCTTCATGTCGCTGGGTCAGGATACAGCCTTGCGCAATCAGGCGAACGAGCAGCTGTCTGCCGTGAAGGTCGCCGATGCGCAACTGGAAACCGCCTTCCTGCAATCCAAGGTTGGCTTGATCGAGGACTATGATGGCTTGACCGGTCAGTTTGAAGACTTGCAGTTGAAGATTAAAACTCTGGAGTTGACGGCAAGCAAAGCAGGTATCCCCGTAATCGAACTGGATGCACTGAAAAAGCAGGCTGAACAGAAGGGCGAACTGGTGAACCGCTTCAAGGCGCAGCACGCCATTTTCCGCAATTCCATGAATTACCTGCCGGATGCAGTACGCGCCCTCCGGGAAGCCGCCCTGGCCGTACGTGCTCCGCGCGCTGCAGAATTGGCTTCATCAATTGGCAGTTACACCATTGATTACGCCATTAATGAAGATGAGGAAAAAGCCGACCTGATGAAGCAGGCCGCGGTTGAGTTGTCGAACATGGATGGTCTTCCGGATGAAGTGGACGATGCACGCCGTGAAGTTGTAATGCACGCGTATGCCATCCAGCGTCAGAAGGCCGTCGAAATCCAGCTGTTTCAGGACTTGGCGGCCGTACCTATGCGGGCGACCTTGGACTCCATTACCACCGGTCTGATCAAACACTTCGACCACGAAGAGTCTTCCCGCCAGATTTACCGCTCCGGCCTGATCGGTTTTGCGGTGGTGCTGATGGGACTCCTGGGGCTGATTACCCTGCGCTTGTTCAAGAGCTTCAATCAGATCAATCTGGCCAACGCCACCTTGGAAAGCAACGTGGCCGATCGGACACAGAAGCTCAGTCAGGCCATGGAACAAATGCAGTCACAGCAATCCCAACTCGTGCAGCAGGAAAAAATGGCCTCGCTGGGTCAAATGGTTGCCGGTGTGGCGCATGAGATCAACACCCCCTTGGGTTACCTGCGAAGCGGCCTGCAGTCTGCGCAAAGCTCCGTCCCCATGTTTGAGGAGCTGACGAATGCAGTGGCAAAAATGATCAAGACAATGACTCGTGAGGACGCCACACAGGAAGAGCTTGAGCAAGATGTTTCGCTCACGGCCGGACTGACGCAAACCATCATGGAGGAAGGGATCGTCACAGAAATTGATGAGTTACTGAAGAACGGCCTCTTCGGCGTCGACCAGATATCCGAAATCGTCTCCAATCTCAAGGACTTCAGCCGTCTCGATTCCAAATCGGCTGTCAGCTACAACATGGGGGACTGTATCGCCAACACCCTCAAAATCGCGACCAATCTGGTCAAGACGGTAACTGTCGAGAAGAGCTTGGAGTCAACCCCGCCGTTGACGGGATTCCCCTCCCAAATCAACCAGGTCCTGCTGAACCTGATCACCAACGCCGTTCACGCCACGGAAAAGCGCGACAAGGGTGCTGTGCGTATCGGCCTTCACTTTGACGCCAGCCGCAACGTGGTACGCGTTGATGTTGCCGACAATGGCACCGGTATCCCTGCAGATGTCATGAAGAGAATGTTTGACCCCTTCTACACCACGAAAAAGGTGGGGCAGGGTACCGGGCTTGGGCTGCATATTTCGCGGCAGATCATTGAGGCCCACAAAGGGACAATCACGGTTGACTCCACCGTTGATGTCGGAACCACCTTTACCCTCTGGCTCCCGGTTTCCTAAGCGCCAGAAGCGCGGCTCTCCGCGAGCCGCCACACTCCTTCCGGAGAAAAATCATGATTTCGATCAACACCGCCAGTGTCAATAAAAGGAAAATACTGCTTCTGGATGATGAGGAGCGCGTACTGATTGCCTTGCGGGCAGTGCTGCGCCACCAGTACAGCGTCACCATTGTGACCGAGGGTGTCGACGCACTTGAAAAGCTCCGGCAGGATGACTTCCATGTCTTTGTCAGCGACCAGCGCATGCCGAACATGACGGGTGTGGAGGTGCTGCGTCAGGCCCGTGAAATAGCACCTGCAACCACCCGGCTTCTTTTGACGGGTTATTCTGATCTGGCGGCCATCGTTGGTTCCGTCAACGAAAGCGAAGTCTTCCGGTTCATCAACAAGCCATGGGACAACAACGAGTTGCTGGCGCTGATCAACCAGGCCGCCGATATTGCGGAGGATGCCAAGCATGTCTTCAAGGCAAATCCGGCTTTGCTGGAATCCACCTCCCCCGCCGAGGATACCGGCATTGAATCCGCCTCTCCGGATGTGTTTGCGGCCAGGCTGGATGATGACAGCGGAGAGCCTGTCCTGATCCTCGACCCCGACCGGAATCATGTTGCCATGGTCCGCGAAGGGCTTCGCGGCACAGCCCGGCTGTTGACTGCCGACAGCACCGACGATGCGCTCACCCTGCTGGCCGAAAATGCAGTAGGTTTGATTATTGTGGATATTTCCGCCGGTCCGGGTGTCATCGAGTTGCTGAAAGTACTGAAGCAGGAATATCCGCATGTACTCTCCATTGTCACCACAGAACATCAAGACAGCACCATGCTTATTGAGCTTATCAATCAGGTGAAGATTTTCCGCTACTTGCACAAGCCATACCGCATGGGTCTGCTGAAACAATACGCGCAGTCCGCCCTGACCATGAATGCACGATTCAAGGCGGCGCCGGTGCTGGTCAAGCAGCAGGCAGCTCAGCAATCCACTGGCAGCGTATCTGTGACCGCATCCTTGTTGAGCAAGGTGAAGTCTCTGGGCGCCAGACTGAAGCTCAGCTTTTCGAACTGATTTCCCTGATCGTAATCACCATGGACCGCCGGTCTGTTCAAGCCGGCGGTCTTTATCCTTGAAGGTTAGTAGCATGATGAAAAGACGCACGTTCCTGTTTGGCTTGCTGTTAAGCATTTCCGGTTTCTCCGGCCTGCCGGCGCACGCTGCGGGCAAAACGGAGATGCTGGTTTATCCGGGAACCGGCAAGGCCCAGATACCCCAGGCCGAATTTGACAGAGGTTTTAAAGCCCTGACCACCAGCCTGAAAAGCGAGCTTCGCCTTAAAACCAAACTGGTCCGCCGCATCCCTCGCCTCTACGAGGCTTTGGGCGGTGAAAAGGCTCCTGAATTCATGTTCGGGCCACCGCAAGCAGCGGCGACCTACATTAACGCCGGTTACATCCCGCTGGTGCGCGTGGCCAAAAAAGCGTCCGGCATGATCGTCAGCGCCAAAAGCCTGGACGACGTAACGCGGGTGGGATACCCCGGTGAGGAAAGCTGGCTGGGCATTGTCGGCCGCTATTCCGTGAACCAGATTCGCAAGACCGATTTGCCACATGAGTACTTCAATACCCAGGACGATGTCGTGCTGGCCCTGAAATCCGGCATAGTCGATGCAGGCTCTCTGCGCGCCAATACATTTGAAAAATTACGGGAGAGTAATCCTGAATTCACCGCCATCATCAAATTGCCCGGAACCGCGGACTTTACCGTTGTCGCAAATCCGGAAACAACCACCGAGAAAGAACGGGAAATAATCCGGCAGGCGTTCATCAACATGCTTCCGGAGGTAAAAGCGGCGTTGACGCCGGTGATGCACGTGCCTGTTGACAGTTTCGTAGCCGCCGACAAAGAGGACTATGACATTTTGCAGCGTATTGTGAAGGCGGAGAACAAACTGGGCGGCAACAAATAGCAGCAAGCCTGAAGTAGGGCATATTGCGAAAGTTGCATTGTCCGATTTGTGCTGTTTGCGGGCAGGAAACTGGCCGACCGGTTGTTGGCCAAAAGAAGCCCGACTCGGCCAAATCCATCTAGTCAGCCAAGCGGTTTTTTGCCATTCCTTTCCGAAATGCTGTCGGTGTGGTGTCTTGGTTGCGACGGAAAGCCCGCGTAAACGCCGCCGCGCTGGCAAAGCCCGATGCTTCGGCAATTTTGGCGATGTTCCAGTTCGTTTCCAGCAGCAGCGTTACGGCATATTCACAACCCACCTCCGAACGGAGTACCGGCAACTTACTGCCTTCCTCGCCGAGCCGCCTGCTCAAGGTACGTTCGGAGATCGCCATCATGTCCGCCAAAGCGCCGGCATCCAGTGACAGTGATCGATGCATGGCCGCTTGAAGGTGACGTCTGACCTCTTTGGTAAATGACTGACTTTCCGAAATCCTCCGGATTTGCTGCTCCAGGGACGCCCGCATGAACCGATGAGATGACGGGCTTGGGGTCAACAACGGAATGGACAGATATTTTTTCGAGAACACCAACTTGTTCTGCGTACTTCCGAAAATGAAATGACACCCCAATGCCCTGTGGTAATCCTCGACCGTCCCCATGATCGGGGCATGCGTAAAGTGAACCTCCGGAAGATTGATTGGCAGAACGGACACGAAGGGGGCGATTTTCAGGAAAGCAGCAACAACCGTTTCCGTGTAGAAATCCTGTGTCGCGCCAAAATCATATTTAGGCTCGAAGATCAGATGAACATGTTCTGACAAATCATGACGCCGGACCGTATAAGCCGGGTTGACCAGCGGAAAGTAGTTCAGCACGCCTTCCAGCGCCTCACCCAACGTCCGGGCCGTGATGGCCAACATTCCAATCACGCCATGGATCGTAACCGGAAAGTGATCAATAAAAGTAATCAGGGGCGGCTTTCCGGAAGGGCAAAGCGACAATATCCATTCATTCGAATTCCGGATTTGCAAACCATTGACCGTCTGCCCTGGCAGGAGGCTTTCACAGCCGGCCAGACCACAATGACGGAAATATGACTCCACGTCCCTTCCCATGGCGTTGGTCAAGACCTCCCCAACCTCAAGGTATTGCGCCGGAAATGAAAGCCCCCTGAGGGCATGGTCCGATGCATCCATGACTCGATCCTGAATAATATAATAACTCTGTTTATTTTCACTCGTGGCGTTTTTGAACATTATGAATTCCACCAATCAGTTTCCCTCAAACACCAAGAATACTTATTACCAACAATCTATTCACCAATCAATATCATGGCTACTCCGGCATTACATTGGCCAGTCCTGCATCATCATGGTGGCTATTATACCAGCATACAACAATAACCCTGATCACCGGATGTGCATTACTCACAAACCGGACAATGCATACATAGTCAAAACAAGAGGTAGCGATGTGGCCATTTGACTATCTGGACATGAAGGAAGTGGCCATCGTCTGCCGGCTGGTTGCCGAATGGAAATGCGATAAGGCCTTCGACTGCAATCAACAAGCAACTTCTGACATATTGCCGTCACTTATCGATGCCACCAGACTGGAGTCAACATTCATGCACAAGTGGCCACTGAGCAAGATTCTAGTTCTTCGGCAAATTCAGAACTTACCGGAAGGCGCCATTCCTGAGTTGGCCGCTCTTTACTGGTTTGGCCGCGGTGACTCCAGCCTCAGGAGCACTACTGCCCATGCCCGCTCCTGCTCGGGCTTAGACCTTTCATATTATCTAGCCAACAAGACAGACCTTGACACCTTCCTTATCAAGGGTGAAATGCGACTGCAAAATATCCGGGAAGGCCTAACTCGGGAGCAGAGGGTATTGTGAAGGCCCTGAACATCAGCAAACGGCATTATTATTGATCTAAACAAATTCGTAACCCGTTACTCTTTTTGATCAGAGCATCCCCGGTCTTTTCTTCAAGCAGCGATAAAACCTAGCTCATTGAGAAACCAGAGGCTCCGCCCCCGCCTCTTGCCCATTCTCTGATGTTTACGGACTGCACATTGGCGTAACGGAATGTTTACCGTCGTCAAGTTCGTCGAGAACCGCGAGAGGATCCTTGCCGGGGTTGATGCCATGAACAATATCCCATCCCCAAACCTGCGCACTCAAAACCTGCAGGTCAGCCTGAACTGGGCCTTGCTGGTGCTTTCCACACTGGGCGGCTGAATGGTTGTAGTGCACAAGCTGCATTTGACCGATATCACACTAATGACGGTCATGGGCCTCACGGCGCTGAAGGCGGCGCTGGTGATCCTGTTCTACATAGACATTGCATGGGTGCCAATATGGTTTAAAGGCTTCTGCGCCGTTTGACTGACGGCCTTTTAAGCCATTGGCTGTGCTATCTGGCGCCGGGACTGGTAACCGGCGCATCAGGCTGACCGAACCAGATCCTGAGCGCCAGGCATGGCTCCGAGTGGAACATCAACCGCTTTCCCGTAAGCATAGAAAACGGAATTAATGGCGCTCTCACAATTTATTGATTTCGTCCTCTGCAGCCGACAATATCTGTTCCCGCAGCCAGCGCAAGCCAGGCACCAGGTCATGTTGCCGGTGACGGATCAGGCTGACCTGAATGCGGGACATGTCCATGGGTAATGGCGCAATCGACAGGGGATTCATCCGGGAATAATGCTCGGCCAGACGGCGCGGGATGGTTCCCAGCAGGTCGGAGTGGGCGGCTATTTCCGGTATGGTCAGAAAATACGGCACATACAACTGCACTTGCCTGCGGATACGGGCTGAACCGAGCAGGATTTCCAGAGGCGAGCCCCGTCCGGCGCGCGTCAGCAACGACACATGCCGACAATCCAGATAATCCTGCCAACTCAGTCCACCGGCAAACGCCGGATGCCCTGCCCGCCCGATCACCACCAGCTCCTCCTGATACAACGGCTGATAGACCAGATCCGCGTCATCAAAATGCAGATAGTCAATCGCCAAATCCACCGACCCGGCCGCCAAACGGCGCGGCAGGGTATCTGCCTCGTCGCTGACCACCGAAATCACAACCTTGGGCGCAAAAGCCTGCAGACGGGCCAGCAACACCGGTAGCAGCCGGGTCTGCCCATAATCATTCATCGATAGTTTGAAAACGTGCTCACGCTGCGGGTCAAATCCTTCCTGCGGTCCCAGCCCGGCCTGCAGCAATTGCAGGGCCTGCCTAACCGGGCCATACAGCGCCTGGGCCTGCGGCAGAGGCGACATGCCGCGCGCGGTGCGTTGAAACAACGGCTCCCCCAGTTGCTCCCGCAACCGCGCCAGGGAGTTACTGACAGCCGGCTGGCTCATATGCAAACGCACGGCTGCGCGGGACAGATTTTGCTCCTGCATGAGGGCATCGAAAACCAATAGCAGGTTCAGATCCAGCAACCGCAAGTTATTCACCATGAAAAAGTCTCCTGCACCCAGCATTATCCATAAATAGAATATTTCATATCCAGATCATCCGCTATACGCATGATTCCAAGATAAATATCCTTCATCGAAGACGGCAATTTCTGCTTGCAGCACTCCCGAGAGGCCTACTCATGAATCCTGAGCAACGTATTACCGCATTTCACCACGACGGCCTTGAATTCGAAGTTCTGGACACCGGCCCGCTGACAGGTGACATTGTGGTCCTGCTGCATGGCTGGCCACAGACTGCCGACTGCTGGAAAGAGGTCAGCGAACGGCTTAACTCCCGGGGTTACAGGACGATCATGCCCAACCAGCGCGGTTATTCGATGCATGCCCGCCCGAAGGGAGTGTTCGCCTACCGCATGAGCCTTCTGGTTGCCGACATCCATGAACTGGTCCGGTCTATCAATTCCGGTCCGGTTCACCTGGTGGGCCATGACTGGGGTTCCAGCGTGGCCTGGTCATTTTCCGCGAAATATCCAGGCCTTGTCCGCACCCTCACCAGTATTTCGGTGCCGCATTCGGGCGCATTTATCCGAGCCATGTTCAGCAGCGATCAACTGTTCCGCGTTTATTACATGGGCCTGTTTCAGATGCCTGTACTGCCGGGGATCATCGCCACACGTTGCAGGAAGCTGTTCCGGCAGATGCTGGGCAACACCGGCATGACGACAGATGACGTTGATACCGTCTACCGGGACGTCATTGACGCCGGAGCCTTCAATACCTCCCTCAATTGGTACAGGGCCATGGGTCTCATGTCCCCGCTGGATTTGTTTGGCAAGGTGCTCGTTCCGGTAACCCACATCTGGGGCACACGGGACAGCGCGCTCTCCCGGCGCAGCGCCGAGCTTGCCGGGCGCTTCGCAAAGGGCCCCTATCACCTCCATATCCTGGAGGAAGGCACGCACTGGTTGCCCGCGCAGATGCCTGACGAAATCAGCAGACTCATACTTGAAGCCATCGCCGCACAGCCCTGAACTCCAATGACCGCCGCTTCTTATCCCGCTGGAGAATGACATGGTAAAAATGACCGCAACCTCTCAAGCCCGCAGTTCCTCCGCCGACTGGGCCATCATTCCGCGCAACATTAGTCTGGACTGGTCACGGGTGCCCCTGCAATGGATATACGATGACCGCTTCGCCAGCCTGGCGACCAACGGACTGAGCTATTACCTGATCGCCACGGAGTTCGCCATGTGCCGGCTCTGCAATGAGGCCTTGCCCTATATTGACGATCCCAAGCTGCGCGAAGACGTTCGCGGCTTCATCCGTCAGGAATCGCTGCATGCCCGCGCCCATGGCAAGCATTTGACCGAATTCATGGAGCGCCATGGTATTGAAGGCATTCCGGCTAATCGGTTTGCCCGGAGGCTGCTGGAAGAAGTACTGGTGGAGAAGCCCTTTGGGAAGACCTTGCCCAAGGCCCTTAAAAAACCCTGGGCTATGTTCAGAGCGGGCCTGTTTGCCGCCGGGGAACACTACACCACCGGTTTTGCCAACCAGTTACTGAATCGATTGAAGTGGGATGAGAACGGGTGTGACCCTACCATGTCCGAATTGCTGCACTGGCATGCCGTCGAGGAAATTGAGCACCGTACGGTCGTCTTCGACACCTTTAATGCTCTGGGAGGTAGCCTGCCGGTAAGAGTAGTCGCCATGAGTCTGCTGTTCCCCGTTATGCAGTTCCTGATGGTAAGCTCTGTAACCGAGTTAAGCGCCAGGGACACTTCAGCTCCGTCGAAAAAACTCGACCTCTGGCATCCCTCCTTCTGGCGGTCATGGAACAGTTCCGCCAAAGCGGGCAATGTCCCCTCCCCCGCATGGCTGATGACGCATGCACTGAGCTTTTGCCTCCCAGGGTACAACCCTGCGGACGAAGGTTCGACGGAACAGGCCATGGAGTATCTTGAGCGCATGCCATTTGTCTCAGTCGTCCCCAGATAAGTAATTGCCTGCCCATTATTGGGCAGGCCCAGCTGTCGTTATTTTGACATCAGGTTAGTAATTTATTTTAGAAAAGTAAGTATGGCATTTGAACAGGAAGAGTCTTGGCTCTCCATGCCAAACGTGGGTACATGGATGATCCATCAAAAGTAAAGGCCTCCGCATCCGCATGAATTATTGAGCGACAGCTGCGAATTCTTAAGTTAGAAAATCGATCACTCATTTAAAACCACGGAGAAGTTTCCATGAAGAAGACAGAAATCGACTCGACACGTGAAATGACGACGGGCAACAGTTCCACTTACCACGTAGTCATCGTCGGAGCTGGATTATCAGGCATAGCTGCTGCTGTAAGGCTTTTGCAAGAGGGAATTACCGATTTTACTGTGCTGGAAAAATCGGACAGGGTTGGCGGCGTGTGGCGAGAAAATACCTATCCCGGCTGTTGCTGCGACGTTCCCTCGTCGCTATATTCCTATTCTTTTGCGCCATATCCAGACTGGGGTCATATGTATGCCCGTCAGCCCGAAATCCAGGCCTATATTGAACGGGTCAGTCGTGACTTCAATATAGACAAATTTATCAGCTTCAATACTGATATGCATGAGGCCACATGGTCCGATCAGGATTGTCGATGGACACTGATGACTTCGGCGGGCACTTTTCATGCCAAGGTAGTCATTTTTGCAGCAGGCCCACTTACAGAGCCCTCCATTCCACGGATTGGTGGCATCGAAACCTTTCCTGGCGAAACATTTCACTCCGCACGATGGAACCAAACGTTCGATCTGACAGACAAGCAAGTTGCGGTCATTGGTACTGGCGCCTCTGCTATCCAATTCATTCCTGAGATTCAGCCCATTGTGGCCAACTTGAATGTTTTTCAGAGGACTGCTCCCTGGGTTCTCCCCAAACCCGACCCGGAGTTTGGCCCCACCGCCAAATCCATCATGCGCAAGACCCCCTCAACCCAGCGCATGCTACGGAAGGGTTCAAGCACAATGATGGACGTCATGGAGTATGGTGTCCGCAATCCGAGGGCATTGAAGCTGATGACCCCTATATTAAAGCGTATGCTACGTTTCCAAGTCAGGGACGCCGAACTTTTCCGGAAAGTAAGTCCGAACTTTGTTATCGGCTGCAAGCGTATTCTGTTTTCCAACAACTATTACCAGTCACTATCCGCCGTAAATGTCAACCTTATTCCTTATGGGATTTCAAGAATTGACGGAAATCGAATTTATGCGTCGAATGGCGACAGTTGCATCGCTGACGTCATTATCTGGGGAACCGGCTTTGATGTCAGTCATCCACCGATTGCTGCAAAAATCAGGAACCGGTACGGCGTGCTTTTGGGGGACGTCTGGAAAAGCGCTTCTCCTGAAGCTTACAAAGGCTGTGCCATCCATGGGATTCCCAATGCCTTCCAACTACTGGGGCCGAACAGCCTGACGTACAACTCCTTCATCGAGATCGCCGAGTTGCAGATCGGTTATGTCGTAGAAGCCATCAAGTATATGTCTCAAAAATCGGTGGACGTACTCGAAATAACAGCTGAGTCTCAACGCCTTTACAATCAAGAAGTGCAGGCTGCCTTGGCAAGCACGGTATTCAACAGTGGCGGCTGCGTGAGCTATTATCTTGATGAACATGGAAATAATTTTGCTATTTACCCTTGGCCACTGCGTGAAATGAGGCGATCCATGGCTGTATTTGATCATGAAAAGTACTGGACCCGCTCATTATGATGACATTCGCCATTAGCATCCATTGGTCCACTCATATTCAATTAGATGCCGCGCAATCCAAAGCAAAGCATATTATTGACGCCAGTGGAATCATTACAGCAACACTGCCGGTGAATTCAAACTGACCTGACTGAGACTGCCATGAAATACCTTCACACAATGGTTCGTGTCCGAAACCTGGAGGAGTCGCTGTGCTTCTATAGCGACGCCCTTGGCTTGGACATCTGCGAATCGCGCGACTTCCCGGAGGGACGCTTCACCTTGGTCTATCTTGCAGCACCCGGCAACCCGGAGTGCCAGATTGAACTGACCTACAACTGGGAAGTTGAACCCTACACCGGCGGCCGCAACTTTGGACATATCGCTTTTGAAGTGGAAGACATCTATGCCATCTGCTTCAGGCTGCAAGCCGCCGGAATCACCATCAACCGTCCCCCGCGTGACGGCCATATGGCCTTTGTCCGGTCTCCGGACGGCATTTCCATTGAATTGCTGCAACGGGGGCAGCCTTTGCCACGCTGTGAGCCATGGCAATCCATGCCCAATCTGGGCGAATGGTAATCACGACAGGAGAAGCACATGAAGCATTTGACTCTGCAACAGCATTTTGACGCTCCGCTCGACACCGTATTCCGGCATTTCAACCGTCACGACACCTTCAACACGGTGCTCTGGCCTGTCCGCTCCGTTCGCATTATTGACTCTAAGGATCCCGGGAATCCGGACGGGCTGGGCTCGGTCCGGCAGATGGGGTTGGGACCGATCAAGCCCATCCGCGAGGAAATTTCCGCGCTGGAAGAAAACCGTCTCATTGAATACCGCATGCTGGCCAATCCGCTGATATCGCACCATGTCGGCCGACTGGTTTTCAGTGAAGAGAAGGGCCGGACCCTGCTTACCTACACCATCGAATCGGACAGCCGCTTTCCGCTGGTGCCTCACATGACGCTGATGCAGTTGAAACTGTCGATAAAACGCGGTTTGAAGAAGGTTGCGAAAAGCTTTAAGGCCTGAAACCAATGCTCCTGCGTATGTGGCATACGCAGGAGCAGGGACTGGTGCAAGGGGGGGGGATCAAGCCCGCCGTAATCGCTGGACCCAAGCGCAATTCTGGATCAATTATTCTGCATCACCGGTATGTTTCCCAGCCACTCCGCCACCGCCGCATTGAATGCCTCCGCCCGGTCCACCATCACCCAATGGCCGCAATCAAACTCCCGCACCGTGTTGCCGGGAGTTCGCGCCATGCGCGCCAGCCAAGGCTCCGAGTGGAACATGAACGGCTTCTTCCGTCCGTAGGCATAGAAGAACGGGAACGGTGGCTCCACCGGCGCCAGGGCATCCAGACCGCCGTGTGCGCTCATCCAGCGCATGGCGTAGGGATAGTTCATGCCGGAATGAATGTGCCGGGGATCGGCCTTGGCCTGCAGCGCGCGCGCCATGCCCCGCGTCAGCGCATCTCCGGCAAAACCGCCCAGATACCAGGCCGAGGCCAGCGTCATCTGGTAGGCTACGACCATGCCCTTGGCGGTCAGCGGCAACGACTTCTCGAACTCCGGCGAACCGGAATCCCCGATATCAATGGCCACCAGCCGCGACACCCGCTGCGGATTCAGCAGCGCAAACTGGTAACCGAAAATACAGCCCCAGTCATGCACCATCAGCACCACCGGGCGGTCCGGACTGACCACATCCACGATCTGGCGGACGGTATCCACCACCTCGGCCAGCGCATGCCCCCGCACCGGACCGGGCTCGCCGAACCCCGGCAGGGAGAAGGTGACGCACCGGTAGCTCTGGCTGAAAAACGCCACCTGACGGGACCAGATGCGATGGGTATCCGGCCAGCCGTGCAGCATCACCAGCGTTTCCGGGCCATCGCCCTCCACATATACCGTTACTCCGGCAATATTCAGTTCCTGCGCCATCATTTCACCCCATCAGTCTGGTTGGCGGCTTGCAGCGCCAGCGCCGGGAACAGCGAAATCAGCACCTGACCGCCAAAATACAGAATCCAGTTGAAGGCATACAGCGGAAATTCCGGCACGGCGGGATTCCCCTTCAGCCAGGACGCAAACAGGATCAGGTCGGAATACGGAATCAGCAGCGCCCCGCACAGCACCAGCAGACTGCCGATGCTTTGACGGGAGTTGAGGAAGAACCAGAAGGCGTAGACGGGCATCAGCACATAAATCGTGGCGTTGAAGACGAAGGTACCGTAATACAGCACATCCAGGCCATGCAGCAGCGGCTCCACATGCTGGAACCAGGACTGCACATTCACCGCCAGCACGGGAAGAACCATCCAGTAAGCCGGACGCAGCTTGCCCGGCGCCGCTGGCTTCACCGCATCACGGCTGTGTTTCCAGAGCGCGACGCTGTAGAGCGTATACCCGACCCCGAACAGCAGCATCGCCCAAGTCAGCTTCAGCGAAACCGGCTGCACCGCGCTAACCGCACTGTTGACGTAGTCGCCCACGGCCGTGAACATGGCGCCGAGAGCGAAGCAGAACGCCAGCCAGCGCCGGGGGTCTTGCGGGGCGGCGCTGCGGAAGACCATCCATTGCGAGGTGATCAGTGCGGCCATCAGCGCCAGATGCAGGCCGTGGTAGATCAGGTCGTTGACCGGGAATAACCCGGCCAGCAGAGTGATCTCCATGGTGATGGAACCCGTCAGCAACAGGGTGGCGAATTTGAGGTGGCGTTGTGCAGACATGGAAGCTCCGGAGGGGCAAAGGGGCAGAGTGTCATTGCAACAGGAATGGTGATGCCGGGGTCGCCAATGTCGTGCCCATTTCGCCAAATTCGACGGAAAACATGCTCTCGCTGCTATGATGCGGAATACCCCAAAAACCCGGAATGACCGCCATGCTGAAGATGAAGAATGAATGCGAAGCCTGCCACGCCGCCACCGGGTTGATGGATGTGGCCTATATCTGCTCGTTTGAATGCACTTTTTGCGAGGCTTGCTCGACGCGCATGGGTCATGTTTGCCCGAATTGTCAGGGTACGCTGGTATTGCGGCCGACACGGCAGCGCAGTCCGCTGGCGGTTGGGGTGTCGCAGGTTAAGCAGAAGTTACTTGGGAAATAGGGCTTTAAAATCAGTTGCATAACGACATTTCACCAACCGCACCAGATGCAAAGCATCCACCAAACCAGTCCCGGCAGGCAACTTAATCCGCTGCGCCGCCGCCCGCACCCGCTTTTGACGGCTTGGCAAAGTAACGCACGCCCGGCAGCCCCTCATAATCCACATCCTGCGTCCAGAATGTGGCATTGAACTCCAGGGCAAGGCTGTACATCATGGCATCGGCCATGGCCAAGCGATGCTGCAAGGCGGCGTCCGCAGCAGCGACCGCGCGTTTGTCGGTAATTTCCAGCACCCGCCCCAGCCGCATGACATTGATACACTCCTGCACGGCTTCGGGAGGAATATGGCGGCTCAATACCTTGTGCACCTCAAAGAGCGCAATGACAGGCACCAGCAACCCCGCCCGTTGCTCAATCGCCGGAGCAAACAAGTCGGCACGCCCGCTATCCTGGAAATACTCAATCCAGCCGGAAGAATCGACGAGGTTCACTCAAACTCCCGGTCTGTTTCCTTTTCAATTTCAAGATCGGCTGGATCGAGCTTGTACTTCTTGAGCATGCCCCGGTACGCGCTCATCGGCAGCTCGGGCTTGATAATCAACTCTTGGCCGCGCACTTCAAACTGGATGTGCGACCCCGGCGTGATGCCCAGTTTGGCGCGCATGGCTGCAGGCAAAGTCACCTGCCCTTTGCTGGATACCACCGCTTCGACGACGACACTCATGGCATTCACCCTTAACTCAAAGTAAAGACAATCCTAAGGTAAAGATAGCCAAAAAGTAAAGAAACAGACAATAGCAGAGGGTCACACTAACAAGAATTCGACATTAGACTGATAAGCTCCCTACTCCCCCTGCCCCTCCCGCCAATGCGAAGGCGTCACCCCCGTCCAGCGCCGAAACGCCCGGTAAAACGCCCTTCGGTCGCTGTACCCCAGCATCAGCGCGATCTCCTGCATCGGACGGTTTCCCGTCACCAGTTCCCGCTGCGCCACCGCCAGCCGCGCGGATTCAGCCAGTTCGCGAAAGCCGGTTCCCTGTGACTGCAACTGCCGGTGCAGGCTGCGGGTACTCAAATTCAAACAAGCAGCTATGTCCGACTGATCCGGCTCGCCGAAGGCCATGCGCTGGATGAACAGCTTCTGCACTCGCTGCGGCAGCTCTCCCTGCGCCAGCAGCAGGCTCTCGTAACGCTTGAGGATGCCCGCGTAATAATCAGCGCGCGCCGTATCCGCGCCTTCCAGCGACAAGTCATGCACCGCGCGCCCGAACACCAGCTCATTGCCCGCCTGCCGGAACAGCACGCGGCAGCCGAAATAGCGGAAGTAACGATCCTCCTCAAAACGCGGTGCATGGGAAAAATGGACGGTCAGGCCCGACACGGCCTCCGTGCGCAGCAAAATCTGCCGCACCGTCGCGAACAACACCGCCTCGATCTGGATGGGCGATACATAGACCTGCGAATTCGCTTCCAGCTGCAGGCGATAGCCCGGACCGGACTCCAGCAGCCGGGCGGTGCAGACATCCGTAGCCACCGCCGAGTAGCGGCAGATCAGGCGCATTGCCTCCCCCACGGTGCGGCAGCATTGCGCCAACTGGGTCAGCGTATGGCTGCTTTCGGACCAGGAAGAGACGATGAAGTAAATGAATTCCGGGGTCTGCAAAGCCCGCTCCACCGCCTCGTACAGCCGGGACACCACCGCCAGCGGCGCCCGTTCGCCGGGCGCGTCGAGGGGATTGGCCAGTCCGTGGTTGCGGCAGACCGTTGCGACATCAATGCCCAGCAGCCCCGCCCGCCGCACGAATTCGGCGAGGAAGCGCTTGTCGACACCGGGTTCCACCGGCAACACGGTCATCGCGAAACTCCTTAGCGGCGGGGCAGATAGACCACGCCGTTGAAGGAACCATAGAGGATACCGCCGTCCGCTGCAATTTCGGTCGCGGCGTAGAAGCTGTTGTAGCGCGGCAGCATGCCCACGTACTTGCGGAAACGCGACTGGCCGTTGTTCCAGTCCAGCCCCTCGATCGTCCATTGGCCGAAGCGCGCGCCGACGCAGTAGAACATGCCCGCGCTGCTGCTGACGGTGGGAATGGCGTTCGGGCAACTGACATCGTTGTTCACCCAGGCGCTGGCCAGCTTGCGCGTGCCGGGGTTCCACTGGAATTTCTGAACGCCCCAGGGCTGGTGCAGCGGCAGGCCGCTGCTGAGGGCGATGGCCCCGTTGAGCAGCTGGTCAATCATCGGATAGCCGGTGCTGCCGGAGATCAGGCTGACATTACGGTAATCGTTGCTGACCACCGCCGCGCCATAGCCGTTCACCACCACCGACTGCTCGGAATAGGTGGCGGCGCGCTTGGGATCGCCGAAATTCACCGGCAGTTCGGCGGCAATGCGGCGGTCCTTGCCGGGTGCGAGCGGTTGCCAGTCCGCCGGAATGGCGTCCTTCCAGAACAGCACCAGATTATTGACCGTCGCGCCGTCGGTAATGACGATGAACTGCTGCGAGCCTTCGCCCATCACTGTCGGTGTGGAACCGGAGCCAGCCCCCAGACGGCCGCCGCCCGCGCTGTTGCTGCCGGTGTTGTAGGCCGCCGTCCACGCGCCAGAGGACGGGTCCAGCGTCACGGCAGAGCCGGTCCATTGCACACGGTGCATGTGCTTGGCGGTGACGACATAGATGCCGCCGCTGGCATCGGTGGAAATGGAGTTGGAGACGTTTTCACCGCCGCCGAGGCTGAGGCTGCTGACCGTGGTCAGGGTGCGGTCGACCACGCCCACCACGCCGTACTTGGTGACAAAGGCCAGCCGGCCGTCCCAGGTCAGGTTCAGGCCGACCACCGAGTCATCGCTCTTGAGGCTGATCTTGGTCGGCAGGCTCAGGCTGCGCAGCAGCACGATCGGCGAGGCGGCATTGCCGCGCGTCTGGTCGGTGTAGGCGAGAATCTGCGTGCCCTTCACGGTGAAGAACACGTTTTCCAGATCCACTAGGGTATAGGCCCCGTTGGTCGGGTTCTCGACGGAGAGGGAACCCGGCTTGGACAGTTCCGCCAGCTTCACCAGCTTGCCGCTGCGGGTGGCCAGCTTGTAGACACCGGTGCTGCTGGAGCCCCAGTAGACCTGGCTGCCGTCCGGGTAGCGAGGCGACGCGGCCAGCGTGATGTTGATCAGACTGGTGCTGACATAGCTGGGTGCGCCCAGTTGCAAGGCATTGGTCGGACCGGCAATGGACGAGGTATCCGAGGCGTTGCTGTCATGATGGGATATCGGCCAGTGCGAATCGGCCAGAAAGGGGTTCTTCGAATCCAGGGCATGGGCGGCGCCGGCAAGGAGTGTCAGGCAGGCAAGGGCAAGTGGCTTCATGGGGGATTCCCTCCGTTATTATCGTTTCGGCTAGTCGTCGACCGGAAACCGGACTGTCCGGCGTCGGAGGGGATAGTGATACGATCGTACCAATCAGGGGAGGGACAATTTCAGCCACGACACACGGAGAGGGATGGCGCTCCCGACGCTCCCTCCGGCGGCGCGCATGCAGGCTGACCGGCAACGCCACCCGCACCGAACTGCCATCCGCCGCCGACAGCAGGGCAATGCCGTAGTGATCATGCAGCACTGTCGCATCCGTACCGCGCTGGCCGATCACCTGCCGCGACACCTCCAGCGGCCGGGATGGATCATTAATGGCGCTCTGTCACGGTTTTTTGCCGCTTGTCAAAGTAACGCCGTAACCGCTACTGCCCAATCAAATTGATCACTTGCTTGAAGACACCACCTGTCTTCTGCTCAGTAAAGGAGTAGGTGATTTGAACCGTCTTCCCGACCGGGGGCTTGGTGCTGGAAAAGATGATCGTGCCACCCGCCGCCTGACCTTCGGTGACATTCCATGACGGCGTCACAGTGCCCGTCGGTTCCACGGCCGAGACATTGATAATCTTGTAACCTTCCCCAACACTGACAATCCCGTAGGATCGCGAGTTCTCAAGGAAAATGGGTCCGGACTCCCGCATGGTGACAGCGTCCACCGATGTGAATGGCAGCACATAATCATAGGTTTCAGAGAAGGCCGCCTGCATGCGGATGCGAACACCGGGGACGGTAATCTGCATCGAGTCCGGTTGGCTTACTTCGCCGTCAGGGCGGTTGACGTAAAGTTCGATGACATAGTTGCCGATACGGTCTGGCAAGAATTGGGTGATCGGGCTGAGTCCTTGCCAAGTGGGGTTATCAGTATAGGGGGGTGCGCTTTTCAAACGCCAAAAATACTCCAGCGGCCCACCGTAGGGATCGTAGCTGGCAGACCCGTCCAACGTTTGCAGCACTCCCGCCTCGGTAGTGATATCCGGACCGGCGACCGCCACTGGTTGCAACGTATTTACGGCATTCACAATCACGTTTGACCGCTGGCTGACAAGAACACTGTCACTGACCTCCAGATTCACTTCATATTGCCCCGGCTGATCCGCCACAAAGGTGGGACGGGCAGTATTTGCACCGGCTAAAATGGCCGTGCTGCCTGGCGGCCTGCCAACGAATGTCCAGCTATAGGTCAATGCATCGCCGTTGTCGTCATGACTGCCGGTTCCATCCAGTTGCACGGCGGCATTGCGGGAGACCGTCTGCGCAGGACCGGCTGCCGCCACCGGAGCCACATTCAGCACCGTGACGTTAATACTGGTCTGCGCCGGGATACTGATCAGTTGGCCATCGCTCACCGCCAGTGCAACCGTATAGGTGCCGGCGACATCGGGTATAAACGTAGGTGTAGCACTGTTCGGATTGATGATAATGGTTTTGCTGCCGGGAGGCAGAGAAGCAAAGGTCCAGGCATAGAGCAGCAAATCACCGTCCGGGTCCGAACTTTTGCTGCCGTCCAGTTGCACCAAAGATGCAGTTGTTGTCGCGGCAACAGGCATCACCAGTGCTACAGGACGACGGTTGACCGCCGCGCCATCACCGCCCCCACCGCATCCGGCCATCACCAGAAAAATCGCTGGCAGCATCATTCGTTGCAACAATATCCCAGCCATATCGACATCACTCCCACCGCCACGACGCCCACAACCCATTGCGGTAATGATGCACCTGCCCCGCCGCCAGCAGGCTGCGGTCATTCCCCGCATCACGCGGAACCGCCCCGTCGGCCGCCACCAGATCGGCCGCCTGCACCATCGCCCCGGTCGTCAGATTCACATCAAACCGGCTCAGCTGCGTGCGGGAAAATCCGTAGTAGTCCGATGGCGCCCCCGACGCTCCCTCCGGCGGCAGCGCATGCAGGCTGACTGCCAACGCCACCCGCACCGAACCGCCATCCGCTGCCGCCAGCAGGGCAATGCCGTGATGATCATGCAGCACCGTCGCATCCGTACCTCGCTTGCCGATCACCTGCCGCGCCACCTCCAGCGGCCGGGACGGATCGCTGACATCCATCACACTCACCTTCACGCCCTGATACCACGCAAAACGGCCGTCACCCGCACTGCCGTCACTGCGCGCATCCTTGCCCACGCCCAGCAGGTAACGTTCCGACAGCGGGAACAGGTAGTCGGAATAGCCGTCCACTTCCAGTTCCCCTGCCACCTTGGGATCGGCCGGGTCCGACAAGTCCAGCACATACAGCGGATCGGTCAGGCGATAGGTGACCAGATAGCCGCGATTGCCCAGGAAGCGCGACGCATAGAGTTGCTCTCCGGCCTTGCCCAGCGGTTCGGGACGACGCTCATTGGGCAGGGTGGACACCACGTCCAGACTCTTGGCGGTGGCCGAGGCCTTAAGCAGTGTCAGCCGCACCGGCGACTCGGTCACGGCTGCCGCCACCGGCACCGCGATCACCGGCCCCCAGCGTTCCGCCGTCTGGGTGGCCACGCGCAGGATGCCGTTGTACTCCCCCAGCCGGAAGGACTTGCGGTTCTGGTCGAAGCCGAGATGCCCCGCCACAGTGCCCGAACCCCGGTAGCCAGGCGCCAGCGTGTCGAGGGCAAACTGATGGATGTCGGTGGTGACCTGCGGCGGATAAACCATGCCGTTGACATCGGCGCTGCGGGTATAGGCCCAGCGCGTGGTGGCCAGATACAGGTTGTGCTCGGACAGGTAGAAGGCTTCGGTGCTGCCGGCAAAACAGCGTGCCGCCACCGCCGGAGCCGCCGCCGACAGGTCAATGCCCACCAGCGTGATGATATCGGCCGACGCTTCCGCCGCCTTGACCGGGGCCAGACAACTATCGGGCGGCAACAGTGGTGTCGGGGCGCCGTCGTTGACGGTCAGGGTCGGCAGCAGGTCGGCCACCTTCAGCGTATCGAGCTTGGTCTGGTTGGCGCCGCGGGCGGCCAAGGTCCAGGCGGGGTCAAAACCGGAGGGCTGGGCGCGGCTGCGCAGCACCAGATACAGCGTATGGCCGATGCGGCGCGAACCCACCAGTTGCGCACTGATGCCCAAGGTATAACGGGGGGACAAGGCCTCGCCGGTGGCCATCACCGCCAGCTCGGTGCGCCCGCCCACCCAGCTGAGCGGACGGAACCAGCGCTGGTAGTCATCGCCGTAATTTCCGGCTTCGCCCAGCGCCACCAAGGTCTTGCCGGGGGCATCCAGATACAGGCCCTGAATGGCCGCGTTGTTGCGCAAGAGTGAAGGCAGGGTTTCCACCGGCTGCAGCTCTGCATCGGCGGCACCCGGTTGCAGGCGGTGGCGTTGCACAGCGGGAATGGCTGCGGGCAGCACGCTGTAGACATCCACCCCGTCGCTCTTGATCAGGTCAGCTTCATCTACCCCCGCTTCCTGCAGCACGGTGCCGGAAACCGCCATGGCCCCGCCCGCCCCTTCAACACCGGGAGCTCCGGCCGCCGCCATGTCCGCCATCACCTTGACACTGGTGTCGGCCCCCAGCGCCTGCTGCAGGTAAACCGCCAGTTGCGCATCGGTGACAGGCTGCAAGGCTCCGGCCGCCAACGGGGTCGCCGGGGCGGCGGTTACAGGGTCGTTATCAGAATTGCCGCAACCGGTCAGAAGGCCGGTAAGGCAAAGCAGCGGGAGAAAAGCCGTGGGGCGGAGGGTGATGGCGGGCATGTCCTGAACTCCGGGGGAATGGTGGTCATCTTTTAAGTATAGACCTCAATTCACGGACAATCCCGCCGCTAAACAACCAACCTGGGTCAGGCGAAGCCGCCGCCTCTCAGGCCCAGTCGCCCAGCCACTTCTTCTTGGCCTTCTCGACCAGGGGTGTGGCATCGTGGTTCCACGGATGGAAGTTCGGGCTGTAATACTTGAAGTACGCGGGCAGCAGCTTGCGGAACACGCCGGGTTTGCCGAACATGTAATTGACGCCCTGCACCCAGGACTTCACATTGCCCAGCTCCCCGGCTTCCTTCATCAGCTGCACCAGGTGTATTCCGGAAAACACCGGGAACAGCACGCTCACCGCCATCATCTCGGTGACACGCACGAATTCGCTGCCGCCAATGGCCTTGTAAACGTCAAAGGCCACCGCCTTGTGCTCTGACTCCTCGATAGCGTGCCAAGCCCAGATCGGGGCCATGCGCGGGTCCATCTGGTCCAACGGGTCGTACTTCAGCAGGAATTCCTCGGCCAACAACGCCGTGAAGTGCTCCACCGCCACGGTGTGTGCCAACTGGCGTTCCGGGCTCAGGTTCTTGCGCATCCAGTCCATGAAGCCCTGGATTTCGCGGTCCAGACGGCCCAGGCCGATACCGCGCTCTTCGAGGTAACCGTTGAGCAGCTTGTGCTCCTTGCTGTGGTGCGCTTCCTGGCCAATGAAGCCGCGAATGGCCTTTTGCAGTTCAGGGTCTGTGATCTGGTCCTGATAGTGGCGCACGGAGTCGATGAAGAAGCGTTCGCCCGCCGGAAAGCTGGCGGACAAGGCGGCCAGCAACAGGGTCTTCGCGGGGTCGTTGTCCCACCAGTATTTGGGCAGGTCGGCAGGGAAGTCGAAGTCCGGGCGACGCACCACGGGAATGAACACGGCGTGCTTGGCGGACTGGCCGAGGGCCTTGGCGGAGCCGGCGATGCGGGCGAGAGCGGTCATGGCGGGTTTACCTTCATCAGAATGCGGGAGCGTTGATGTTGGGAGTCTAGTGGTCTGACGGTCATGGTCGTGAGGGGTGGTAAGGACAGTTCACTTGTCATTGGGGGCCAAACACAGGGCCAGCTTCTCCGGGTGGAGCCACCGTATCCGACGGCTCTTTCAGCCTCTCGCTGGTGTAGAACTGCTTGATTTGTGGGGAGGCTGGGAATACTGAAGCATGGATCGTAATTTTTCTCTGCCCCCTGTTTATTGCTAGTCGTAATATCCATTCTCAAAAACAATAACGCTCACAATTTTAGGTGGCTCCTCATCTTCTTCATCAGCCTCAACAGCATAAACGCCAACCCCTAGGCAGTGGGAAATAAATCCATCTCCATCCACCTCCAAACTGGGGTCAACGCCTACTAGCACCTCTCTAACACGGGCAACATCCTGTCCAAAAAATGAAACACCATTAAAAATCGGATTTGATGGTGCAGAAAATTCGATCGCCTCAACTACTCCTGGAGGCTTATAAGCAACCACAATTCCCAAATCAGTGAAGTGATCAGATGGTAAGGCTTGAGTTGGCGTTCTCCTGAAAGCTCGCACAGGTCCAAGGGTCAATTGTCGAACCTCTTGCTGAGACATACCGAACTGGATAGGTCCCGCACCTACAAATGACTTGATTAGAAAGTCCATATTCAAAACCCTAAGTCTCTTGTGTAATCAAGCATTTGCTGAATAGATTCATCATATTTTGAGCCAAACTTAGATTGCAAGTCAAGAATATCCATCTCTTGCGCCTCTCCAAATTTACCTTGATCAATAAGCTTTTTCTGCTCTTCCCGATATGCCCTAGCCTCCCTTGAATTTCCGTAACTAGCGGTCTCCTCATGGTCAACTTTACAAATCGAGCAGGCCGGGCCTTTTCCTGTTGAGAGCGGGCTTACAGAGTTGGCAGGCATATGATGCGCTTCATTACCTACGATTCCTTTCACATCTTTATAAGCTCCACCTTTGACAGATGTTATTTGGTTATTCGAACTTTTCAAGTTAGTAGTATTGGAATAACCTCTCATTGGGACATATTCACCGAATAACATCCCGTATTCTTGAGATTTGCTATTAGGTGTTTCAAGGGGTATCAAGTCTTGCTGGCTGGCTTGCCAATATTCCTCCGCCTTCTTTTCATTTCCAAGCGCGGCATATAATAGATTGCTTATCAGCATACTATTATGATATTTTTCATTAGCATCACTGCGCACTGGGTTAATAATGCTACCCTTGAAAACGCCTACTGAGAAGTCAAGGGCGGCATTTGGCTGCTCTGATGCCCACTCCGTCTTCGCCAAATTACCATAAGCATCTCTTAATGCATGTGGACTTATCGCAGTCGGTGCAAACTGGATATTGTTACCACACGGAATAATCATCAATCCACTAGCACACCCACCCGCAGGCGCAGGCACACGCTTCGCCGCCTCTACCATCTGTTTTTGGTACGCTTCACGAAGCGCAGCAAGCCTGGCCTGTTCGCGCAAGTACGACAGATACGCTTGTTTCCGGTCTACCACCTTCACACCCTGGGCATGAGGGTCATGCCCAGGATTGACGATTTCTACCGTATAAATCGGTGAAGATTGACCCTCGGATTGTAAAGACCCCAGCACAATCGGCATGGGTGAAGTGGTTGCAGCCAGCGGCACATCGCGAATGCCGACCTTGCCGTTGGACGTGAACTGAACCACATAATCAGCTGACGGATCAACCAGTTTCTGATAGTTGTAGTTATGAACGGCAAACCGATAAATACCTGACGGCAGATTGCCATCAAAGTGCATATTTTCAACCCGCTCGCCATTCGGGCCATTGGCGACACCATAGCGGTTGTCCGCATCCAGTGTGGCGGTGGCCGTGTAGTTCTGAAACTGGACTTGCCGGTTCGTCCAGTACACATGCGAATTATTATCCGTGCCGTTGCCGGAGCCGAAAGGCGGATTTTTCTGCGGCCCCAACTCGAACTGGGTTACGACATACGGCCCGGCACCACCGGGAGGCTTGGCGTGAATATCAAGATCGCCGCCGTTCTTCCAGATGAGCTGGGCGCGGAGCGCTCCACTCTGACCGACCGGTAAGGCAAATTGCTGGGTGTCAGCATAGCCCGCCCCGGCCCCGTGAAAAATGTTGTGATCGTGAACGGATGCGCCGGCATATCCCTGAGCCGCCGACAAACCGCCCAACAACAATGCTGCAACCTTGAAGCACGCCTTCATGATGCACCTCGTGAATACCTGCCGAATGTGAAAAGTGGGGCAGTTACGCCCCATGTAGCCTTAATCCATGCTTTGGAAAAGCGTCTTCACCTTCTTGCTTTCGCTCGGATACGATTTCTTGCTACCGTTCACATCGCTGAAGGTCACATCCAGACCGTCACCACGATACACCTTGCGTTGAGACGAGAGCGGGCCCATCCACAACATATAGTATTCACGGTATTGGGCAATGAAGTTCGCGCTGCGCGGCGCCATGACAACAGAATTATTTGCTGCCAAGGCATACATTTCCAAGCTTGTTTCTGCACGAAGTGTCTCGGCATTAAACATAATACTATCAAACCGCTTGCGTTCGGTGCCAAAAATATCAACGCTCACATAAACAACCGCATCTGGCGTGATCCGCATCTTTTCAAGTGCAGCAGGGTCAAGCACTGTCACGCCATTCAGTTGCAGATAATCAAGAATCTCCCCCTGCAAATAGGTTGCATCGCTCTTCGCGATCCCATTAACTGAGTATTCGCCAAAGCCACCATAACGCATTTCCAAGGTATTGTTTACTGAATGGCCTTGCGTCTGCGTAATGCGGCTACCGGCAGCCGGAGCCAACACCTCGCGCTTGAGGCTGTAGGTCCCATCCGTATTGGACTGCGATTGCGAAGCGCCTTGAGAGGTCGCATTTTCCTGACCGGTGCTGCTGCCGGTACGTGTATCCGTTGAGGTGGCGCTGCCGGTCTGATTCGACGACGAAGTGCTGCTATCCGCCGTCTGGGTCTGCTGGCTGTTGCTCCCGGACGTGCTGCTGGTGGATGTGTCCGTATTGGTATTGCTGCCTGTGGACGCCGAGGTGGTGTCATCGCGCTGCGTTGTCACCACGCTCCCCGTAGTGGTCGTGGTGTCCGAACGGTTCGCCACAGTGCCCGTATTGGAACTAGTTGATTGGGTTGTTCCATTCGACGAAGCGGATGAGGTTCCAGTGCTGTTGTTTGTGCCGGTGCTGCTGCTGCTGCCGGTCGCACTGGAGGATGAGTTCGTTGTGGCGCTGCCTTGGGAGGAGTTATTGCCAGTGCTGTTGACCGTCGAAGAACCGCTATTAGTACCGGACGCCTGTGTAGCATTGTTATTCAGACCGGACTCGCTAACGGTAAACATCGGGAAGGTTGAGCGTTCGGTTGTGACCGGGGAGTTGTTGTAGCCCTGGGATGTCACCGCAAAGAAGGATGCGCGGCCACCCTGGAAATTACCACCGCCCTCATCAGATATCATCCGAACCATCAGGACAATTTTCTTGCCACGCAAAGCGGAAACATCCAGATCGCGCAAGGTAGAGCGTGCACTGGTCGAAACAATGCGCTGTTCCAGTGCGGAGCGCTTGCCGCCGCCATGCCCCGGCAAACCCATCATGGTGCCGCAGCCGGTCATACTTAGGGCAATGCAGGTGGCAATAGCGGTTTGAACGAATTTGGTGCGAATTTTCATTGTGCTTCCCCTGTCTCGCAAATGTGCGAATTTGACGGGGGTAACTCGGGCAGGAACCGCGAAGGATGGCAATTGTGCAAAAAACTTGCGTTTTTCGCAAAAAGGCATAAATTGATAGTGTTCGACGGATATGGAGAGTTGCCTTGCAATTTGCAAAGCTCACCACTACAATCCGCCGCGCACAGCAAGCATCGATCGCTTTTCTGCCAGAGATACACCTGTCGTAGAAAAAGGTTGTAGGTTCGTTCCCTGCGCTTGCTGTCCCGGCTCGATAAGGTTGCCGCCTTATCGAGCTTTTTTATGCCTGTTTTTTCATTCAGGCACAGACATGGTGCACGCGCATTAGATGCAAGTTTAGGCGAGCGACTTGGCATTGCCAAGCGCTTTATGACAAATTTATGGTCTTTCCACTGCCAACTCCCGGCAGCAGATTCAGTGACGCTCGTTAGCGGTCAACTGGGCGGAGCAAGCGGGGATTTTCTGAGGAATTGCGTGCGGCTGTCGCTATGGAAACAAGAGTGCCCGGTATGAACCATCCGAGTGAGTGATGTTGTCATTCTTCTTCTTATAATGGTGGCTTCAACCGCCTTGCGGTCTCCGAGATGCGCTGGCTGCCAGGTCAGGCTACGAGAAAAAGCAAAAAGAACCACTTCAGCCTTTTCATGATTGGCTGTGTGGATTTGCCGAATGTCTCCACCTAACATGGAATACCCATAAGCACATCAACCTAATTCGTCTTTGGGCATTGAAATTGCCCGCCTCTAGACTATGACCCGTTTTTACTCCTCCACCTGAGGAAACGCAAGCATGATTTGACTACAAAAGCAGCCGCTCGTGTAAACGTCGTAGCCGCTAATATCGCTTGAAACCGGGAAACAAATTCAAAGCAATATTGATAAATGGATAGATGACAATTCTCTTGTAACTGGAGACCCTACACACCCCCCAAATGCTTCATCGCCTCCCGCACAGACAACCCGGACAACTGCTGCCGATGCTCCTCCACAAACCGCCGCACCGCATCGGGATCATGCCGCGCATAGTCCCGCAGCGCCCAGCCAATCGCCTTGCGGATGAAGAATTCCGTCTCCGGCGCACAGGTCGCGGCATAACGGAACAGGCGTCCGGCATCGCAGTCGCCATACCAGCCCAGTTGATGCAATAGGGCAATGCGCCGCACCCACAGGTTGTCATGGGTCAGAGCATCGTCCATGAGCCGCTGAATCTGCGGATCTTCCACCCGGGCGCGATGAATCACCGCACCGACCACCTTGGCCAGCCCGTCCACCGAATCCCACCAGGATTTCCGCTGCACCAGCGCCAGCAAGGCGGGGATATCGGCAACCGTCAGCCCATTGGCGTGACGGGCAAGCAGATCGACGGCCACGTACTGGAATTCCCGCTCCGGAAACTCCCACAATGCATTCGCCACGGCCAGCGTTTCCGCACCGCTGAAACGCACCTTGCCCAGCGCCGCCACCGCCTGTCGCCGCTCCGGGGTCTTGATGCCGAGGAAAGGGAACTGGTCGCGCTGATAAGCGCGCATCGGGGCGGCGAGTTCAGGGTTAGCCAGAGCACCCAAAGCTGCGCGGACCCGAACAAGATATTGTTCCGTATCCACCTTAGAATTTCCCCCCCTTCCCCTCACCCCCCGAAAACCGCCCCGCCCCCGCCACCGACTCCCCGCTGGCCAGCGTCTTCAAGCCATGCCCGAACTCATTCCGTAAGGCCTCTTCCACCCTCATCCCCCACTGCTCATACGCACTCATCCGGTCGCCTCGCAGGCACGTCTGGGGAAAGCCGGCAATCTGCAACGCCAACTCTTCCGCCACCGCCATCACCTGACCGGCGGGCGCCACCCGGTTCGCCAACCCGATCGCCAATGCTTCCTGCGCATCCATCGGCCGCCCGGTCAGCATCAGGTCCAGCGCCCGGCTCATACCGATCAGCCTCGGCAGGCGCACGGTGCCACCGTCTATCAATGGCACGCCAAACCGGCGGCAGAACACCCCGAACACCGCCGACTCCTCCGCCACCCGCAGGTCACACCACAACGCCAGTTCCAGCCCGCCCGCCACGCAATAGCCGCTCACCGCCGCAATTACCGGCTTGCTCAACAGCATCCGTGTCGGTCCCATCGGACCGTCGCCTTCGGTGTCCAGCCGGTTGCGGCGTTCGGGATCGGCAAACACCGCCTTGAGGTCCGCCCCGGCGCAGAAATTGCCGCCCTCGCCGCAAAGAATCGCCACCGACAATTCAGGATCGGCTTCAAAGTCGCGGAAAGCCTGCGCCAGCGCCTCAGCGGTGGGTCGGTCGACGGCGTTGCGGGCTTCGGGGCGGGTGATGAAGACTTTCAGCAAAGGGGGTTGGCGTTCAACGCGGACGAGGGTGGACATGGCGGGCTCCGGCCAGCGGGATGAGATATCCAGCATAGCCACCGACGCTGTTCTTCAGCAAGTCACCGCGCACCCCAGCGGTCGGAGGACGCGGAAGGACCGGCCTCAGGGCTTGCGGTCAGGCGTGGGATGCATCACTTCGTCCAGCGTCAGGCCGGTCAAGCCTTGAACACTGCGCCAGATGTAGTAGAAAACCGCCATCATCATCAGGGTGGAGGGCACGGCAATCACCGGGTAGCTGAGCAGGTTCATGCGGCCCAGTTCGGCATTGAAGGCCTCACTGCCCGCCGGGCTGACCACGATCCACTTGGCCAGAAGATAATTCATCAATGACGAAAAAAAGAAAGTGCCGCTCAGCAGGTAGGTGGCCCTTTGCAAGCGGGTCTCAAAGTGCGCCGTATGGCCGCCCTGCTCCAGTCGCTCGTGAATCAGGTCGATGTTCAGCACCGCCTTGTTGAACAACAGGGTGCGGATCAAAGGGTAACGTGTCCGGGTGGAAACCAGCACCGCCAGACCGATCAGGCCGGGGATGGCCGCTTCCTTGATGGCCAGCCACTGGCTGTCCAGTTTCAGCAGGCCAATGCTGCCGGTCAGCAGGACACTGACCAGGCCCAGCAAAGCGATGAAATTGAATTTGCGATACTTGATGAGCTCGAAGCCGCCCCACCCCAAGGGGAAAGCCAGCGCCAGCGCCAGGGCTCCGTCCGCGCCCAAATGCGACTCACCACTCAGCTTCATCAGGATCAAAGAGGGTATCAGCAGGCTCACCAGCAAATCGACCATGGGCCGGGGCTGGTGGGATGGTCGGGGGGCGGAATTGGTCATGGCGTCAGGAAGCAAAAAAGAGGATGAATCATCGCCTGCCGGCCCCCGGACGGCCAGCGTGACAATGCGGTAATCTGTGGAAATAATGTAATACACCTGATGGTAGATACATTAATAAAAATGAAATAAACTGCTAGTCACTGTAATGTTTGTGACTGCCAGACCATGACCCGTCCCAATCCCCGCCACCTGCTGCTCAACCTGATGACCGCCGCCGACGACCAGACGCTGTCCGCCCGCGACGCCGTGGCCGGCTGCGCCCTGTTCGGCATTACCGAAAACAGCGTACGCGTGACACTGGTGCGGCTGGCGGCGGGCGGACTGATTGAAGCCGCCGGGCGCGGCGCGTATCGTCTCGGCCCCAACGCCACTGGCCTCGCCAGCGACGTGGCGGGCTGGCGGCAGGCGGAACAGCGGCTGCGCGACTGGAACGGCGACTGGGTGGCAGTGCATGTCGGCAACCTCGGCCGCAGCGACCGCACCGCCCTGCGCGTGCGTGACCGGGCGCTGGCGCTGCTGGGCCTGTGCGAGCTGGAACGAGGACTCTACCTGCGCCCGGACAACCTGCTGGGCGGCGTCAGCGCCGTGCGCGAGCGCCTGTACAAGCTGGGGCTGGAAACGGAAGCGTCCGTGTTCCGCCTGGCCGACCTCGACCCCGCCCGCGACGCCCGCGCCCGTTCACTCTGGGACGGCGACGCCCTCAACCGTCGCTACCGCGACACCCGCCAGCGGCTGGACGCCTGGCTGGCCAAGGTAGACGAGCTGGAGCCGGAAGCCGCCGCCCGCGAATCCTACCTGCTGGGCAACGAGGCCATCCGCCACATGGTCTTCGACCCGCTGCTGCCGGAACCGCTGGTTGACACCAATGCCCGCCGCGCCTGCGCCGATCTGGTCCAGCACTTCGACCGCGCCGGCCGCGTCATCTGGCGGCAGCTGTACGACAGTTTCCGCCCGAGCGCTGCCGCCCCCGGCGACAGCGCCGTGCATTAGGCCATCACCATGACCATGCCCCACTCGCTGCACGTCGCGATTGCCCAATACCCGGCGCGCTATAACGATATCGTCGGCGCGCTCGGCTGGCTGGAAGCGCAACTGGAACAGCATGCGGCCGGGCTTGTGGTGCTGCCGGAAACCGCCTTTACCGGCTATGTCTCGCCGCACGGGGATTTCGACCTCAGCGGCTTCGCCGAAGCCCTCGACGGTTTCACCGCCCGCGCCTGCGCCAACCTCGCCCGCCGTTACCGCACCGCGCTGGCCGTTCCCCTGATTGAACGCGACGGCCCACGCTGCTACAACAGCCTGCTGCTGTTCAACCGCGAAGGCGAACGCATCGGCCACTGGCGCAAGCGTCACCCGTGGATGCCGGAAACCTGGGCCACGCCCGGCAACCTCGGCACGCCGGTGGTGGAACTGGACGGGGTGCGCATTTGCGCCGGGATCTGCTTCGACATCCACTTCATCGCCGACGATGCCCCCGACGCCCTGCACGCCGCCGACCTGTTCCTGTTCCCCTCGGCCTGGGTGGAGGATGAAGACTCCCGGCCCGAACGGCTGGCCGCACTGGCCGCCGGATTCAACCTCGCCGTGGTCAACGCCAACTGGGGTGCGGGGTATCCGCGCCTGCCCGGCCAGGGCCATTCCCAAATCTACGCGGCGGGCGGCCAACGGGTCGCCGCTACCCCGCCGCACAGCGCCGCCGCCTGGTGCGACGCCACCCTGATTTTCCCGACGCCATCCGTCTCCGGAGCCACACCATGACCGCACCATACGAACAAGACAGCGCCAGCCGCTTCCTCGCCGACACCCACGAAGTGCAGAACGTCTCCCGCGAATTCCAGGACGTGAACCTCTACACCACCGACACCGCGCTGCAGGCCGCCGTGCACCGCGAAGGCGGCGGCTGGGCGGACGCGGAGCTTGAAAAGTTCGGCGCGCTGACCGGCTCGGCGGACTATCTGGAACTGGGCCATCTCGCCAACAAGTTCGGCCCGGAATTCGACCCGCAGGACCGCTTCGGCAACCGTGTCGATCTGGTGAAGTATCACCCGGCCTACCACACGCTGATGAAGACTTCGATCGAGCACGGCATCCATGCTTCGCCCTGGACCGACCGGGTGGACGGCACGCATGTCGTCCGCGCCGCCAAGTCCTACCTGCAATCGCAGGTGGAAGCCGGACACGGCTGCCCGATCACCATGACCTTCGCCGCCATTCCCTCGCTGCGGCTGCAACCCGACCTCGCCGCCATCTGGGAACCGAAGATCACCAGCCGTATCTATGACCCGCGCAACATCCCGATGGAACAGAAACAGGGCGTCACCATAGGCATGGGCATGACCGAGAAACAGGGCGGCTCCGACGTGCGCAGCAACACCACCCGCGCCTATCCGGTGGGACAAGGCGGTCCCGGCCAGGCCTACGAACTGGTCGGCCACAAATTCTTCCTCTCCGCGCCGATGTGCGACGCCTTCCTGGTACTGGCGCAGGCACCGGGCGGTCTCACCTGCTTCCTGGTCCCCCGCTGGCGGCCGGACGGCAGCAAGAACCCGCTGCAGGTGCTGCGCCTGAAACGCAAGATGGGCAATGTCTCCAACGCGTCCAGTGAAATCGAACTGCGCGGCGCGCTGGCGTGGATGGTGGGGCAGGAAGGACGCGGCGTGCGCACCATCATTGAAATGGTGAGCATGACCCGCTTCGACTGCATGATCGGCTCCAGCGCCGGCATGCGCATGGCAGTGGCGCAGGCACTGCATCATTGCTCCCTGCGTTCCGCCTTCGGCAATGTGCTGGACCAGCAGCCACTGATGCAGAACGTGCTGGCCGACCTGGCGCTGGAAAGCGAAGCCGCGATGACGCTGACCCTGCGCATCGCGCATGCGATGGACAACTGTCACAACGAACACGAGGAACTGATGGTGCGACTGGCCACCGCCGTCGGCAAGTACTGGATCTGCAAGCGAACCCCCAACCATGCCTACGAGGCCATGGAATGCATCGGCGGCAGCGGCGTCATGGAAGACAGCCCCTTCCCCCGCCTGTACCGCGAGGCCCCGATCAACGCCATCTGGGAAGGCAGCGGCAATGTGCAGTGCCTGGATGTGCTGCGCGCCATGCAGAAGACCCCCGCGGTGGTGGACGCCTTCTTCGCCGAACTGAAGACAGCGCGCGGCGGCAACGCCGTGCTGGATGGTTATGTGAAAGCGCTGCATCATGAATTCGCGGACTTTAATGATCTGGAATTCCGCGCCCGCGACGTGGTGGACCGCATGGCGCTGGCGCTGCAGGCCTCGCTGATGGTGCGACATGCCCCGGCGATGGCGAGTGATGCGTTCTGCACGTCGCGGCTGGCGGGGGTGGGGCAGCATAACTACGGGACACTGCCCAGAGGCACGGATGCGGCGGGGATTATCAATCGGGCAAGGGGCTGAATTGGCCCCAAATCACAATTTCTTGTCCCCTTCTCCCCTGTTACCGGACGCTCAGCATGTTATTTTCAACCTGACATTAGTCAATGACACGGTTGAGACCCATGACGCATGCCTTGAGACATCTGGAAAAGGCGCTGGTGCACCACGTTGCCCCCGCCTACACCGCGAATGCCAGGAAGGCTCATCCGGAAGCGATACGCCACTGGCGCCCCACCGGGCAAGTGTGGCCATTGCTGCGTGAACTGCAGGGCCGGGTGGCCGGCCTGCGCAAGTGCCGCATGACCGTTGACGGAGCCAGCATGGTCTGGCTGGAAGGCGGCAACCCGCACGGCCAGCCGGTAGTGTTGCTGCACGGCTTTGCCTCCAACAAGGAAAACTGGATGCTGCTGCTGCCCTTCCTCTCCAAGCGCTACCGCCTGTATGTACCCGACCTGCCGGGCTGGGGCGAAAGCCATTTCCATCATGAAAAATTCTACGGACTGGACCACCAGGCCGACCGCATCGCCGAGTGGGCCGCCAAGGTCTTGCCACACAAGGCGCACTTTGTGGGCAGTTCCATGGGCGGCGGCATTGCCGGCCTGGTCGCGGCCCGCCATCCCGAGGTGGTCGCCTCGCTGACACTGATGAATGCCGCCGGGGTGCGCGGTGCGGAAGCCACGGCTTTTGAAAGCGGCCTTCTGGCCGGCAGGAACGCGCTGGTGCCGGCCAGCTATACCGACGTGGTGCGCCTGTTCAACACCGTGCTGGAACGCAACCGCACCACCATGTCGCTGCTGCTGGCTCCGGCCATGGGTCAGGAAATGGTGTCACGCCGCCATGTCAATCGCCACCTGTTCCACCATATGATTGCGCACTCCATGCAGTGTGAGCGGCCGGGCGTGTCCGCCGTGACCGTGCCGACGCTGATTCTGTGGGGGGATGAAGACCAGGTGCTGCACCACAGCTGCGTGGAAAGCTTCCAGCAGCTGATTCCGCATGCCCGTACCCGTAAGCTGAAGGGTGTGGGGCATCTGCCGATGGTGGATGTGCCGGGGGTGACGGCGAAGACGTTGAACCGGTTTTGGCGAGGGGTATAACAGCCTTGAATCCCTCCCCACCTGTGGGGGAGGGTTAGGGTGGGGGGTGCGGAAAGCCGCCGAAACACACCGTCAACTCAAGATCCACTGCCGTACCCCTCTCCCCGGCCCTCTCCCACAGGGGGAGAGGGGGTTTCGTCACGCCACGTCAGCCACAGCCTTAAATCCAGTTCCAATTGCCCGTACCCCGGCTGCATATGCTCGCACAGCTGATAGAAGGCCTTGTTGTGATCCTTCTCCTTCAGGTGCGCCAGCTCATGCACCACGATCATCCGCAAAAACTCAGGCGCGGCATCACGGAACAACCCGGCAATGCGGATTTCCTTGCTGGCCTTCAGCTTGCCGCCATGCGGCCGGGACATCGCCGTGTGCAGGCCGAGGGCATTCTTGATGACGTCCAGCTTGCTGTCGTAGAGCACCTTGTCAATGCGCGGGGCATTGCGCAGATGTTCCTGACGCAGTTCATCCACGTAGCTGTAGAGCGCCTTATCCGTCTGGATGGCGTGGCGGGAGGGATACTTGCGCGACAGGTAGTCACCCAGCTGATCGCTGTCGATCAGCTGGCGTACTTGCAGCAGGAGATGTTCGGGATAACCGCGCAGGTATTTCAGGTCGCTCATGGCTCAATAGGGCTGCTGGCCAACGTAATTGCCGGGCGGGTTGTACTGGCAGACAAAATAATCGGTGCCGCCGCCGCTGGCCAGCCCGCAGCCGACCTCGGTGCTGTTGCGCCAGATGATCTGGGTGTAATGCCCCACCACCGCGCCATTACGCGAGTTGGAATTGGTGCCGTATTCAAAATTGGCTTTCTCGTCGCCCCAGGAGGTTACCATCTCATGGAGGCTGAAGGCCCCAGCGGTGCCTGCCCAGATGTTTTCCCCGTAACGGGAGCCGGAATGGCGGAATTTGCCGCTGGAGGCCATGTCCTCAGCCCAAGCCTGGGCGCTGGCGGCGACTTCGGCCGACCAGGCCAGCGGCGGCACCGAGACTTCGGCGCGGTAATTGTTGTGTTCCGCGACAATGGTGTCGGGGTCGAGGGTGGCGGCGAAAGCGGGGACGGCCAGCAGCAAGGCGGCCGCCAGTGCCGAAAGACGATGACTCATGGGGATACCTCCGTTTCAGGGACAAGTTCCGCCTTACGTTAACACCGCCGCCGGGGCCGCGTCACCCCGACCGTGGTCGGGTTCAGGCCGCCGCCCCCTTCACCATCGCCTTCACCAGAAAACCCAACTCCTCCACCAATTCACGCCGCGAAACGCCCAGCGAACCATCCAGCCACGCAATCTGCAATTCGTGCATGGCCCCGACAATGCCCACCGCCAGCACCCGGTAATTGCGCGGCGGCAGCTTCCCGGCAGCGGCCGTCACCCCCAGATAGGCCTCAATCAATGTCGCAAAACCGCTGATCACCTGATTGCGCGCCGCTTCCGCCCGCGGGCTGACACCCAGGATTTCCTGTGTGGTAATGCGCGCCCGGCGGGGGTCGTCCAGATGGGACGCCAGAAAAACGTCCAGCGCCGCCTCAAAGCGCCGTTCGGCGGGAGTCTGCGGGTCCAGCATCACCGCCACCACCTGCTGCCGCGTTTCGGCCAGAATGCTTTCAAACAGCGCAATCAGCAGCGCCTCGCGGTCGCGGAAATGCTCGTAGAAATGCCGCGTCGTCACCTTGGCATGACTGCACAGCTTTTCCACCGTGGTCGGCAGGTAGCCGTCGGTGCCGAACAACTCCAGCCCGGTGTCCATCAGCCGCTGCCGCCGCTCCGCCGACAGTTCCGCCGCCGTACGGCCGCCATAGCCCCGCCGCGCGGTCTTCTTGACCCCGGTCATGGACGATTCCGGTGAATTCTCCATCTTGCCCTCTTGAATCAGGAAAGGTTTCTTGTCTAAAATGATTCTCGCCGAAATCCTGACCAAAATAAAGCGGCAAATTCACTCAGCACGAGGGTTCCCCATGTCACGCCAAAGCATCTTCATCACCGGCGCCGCCGCCGGTATCGGCCAGGCCACCGCCCGGTTGTTCGCCGCCAACGGCTGGTTCGTCGGTCTGTATGATGTGGACGAAGCCGGAGTGCGCGCGCTGTCCCGCGAGCTGGGCGAAGACTTCACCTGCGCCGGCAAGCTGGACGTGACCGATCCCGACGGCTGGGAACACGCGCTGGCCGAATTCGCCGCCCGCGCCGGACGCCTGGATGTGCTGCTGAACAACGCCGGGATTCTGGCTTCGGGGCCGCTGGAGAGCATTCCGCTGGCGCGCCAGCACCTGCTGATCGACGTCAATATCAAGGGCGTGCTCAACGGCTGCTACCTGTCGCTGCCCTACCTGCGCCGCACGCCGCATTCCCGCGTCATCAACCTCTGTTCCGCCTCCGCGCTGTACGGCCAACCGTCGCTGGCGGTGTATTCCGCCACCAAGTTCGCGGTGCGCGGCCTCACCGAGGCGCTGGACCTGGAGTGGTCGGAATATGGCATCCGCGTCATGGACGTGCTGCCGCTGTTCGTGGCGACCGACATGGTCACCAACATGAACGCCAACAGCTTCCGCAAGATGGGCGCGAAACTGACCGCGCAGGACGTGGCCGAAACCATCATCAAGGCGGCGCGTTACGACGGCCGCCTGCCCAAGGTGCACTGGACCGTCGGTTTCCAGACCCGCGCCTTCTACAGCCTGTCCGGCGCCGCGCCGGATCTGGTCACCCGTTTCATCAACAGCCGCATTACCGGCTCGCACTAACTATGGAGAACCCCATGATCGCTACCCTGCCCGCCGGCATGCAGTACATCGACGACTTCACCAACGCCCGCCACCATGCCCGTCCGCAAGACCGGTTGGAAGCGGTGCGCAAGGCCGCCCAAGGTTTCCGCGAACGCTTCCTGGATGAGCCGGAAGTGCTGTTCTACCGCAGCATCAACCTGATCCGCGTGCCCTACCCCACCTGGTACGGTTTCAGCGGCGTCTATGCGCAAACCGCCTACCGTTTCCCGTTCATCCACATCCTCAACCGGCTGTTCGTGGTGCAGTACCGTGATCTGGCCGGGGAGGTGAAGACGCTGCTGTTCTCCCCGTCCGACCTGGAAGGCAACCGCGAGACGCCGTTCTTCAAACGTCTCACCGACAAGATGAAGCTGCCGCGCAAGGCGCAGAACGTGATGGCGCCGATGTTCAACAACGTACAAAGCGCGCTGGCCTCCACCGGCATCCGCCCCGAACAGGTGGACTACATCAGCTATGACCACCTGCACACCCAGGACATCCGGCATTGGCTGGGCACCGGCTCGCAGCCGGGTTTCTTCCCCAACGCCAAATTGCTGGTGCACCGCCAGGAATGGATCTCCACCGGCGCACTGCTGCCTTGCCAGGCAGACTGGTACTGCCCCAACGGCATCAGCGGGGTGAGTGAGGAACGGGTGGTGACTTTTGATGGCAGCGTGCAACTGGGCCGGGGCGTGGCGCTGCTGCATACGCCGGGGCACACCGAAGGCAATCATTCGCTGGCGGCGCGGGTGCGCGACGGTATCCGCGTCACTTCGGAAAACGGCATCGGCGCGGACGCCTATGAGCCGAAGAACTCGCGGATCAACGCGGTACGGCGCTATGCGCAGGCGACCGGAGTGGAAGTGATCCTGAACGGCAATACGCTTGAAGGCAGTAACGACCAGTACATCTCGATGGTGCTGGAAAAGACCGTGGCCGGGCCGTCGGCCAATCCGGAGTTTCCGAACTGCGCCTCGTCCAGCGAATCGACACCCTTTTGGCTGATGCCGGGGCAGGAAAGCAGTTATCTGATCGGGGAAGCGGAATTCGGGAAAGTGGCGACCTGAGGGGAAAAACCGGGGCAGCGCCTGACGTCGCCCCGGTCCTGAACTGGTGTTAATGCCGGGCGGTTACCTTGCGGCCTTGGCCGTCCACCAACACCAACGCGCCGGTATCGCTGAACTCATAACGCTGAACGCCTTGCAGGATGTCCACAAAGCGCCGTTCCTGGTCCATCAGCGCCGGTGCGCAGGCCATCATGGTGGAAGCGCCCTGACCAATGCTGAGGCTGTTGCCGCTCCAGGTGTAGGCGGCGGTGTAACTGTTGCAAGAGGCGCGGCCGGTCAGCTTGCCGTCCTGTCCGAAGTTCAGCGTGGCGCGTGAGTTGTCGATGACACCGCCGCCACCAATATCCTCCACCACCCACTCCACCCCTTGCAGGGAAAGCGCCGTGGCGGCGTCATTGACGACACTGCACTCCGGCAGCACCGCGCTACGCAGGGTGAGGCGGGCCTTGTCGCCGTGGAACCAGACCTCGGTGGCCGGAACCCCGATGCCGATATAACGGCTGCCGGAGGCGCTGGCGGTCGGTCGCAGCTCAATCCGTTCGTCCCCCAGCAGCAAGCGGAAATGATCCTGGTTGTTTTCCACCACCATGCCCACCGTGGCGCTGCGCCCGCCGCAATCCAGCCGCGACGTAAAGGCCGCCGTCCGGGCAGGATGCAGCAACAGCGTGCCCAGCTCCAACGTGCGGTCATCCAGTCTCACATCAACGGGATCGCTGACCCACAGCGCGCGATCATGCTGGAGGATTGTGCCCCGCAAACGGTAATAGACCCCGGGCGACAGCTTGTTGACCGGCACCTTCACCGCAAAAGCCACCGGCGCCTGCTTGCCCTCCAGCTCCTGCCGCTGCGCGGACAGCACCCGGTCATCCAGAGCGGAGAGCAGCTCCACCACGGCCACACTGTCTGTCGGCAAGGCCGTGGGCGAGCGGTAGTCGAGGCTGCCGCTGAGGGTGGCGGTGTTGGCCTCATTAACCACCGGCTTGTTTTCAAGCATGGCGCAGCCGGTCAGGGCCGCCCCCAACGCCAACAACAATAACCCGCGCCGGGCCGTCTGAAATCCGTTCATGGCAAGTCTCTTCAAATCAATCGGGGAAAAATGGAGGAGGATCATATCCCAAGTCCTCAGCCACTGTCTTATTCATGCCGCAACGCCTCAATCGGATCCAGCTGTGCGGCGCGTCTGGCTGGAAAATACCCGAAAATCACCCCGATGGCAGCTGAAAACAAAAACGACATGACATTGATCTGCAGATTGAACAGGTAAGGCACCTCCATGGCCGAGGCCAGGGCCATCGACGCCACAGTCGCCAGCACAATGCCCACCACCCCGCCCAGCGACGACAACACCGCCGCCTCGATCAGGAATTGCAGCAGCACTTCCCGCTCCAACGCCCCTATCGCCAGCCGGATGCCGATTTCCCGCGTGCGCTCCGTCACCGACACCAGCATGATGTTCATGATGCCGATGCCGCCCACCAGCAGGCTCACCGCCGCCACCGCACCCAGCAGTGTCGTCATCAACTTGATGGTGCCGGACAGGGTTTCGGCAATCTGCTTGGTGTCCAGCACGTTGAAGTTGTCTTCCTCGCTTTCCGCCAGCTTGCGGCGTTCGCGCATCAGCGCTTTCACCTGCGTCGTCACCTGCGCCATGGACGCCCCGTCCTTCACCGAGATCAGGATGGTGGACACATCCTGATTGCCGGTCAGCCGCCGCTGCACGGTATGCAGCGGCATCAGCACCACATCGTCCTGGTCCATACCCATCGACGACTGTCCTTTTGATTCCAGCAGACCGATGATGTCACAGGAGAACTGCTTGACGCGGATGCGCCCGCCCACCGGGTTCTGAGTACCGAACAGTTCGCGGCGCACGGTTTCGCCCACTACGCAAACGCTCTTGCCCGCCCGCTCCTCCGAATCACTGAAAATGCGGCCATCGGCCAGCGTCCAGTTGCCGGTGCGCAGCCAGGCGGCGGTGCTGCCGGTAATGGAGGTGGCCCAGTTTCGGTTGGCATAGACTACGGTGACACCCCGGGTAATGGTCGGCGCGACAGCGTTCAGAGAACCGATCTGCGCATCTATCGCCAGCGCGTCCTCCAGCTTGAAGCGCGGCGCACCGGCGGAATCACGGCCGGGGCTCATGCGCTGGCCGGGGCGCACCATCAGCAGGTTGCTGCCCAGGCTGGAAATCTGGTCGGACACCGCCTGCGTGGCGCCGTTGCCCAGCGTCACCATGGTAATCACCGCCGACACGCCTATGACGATGCCGAGAATGGTGAGGAAGGAGCGCAGCAGGTTGCGCCTTATCTCGCGCAGGGCGAGCAGCAGGGTATTCCACCACATCAGGAGCGCCCCCCGGTTTGTTCATCACGCGCCACCACGCCATCCACAAAGTGGATGATGCGGTCGGCATAGGCGGCCATGTCGGGCTCGTGCGTCACCATCAGCACGGTAATGCCCTGCTCCCTGTTGAGGGCGGTGATCAACTCCATGATCTCCTTGCCGCGCTGGGTGTCGAGGTTGCCAGTGGGTTCGTCGGCCAGCAGCACTGTCGGGCTGGTGACAATGGCGCGGGCAATGGCGACGCGTTGTTGCTGGCCGCCGGACAATTCAGCCGGCGTATGGTCCTCGCGTTCCGCCAGCCCGACGGAGGCCAGCGCCGAGCGGGCATGGGCGTGACGCACCGCTTTCGCCTCCCCCCGGTACAATAAGGGCAGCTCCACGTTTTCCAGCGCCGTGGTGCGTGACAGCAGGTTGTAGCCCTGGAAGACAAACCCGAGGTAACTGCGGCGCAGGCGGGCGCGCTGGTCGCGGTCCAGTTGCTCCACATGCACGCCCTTGAACAGGTACTCACCGGTGGTGGGCGTATCCAGGCAGCCCAGGATGTTCATCACCGTCGACTTGCCGGAACCGCTGGGCCCCATCACCGCCACGAATTCCCCGGCCATGATGCGCAGGTTGACGCCGCGCAAGGCCTGAAAGGCGGCCTGCCCTTGCCCGTAGGTCTTGGTGATGTTGCGCAGTTCGATCAACGCTTCACCGGAAGAGTCCGTCATTTCTTGGCGCTCGTGCTGTCGATGATGACGGCCATGCCTGCCTTCAGCCCGCCATCCGTGATTTCAGTGAGCTGGCCGTTGGTGGCGCCGGTCTTCACTTCCAGCGCCGAAGGCTGGTTGTCCGCCCCCAGAACCCAAACCTTGGGAATCCCGTTCTTGCCCGCCGCACGGGGCTTGCGTGCACCCATGCTTGGCGGCTTGGGCATCAGGCGGCTGACCAGGCTGGCGGAGGCTTCCTTCCCGGCACTCAGGTCCGGCGTGAAGCGCAACGCCGCATTGGGAATCAGCAACACGCCCTTGCGTTCGTTGGCAATGATCTCGGCGGTGGCGGTCATGCCGGGGCGAAGGCTGAAGTCATCGTTATTGACGCGGAGGATTGTCCTGTAGGAAACCACGCCGTCCTTGGTCTGCGAACCCAGCCCCACCCGCACAATCTGCGCCGGGAACTGGCGGTTGGCCCAGGCATCGACGGTGAAACGCGCCGACTGCCCTTCCTTGACCTGGCCGATATCCGCTTCGTCCACATCCACCTGCAACTCCATCAGCGACAGGTCTTCCGCCAGCGAGAACAGCACCGGCGCCTGCAGCGAGGCGGCCACCGTCTGGCCGGGCTCAATCTTGCGCGCCAGCACCACCCCGTCAATGGGGGAACGGATGGTGGCCTTGCCGAGATTGGTTTCGTCGGAACTGACCTGGGCCTTGGCCTCGGTGACATTGGCGCGGGCGCTGGTCAGGTCGGCAGAGGCGCGTTTGACGGCGGCCTCGGCAGACGCCATTTCGGACTTCGCGGGCACCTTGCCGCCGCTGAGGCGGCTGACATCCTGGAAGCGCAACAGATTGGCCCGGACTTCCGCCAGCGTGGCGTCCGCCTGCAGCACGCGCGCCTCGGCAGACGCCAGCGCAGCGCGTGAGCGGGTAATCTGGTCGCGCAGCTTGGCGGTGTCCAGTGTCGCCAGCACCTGCCCCTTGCGGATACGGGCGTTGTCGTCCACCAGCACATTGTCCACGGTGCCGGACAGCTCACTGCCCACATCCACCTGGTTGATGGGCTGCAGGTTGCCGGTGGCGGAGACGGTTACCGTCAGGTCGCCGAGGACAGCCGGTTCCGTCTCGTAAACGATCTTGGCCGCCGTGCCGGATGACCAGGGCTGCCACACCGTCAGCCCGATGATGGTGATCACCGCCAGCATCAGAGGCCAGGTGAATTTGCGGCGGCGGCCGCCGTTCTTGCCGAGCACGGTTTGCAGGGTGTCCTGGGGTTTGGGAGTGGCGGTCATGACGGGTTTCCGGAAGATGCAGCAGGAGTGACGGGCGTGGCGACGGTCCAGCCGCCGCCCAGCGCCTTGTAGAGTTGCACCAGCGCCGTGGCCAGATCGGCTTCGCAGCTCTGGCGGCTGTCCTCCAGGCTGAGGCGGGTGCGTTCGGTGTCGAGTACGGTCTGGTAGTCGGTGATGCCGGCCTGGTAACGCTGGCCGGCCAGCGCAGCGGCATTGACGGCCGCCTTGGCTCCGGCCGTCAGCGCCGCCAGCCGTTGTTGCTGGGCGGAGAGGCCGGACAAGGCGTTCTCCACCTCCTCCAGCGCCGTCAGTACGGTTGAACGGTAGTTGGCCAGCGCCTGATCCTGCACCGCGCTCTGGATAGCCACTTGCTGGCGCAGGCGACCGCCGTCAAACAGCGGACTGGTGATCCCGGCCAGCAAGGAACGGTTGAGCGCGGTGCTGTCGCCGAGGCCGCTCAGGGTCAGCGCCTCCAGCCCCACCGAGCCGGAAAGGCGGAACGAAGGATAGCGGTTGGCGGCCGCGACGCCGCTGCGCGCCGTTTCAGCGGCCAGACGGCGCTCGGCGGCCTGCACATCCGGCCGCTGGCGCAGGGTATCTGCGGGAATGCCGATCACCAGCGCGGCGGGCAAGACCGGCAACGCGGCACTTCCGGACAGGCGGTCATGCAGGGTTCCGGGTGCTTGCCCGGTGAGAATGGCCAGACGGTTTTCGGCGGCGGCCAGACTGCTTTCCAGCGTCGGGATCTGGGCGCGGGTCTGCTCCAGGGCCGCGACCGCCTGCTCTACCGCCAGCGAGCTGACCAGACCGGCCTGGGCGCGCCAGCCGGTCAGGGCGCGGGTTTCTTCCTGGGCGGCCAGGTTACGGCGGGTGATTTCCAGACGCGCCTGCAGCGAACGCAGCTGGATATAGTTGCGCGCCACCTCGGCCGCCAGCGATACCTGCGCCTGCGCCAGATTGGCGGCCACCGACTCGGCATCGGCGCTGGCGGCGGTCGCGGCATGGCGCACGCCGCCAAAGATGTCCGGCTCCCAGGAGGCGTCAAATCCGGCCTGGTATTGTTCACGGGAGGCATTGTTGCCGCTTTTGCCGGAACCGGCGGAGGCCGAAGCCGTGACCGTGGGCAAACGGCCGGATTCCGCCACCGACACCCGCGCCCGTGAGGCGCGCAAGCTGGCGCGGGCGCTGTCAAGGTCGGGATTGTGCTGCAGGGCTTCATCAATCAGGGCGGTGAGCCGCTCGTCACCCAGCCTGGCCCACCAGCGGGACAGGTCGTCCGGCGTCACGGACTCGGCGGCCTTGCCGCGCCAGGAAGCAGGTACGCCCAGATCGGCGTTGGACGGCGCGTTATAGACCGGTCCCACCGCACAACCGCCCAGCAGCAGGAGCAGCGCAGGCAACAAACCTTGCCGGCCGACAGTATTCAACATGCAAACCTCTTCATCAATCCGACCGCGAGCGAAACACCGACGCGGGTCTTTCATTCTAAACACGGCGTCTGCTATTGTCCGGACACACTGACATATCCCTGACAATAACGCACCGTAAGGGCCACAGAGCCCCGTGCCCGGTGGCGAGGAAAAGGCTTTCCCATGCTCTACCGTTATTTCCCAACCCGCACCGCAACTGAAAAGACAGCCTTGATCACGACGTCCTGCCCGGTCCATAACCTGCCGTTCATTCCCGGCGATTATCGGGCGCCAATTTAAGATGAATCCGGACACCCCCGTACCCAAGGGCTGGAATGCCGAGGCCTGCAAGCTCTGGGCCTCGGGGCAGCAAAAAGACGCCATCCAGACGGTCATAACCCGCGTCAATACCGAACCGGGACCACCGACGCCGCTGGCCATGCAGTTGTCTTATTACCTGATCATGCTCGACGACTACCGGTCCGGGGCCACGGTGCTGGCCTCCATCCTGCAGCGTGAGCCGGACTATCTGGAAGCCCGCATCAACCTCGCCGTCTGCCATTCGCGCGGCGGCGATCCGGCGCGCGCCATTGAGCAGGCCAGCCTGGTGCTGCAGAAAGACCCGGACAACGCCCTGGCCCACGACATCCTCACCAGCGCCTGGTCCAAGCTCGGCAATGCCGACGAGGCGCGCCGCAGCGGGGCGCTGGCGCTGGTGCTCAAGGACCGCGCCACCGGCCCCAACCCGCCCGGCTGGGTCTTGCCGCAGACCTCCCCCGCCGCCATGGCGCGCCAACCCGGCAAGAAACATGTCATTTCCTATTCGCTGTGGGGCAAGCAACCGCGCTACCTGCGCGGCGCGCTGCGCAACGCCCTGCTGGCCCCCGACCTCTATCCGGGCTGGGTCTGCCGCTTTCATGTCGACTCCTCGGTGCCCGCCGACTTCCTTCAGGCCCTGCAACTGGCCGGGGCGGAAGTGGTGCGCGAGGCCGACGGCCAAAGCCTGCGCCAGAAGCTGTGCTGGCGTTTCCGCGTCGCCAATGATCCGGGCACGGGCTATTTCCTGGTGCGGGATGTCGATTCGGTGATCGGCATCCGTGAAAAGCGGGCGGTGGATGCCTGGCTGGAGTCCGACCGCTGGTTCCATGTGATGCGCGACTGGTGGACCCACACCGACCTGATACTGGCAGGCATGTGGGGCGGTGTGGCCGGGGTGCTGCCGAACCTGCCGCAACTGCTGGCCGCCTACAAGTCCGGCAAGGCCGAGACCCCCAACATTGACCAGTGGTTCCTGCGGGACCGGGTGTGGCCGCTGCTGCGGCAATCGGTGCTGATGCACGACCGCTGCTTCACCCCGCCCGGCGCGCTGCCCTTTCCCGGCGACATCCCGGCAGGCAACTATCACGTCGGCCAGGATGAAATTGCCGTCCGCTCTGAATTCCAGGAGCGCCTGCTCAGCGCCTGGATTGAGCGTTACCCCAGCCTGGGCGGCTTCCTCCATAACCGCCCCCCAGAACCTGCCACCTCCGCCTGACCGGCGGAGCCCGCTCATCTCACTTGTCGGAACCCGGAATTTCCTGCTTGCGAATATACCATACGGGGTATAGCCTAACCGTATAACCATAAAATATTCGAGGGTAAAAAGCATGACACACATCGTCATTATCGGAGCCGGGCTGGGCGGCATGGCCGGGGCCTACGAACTCCGCGATACACTTGGCAAAGACGTACAGATCACGGTCGTCAACGAACGCGACACCTATCAATTCGTGCCCTCCAACCCGTGGATTGCCGTCGGCTGGCGCAAGCGCCCGGACATCAGCTTTCCCGCCGCCCCCTACCTCGCCAAGAAGTACATCGACTTCATTGCCCAGCGCGTCGACAAGATTGATCCCGCCGCTAACTCCGTACAACTGGCGGACGGCCAAAGCCTGTCTTACGACTATCTGGTGATTGCCACCGGCCCCAAGCTGTCCTTTGCGGAAGTGCCCGGAGCCGGCCCGCACGACGGCCACACCCAGTCGGTGTGTACACTGGACCACGCCGAGCAATCCTACGCCGACTTTCAGGCCCTGCTGAAAAACCCCGGTCCGGTGATTGTCGGCGCCATGCCCATGGCCAGCTGCTTCGGCCCCGCTTATGAATACGCCTTCATTCTGGAAACTGCCTTGCGCCGCGCCAAGATGCGTGACCGCGTGCCGATGACCTATGTCAGCAGCGAACCGTATATCGGCCATCTGGGGCTGGGCGGTGTCGGTGACTCGAAGTCGATGCTGGAATCGGAGCTGCGCAACCGCCACATCAAGTGGATCACCAACGCCAAGGTGACCAAGGTGGAAGCGGGCAAGATGTTTGTGGATGAAGTGAATGATCAGGGCGTGCTGGTGAAGCAGCATGAGCTGCCCTTCGTGCATTCGATGATGCTGCCCGCGTTCAAGGGGGTGGATGCGGTGGCGGCGGTGGAAGGCCTGTGCAATCCGCGCGGTTTCGTGCTGGTGGACAAGCACCAGCGCAGCCCGAAATTCCCGAACATTTTCTCGGCCGGGGTTTGCGTGGCCATTCCCCCGGTGGAACAGACGCCGGTGCCGACCGGCACGCCGAAGACCGGTTACATGATTGAATCGATGTGGACCGCGATCTGCCACAACATCCAGGCGGACCTGACCGGCGGCGAGCCGGAGGCCGTGGGCACTTGGAATGCGCTGTGTCTGGCAGACATGGGCGACACCGGCGCGGCCTTTCTGGCGGTGCCGCAGATTCCGCCGCGCAATGTTACCTGGTTTGCCAAGGGCAAGTGGGTGCACTGGGCCAAGATCGGGTTTGAGAAGTACTTTTTGTACAAGATGAAGAACGGTTCCAGTGAGCCGTTTTATGAGAAGTACATTTTGAAGATGATTGGGATGAACCGGCTGAAGGAGGGGTTGCCGCCGAAGTCGGAGTGATCATAGCGACCGCCGCCGAGCCATCGCCCGGCGCTGCGCGCCACCCTCTCCCGGATATTGGGAGAGGGGAGAACACCTGCACATTCGCTTGGATTACATTTGACAGTATTTTTGCCATGCTTCAGCTGCTATTGGTATATTTTTAATTTGTTTCAATATTGACTTAGTGATGATTTCTACTTCCATTTTAGACCAACAACCAATTAACATAGGCCTGAAAAATTTATTCTCGCCATCATAGCTATAAGGCAAATAAATATTTATTATATTTCCTTCAATATAGCTCCTTGCCTCAAAAATCAGAGCATCGATTTTACCGCTATACGGATAGACATAACCATCGTACACGCCAACCAACCACTCTTTATGATGCGGATTATGGCGTAAGTGGCCCTGCATTTCTGAAGCATTACTGCCCATAAACTTGATAAAGCTTATTCTAAGCTGCCCTTCTTCGACTGATGGAGCAAGTAAAGTAACGCCAAAATTATCAGAAGGTGCATGCGCTACAGTTTGGGCTATCAAAAGCCCCATGCGCTCTGACAAATCAACTAGCGACTGGTGCTCTAACAACAAATAATCTGCCAACTCCAATACCTGACTATCCAACAACGAAATTTTTTCTAACTCAGTATAAAACTGAGAATAATCAGGTGACTCCTTTAGAATATTATCAGCATAATTAACGAAACCAATGCCCATAGGAGTCTCAAATATAACATCAGTAGCAACACCCAGAGACATTCTGATTGCACCATTTATTACGCAAATAAATGTAGATTCAAAACAATACTGTGGCGGATTATCAGAAGGCACCATTTCTTTAAAATCATCATAATTAAACCATTTAACGGTGTATCCACCAGCCTTAGCTATAGTAGCCATTGAGTAAATTGTTACAACATGCAAAAAAAGTCGCCCCTCACCACTGTTGACAATATCTTCGTATTTTGGATTAAACTGATTGCGAATACCTCGCAAAAAGCTATCAATTAGCTCCAAGCTACGCAAAGAAAAATCCAGGTTTATTTTCTCAAATTGAGACTGATACATAAATGCAAATGGTATCGAACTGCAATCTCTAATGGCCGCTAGTACATTAGCAGAAAAATCGTTTATCCCAAAATTACTGGTTGTAGAAGGCTGACTATCATTGACTTCACTAGAATTTTTTTGCTGTACGTCAACATGGTAAAGTCCTGGCACTAAAGGCATAGGCACCTGCTTTAACCACTCATCCAACTCACTCCAATCACTTTCGGAAAGTCGATTCATGGCCCCCATAATAGACCTTTTTGATGATGTCGCATAATCAACAGGTAATGGCTTAAAATCAATCCAATGAGGAAGATCATCCTGACTCCCCCGACCATATAGAGCCACTGATGGGAACCTTGTGCCAACTTTCACTTTCTTTCCACATACCGTTCTCAGATGCGATTCAACTATTTTTACGACAGGATAATTATAGCCTGAACTTTTACTTAAATTAGTTGCTACAGCAAACATTACAGGATTTTCAGAAACAATCACAGACGCGTTGATACATCCATAAGCAAAATGCTCTTTAATGCGCTGCCAATAATAAAAATTCCAACGAGCAAACAGCACAGACGGAATTAAGAAGAGCCAATGAAATTTCATAAGAAAACAGGAAAAAGCCAGACCAAAAAACAAGATAATCGGCTGTCTAGGAAAATAACTTAGCCACTGTAATGGGTTTAAACCTAGCTTACCAGGAAGACTAGCGTACGAATCATCCATCAGAGTCCACGACTTTCGCTTATTAGCCATACCCTTACCCCATACACGGCATTAAAAGCCCTTAGAGACTGTTAAGCCTTGAAAAAAATTGAAAGCAACACCACATGGCGGATTTTTCCGACCAAAGTGAAAGCCGCACCATGAACACGAAGTTTCCACCCAACGTACTCAATACCTGTTTCGAAGAGTTTCTTCAAGTCGCTCTGGAAAATTGTTGGCAGATCGAAATTCAGTGACAGCGCAACATTAACCTCACCCTTCACACCCTCCTGTGGAACAGGGGGGGGCCGGGGAGTTGCGGAGCGTGGCCGAACAGAAACTCCGCTATCAAGCGCCTGATCAGAGCACCGCCGTTACCCCCCCCAAGCCCCTGCTGGCCCCCCCCTACGGTGTTAGGAGAGCATAAACACCTTAAACGGGCAACGGCGCGCCTTAGGAAAGACGCCTTTCCCCTTCACGCCGCATCCAGCGCCTGCTTCAAATCATCAATCAGATCGTCAATGTGCTCAATGCCCACCGACAACCGCACCATATCCTCCCGCACACCCGCCTTCGCCAACTCCGCCGCATCCAACTGACGATGCGTGGTCGACGCCGGATGCGTGGCCAGCGACTTCGCATCGCCAATGTTCACCAACCGCGTAAACAACTGCAGCGCATCCAGGAACCGCGCCCCGCCCTCACGCCCACCTTCCTTCAACCCGAAGGAAATAATGCCGGACGCCCGCCCGCCCATATACTGCTCCACCAACGCATGATCCGGATGATCCGGCAAACCGGCATAGTTCACCCACGACACCTTCGGATGCTCATCCAGATACCGGGCAATGGCCAGCGTGTTCTCGCAAATGCGGTCCATGCGCAACGCCAGCGTCTCAATGCCCTGCAACAGCAGGAACACATTCATGGGGCTGATGGCCGCGCCCATGTTGCGCAAGGGCACCACACGCGCCCGGCCGATATAGGCCGCCGCCCCAAGGGCCTCGGTGTAAACCACGCCGTGATAGCTGACATCCGGTTCGTTCAAGCGGCGGAAACGCTGCTTGTGATCGGCCCAGGGGAAATTGCCGCTGTCGACAATGGCCCCACCCACGGAATTGCCGTGGCCGCCCAGATACTTGGTCAGCGAGTGCACCACGATGTCGGCGCCATGCTCGAAGGGACGGCACAGATAGGGGGAAGGCACGGTGTTGTCCACAATCAGCGGAATGCCGTGGGCATGCGCCACAAAGGCCAGCCGACGGATATCCGCCACATTGCCCAGCGGGTTGCCGATGGACTCGCAGTAGATAGCCTTGGTGCGGTCATCAATCAGCGCGGCAAAGCTATCGGGGTCACGGCCGTCGGCAAAACGCACTTCCAGGCCCATTTGCGGAAAGGTATGTGCAAACAGGTTGTAGGTGCCGCCATAGAGCTGGCTGGTGGAGACGATGTTGTCCCCGGCCTCGGCAATGGTCTGGATGGCGTAGGTGATCGCCGCCATGCCGGATGCCACGGCCAGCGCCGCAATACCGCCTTCCAGCGCCGCGATGCGCTTTTCCAGCACATCCTGGGTGGGGTTCATGATGCGGGTGTAGATGTTGCCCGGCACCTTCAGGTCAAAGAGATCGGCGCCGTGCTGGGCGCTGTCGAAGGCATAGGCCACGGTCTGGTAAATCGGTACCGCCACCGCCTTGGTGGTCGGATCGGGGGAATAGCCGGCATGAACGGCCAGAGTTTCTATTTTCATGGCGAAATTTCTTCCTGTTGTTTTGCACCAAAAAGGGACGACCAACCTTGCCACAGTCCCCGGCGGCTGACAAATACCCCTTGCTTCTATCGTCATGCCCCTCATCGTGGGAAATCACGGGATTTCCTCACTCACGATTTGCAGAGTGCGCCCGCCTTTGCTATACAGGGATGAGTATTCCGGATGAAAACACGCTACTGGCCTCCACCCTCATGGGACGGAGCGGCAGGGGCGCGTTTTGTTTGCCCGGAAAAAAACAATAACCGGCCGGCTGCCTGAAAAGCACGCGCCTGACAGACCAAGGGGTACCGACGTGACGAGAGCGGTTTTACTTCCGGCAAACGACTTGCGGGCCGAGGGCTTTCGCCCCGGCTCCGACACGTCCGCGAAAGGAAATCGCATCATCACCGGCGTGGCGGGCATGCTGTCATGACCGGCTTTCATCCCCCCGAATTCGACAACCAGTTGCAGCACCTGCAGAAAACCATTGACCGGGAACGCCTGGCGCGCATTGAGGCCGAAGCCTCCGCCAACCGCTCGCACCGGGAATTGACCGTCTGCAAGCGAGAACTGCTGTTCATGGAATCCGTGGCCGCCGCCGCCAACCAGGCTGAATCGCTGCGCGAAGCCATCCAGTTCGCACTGGAACAGGTCTGCACCTATCTGGACTGGCCGCTGGGGCATGCTTGGCTGCGGTCCGGCCCCGCTTCGTCCCCCCACCTGTCCTCCAGCACCCTCTGGCATAGCGCCGGCTTCGCCGCACCCACCGCTTTTTGCCAGGCCACCGAATCGCAACGGTACGCCCCCGGCCAAGGGCTGCCCGGCAAGGTCTACACCAGCCGTCATCCGTTGTGGATTGCCCGCATCCATGACAACGAACCCTTGCTGGCGCAGCGTCAGGCTGCCGATTCCGGCCTGCGCTCGGGTTTTGCCTTGCCGGTGCCGGCGGGCGAAGAAGTTGCCGCCGTCCTGGAATTCTTCAATACCGAACCCGGCGAGCCCGAGGCCGGGCTGATCTCCCTGCTGTCCTTCGTGGGCATGCAACTGGGACGGGTGGCGGAGCGGCAGATGGCTCGTGATCGCGCCATCCACGATGCTTTCCACGACAGCCTGACGCTGCTGCCCAACCGCGCCCTGTTCCTGGACCGCCTGAACCGGGCGCTGCTGCGCTCCCTGCGTGACGGCGACGACAATCTTGCCGTGCTGTTTATCGACGCCGACCGCTTCAAGATCGTCAATGACAGCCTGGGGCACCTGGCCGGGGACAGCCTGATCCGCCAATTGGCGCAACGCCTGCAACAGGCGCTGCTCTCCGCCGGTGAAAATGCGCCGCAAGACACGGCCTGGGGGGAACAGACCCTCGCCCGACTGGGCAGCGACGAATTCGCCATCCTGCTGGAAAACATCGGCGGCGCCACCGAGGCGGTGCGGGTGGCCGAGCATATTCTCGGCCTGCTGCAAAACACCTTCGCCATCGGCAGCCAGGATGTCTATTGCTCCGCCAGCATCGGCATCGCCCTGGCCGCCGAACATCAGGCCGCCGACGAACTGCTGCGCGACGCCGACCTGGCCATGCACCGCGCCAAGCGTCTGGGCGGCGCGCGCTGGGACCTGTTCGACCAGGCCATGCACGCCAGCGCCTTCCAGCGCATGAGCGTGGAAAGCGACATGCGCAAATCGCTGCTGGAAAACCGCTTCGTGGTGCATTACCAGCCGGTGGTCGACCTGCGCAGCGGCCGCATCAGCGGGTTTGAGGCGCTGGTGCGCTGGAACCGCTATGACAAGGGGCTGGTTTTCCCCAACGACTTCATTCCCATTGCCGAGGACACCGGGCTGATCATCCCGTTGGACCTGTGGGTGATGCGCGAGGCCTGCCGCACCCTGACCGCCTGGCACCGCGACTTCCCGCATGAGCAGCCGCTGACCATCAGCATCAACCTCTCCACCCGGCTGTTCTCACTGGCTAATCTGGCGGAACAGGTGGGTGAGATTCTGGCCAGCACCGGCGTCAACCCCGCCTGCGTGCGCCTGGAAATCACCGAGACCATGGCCATGTCCGACGCCAACCGCGCCCTGCAGTTGCTGACGGAATTACGGGCGCTGGGCGTCCAATTGAGCATTGATGACTTCGGCACCGGCTATTCGTCTCTGAACTACCTGCACCGCATTCCCGCCAATGTGCTGAAGATTGACCGCTCGTTTGTATCGCAGATGCATGAAAGCGAGGAGTGCATGCAGATCATCCGCACCATCATGATGCTGGCGCGGAATCTGGGCATGAAGGTGGTGGCCGAAGGGCCGGAAACCGCCGACCATGTGGAACGGCTGATCGGACTGGACTGCGATTTCGGGCAGGGGTATTTCTTCTCGCGGCCGGTTGCCGAACCGGCGGCCCGGCACTTGCTGGAAACCGCGCCGTTCGCGCGAACCTGAACCTCAGCCCGCCCGCACCCGCCACAACACTGTCGACCCCCAGGATATTCCCACCCCAAAACCCGACAGCACCAGGCAGCGGTCATCGCGCAGGCTGTCGTGCGTCAGCAGCAGCGGAATCGAGGAGGACACGGTGTTGCCGTATTCTCCTGCCCAAAACGGCACCTTCTCATCGGGCACCCCCAATTTCTTGCCAATCTGGTGCACCACATGACGACTGCCCTGATGCAGCAGGAAACGGTCCACTTCCGCCAGCGCCACGCCGTTGACGGCCAAGGCATTGAGGATGCTTTCCGGCACCTTGCGTGACGAAAAGTTGAGCACGGCGCGGCCGTTCATGTGGAAATGCTGACTGTGCGGCCGCACCATCAGGTCATCAGCAAAACTGCCGTCGCTGCCCAGGTCAAAACGCCCGATGCGCCAGACCGGTTGGTCGGTGATCAGGGTTGCCGCCGCGGCATCGCCGAACAGCAGGCTGGTATTTCGGTCATGCGGATCAATGATCTTGGAATAAGGGTCGGCGGTGACCAGCAGGCCGCAGCGCAGCCCTTGCGCCTGCATCAGGGCGGTAATGATGGACAGCCCGTAGACATAGCCGGAACAGCCCAGCGAGATATCGAACACGGCGCAGCGGGTGGACAAGCCCAAGGCCCCGTGCACGCGGGCCGAGGTATGCGGCAGTCCGTAGCCGTCCGGGTTCTGGGTGACCACCACCAGGCAGTCCACGTCTTCAAGCCTAACCGCGCCCTGATCCACCAGCTTGCGGATGGCCTTGACCGCCATGCCGGAGGTTTCTTCATCCGCCGGTTTGCGGGTGACCTTGAGCACGCCGATCTTGTCGCGCAGCAGGTCTTCACTGGCGTCGAGCGCCGGCGCCCGTTCCAGATTGTCGAGAAAACTTTCCGGGATATAGCCGGCAACAGCGGCAATACCCAGGGATGATGCAGTCAGGTTCATGGGAGGGTTTCCTGAACGGGCTGATGGCATGGCCTGCCGGGATCTCCGGCGCAGGCCGCTCATCGGCGGTGCGGGCAGGACGACCCGGTGGGGCGTCCTGCGGAAGTGTCGGACATTACACCAAAAGCTGCTTGGATGGGATTGGCTTTGCCATTGTATTCCCGGCCTGACGCTGTCAGGCTGGCCCCTCTATTCCACCGCAGCTACGAGACGCTCATGACGACGATACGCATTCCGGCCCTGGGCCTGTTGGCCGCCCTGTTCCTCAGTGCTTCCGTTCAGGCCGCCGTCGACGGACCGGCACTGTACAAGGAACACTGCGCCAAGTGCCATGCTGAAACCGGCCAAGCGGACAACTGGCGCGGGTACCTGTACTTCGCCCGCAACTTCAGCAGCCCGGACTGGCAGAAGAAGATGACTGACTCCAACATTCTGGAGGAAATCAATGACGGGCCGAGGATCATGCCGTCATATCAGGATTCGCTGAACAGTGAACAGAAGGCGGCGATCATCAAGGTGATTCGGGGGTTTGGGGAGAAGTAAGAAGATACACGTTACGCGAAAGTCACCGACACAGACAGGCCCTGCTGTTGCGCGATGCGGGAGCAGCCAGCCGCGACTGAACGATGACGGCAGGAGATCGTTTCCCACGCCCTGTTTGCAACGCCCTCTCACGATTCGCCATCTTCAAAGCGTCGCCGTGGGAATAGTGTCGGCATCCTTGATCACTTGTCGCTGCGGCATGTAATGAAGCAGCAAATCAGTTTCCTTCTTGACCACGGCGTAACACTCGCAACTCAGCGATTCAAGTTTCGGCCGGTCGAGCACATTGATCAAGCCGCGCGAATAGGAAATTGCACCCAGTTGCTGCAACTTGAATGCTGCCTGGGTCACGCCTTCGCGGCGAACGCCAAGCATGTTGCTGATGAATTCCTGCGTCATGGTCAAGTGGTTGTGAGACAGGCGGTCCAGGGACAGCAGCAGCCAGCGGCAAAGCTGCTGGTCAATGGAATGGTGCCGGTTGCAGACGGCGGTTTGGGAGACTTGCGTGATCAGGGATTGCGTGTAGCGCAACATCAGCAGCAACAGCTCTCCGTGGCGATTGAATTCTTCTTTGACCCGCAGCCGGGGAAGACGATAGGCGTAACCGGCGCTCTGCACCAGTGACCGGCTGGGCGTGCTCTCTCCACCCAAGAACAAGGTGATGCCCAGCAGCCCTTCGTTACCGACCACGGAGATTGCTGTCGAGGCGCCGTTCTCCATCACATATTGCAGCGAGACTATGGAGTCGGTGGGAAAGTAAACGTGCCGCATGGGGCGCTTCGACTCATACAAGAGCGCGCGTAATGGCAAGGGCACCAGTTCAAGATGCGGGAACAAACGGCTCTGGACATCTGGCGACAAGGCGGCCAGAAGATGATTTTGCTGTGGCTGGGGCTCAGGATTGGCGGACATTTCGGCGCTATTATTATTGGACCATGGGAGACTACTCTATTTTCCCAAAAATATCTGCCGACATACTTTAAGTGTTCTAATTGTTTGGCATCGCTGCCGTAATGTCCCAGCACCTCGGCCAGATAACGCACCCGCCACAAACCGCACGATCGCCGCAATGCCATTGCCGATGCCGGGGGCTTCACGCGCCGGCTTGCGGTTGACCTTGAGCACACCGATCTTGACGCGCAACAGACCCTCGCTGGCGATTGCTGAAAAAGCATGCTCGCTCAGGCTGGCGCCCCGACTTCCTGCCGCAACAGGGTCATCATGCCATCGAAGCCCAGAGAAGCATGCAACTGCAGCAGTGGCCACGCTTCCGCCAGGGTCCGGGCGGCCTCTTCCTTCCGCCCCGACCTGACCAGCGCCAGGCTGTACGCTCCGGTCATCTCCGCCAGCAGCACCCGGGCCCGCGCCGACTGAGAAACCTTAGCACGCACTGTTGCCATGGCTTTGTCCAACTCTACCAGCGCCCTGGCGTTGTCACCGCTTCTCAACGCAATCACCCCCTCGATCCATTGGCTGCAGGTAAGCATGCCTTCGCTCAGCAACCGCACATCAACAGTGTCCAGCACCGCACGCGCTTCGGCTACACGACCATAACGGGCCTCCGCCAGGGCCAGATCAATCCGTCGCGTGGGATCTTCAGGCACCGCGTCCAGACTCTGCCGGGCGGCTTCGAGATAGCGATCAAAGCGCCCACCCGCGAGGTAAATCTGCAGCACCCTGGCCTCAAAGGCTCCAGCTTTGTCGGCCAACCGCTCCCGCCAGGGGGAAAGGCCGGCAATGATCCGGTCCACATCCCCGCCCTGTCGCGCCCGGATGGCGGCCTCCTGGAAATCCAGGTCGGCATCCGGCTCCTCGCACATATCCTTGTTGGCTCGCAGCCGGGCAATCAGCGACAACGCCTTGTCCCATTCCGCCAGCACCCGCGCCGTCTCAAGTTCATGCTTGAGGTCCCACCAACGATGCAGCTGCCATATCCTCAGTGCAGGCACCCCATAGAGGATCAGAACCCCAGCCACTCCCAGCCATACGCCCTGCCACAGGCAATACAGCAAGACCGCGCCGAAGACGACATGAACCCCCCGGTTTTGAGCCATGGCGTCCCAAACCTGGGCCCGCATCGACTGCCGCAATTCAGAACGGAAGTCGTCCGCGCGTCGGTACCGCATCAGGGTTTTCGCATGTTCCCGGCGCTCTTCCTCGGGCATTGCACGCCAATGGGCGTCTTGAAGGTCAGCGCTGGTCTGACTGTCAAGAATGCGGATGTCGCGATGTCCGGCATGCATCAGGGCAACGTGGGCCGCCTGGACGGTTGCCGCGTCCTGAAAACCGGTGGAGGTCTTGCCGCCGCTATCGGTGGCTTCATAGAGAAAGTAGGGCATGGGGGCTTTCCTTGTTGGCCTGTCCGGGCGGTCGGCACCGCCCGGGGAAAGCATAAACGCCTGCAGCGCAGTCCGGCAATCCCGCGGCAGGTCAGGGCCGGCGTGGTACCCCAGTGCTCCCCGGAGTCTCAAGAAACCGTATCGGGCACTTCAACTTCCATCTGCAATGACTGCATCATGCCCGCAAAGCCTTGATAACCATGAAGCCGCAGCAGGGGCCGTACTTCCGCCATCATCCGGACAGCCTCATCCTTCCGCCCCGACCGAGCCAGGGCCAGGCAATACGCACCTGTCACCAGCGCCAGCGGCACCGAGGGCGGTGGCTGAGTAGAAGCTTCACCGCGCATCGTGGACATGGCCTTCCACAGCTCCGACAGTGCCTTGGCGTTATCACCGCTTCGCACGGCAATCAGCCCCTCAATCCACTGTCTGAAGGGCAACAGACCTTCGTTAATCAGCGACATTTCAAGAGTATTCAGCACCGAGCGCGCTTCGGCTGCACTCCCGAATCGAGCCTCTGCCAAGGCCAGGTCAATCCGACGGGAGGGGTCTTCCGGCAACGCATCCAGGCCCTGCCGGGCTGCCTTGAGATAGCGGTCGAAGTGACCGCCCGCAATATAGATACCCAACGACCTGGACTCAAAGGCTCCAGGATCGTCGGCCAAGCGCTCCCGCCAGCCTGCAAGGCCGGCGATTATGCGCTCTATATCCCCGCCCTGTCGTGCCCGGATCGCAGCCTCCTCGAAGTCCAGCCCGACATCCGTCTGTTGCAGCATTAACTTGTTAGTTCGGAGCCGGGTAATCAGCGACAGTGCTTTTTGCCATTGTCCGGCGACCTGTGCCATTTGCATTTCCTGGTACAGGTCGAACCAGCGCAAAGCCCTGACCGTCTGCACCACAATCACGCCATAGAACAGTACAACTCCGGCCACGCCCAGCCAAATGCCCTGCCACAGACAGAACAGCAGCACCAAGGCCAACACGATGTGGGTCGAGCGTCCCTCAATGATGCTTTCACGAATGCCCATCAATAAGGATCGTCGCCACTCGGAACGGGGATCGCCCGCCTGCCTGAACCGCATCAGGTATTCCGCATATTCCCTCCGCTCTTGCTCGGACAGCCCGCGAAGATAGGCGTCATCAATGGCCGCGCCGGTTTGACTGTCCAGAATCCGGATATCTCTTAGACCGGCATGCATCAGGGCATCGTAAGCCGCCCTTGCGGTTGCCGCATCCTGAAAATCGGTGGTGGGCTTGCCGCCGTGGTCGGTGGCTTCATAGAGGAAAAAAGGCATGGGAGGGAAATCCTTTTGGCCGGTCCGGGCGATCAGTGCGCCCGGGGCAAGCATAAGCGCTTGCGACTCTATCCGGCAATCGGGCGGCAGGATGGCCCCGCCGCCGCGGCAAACCTGCTTACATATTCCGCCGATACTGCCCCCCCACCGCAAACAGCGCCTCGGTCACCTGCCCCAGCGAACAGACTCGCACCGTCTCCACTAGCTCCTCAAAGATATTCCCCCCCTCGATCGCCACCTGCTGCAACCGCGCCAGCGCCCGCGGCGCTTCCTCGGCATGGCGGCGCTGGAACTCCGCCAGCCGGTGCAGCTGCGACTGCTTTTCCTCATCCGTCGAGCGCGCCAGTTCCAGCGTCTGCGGCGTCGAATCGCCCTTCGGATTGCGGAAAGTGTTAACCCCGATGATCGGCAATTCCCCGCTGTGCTTCAGGTGCTCATACACCATCGACTCTTCCTGGATCTTGCCGCGCTGGTAGCCAGTTTCCATCGCGCCCAGCACGCCGCCGCGCTCGCTGATCGCCTCGAATTCCTTCAGCACCGCCTCTTCCACCAGATCAGTCAGTTCATCCAGGATGAAACTGCCCTGGTTCGGGTTCTCGTTCTTCGCCAGCCCCCATTCGCGGTTGATGATCAGCTGGATCGCCATCGCCCGGCGCACGCTTTCCTCGGTCGGGGTGGTGATCGCCTCGTCATAGGCGTTGGTGTGCAGGCTGTTGCAGTTGTCATAGATCGCGATCAGCGCCTGCAGCGTGGTGCGGATGTCGTTGAAGTCGATTTCCTGCGCGTGCAGCGAACGGCCGGAGGTCTGGATGTGGTACTTCAGCTTCTGGCTACGCTCGTTGGCGCCGTACTTCTCGCGCATCGCCACCGCCCAGATGCGGCGGGCAACGCGGCCCATCACCGTGTATTCCGGGTCCATGCCGTTGCTGAAGAAGAACGACAGGTTGGGGGCGAAATCGTCGATGGACATGCCGCGCGCCAGATAGCCTTCGACAAAGGTGAAGCCGTTGGCCAGCGTGAACGCCAGTTGCGAGATTGGGTTCGCGCCCGCTTCGGCGATGTGGTAGCCGGAGATCGACACCGAGTAGAAATTCCGCACCTTGTTGTCGGTGAAGAACTGCTGGATATCGCCCATCACCTTCAGGCTGAATTCGGTGGAGAAGATGCAGGTGTTCTGGCCCTGGTCTTCCTTGAGGATGTCGGCCTGCACCGTGCCACGCATGTTTTCCAGCGTCCACTTGCGGATGCGCGCGGATTCCTCGGCATCCGGCTGGCGGCCGTGCTGGGTGACGAACTTGTCGACGTTCTGGTCGATGGCGGTGTTGACGAAGAAGGCGAGGATGGTCGGGGCCGGGCCGTTGATCGTCATCGATACCGAGGTGGTGGGCGCGGTCAGGTCGAAGCCGCCGTACAGCACCTTCATGTCGTCCAGCGTGGCGATGGAGACGCCGGAATTGCCGATCTTGCCGTAGATGTCCGGGCGCTCGGCCGGATCGTTGCCGTACAGTGTCACCGAGTCGAAGGCGGTGGACAGGCGCTTGGCGGGCATGCCCTCGGACACCTTCTTGAAACGGGCGTTGGTGCGGAAGGCGTCGCCTTCCCCCGCGAACATGCGGGTGGGGTCTTCGCCTTCGCGCTTGAACGGGAACACGCCCGCCGTGAACGGGAATTCGCCGGGCAGGTTCTCGCGCAGTTGCCAGGCCAGCAGGTCGCCGTGGTCGCTGAAGCGCGGCAACGACACCTTGGGAATACGGGTGCCGCAGAGGCTGGTGTAGGTCAGCTTGGTGCGCAGTTCCTTGTCGCGGATCTTCACCACCAGTTCGTCACCGGCGTAGGTCTTGACCAGCTCCGGCCAGCGGTCGAGCAGTTGGCGGGATTCGGCGGTGAGGTGGTGGTCGGCCTTTTGCAGCAGGGTTTGCAGACGACCATTCTCCGCACCGGCATCGCACCCCTCTCCCCGGCCCTCTCCCACAAGGGGAGAGGGAGTTGTTCCATTCAGCATGCCGATAACCGCCGACAACTGCTGGCGCTGGCGCGCATACCCCGCCTGCGTATCCACATAGCGGTGATAACCGCGCACGGTGTCGGCGATTTCGGCCAGATAACGCACCCGCGACGGCGGCACGATGCTGCCCTGCTGGCTGGAAGCGCGCACCGCCACACCGGGCAGGTTGCCGCTGCCGGCGGTGACCAGGTTCTTGCCGGTCAGTACCGACTTCAGGTGGTGGTACAGCGCGGTGACGCCGTCGTCATTGAAGCGGGCGGCGATGGTGCCGAACACCGGCATGGTGTCCGGGGACTGCATGAAGGCCTCGCGGTTGCGCTGCACCTGCTTCGAGACATCACGCAGCGCGTCCTTTGCGCCCTTGCGGTCGAATTTATTGATGGCGACGACATCGGCGAAGTCGAGCATGTCGATCTTTTCCAGCTGCGAGGCCGCGCCGAATTCCGGCGTCATCACATACAGCGAGGTATCGACAAACGGCACGATCGCCGCATCACCTTGGCCGATGCCGGAGGTTTCAACGATGATCAGGTCAAATCCTGCCACCTTGCAGGCGGCAATCACGTCCGGCAGCGCCTTGCTGATCTCGCTGCCCGCATCGCGCGTCGCCAGCGAACGCATGTAAATGTGCGGGTGGTGGATGGCGTTCATGCGGATGCGGTCGCCCAGCAGCGCGCCGCCCGACTTGCGCCGCGACGGGTCGATGGAGATGACCGCGATCTTCAGCGCATCGTCGTAATCGAGACGGAAGCGGCGCAGCAGTTCGTCGGTGAGGCTGGACTTGCCCGCGCCGCCGGTGCCAGTGATGCCCAGCACGGGAATGGCCTTGTGCGAGGCCTGTTCCACCAACTGGTCGCGCCACGGCAGCGTGCCTGCTTCCAGCGCCGTGATCAGCCGCGCCAGGGTGCGGTGGCGGGTGAAGACGTCAGCGGCGAACAGGCCGGAGGCATCGGCGGGATACGCATGTGCCAGATCAACATCGCTGTTCTGCACGCAGAGGTTGATCATGCCTTGCAGGCCGAGCGTTGCGCCGTCTTCCGGCGAGAAGATGCGGTTGACGCCGTAGTCCATCAGATCCTTGATTTCGCTGGGCACGATCACGCCGCCGCCGCCGCCGAAGACCTGCACATGACCGATGCCGCGCTCCTTCAGCAGGTCGATCATGTACTTGAAGAATTCATTGTGACCGCCCTGATAGGAACTGAGCGCGATGCCGTGCGCGTCTTCCTGCAAGGCGCAGGTGACGATTTCATCCACCGAACGGTTGTGTCCCAGGTGCACCACCTCGCAACCGGTCGCCTGGATCATGCGGCGCATGATGTTGATGGCGGCGTCGTGGCCGTCGAACAGACTGGCGGCGGTCACGAAACGGACCTTGTGCGTAGGGGTGTAGACAGCGTTCTTGGCGGGGGCGTTCGTCATGGGATGCGTCTCTGGCTTGCAACGGAATTGAAGGGGCCTGCGGCTGATACAGCAAGCCTAGCCAGTTTCCCCGAACCCGCCACTCACCTCAATGATGAAAAGGTTGAATTCACTGACAAAAACGGACAACCTAGCGCTTGATAAGTGCGATATTGCCCATTTAATCCTGAAAAACCGCCGTTTTGACCGGCTGAAACGGACGAATCCATGCTGATCCAGCACCATACCATCGCTGCCCACTATGTAGGCGTCGCCCTGCAAGGAGCCATCCGCCGGGGACTGGACCCCGTTCCGCTGCTGGCGCAGGCCGGACTGGAGGCCGACTTACCGGCGCGCCTCCCGCCGCTGCAATACGCCGAACTGGTGAAAGCCGTGTGGCGTACGATGGACGACGAATTCCTCGGCCTCACCACTCGCCCCTGCCCGGTCGGCGCGTTTGCGTTGATGAGTGAACTGGTGATCCATGCCGCCACCCTGGGCGAGGCATTGGACAAATGCAGCCGCTTCTACCGCATCGCCAACGACTCACTGGCGCTGGGCGTTACCGTCGAAAACGGACAAGCGTTCCTGTGGATGCGCCTGCAAGACCCGTCACGCGACGCCGACCATTTCCTGCTGGAATTCATGCTGGTGATGTGGAGCCGCCTCGCTGGCTGGCTGGTTCGCGAACGCATCCACCTGCAAGGCGCGCACTTCATCCACGAAACACCCGCGCATGTGCGTGAATATCCGACGCTGTTCCCCTGCCCGCTGCTGTTCAGCCAAACCCGCAATGCCCTGGTGTTTGACGCCGGTTGGCTGCAACGTCCGGTGAAGCGCAGTCCGGCGGAATTGAAGGCGCTGCTGCCGACACTGCCCGGCGCATTCCTGGTGAAGCCGGTATTCCACGGCAGCTACACGCAACGGGTGCGGGAACTGATTGCCGAAGACATGGCCACCGGCTTTCCCGATCTCGAAGCCGTGGCGCAGCATTTCTGGATGACCGGCCGCACCCTGCGCCGCAAGCTGTTGCGTGAGGACAGCCATTATCAGGACATCAAGGACGACATCCGCCGCGAACAGGCCGTGCAATGGCTGGCGCAGGGCGAACTGTCCCTGCAGGAAATCGCCCAGCAACTGGGCTTTGCCGAAGCCAGCGCCTTCATCCGCGCCTTCAAGTTGTGGACGGGACTGACGCCGGGCCAGTACATCGCCACCGCCGCCAAAACCACACCTTGACCCCGACCACCACCTGCTTCCCGCCGTCCGCTGCCAACTGTCTGAGCCACATACCAGCCAACGAAGACTCGGTCTCGGGGACCATCAACAGCGAACCGACCGTAGGCGAGTTTTGGCGAAGGACACGGTTTTGCATCCTTTCGCCAAGACATGAGGCGGGCTCAGCGAAGCACTGCTTCGCCCCGCCGCAAGAGGCCCGCGGCAGGCGGATGCCCCCTGTCACCACACTGACACTGGAAATTTCCCAAAAAGCCCCTATCTTGTCTGTCTGAACCCCGAGAACCCGCCCCCATGCAATCACACCTGACGCAGCAACTCACCTGGCTGAGCCCCCAACCCCACGTCCTCAAGGGCATGTTGCGGGGCCTGGAAAAGGAAACCCTGCGCATGTCCCCGGACGGCATGATCGCCCAGACCCCGCACCCGCAGGCCTTGGGCTCGGCGCTGACCCACCCGCACATCACCACCGATTACTCGGAAGCGCTGCTGGAACTGATCACTCCCGCCACGGAAAGCATCGATGAAACCCTCGGCTTCCTCGATGACTTGCACACCTATGTCTACAAGCACCTGGACGAAGAACGGCTGTGGCTGAATTCCATGCCCTGCATGATCGGCCTCGACGACGAACAGATCCCGCTGGCCCAATACGGCACCTCCAACATCGGCCGCCTGAAGACCCTTTACCGCCATGGCCTCGGCATCCGCTACGGCCGCAAGATGCAGACCATCGCCGGCATCCACTACAACCTGTCCTTCCCCGATACGTTCTGGGATGCCTGGCAGACCGCGCTTGGCGACACCCGCCCCCGCCAGGACTTCATCAACGACAAATATTTCGCGCTGGTGCGCAACTTCCAGCGCCACAGCTTCCTGCTGCTGTATCTTCTGGGCGCCAGCCCGGCCGTCTGCGCCTGTTTCCTGGTCGGCCGCAAGCACAATCTGCAAACGCTGTCGCCGGGCACGCTTTACCAGCCCTACGCCACCTCGCTGCGCATGAGCCGCCTCGGTTACCAGAACACGGTACAGCGCGACCTGCATGTCTCCTACAACCGGTTGGACCATTACATTCGCGACTTGCAACATGCCATCCACACCCCCTACCAGCCGTTCGAGGAGCTGGGCGTCAAGGTGGACGGTGAATACCGGCAGATGAATGCCAATGTCCTGCAGATTGAAAACGAGTACTACGGCCTGATCCGCCCGAAACGCACCATCCGCCGCGCCGAGAAGCCCTCGCAGGCCTTGAAGGAGCGCGGGGTCGAATACGTCGAACTGCGCTGCGTCGACCTCAATCCCTTCACCCCGACCGGCATCGACAGCCCGACCGCGCACTTCCTGGAAGTGTTCGCCCTGCATTCGCTGCTGACCACGGACTCCCCCTTCACCCCGGCGGAATACGCGCATCTCGGTGAGCGACAGGAAACCATGGTCGAATTCGGCCGCAAGCCCTTCCTGCCGATCCGCGTCGATGAAGAAAAGGTGGAATTCCACGTCGTCGCGGAACGCCTGCTTAATGAAATGGCGCGTGTCGCAGCGGTGCTGGACGCCGCCCATGCCACCGACCGTTACAGCGCTGCCATCCAGGCCCAGCTCGACAAGCTGCATCATCCCGAACAGACCTATGCGGCGCAGGTGCTGGCGGAGATCGGCCGACATGAGAACAGCTTCTTCGCTTTCGGCAAGGCCGTCGCTGAGCAGCACCGCGACTATTTCCAGCGGCAAACCCTGAGCCCGGAACGCGAGGCCCTGTTCCGGCAGCAAACGGCGGAGTCGCTGCAGGCGCAATCAGACCTGGAAGCTGCCGACACCCTCGGCTTTGATGACTTCCTGGCGGCCTATAACGCCGTTTAACCAAAAGGGTCTTGAGACTGGGGCCGGGATTGCCTAAGTTGGCTGTATGCACCCCCGTGATGTCTTCGACGGGGGGTTCTCCACCCGAACGCGAGCACTGTGACTCCTATGTCTAATCCGTATTCCGCCAACAGGAAATCACTACCCGAACGGTGGACAGGCACGAAACTGCCTTCCCCCCGCCTCACTAATCTCGGCCTGTTTGCGCTGATGCTGGTCGGCATGGCCTTCGCCCTCTACCTGCAGCATTACCAGAACTTTGAACCCTGCCCGCTGTGCATTTTCCAGCGCGTGGCGTTGATGGGTGTAGGCTTTACCGCGCTGGTTGCCGCCCTGCACAACCCGGCCATCGTCGGCCGCCGCATCTATGCCGGGCTGACCATGATTTCCGCGCTGATTGGCTTGGGTGTGGCAGGCCGCCATTCCTGGATGCAGCATCTGCCGCCAGACGACGTGCCTGCCTGTGGTCCCGGACTGGATTACTGGATGCAGACTTTCCCCTTGCAGGAAGTCATCCAGAAAGTACTGCACGGCTCCGGAGAATGCGCCAAGGTGGACTGGGTTTGGCTGGGCCTCAGCCTGCCGGAATGGACCCTGGTGATGTTCAGCGGCATCGTGCTGGTCTGCGGCTGGCAACTGTGGCGTAAATCCTGATCCGGACCGCCAACCGCCACAATGAAAAAGGGCAGTCTGATGACTGCCCTTTTTGGTTTGGCCGAAGCCGGTGTTACTTGAGCTTCTTCTTGGGCGCAGCCTTGTCGCCGCCCTTGCCGGCCGCATCGCGCGTCACCTTGATCAGTTCCACTTCAAAGGTCAGCACCGCATTCGGAGGAATGGAACCCGCGCCCATTTCACCGTAAGCCTTGTCCGAGGGAATTACAAAGCGGTACTTCGCGCCTTCCTTCATCAACTGCACGCCTTCGGTCCAGCCGGGAATCACCTGGTCCAGACGGAAAGAGGCGGTCTGGTTACGGGCAATGGAGCTGTCGAAGACGGTGCCGTCCATCAGCTTGCCTTCGTAATGCACTTCAACGGTATCAGACGCCTTGGGGCTGATACCCGTGCCTTCACGCAGAACTTCATACTGCAAACCGGAAGCCGTGGTTTTCACGCCGGGCTTCTTGGCGTTCCCGGCCAGATACGCTTCACCCTGGGCCTTGTTATCCTGGGACTGACGCTGGAAGGCCTGTTGCTCCTCTTCCATGCGGCGGTTCTTGTAGGCGGTCAGCACCTGACGCATTTCCTCTTCGGTCAGCATCGGCTGCTTGCCGCCGAAAGCATCCTTAAGGCCGGTCGAAAATTTCTCGATATCCATGCCAGGAATGGCTCCCTGGATATTCTTGCCGGTCATGAAGCCCATGCTGTAATAAACCTTGCTGTCATCAACCACCGCCGAAGCGGGGGCGGAAGCCATCGAGGGGACGGCCGCAGTTTCGGCCGCCTGGACGGCGCCGGTCGCCATTAGCGCGGCAACCAGAAAAAGACGTTTCATAATCACTCCAGCGTTGTTGTTATCGCAGACGCCACGAGCATACTTGCGCGCCCGCAAATAAGCTACATGCAGCGTGTTAGGCTTCGGTTAAAACCGATTGTCCTACCAGATTCTCGCTTTTCCCTGCTGATTGGTTTAATTTAAAGCTATCCTTAACCCGAATGTGGAGAATCAACATGGCTGGCAAGAAGAAAGCCGAAAAGCCCTTGAACGACAAGCTGGTGAAGCTGGCTGACCAGGCTCAGAAAGAGACGGACAAGCTGGTGGAATCCTACCGCAAGCTGGTGAAGAAGGCGGAGTCGCACTATCAGGAAATTCTGGCCAAGGTCTCCAAAAAAGTGAAGACCGGCGACACCAAAGCCGTGCAAATCCTGAAGGATGCCCAAGCCCACGCTGAAGCCGCCCTCGAAGCCGCCAAGAAAGACTACGAGAAAGTCAAGGCCATGTACCAGCAGAGCGAGGTCAAGTCCTTCCTGCAAAACGCCCTGACCAAGGGTAAGGAAGCCGCCTCCGCCATTGCCGACGTCATGAAGAAAGACGTCAGCGATGTGGCTGAAGACGTCAAGAACGAAGCCGTGAAAGTCGCCGGTGATGTCCGCAAGGAAGCCGGAAAAATTTCGGCCGACGTCAAGAAGGAAGCGACCAAGATCACCGCCGAAGTGAAAAAGGAAGCTTCCAAGGTTGCTGATGATGTCAAAAAAGGCACCGCGCGTGTGGTGGCCGAGGTGAAGAAGGAAGCCGGTCAAGTGGCGGACGAAGTCTCCAAGATGGCGGGCGAAGTCTCCAAGGCCGCCGGTGACGCCGTAGCCAAGGTGGAAGAGGCCGTGAAGAAGGCTCCGGCCCGCCGCGCCCCGGCCGCCAAGCCCGCCGCGCCGGCCGTTCCCAAGGCTCCGCGTGCACCGCGCAAGCCAGCCGCTCCCAAGGCTGCTCCGGCTGTTGCTGCCGAAGCCCCCGCGCCTGCGGCCGCCCCGGCTCCGGAAGCTCCGGCCGCCGACAAGGCTCCGGAGTAATCCGGTCAGGCCCTCCCCTTCGGGGAGGGCCTGCAGCACCCAATCTCTTTCGAATCGTTGATCCGCCGCCCGCCACACCGTCACTTCGCCAATCTCACCCATACCCTTCACAATGACCGCCGACAACCGGCTCAGGGTACAACAACCTTGGCCTCCAGCACCGGACTGCGTTTCAGCACCGCATGACTCACCTTGACCTCCTGCAAAGCAAATTGCACTGGCAAGCGGTCATGGCACTGCCCGCCCTTGTAGGCCGGGGTACACAGATAACGCCCGTTACCCGTCACGCCATCGTAAACCGGCGTCCCGGTTTCCGCCGTGGTGCCCTGCAGGGAAATCACCAGACCGCCCAGCGCCGGGCTCCAGGTCATCAACGGTAACAGCCACGTCTGGTCTGCCAGTCGGGTTTGCACATACAGCGGGCGAGACATCACCCGTGACTGCAAGGCCTGCGTCTCATCTGCCGTCAGCGGTTTTGGCGGTACGGCCTGCAAGGTCAGCAATTGCCAGTGGTTCAGCAGCTTGTCTTCCATACGCGCCGGGCGGCTGATGGGGCGGTATAGTTGCTGGTGCAGCGGCGGCGGCGCAAGGTCGTCCGAGTTGCCCCGGTAGGCATACCCCGCCACGCATTGCCACTCCCGGCACAAGCGGTCCAGCGGGCTGTCCTTGGCCAGGCTGAGCCGCCACTCCGTCTGCACCCCCAACGCCAGCAGGTCCCCCGCCGTTTGCGGCGCACGGCTGATGATCCGGGCATGCACCGGCAACGCCTGAAGCGACGACAGCAAAGGTTCCAGCCAGCCCGGCTCCCCGGCCAAGGCGACTGCCGCAACAGAACCGGTGGCGAGCCGCGCAGGTTGCCGGGCCAGGGTTTCCAACTGTTCACGCAACTGGCGGTTCTGCTGCGCCAACTGCTGTTGCTGCTCCCGGATTTCCGTCAACTGCGGCAGGGAGCGCTCAACAACGGCGGCGCGCTGCCTGCCCGTATTCTCCGGGAGTATTTCTTCCGCCGATTGCGGGGGTGTTGCTGTGCGGGCGGCCTGAACCCGGTCACGCAGCACTGAGTCATCCACATTGGCCCGGGCCTGCAAGGACAATTGCAATTGCCCGGAAGCCGTCATGTCGTAGCGCTCGAACAGCACCTCAACCTGAACGATGGCGGCGCTTTCACGACTGATCTGTTCATCCAGTGCATCATTGACCAGCCGGGTGCTGCCCCGGATGTAAGTGCCGGACTCCTGCGCCGCCTGCTGCTGGATGCGGGACACCGCGTGCTGGCGCGCTGTGAGCCGGCTGTCGTTGTCGCCCAACAGGTAGGTGGTGGTGTAGAGGTGCGTCCATGCTATCGCAGGGCCAGACAGGCTGCCCCAGATCAGCATGGCCAGCAGGCCGCGTTCCATCAAGGCCGGTTTGCGGATGTTCATGGCGATTGTTTTCCTGAAGTTGTTTGCCATCATCACTTCAGGTATTGCAGGGGGCATGCCAGCCGACAAAAGCATTTATAATCAATGAAAATGCATAGCAACAATGAGTCTGCACCCATTAAACCTGCATCTGTTGCCGGTGAGCAAGGCAATGAATGCAGGCCGGGGCAAATCAGTCGGCGGCGGTGTGCCGCTCGCTGGCGACCGGAGCCTGCAGGCCCGGCAAGCCCGGCAGATGCACCGCTTCCACGCGACGGTCGCGATACTTCGGCAGGGCCGCCTGTTTCAGCAGGGCCCGGAGCGTGTCCCTGGGGGCGCTGGTGGCGATCCAGTTCGACATCCAGGCCGGAATGGCTCCGCCCGGATCCACCAGCGTTTCAAAGCTGACCCGGGTGCCGCCGTCCTTCAGCGGCTCAATGATGAAGCGGTTGTTGAGTTCGGGCACCCGTACCCGCCCGCGCGAAGCCCCGACATATCCCGGCACCGCCACGGTGTTGATGGTCACGGTCAAGGTTTGCGGGTCCTGGACGGCGGTATTGCGCAGCACCGCCTCCCGGTTGTTGACCGGCCACGGAGTATGGAATTCCATGTAATAGACCACGTCGGGCCAACTGCTGTCATGACGCGCCCGCTCGCACTGGAAGACCCAGCTCGGCAGGTTGTCGATGTCCGCCAGCACGGCCAGGATGGCCGTCATCGGGTAAGGAGCCTCCACCACGCCCTTGAAGGATTTGACATCATGCCCCGGCACTTCCCGGACATAGCTGCTGACTTCCCCGCGGTTACGCGCCTGGGAAACGGTTTCCCATCCGGACTCCGCCCAGGCAAGGTTGGCGATCGCCAAACACATCCCGAGGGCAAATTTTCTTGTTGTATTCATGAAGCCTCCCATGCGCGAAACCGGCATGTCTCCTCAGCATAGCTGCTAATTCGTCATCCGGACGCTTTTCGGCATGGGAGGAACCACTATCAAGTCATGGCGGCAAAACGCTCCACTTGCTGGGTGGGGCCGGCGACGATCATCAGTGCATCGCGGTCCAGCACGGTCTCCAGCCGGGCATGGATCATTTCGGCCTTGGAGTGCTTGAGTCCCACGATGGTCACCCCGAACTTGCTGCGCAACGCGGCATCCGCGACGGTCTTGCCATGCAGCTCAGCAGGAGTCCGGGTCTTGGCGATGGCGTAACCGTCATCCAGTTCAATGAAGTCAATCATGCGGCCGGTCACCAGATGCGCCACCCGCGCACCCATGGTGGCCTCGGGGAAGATGACATGATGCGCGCCGGTGCGCTCCAGGATGCGGCCGTGCTTGGCGGTCATGGCCTTGGCCCAGATATCGGGCACCCCCATTTCCTCCAGCGCCAGCACGGTCAGCACGCTGGCCTCGACATTGTTGCCGATGCCAACCACGGCATGCTTGAACTCCGCCACGCCCAGTTCGCGCAGGGTGTCGATGCTGGTGGTGTCGGCCTGGACCACATGGGTCAGCAGGCCCGACCACTGCTGGACGCAGTCATAGTTTTCGTCAATGCCCAACACTTCATGACCCAGACGGATTAGGGATTCGGCCACGGCGCCGCCAAAGCGGCCCAGCCCGATGACAACAACACTGTTCCCTTTGGGAATACGATTGCGATTAGCCAACGATGGGGTTCTCCTCAGGATAATGGAAAGGTTTGCGACGGCTGCGCAGGGCCAAGGCCATTGCGACGGTGGTGGTGCCGACACGGCCGATGAACATCAGGGCCGTCAAAATCAGCAGGCCGGATGGCGGCAGGTTCGGGGTGATGCCGGTGGACAGGCCGACGGTGGCGAAGGCGGAAATGGCCTCGAAAACCACCACTTCCAACGGGTAATCGGTGACGCTTAACAACGCCAGCGTCGCAAAAGCAATCAGGGTGGTGCTGAGGAAGATCACCGTCAGCGCCTGCCGCTGCACCTGCAGCGATACCTTGCGGCCGAACATCGTGGTATCCGGCTCACCGCGTATTTCCGCCCAGACCATATAGGCCAGCAGCGCCAGCGTGGTGATCTTGACGCCGCCCGCCGTACCGGCGCTGCCGCCGCCGACATACATCAACAGGTAGTGCACCGACAGGGTCTCGGATGTCAGATGCCCCATGTCCAGCGTATTGAACCCGGCGGTGCGGGCCGACACCGAATGGAACAACGAAGCCAGAATCTTCCCGCCCAGATCCAGCGGGCCCAGCGTGTAGGGGTTGCCCCATTCATATAACAGAATCGAGAAGGTACCCAGCGCCAGCAGTACTCCGGAGCCAATCATGGTCAGCTTGGTGTGCACCGACCAGTGCGTGTGATCCTGATCGCGGCTGCGCCACAGTTCCAGCAGCACCGGAAAGCCGATGCCGCCGATGAAGATGGCCGCCATGATCGGGAAGTTGATCCAGGGGTCGGTGACGAAATGCATCAGGTTGTCGGAGTACAGGGAAAAACCGGCATTGTTGAACGAGGACACTGCCAGGAACAGGCCATGCCAGGCCGACAGCAGCCAGGATTCGTCATAGCGCGTGTGCAGGGCCACGCCCAGCATCAGCGCCACCGCCAGCTCCACCGCTATCGTCACGCCAAAAATCACTTTCAAGGTGGTTCGAACATCTCCCAGATCGGCAGCGTGTTCGGCCTGCGCCACCAGCCGGGTGCTGAGGCTGAGGCGGCGCGACACCAGCAGTCCCAGCAACGTGGCGCCGGTCATGATGCCAAAGCCGCCAATCTGGAACAGGCCCATGATCACCGCCTGTCCGAAAGGGCTCCAGTAGGTGGCGGTATCCACTGTCGCCAGCCCGGTGACACAGACCGCCGAGGTGGTGGTAAACAGTGCGGTCAGCCAGTCGGCGTGCCCCGGCCCGGCATGTGAAACGGGCAGCATCAGCAACAGCGTCCCCACCAGAATGGCGAAGAGAAAGCCCAGCGGCACCAGCCGCGCGGGGTGAAGTAAGGGATTCATGCAGTCAGTTATTCCGGCCAATATACCCAAAGGGGCAATTTTCTTATTTTACTCCCCTTTACCCTTATCAAAAACAAGGTAATTGCCTTGTCCGGCGCTGTCAGCGAAATACGCCGCCCGAAGCAGCCATCTGTCCGGCAGCGGATTGAATACAATTCAGCAAGCCGTATTCGCTTAGAATCCCTGCATGTCCGGTATCGTCTGCACGCCGGATGGGGCGGCAACGCTCTGCTAGGCCGCAATCTTTCCTGCCATCGAGGTTATGAAATGGAGCCGGTCACCCTTATTTTGCTGTTGGCAGGATTGATCCTGCTGACCTTTGGCGCTGACATCCTGGTCAAAGGCGCTTCCAGCCTGGCCGGAGCGCTGGGCATCAGCCCGCTGGTCATCGGCCTGACGGTGGTGGCCTTCGGCACCAGCGCCCCGGAAATGGCGGTCAGTGTTTCTTCCGCCTGGAGCGGGTCAGCGGATATTGCCGTCGGCAATGTCGTGGGCAGCAACATCTGCAATGTGCTGCTGATCCTGGGGCTGTCCGCCGTGGCGGCATCGCTGGTGGTGCAGAAGCAACTGGTGCGTTTCGATATCCCGATCATGATCTTCTTCTCGCTGCTGGTGCTGGCCATGGGCCTGGACAAGGACATCAGCCGTCTGGACGGAGCCATCCTGTTCACGGGCATCGTCGCCTACACCGTTTTCCTGATCCGGGAAGCACGGCGGGAAGGTGTCAGCACGGTCGCAGGCGCTGAAGCCATTGAATCCAGCCCGATGTGGAAAAATATCGCCTTTATCGCCGTCGGGCTGGGCATGCTGATTCTGGGTTCCCAATGGCTGGTGGATGGTGCTGTGGCCATCGCCAAATACGCCGGACTCAGCGAACTGGTGATCGGACTGACCATCGTTGCTGTCGGCACCTCGCTGCCGGAGCTGGCCACCAGCGTCATGGCCAGTCTCAAGGGCGAACGCGACATTGCCATCGGCAACGTCCTCGGCAGCAACATCTTCAACATCGGCGCGGTGCTGGGCATTTCCGGGCTGGTGGCCCCCAACGGCCTGCCGGTGGCGGCTTCCTCGCTGACCCTGGACATCCCGGTGATGATCCTGGTGGCGCTGGCCTGTCTGCCGGTCTTCCTGACCCGTTATACCGTCACCCGCACGGACGGCTTCGCCTTCCTGCTGTGTTATGCCGCCTATGTCACCTACTTGGTGATGAGTACCCAAAACAGCCCGCTGCTGCCCACCCTTGCCCCCGCCCTGCTGGTGCTGGTCACGGCTTGCGTGGCGTGGTGGATGCTGGATGTCATTCGTTATCTGAAGCGGGAATCACCATGAGCAACAAGCAACTCTGCCGTTCGCGGCAACACAACATCATTGCCGGCGTCATGGGCGGCATTGCCGATTATCTGGGCTGGAGCCCGTTCAAGGTGCGGCTGCTGTTCGTGATCTTGTCCTGCCTGTTTGTGGCCGTGCCCGGCATCCTGATCTATATCGTGCTGTGGTTTTTGATGCCACTGGAAGAGGAATGAATCCATGAATCGCCTGACCCTGGCCGTGATCTGCTCCGGCTTGTTGGCGACACCCGCGCTGGCCGACTCCAGCTTCAACGAAGTACGCAACGTCATCGTTACCCCGCCGCCGCCCGGCCAGACGGCGGCGGAGCAGCAGGAAATGGCTGTGTATGCCCAGAACCGGCTGCCCCATTATGAAGTCAGCAGCGCGCAATTCATCCGCGATGGCGTCAACCTGCTGAAGGCCGATGCACAGCGCACCCTCACCGAAACGGCCGACTACTATCCCCGGCTGGAAAAGCACCTGCACAGCAACGGCATCTGCTTTACCGGCCGCTGGAAGGTCACGGCGGAGACTCCTTACAGCGGCGGCTTCCGCCAGGGCAGCGAGGCCTTGATGATTGCGCGCGCCTCCACCGCCCTGACCGAGACCGAACGCGGCGACCCTCGCGCCTTCGGCTTTGCGGGCAAGCTGTTCCCGACCCTGGATCCGGACCAGAAAACCACTACCGCCAATTTCTTCCTGGTGGATGTGCTGGCAGGCGCCCAACGCGACCATTACCTGGATACCGGCATGACCAACAAACCGTCCACCGGCTTCCGCTTCAGCGTCATTCCCCTGGCGCTGCGGGTGGGCCGGGTGTTCAGCAAGGCGGACAGCGACCCCGGTTACCGCCCGGTCACCGGCATTGCCGCCTTCGGCCTGAAACCCGGTGAAACTGCGAAAGCACCACGCTTCCTGCGCCTGAAGGGCGCGGACCGCAACCAGCGCAATGAGGCGGTGGATTTCCGGGAGGAGCTGGACCTGCGCCGGCAACCTTCGGGGACACTGGCCTTCACCATCCAGGTTTCCGATAAATCCGCCGATCAGGACAGCCCGGCCTGGCAGAACATCGGCGAAGTGGTGCTGACAGAAAGCCAGGTGTCCTATGGCTGCGACCGCCGCCTGCACTTTGCGCATCCCAAGCTGAAATAGGCCATGACCGGCGCACTTTGGCAGCTCTGGCGTCATCCCGATGTCCGCAACCTGGCCTGGGTGCTGGCCTCCCCGGCCCTGTTGCGGCATCTGCCGGACAGCATCCACCCGGTGCGCATCCTTGATGACCGTTTCTGGCAACCGCTGTTTGATGCCTACCGCCCCAGGCTGGACGCCCTGGAACACGACCCGCTGCCGCTGACCGAATTCCTGACCGCGCACAAGAACCACCGCCTGGGCTATTACTTCGAATACCTGCTGCTGTTCTGGTTGCAGGACGAAGCCTTCCACCCCTTTCGCCTGATCCGGCATCGCGCCACCATCATGACGGGCAAGATCACCATCGGCGAACTGGACTATCTGCTGCATAACACCCGCAGCGGGCAAGTAGAGCATTGGGAAGTGGCGGTGAAGTTCTATCTGGGGCATCCGCCGCTGACCGAGGCGCGGCACTGGATCGGCCCCAACAGCCACGACACGCTGGGGGCGAAGCTGGAACATTTGGCGCGGCAGCAATTCCGTTTCGACGACTACGATGGGCAGGTGATCGAACAGCGCTGCCTGGTGATGAAAGGTCAGTTGTTCTATCCCCGTGACTGGACGGGAATCACCCTGGATTGCCTGTCACCCGGTCATTTGCAGGGACAGTGGCTGGATTGGAAAAGCTTCCGCTCAACGCCGCTGTTTGGCGGTTTGCACTGGCGGCATGCCGGACGGGATGAATGGCTGGCGGACCAGCAGGCCGCGCTGCAATCCCCCCTCTGCCTCCCGGACGACCTGGCGCATCCGGCCTCCGAGCGGCCCGAACTGTTCATCGGCTTCAATGATGCGGGTGTGGAAATTCAGCGCTGTTTCCTCACCCCGCCCTGATTTCCCGTTTTTTTGGCGCTCCGGGTCAAGCTGGCAACACTGTCTTGATGCATTTTTATCCATCCCACATAAAATGTGACACGGCACTCACTATGATCAAGAAAGCGCTGTTGGCCCTGACGCTGGCCGTCAATCTTCCGGTCATCTCCCATGCGGAAAGCGACCTGGATGAACTGCGCGGCAGCGATGTCCTGACCAATGAATGGAAACTGGTCAAAAACGACAAACTGCGGAACATCAAGGCCTACCTGAAACGGGAGGACGGCAAGAAGATCCGCTCCTTCCGCATTGAAGCCATCATTGACGCGCCCATGGAAGCCGTGGCGCGGGTGGGCTTCGACATCGACAACTACCAGCGCTGGTACTGGCAACTGCTGGATGCGAAGCTGCTGAAGAAGGTGTCGGACCGGGAATACATCTACTATCTGGTGCACAACGCTCCGGTGGGCAACCCCGACCGCGATGTGATCCTGCGCGCCGTGGTGGAGCCCTACACCGCCCAGAAAGGCTATGCGCTGGTGCGCATCAACGCCCTGCCCGACTACCTGCCGCCCAAGCCGCCGCTGGTGCGGATGCAGGCCGAGGACATGGTGGTGAAATACACACCGCTGGGCAAGAACAAGACCCTGTTCGAGAACGAGGGCTATATTGATCCGGGCGGAGCAGCACCGGTGTGGACCATTAATTTCGTGCAACGGCAGGCGCCGTACGCCGCCGTGGTGGGCATGCTGCGCATGTTGCAACTGCCCGAGTACCTTAATTCGGACAAGCCGCTGCCTTACAAACTTTACGCCAACTGAAGACCGGAACCCGCCTAGCGGGTTCCCTCTATGATCAGCCGCGCCACGCCCTTGGGGTCATCCCACATCGGCACATGGCCCCAGCCGCGCGGTTTCAGCCAGCGGGTCTGCGCCGGCAGTTCACCGCGATGCTGCGAAGCGGCCGTCAGCAGCCAGTCACGGTCACCGAAGGCTACAGTCAGCGGCACGGTGATCTTGTGGCCTTCCTTGAACGGCTCCACGGCCTCCAGCGTATCGTCAAAGCCCTTGGCCTTGGCGAAATTGCGCAAGGCAACAATGGCGTCCCGCGCCGGAATCTTCCAGCCCTGAGAGGTCATCGGCACCGCCATCAACAGCATGCGGAACGGCGGGAACAGCACCAGCGCCTCGCCCACCAGCGGAAATGCCTTCAGTCCCTTGCGCATGATGTTGAACATCGGCTTCACGTGCGCCGAGGCTTCACGCTCCCACAAGCCGCCCGGCGAAAGCGCCACCACACTGCGCGCCAAGCCGCGCTTGGCCGCTTCCATCGCCAGATAGCCGCCCAGCGAGTTCCCGGCAAAATCGACCGGCTCGTCAATGCCCATGTCGTGCAGGCTGTCCTTCAGTGAACTGACAATGTTTTCTGCGGTGGGTATCACCCCGGCCGGCAGCGGCGGCGTGCGCCCGAAGCCCGGCAAGTCAAAGGCAATGACACGGCGCTGTGCCGCCAGGATCGGAATCACCGGCTTCCAGGCATTGCTGGACATGCCGATTCCGTGCAACAGGATCAAGGGGCGTCCGCTGCCTTGTTGTTTGTAGTGCCAGGCCATGGGAAATTCTCTATAAGCGAAATGATAAGATCGGGGAACCGGATAGGCAGCGAATCTATTGGTACGGTCGTACACTATCAAGCTTATTTTAACCGTTTACGCCTGATTATTTCCAGATTACGCCATGTACCGCCAAACATGACGCGCCGGAGGATTAGGCCTATTCTGGGCGCAACCTTCTGAACACACCCACTTACGGGGATTTTCTTTCTGGACACAGTGCTATTACTGGTCATCCTGACCATTGCCGCCGTGCTGGCCTTTGACTTCACCAACGGCTTCCACGACGCGTCCAACATGCTGGCGACGCTGGTGGCCTCGCGCGCCATGACCCCGGCGCAGGCGGCGTTGCTGGTGGCCTGTTTCACGCTGCTGGGGCCGTTGCTGGGCGGCACGGCGGTCGCCAATACCCTGGGGGGCCTGGTGACCATCGACATGCTGCCCGCCACGAATGCCCTGACCGTGGTGCTGTGTGCAGTGGGCGGCGCCATCGGCTGGAACCTGCTGACCTGGCGGCTGGGCATTCCTTCCTCGTCCTCGCATGCGCTGGTGGGCGGACTGGCGGGCGTGGTGATGGCCGGACCGGGATCTGAGCATATGGTCTGGGGCTTTGCGGAATTGTCGCAGGGCCGCCTCACCGGCGTTGCCAAGGTATTGGCTGCCTTGCTGGTGTCACCCGTAGTCGGCTTTGCCGCCGGTTTCCTGCTGCACCGGCTGATGAATTTCCTGCTGCGCGCCGCGCGGCCCACCGTCAACCGGCACCTGCGGCACGGTCAGTGGTTCACTGCCGCCGCGCTGGCCTTCTCCCATGGCGCCAACGATGCTCAGAAAGGCATGGGCATCATTACACTGGTGCTGGTGCTGGGCGGCCAACTGCCGCAATTTCAGGTTCCGCTCTGGGTCATGCTGCTCAGCGCCATCGTCATCACGGCGGGCACCCTGCTGGGCGGCTGGCGCATTGTGCGCACACTTGGTTTCGGCATCTACAAGTTGCGGCCGTTGCACGGGCTGGACGCACAACTGGCCTCCGCCAGTGTCATCATGGGTGCATCGCTGGCTGGAGGACCGGTTTCCACCACGCACGTCGTCACCACCGCCATCATGGGCATCGGCGCATCGGAGCGGCCGCGGGCGGTGCGCTGGTCCATCGCCGGGGAGATCGCCCTGACCTGGCTGCTGACCCTGCCCGGCTCCGCCCTGCTGGCCTGCCTGCTTTTCGGGTTGGCCAAGACCGTTTTTCACTAGCCTTCAGGAGCATCACCCATGACAGCCCCTCGCCAGACTTTCCTGAGCAAGCTGAAAAACCGCATTTTCCCGGAAGTTCCCGACTTTTACCGCCTGATCAACGATCAGGCGCATCTGGCCGTGGAATGCACCGCCGCGCTGGTGACCTACATGCACTCAGGGCAGGATGAACACGCCAGCCACGTCAGCGAGTTGGAACATCGCGGCGACCGGCTGAAAAGCCGTAACCTGGCCATCCTGCATCATGCCTTCGCCACTCCCATCGACCGCGAGGATATCTACCAGGCGGTGGCCGCCATCGACGACATCCTCAACTACGCCAAGACCACCGTCCGCGAAATGCAGGTGCTGCACCTGACTCCGGACGAACACACCCTGGCCATGGCGACCCTGATGCACGAAGGCGCGCTGGCGCTGGAACGCGGTTTCGCCAAGTTGAAAAAGACACCACTGGCCGCCGAGGTTGACGCCAGCGCCGCCCACAAGACCGAGCGCAGCACCGAGAAGGTCTACCGCAAGGCTCTGGCGGAATTGTTCAACCCCGAGCATTACCTGCTGACCCTGACGGCGCAGCAAAAGCGTGATGCCGAGGCGCTGGGCGTACTGACCACGGCGATGAGTGCGGCGGAAAGCGCAGGCATCACCCCCGCCGTCGGCTTCATGCTGGAAATCCTGAAACGGCGCGAGGTCTACCGGCACATGTCCAACGGCGCAGACCGGGTGGCGCGGGCGGCGGAAGTGCTGCATGACATCGTGGCTAAAATAGGCTGAAGAACATGCGCAAACCGGTACTGATCCTGGGCGGCTACGGCAACTTCGGCCGCCGCATCGCCACCGCACTGGCCACAGACCCCGACATGGAACTGCTGATTGCCGGGCGCGACCAAACCAAGGCTGCGGCCCTGGCGCAGGCGCTGGGAGCGCACGCCCGGCCGGTGATGCTGGACCATACGTCATCCGACTTCCGTGAACGGCTGGCGGCCCTCAAGCCCAAGGTGCTGATCCATACCTCCGGGCCGTTTCAGGGCCAGGACCTTCACATAGTTGAAGCCTGCATCGCTGCGGGCTGCCACTATGTCGACATTGCTGACGGCCGGGATTATGTCGGCGGCATCCGGAGGCTGGATGAAGCGGCGCGACAGGCGGGCGTGTTGGTGGCCAGCGGCGCCAGCTCGCTGCCGGCCCTGTCCAGCGCGGTGGTGGATGAAGGACGCTCCGCCTTCTCCCGGCTGGACAGCATTGAATCCGGCATCAGCGCCGGGGCCAAACCACCGGGTCTGGCCACCATGGAAGGCGTGCTCAGCTATGTCGGCAAACCGTTCCTTCGGTTGGAAAACGGAGTCTGGCGGACGGTTCACGGCTGGCAGGACATCGTCAGCCGCCGTTATCCCTCGCCGTTGGGGCGGCGCTGGCTGGGCAGTTGCGATGTACCGGACCTCGACCTGTTTCCCGAGCGCTATCCCGGTGTCCGGACCGTGGTGTTCCGGGCCGGTGTCGGCTTCACCGTGACTACGCTGGCGACCTGGCTGTTTTCCTGGCTGGTGCGGGCCGGCTTGCTGGGCAACCTGGCGCGCTGGGCGTCGCCGCTGCACCGGCTGGCAGGGACGCTGGAGCCGCTGGGCAGCGTCTGGAGCGCCATGCATGTGACGCTGACCGGGATGGATGATGCCCAGCAACCGGCCACGCGGACCTGGCTGCTGCTGGCGGGTAACAACGACGGCCCGAACATTCCCTGCTTTCCGGCCATTGCGCTGACGCGCAAGCTGGTGCGGGGCGAAGTGACGGAACGGGGGGCGATGCCGTGCATGGGCTTGCTGACCGTGGAGGAAATCCTGACGGCGATTCCGGGGCTGGATTTGAAGTGGGCGTGTCATAACTGCCGGGCCGGCGAAGATTCCGGCCCGGACCATTGAATCATTGCCGCCAGTGATAGTTTTCCCGACGGATGATGACATCATCAGCCGTGCACATCAGATCATCCGGCCCCTTGGCGTATTCCCGGCGTTGCTGCAACAGCCCGCCTGACAGAGTCATGGCGCGGTGGGACAGCGCCACACCGGAAGGATTTTCTGCACAAACATTGACCTCATCACCCGAATACCCAAAAACGAGGCGGTTCCCGGCCACATCACCTCCCTGTTCACCCGGCCAGCTCCTGGCCTCGCCCTGATACGTCAACGCCTGCCGGGACTTGATGCGGCCTTTGGCATCGTATTCATACTTGTAATACGTATTGGCATCCGTGGAAATCAGGTATTTGAACACACCCGAGGCCGTAGCCGGGTAATAGAAACGCGTCTGGGGCGACGGGCCGGTCGCGGCGGGGTTGGACGCGGGCAAGCCCAGCCAGTTGAGGGTTGATTTCTGCCCGTCGGCATCGTTCCGGCTCCACCTCAGCCAGACCTGAAGCACATCATCAACCGTCGACGGGCGGCCATCGACACCCGTTGCATAGACTTTTTCATCCATGCTGGATTGCCCCTTATACCCCGGTACGCAATAGCGTTCGCCATGAAGCGTCGGCGTAGGCATACCACCCAGTATCGACAGCAAAATGCTGCCTGTGGTCGAGGAGTCCATCGACTGAAACAACATTGGCAGCGCCATCTCCACCTCAAGATCAAGAGGCTTCTCACCTGTTTGGGCGCCGTACTCACACTCCACATGAAAACCGGGCGTGTCATCGGCCGTTCCCCAGAGCAAATCAGCTCCAGGAGAGTGGTAGGAAATCATCGACGCACCATCAACTCCGGAGAAGTGCGCATAGCGTCGGTATTCCGTAGTGACCAGCTGATCCGATCCGGCAGGAATGGTCTCGACAAGAACACTGGCCAACCGGATGGCGGCTTCCTGAGAGCCTTCTTCGCTACCGCATCCAACCAGTAACCCCGCCCCAATCATCAAAACACCCGGCTTGATCACCCTCATACCCCAACCATCCCTGCCTGCAAAAAGGGCATCATTATAAGTAAGATCACCCTAGCCAGCACGACAAAAGAAGGCCTGTACCACCAAGGCGACAGCCCTAGCCCCTACCCCTTCCCCCCGTCTATACTAGCCCTCTTTTTTCGACCCCCTTTCCCGGGCATAACAATGACCACCAACAGCATTCCCCAAGCCATCAGCACCTTCCAGGGACTGATCCTGGCCCTGCAGAACTACTGGGCCGAACAGGGCTGCGTCATCCTGCAGCCCTATGACATGGAAATGGGCGCCGGCACCTTCCATACCGCCACCTTCTTGCGCGCTCTCGGCCCCGAGACGTGGAATGCCGCCTATGTGCAGCCCTCCCGTCGTCCCGCCGACGGCCGCTATGGCGAAAACCCCAACCGCCTGCAGCACTACTACCAGTTCCAGGTGGTCCTTAAGCCGAACCCGGCCAACATCCAGGAGCTGTACCTGAACTCGCTGCGCACCATCGGCATCGACCCCGCCGTCCACGACATCCGCTTTGTGGAAGACAACTGGGAGTCACCGACGTTGGGCGCGTGGGGCCTGGGCTGGGAAGTGTGGCTGAACGGCATGGAAGTCACGCAGTTCACCTACTTCCAGCAAGTGGGCGGCATTGAGTGCTACCCGGTTACCGGCGAAATCACCTACGGTCTGGAACGGCTGGCCATGTACCTGCAAGGCGTCGATTCGGTCTATGACCTCACCTGGACCGACGGCCCCTTCGGCAAGGTCACCTACGGCGATGTCTTCCACCAGAACGAAGTTGAACAATCCACCTTCAACTTCGAGCACGCCAACGTCGACAAGCTGTTCGAGCTGTTCGACTTCTATGAGAGCGAAGCACAGCGCCTGATGGCTCTCGGCAATCCCCTGCCGCTGCCCGCGTACGAAATGGTGATCAAGGCCTCGCACAGCTTCAACCTGCTGGATGCGCGCCGCGCCATCTCCGTCACCGCCCGCCAGCAGTACATCCTGCGCGTGCGGCAACTGGCCCGCGCCGTGGCGTCCAGCTACCTGCATGCCCGCGCTCGCCTGGGCTTCCCCATGGCCCCCGACAACCTGCGGGATGAAGTATTGGCGAAACTGGCTGCGGAGGCTGCACAATGACCACTCAACCGTTCCTGGTGGAACTGGGCTGCGAAGAACTGCCCCCGAAATCCCTGAAGACACTGGCCGACCACTTCCTGGCCGGTATCGAAAACGGCCTGAAGCAGGCCGGCCTCAACTACACCCACGCCCGTCACTTTGCCGCGCCGCGCCGTCTGGCGGTCAGCATCCAGGGTCTGGAAACCCGCCAGCCTGACCGCACGCTGAACGTGGACGGCCCGCCCGTGAAGGCTGCCTTTGACGCCAACGGCAACCCGACCCAGGCCGCGCTGGGCTTCGCCAAGAAGAACGGCGTGGACATCAGCGAAGTCGACCGCAGCGGCGAGAAGCTGCGCTACAGCAAGTCCATCGCCGGTGCCGACGCGGTAACGCTGCTGCCCGGCATTGTCCAGGCCGCGCTCGACGCGCTGCCGATCGCCAAGCGCATGCGCTGGGCCGCCTCCAAGGTCGAATTCGTTCGCCCGACGCAATGGCTGGTGATGCTGCTCGGCAACTCGGTCGTGCCCTGCACTATCCTCGGCCAGACCGCCGGTAACGAAAGCCGTGGCCACCGCTTCATGGCCAACAACGAAACCTTCACCGTCAAGAACCTCGGCAATTTCCCCGCCGGGCTGGAACACGGCTACGAAACCACGCTGGAAACCCTGTACGTGATGCCGGACTTCGCCAAGCGCCGCGCTGCCATCCTCGGCAAGGTGCAGGAACTGGCGGCGAAGGAAGGCGGCAAGGCCGTCATCCCCGAAGCCTTGCTGGACGAAGTCACCGCGCTGGTGGAATACCCGGTGCCGCTGGTCTGCTCCTTTGAAGAGCGTTTCCTGCACGTGCCGCAGGAAGCCCTGATCTCGACGATGCAGGACAACCAGAAGTATTTCTGTCTGGTCGACGGCAACGGCAAGCTGCTGCCCCGTTTCATCACCGTCGCCAATGTGAAGAGCCCGAACCCGGAATTCATCATCGCCGGTAACGAGAAGGTGGTGCGCCCGCGCCTCACCGACGCCGAGTTCTTCTTCAAGCAGGACAAGAAGGTGAAGCTGGAAAGCCGCAACGAGCGCCTGAAGACCGTGGTCTTCCAGGCCCAGCTCGGCACGGTGTACGAGAAGGCGGAGCGCATCAGCGAACTGGCGGCGTTCATTGCTGCGCAGATCGGCGGCGACATCAAGCTGGCGCAGCGCGCGGGCCTGCTGTCGAAGTGCGATCTGGCCTCGGAAATGGTGGGTGAATTCCCGGAACTGCAAGGCATTGCCGGTTACCACTACGCCCTGCACGACGGCGAAGGCGAGGAAGTGGCGCTGGCCCTGAACGAACAGTACCTGCCGAAGTTCGCGGGCGACAGCCTGCCGACCACCAAGGCCGGCCTCAGCGTGGCGCTGGCCGACAAGCTGGACACGCTGGTCGGCATCTTCGGCATCAACCAGCCGCCCACCGGTTCCAAGGACCCGTTCGCGCTGCGCCGCGCCGCCATCGGCCTGCTGCGCATCATCATTGAACAGCAACTGCCGCTGGACCTGACCGTGCTGGCGCAGCAGGCCGTGAATGCCTACGGCACCAAGCTTGCCAACACCAATACCGTCACCGACGTCTTCGAATTCCTGCTCGGCCGCTACCGCGCCATGTATGAAGAACAGGGCGTTGGCGTAGACGTCATCCAGTCGGTGCAGGCGCTGAAACCGGCGAAGCCGCTGGACTTCTCACGCCGGGTGCTGGCGGTGCAGGCCTTCCGCGCCCTGCCGGAAGCCGCCGCCCTCGCCGCCGCCAACAAGCGCGTCGCCAACATCTTGGCCAAGGACGAATCCGTCACCACCGGCACGGTGGACAACACCCTGCTGGGCGACGCCGCCGAAGTGGCGCTGGCGCAACAGGTGGCCAACCTGCAATCCGAACTGGCGCCGCTGTTCGCCACTGGCGACTACACCACCGCACTGGCCAAGCTGGCCTCGCTGCGCGACACGGTGGACCGCTTCTTCACTGAAGTCATGGTGAATGCGGAAGACGCCGCCGTGCGCCGCAACCGCCTGACGCTGCTGGCCAACCTGCGCGCCCTGTTCCTCGCGATTGCGGATATCTCGCAATTGCAGTAAGAAGGATACAGACACGCTGCGCAAAAACGGCCCACAATCGGGCCGTTTTTGTTTTCAGCTTTACATCTCACAGGAACCTTCCATGCCCACCCCACACGCGTCCGCCCTGCACCGCGCCCTGCTCGCCAGCCTGATTGTGCTGTTGCTGTTCCTCGGCTTCCGGGTGCTGGCTCCATTCCTGACGCCCATGGTTTGGGCGGGCATCCTGGCCTACGTCACCTGGCCGGGCTACCAGCGTCTGAAGCGCATCCTCGGCGGCGGCCCCAACCGCAGCGCCGCACTGATGACGGTCGGGCTGACGCTGTTGCTGGTGCTGCCCATGGCCTGGGGCATTTATGTGCTGCAGGACGAAGCGGGCAAGGTGACGGCGCGGCTGACGGCGCAACTGACGTCCGGCACGCTGCAAACCCCGGACTTCATCCGCACCCTGCCCGGCGTGGGCCATGAAATCGACAACTTCCTCAACCGCCTGATCCATGAACCCGGCGCACTGCGTTCACAACTGGAGCGGCTGGGCCAGCATGTGTTGGGGTCGGCAGGCGCCATTGCCGGCGGCATCAGCCGCAATGCCGCCAAGCTGGGCATGACGCTGATCACGCTGTTCTTCTTTTACCGTGACGGTGAAGCCCTGATGCAGCAGATCCGCACCGCGCTGCAACACCTGATCGGCCGCCGCGCCAACGGCTATGTGCAGGCCGCCGCAGACATGACTCGGGCCGTGGTCATCGGCATTGTACTGACAGCGCTGGCGCAGGGCTTCCTGGCCGGGCTGGGTTATGCGGTGGCGGGTATGGATAGTCCGGTATTCCTCGCGGCCATCACCACGCTGATTGCAATGGTGCCCTTCGGCACCCCTTTTGCGTGGGGCAGTGTCGCGGTCTGGCTGTTTGCGCAGGGGGATGTGGTTCCAGCCCTGGGGCTGGCGGCCTGGGGTACCTTTGTCATCAGTTGGGTGGACAACATCATCCGCCCCATGGTGATTTCCGGCAAAACGCACATTCCTTTCCTGCTGGTGATGTTCGGGGTGCTGGGCGGTTTGAATGCGTTCGGGATGGTGGGTTTGTTTCTGGGGCCGGTGATCCTGGCGGTGCTGGTGGCGGTGTGGCGGGAATGGCTGGAGGGGGAGAAGGCGGAGGTCTAAGCCTTACTTCTTCGGCTGGTACTTTTCCCTCCCCAGCATCACCCGCAACAACCGCATCGTCTGCTGCGGCTCATCCGCCAAGTTGTAATTGAAGACCAGCGACGGCATGAAGCCCCCCGGCGCGCCATGTCCGGACAGTTCAATGCGGGTGCCGCCGCCCGGCAACGGCGTCAGCCGCCAGGTGCTTTGCAAGTCATACAGATGCACCCGCTTGCCATCCTGCTCCGGCATCGGGACATTGCGCACCGCCATGCTGCGGATCGTCACCACCCCGCCCTTGCCCTCGCGGCGCAGCAGCGACTGCAGCACTGTATCCCGCTCCTTGAAGGGATACGGCAGCTTGTACACCACATATACCCAGTTCGACTCGCCCTCATGACGCAGCAACTTCACCTTGCGGATGCGGGCAATCCACTCCGGCCAGGCCGGAATGTCGCGCAAGACCGCCACCACGGTGTCGATGGACTGCGGCGCCAGCATTTCGGCGCGGAATTCGTCGTAATCACTGTCCGCCTGGGCGCGGGTATAGACCTTGATCTGGCGCGGTGCATCCTCGCGGGACAAGTCCCATCCGTCATCCGCCAGCGCGGCGGTCATCAGACACGCCGCCAGCAAGCCGGACACCCAGATGGCAGGCACGCAATACCTCAGGGGAAGTAACGCTGCCGCATGCGCTCGGCATACGCGCGCAGGTTGGGATAAGGCGCCACAATCGGCGGCCAGGGGGAGTTGTCCGTAATCAATGTCAGCTGCGCAATGAGCCCGAAGGCCGAAGCGTCAATCTCGCTGGGCTCATCCCCAAAGAAATAGGCTTTGTCGCCCAGCAGCGCCGACAAGACCGCCACATCCTGCGAGGCAAAGGCATAGACCTGCTCCGGACTATGCTTGGCCGTACCCTGCCCCTGCAAGTCGCGTTTCATTTTCTGCTGGATCACCTGCGGCAACACCTTGCGCACCGGAAACGGCAGCTTGCCGAACAGCGAATCGCGAAATTGCGGCCAATACCGGCCATCTGCCCAACGACTGTATAGCGCCGCAAAATACAGCCGGTCTTCCAGCAGGGCTTTCAAGACATGCGACTGCGCCTTCTGCTCCGGCGTCAGGTGACGGTCAAAATCGATATCGTGCTTGTGTTTCAGGTAGTCAATGCAGAGCGTGGAATCCGGAATCAACCGGTTATCCACTTTAAGGGAGGGCAGCTTGCCCAGCGGTGCTTCACGCGGATCGTTGGTGTAATGGTTTTCGTAAGGCAGCCCGGCCATGCGCAGCCAGGTTTCCAGCTTCAGGCAGAAGGAACTCATGTTCGGGAGTCCCAGAGACGGATGGAATTGGTACAACTCGATCATGGCGGCCCTCCCGCAACCTTCAATCTATTGAATATGCGCCAGAATGCCGTCCAGTTCCTCAAAAGAGTTGTAACTGATCACGACCTTGCCCTTGCCCTTCTTGTTGTACTGGATGTCCACCCCGGCGCCCAAACGCTCGGCCAGCCACTGCTGCAACTCGGCGACATTGGGGTCGGCCTTGGCCGGCTTCTGGGCCGGTTTGTCCTTGGCGGCCAGCAGGCTGCGCACCAGTGCTTCGGTCTGGCGGACGGACAAGCCCTTGGCGACGATGGTGCGCGCTACTTCAGTCTGCTGCGCTTCGGGCAGCGCCAGCAAGGTGCGGGCATGCCCCATTTCCAGGTCGCCGTGCTCCAGCAGCGTCTTCACATCACGCGGCAACTGCGTCAGGCGCAGCAGGTTGGTGACGGTGGCGCGGGCCTTGCCGACGGCGTCGGCGATCTGCTGGTGCGTCATCTCGAATTCATCGGCGAAACGCTGCATCGCCACCGCCTGCTCCATCGGGTTCAGGTCTTCGCGCTGGATGTTCTCGATCAGCGCCCAGGCAATGGCGGTTTCATCGGGAATTTCACGAATGATCGCGGGAATGGTGTCCAGCCCGGCCATCTGCGCGGCGCGCCAGCGACGTTCACCGGCAATGATTTCATACTGCTTTGGACCGATGGAGCGCACCACCACCGGCTGCATCACGCCCTGCGCCTTGACCGAATCGGATAGCTCCTGCAGCGCCGCCGGATTCATGTCGCGGCGCGGCTGGTACCGGCCGCGCTGCAATTGTTCAATAGGCAGGCTTTGCAGGGCGCTGGTCACCGCCGGCGCCGTGGGGTTGGCCTCAATCGCTTCGACTTCTTCCATGACTTTGCGGGCTCCCAACAGGGAATCCAGACCGCGTCCACCACCCAAACCGCGTTTCTTTGTACTCATGGTCAATTCTCAAAAGCCGGGGCCGTCAGGCTGTTTTTCTTTTCTTCTCTTTTTTCAGCAGTTCGGCCGCCAGCGTCAAATATGCAAACGCCCCGCGTGAACCCTTGTCATAGTACATCACCGGCAGCCCGTGCGCAGGCGCTTCGGCAAGGCGGACGTTGCGCGGAATCACGGTTTCAAACACCTTGTCGCCGAAATGCTTGGTCAGTTCGGCGGAAACGTCGTTGGCCAGGGTATTGCGCGGGTCGAACATGGTACGCAGGATGCCCCGGATCTGCAGCGACGGGTTGAGGCGCTGTGTCATGCGTTCAATGGTATTGGTCAGGTCGGCCAGCCCTTCCAGCGCATAGTATTCGCACTGCATGGGAATGATGACGCCGTCGGCCGCCACCAGCGCATTCAGCGTCAGCAGGCTCAGCGACGGCGCGCAATCGATGACGATGTAGTCGTATTTCTTGGTCAGGGAAGCCAGCGCGTCCTTGAGACGGGTTTCACGGCTCTCCATGTCCATCAGTTCCAGTTCCGCGCCGCTCAGTTCACGGTTGGAACCCAGCACGTCGTAACCGGCCTTGGGGGTCGGCTGCACGGCGACGTTGATCGACGCATTGCCCAGCAGCACCTCGTACACCGAGTACGGCAGGCTGTGCTTTTCCAGACCGGAGCCCATGGTGGCGTTGCCCTGCGGGTCCAGGTCCACCAGCAGCACCTTGCGCTTGACGGCGGCCAGCGAGGCGGCGAGGTTCACGGAGGTGGTGGTTTTGCCGACTCCGCCCTTCTGGTTGGCGATGGCGAGAATTTGCGTCATGTCAGGTTTCCTTCACTAATCAGGTTCCCTCCCCGGAAACACCGGGAGGGTCGGGAGGGGCGGACCGCCCGCTCCGTGGCGCACCCCGTCGGGCGCGCCGTCTCAGGCGTTTTTGCCAATGACCACCAGATGACGTGCCTCAGCCAGATACGGCACCGTCAGCACATGCGTTTCACGGACGGCGAACGGTGCGGGCAAGGCATCGATCTCGTCCTGCGGGTACAAGCCCTTCATCGCCAGCAGCAGGCCGTCGTCCGCCATCAGGTGACCGCACCAGTGGGCGAAGTCGTTGAGGCTGGCAAAGGCGCGGCTGATAATCTGCGCCTGCGGCGGCAGCTTGGCCTGCTCGACGCGGGCATGATGCACCTTGACGTTCTTCAAGCCGAATTGTGCGGCCATCTGCACCAGGAAACGGGTTTTCTTGCTGTTGCTGTCCAGCAGGTCCACCTGCAGGTCGGGGCGCACCATCGCCAGCACCAGGCCGGGCAGGCCCGCACCGGTGCCGACATCCAGCAGGCTGCCGGAGCGCACATGCGGCGAAACCGCCAGCGAATCCAGCAAATGCTTGACCACCATGTCCTTGGGGTCGCGAATGGCCGTCAGATTATAAGCGCTGTTCCACTTTTGCAACGCCGTCACGTAGGACAGGAGCCGCTCATTGCTGCCTACCGGCAGCTCCAGCTGCAATTGACGGATACCGCTGTCGAGCAAAGTGGCGAGTTGTGGTGTGTCAGTCATGCAAAATCCTGATTATTCCTGTAGGTCGGGCTTCAGCCCGACACCGTTCTCCGGGCGAAGGGTATTGTCGGGCTGAAGCCCGACCTGCATCCTGCGTTCAACCCGCCAGCCGCATGTTGGCCATGCCGTGCTTCTTCAAATAGATCATCAACAGCGACACGGCCGCCGGCGTGAGGCCGGGAATGCGCCCCGCCTGCGCGAGCGTCTCCGGGCGCGTCGCCTTCAGCTTCGCCTTCACCTCATTCGACAGGCCGGAAACACGGTCATAGTCGAAGTCATCGGGCAACGTCATTTCCTCATGGGCGCGCAGCTTGTCGATCTCGTCCTGCTGGCGGTCAATATAACCGGCGTACTTGGCGTTGATCTCAATCTGCTCGCCCACTTCCGGGGCCACGTCAATGCCCGCCAGTTCAGCAACATGGGCGAAGTTGACCTGCGGCCGCTTCAGCAGCTCCAGCAAGGTGTTCTCCTTGCTCAGTTCCTGCCCGGTCAGCTCGGCGAAACGCTGACCCAGCGTGCTGCCGGGATGCGCCATCACTGATTTAAGGCGCTGGCTCTCGCGGGCGATGCCTTCCTGCTTCTCGCAGTAGGCGGCCCAGCGGGCATCGTCCACCAACCCCAACTTACGGCCGGTTTCGGTCAGGCGCTGGTCGGCATTGTCCTCGCGCAGCAGCAACCGGTATTCGGCGCGCGAGGTGAACATGCGGTACGGTTCCTTGGTGCCCAAGGTGATCAGGTCATCAACCAGCACACCCAGATAGGCGACATCACGGGTGGGATACCAGCCATCCTTGTCCTGTGCACGCAGCCCGGCGTTGATCCCGGCCAGCAGCCCCTGCGCCCCGGCTTCTTCATAACCGGTGGTGCCGTTGATCTGCCCGGCGAAATACAGGTTGTGAATGACGCGGGTTTCCAGCGTGTGCTTCAGGTCGCGCGGGTCGAAGAAATCGTATTCAATAGCGTAGCCGGGGCGGGTAATGTGCGCGTTTTCCATGCCCTTGATGGAACGCACCAGCGACAGTTGCACGTCAAACGGCAGGCTGGTGGAAATGCCGTTGGGGTACAGCTCGTGGGTCTTCAGGCCTTCCGGCTCAATGAACACCTGATGCGAATTTTTGTCGGCGAAACGATGGATCTTGTCCTCGATCGACGGGCAATAGCGCGGACCAACGCCTTCAATGACACCGGTGTACATCGGCGAACGGTCAAGGCCGCCGCGGATGATGTCGTGGGTCTGCTCGTTGGTGTGGGTGATCCAGCAGTTGACCTGTTCCGGGTGCATGGCGACGTTGCCCATGAACGACATCACCGGAATCGGGGTGTCGCCCGGCTGCGGCGTCATGACGCTGAAGTCGACGGACTTGGCGTCGATGCGCGGCGGCGTGCCGGTCTTCAGACGGCCGACGCGCAGCGGCAGTTCACGCAGGCGGTTGGCCAGTGCAATGGATGGCGGGTCCCCGGCGCGGCCACCCTTGTGGTTTTCCAGCCCGATGTGGATGACACCGCCCAAGAAAGTGCCGGTGGTCAGCACCACGGTTTTGGTGTCGAAGCGGATGCCGGTTTGCGTGACCACGCCCTTCACCGTCTCGCCTTCCACAATCAGGTCGTCGGCAGCCTGCTGGAAAATATCGAGATTGGGCTGGTTTTCGAGGATGCCGCGAATGGCCGCCTTGTACAGCACGCGGTCGGCCTGAGCGCGGGTGGCGCGCACCGCCGGGCCCTTGCTGCCGTTCAGCACGCGGAACTGGATGCCGCCGAGGTCAGTGGCCAGCGCCATGGCGCCGCCCAAGGCGTCGATTTCCTTGACCAGATGGCTCTTGCCGATGCCGCCGATGGCGGGATTGCAGCTCATCTGCCCCAGCGTCTCGATGTTGTGGGTCAGCAGCAGGGTCTGGCAACCCATGCGCGCCGCCGCCAAAGCGGCTTCGGTACCGGCATGACCGCCGCCGATGACAATGACATCGTAAAATTTGGGATAACGCATAACACCACCGCTGGGGGAATTGCCGCTGAAGACACCGGGAACCGGCCTTGAATCGAACGGGCAATTATAAACCAGCCGTCCGGGGAGTTCGACCTTTACCGCGAGGGAGTCCCCGGTTTTAGGGCCAATGCCGGAAAAAAACGGGCATAGTTCACATTATTGAATTTATCAGCACAGCTAATCTGGAAAAAAGGCCCCTTTGTCCCATACTTTCCTTTGTACAGCTGTATTTACGATAAATTAACAATTATTGACGCTCACCCTTATGGACACTCTTGCATTTTCGTCCCAACCGGCTTAGTCAGCGTCGCTATTTTTATATCCTACAAATATCAATAATGTGACAAACGGGGTGCATCATGACCGGCAATACACTTTCGCTTTCCTGTACCTCCAGCAAGGAGCAAGACCGTCTGGTCTTCAAATCGCTGGTGGGAATCATTTCCCAAACCTCCCGCTCCGCCCGTTGGAGTTATCTGCCGGAAGGCTATGCCGATGTGGTTTTTGTGGATCTGGATGACGCCAAACCGGTTTATCCGCATGCCGAGCCCGGCAAGCCGATGTCCGTGGTCGTGGGCTACAGCACCGACCCCGAGAAGATGAAGCGATCGGTGTTCTCATTGAAGAAGCCGGCCCGTGCCAAAGAGTTTGTCGGTTTGCTGGAAATGCTGGAGTCGCATCTGGCCAACAAGGATGACCTGACCATCCCCTACATGCCGGCGCTCAACCTCGCCTGATTTCCCGCTGATGTGGCCGGACGCCGACCATGCGCGTCCGGCTTGCACCCCTTCCCCACTCTCTTTAGACTTGAATCCCCCTTGCACCCTGCCGGTTTACACCGATGCCCCAGACATTGCCCCCCGATTCGGTCGGGCTGGTTACGCCACAGACCCTGCATGTCGATACACCGCTGACCCTGGTGTGCTCCCGCGTGCTGGAGAGCTACGACCTTGTCTATGAAACCTACGGCACGCTCAACGCCGGCAAGTCCAACGCCCTGCTGATCTGCCACGCGCTGTCCGGCCACCATCATGCCGCCGGCTACAACAGCCTCGATGACGGCAAGCCCGGCTGGTGGGATACCTGCATCGGCCCCGGCAAGGCCATCGACACCAACCGCTTTTTCGTGGTCGCCCTCAACAACCTGGGCGGCTGCCACGGCTCCACCGGCCCGTCCTCGCTCAACCCAGCCACCGGCAAGAACTATGGCCCCGACTTCCCGCTGGTCACCGTCAAGGACTGGGTGCAGGTGCAGGCCCGTCTGGCCGACCACCTGGGTATTGACGCCTGGGCCGCTGTGGTGGGTGGTTCGCTGGGCGGCATGCAGGTGATGCAATGGGCGGTGGATTACCCGGACCGTATCCGCAACGCCGTCATCATCGCCAGCGCCCCCAAGCTGTCGGCGCAGAACATTGCCTTCAACGAAGTAGCACGGCAGGCCATCCTCTCCGACCCGGACTTCTACGGCGGCCACTACTACGAATACGACACCTATCCCAAGCGCGGGCTGATCCTGGCGCGCATGGTCGGACACATTACGTACCTGTCCGACGACGCCATGAAGCAAAAATTCGGCCGTGATCTGAAAAGCGGCCAGTTCGCCTTCGGCTATGATGTGGAATTCCAGGTGGAGTCGTACCTGCGTTATCAGGGCGAAACCTTCTCGCGCTATTTCGACGCCAACACCTACCTGTTGATGACCAAGGCGCTGGACTACTTTGACCCCGCCCGCGAATACGACAACAATCTGCAGGCCGCGCTGGCGCGGGCCACCTGCCGCTTCCTGGTGATATCCTTCACCACCGACTGGCGTTTTGCTCCGTCGCGCTCGCAGGAAATCGTCAACGCACTGATTGCCGAACGCAAGGATGTCTCCTATGCCGATATCGACGCGCCACAAGGCCACGACTCCTTCCTGTTCCCGATTCCACGCTACATCACCCTGCTGAAGAACTTCCTGAACCGGATTGACGAGGCTCCCCATGCGTCTTGACTTGCGACTGGCCGAACAATGGATTCAGCCCGGCAGCCGGGTGCTGGACCTGGGCTGCGGCGACGGCGAGCTGCTGGCGCACCTGCGCGACAATTTCAATGTCCATGGCTACGGACTGGAAATTGATGAAGACAAGATCAGCGCCGGCGTTGCGCGCGGCGTCAACGTCATCCAGCAGAACCTCAATGAAGGGCTGGGCAACTTCGGCGACGCCACCTTCGACAGCGTCATCATGACGCAGGCGCTGCAAGCCGTGGCCAAGCCGGATGAATTGCTGGAAGACATGCTGCGGGTGGCGAAGCAGGCCATCATCACCTTCCCCAACTTCGCCCACTGGAAAACACGCGGTTACCTGTTCTGGCGCGGCATGATGCCGGTGTCGAAAGCCCTGCCCTACTCCTGGTACAACACCCCGAACATCCACCTCTGCACCTTCCGCGATTTTGAAGCCCTGTGTGCAGAGAAAGGCGTCACCGTGCTCAACCGCCGCGCCGTCGACGGCGACCAGCAGGGCAGCCTTCTGATGCGCCAGTTCCCCAACATGTTTGGTGAAGTCGCGATTTACCGCGTCACGCGCTGAACGCAGGCTTCAGCGTATTTCCAGTACATCAATCACCGGCGGCATGGCGAAACGCAGCGGCAGGCCGATCATGCCCACGCCGCTGGTGACAAACACCTGCCCGTTGGGCCGCTGATACAGCCCGCGCTTGTATCCGTGACGGGTCACCCCGGCCAGCATCCGCTCCGTCAGCCAGGGCAGATTGACCTGACCGCCATGGGTATGACCCGCCAGCATCAGCGCCGGAACCGGCAACGGCGGCAATTCCTCCATCAGATCGGGATTATGGGTCAGCAGCAGCAGCTTCTTGCCGGATGACGCCAAAGACGGCAAACGCCCGGCACCCGTCGATTCAGCCCACAAGTCGCGCAACCCCACCAGCGTCACCGGCCCCAGATTCACCTCACCGCCTTCAATCGGCTGAATTCCGTTGTGGAGCAAGGCCGCCCGCAATTCACGCTCCAGCGGCGGGCCGGGCTGCTGCCCGTCGTGGTTGCCGGGCACGGAATACACCGGGTGGCGCAACTGCCTGAACGGGGCCAGCAGCAAAGCCAGATCCTCGTGACGCCCCGGCTCATACGTCCAGTCCCCGGCCACCAGCACCGCCTGCACCTCCAGGGTATTCAACCGATCCACCAGTCGCTGCATTTGCCCGGGGCTGGAAAACAAACCGTAGTGCATGTCGCTGACCAGCGCCACCTTCAACGGATAACCGGCCTGGATCACAGTGGCGCGCACAAACAGTAAATTGGGTTCCACAAACCGGGCATAAATTCCCAGCAGGAACAGCACCGCCATCACGATGCCGAATGCCCGTGAAAACCAGAGCCGATGCACTCCTACGGCCATCACAACCACCAGAGGCCATAACAACCCGCTTTCATGGAACAACAACGCCCTGAACAGGGTCAGGCCCGGATCGGGGGTCCACGCGGCACGCGCCTGCTGCACGGCCGGGACCGCCAGGATCAGGGCCAATATGCCCAACCCAAGCCCTGCACTTACCTTGTAACGGCCGAATCTCATGGCAACCACACTTATCCACAAAGTTATCCACAAGAATAAGCCACAACCGAAAAGTCACGACTTATGCACAGTTTTATCCACAGTCGCTTACCCTACCACTGTCGGGTCGTCAAATACTCGCAATGGCTCTAGAATCAGGCAAGGCCCGCTGGATATCGAATCATGAAAAAACTGGTTATCGCCACCGGTAATCCCGGAAAACTGAAAGAGTTGCAAGAATTGCTCAACGGCCTGCATATCGAGGTCATCAGCCAGAAGTCGCTGGGCATCAGCGATGCCGAGGAAACCGGCCTCACCTTTGTGGAAAATGCGCTGATCAAGGCCCGGCACGCCGCCGCCATTTCCGGCCTGCCGGCGTTGGCGGACGACTCCGGCCTGTGCGTGGATGTGCTGGGCGGCGCACCGGGCATCTATTCCGCCCGCTATGCCGGACCCGGTGCGGATGATGCCGCCAACAACACCCAACTGTTACAGACCCTGCTGCCATTCCGCCGCAGCGGCATCCCACTGACGGCGCGCTTTGTCTGCGTGCTGGTGCTGGTGCGTCATGCCGACGACCCGCTGCCGCTGATCTGCCAGGGCTTGTGGGAAGGAGAAATCCTGCCCGCCCCTCAAGGCAACAACGGATTCGGTTATGACCCTCTGTTTCTGGTTCGTGAAAAGCATTGCAGCAGCGCCGAACTGGACCGATCCCTGAAAAACCGGATCAGTCACCGCGCACAGGCGATGAACCAATTGCTGCACCTGTTGCGCAATACCCTCTCGACGCTGTAAAAGGGTAGAAAACCGAACGCGTTCCGGCTTATGCGGGTGATCGTGCGTCACCGGGTATGGCCGGAACAGAATTTGACCACTAGAATCGATTAACACCCCAACAGGGATCGACATCATGCGTTTGAAGTTACTGACTTTGGCCACCCTGCTGGCCACCTCCACCGGCGTTATGGCCGACGAAGTGCTGCAGCAGGCGGAAAGCCTGTTGGCCGGACAGAAAGCCGCCGATGCGGTTGCTTTACTGGCCCCGCTGGAAGATGAGCGTGCCGGTGATCCAGATTACGATTACCTGTTGGGACAGGCCCTGCTGGAAACCGGCGACCCCAGCAATGCCGTGTTTGCCTTTGAACGCTGCCTGACCGCACAGCCGGAAAACGGTCCGTGCCGGGTGCAGATGGCGCGGACGCACTTGGCCATGGGTGAAACCGCCAATGCTCGGGCCGAACTGGAAACCATCCAGGCTTATAATCCGCCGGCGCAGGTGCAGGAACTGGTCAGCAAGTTCCTGGGTGCGGTAAGCGTGCGCGAGAAGCAGGAAAAACGCCAGCTAAGGGCCTATGCCCAGGCAGGCGCCGGCTTTGACAGCAATGCCAACAGCGCCACGGATGCCAGCCAGTTTGCCATACCTGGTTTCGTGTTCCCCCTGAATGCTCAGAACCGTCGCCTGGAAAGCAGCTTTGCCGGGCTTCAGACAGGTGGTTCTTTCATTTATCGCCATACCCCAAAGTTCAATAGTAGCGGCGATATCGGTCTCAACCTTCGAAACTATTTTGACGAATCCCAATTCAGCTACCACATGCTGGATGGCAATCTGGGAGCCAACTACCTGCTAAGCGGCGGCCAGATCGGCACCAAGCTTTCCCTGCAGAAAATGTGGCTGGATGGCAGCGCCTATCGCGATGTGGTCGGGCTCAGCGGCCAGTATCAGCGCGACATCGGCCTTACCGGCCAGTTCGCCTGTTTCCTGCAGACCAACCGCATGCGCTACGACAGCCAAACCAGCCGTGACGCCGACCGCCTTACGGGTGGAGTCGCCTGGTCACAAGGCTTTGATGGCGCCTATAGCCCGGTTGTCTTTGCTAGCGCCTACACCGGCAATGAAAAAACCACCAGCCATGCCGCCCCCTCCACCCAGTTCGCCAATGACTTTTCCGGGCTGCGTGCCGGGGGGGCATTGTCCTTCTCCAACACTTTGCGCATGAACAGCTCAATCAGTTACGAATCCCGCAATTACGATACGCCCCAGCTGATCAACGGCATCGTCCGGGACGACAAGCAGACTGACCTCAGTTTGGGGCTGGCCTGGCGGATAAAGCCGACGCTGACCCTGCAACCAGTCTTTACCTTCACACAAAACAACTCCAACACCGTCATTTACGATTTTGACCGCCACGTCATCAGCCTTGACCTGCGCTACGACCTGTAAGGGAGCACGAGAATCATGAATACCAGAACCCAACTTCTCAACCCGCAAGGACTGCTGGCCGCTCTCGTGGCCATGACCCTGTCGGGCATGGCCGTTGCCGAAACCGCCGGTCGCGTCAACTTCGTCTCCGGCGGTGTTGTCGCCGTCAGCGCCGACGGCAGCAAGCGCACCCTGACCCGGGGCGATTTCATCAACAGCGGCGAACGCATTGAAACCAATCGTGGACGGGCGCAAATCCGCTTCACCGACGGCAGCTTCCTCAGCCTGCAGCCGGATACCGTCTTCGGCGTCGACAACTACACCTTCTCCAAGGCCAAGCCGGAAGAAGGTTCGCTGCTGTTCAACTTTGTTCGCGGCAGCATGCGCACGGTCAGCGGCGCCATCGGCAAGGTCAACCGCGCCAACTACAAGGTCAAGACCCCGGTCGCCACCATCGGCATCCGCGGCACCGGCTATGCCAGCAGCTATCGCAACGGCCTGCTGCTGGTCAGCGTCAATCACGGCATGGTTAACCTTAGCAATGACTCCGGAAGCAGCAATGTCGGCACCGGCCAGACCTTCCAGACGCGGGATGGCGAAGCCCCTGGCCCGGCCCCTGAAGGCACGACGGTCGGCGCGCGCGCTGACGGCCCTGCCGGTGAGGGTGAAAACCGGCTGGAAATGGCGCGGAACGAAGATCGCGACGAAAGCGACATCCGTTCCGGTGAGCAAGTTGGTGAAGATGGCTCAGTGGGCGGCGTCCCGACCGAGCCCAACACTCCGATCCTGACGGATACCGTTAACAGCACCCCGCTCTATGCCTTTGCCAGTCCGGTGATTCGCAGTCTGTTTGACACCAACAGCTCACGGACTTCCGGTGTTGGCGCTACCTTCAACCCGGGTCACAATACGCGTGGCGGCCTGCTGACCCTGTTTAGCGGCGAGGGCGGCTCTTCGCTCATTAACCGGCCCGAAACCGACGGAGCCAAACAGGCCAACGTCCATACCGGCTTGTGGGATGGCGGCGGCCTCAGCTACGGCGAATGGACCGACGGCAAACTATTGCTCGGCAACAGTTCCGTTCCCACCGAGGAGGTTCTAGGCAGCAATCAGTTCCTGCCCTACATCATCGGCACCCCCGTGGCTGGCCCCACCGGCAGCTTTTATGTGGAATACCACCTGAACAACGCCTCGGCAGCCCGGGTGGCCTCCGGCAGCACCATGAGCGGCGTCTTGAATGCGCTGGATATGGGTATCGACCTGCAAAATGCCAAGCTTTATGTCGACAGGATGCAAGTCACCCTGACGCCGGCGGCAGGCGGCAACGCCACGGTCTACAACGCTTCCGGCAAAGGCCTCAACATTTCCCTGAACAGCAGCGGTTTTGACCTGATCTCCGGCCTCTCTGCCACCAGCCAGCAGGATGCTTCATGTAGCAGCAGTGGCTGTAACACCCGGATTTCCGCCTTCTTCACCGGACCCGACGGCGGGCTGCTGGGCAGTTCGTACAGCATTGATGGGGCACAGGGATCCGGTGTTAATGGAGTTGCTGTCCTCGGCCAAGGCAGCGAATATGCCATCCATCCGTCTTTGACCGACACCACCGATGGCGCCAGCAGCGGCATTTCTCCACTGTACTCCTTTGCCAGCCCGGTAGATCGCGCTGATGCACAAGGCCAGTTGGTGACCCTGGACGTCAAGGCTGACTTTGAGCAAAACCCCGGCGCCAAACAAGGCGGGTTGTTGTCCTTGGTGGAGAATCCCGGCTCATCGCCCAGTAACCTTTTTGCCAGCGGCAGCGCCGCTTTCACCAATCTGATGACGGATACCAACCGCCTGGTTGCCGTCGGTGAGTTGACCAATGGCTCCTTAACCTATGCCGGAACCAACCTCGGCCTGGGCCTCACAACCTTTATGCCGTATGTGATTGGCGTTACTCCGAGCGTAATTCCGGACAGCAACCTGAAGGTGCAATACTCGCTTTACAATCCGGGGAATGGCTCCTTCGCTACCAAGCCCCGTTTCAGTGACGGCACCGTCATCGCATCCTCCCTGGATCGCCTGAACTTGAACTTGGACCTCGCCGATGGCCTGATTGATGTGGACATGCAGCTGACAACCGGCATCGGCCCCAACCAGACTGTCTACAACGTCCTGAAAAACGGCATCAGCCGACCCTCCCTGAATGCCGGCAACGGCTTCCAGCTTGAAAACGGGGAGCTGAAAGCCATCAGCAGCGGTCAGGACTCCCGTTGCAACGGTACGGGCTGCGACACTGTGCTTGCCGGCTTCTTCACCGGCAATGACGGCGACATGCTCGGCGTATCTTACAGCATCATACATTCTCCCAACTCTGCCTTGGGGGGGGTTGCCGTACTCGACAAGACCGGCGCTACCGTTATCCAGCCCACTTTCGACACCACCGGACTGGTGGCGGATGATTTGACCGGGCAATCAACTGCCCTCTTCTTCCCTGATGCACTGGATCTGGCCGAAAAAAAGCTGACCGGCTTAACCCGCGTCTTCAGCCAGTTGAATGGCGGACTGATCGAAGCAACCGGCACTCAGGGTAATACCACACAGCTGTTTGGACGGGTGGACAATGCTGCGGCGCCGGAAGCTCTTGAACTCAAGCATTACCGCAACACATTGTCTTGGGCGCGGTGGACTAGCCCGACTGCCCATGTCTACTACGACACTACCAACGCCGTCAAAGAAGCCACAGGCTTGTCCAGCAGCAGCATCCACTACCTGATTGGAGAGGCCTCCGCCACCGGTCCAGGTACGGCCATCCAGAGCTTCACGGATCAGGGTCGGACCGTTACCTACAATCTGGCGGGCGGAACGGCGCCGACGGCCTACCAGTTGCTCGGCAACGCCTCAGCCCCTGCCTCCACGGCAGGATCACTGACTAGCGGTCAGGTTCAGATCAACTTCGCAACAGCCACCGCGTCACTGAGCTTGGGCATGAACATGCCGGCCTTTGATGGCAACAACAATCCAATCACGACGGCGATCACTGTCGACTCCAAGGGCTTCACCGGCACCTTGAGCGGCGCCCAACTGAATTACAACACGCTCAACATCGCCAATAATGGTACGGCGTGCACCGGATGCAGCGGCACGGCCTCCGGATTCATTGCCGGGTCTGGAGCGGATATGGTAGGTATCGGCTACCGTTTCACCGCCGACACTGCTGTCAACACCGCTCCCGTTTCCGGCGTGGCCGCTTTCGACCACAGCATTGGCTCTCCCACCCTCTGACCCTGCACCGCTCCAAACCCAACGCCTCCTTCAGGGGGCGTTGTTGTTTACGGCGTCACGCCACGGGCTGCGTTTGCTGCACACTCACTCGCAGCTCCATCCGCAAAGCCATGTTCGCCAACGCCGGATGGCTCTGCCGCCAGTCAAGCTCCGGAAAACGGAAGTCCAGATAGCCCAGCGTGCTGACAGCCGCAATTTCCGCCAGTGTCACGTCATCCCCGACAAAATACATCCTCGAACCCAGCCATACCGACAAGCCCGCCAAACCGCGCTGGATTTTCAGCATCTGCCGGTCAATCCAGTCATCGCTGACCTGCACCGGAGGGCGTTTACGCTCAATGAAGACTGCCGCCGCCGCATCGGCAATACCATCCGCCAACGCCTCAAGGCGTAACACGGCTATGCGCGCAACATCGTACTGAGGAATGAATTTTCGGCCCGGCAAGGTTTCCAGATAGGCCGCAATCACCCGGGAATCATAGACCGTTTCGCCGGACTCCAGCACCAGCACCGGCACTTTGCCCAAGGGATTATGCAGGGGAACCTGAGTGTCGGAATTCCACGGAATGTCCACGACCAGCTCAAACGGGATCTGTTTTTCCAGTAACAAAATACGCACTTTACGCGCAAAAGGACTTGTTAAAGACGCTACCAGTTTCATTTCCGCCACTCCCATGTTTATAAAAAAACCCGCATAAATGCGGGCTTCTGATACTTGATTCGTCCTGAGTCGCTTATTTTTTCTTGCGTTCCAGACCTATCAGGTAATTCACCACTTCCAACACCTTGGCGCTCTCACCCGAAACCACGTACTTGCCATTGACCACCACTGCCGGCACGCCTTCCAGTTGAAACTTTTGCGCCAGCGACTTAGATTGCATCACCTTGCCGGTAACCGCAAATGAGTTGAACAAACTGCGGAATTTGGCAGGATCCACCCCGTATCGGCTGTAGAAGTTCGCCAGAGCGTTTTCATCAAAAATGCGGGCGGGTGTTTCATGGATAGCGCTGAACAGCGGGCCATGAGTTTTATCCACCAGCCCGGCTCCCATCAACTCCAGGGTATAAAAACCGCGGGCGCTGCCTTCCCATACCGGGTTGAGGGCGGCAGGAGTGCGGATGAAATTCACATTGGAGGGTTTGGTTTTCAGCCAGGTGCTAACAAACGGTTCCAGACGGAAACAGTGCGGACAGCCGTACCAGAAGAACTCACGGACTTCCACCATACCGGGCTTGTCGACCGGGCCGGGAGTGGCCAGACGCCGGTAATCCTTTCCTTCCACAAAGGTCGCCGCCAACGCCAACATGGGCACTGCCAGCCACAACATCACCACCGCCATCCACTTTTTCATGGTCACTCCGGAATCGTTGAATCGTTATGAACTTATTGTCAACGAGCATAGCCCAAGGCCTTGACGGACCGCAGGCCATCTCTGTGCGGAAATTGTTGCGTTGTGTTCCCCAATGAAAACGCCCCGCGTCACGGGGCGTTTTCCGGCTTCCGGAATCAGTGCAGACCGGAAACGTAGTTCGAGATCAACTCGATGTCCTTGTCGGACAACTTGGCCGCAACCATTTGCATGATGCCCGGCTCACCCGGCTTGCCGGCATCGTTGTTACGCTTCAGGGAAGGATCAACATTGTCTTCGCGTCCGGCGGCGCGGAAGGCCTGCAATTGTGCCTTCACATAATCCGCATGCTGGCCGCCCAGCTTGGGGAAGCCTGCCAGGCTGTTGCCGCGACCGGCAGGGCCATGGCAACCGGCGCAAGGCGTGACACCGCTCTTGGCGTTGCCACCGCGATACAGGCGCTCACCAGCGGCAATGGTCGCCGGGTCGGCCAGGTTGACACCTGACTTTTGAGTGGCGAAATAAGCCGCCAGATTCGCCAGATCCTGATCCGTCTTGCCCATGGCCATGGGCTGCATCAGGGCGTTCATGCGGCGACCGTCACGAAAGTCGGTCAATTGCTTGTACAGGTAACGGGCGCCTTGGCCTGCCAAACGGGGAAAAGTGGGCGCAGCGCTGTTGCCGTCGGCTCCATGGCAGGCGGCGCACTGGGCGGCCATCATCTGGCCGGCGGCGGCATCACCCTTGGGCATGGGAGCGGCATGAGCCATACCAACGACCAGACCGGCGACGAGGGCAGCAATAGACTTCTTCATAGCGGGTTCCAAACGTTTATTGAGACATGAATTTGATCAGGGCTTCATAGTCAGCATCAGAGCAATCGTTGCACAGCCCCTTGGCCGGCATGTTCTTGAAGCCGCCCTTGACATGACTGAGCAACACCGGCAAACCTTGCTGGAGACGCGGCGCCCAAGCCGCCTTGTCACCCGTTCTGGGGGCATTCAAGACCCCGGAGCCATGACACGTGGCGCAGGCTTTTGCATACTTGGCTTCAATGCCGTCCGCCCGGGCAGCGGCAACCAGACACAGGCCGGCCAGCACCACAAGCGTCGCAGACTTCATTGACATGAGCAGCCTCCAGGACCAGACCGGTGGATTTCGGGAAAATTCCCGGCAAAATCCACCCGGACTGACCAAAATTACGTTGATTATACCCTTAACTGGCCATCACGGTAATACCCTTATACAATGCGCGACTTCCAAACAAAGGCGACTCAACATGGCCGAACAACATCCGGTGCTGGGACTGCTGCAGAAAGCGCAATTCATGACCAGCGCTCCGCGCCTGTCCGCCTGTCCGCCCGGCATCGGCCACGAGGTAGCATTCGTGGGCCGCTCCAACGCCGGCAAATCCAGCGCCATCAATGCTCTGACCCGGCAGCGACAACTGGCCCGCGCCTCCAAGACCCCCGGTCGAACACAATTGCTCAACTTCTTCGGCCTGGATGAGGAGCGCCGACTGGTCGACTTGCCCGGTTATGGCTATGCCGCCGTGCCCGAGGCCATGAAAATCGCCTGGCAAAAGGAGTTGCAGAACTACCTGCTGAAGCGCGACAGCCTACGCGGCCTGATGCTGCTGATGGATATCCGCCATCCGCTGCTGAACTACGATGTGGAAATGCTGAAGTGGGCGCAGGCGGGCAATCTGCCGGTGCATATCCTGCTCACCAAGTGCGACAAGCTCAACCGCGGCCCGGCCATGATCACGGTGCAGAACGTCGCCAAACAGCTCAAGGAGAAAGGCCTGCACGCCACCATCTCGCTGTTTTCCGCCCTGCGAGGCATCGGCATGGAGGACGCGGCCGACAAGCTGGGGGAATGGCTGCACTATCCTCCGACGGAGGCTGATGCCATTCCGGAAGCGACTCCAGTCGCCGAGGACAGTGCGCCATCCGCTTGAGACTGGGTATACAAAACCATGAAAAAAAGGGGGAGCCGAAGCTCCCCTTTTTTTTATTCCGCTTCGCGATCAGAAGAACGCGAAGTGATCCTTGTCCATCTGCATCAGGCTCTTCACCGGCGCCAGCATGCTGGTGGCATGAGCCTGGGCGCGGGGCAACAGACGCTCGAAGTAGAACTCGGCCGTCTGGATCTTGGCCTGGTAGAACTCGGCCTGTTCGGCTCCGCCGTTCTCCAGCTTTTCCTGAGCAACAGCCGCTTGCAGTGCCCAGAAATATGCCATGGTCACATAACCGGAGTACATCAGGAAGTCAGCACTGGCCGCGCCCACCATGTCACGTTCCTTGCGGGCGGCGAGCATGATGCGGGTGGTCAGGTAGTTCCACTGGGCGCAAAGCTTGGTCAGGTCCCAGACGTAACGGCGCATCTTCTTGTTGCGGGCATGGCGGCCGCAGAACTTCAGGATGTCGGCGGTGAAATCACGCACGCATTTGCCGCGCGTTGTCAGCAGCACCTTGCGGCCCAGCAGGTCCAGCGCCTGGATACCGGTGGTGCCTTCGTACAGGGTGGCGATGCGGGCGTCGCGGGCAATCTGCTCCATGCCGTGTTCCTTGATATAGCCATGGCCGCCAAACACCTGCATGCCGATGTTGGCCGCTTCCAGCCCCATTTCGGTCAGGAAACCCTTCAGGATCGGGGTGAAGAAGCCCAGCTTGTCATCCCAGTAGTCGTACTTCTTCTGGTCGTTTTCAATAATGCCGTTGGTCATGTGGTCGGCATATTGCGCAGCGAAGTAGATCATAGCACGGCCGCCTTCGGCGAAGGCCTTCTGGGTCAGCAGCATGCGGCGGACATCCGGGTGCCAGATCAGCGCATCGGCCACCTTGTCCGGCTCTTTCTTGCCCGACAGCGAACGCATGGAGCGACGCTCCAGCGCGTACGGCAGCGAGCCCTGGTAGGACAGCTCGGCATGGGCTACGCCTTGCACGGCAGTGCCGATGCGGGCGGTGTTCATGAAGGTGAACATGGCTTCCAGGCCCTTGTTGGGCTGGGCGATCATGTAGCCTACGGCTTGATCAAAGTTCAGCACGGCAGTGGCGGAAGCGCGGATGCCCATCTTGTGTTCAATCGAACCGCAGGTCACGGGGTTACGTTCGCCCAGGGAACCGTCGGCATTGACCAGAAACTTCGGCACAATGAACAGCGAAATGCCGCGTGTGCCGGCGGGGGCATCGGGCAGTCGCGCCAGCACGATGTGGATGATGTTCTCAGCCAGGTCATGCTCACCGGCGGAGATGAATATCTTGGTGCCGCTCAGTTTAAAGCTGCCGTCCGGTTGCGGCTCGGCCTTGGTCTTGACCTGACCCAGGTCGGTGCCGCACTGCGGCTCGGTCAGGCACATGGTGCCTGTCCAGCGGCCTTCAACCAGTGGCGGCATGTACAGGTTCTTCTGGGTGTCATTACCGTGCTGCATGATGGTATTCATGCAACCCAGGGACAAGCCGGGGTACATGGTGAACGACCAGTTGGCGGTGCCCATCATTTCCGACTTGATCAGGCCCAGCGACATCGGCATGCCCTGACCACCGTATTCGGCCGGATGCGACAGTCCCTGCCAGCCGCCTGCCACGAACTGATCGTAGGCATCCTTGAAACCCTTGGGAGTGGTGACTTCGCCGTTTTCGAAGGTGCAGCCTTCCAGATCACCGGAAAGATTTATCGGCGCCAGTACTTCCTCACAGAAACGACCGCACTCGCCCAGAATGGCGTCAACCATGTCCGGCGTGGCGTCACCGCCGTTGCTCAGGCCAGCATAGTGGGCGGGAAAGTCGAACACTTCATTCATCAGGAAGCGCGTGTCGCGCAGGGGAGCCTTGTAAGTCGGCATGGTTTTGACCTCGGATATACCTATGTGTCATCTATTGTACTGAAATCATGCGCCCCGGCATTGACACAACACGGCAAAGAGGCGGGCATTTTGGTGAATTCGGGCCAGAATCTGTCCCGGCTCTGTCCAGTCGAAGCCTGTGGTCTTTTCTTTTTGACGTCCCGCCTATACATTCGTCCTCCCGGCCCGCCTTCTCAGGGGCCCCGACCGCTGTCCGACCGGAGCCTCCATGAGCCTTTCATCCTCCAGCCGTTCTGATACCGCCGCCGGTGCGGCCGTCTACAGCAAGTCCGCCCTGAAATTTTATGACTTCTGGGTGCATGGCGTCTCCAACCGCTGGTTTTGGGAGTGCTCGACCAACCGGCTGCACGCGCATTATGCCCGGCACATTTCGGCCAACCACCTGGAAGTCGGTGCGGGAACCGGCTTTTTCCTGAAACAGGTGCGTTTTCCGGTATTGCGCCCGCGCGTGGTGTTCATGGACTTGAACCCGAACACACTGGAAACCGCCTCCGCCGCCATGGCCGCCGTGCAACCGGCCGGCGTCATTGCCGACATCCTGTCCGACCGCATGCCGCAGCTGCCCGGTTTTGACTCGATCGGCTTCAACTATGTCTGGCACTGCCTGCCCGGTCCGCCCAAGCGCAAACAGCAGGCCTTCGCCAACCTGGCCGGACTGCTTAATCCCGGCGGAGTGCTGTTCGGCTCCACGCTGCTGGGCCGGGGTACACCGCAGAATTTTCTGGCGCGCGGGGTCATGGCCATCTATAACCGGCAGGGCATCTTCGGCAACCGCGACGACTCCCCCGCCGCACTGGAGGCCGCCTTGGCAGCCTCCTTCAGCCGCTACGAAATCCATCAGGACGGCCTGGCCGCCCTGTTTACCGCCTGGAAATAATCCGGCAATTCCTTACAGAGCTCACGAGGCCCGCGATGACCGACCACAACTCCGAACTTGAACAATTCCGCGACATGGTTCGCCGCTTTCTGGACAAGGAAATCAAACCGCATTACGACCAATGGGAAAAGGACGGCATCATTCCCCACGATGTCTGGCTGAAAATGGGCGAAAACGGCCTGCTGTGCGTCGACCAGCCCGAGGAGCTCGGCGGTTCCGGCGTGTCTTACCTGTACTCAATGGTGGTGTTGGAGGAAGCTTCGCGCGCCAACTTCGCCTCGCTGGCCACCGGACTGTCGGTGCATTCCGACATTGTCGCTCCCTATGTGCTGCACATCGGCAATGCCGCCCAGCATCAGCAATGGCTGCCGAAGATGGCCTCCGGGGAAGTAGTCGGCGCCATCGCCATGACCGAACCCGGCGCCGGTTCCGACCTGCAGGCGATCCGCACCTCCGCCATCCGTCAGGATGACCATTACGTATTGAACGGTTCCAAGACCTTCATCACCAACGGCCAGCACGCCGGCATGGTGATTGTGGCTGCCAAGACCGACCCCGCCGGCGGCGCCAAGGGCGTCAGCCTGTTCCTGGTGGACATGAGCCTGCCCGGCTGCGCGCGCGGCCGTAACCTGGAGAAGATGGGCCTGCATGCCCAGGACACCTCGGAGTTGTTCTTCGATAACGTCAAGCTGCCGCTGGACAGCCTGCTGGGCGGGGAAGGCCGCGGCTTCGCGATCATGATGAATGAACTGCCGCGTGAACGCCTGAACCTGTCCGCCTGCGCCGTCGCATCGGCCGAAGGCTTACTGGCAGCAACCATTGCTTACACCCAGGAGCGCAAGGCGTTCGGCAAACCGATCAGCCAGTTGCAGAACACCCGCTTCGTGCTGGCGACCTGCCATACTGAAATCGCCATCAACCGCGCCTACATCGACCAATGTGTCCGTCAGTACATGGAAGGCAAGCTGGACGCCACCCAGGCCGCAGTCGCCAAGATGGCCAGCACTGACATGCAGGGCCGCGTAGCCGATGCCTGCCTGCAACTGTTCGGCGGCTACGGTTACATGCTGGAATACCCGGCTGCCCGCGCTTATGTCGATGCCCGCATCCAGCGCATTTACGGCGGCACCAATGAAATCATGAAGGAGGTGATTGCCCGGTCACTGGTGGGTCGCTGATCCGCTTTCCGCCGGTTCAAAAAAGCGCCGTCCGGACGGACGGCGCATAATCCCCGACAGACTCCATTTCAATCCCCCCCGCTCACCTAATATTGTCAAAATGTTTCAGACAGACTATAAATAATCACAAATCAACCCGAAGAACAGGAGTACTCTGGCTAAAGAATCGCCGGAAAGCCTGTTCCGGCAAAACAATAAATGCTCCTCCGGAGGATATATGCGGCGCACATTACGGACACTGCTGGCGGCATCCATGCTGGTTTCAGTCATCCCCCTGGCCCACGCGGTCGATGAGCAGGATGACCTGGACGAACTGCAGGGCAAACTCGGCAGTGAATGGGTTCAGGTCAAGAATGACCGACTCCGCAACATCAAGACTTTTGCCAAACAGGAAGACGGCAAGCGCTACCGCTCCTTCAAGGTGGAGGCCGAGTTGGATGGAACCGCCGAAGCCGGAGCGCGGGTGCTTCTGGACTTCGACAATTTCAGCAAATGGTACTGGGAAGTCCTTGACTCGAAGCTGCTCAAGAAAGTCTCTGCCACCGAGTATTACATGTACATGGTTCATCGTGCGCCGGGAGGGCTGCCCAACCGGGATGTCATCCTGCACGCCACCGTGGAGCCTCAATCCAAGGGCAAGAATTTCCTGATGCTGCGGGTCAAAGCCGTTGCAGATTATATGGAACACAAGCCGCCGTTGGTGCGCATGCCCGCTGAAGACATGACGGTGAAATTCACGCCCATGAACGGCAACAAGGTGCAGGTTGAAGCCGAGGGCTATATTGATCCGGGCGGAAGAGTGCCGACCTGGGCCATCAACTTCATCCAGCGCAGCGCCCCCTACAGCGTCATGGTGGGCCTGCAGCGCATGATGCGCCTGGATGAGTATCAGAAAGCCAAGACGCCGCTGCCGTTCCCGGTCTATAACAACATGAACTGACAACTTCGCCCCACGGAATTTGCCTTTTCCGTGGCGCAGCCTACGCTTGATAACAACTGAATAACAACGACAATAACCTGGAGATGAACCATGAAAAAATGGTTGAAATTACTGACAGTTCCGCTCTGCATGCTGGCCGTTGCATCTCCGGCCCTCGCCTCCAAGGACGATCTGGATGAATTGCAGGACAGACTGGGTAATGAGTGGGTGCAGGTCAAGAATGACCGCCGCCACAACATGAAAACCTTTGTCAAACAGGAAGATGGCAAACGCTTCCGGTCGTTCAAGGTGGAGGCCACGTTTGAAGGTGAACTGGACGATCTGGTCAGGGTCCTGCTGGACTTTGACAATTACCGGGACTGGTCATGGCATGTGCTGGACAACAAGACCTTGAAAAAGGTGTCGGCGACTGAATACTACATCTATGTTGTGCATGACTCGCCCTACGGCGTGCCGGATCGCGACATTGCGCTGCGCATGGTTTTTGAGCCGCAAACGCCCTCCAAGCCTTTCATTACGGTGCGAACAACGGCGGTTCCTGATTTCACGCCTGAAAAGCCGCCTTATGTCCGCATGATGGCGGAAGACATGGTCGCCAAACTGACTCCATTACCAGGGGGAAAGATCCTGATCACCAATGAAGGCTATGTCGATCCGGGCGGAAAAATGGCGCCATGGGCCATCAACTTCGTATCCCGCAATGCCCCTTACATCACGCTGTTGGGCATGCGGCGGGCGATGCAGCAGGACAAGTATGTCAACGACAAGTCCCCCTTGCCCTTCCCCGTCAACAACGCGCCCTGACCGGTTGCGGCCTTCGGACTCCATGCCGCAGGCCGCTCACTTTGTGGGATAACGCCTACGAGAAAACACCAACAGCACGGGAACTGAAGAGAGCGGCATGTCGCCTATCGGGTTTTCCAGTCATTTAGTCGGATTTCCGGTGTGCGTGGCCGCTCCGGCAAAGACAATCCTCCGCTGAACCAAGGCTCAAGGAAGTGCACTTCATGCTTCGTAAGGCATGCGCCCTGCTGATTTCCCTATGGATGCTCCCATCCATCGCCAACGCTGATCAGGACTGGCGTGAAGTACAGTCACGCTTGGGCAATGAATGGCAGCTAATCAAGAATGACCGCCAGCGCCAGATTCGCACCTATGCCAAGCTGGAAGACAACAAGCGCATACGCTCCTTCAGAGTGGAAGGCATCCTCAACTCCCGCATGGAAACCATCGCCAGAGTGCTGCTGGACTTCCCCAATTACAGCAAATGGTACTGGGAGGTCATGGAGTCCCGGCTACTGAAGCAGACCAGCGCGACGGATTATCATCTTTATCTGATACACCGGGCGCCTTATGGCCTGCCCAACCGTGACGTCATTCTCCATGCAACACTGGAGTTGCAGAACCGGGAGCGGAATTTTGTCGTGGTCAAGGTCAGGGCCGAACCCGACTACCTGCCGCTCGTCCCGAAGCTGGTGCGCATGCCAGCCGAGGACATGACCATCCGCTTCACGCCGCTGCCCAACCACCGCGTGCAGATTGATGTGGAAGGCTATATTGACCCGGGTGGAAAGGTGCCGTCCTGGGACGCCAACCTGATTCAGCGCAATGCACCCTACACGGTGATCATGGGTTTCCAGCGCATGGTCCTGCGCGATGAATATCGCCACAGCAATACGCCCGTCCCCTTTGCCGTCTACGACTTCGAGCAGACGGCCGCACCCTGACATCGCCCAGGTGTCTTGCGGCAGCAGCTGAAACCGGTTAGGTTCAAAGCTCTACTTCCTCAGACTCTCCGGAGCGTGCATGAGTTCCTGGCGGTTTTTGGTTCGGCGGTCATCCGGATTCGCGGCAGCCCTGCTGATAGGCACGGCCTTGCCATGGTCGCAGGCGTCAGCGCGTGACGACGACCTGCGTGAACTGCAGATACCGATGACGGCGGAATGGCAACTGGTCAAGGATGACCGGACCCGCAGCATCCGCACCTTTGCCCGTCTGGAAACTGGCAAGCGCTTCCGTTCCTTCAAGGTAGAAGCGGTCATTCCGGCATCCGCAGAAACCCTGGCGCGGTTGATGCTGGACTTCAGCAGTTACACCCGCTGGTATTGGTCCGTGCGGGAATCGCGCCTGCTGAAACAGGTTTCGCCCACCGAGTACTTCCTTTACCTGATCCACAATGCACCCTATGGCATGCCGGACCGCGATGTCATCCTGCATGCAGTCGTGGAGCCGCCAAACACCGGGCAGCCTTTTGTCCTGCTTCGTGTCAATGCGGTTCCGGACTACATGCCGCTGCAACCGCCCCTGGTGCGCATGCCCGCCGAAGACATGACCATCCGTTTTACCCCGCTGCCCGAAAACAAGGTTCGCATCGAATCGGAAGGTTATGTTGACCCGGGCGGGAAAGTACCGTCATGGGCGTCAAATTTTGTGCAACGCAGTGCGCCCTACAGTATTATTGTCAACATTCAGCGCATGGTCGAAAAAGAAGAATATGCGCGTAATGCGACCCCTTTACCGTTCCCGGTGCAGCTCCCCGAGACGCCCCGGCCATAAGTAAAGCCCCCTGTTCCGAACCCTGGACTAGTGATGAAACAAGCCTTTGCCTGGTTATTGAGCCTGTCGCTGCTGCTGACCGCCCTGCCCGCACGCGCCGTGGATGACGAAGAAAGCGACCTGGATGAACTTCGGACGCCGCTGAGCAATGAATGGCGATTGGTGCGGCATGACCGCAAGCGCAACATCAAGACCTGGATGCGGCAGGAGGATGGCAAGCAGTTCCGGTCCTTCAAGGTGGAGGCGGAATTGACCGCGTCGGTTGAGGCCATCGTGCGGCTGATGCTGGATTTCGCCACCTATGACAAATGGTACTGGCAAGTGAAGGAGTCCAAGCTGCTGAAGCAGGTATCGGCGACCGAGTACTACATTTATCTGGTCCACCGGGCGCCCGGCAGCCTGCCTGATCGCGACACCGTGTTGCGCGGCATTGTTTATCCGCAGACCAAAACCCAGCGTTACGCCATGCTCAAGGTCAGCGCAGTACCGGACTATATTGCCGAAAAACCGCCGCTGGTGCGCATGCCCGCCCAGGAAATGTTCCTGAAATACACGCCGCTGGGCGGCGGCAAGGTGCTGCTGGAAACGGAAGGTTATATTGAACCCGGCGGACGGGTGCCGGCCTGGGCCTCAAACTTCATTCAGCGGTCGGCACCGTACACCATTGTGCTGGCCATGCAGCGCCAGCTGTCCTCCGGGGAGTACGACAAAGGCAAAAAGCTGCCCTTCCCTGTTTATGATCTCAGTGACTATCAGTAACCCGTATCGTCCGGATCAGGGTACGCACTGGCATTTTTGACTTTCCGGATCTTTTTTCATGCCCCATTTTTGCGCCAACCTATCGCTGCTGTTTCGTGAGCACCCGCTGATTGATCGCTTTGGGGCCGCTCGTGCGGCCGGTTTTGAGGCCGTGGAAATCCAGTTTCCCTACGAATTGCCTATAGAAGTCATCCAGCGCGAACTTGAACTGCATGAACTGGAACTGGTGCTGATCAATGTGCCCGCCGGGGACCTCATGCTCGGCGGGGACGGGCTGGCCTGCGTCCCCGGGCGCGAACAACCGTTCCGCATGGGCGTGATGGAGGCGCTGCGTTATGCCGAAGCCCTGGATGTCAGCTGCGTCAACGTGCTGGCCGGCCGCCAACCGCACGCTACGGACTTGCTGCAATGCCTGCAGACGCTGGCGCAGAACCTGCGTTATGCCGCCGAAGCCTTCCAGTCGGCGGGCATCACCACCACCTTTGAAGCCGTCAACACCCGGGACATGCCACGCTTCCTGATCAATACCGTGGCGCACATGCAGGAAATGCGTGAGGCGGTGGACCACCCTACCCTGAAGATGCAGTTTGACTGCTACCACATGGCGCGCATGGGTGAAGACCTGCTCCCTGCCCTGCGTGAGAACCTGGATGCCATTGGCCATATCCAGTTTGCCGACACGCCGGGGCGTGGGCAGCCGGGAACCGGTGAACTGGATTATCCGGCCCTGTTCGGATTACTGGACCGCCTGGGCTATCACGGCTATTGCGGCGCGGAGTATCACCCCACCGGACACACGGTGGACTCGCTGGACTGGTTTGCACCGTATCGGGGGTATTGATGAAATCCTGTATTTTTTGCGGCATTGCTTCCCGGGAAGCGCAGGCAAGCCTGGTTTACGAAGATGCCCTGTGCCTGGCCTTCATGGACCTGTTCCCGATGCGGCCGGGACATGTGCTGGTCGTCAACAAACGTCATGCGCAATTCGTGCACCAACTGACCCCGGAGGAACGGGCGCACTTGTTTGAAACCGGCAACCGCATCGGGCAGGCGCTACGGCAGACCTCGTTGAAGCCTGACGCCCTGCACTTCAACATCAATGACGGCAAGGCAGCTCACCAGACGGTGCCGCATGTCCACCTGCATGTACTGCCGCGCTATGAAGGCGACCTCCTGGCCTTTGCGGGCGGCATCTTCGGCAAACCATTGCAGATGCTGCGGGGCGGAACCAAACGGACGGTGCTGGACCGGCAGGCCGAAGAAATCCGTCTGGCGCTGGGATTCAGGTCGTTGCATTGAGGTGGTGTTTCCCTCATTTTCCCCTCCTTCAGGATTCTCCCGCACTCGCAGACTCCCTATTGAGTCCCCTACCCGGAACACATCCCCATGAACCTTGAAAAAGTCATTTTTGCATTTTTTATCGTGCTGGCCGCGACCCTGAATTTCGGTTTTTTCATTGGCGACATTGACCGGCCTGAACTGCACCATGTTGGAGAATTTGCGGCGGCATTGGTGGTGAACCTGATCGCCACCTCGCTGAAATTCGGCGACCGCTCGCACATGGGCGCCACACAACTGGCCACCAGTCTGGTGGCGGTGCTGCAATTGATTGCCGCCTCCCTGCTCTGGGGTTACCAGACGCAGGTGGTGGGTGAAATGACACCCAGCGCCATGGCCAGCATTGTCTCCCTGGCCGGAGGCGCCATGCTGGCCAACTTTGTCTCGCTGATCCTGCTAATTGCCGAAACCGTGATGTTCCGCCGCTGATGAATACCGCGCTGTTCATCGCCCTGCGGCGGCTGCGATTGCCCATTATCGCCGTCATTCTCAGCTACGCCGTCAGCGTCACGGGGCTGACGCTGATTCCCGGCGCCGATGGCGAAGGCCGACCGGTGGAGATGAGCTGGTTCCACGCCTTTTATTTCATGAGCTACACCGCCACCACCATTGGTTTTGGTGAAATACCCTATGCCTTCACCAATGCCCAGCGCATGTGGGTCACGTTCAGCATTTACCTGTCGGTGGTGGTCTGGGCCTGGTTGCTGGCCGCCATGATGGCGCTGGCCCAGGACCGCACATTTCTGGAAGCCATGAAGCGCGGCCGGTTCAGTCGGCAGGTACAGCGCATTCGCGAGCCGTTCTGGCTGATGTGCGGTTACGGCCAGACCGGCGCACTGCTTTGCGACCGCCTGGGTCATGAAGGACAACGCGTCGTGGTGCTGGAAAAGCGCGAACAGGAAATTTTCGAGCTGGAACTGCACGATCATGGCCTGAGCATCCCGGCCTTGCTGGCGGATGCCCGCGATGCCGAAGTGCTGATGTCGGCCGGACTGTCCCATCGCGAGTTGGCAGGTGTGCTGGCCCTGACCTCCGACGATGCAACCAACCTGGGAATCGCCGCCGCCGCACGGGTGCTGAACCCCTATGTCCCGGTGTATTGCCGTTCGGAAACCCCCAGCATTGCCGCCAGCGCCCTGGCGTTCGGCACCGACATGCTGGTCAACCCCTTCACGGCCTTCGCCGATGAGCTGCGCCTGCTGCTGGCCAATCCGGAAGCGCACACCCTGTTCACCCGCCTGACCCCCACCCATGGCACAGGCCGCCTCAGCGACCGCCCCTGCCCCGAAGGGCAATGGATCATCTGCGGCTATGGCCGCTTTGGCCGTCTGGTGGTGGATGCGCTGACGGACGCCGGACGCCCCTGCACACCCATCGACCCGACCTTGCTCAACCTGTCGCCCAAGGATATTGACGGTGTCTGGCAGCAGGAGCTGGACGAACTGCGGGATGCCCACCTGCCTTATGCCGCCGGCATTGTGGTCGGCACTGCGGATGACACCCGCAACCTGGCGCTGGTGGCGCTGGCGCGGCAGGTCAATCCCGACATCCATATCATCCTCCGTCAAAACGATGATCACAGCGCGCTGCTGTTCCAGGCGCTGAAACCGGACATGCTGATGGTGCCCAGCGTGATGGTGGCCCGCCAATGCCTGGCCGCCATGACCTCGGCCATGCTGACCCCCTTGCAGGAACATCTGCGGCAGATGCCTTCCGCCACGGTGCGCCGGTTACTGGAATACCTGCCGGACGAAGACACCCGCGTCTGGGAAGTCCGCCTGAATCATGACGAGGCTCCGGCTGTCTTTGCCTGGTTTGGCAGCCACAGGGAAATCCGGCTGGGGGAGTTGCTGCGCGACAACCGTGACCGCGACGAGCGACTGGGTCTGCATGTGGTGGCGCTGAAGCGCGGCGCGGAGTTCATGGCGGGACCCGATGAGGAATCCCTGATCCTGCTGCCGAATGACACGCTGCTGATGGCCGGCGCCCCCGGCACACAATACCGGCTGGAACTGACCCTGCGTGACGCCCAGGTGCTGGCCTATGTCCTGGATGACATCAATCGCCCGGACGGCCTGATCTGGCGCTGGCTGGCCAACCGGAAAAACCGCAACGACTAACGCGCTTCAGCCCGCAAAATCATCCGGATGCCGCATCAGCCAGTCCTTGACCCGATGCAGGCGCAAGTCCGGATTGCACTCCTCCAGCAAGCGTTGCTGCTCGTCCAGCGACATCGGCAGCGCCTCTGCCAGCCGCCACGCCAGCGACCCGGCATCCTCCAGGCGATCGCCGCACTCGCTGAAGGAGTCCGCCACCGCTTTCAGGTGCGCTGGGATGGCCACCCACGGATCCGGCGGCAGCCATTCCACCGCCGCCCGTGTCAGGCCGTCCGCCTCCACCCGCAACGACAGGATGCGGAAGCGCCGGTCGCCCACCGCCTCTATCGCCAGACTGCCGTCTGCCAGCGCCACCCTCTGCACGACATAAGCGGCGCAACCGATATCGTAGGGGAAAGCCGCATCCCCCACCTCTTGCCCATAGCGAATCCGCACCAGTCCGAACGGCTGTGTCCGCCCGCATTCATCCAGCAAACGGCGGTAGCGCAATTCAAACACCCGCAACGGCACACCGCCGCCGGGAAACAGCACCTGATTCAATGGAAACAGCGCCAGCTCTGTGGTCATTCTTGCACCTGCACACCCCGAAAAACCTCGGTATCCTGAAAGCCTAGTTCAATTGCGGCGGAACGGGAGAGCTACGCAAGGCCAACGGAAAAAAATGCAGCGACTGCCAAAAAATGCGCTAGGCTAGATTACGGGTGTCATACACCCGGCCTATAACAAGAATCACTAAAAACAATCCGGAGAATGACTCTCATGAATCGTCGTGACTTACTGAAGAATATGGGCTTCCTGACCAGCTCGGTGGCCGTTTTCGGCCTGACCGGCTGTATTGGCGACAATGACAATGCTGAACCCGCCCTGACCGGTGACCCGCTCAGCCGCCCCGGCACCACCGGCAGTCACAAATTCCCGCAAGGGGTGGTTTCCGCCGACCCCAAGCCCGACTCCATCATTCTCTGGACTCGTGCACTGCTCGCCGCCGCCGATGATGTCACCCAGGTCAATGCCGGTGCGGATATCGCCGTGACGCTGGAAGTTTCCGGCAGCACCGCCTTCGCCGCCGCCAACACCTCTGTCACCAACCTGTCCGCCAAGGCCGTCAATGACAACTCCATTCGCCACAAGCTGACCGGCCTCAACCCCTTAACCACGTATTACTACCGCTTCAAGGCAGGCACCGGCATCAGCCGCATCGGCCGCTTCAAGACCGCCCCGGCCGAAGGTGCCGATGTCGCAGAACTGAATTTTTCCTTTGTCTCGTGTCAGGACTGGAGCGTCAACCACTGGGCGGGCATGAGCGCGCTGGCCAAGCAGGATCTCGACTTCCTGGTGCATCTGGGCGACTACATCTACGAAGCCGCCGGGGACAGTTATCAGGCAGAAGGCGTTGAAAGCGCACACGACAAGCTGATGATCCCCAGCAACACCCTCAAGCCCGGCAGCACCACCGCCCGCGTGGCGACGACGCTGGAAGATTACCGCTACCTCTACAAGAAATACCGCACCGACCTGCGTTTGCAGGAACTGCATGCCCGCTGCGCCATCATCGCCATCTGGGATGACCATGAATTTTCTGATGACTGCTGGCAGAACAATGAAACTTACGGCAATGGTTCGGTGATGCTGGTCAACGGCGTCCTGCCGGTGTCCAACGAACAACTGGGAGCACCCTCCGCCGCCGGAGCGGACACCCGCCAGACCGAACGCCGCCGCGCCGCCAACCGCGCCTGGTTTGAGTTCATGCCCGCCGACATTCCGGATCTGGATGAGTCGGTCGCCGGCAATTTTGCCACCGTGAAGATTTACCGCGACCTCAAATTCGGGAAACTGGCGCATTTCGTGATGACGGATGAACGCCTGTACCGCGCCGACCATGTGATTCCGGAAGCGGTGGACAACCCTGCCACACCCGGTGTCGCAGATCAGTTGGGCAGCATCGGCGCCCGCTATTTCGTACCGGAACCAACTTTCCTGCAGTTGCAGGGCGGCAAGATGCAGGCCGCTGTCGGTCAGGCCGCGCAAATGGCGGCAGGTGCCGGCGATCAACAGACTGCCGATTTCCTGCAGGGCATTCTCGTCAAGCTGGGCGCCGACCCCACCGGCTCGACCCTGACCGCCGACGAAGCCGCTGCCTTCAACGACATCGGCCTGACGCTAGTCTCGATCATGGGTAAAACCCAGCGCGACTGGTGGAAAGGCAAGATGGCCGGCAGCACCTCCACCTGGAAGTTCTGGGGCAACGAAGTCTCGCTGCTGCGCATGGCGCTGAACCTGAATGCCTTGACCACCATTGTCGACCAGGCTGATGCCCTGGCCGCCGCCGGTAACCCGACGCTGAAGGCCATGCTCAACACCTACCTGATCAACGCCGACCAGTGGGACGGTTACGCCGCCGAACGCTCTAACCTCACCGGCTTCCTGAAGCAGAGCGGCATCAAGAACGTGGTGGCGCTCACCGGCGACATCCATGCCTTCTATGCCGGGGAAGTGCCCGCCAGCTATGGCGCGTACACGCCCGGTGACGCCGCTCTGGTGGACTTGGTCACAGCGGGCATCAGCTCCTCCAGCTTCTGGAGCTATCTGGCCGGGGTGGTGGGCAGCTTTGAGGAGGAGGTTAATGCCGTCAAGACCGCCCGCAAGACCGACCCGCTGGGCTATATCAATACGCTGGAAACCAGCGCCAACCCGTTCCGGGCGCTGCGACCCCTGGTGTACAGCTCCGTGAACATGCTGACTTATCAGGCCGTGCGCACTGAGGTAGTGAAGCAGATCACCACCCTGTTGCCCACCGGCTCCATTGATGTCGGCACGCCGGCGGGGCAGATTGCCTTTGAAAAACTGACCGCCAAGCAGAAAACCGACATCAACCGTCTGGCTTTCGACAAGTATCTGGAAAGCGAATCAGCCGACGGACATACCCCGGTCAATACCCTCAATGAAACCCTGGCGGGCGATATGGGCAACACGCTGCTGGCCATGATCAACGGCCTGCGGGCAAAAATGGGCTTGCCTGCCACTGACATCAACCCCTACACCGGCACCGTGACGCCGCCGGCGAAACAAAACCCCTGGATCAAGCAAGTCCAGACCGGAACCCAAGGCTTTGCAACCGTAAAAGTGACAAGCGCCAAAGTAGAGGCCAAGTTCCACCACACCATGCCTTTGAAAAAGGCGGCCGGCAGCGCCACGGCCCCCAGCGTCGAAGAAGTGGTGACGCTGGTGAAGACGGTAACCGTCAACAAGGACTCGACGGCGCTGACGATCAGTTAACGGGAACGGGGTGTCGGGCTGAAGCCCGACCTACAGGGACTATTGCCGGTCCAGCAGGCGGAAGGTGATGGCTTCGGTTAGGTGCGCCGTCTGCAAGGACTCGGAACCCGCCAGATCGGCAATGGTGCGCGCCACCCGCAACACGCGGTGATAGGCGCGCGCCGACAACCGTAAACGCTGCATCGCCTGCTCCAGCAGACGCGCCTCCTTCTCACCCATCACACAATGGCAATTCAGCTCCGCCGGGCTCAGCGTCCGGTTAGTGGCGCCTTGCCGCGCCTGTTGCCGGGCGCGCGCCTGCAGCACCCGCTCCCGCACCACCGCAGACGCCTCGCCCGGTTTGGCCTCCCGCAGGGCCGAAGCCGGCAATGCCGGGACTTCAATATGCAAATCAATGCGATCCAGCAACGGCCCGGATAACTTTCCCCGATAACGCTGCACCTGCTCCGGTGAGCAGCGGCAACGCGGGCTGCCGTCACCCAGATATCCGCAGGGACAAGGATTCATGGCCGCTATCAGCTGGAATCCGGCGGGGAAGGTCGTCTGGCGGGCGGCGCGGGAAATCACCACATGCCCGGACTCCAGCGGTTCGCGCAGCACTTCCAGCACTTTGCGGTCGAACTCCGGCAGTTCGTCCAGAAACAGTACGCCCTGATGCGCCAGCGTGATTTCGCCGGGACGCGGATTGGAGCCGCCACCGACCAAGGCGGCGGCTGAAGCCGTATGGTGCGGCGCGCGAAAGGGCGGCGTGCCCAGCGGATGATCCGGCTGACCGGCCACCGAATGAATGGTCGCCACCTCCAGGCTGGCGGCTTCGTCCAGCTCGGGCAGGATACCGGGCAGGCGCGATGCCAGCAGGGTCTTGCCGGTGCCCGGCGGCCCCATCATCAGCAGCGAATGGCCTCCGGCGGCAGCGATCTCCAGCGCCCGCCGCGCCCGGTGCTGGCCCTTCACGTCCTCCAGGTCGGGCAGCTTGCGGACATGCAGCGGCAGAGAAGCCAGCGCGCGCGGCAACATGCGGTCGCCCTGCAGATGCGCACACAGCGACCCCAGGTCCGCCGCCCCGAACACCCGAGACTGCGGCGGCCGCGCCGCTTCACCGGCATTCTCCAGGGGCACAAACAGGGCGCGGTTGTCACGCCCGGCCGCCAGGCTGGCCGACAGCACCCCCGGCACCGCCCGCAACTCCCCGGTCAGCGCCAGCTCGCCCACAAACTCCCGGTCTTCCAGGGTTTCCACGGGTATCTGGCCGCTGGCGGCGAGGATGCCCAGCGCAATCGGCAAGTCATAACGCCCGCCCTCTTTCGGCAAATCGGCGGGGGCCAGGTTGATGGTAAGGCGGCGCTGGGGGAATTCAAAACCGGCGTTCTGCAGGGCCGAGCGCACCCGGTCCTTGCTTTCGCGTACGGCGGCTTCCGGCAGGCCGACGATGATCAGCGCGGGCAGGCCGTTGCTCTGGTGGACTTCAACCGTTATGAGGGGTGCGGACAAACCAATGGCGGCGCGCGTGCGCACGAGAGCGAGGGACATAAGACACTTTCCATGTGAAAACGACGGGTTCGCCCGGCAGCCGGGCGAAACAGCGGCGGATTATACCGGTTTTGCGCGAGCCTCCAAGTCCCGCAATTGCGACTCCAGGGACTGTAACTTCACCCGTGCCTCACTCAGCAACACGCTTTGCCGGTCGAATTCTTCCCGCGTCACCAGGTCCAGCTTGGCAAAAACCTCCGACAGCACCGCTTGCAGATTGCGGTCCAGCTCCTGCCAGGCGCCGCCTTGCCCTGCCTGATAAAAGCGCGCTTCCACCTGCTCGCGCACTGCTTGCACCAAATTGTCGATTGCCATGCTGCTCTCCGCCCGAAAAATGCACCAATAAAAGGAAACCCGCTTAATTGCGCACCAATTTCGCACAAAACAACCCCTGAAAAGAAGCTTCCGGTGGTGCGCTCCGGAAGTATTTCAGTTTGTGTCCGTCTGTAAACCCTTTGTCACAAGGAATTTAGCGTTGTTGGCACGGCTTCTGCAAAGCATAACAGGCAAACCACTTTTTAGACTTTTCCAAGTCTGTTTACAACGCTGTGTTAGGAGTCTTTAGATATGAAACTCGCAAATCTGGCCAAGGCTGTTCTCGCTGCTTCCGTCATGATGTCCGCTACCGCGTTTGCGGCTGACGCCCCTGTCACCGTGACCGGCAGCGCCGCTTTCACCTCCGACTACCTGTTCCGTGGCGTGTCGCAAACCTCCAATGGTGCAGCGGTGCAAGGCGCCATGACTTTTACCCACAGCAGTGGCTTCTACTACTCGATGTGGGGTTCCAGCATCACTGCTTTCTCTGCTGGGCCCGGTCAGTCTTCGGGACTGGAGCTGGACACACTGCTGGGCTACGGCGGCAAGGCCGGTGAAGTCGCCTACGATGTCGGCGTCATGCGTTATAACTACCCCGGCCTCAGCACCACCAACAACTCTACTGTTGTCGGCGGCAAGGTACTGGAGGCTGATTACAACGAGATCTATGCCTCAGCCAGCATGAGTGGAGCAAAGGTTGGCTTCAATTACAGCCCTGATTACTTCAATGAGTCAGATGCATTCATGTATCTTTTTGCCAGCTATGGCACGGAAGTTGCCGGATTCGGCGTCAGTGGCAGCTTGGGCATGAACAAATTTGACAGTGCAGCCATGATGACCCAAGCGCTTGCGCTGGCTGCCACCAACAAGGAGGACGCCTATATGGACTACAAACTGGCCGTGTCCAAAACCGTGGGCGGCGTGGGTGTGGAAGGAGCCTACATCGGCTCCGACATTGACGAAGCCGATTGCGGCGGCGGCCTGTGCGAAGGCCGTTTCGTGGTGACGCTCTCCAAGGGCTTCTAACCGCTTTGGGCCGCCGCCCTTCCCCTTTCGGGCGGCGGCTCCTTTCTCAGGAGCAACAACGATGAAACTGGTTACCGCCATCATCAAACCGTTCAAGCTGGATGATGTCCGTGAGGCCCTCTCCGATATCGGCGTACAGGGAATCACCGTCACCGAAGTGAAAGGTTTCGGACGCCAGAAAGGCCACACCGAACTGTACCGCGGTGCAGAGTACGTGGTGGACTTCCTGCCCAAGGTCAAGATTGAAGTCGCCATTGGCACCGATTTGCTGGACCAGGTGATTGAAGCCATTACCAAGGCCGCCAACACCGGCAAGATCGGTGACGGCAAAATCTTCGTCAGCAGTCTGGAACAGGTGATCCGCATCCGCACCGGGGAAACCGGCGTCGACGCGGTCTGATAACCCACCCAATCCTTTCGTCCTTTCTGGCAATCACGTGGAGAACCACCGTGAAAAAGATGCTTATTGCCCTGAGTTTGAGCACAGCCTTGTTTGGCGCCGCTCCGCTCTATGCCGAGGAGGCCGCCGCGCCCGCCCCGGCAACCGTCGCCGTCACGGCTGAAGCCGCACCGGCCCCTGAAACCGCTGCCCCCGCCCCGGCTGCCGCCGAAGCCGCTCCGGCTGAAGCTGCCGCTGCTCCCGCCCCGACCGCCAACAAGGCGGATGACGGCTTCCTGATGATGAGTTCCGCTTTCGTCATCCTGATGTCCATTCCCGGCCTCGCCCTGTTCTACGGCGGTCTGGTGCGCAAGAAGAACATGCTGTCGGTGCTGATGCAGGTCTTCACCGTGTTCTCGCTGATTACCGTGCTGTGGATGGTCTACGGTTACAGCGTCGCCTTCACCGAGGGCAATGCCTTCTTCGGCTCTCTGTCGAAGGTGTTCCTGAGCGGAGTGACGGCTGATTCGCTTGCCGCGACCTGGAACAAGGCGACGCCGATCCACGAAATGATCTACATCGTCTTCCAAGGTGCCTTTGCCGCCATTACCTGCGGCCTGATCGTCGGTTCCTTCGCCGAACGCGCCAAGTTCGCCGGTGTGCTGGCCTTCACCGTCATCTGGTTCACCTTCTCTTACCTGCCCATGGCGCACATGGTCTGGTACTGGGCCGGTCCTGACGCCTACACCGACGCCGATGCCGCTACCGCTGCCACTGCAACGGCCGGCTGGCTGTTCCAGAAGGGTGCGCTCGACTTTGCCGGCGGCACCGTGGTGCACATTAACGCCGCTGTCGCTGCGCTGGTGGGTGCCTATGTGGTTGGCAAGCGTATCGGTTACGGCAAGGAAGCGATGCTGCCGCACAACATGGTCATGACCATGATCGGCGCCTCGCTGCTGTGGTTCGGCTGGTTCGGTTTCAACGCCGGTTCGGCGCTGGAAGCCAACGGCATTGCCGGCCTGGCCTTCATCAACACCTGGGTCGCAACTGCCGCCGCCGCTGTAGCCTGGTCGTTCGCCGAGTGGATCTTCAAGGGCAAGCCCTCCATGCTGGGCGGCGCGTCCGGTGCGGTGGCCGGTCTGGTCGCCATCACCCCCGCCTGCGGTTTTGTGGGTGTGAGCGGCGCGCTGGCCATCGGCCTGCTGGCCGGTATCATCTGCCTGTGGGGCGTGCATGGCCTGAAGAAGGTCATGGGTGCTGACGATGCGCTGGATGTGTTCGGCGTCCACGGTATCGGCGGTATCCTCGGCGCCCTGCTGACCGGTGTGTTCGCGGCACCTTCGCTGGGCGGCACCGGTGTCTGGGACTACGTCGCCAACGGTGTGGCTCCTGGCTACGACATCTTCGGTCAAGTCAAGATTCAGGCCATCGGTGTGGTAACGACGATTGTCTGGTCGGGTGTGGTTTCCTTCATCGCCTACAAGCTGGTCGACATGACCATCGGCATGCGGGTTGACGAAGAGAACGAGCGTATCGGTCTGGATGTCACCTCGCACGGTGAGCGCGCCTACAACGACTAACCGATTCCGGTACAGTCAGCTACAATGAAACGGAGGCTTCGGCCTCCGTTTTTTATTGGCTGTACTTTAGCCTTGGTTAACGACATTGCCTGCCCGGCAAGGGGGACTCATGCTCCGCTTCACGCCTCTTCTACTCGCCATGCTGCTGCCGGCCGCTCCCGCCGTCGCCGAAATCTACCAATGGAAAGATGCCGACGGCAAGGTGCACTTCACCGACCAGCCTCCCGCCAACCAGAAGAGCAACACCGTCAACATCCGCACCGCCCCGACCTCCGATGCGCCTGCCGCCGCTCCCGCTGCTACAGCGACAGAGTCCCCGCTGGAGCGGCAGAAAAAGCTGCTGAAGGTGATGGATGAAGAACGGGCCGCCAAGGCAGAGAAGGACAAAAAAGCCAGTGGCGAGCGACAGAAACGGCAGATGGATTGCGCCCGCCTCAAGGATCAGCAGCGTCAATTCGCCCAAGGCGGCCGCTATTACACCGTGGACTCCAAAGGCGAACGCATTTACAAAAACGATGATGAAATTGCGCAACAACGGGAGAAAGTCAACGACGCACTGAAGAAATGCCGTTAAGGACGGTCATGATGCGCGGCCGGAACAATACGCTCTTCCGGTAGCGGGAAACTCAGGCTGACGCGCAGGCCGCGCCCTTCCAGACCCTGCCCCAACTCAATGCGGGCGGCATGCAGCACGGCGATTTCCTTGACAATGGCCAGCCCCAGCCCGGCACCGTCACCGCCTTCATCGTTGCGGAAAAAACGTTCGAAGACCTTGTCACCTACTGCCGGATCAATACCAGGGCCGTCATCCTGCACCCACAACCCTGGCGTCGGCACGGCGCTGACGCCAATCACGACCCGCCCCGGCCGTGAGCCGTACTTGAGGGCATTATCAATCAGGTTGCTCAGCGCCTCGCGCAGCAAGGTGGCGTGCGCCTGGATCCACACCGGCTGATCGGGGGCCTCCAGACTCAACTCTACGCCCATCGCCAGCGCGGGCGGTACCCACTCCATGCCTTCTTCACGCGCCAGATCCACCAGGTCCAGCAACGCCAGCGGTGTCTGCCGCAATCCTTCCGGCTCGGCGCGCGCCAGCATCAGCAACTGGCGGGAAAGGCGGATAGTCCGCTCCACCGAAGCCCGTAGATGCGCCTCAGCTTCCTGATGTTCCCGGCCAGGCGCCGAGGTCAGCAAGCGATCCAGATTAAGCCTGATGGCTGTGAGCGGCGTACGCAACTGATGGGCGGCGTTGGCCACGAATTTGCGTTGTGAGGCCAGCGCCTCATCCAGCCTGGTCAGGAGGTCATTGATGGCGCGCACCAGCGGCAGTACTTCCCGGGGAACCCCTGTCCCGGGAATCGGGGCAATGCGCTGGTGGTTCTGGGCGTCCAGCGCCCGGCTCATGGCAGACAGCGGCCGCAGGCTGCGGTTGACCCCCAGGCTGACCACCAGAATGACAATCACGATCAAGGCCAGCTGCGGCGCCAGTACGCTCAGCAGGATTTTGCGGGTCAGTTTTTCGCGGCGGTGCTGCGTCTGCGCGACTTTGACCTGGACCGCCTGCCCCAGTTCGGGATGGTCGGCCACCAGAATGGCCACCCGCACCGGCGTCCCCTTGAACTCCCCATCAAAAATGAGAGTGTCGTAATATTTGAGAATGCGGCCGTGAGGCATAGGAAATTTTTTTTCCCCGGCGACCACCCGGTTGGCGGTGGAAATCTGGTAATACGTGGTGTCAAAATCGTCCCACAGGAACATGCGCTTGGCTTGGCGCGGCATGTTCAGGGACACGCGCTTGCCGTGTTTCTCCACCAGTTGCGACAGCGAATGCACATGGTCATACAGCGTCTGATCGTATTCGCTGTAGGCATAATAAACCGCCTGATAATAGGCAATGACGCCGGAGCAGCTCAACACCAGCAGCAACGGCAACAGCATCCACAACAACAGGCGGCCGCGCAGGCTGTAGAGTCGGCGCAGCTTGCGGCGACGCCACCAGGCCGCAAACGTGGGCATGCTTTGCCGCCAGCGGCGGAACCCGCCAGGCTCAGCCATCGGTCGCCGCAACCTGCAACATGACGCCGAAACCGCGAATGGTGCGCAATTGCACCCCACTGCCTTCCAGTCGCTTGCGCAAGCGGTGCATGTAGAGGTCAATGGCGGAGTCGCTGAGGTCGCTGTCCCAATCGCTGAGGTGCTCCTGGATTTGCGGCTTGCTCACCACCTTGCCGGCGCGGGTCAGCAGCAACTCCAGCAGGTTGTACTCGCGGGGAGAAAGACCCATTTCCTCCCCCCCGGCGAAGACGCGCCGCGCTGTGCGATCCATGCGCAAGTCGCCCAGCACCAGCTCGTTGACCGCGCCACCCAGCGCGCGACGGGCCACCGCCCGGATACGCGCCAGCAGTTCATTGACATCAAAGGGTTTGGTCACATAGTCATCAGCGCCGCTGTCCAGACCCTGGATGCGGTCAGCCGCCTCGTCACGCGCCGTGAGAATGATGACTGGCGTTGCGATCTGGCGGTTGCGCCACTCCCGCAACAGGCTCAGCCCGTCCAGTCGCGGCAGTCCCAGATCCAGGATGATGACTTCGTAGACCACTTCATGGCGCAGGGCCTCACGCGCCAGCAAACCGTCAATGGCAACATCCACGTGATACCCTTCACGATGCAGGGCGTGGCGCAGGCCCTCGGCAATGGGCCGGTCGTCTTCCACAAGAAGAATTCGCATAAGGCGGCTTTTTGTAAGGTTGGTGAAAGCTTGGTCAACTTATTATAACCGTGCGGCGAGGTTCAGGGGGTTGGCAGTAACAGTTCCCGGGATAAAGATGGTTTTGCGGCTGTCTGGTTCTCTTCCCCATTTCGGGAGTTGTTACTGTCTATGCCCCCTCTCTCTACCTCCTGTTCCTACCCTGCATCATCCCCCGTTTAATCTCTTTTGTCACATATCGCCTCCGCGATTTTTCGTCATATTTCCTCCGGCCGCCCTGCGTGTTAAGTTCAGGTATATTCCGGAGAGCCCCCGATGCCGCCACGCCTTTTTCCCCGCACCCCGTTGCTGAACGGACCTGATGCGGAAACCGTCCGTCGTTCGCTGCGGGACTATTTCCTTGACACCTTCGACCGCTATGAAAGCCTGTTCGAGACGCTGGCCGATGACGAAGCCTGGACCCGCAAGCCGATTGCGCTGCGGCATCCGCTGATTTTCTATTTCGGCCATACCGCGACCTTCTTCATCAACAAATTGCTGCTGGCGCGGCTGGTGCAGGAACGGCTGAACCCGCGCTTAGAGTCGATGTTTGCGGTTGGCGTGGATGAGATGAGCTGGGACGACCTCAACGAGGCCCACTATGACTGGCCGACGGTTGCCGAAGTCCGGGACTACCGCCGCCAGGTGCGGGAGCTGGTCACAGCCGTCATCGACCACACCCCGCTGACCTTGCCCATTGGCTGGGATCATCCTTGGTGGGCCATTGTCATGGGCATTGAACATGAGCGCATCCACCTGGAAACCTCGTCGGTGCTGATCCGCCAGCAGGCCTTGTCCTTTGTGAAACCGCATGCGGACTGGCAGCCCTCCCGCGACAGCGGCCCCGCGCCGGAAAACCGCCTGCTGCCGGTTGCCGCCGGGTCAGTGCGGCTGGGGCGGGAATTCAGCGACCCGTTTTATGGCTGGGACAACGAATACGGCATGCATCACGCCGATATCCCCGCCTTCGAGGCGGCCCGCTACCTGACCAGCAACGGTGAATTCCGCGAATTTGTCGAGGACCACGGCTACAGCCGCCCGGAATTCTGGGATGAGGAAGGCCGAGGCTGGCTGGGTTTCACCGCCGCCACACACCCCACCTTCTGGCTGTGGCGCGACGGCGACTGGCAATTGCGGCTGATGACCGAAGAAGTGCCGATGCCCTGGGACTGGCCGGTGGAAGTGAACTGTCTGGAAGCACGCGCCTTCTGCCGCTGGAAGGCGGCGAAAACCGGCCGGCCGGTGCGGCTGCCCACCGAGGATGAATGGCGGCGGTTGTACGATGTCTGCGGCCTGGCCGATGTCCCGGCTGACCGGTCGGCGGCGGCCAACCTGCATCTGGATCATGGCGCGTCGTCGTGTCCGGTAAACCGTTTTGCCCATGGCGACTTCTTTGATGTCACCGGCAATGTCTGGCAATGGACGGAGACACCCATTTACCCCTTCGACGGTTTCACCGTGCATCCGTGGTACGACGATTTCTCCACCCCCACCTTCGATGACCGCCACAACCTGATCAAGGGCGGCTCATGGATTGCCTGCGGCAACGAGGCGCGCGCAGACTCCCGCTATGCCTTCCGCCGCCATTTCTTCCAGCACGCGGGCTTCCGCTATATCGTCTCGGCCGCGCCAGCGCAGGTGCCGGGGTCGCTGTACGAAACCGACCGCCTGCTGTCGGAGTATGCCGAATTCCATTACGGCGACCTGCATTACGGCGTCGCCAACTTCTCGGAAAGCCTGGCGAAACTGTGCATTGCGGCGCTGGGCGACCGTCCGGCACGCAACGCGCTGGATCTGGGCTGCGCCGCCGGACGCGCCACCTTCGAGCTGGCGCAACGCTTCGACCGGGTGACCGGCATTGACTTCTCGGCGCGCTTCATTGGCTTGGGCGTGCAAATGGCCGAACAGGGCAAGCTGCGCTATACCCGCACTGACGAAGGCGAACTGGTGAGCTACTGCACCCGCACGCTGGCGGAACTTGGGCTGGAAGGCATACAGCAGAAAGTGGAATTCTTCCAGGGCGACGCCTGCAACCTGAAGACGCCGTTCAGCAGCTATGATCTGGTGCTGGCCGCGAACCTGATTGACCGGCTGTATAACCCGGCGTTGTTCCTGAACCATATTCACGAACGCATCAACCCCGGCGGCCTGCTGGTGCTGACCTCGCCCTACACCTGGCTGCCGGAACACACCCCACGCGAGGCCTGGATTGGCGGCTTCAAGCGCGATGGCGAAACGGTGACGACGCTGGACGGTTTGAAGGTGATGCTGGGCGGGCACTTCCGGCTGGTGGGAGAGCCGGTGGACGTGCCGTTCGTGATTCGTGAGACGAAGCGGAAATTCCAGCACTCGGTGGCGGAAGTGACGGTGTGGGAGCGGGTGTAGTGGCTCTGCCATGATGCTTTTGCTTTGACAACGGATATAGCCAACAGGAAATCCACATGGAAATAATCGGTCTGGCCCTCTTGGGCTGCATCGGCGTGGCGGCCGCATCCGGCTTGCTGGCCGCACGTCTCCGACGGATGCAACGGGGACAGGTTGCCGCTGTCTTTCTGCTGACATTGATCGTGACCGTATCCGGCACGGCCCGATGGCTGAAGCCGAGCTTTCCCTCCCTGGGTATCGGCAGCATGGCCACGGAACTGGCGGCCAGCCAACCGTTTGCGGAGCTAAGGCAACATGACGCCGAACTTTGGGAGAAAACGATTGCGCAAATAACCGCGCATGCCCATCACGGCCAGACCCGTGAAGATGCGGCCTCCATCATCAAGTCCGGCCTGTACTACGTCATGCGCCGAAAAATACCGGAAAGCAGCAATGAGACGGCCATCCAGTTCATATCCGCCCGGATGGATGAACTGGAGCATTATGCCAGCCAAGGGGAGGAACTCTGCTACATGCTGATGGAGCCGCCACCCGGTCTGGTTTTCCGAAAGGCAGGAAAACCTCCGGCCGCACTGCTTCAGCAACTGGACTTAGCAATGTTCCGACTGATCCGCGAGGCGGCCCTCACCCCCCAACCCGTGCCGAACGAGGAAGAACTGGCCGCACTGCTGGAAAAATGGTCTAAGGCATACCCTCGAACGGAAGACCGGTCCGCCATGACTGCCACATCGGCCTCAAGGCCGGAACAGTGCCTTGCCACCGTGCGCGCAACACGCCTCCTGCTGGAGAGACCCGTGGATGAAGCCGGCCTGTATGTGCGCATGATGTACGGGCTCCCCGATGCACAGCTTCGGCGTTGACTCCTGTCGCCTGCCTCACACAACCGGCGGACAGGATTACTTGCTGATCCACGGGCCATCAATCGACACTTCATTATGAAAAACTGTCCGCTCATCAGAGTCGGCCTTGAAAGTGGCGGTCCCGATCACCGGCGGCAGGAGCGCCGGGTTACCTCTGGCCGGTATGTCGTGCAGCAGGTTGCTCATCTCGGGATCAAACAGCGAGGGGGCCGGATTAATCACCTCGACATCATATTCAACCCCCATCAGGATTTCGTTACCGGAACGAACGGGGGTCTGGTACTTGCGTATAGCATGGAGCCGGAGTCCCTCGGCAAAGCAGAAACCGACCCCGGTTTCCCCCTCCTTGGGAACCGGAGCCTTTGCTTCATCTTCGGGAATATACCGCTTCTCCCCGGGCTCACAGCCCCTGGCAACCGGGGGACGGCGAGTCGTCATTTCGGAAAAATACAGCGGGCGCCCTGCCTCCGTCAGCCGGTAGACCGGGCGGGTCACGGCCTGACCCTCAGCATCCCTGAAGGTCAGTTCCGCCTGCTCAATCAAGCCCATCTTCAATAATATCGGGCACACAGCGCAGCCGGTCTTCAATCCGCCGGGCAAGCGATGTTCCCCGGTCACCCTGCATTCCGACAGCCCGTTGGGCGAACGCACCCACTCTGTTTTCGGCAAGCCGTCGCCCACCGGGAAATGCGGCGCCGTTACACAGAACAGGTTGCCATAATCGGCGGCGTACCCGCGAATGAGTTCCTGCTCCAGCCTGGGCAGATATTGCTGGAGCAATGCCGCATCCCGATGCGCCTGCCACATCAGATACCCTTCCCGGCCTATACCCACCATAATCAGCAGAAAGCCGATCCTGTAAAGCCACTTCATGCGCATTAACCCGGCTGAAAAAGTAAAGCCCGGGTTGTACCCCTTAATCGTATCCGGTGCAAGCCGTCACCCCGGAGGCCTTGCGGCAGGCCAATCCGCTCCCCTGGCTACGGCATCGGCAACTTCAGCCTAGCGCGATACCGCGATGTTATGACTGCCAACGGCGACAAATACGCTGCCGTTCCAGGCCACACTGGTAAAGGTGGCGCCCGGCGACGGCATCCTGTTCCAGTTAATCCCGATTTTCGACTTGGTGTAGATGCCGCCGGGGCCGACGCCCACCATCAGCGAGCCGGTGTTGATCATGCGGTTGGTATAAACCCCCTTGTAGTAGGGGCAGTCATGCCGGGAGTCGGGGTCCAGCTTGTAGTACACGCAATGGTTTGCCCCGGTGCGCATGGCCGTTTTGACCGGCATGGCCGCAGGTCCGGCCTCCGGCAGCACCATCTCGCCTTCATAGGGCACCCAGGCCGTCAGACCGTAAACCACCATGCCGGACGTGAGCAAGGGTTCACCCGAGAAGTCGAACAAGGCATCATTTCTGAAATCTGTCCCGACTTGGCCAGTCCCGAACTCCGACCAGGACACCGCGTCCCCGGAGGTCAAAATATCGGTGTAACGGTCGCATTGTCCCATCGTTGCACAGTGTGTCGAATACCGCAGGAATATGAATTTCCTGGCTTGGGCATCGTAGCGCAGCCGCACCCCCGCATGTTGTGTTCCGCCGGGAATGAACGTAATGCTCTGTGCCATGAAACGCCAGTTCACCCCATCGACAGAGTCGTACAGGTCGTACAGATCCGCTCCGACAAATTTGCTGCCGTTCCACACCACGCCAAACATCCCCAAACCATCCGAACCGCCGGAAGCCGCCGCCGGGCGGGCTACGGGAGTCCAGGTCACGCCGTCACTGCTGGTGTAGGCCCAGTCACTTGACGCCGTACCACGCAAACTCGCCACAAACTTTTGCTGCCCCGGCAAGCCGCCCCAGGTAATGCCTGTGAAATCGTTGGTCGTCGTCACCGCCACCTTTGTCCAGTTGCTGCCGTTGACCGAGGTGTACAGCGTGCCGGCATTGCCAATGGCGACGAACATGCCGGCGCCCGGACCACCCCAGATGACCTCGGTGAAGGCCGTCAACGCGTTCGCGGTGACGGGCAAGGCGGTGGAGTTGCCTGCGCGCACCGTCCATGCCGCACCATCGGTCGAGGTGAGGATGGCACCCATTTCACCCACGGCAATCATCTCTCCCGTGGAGGTGTTGACGTTCACCCCGAACAGCGCCTGCGGCAACGGGTTGGTGCGGCGCGTCCAGTTTTTACCGTCGCTTGAGGTGGCAATGATGCCGTTGGCCGCCGGAATCTTGTACTGCTTGTCGGCCTGATAGATGTACGCACTGCGGCTGCCGCCGGCGCCACCGACGGCCACATAGAGGTTTTTCACCGGGTTGTAGGTCACCATGTTCCATTCATTGCCGTCGGTCAACGCCATCTCGGGAGGAACGTATTTGGTGATGCCGCCATCTTCAGAAATCGTGACCACCGAGCTCAAGGGGGTGGGGCTTGGCAGACCGTTATTGGTGTACTGGCTGGAGTTGGATTTCAGCATGGAGCCACTGACCACCGACACAAAAGTGCTGGTGCCCGGCTTGTTGATCAGGTTTTGACCACCGCCCAGATTGGTGATGAACGACTCGCCGCCGGCCGTCATCAGTTTCGAGACAGCGTTGCCATCGCTCACGAAGTTGTAAATATTCTGGGCGCTGATCACGAATTTGTTCTGGTAGCCCACAGGGTCCAGCAAATACGTAACACCGGGGGTCATGTCAAAGGCATGACTCCGGGTCCAGGTCACGCCATCGGGGGAGGACACCGCGTTATCAGGGCCCACGGCCAGGTATTGCGTTCCGTTCCAGGCCACGCCGTACAGGTTGCCACTGCCCGAACCGCTCGCCGTGGTCCAGGCCACGCCGTTCGTCGAGGTGAGAATGCGGGCGCCCTCACCCACCGCGACAAAACGGCCACCGGCAAAAATCACCCGGTTCAGATTGAACTCGCCGCCGGTGGTTTCCACACCTGAAACACGTTGTGTCCAGGCCGCGCCGTCGGGCGAGGTTTGAATGACACCCCGGTCACCCACGGCAACGTAGAGTCCGTTGCCATAAGCCACGCTGTTGAAGTTGGCCGTGAGCAGTTTCCAGCTGTCAGCGTAGCCGCCTGCCGCAGGCAGCGCGGGCATGTTGGTGACGGCGGGACGGCTTGGCTTGACCACGGCCAGGGCGCTGGGGGTGGTGGCCAAACTGTAGTTTTTGCTGTAGGCGGTGGTCGTCGCAACCGTGCCGGAGGCATCCGGCACCAGCCCGTCCAGGCGGTTGATTCTCAGCGCATTATTACTGCTATCCACAGCATAGAGATAGTTGCTGAGGGTGTTGACCACGATGCGCTCGGCATTGCTGGCAAAGATATATGTAAGAACCGTGCCGTTGGCATCGAGGGCGCTGACATGGGTGTCGCGGGAACTGCTGACGTACACCCGGTCATCATTGGGGTTGACGAAAATATCGCTGGGGAAAAAGATGCTCGCGAAGGCGGAGCTGATCTTGGTGTTGCTGCCGGTATCAAAAATATCCAGATTGGCGTTCAGCAGGTTGATGACATAGAGCCGCTTCAATCGTGGGTTCAGCCCCAGGCTGCTGTAGGGGTTATTGGCAGCCGCACTGCTGTTTAGCGTGGCGCTAACGGTATTTGAGCTGGTATTGATCACCTTGACGCTAAAGTTACCCAGCACATACAAGCGCTGCGCGGCTGTGTCGATCGCCATGCGCAAAGGGCCGGCATCGACCGAAACACTGGTTACGGCGGCCTGGGTGTCCGTGTTGAAGACTTGCACCGCGTTATTCGCCAGACTGGCATAAAGGCGGTGGGCGCCGGGGTCCATGACCACGTCAACCGGCTTGTCGGCCGTGGTGAGGGTTGACACGACTTTATGCGTAATGGTGTCGATGACGGAGATGGTTTTCTCGCCGCCGTTGGCCACATAGGCCTTGTTGACGCTGTTGTCTACCGCGATGGCCGCCGGGGCTGCGCCAACGGGAATCTTGGCGAGCTCTTCATCCGAAGGGGCATTGATGACCCTCACCTTGTTACTGCCTTTTTCGACGATGTACACTTTGGTGGAGTAAGTGTATTTACTGACGGTGGGAACGACAGCTCCCCCGCCGCCGCTGTCGCCGCCTCCCCCGCCGCCGCCGCAACCCGCCAGAAAGAGGTAAGCACAGGCCATCATCAGCCATAAAATGCGGGTATCCCGGTATCCCTTGCGTAGTGCTTTCATAGCGCCCCTTGCAAAATATGGCTAAAATTTGATTCTCGACCTACCCCCGGCCGCTTACAACCCCGAAGCCGGGCGGGTTGACGGCCGTGAAGCTGTATGAAGGGGTCACATCGCGCTGACCCTCTTTTCTCCTGTTACTTGAAGCCCCCTTGGAAAGGGGGCGGCGCAAAGCGCCGGGGTTTACGGCATCGGCAGCTTCAACGACGCCAGCGACGCCTTGATCACCTTCATGCGTCCGGCGTTGTAGGGCGAGAAGAACAACCGCACCAGCATGATGAACGAGGACTGCACCACCGCCCGCTCATGCGAGAAGGCCTTGAAGCCGAAGTGGCCGTGGGCGTGGCCGATGCCGCTGTTGTTGACGCCGCCGAAGGGCAGGTTGCCGTGCACGAACTGCATCAGGCAATGGTTGACGCAGGCCCCGCCGGAACTGGTGCGTTCAAGCACGCGGTCAATGTTGGCCTGGGTGTGGCTCCAGACATACAGCGCCAGCGGCTTGGGCCGGGCGTTGATGTCGGCAATGACCTGATCCAGATCGGTGAATTCCACCAGCGGCAGCAGCGGCCCGAAAATCTCCTCCTCCATGATGCGCGCGCCGGACGGAACGCGGTCCACCAGCGTCGGCGACACCCAGCAATCGTCCACATCCACCTCGCCGCCGGTCAGCACCCGTGCGCCGCCGTCCACCGCCTCCTGCAGCAACGACGCCACCCGCCCGGCATGGCGCGGATTGACGATGCGCGTCAGGTCGGGGCTGCCCTTCTGCTCCGCCGGGGTTTGCCCGTAGCGCGCCGCCAGGATGGTGCGGCACTCTTCCACAAAGGCATCCTTCACCGAGGCATGGACATACATGTAGTCGGGGGCCACGCAGGTTTGGCCGCCGTTGAGGAACTTGCCCCACATCAGGGTCTCGGCGGCCGTCTTCAGATTGGCGGAAGCGTCGACGATGGTGGGGGACTTGCCGCCCAGTTCCAGCGTGACACTGGTCAGGTGCTTGGCCGCCGCTGTCATCACCACCTTGCCCACCAGGGGCGAACCGGTGAAGAAGATATGGTCGAAAGGAAGGTCGAGCAGCGCCTGCGAGGTGGGCAGGCTGCCTTCGAACAAGGCTACTTCGTTTTCCGGGAAGATATCGCGGATGATGCGCGCCATCACCGCCGACACCGACGGCATCATTTCCGAGGGCTTGATGATGACGGTGTTGCCCGCCGCCAGCGCCGACACCAGCGGCCCGAAGCAGAGGTTGAGGGGATAGTTCCACGGCGCAATGATCAGCACCCGCCCGCGCGGCTGGGACTGCACCCAGGCCTTGGTCATGATCATCAGGCTGGTAGGCCACACCCGGTGCGGCTTCATCCAGCGCTTCACCCGGCCAATGGCATGACGCATTTCGTCCAGCACCGGCATCAGCTCGGTGACGTCCACTTCCGCTTCCGGCTTGCGGTAATCCAGCGCAAAGGCTTCGTAGAAAGCTTGGCGGTTGGCCAGCAAAGCCTCACGCAGGCGCTTGATGCGGTCAATGCGCTGCGCAGCGGTGGACTGCCGCCAGCGCAGCGCGGTTTCCAGCTGGGCGTCAAAGACCGCGCGCATCTGCACGGGGTCGGCTTCGGTCATCGGGGCGGCAAGGGGGGCGTTCATGATTATTATTAAAGCTCCACGCAGGTAGGTTTTCGGCCGCAAACACCACGACCACAATTTGGACTATAGTGCCACGACCTTGACGGCCGCCCCACTCCTTTTTATTGATAGTTCCGGTCAACGCGGCCGTCATTAAAAATTCATCAAATTGTCGCTGCACGCCGGGCCGCGATATATTCCAATCCTGCCTTTTCCAGACCATAAACAGAGCGTGGGGGTGAAGCATGAAGGTGCTTGCGTGTTACAGCATGAAGGGCGGCGTCGGCAAGACCGCGACGGCCGTGAACGTGGCCTGGCTGGCGGCCCATGCCGGGCTGAAGACCTTGCTGATCGACCTCGATCCGCAAGCGGCGGCTTCCTACTATTATCAGGTGAAGCCCGCCAAGAAGGACTGGAGCGAACGCTTCTTCAAGGCCTATGAACACCTGCTGGAACACATCAAGCACTCGCAGTATGAACGGCTGGACGTGATTCCCGCCACGTTGGGCTTCCGCGAATTCGACGTGCTGCTGGAAAGCCTGGGCAAGCGCAAGCAACGGCTGGCGATGATCCTGGCCGGGCTGAAGGACGACTATGACCTGGTGATCCTGGACTGCCCGCCCACCCTCGGCAACCTGGCGGAAAGCATCTTCACCGCCGCCGACCACATCCTGGCGCCGGTGATTCCCACCACGCTCTCCGAACGCACCTTCGACCACCTCAATCACTTTTTCGAGGAGCACGACTACCCGAAGAAGAAGTTGATGCCGTTCTTTTCGCTGGTGCAGGCGCAGAAATCCCTGCACCACCACACCATGGACACCCTGCGCCAGCGCAGCGACCGCTTCCTGCAAACCACCATTCCCTTTGCCTCCGACATTGAGAAGATGGGCGAGCATCAGCAACCGGTGGTGGTGAGCGCCCCGCGCAGCAAGGGCGGGCTGGCCTATGCCGCACTGTGGGCCGAAATTGCACCGGTGTTGCAGCCCGCCGCCCAGCAACTAGACTGAAGTAAGGCCCTCTTTTCCCTATAACAATACTGACGCCGGTGCAGTACGGGCCTCCGGCCAACGGACCCGCCCGCCATGCACTCCGCCACGCCCGTACCGCAAGCCACCCGCCAGCAGACGCTGTTGTTCCGGAGCATTCTGCTGGGGTATTTCGGCAAGCTGGAGCACAGCGTGCTGGATGAAATCCTGGCGCAAAGCGAGTGGGTGGAGTGCGAAGGCGGCGACACGCTGTTTGCGCAGGGCGACCCCGGCGACGCCGCCTATTTCCTGATTTCCGGCCGCCTGCGCGCCATCCGCACCGCACCGGACGGCGTCCGCCAGATTCTGGGCGACATCAAGCCCGGCGAAACCGTGGGCGAAATTGCCGTGCTCTCGGACGATGTGCGCGGGGCAACGGTGATGGCCACCCGCGACAGCGTGGTGGTGCGCATGCCCACCGACCGCCTGCAACGCTGGTTCCTGCAATACCCGCAACTGCTGCTGCAAACCGCCAAGCTGGTGATTCGCCGCAACCGCATCAACCAGGTGCGGCGGCGGCGGGTGGACCAGGTCACCAACATCACGATTTTGCCGCTGTCACCGCACATTGACCTGACCCGCTTTCGCGTGGAGCTGGCCAACGGCATGGCCGCCTGCGGCAAGACGGTGCTGCTGGACCCGGCGACGGTGGACCGCGAACTGGGCGAACCCGGCATCGCCTTTGTCGGCAAGCAGGACCCCGAACGCTACCGGCAGCTGAGCGCTTGGCTGGACACGCTGGAAGGCCCGAACGACTACGTGGTGTATCTGGCCAACCCCGGCGACGACGCCTGGACCCAGCGCTGCCTGCGCCAGGCCGACCGCGTGCTGCTGCTGGCTGACGCCGACGACAGCGCCCTGCCGCCCGCCTTTGAGCAACGGCTGATGAACGGCTCCCGCAACCGGTTGCAGGCGGACACGCTGCTGATGCTGTGGCATGCCCCGGAAACGCTGATGCCGCAAGGCACCGCCCGCTGGCTGGACGCCCGGCCGTGGGTGCGCGAGGCCATTCATGTGCGGCGCAACACCCCGCGCCACATGCAGCGGCTGGCGCGGCTGGTCACCGGCAAGGCTGTGGGGCTGGTGCTGGGCAGCGGCGGCGCGCGCGGGCTGGCGGCCATTGGCATCATCCGCGCATTGGAGGAAGCGGGCGTGCCCATTGACCGGGTGGGCGGCACCAGCATCGGGGCGATCATGGCGGCGGGCGTGGCGCTGGACCATCCAGTGGAGCGGCTGGCCGACAAGGTGCGGCATTCCTTCAGCCAGAACCCCACCCACCTCAACGACCTGAGCCCGCTGCCCATCCTGTCGGTGTTTCAGGGCAAGCGGCTGAACGGGCTGTTGCAGTCGGTGTTTCCGGAGGTGATGAACATTGAAGACCTGTGGATCAACTTCTTCTGCGTCAGCAGCGACATGGCCACCAATGGCGAGGTGGTGCACCGGCGCGGGTCGTTGTGGCGGGCGGTGCGGGCCTCGTCGGCGTTGCCGGGCATTTTCCCCATGGTGCGGCTGGGCGACGGCCTGCACGTGGACGGCGCGTTCATGAATTCACTGCCGGTGGATGTGATGGCGGAGATGGCGGTGAAGAAGATCCTGGCGGTGGACTTTTCGTGGCTGCCCAGCGTCAAGCCGGAATTTGCCGACATTCCGGGGCCGGTGGATTTCCTGATGGACCGTTTCCTGAACGGGCGGCAGCGCATGTACCGGGTGCCCACCCTGCTGTCCAGCATTGTGCAGAGTTCGCTGCTGGCCAGTTCGCAACGCAGCCTGCTGGCGCGGGCGGAAGCGGATGTGCTGTTCAGCCCGGACCTGCGGCGTTTTGAGTTGCTGGGCTGGAATTTCTTTGATGCGCTGGTGAAGATTGGCCATGAACATGCGCGGGAGGTGTTGGCGGCTGGGGATGGAAATGCGGAGCGCGTGCCCTAGCCTTCCCTGAACGGCAGCATCCCCCGCGCCTCTTCCGCATAACGCCGCACCGCCTCGCGCTCCTCCCCCAGAAAATCGCCCACCGCCTCGCGGAAACCTTCGTGTTGCAGGGCGTGGAAGGAGTGCGTCAGCACCGGTTCGAAACCGCGCGGAATCTTGTGTTCGCCCTGCGCGCCGGGGTCGAAGCGGGTCAGGCCGCGTTCAATGCAGAATTCGATGCCCTGATAGAGGCAGGCCTCAAAATGCAGGCATTCCACCTCGCGCAAGGCGCCCCAGTAACGGCCATAGAGGGTGTCTTCGGAGAAGAAGCAGAGTGCGCCGCCAATGGCTTCATCGTCCTCGTCCCGCGCCAGCACCATCAGTACGCGGTGGCGCAGGTGGTGGTGGATGGCGTGGAAGAAGGCTTCGGTGAGGTAGCCGTCGTGGCCGCTGCGGCGCTGGTAGGTGTTGCGGTAGAAGCGGTAGAACTGGGTCCAGTGTTCGGGGGTGAGGTCGTCGCCGGTGAGGCGTTGCAGGCGGATGCCCTGGTCCTGCACGCGCTTGCGTTCGCGGCGGATTTCCTTGCGGCGCTTGGCGGTCATGACGCCGAGGAAGTCGTCGAAGCTGCGGTAGTCGCGGTTGAACCAGTGGAACTGGCAGCCCAGGCGGTGGCCGGGGGCGGCGTTTTGCCAGTGGGGTAATTCGGCGTCTTCAGGGAAGAGGATGTGCCAGCCGCTGGCGCCGGTTTGCCGGGTGTGGTGTTGCAGGGCTTGCTGCAGGTGCGGCCAGACTTCGGCGGGGTCGGCGTCGGGGTGCATCAGGACGCGCGGGCCGGGCGCGGGGGTGAAGGGGATGGCGGCGACCAGTTTGGGGTAATAGTCGAGGCCGTGGCGGGCGTAGGCGCGGGCCCAGTCCTGGTCGAAGACGTATTCGCCCCAGCTGTGGGTTTTGAGCCAGAGGGGCATGACGGCCTGTAGTTGGCCGTTTTGCTCCAGGATGAGGTGCTGCGGTTGCCAGCCGGTGCCGGGGCCGGTGCAGTGGGTGGTTTCGAGGGCGAGGAGGAATTCGTGCGAGAGGAAGGGGTAGCCCTGACCGGCCAGCGCCTCCCAATCAGCCGCGTCGATGGCCGTGATGCTGTTCAGAAAACGCGGCGTCATGAATAACCCCGCACCCGGTCAAGACCGCTGGTCACCCCTGAAATATCACTCATCTGCTTTCACCCCCAAATTCAGCTTGTTTTTTCGCCAAAAGCCCCTTTTTTTACAAAAACCCTCCCACCCCTTGCCGCTCCCCCTCCCAAGGAAGGGGCGATAAATGCACATCCGTATTTAATATCGCCACGGACTGAGCATTATTCAGCCGCTCACCATACCAACAAAAACACCATAGAGGGACACCACATGGCAGTCTGGGTAACATGGCCTGCATGGACCAAGCTGGGAACACTGGGCATTGCCGCCGGCTTGATCACGCTGGGCGCGCAACGCGAAAGCCTGATGAAAAACAACCTGTTTGATCTGGAGAACTACCCCAAGCTCAACGGAACCATCACTTGCGACACCCGCAGCAAAACCGTCCGCACCGAAGACGGCACCTGCAACATCCTCAGCAACCCGGCGGAAGGCTCGGCCTACGTGCGTTTCGGCCGCAACGTCAACCCGACCTATACCCCCGGCGAAACCGAGGCCAACACCCTGCTGTCGCCCAACCCCCGCGAAGTCAGCAACACGCTGATGGCGCGCGGTGAATTCAAGCCCGCCCCCAGCCTGAACTTCATTGCCGCCTCGTGGATCCAGTTCATGGTCCACGACTGGGTGGATCACGGCCCCAACCCGGCGGCCAACCCGATCAAAGTGCCCCTGCCCTCCGGCGACGTGCTGGGCAGCGGTTATCTGGATGTGCGCCGCACCCAGGCCGACCCGTCACGCACCAGCGCCGACGCAGGCAAGGTCAACACCTACCGCAACCATAACACGCACTGGTGGGACGGCTCGCAACTGTATGGCAGCAGCAAGGCCGCCAACGACAAGCTCCGCTCCTTCGTGGACGGCAAGCTGAAGATCAATGCCGACGGCACACTGCCGACCGAACTGCTGAGCGGCAAGCCGGTGACCGGTTTCAATGAAAACTGGTGGGTGGGCCTGAGCATGCTGCACCAGATCTTCACCAAGGAACACAACGCCATTGCGACCATGCTGAAGCAGAAGTACCCCACCCAGAGCGACCAGTGGATTTATGACCGCGCCCGCCTGATCAACGCCGCGCTGATGGCGAAGATCCACACCGTGGAATGGACACCGGCCGTGATCGCCAACCCGGTGACCGAGCGCGCCATGTACGCCAACTGGTGGGGCCTCATTGGCGACCGTTCCGGCCGTGACAAGTACCAGGCCGAAGTGCGCGCCATCAAGGACGACCTCGCCAAGAGCGACTCCCTGCTGAAGGCCCTGCTCGGCTTCAACCCGAACCTGTCCACCGGCGTCGGCACCACCTTCCTGGACCATGCCCTGGCCGGTCTGGTGGGTTCGGCCGCGCCGGACAATGCGGGCGTGCCCTACACGCTGACCGAGGAGTTCGTGGCGGTTTACCGCATGCACCCGCTGATGCGTGACAAGGTGGATATCTATGATATTGGCTCGAACGTGGTCGCCAAGTCCGTGGCACTGCCGGATACCCGCGACCGCAATGCCGAGTCGCTGCTGGCCGGCGAGCACCCGGACCGCTTGTGGTATTCCTTCGGCATCACCCACCCCGGTTCGCTGACGCTGAACAACTACCCGAATTTCCTGCGCAACCTGTCGGTGCCGCTGGTGGGCAATATCGACCTGGCCACCACCGACATCCTGCGGGACCGTGAACGCGGCGTGCCCCGCTATAACCAGTTCCGCCGCCAGATCGGCCTGAATCCGATCACCAAGTTTGAGGACCTGACCACCGACGCCGCGACGCTGACCAAGCTGAAGACCCTGTACGGCAACAACATCGAACGTATCGACACCCTGGTGGGCATGCTGGCGGAAACCACACGCCCGGACGGTTTCGCCTTTGGGGAAACCGCTTTCCAGATCTTCATTCTCAATGCCTCGCGCCGTTTGATGACCGACCGTTTCTACACCACGGACTACCGCCCGGAAATCTACACGCCGGAAGGCATGGACTGGGTGGAAAACACCACCATGGTAGACGTGATCAAGCGCCATAACCCGACTTTGGCGCTGAGCCTGACCGGCATGGACAACGCCTTCAAGCCTTGGGGCCTGAATATGCCGGCGGAGTATGAAAGCTGGTCTGCCGGCGCCAAGGCCGACCATTTGTGGGTGAACGGTGCGCTGCGCACGCAGTACAAGACCACCATGCCCAACCTGAAGCCGGTGAATACGGGCGGGCTGATCAGTTCGATTTTGTGGAAGAAGGTGCAGAACCGCACCGATGTGGCTCCGGCCGGTTACACCAAGCCGATTCACCCGTATGGGGCCATGGCCAAGGTGAAGTTTGTGCCGGTTGCGGGCAATGGTTACACCGGTTTGTTCCAGGGTTCGGATTACGGTTTGCTGCGTTTGTCCGTGACCGAAAACCCGAGCGAGGGTGCGTTCCAGCCCGGTTTGGCCTGGAAGGCGCTGGTGAACGGCAAGCCGTCGGAGAATGTGTCGGCGTTGTATACGCTGGCGGGTCAGGGAGCCAACTACAATTTCTTCGCCAACGAGTTGTCAAACTATGTGTCCACGGACATCAACAATTCGGCCAGCACCATTTTGTTCTCGGCGGTGAGTTCCAAGCCGACGCTGGTGATTATGAATGATATGGCGGAGGTGACGCAGGGCGGCGCGGTTGTGGCGACGCCGAAGGCTCCGACGCAGATTTATTTTGTGCCGCGTGCGGAGGTGAAGACGAAGTTTGCGACGACGGCGCATGATTTCCGTTATGACCTGGCGACGCTGGGTGCGGGTTCGCCGGTTTATGATGTGTATGCGACGTCGATGGAGATCAAGACGTCGATCATTCCGTCCACCCATGCCCAGTATGCGAAGGATCGTCGCGCCAGTGCGAAGAAGATTGGGACGCTGGAGCTGACTTCGCCGATGATTGTGTCGGCTTTCGGGGATCAGGGGGTGTTCTTCAAGCATCAGCGGAATGAAGACAAGTAACGCCCGGCTGTGGTGCAATGCCATGCAAGGAGGCCCCCGGAAGGGGGCTTTTTTGTTGGGGGTACGTCTATTTTTTCAACAGCCATCCCCATGCTCTATGACAGCTGGTGGGCCAGAACTAGCATTCATGACTTGCCAACAAGAATAAGTTTGGCCTACAAGTACTCACATTAATAATTTTTGACCACTGGCCCGAATAACTCGGCAGTTGAGGCATTGATGGCTGACAGCCTCATTGTCTTGATTGGCATTGCACAAATCATCCCAGTCTGTGGCCCCACCTAACCGGAGATTGAAGTGTCCCAATTGACGCAAGAAATGGCATTACGCGATATCGTCAACAAATTCTCAGGTGATGCAAATGTTGCCGGGCTGCGGGTAGAGGATCAGATGGTCCGACGATTCTTTTCCAGTCTTTTGACCAAGCGCTTTCTCATTTGTACCGGGCTTGCTGGCTCAGGTAAAACCAAGCTGGCTCAGGCTATTGCCGTCTGGCTTAGCCCTCGAACACGCCTAGGCGATCCTTTCAAGGCAGGGAGTCTTATAGAGTCCGAACGAACAACTTACTATGTCAGATCTTCAGACTCGCTGGCCGTTGAGTTTTGGAACTCCGCTGATGAGCAAAATGCCATCAAGGTCGTTCTTCCCCGGAAGATGATTGAGGAATGGGCCGCATATATTGAAAACAACAATATTCCCAGAGAGACAGGTGCTCGTGATATTCGTGAAGCCGTTAAAAAAGGCAGTAAATTCAGTGATCAGCTACATAGTTTTGAAACTCACTTAAAAGCCGCTGCCTTCGCCTTGTTGGCTCAACGGAAAGAAAAGACGGGAACAACATGCTACGAAATCGTACCCGTTGGCGCGGATTGGTCAGGAAACGAAAATATACTTGGCTATGCCGATGGACTCGATCAAAACCGTTATGTGACAAGGCCTGCCCTTGACCTGATCATCAGTGCCAACAAGGCCCCAAATGTCCCGCATATCCTCATCCTTGATGAAATGAACCTTTCGCATGTGGAACGCTACTTTGCCGATGTACTTTCAGCAATTGAATCAGAGGAAAGCATTCAGCTTTATCGGGGTGAAGCGCGCCAAGCGGGCGCGGATATCATCCCGAACTTGATCGATCTGCCAAAGAACTTGTTCATTATTGGTACCGTCAACATTGACGAGACAACCTACATGTTTTCTCCGAAGGTTCTCGACCGTGCAAATGTCATTGAGTTCCGAATGACATCTGAGGATTTAAAAGCGTTCCTGACCAGTCCATGCAAGCCAAATATGACTGATTTCTCGGGCAAAGGGTCACCATTCGCCAAGCTATTTGTGGAAACAGCCAGTGAGCCTTCGCAGCCCTTTTCAAATGCTCTGGCACCTGTCTTCGAGGCAGAAATGCTTCTATTTTTCGACGTATTGAAAGGTCACGGAGCTGAGTTTGGATATCGTGTGGCCCATGAAGCTGCACGTTTTATTAGTTTTTACGGAAAACTGGGCGACTTCGACAGTACCGACGAAGCTGATTTTGACGCCGCTTTTGACTGTGTCATCGTTCAAAAGTTCTTGCCTAAACTGCATGGCTCAAGGGCGAAACTTGGACCGTTGCTCAAAAAACTGTGGTTTCTATGCGTGAGTGACTCACATTCAAGGGGCTCCAATCCTTTCCAAGCCGCCGAGGCTTCGGCTCGCTCATCGGACAAAAACAGCGATCCTTCTCTCGCGATTCCTGAGACGGCCCCATACAAAATCAGCGCCGAAAAGATTGCCCGGATGTGGCGCCTGCTCAATGAAAACGGGTTTGCATCCTTTGCAGAGGCGTAACCGATGTTAAGTAGCACGCCTACCGCCGCTATGTACGCCTCCGTAGAGGGCTGAGCAGATGACCACTATGGAGAGTCTGGACTTTTGCAACGAAGCTGGCCAAGCCATTGCTAGATTGAAGATATATGCTTTTAGCCAAGGCTCCTCCTCAACGGTTGCCAGCTTAATTCGGACAGACGACCTTGAGGCTCGTGAAAATGGTGAAGAGCCGCTTCAACTGCTGGAGGGCTGCCGCTACGAGTTCGAGTTTGAGCCGCACTGCTTCTCTCTGAGTATTGCTAACGCAGATAACGGCTGCATCATTGAAACCAGTCATCTTTCGGGCAGACGCCATACCGGTTTTCTGGCTACCGGACTGAATACAGGCCGACTGGCCCTCGTCGCGAAAACAGAATTACCTGATGGACCAACAGGCAAAGCCGCTGTTGAAGTGCGTTCACGAAAAGTCAGCTACCGCGAAGACTATCGCATTATGCTGGAGGACATTACCGATCAATGCATGGATCTTCTGCTTCAACTCCGTGCACCCACCTCCCTGCGTTTAGTTCCTGATGCAGGTTCAACGCCACAGACCATCACGCAACGCTTTGCTTTCCTAAAAGCCATTATCGGCTCTGAAAACTTCCAAAATGCACTGCGTCGCATATCCAGCCATCCACATCAATGTTGGGAGCCGGAGGAAGTCGAAGTATCCATTCGACACGGCGTCAAACAAGATGGCCGGACGCTTCGGCAACTTGCCAGCTCAACGAATCGAGAGTCATTACCGAACTCCCATCCACTTAAGTCCCGGATCGCCTCCCTCCCCAGAAGAATCACGGTCTACCGACATACACGAAGTGAAGATACTCCCGAAAACCGCTTTATCAAATTTGCCCTGGAGACTTTTGACTCATTCCTCGGACAAATGTTGCAACGGTTAAATGAGATCGGCAGCCAAGATGCTCGCTTGCGAGAAGATATCGCCAGCCTGCAAAACCATCTTGAAAATGCCTTGGGAACTGATCTGATGCGATCCGTCTCGAAACCCGACTTTCTTCCCTTAGGCAGCCCTGTGCTGCAAAGAAAAGAAGGTTACCGCGAGATTTATCAAGCCTGGATTAGATTCGACATGGCCGCGAGGCTGATTTGGCATGGTGGCGACGATGTCTACCATGCGGGTCAGCGTGACATTGCCACCCTTTACGAATATTGGGTGTTTTTCAAGTTGCTGGATGTGTTTTCCGGGGTATTCCAACTTGAAAAACCCGAAATCAATGAACTCATTGAGGAAACCGAGGACGGGTTCAGTTTGAAACTGCGGTCTGGCAAACATCTCTGTTTTGATGGTTTTTCTACACAACACGGTCGTCAACTGCGTGCCCAACTCGGCTACAACCGCACTTTTTCCCACAAGAGCCCGCAGACAACAATCTTGCCGAGTTCGTGGACAGAGCGCATGAGGCCGGACTATACCCTGAGCATCTGGCCCGGTGAATTTTCCGCCACAGAAGCCGAAGCCCAAGAGTTAATGGTACACATTCATTTTGATGCCAAATACCGAATTGACAACTTCAAGCAACTTTTCGGAGTTGATGACTCGGAGCTTGCTGAGGATGCTTTGGAGCAGGATTTGGCCGTCGAAAAACAAGAACAGAAACGTGGAAGCTATAAACGCGCCGATCTGTTGAAGATGCACGCATATCGGGATGCTATCCGGCGTTCTCATGGGGCTTACATCATTTATCCCGGTGACATGTCCAAGCAATGGACCAGTTACCATGAATTGTTGCCGGGACTTGGTGCCTTCCCGCTTAAGCCGGGAACGCAAACTACCGAGTTATCAGACTTTATCCACGCCATCGTCCGGCATCTTTGCAACCGAGCCAATGCTCGAGAAAGGCTCAGTTACCACGTTGACCAGATCTACCACTCTCAAGATCAAGCAGCCCATTACGAAGTGCTTCAGCCAATACCCGAGAGATTGAACGAAGGAAATCGATTGCCTCCACCTTCGGAAACACACGTACTCGTCGGGTGGTACAAAACCAACGAACACTTACAGTGGGTGTTGAAAAACAAACTGTATAACTTCCGCATGGACTCTTCGCGAGGCTCGCTGCGTCTGCCTCGTGAAGTTGCAGGTGCACAGTATCTGCTGCTTCACACAGACAAGGGCGTGACCTGCCCCACCCTGCTAAAAATCAGTGCAGACGGACCTCGTGTATTCTCACGGGAGCGTTTGATTGAGAAAGCCTATCCCGGAAAGCCCAGCCAGCCCTTCTATCTAGTCTTTGACGTTGAACCTGCCCACGGATTTGAGGGATACCATTGGGACTACTTGAAGCTACCCGAAAGAGCTGCCGGAAGAAATTCGGCAACCCCGCAATGGCTGACGCTGGACGTGCTTATGCAGTCAACCAGATAACCTCTTTTTCATGCATCAACGCCGAATATCCGCAAAAATATCCGCAAGTTCACCGCACCAAACCGCCGCCTATCCAACACAACTCCCTGCTTTATAACAAAATAATTCCATGACAGAATCCGCAAATAAATGCGCAAAAAAGCCCGAGGACGTCATGGAGCATCCCGCTTCCCCTCACCCCATAACCAAATGCAGCCCCCCGATCTTCCCCACCTGATCCACCCCCAACCCCGCCTTCGCCGCATACCCCGGCCAATTCCGCACCGCCGCCGCCACCTCGCCAATCACCCGCCCCGCCGTCCCCACCCCAAAGCGACGCGCCTCCGCCAGCAAATCCTCCACCGTAAAATCCTTGAACTTACCGTTGGCGGACATCAAATGCTGATGCGTCCATTCCCCCTGCGGATTATGCGCAAAGGTCACGTCATACGCCGGGGCCAGCTCCCACGCCTGGCCTTCCTTCAACCGGAAAGCAAAGTTCTTGGAATGGTCATCGCAATTGCGGGCCATGATATTGAAAACCATGCGACGAAAGGCCTCCTCCATCGCCTCATAACCCAGACCCAGCGCCTGAATGGTCAGGAACAGCTGCGAATAGGCATTCACCCCCTTCAGCTTGTAGTCCAGATGACTCATGGCGCACAACGTCTGCACATGATGGCGCGTACCCGCACCGTCGCGATCAAAACGACGGGTCATGAAATGCGCCCGGCCGTTTTCCAGCAGCAGCCGGCAGTCCGTCATGGCAATACCGGCATCACGGGCCATTAAATGATAGGCGTATTCAATACGGCCATAATCCTGGGAAGCCCCCAGTTCGCTGTCAAACCCCATGCCGTCAAACTTCAGCAACCAGTGCTCAAAGCCCGGCGGCGCATCCAGCTGCCCGGATCGCATCTCATCCGTATCCGGGTTCCAGGCAACAACGGCTTTGGCGCGGGCGCCACCGGCCGAGGTGCCAACATCAATGATGCTGCGCAAGGCCGCGCTGGTTTCATGATCATCCCCCCAGTGACCACTGACCGCTTTACGGGCTTCAGAGACCAACTGCCCCATGGAAACGGCTGTCGGCTCCAGACGGCGCGGTCCCCGGCCCGGCTTGAAACTCAAGGCACCCATGGCGCGCGTGCCCATATAGGCCAGACGATCCAGCGCGGTAATGTTTTCCGGCGGAATCCCCTGGTCCGCCATGTAGCGGTTGATCAGGGCATTGCCGAAATCATCGGGCAGCGCATCCGCCAGCAAGGCAGGCAGTCGTTTGTAGGTGGCAACCGGCAAATCGGTAAAGACAAAAACATCATCCGGCGCTTGAACAGACATGCGCAAAGGCGACAGATTCATCCCGGTCTTGCGGAACTTCGGATCAAAGGCAAATACGTAATAGCCCAGACGGGGATCCAGCGCCACCGCACCGACAAGGCGGTTCCAGATGAACACCTCAATACGATGAACAGGCTTGTAGGGGGATTTCCGGTTGCTGCGGACCGTGGATTTCGCCATTACTCACTCCGGAGACGCTTGCTGGCGCGCTGCCGGGATTCGCCAATGCGCGGCATGGTCAAAGGGTTGATGCTGATCACGGGAGCCAGCGCGCCCAGCCATTCGGTCCGTTCCAGCGCCCGGACCACCAGCACAAGGGTGCGCAAGGTAGACCCTTTGCCGCTTTCAAGATTCTTCAGCGCATGCAGGCTGATGCCCGCACGTTCGCACAGGGTTTCGCGCGTCAGGTTACGCTGAAGCCGCAGTGACTTTATGTTGTCACCCAGCGTGGCCTCCAGCTCTTCAGGGGAATATACGCTTTCCATAACAGACCAAAATAAGTCTTTTGTGTGTCTTTATAGTACACAAGAAGCCTTAATTGGACTATTGAAAGATTTATTTTATGGCTGAGAACAGGTTCTCGAATACCGGAAGCCGCCGGTTCAGGGCTGGCGCGGACGCAGGGTAGCAATGGGGCAACGCCAGCCCCAAAACAAAAAAACCCGCAAACTTTCGCTTGCGGGGTTTTTCGGTATTCGTGGTGGCCTGGAACAGAATCGAACTGTTGACACGCGGATTTTCAATCCGCTGCTCTACCAACTGAGCTACCGGGCCACATGAGGCGCATATTAAAACCAATAAGACCAAAGGTGTCAAGCAATTTTCCAGCATGCCGCCGCCAACAGAACGCGCTACACTGAAAGCGAAGCCCCTTGCCCAGAGCCGCCCATGAAACCCCTGTACCTGCTGCTGCTGACCACCCTGGCCCTGCCCTCAGCCGCCGACCTGTATAAATGGACTGACGAAAACGGCAAGGTTCACTTCTCGGACAAACAACCCGGCAACGCCGCCGCCAAGGTCATCCCCAAGCCGGAACCCCTGCGCACCGGCACCGGCGGCTCAGCCCAGAGCGCCGACGACGTCGCCCGCATAGCCGCCGAAAAACGGGAACAGCAGCAAGCCGACACCGATAACGCCCAGTCCAGGCAACGCAGTTGCGCCAACGCCCGCGAAAGCTACCAATACTGGCTGGACCGCAAACCCTTCACCATCAACCAGCAGAACGGCCGCAAGGAATTCTACAGCGAACCCCGCCACGACCGCCGCCTGCGCGAAGCCAAGGAATACATGCAACGAAAGTGCAAGGACAAATAAACACCGCACCACCCGCCGCCCAAGCTTAGTGGTGGCGCGCCGCCTCCATCTTCAACAGCCGCGCAATCGCCGTGCAGCCCGGCACAAAACGCTGACGCCCCTCCTGCCGCTCCAGACGACAAGTCTCACTCACCAAACGGTCGGCAATACCCCGCCCCCGGTTGGCCGGATGCACCACAATCCAGCGCAACGTCCGCTCATCCTGCGGCCCCTCCGCCATGATGGACGACACCGCCTTACCGTTGAACCAACCCACATACACCAACCCGCCAGCTCCCAGAATACGCTGCGCCTCGGCAACCGCCTCCTCCCCCCCCGCAAACTCCGGGCTGGACGCATACAACTTCGACAACCCGGCGCTCAACTCCGGCGAAAGAGACTTCTCAGCAGTCACGGAAACAGGCATGGCGGACAAACTCCTGAACAGAAAAGAAAAAGACAAACCACAATAACCTGACGATAGCAGGGGCATTGCCAACCTGCCAAGCGTAAAGCCACCAAACCCAACACCAACGCCGTCCGCAGCCAACTGTCCGAGCCACACAACGCATTAAGAACCCAAAAAATCGCAGAACACACAGGTGCTGACACCAGACAGCCGAGCGCGAGTTTTGGCGTAGGACACGGTTTTGCTTCCTTTTGCCAAGACAAAAGGGAGGCCCGCGGCAGGCGGATGACAGTCGACACTAACCCGGCGTAGTGTTAGAGCCACTTTCCGTACCCCTCTCCCCAACCCTCTCCCACAAGGGGCGAGGGGGCTACCCCACAAGTGGGGAGGGAGACTTTGTCCCGAATCGGCAAACCCCCCGAAAACCCGCTATAATTCCCCCTTTCCCCCGGCCAGAGACCGACCCGCCATGACCGCGCGCCGCGCCGACGTCGTCCGCAACACCAAGGAAACCCAGATCACCGCCTCCGTCAACCTCGACGGCACCGGCGTGGGCCACCTCAACACCGGCATGCCCTTCCTGGACCACATGATCGACCAGATTGTGCGGCACGGGCTGATCGACATCAGCATCCACTGCACCGGCGACACCGAAATCGACGATCACCACAGCGCCGAAGACTGCGGCATCACCCTCGGCCAGGCCTTTGCCCAGGCCATTGGCGACAAGAAAGGCATCCGCCGTTACGGCCATGCCTACACGCCGCTGGATGAAGCCCTGTCACGCGTGGTGGTGGACATCTCCGGCCGTCCGGGCCTGGAATTCCACGTCCCGTTCACCCGCGCCAGCGTCGGCGGTTTTGATGTGGACCTGTTCTACGAATTCTTCCAGGGCTTCGTCAACCACGCCAACGTCACGCTGCACATCGACAACCTGCGCGGCCGCAACACCCACCACCAAGTGGAAAGCGTGTTCAAGGCCTTCGCCCGCGCCCTGCGCCAGGCTGTTGAACTGGACCCGCGCATGGCCGGTCAAACCCCCTCCACCAAAGGCAGCCTGTAAATGACCCGTGTAGCCGTTCTTGACTATGGCATGGGCAACCTGCACTCGGTGGCCAAGGCGCTGGAACATGTGGGCGCCTCGGAAGTCATCATCACCCACGACCCCGCCAAGGTGCGCGCGGCCGACCGCGTGGTGTTCCCCGGCGTTGGCGCCATGCGCGACTGCATGGCGGGCATGAAGGCGGTAGGCGTGGATGCGGAAGTGCGCGAAGCCGCGCTGCAGAAGCCGGTACTGGCCATCTGCGTGGGCATGCAGGCGCTGCTGGACCGCTCCGAGGAAAACGGCGGCGTCGACTGCCTGGGCATGTTTGCCGGTCAGGTCAAATTCTTCGGCAACAACCTGGTGGAAAACGGCGAGCGCCTGAAGGTGCCGCACATGGGCTGGAACAACGTCAACCAGACCGTGGACCACCCGCTGTGGGCCGACATTCCTCAGGACAGCCGCTTCTATTTCGTGCACAGCTATTACGTGGCCGTGGAAGACAGCGGCCTGATTGCCGGTCGCACGCACTACGGCCTCGACTTCACCACCGCCATCACCCGCGACAACCTCTTCGCTGTGCAGTTCCACCCGGAAAAGAGCCAGAAGTGGGGATTGCAGCTGTTGAAGAATTTTGTGGGCTGGAAGGCTTGATTTTCCCCCTCTCCCCTTGTGGGAGAGGGCCGGGGAGAGGGGTGCGGAAAGTCGCCCAAACACACGGCAACTTAAGGACGCATGCAGTACCCCTCTCCCTAACCCTCTCCCACAAGGGGAGAGGGGACTACCAGAATTTGCTGACATATTATTGTGAGAAACCCGAATGCTGATCATCCCCGCCATTGACCTCAAGGACGGCAAGTGCGTCCGCCTGAAACAGGGCCGCATGGAAGACGACACCGTCTTCTCCGACGACCCCGTAAGCATGGGTAGCCACTGGGTGGCCCAGGGCGCACGCCGCCTGCATCTGGTGGACCTGAACGGCGCGTTTGCCGGCACGCCCATCCATGGTGACGTGGTCAAGGCCATCGCCAAGCGTCATCCCAGCCTGCCCATCCAGATCGGCGGCGGCATCCGTTCGCTGGACACCATTGAAGCCTATATCAGCGCCGGGGTGACCTGGGCCATCATCGGCACCAAGGCTGTGAAAGACCCGCAGTTCGTGATTGATGCCTGCAAGGCCTTCCACGGCCGCATCATTGTCGGCATCGACGCCAAGGACGGCTGGGTGGCCACAGACGGCTGGGCGGAAGTGTCGCAGGTGAAGGCCGAAGACCTGGCGAAGCAGTTTGCCGCCGCCGGGGTCAGCGCCATCGTCTACACCGACATTGCCCGCGACGGAATGATGCAGGGCGTCAACGTCGAAGCCACCGCCGCCCTCGCCCGCGCCTGCGGCCTGCCGGTGATTGCGTCCGGCGGTGTCACCAACATGGATGATGTGGTGCGCCTGAAGAAGGTCGCGGCGGATGGCATCATTGGCGCGATTACCGGCCGTGCGATTTATGAAGGCACGATTAATCTGGCCGAAGCACAGGCGCTGGCGGACAGCGAATAGAGCATGAACGTTAAATCGCTGCTACCACTGCTGCTGTCAGTCCTGTCATCGCAGGTCTGGGCTTGGGATGTGACAGTACTTGAAGGCGATATCGAGGCCTCAATGGTTAAACAGGCCGTTGATGCCCAGCGTGACTGGTACACCCGGGCCATTAACGTCTGTATCGATCATGAGTATTGCAACAAGCCAGTGGTGATGGATTTCCGGATTGATGACAACGGTAAAGCCAGTGAGTGCGCTCTGATTGACTCTGATATCCGTCGCCCGGAAGTCGCTAGCCTTTTCTGCATGGTAGCTGTCAATACCCCGTATTCGAGCATCCGCTCTCCCGGCAAAGTCCGGGTTTCAGGTACGGTTCGTGTGTTTGGCGCCAATGGTCCGGAAAGCTGTCACGATGACAGCGGACGTAACCGGCTTGAATATCCAGCCATGGTATATGAATGTCTGGACAGGATTTTACCCGTCATGAATGCTATCCGCTCGTCCTCGGTCAACCAGTATGGCGGCGACCCGGTCCGGTTCGCTGGCCGGATATCGGTCGCCATGACTGTCAAAAGAAACGGAAAGGTCGGAGGCGTGGAGGAAATCAGTTCCGACATCCCTGCGAGGGAACTTCGCCGTGATGTCATACGAGTACTGGAGCGCCTTCGGTTTGATCCGGCCGACAACAAGGCCGTTTACCGTTTCACGGTTCCCATTCCCTTCAAGGCCATAGAACTGCCGGCCAACACGCAGGAAAATAAACCATGACCCTCGCCAAACGCATCATCCCCTGCCTGGATGTGGACAAAGGCCGTGTCGTCAAAGGCGTGCAGTTCCTGGACATCCGCGACGCCGGGGACCCGGTGGAAATCGCCAAGCGCTATGACGCGCAGGGCGCGGACGAGATCACCTTCCTCGACATCACCGCCAGCCACGAAGGCCGCGACACCACGCTGAAGACGGTGGAACGCATGGCCTCGGAAGTGTTCGTACCGCTGACCGTGGGCGGCGGCATCCGCAAGCTGGAAGACATCCGCAACCTGCTCAATGCCGGGGCGGATAAAGTCAGCATCAACTCGGCGGCGGTTTATGACCCCGACTTCGTGCGCGCGGCGGCGGATAAATTCGGCTCGCAGTGCATCGTGGTGGCGATTGACGCCAAGCGCGTGGCCCCTGGCCGCTGGGACATCTTCACCCACGGCGGCCGCAAGGACACCGGCATTGATGCCGTGGCCTGGGCGGCGAAGATGGCGGAATACGGTGCAGGCGAGATTCTGCTGACCAGCATGGACGCCGACGGCACCAAGGCCGGTTATGACCTGGGCATGGTGCGGGCGGTGAGCGACGCGGTGAATGTGCCGGTGATTGCCTCCGGCGGCGTCGGCAACCTGGACCATCTGGCCCAGGGCATTTTGCAGGGCCATGCCGATGCAGTGCTGGCGGCCAGCATCTTTCACTTCGGGGAATACACGGTGCCGCAGGCCAAGGCGTATCTGGCCGCGCAGGGCATTGTAATGCGGGAAATCTGACCCCCTGTAGGTCGGGCTTCAGCCCGACAACACTCTCCGATCGAAGGACATTGTCGGGCTGAAGCCCGACCTACAGACCGACTTGCAAGGATTGCGGCCAGGTCGTGTCCGTGACCGGGCTCATCACCATGGCGATTGCGGATTCCGCCACATCAACCACAGCGTCGGTCCGTTCGGGATACGGAGTTCTTCCGTCACCTTGAAGCCAAAGCGTTCGTAAATCGGGATATTGCTTGCCTTCGGCGTTTCCAGATAGGCGCCTGTCTGCATCTGGTCGCAAATCTCCAGCACCGGCTTCATCAGCGCCGACGCCCTTCCCTGCCCCTGCACCTCCGGATCAGCCCCGATCACCATCAAGTACCAATGCGGGGTGTGCGGATGCCTCGACTGGATCTGCTCCACCGCCCGCCAGCGCGTCCACAGGTTCTTCAGGCCAATCACCTGCAGCCAGTCCGGCGCAAAGCGCAACTGCTGCATCAGCCCCAGCTCCCAGCATCCCGGCGGCGCCCACAGTGCGGTGGCCTTGCGGTCTTCGGTGGTCCAGACCTGTCCGTGCGGAAAGGCCAGATGATCCAGGTACGCGCCAAACAACTTGCGGTAGCGCTGGTCGAAACGGTGGTCGCGCGCGGTGAGCCAAGTGTACATCGGGTCATCGGCAAAGGCGTGCACCAGGGTGTCAATCAAGGCCTCGCGGTCAGACGGGGTGGCTTGGCGAATGCTGACGGACTTGGGCGGGAGGTCGTTATGGGGCGACATCGACCTTCTCCTCCACCGGCGCAGTCACCGGCAACTTGGCTTGCCAGAACAACGCCCCCTTCAACAGGTTCAACGCACCGTACATGGCGAAGTCCTCTTCCGACAGCGGCTTGGGCGCGGCGGTGGCCGACTTGTCCTCCGTCGCGTCACTGTCTGCCGGGGTGGAAACCACTTCCGGAACCGCCTTGCCTTTCTTGCGTTTCTTGCCCTCAACCGGCTTGGCGGGCTCCGCCGGAACAACTGCTGGCGTTTCGACGGCCGGGGCCTTGTCCTTCTCGTTGGGATTGCTGAGATGCCCGCGCAGGTCGGCTTCGCGGAAGGCGTCATAGCCGCCCAGCACCTGCACTTTCGCCGCTTCCAGCACCACATCGGGACGAATGCCTTCTGCTTGGATGGAACGGCCGTTGGGGGTGTAATAACGGGCGGTAGTCAGCTTGATGCCTTTTTTCTCGCTGATGGGCAGCACGGTCTGCACCGAGCCCTTGCCGAAGGTGGTGGTGCCCGCAATCAGGGCGCGATGCTGGTCCTGCAGGGCCCCGGCCACAATCTCGGAAGCCGAGGCTGAGCCGGCGTTCACCAGCACCACCAGCGGCAGCCCGGGAATGACCTGACCTTCCGCCGCTTCAAAGCGCTGGATGGAGTCCTCACTGCGGCCCTTGGTGTACACCACCAGCGCCTTGTCGAGGAAGGCGTCCGCCACGTCAATGGCGGCAGGCAGCACGCCACCGGGATTGTTGCGCAGGTCCAGCACCAGCCCCTTCAGCGGGTTGGCAGTGTTGTCGCGCAGCTTGGTCAGCTCGCGCACCAGGTCGCGGCCGGTGTGGGTCTGGAACTGGGTGATGCGGATGGCGGCGAAACCGGGCTCCAGCTGCTTGACCTTGATGCTGCTCGTTTCAATCCTGCCGCGCACAATGCTCAGGTCCCAGGGTTCCTTGCCCTTGCGCTGCACGGTCATCTTCAGCGGCTGGCCGATGGGGCCGCGCATGATCTCCACCGCCTGGTTCAGGGACATACCCTTCACCACCTTGCCTTCCAGCTTCAGGATGTAGTCGCCCGCCTGCAGGCCCGCCTTGGCGGCCGGGGTGTCGTCAATGGGGGAAATGACGCGCAGGATGCCGTCGTCCATGCCGATCTCGATGCCGATGCCGCCGAATTCGCCGGTGGTGGCCGCCTTCAGATCGTCATAGTCATTTTCGTTGAGATAGGCCGAATGCGGGTCCAGCGCCGACAGCATGCCGCGAATGGCGTTCTCGAACAGCGTGCGGTCGTCCACCGGTTCCACATAGCTGGCGCGAATGCGTTCAAAGACATCGACGAAGGTGCGCAGGTCTTCCAGCGGCAGGGTTTGCGGCGCTTCGGCGGCAGGCTTGGCGGCTGTCGTCGGAGCAGGTGAGTCATCCCCGGCAAAGGCTGGGCCGTTCAGGGCCAGCAACGCCAGGGCAATAGCGCATGGTTTGTTCATAGGCATGGCGGATAAAGCGGATCAGGGCTGTAGTCGGCACAGAGTAGCAGGCTTGCACCGGCGGGGGGAACCGTCGGTGCTGGCCGCTGTTGGGTTATTGTTATTGACGGTGCTTCAGACCGCTTGCACCAGGTTTTTTCCGGTCATTTCAGGGGGAACCGGCACACCCATCAGGTTCAGCAGCGTCGGCGCGACATCGGACAAGACGCCGCCGCTGCGGATGACGGCTTTGCGGCCGCCGACATAGACAAAGGGCACGAATTCACAGGTGTGGGCGGTGTGCGGCTGGTCGTTCTCGTAGTCCACCATCTGCTCGACATTGCCGTGGTCGGCGGTGATCAGCATTTCGCCGCCGCTAGCCTTCACCGCCTCATACAGGCGTCCCAGGCACACATCCAGCGCTTCAACCGCCTTCACCGCCGCTTCAAACACGCCGGTATGGCCCACCATGTCGCCGTTGGCGTAATTGCAGACGAGCACGTCAAAATCGCCGGACTGAATGGCCGCGACCAGTTTGTCGGTGACTTCAAAGGCGCTCATTTCCGGTTGCAGGTCATAGGTGGCCACCTGCGGCGACGGCACCAGGATGCGCTGCTCGCCGGGGTACAGGTCTTCGCGCCCGCCGCTGAAAAAGAAGGTGACGTGGGCGTATTTTTCGGTTTCGGCAATACGCAACTGGGTCTTGCCCAGCGACGCCAGGTATTCGCCCAGAGTGTTGTGCAGACTGGCGGGTGCATAGGCTACCGGCGCCTTGATGCTGGACGCGTACTGGGTCAGCATCACCCAGGCGGCCAGTTGCGGGCGCAGGCTGCGGGTGAAGCCGGTGAATTCCTCGTCGACAAAGGCGCGGGTGATTTCTCGGGCGCGGTCGGCGCGAAAGTTCATGAACACCACGGCGTCGCCGTCGGCCAGCACCACGGGTTGCTCACCCTCGGCGGCAATCACGGTGGCCTTGACGAACTCGTCGTTCTCACCGGCGGCGTAAGCGGCATCCAGACCGGCCATGGCGGTGGCGGCAGTGCGCACGGCCAAGCCTTCGGTCAGCAGCCGGTATGCCTGCTCCACGCGGTCCCAGCGGTTGTCGCGGTCCATGGCGAAATAGCGGCCAATGAGACTGGCGACGCGGCCCTTGCCGGTGGCGCGCACGGCGTCTTCCATCCTCTGCAGCGAGGGCATGGCGCTCTTCGGCGGTGTATCGCGACCGTCGAGGAAGGCATGCACATACACTTGCTGCGCGCCGCGATCCACGGCCAGCTTCACCATGGCGTGCAGGTGGTCTTCGTGGGAATGCACGCCACCTTCGGACAGCAGGCCCAGCACATGCACGGCCTTGCCGGCGGCCACTGCCTTGTCCACCGCCGCCGTAATCACGGGATTGGTATAGAAGTCACCATCACGGATGGCCTTGGTAATGCGGGTGAAGTCCTGATAGACGATGCGGCCCGCGCCCAGATTCATGTGCCCCACTTCCGAATTGCCCATCTGTCCGTCCGGCAGGCCCACATCTTCCCCGGATCCGGAGATCAACCCGTGCGGGTTCTCGGCCAGAATTTGGTTCCAGTGGGGAGTGCGGGCCGCCTGGATGGCGTTGGAATCGGAGGCTTCACGATGGCCGAAGCCGTCAAGGATGATCAGGACGTGGGGTTTGCGCATGGCAGGCTGGACTCGGTGCAGCAGAAGGAGGCGCGCATTTTAGCAGCACTGGCGGCGAAAGATAAGAAATGGCGGCATTTCACGGATGAATGCCGGATTCCCCCAGGCATGCACGCTTATTCCCCAATCATTTCGAGGGAAAACCCTAATAGCCCTCTGCCTCGGAGGCTGCCTATGATCGAGACAGAACATCCCGCAACAGCCCTGCCAACAACAACAATGGGGAACCTTTCATGCCTGCCTTCAACCGCTTGACCCGGTTGCTGAAGAATTTCAGCGCCGACACCCGCTTTTTCCTGATGACCCTGGCGGCCGGCGACAGCCCGGAAGCTTGGCAGGGCTCGGCCTTGGAATTTCCACCTAAAACCTGAGCATTACTTGGCTTTTTGATAAATGTCAATCGGGGAAACCCCCTGCCTGACACGGGAATCCCCATTAATAAAACAAGGGTATTCCCGAATGGGCGCTGCCCGGCTGACACGATATCGTCATCCCGAACAACAAGAAAAGCGCTCAGGCTTCCCTGTAGCGGCGAGGACAACGTACATGACCAAGATGACCCGTGTAATCGGCTGTGTTTCCAGTGAGCAGCGCCAACACCTCATTTTCCGGTCCATGGTTCGGGTTCTTGGCCAAGGCGCCACGTCAAGCCTAAAGCATCAGTGGTCGTTCAGCGATGTCGGCCCTTTCGATGTACGGATTGTGGACATTGATGATGAGGAACACGTCGCACTGGCCGACGAACAGGGACAAGGCGTGGTGGTGGTGCTGGCCGGCAACCAGCAGATTCTGGTCGGTCGTCAGTTCACGCTGTCCAAGCCGCTGCGCGGCAACGAATTTTTGCAACTGCTGCAAGCCATTGAGGCGGCGGGTTTCGAAGCCCGTGTCACTGCAGATGCCGCTGACATCCCGGTGGCCACCGCTCCCGCCGCACCGGCAGAACCCAATCCGTTGAAGACAGAGAGCAACGTCAAGACCGCCCCGACCATCTCCGCCCAGACCGAAATCCTGATCAGCCTGGAATCGTGGCCTGACCTTCCCCGCATGGCCGACGACATGCTGCATGACGCCGCCCGCATTTGTGCGCTGCTGTCGGTGCGGCCCAGCAGCCGTGAAACCATCAGCCGTTTCCTGGACATTCCCCCGGAAAACGTCAATCGCGTGCTGAAAATCATCCCCGCCTGCTCCCACGCCGGGGACATCCGGACCTTGCACGAACACCAGAGTGCGGCAACTGAAGCCAACAATGTCATTCCCCTGCACGATCAGGTCAGCGGCGGCAAGCCGTCCTCGCTACTGTCAAAACTCTGGAACCGCCTGAGAGGGGCCGCCTGATCATGGAATGGAGCATCCTGTTCATGGGGCCGGTCGGGGCCGGTAAAACGGAAGCCATTCGCTCGCTGTCGGATATCGAGGTGGTGGACACCGACGTGGCCGCCACCGATGAAACCGCCCTGCTCAAGGAGAAAACTACCGTCTCCATGGATGTCGGCGTGCTTAATCTGGGCGGCGGCGACAGGCTACGACTCTACGGCGCACCCGGTCAGGGACGTTTCGACTTCATGTGGGAAATCCTGGTGGAACACACCAAAGGGCTGGTGATCATGCTCAATCACGCCAACCCGGACCCCCTGCAGGACATCGCTTTTTATGCCGGCCGCCTGAAGGGCATGCTGGCGGGCCGCACCCTGCCGGTGGTGGTGGGCGTCACCCATACCGATGAACGCACCGACCGCTCCATGACCCTGTATCTGGAGTACCTCAAGCAGCACCCGCTGCCGTTTGCCAGCGGCAAAGTGCCGGTATTCCGCGTGGATGCCCGGCAGCGCCATGATGCCAGCGCGCTGATGATGGCATTGGCCGCCATGCTGGAAATGAACGAGCGGCTGCCCCAGACCGTCCATGGGGTAGCTTGATGCAGCACATCCTCGAACTGCAGGGTTACGGCCTGGCCTATAACGACAAGAAGGTGCTGCTGTCTATCGACATGACCGTCCCGGACACGGGCATCACCGCCATTCTCGGCCCTTCCGGCACCGGCAAGTCGTCCTTGTTGCGCACGCTGGCGGGTTTCAACGACAACCATCCCTCGCTGCTGACCTGGGGCGAAGTGAACTACCGGGGCGCGGGCCGCCCGGCGCTGGTGATGCAGAAGGCGGCGCTGATGGTGTCGACGGTGCTGGAAAACCTGCTGACCAGCCTGCCGCACCGTTCGTCATTGACGCGACTGGAGCAGATTGAGTTGCTGAGCGGCTTCTGTACGGGACTGGATCAGGTCTGGGTCATCGAAAAACTGTCCCATCCGGTCACCAAGCTGGAATTTTACGAGCAACGGGCGGTCGCCATTCTCCGCGAAGCCTTGGCCCGCCCCGCCCTGCTGATGCTGGACGAGCCCACCGAGAGCCTGAGCGATGACGCCGCCGGGAAAATTTGCCGGTTGATTCATGAAGTGGCTGCGCTGCAACCGGTGCTGATGATTTCACATCATCTGGCCCAGACGCAGCGGCTGGCTGACCACGTCGTGCTGTTCTCGGGCGGTATGGTGCAGGAAAGCGGCCCCACTGCCGCCTTCTTCCAGTCGCCCCGCAGCGAAGCCGGAAAGATTTTTATCCGCAGCGGCTCCTGTCCCGAAAGCTCACTGGAGCCGGTTGCCGAGGAAGACGAGGACTGCGCTATGGAAAGTATCCCGCAACCGCCGCGCGCCGAACATCTGGCGCCCGCGCTGACCGTCAAGAGCCGGTTCATGGGACCGCGCGGCTTTGTCTGGCTGATTCCCGGACGGCTGGCCGGAACTCCCTGGCCGGGTATTGTCCGCGATACGGATGAAGATCTGGACGCGTTGCGCAATGTCGGCATCACCCGACTTGTGTCACTGACCGAGATTCCGTTTGACGAAGTACAGGCGGCGCGATTCGGTATCCAGTGCGCCAATGTGCCCATTCCCGACATGCACGCCCCAACGCTGGCAGTCGCCTTTGACTTTTGCCGGGATACCGACCGCTGGCTGCAGGCAGGCGAAACCGTCGCCATCCACTGCAAGGCCGGACTGGGCCGCACCGGCACCCTGCTGGCGGTCTATTGGCTGTGGACCGGCCAAGGGGAATACAACGCCATTGAAGCCATTGAATACGTGCGGCGCATGGAGTCGGGAATGATCCAGTCCCAGGCGCAGGTGGACTTCCTGAGCGAGTTTGCCGAATCGCTGCAGACCGCCGCGCCTGCATCGCCGCACCAAACCCGAACGAGGCCGGGGGAAGCGCCTCACATGACAACCATAACCATAACCACCACTGAAAAACCAGGAGTTTTAATATGAGCAAGCTTGACGATGCCCTGCAACGCGCCATGACCAGCGTCCCTGATTGCGTCGCGGCCGGTTTTGTCGATCTGAGTTCCGGCATGGTACTCAGCGTCAAGACCGTGGACTCCCACCCTTCGGAAGTCTTCGACTTCCTGGCCGCCGCAACCACCGATCTGTTCCAGGGCCCCAATGTCGTGGCCATTGAAAACATCTTCAAGAAGGCGCGCGGGCTGCCCGAGTCCACTGAGATGCACTATTTCCAGGAGGTAATCGTCAACAGTGACAACCTGATCCATGTGTTCCTTCGCGGCAAGAAGCAACAGCAAGTCGTGTGTTTTGTCTGCCGCAAGGGCGCCAACCTCGGCATGGTGCTGACCAAGGCCCGCGCGGGTATGCCAAGCGTCGAGCAGGCGCTCTGATCCGGATAGTGCGGTAACCGCCCCGGCGGCAGGAAGCCCGCCGGGCGACAAGGGAAATACCGACACATCGGGCAACGCCGGCCGATGTTGCCGGAAGAAGTCAAGCAACGAGTCATCACAAGGGAAGAATCCACATCATGACAATGGCAAACAACAAAGAGTCTTTCGCGCACAGCGCACGCAGCGTGCTCCGCGCCGTGCATCAGGCGGAAGACAACATCGAGGCATCGGCCGTGGTTTCCCGCGACGGCCTGATTGTAGCCTCCCAGCTTTCCCACGGCGCCGATGCCGACCGTTTCGGCGCCATGTGCGCCTCCTTGCTGGCGCTGGCCTCCAAGGCGGCCACCGAGGTGGACCGGGGTGAGTTGCGCCAGGTGATCCTGGACGGCACCAAGGGCCCCATGCTGCTGACGCATATCGGAAAGTTCGCCGTGCTTGCCGTCGCCGCCCGCCCGGCCAAGGCCAACCTCGGCAAACTGATCATGGAAACCCGCGCGGCGGCGGCAAAACTCACCGAGATTGGAAATGCCCTCTGATAGTCCCTCCCGCGTGCTGCACTACCAAGGGCATGCCGTGGCCTGCCGCGACAACGAGACGGTGCTGGACGCCTTCCTGAGAGCGGGTGTCAACATCCCCTTCTCCTGCAAGAGCGGCATTTGTCATCGCTGCATGGTGCGCTGCGTGGACGGCGATATTCCACCCCACGCCCAGCGCAAACTGCCCGAACACCAGCGCGCGGCCGGTTGCCTGCTGTCCTGCCAGTGTCACCCCACCGGCCCCATGATGCTGGCGCCCCGCTCACCGGAAGACAGTGTCACCCGTTGCCGCCTGGTGGAACTGACCCGCACCGTCAACGACCGCTGGCGAGTGGTTTTTGAGCCGTTCTCCACCCTGAATTACCGCCCCGCCCAGCTGGCCCGCCTGATGAGCGCCGGGCTGGATGGCGAATGTTCCGCCGTCTTCATCAGTGTGCCGGACGACGACTATTATACGGTCGTTGAGCTGGGCGACGGAGCCGGGCTGCCGGACTGGCTGCGTCAGCAATCCCTTGAAGATCTGGAGTTTTGCCTGCGCGGCCCCTTGCCGGTGGAGCAGTCGGAGCCGGTAACGCCGTTGCCGCCGGAACCGGCGTTGTGGGATGAGCTGGGCGGCGACGCCATGGTCCGGGCCGTGCTGGCCACGTTCTACGACAAGGTCTATGCCGACCCGGAGCTGCGGCCCTTCTTCGAGCGCGTCACCTTGGACCGCATCATCGGCAAGCAGTTTGCCTTCCTGAAGCAGCACATCAAGGACGAGCCGGGGTTTCTGGGGGAACAGCCGCACAACTCGCACAGCTGGATGGTGATAACCGACGCCCTGTTCGACCACCGGCAGAACCTGATGCTGCAGGCCATGCGCGAACACGGTATCGACGAAGGACTGATTGCCCGCTGGTCGCGTTATGAAGAACAATTCCGGCCGGACATTGTCAAATACAAGCCCTGGCTGAAGCGCATGGGCGGCATGCTGGTGGATACCGAACAATACGAGGTCTGCCTGCTGGAAGAAGCCACCGTCTGCGATTATTGCAGCGGGGAAATTCCGGCCAACACCGTGGTTCGTTATCACAAGCGTATCGGCAAGATCGGCTGCGACACCTGTATCGGCGTCGCACCGGCGGAGGGAAGCCCATGTCAGCCATGAACAAAACAACCCTGCTGTTCATTCGCAAGACGATGGAACAATGCAGCAGCTGCCCAGGCTTCTACGGGGCCGTGCTGTCGTCGCCCGACGGTCTGGTGCTGGCCTCCTCCGGCCAGTTTGACGGCGATGAATCAGCCGCCTGCGCCTCCAGCCTGATGGTCAACACCTCCTCCAGCCTCAACCAGCTGGCCTCCGGAGGGCCGACGGAAATGCTGATCTGGGGCGCGGACCGGAAAATCTGGAACGTCAGCGTACTGACCGGCGACTACATCCTGCTGATCGCAGCCAGCGATGCGGCGCATACCGACATGTTGCGACGAATGATGACCCGTACATCGGACATGCTGAACCAGGCGCTGCGCATCCTGGTGTGACTGCTCAGGAGCGACACTTTTTCGTGGAGATAGTACACACATTTATGTCATGGTTATTGCCTGCACATACAAATTGAAGTCTAATGAATACCTATACCCGCCCCTGTATGACACCCATGGAAACTGACCTGCTGCTGAGCCCGCTATTCCTGGCCCTGGCCAACGATCAGGATGACTGCCTGCTGGTTTGCGATGCCCACGGGAAGGTGATTCATGCCGTTGCCGGCAAGACTTTCGCTGAGCCGCCGGTGCTGCGGGGCGAGAATATCCACGACCGGCTGCAACTACCCGTCAACACCTTCACCGACCTTGGGACCAACATTCTGGGCCAGTTCCGCGAACAGCCCTGCGATATCCGGGTGCAACGCGTCGACATCCATCCCGAGCAAGCCCTGTACCTGTGCCGGGTGCGGCCGCTGAGCGGAGCCCTGTCGTGGCAGAACTGGCTGGAAAGCCTGCCCGCACCCATCGCGGTTCGTGACCGGAACGGTTATTTCCTGTGGGCCAACACCCTGTTCATCCGCCGTTTCGCCGGCAACGGCGCCTGCATTGCCGGGCGGCATATCCGCTCGGTGTTGTGTGCAGAGGATGCCGACAAGACGCTGGCGGCCGACCACTATGTGCTGGAAACCGGCCGATCCACCCTCTTTGAATATACCTGCAGCGATCGGCAATGCGCCGAAGGCCACTATCTGGTATTGCAGGGCCCCTGCCGATTGCCCGGCCAGGACGCAGGCATTATTTCAGTGGTGGAAGAGAAGGAAAAGCTGCGCATGGAAATGCCCAGCTTTCAGGAAACGGAAATCCGCTACCAGCGGCTGGCGAGGCATTTGATGGCCCAGCTGGACAACCACAATGCCGCTCTGGCGCGCGACCTGCACGATGTGCTGGGCCAGACGCTGATCGGCATCAAACTGGCCATCCACAATGCCATGGGCCGTCAGGATGTGCCCCCGTCCTTGGCAGAAGCCATGCAGTACTGGATGGTGCTGCTGGATGAAAGCATCACCTTCATCCGCAGTTTCACCAGCGGACTGCACCCCCGCCACTTACAGGAATTCGGGTTGAAGCGGACACTGCGCACCTGGCTGGAACAGAGCCGACTGCACTCCGATATCGCCTTTGACATCCGCATTGACGAGGAACTGCCCAAACTCAACGCCGACGTCAAAAACGCCTGCCTGCGCATTGCCCAGGAAGCCGTGACCAACAGCCTGCGCCATGCCTCGGCCACTCGCGTGCAAGTGGATCTCCACCATCGCAACGGCTACCTGACCCTGAACATCATCGACGACGGCAACGGCTTCTGCGCGCAGGAGGCGCGTGAACATCAGGCAGGCCTGGGGCTGGTCAGCATGAGCGAGCGAGCCCATCTCTCCGGAGGAAAACTTAACATTACCTCCAACCCCGGTACTGGAACGACCATCACCGCCATCTGGCCCATTACCTGAGATCCGACATGGTCAACATCCTGCTGGTCGACGACCACCAACTGGTGCGCAAGGGGCTGAAAGCCCTGCTGGAAAGCCATCCCGGCTACCAGGTGATTGCCGAAGCCGGCAACGGACGCGACGCCATGCTGATGATTGAAAGCCTGCGCCCGGACCTGGTGCTGCTGGATATCATGATGCCGGAGAAAAACGGCCTGGAAGTGGCCTCGGACATTTTGCGCCGCCCCTGCGCCCCGAAAATCCTGCTGCTGACCATGAGCCACATTGCCGAATACATCAGCGAGTCGCTGAAGCTGGGAATTCAGGGCTATGTGGTCAAGGAGGCGGCGCCGACCGAACTGTTCAACGCCATCGACACCGTGATGCGCGACGAAATCTACCTGAGCCCGTCTGTTTCCAAACAGATCATGGGCCTACTGCAGAAACGCAACGAAAAGGAAAACCTGCTCAGCAACCTCACCGCCCGCCAGGTGCAGATCCTGAAGCTGATTGCGCTGGGCTACTCCAGCAAGGCAATGGCTGATGAATTGAGCCTGTCGGTGAAGACCATTGAGGCGCACCGCAGTCAGTTGATGCAGCGGTTGGGTATTCGCGAAGTGGCGAGCCTGGTTCGATATGCAATGAGGATGGGGCTGGTGGAAGAATAAAAAAGCCACCCTGCCGTCTGCCGGACAGGATGGCTGAAAGATTCCGAAGCCGGCAAAAGCAGGGGGAGACCGGACCCGGAATTCCGCGACTCAGGCGACCGGCTTGCTGTCCACCGGCACGGCGTCCGCTACCCGCACTTGCGGTTCCACAGCGGCGGAGGAGTCAATGATTCTGGCCTGACCGGCCCGCTCCAGCTCCTGCAATTCGGCCGCTTCACGAATGTTTTTCTGGATGATCAGCTGGTCGTCCACGGCCTCAATGGCCTGGCTCGCCAGATCGCCGATTTCCTGGTTCACCCGGCGAATGACTTCGTAGACGTGGCCTATGCTCTTGTCCCACATCTCGTCACGCTTGTCGCTGTCCATATCCAGCAAGCCATTTTTTTCCAGCACTGACAACGGTAAATCCACAATGCTTTTATGAATTTGTTCAACCGTGCTGGCGCCTTGATTGATGGCGTCCTGCACCAGATCCTTCAGGGCTTCCAAACGGGTCAGGGTCTTGTTCATGATCAGGCTCCAAACCCCGGCCTGCGGCCACCCCCTTTCCCAGAAGGCTGGCCGTCAGGCCGGGGCAGATTGTGTTCAATAACGAATCCCCCCTTGGAAAGGGGGGCCGGGGGGTTTACGCGGCAATCGCCTCACGCGATTTGCGGCGCGCCGGTATCGACACTGGCACGACTTCAGCCAAACGCGCAACCGCTGTTTCGGCGGAAGCCTGGACTTTCTGACCAAAGGTCGGCAACGCGCCCTTGAAGATGCGGCCCCAGACGGTGGTGAACTGCTTGCGGAAGCTGCCGGTGTTGTAGTGCTGGCCGTACTTCTCGCAAATCTCGCGCACCTTCACCGACATTTCGGCATAACGCATGCCGGGGATATCCGGGAACATGTGGTGTTCGATCTGGTGGCTGAGGTTGCCGCTCATGATGTGCATCACGGTGCCGCCGGTCAGGTTGCTGGAACCGCGAAGCTGGCGCAGGTACCAGTGGCCGCGGGTTTCATTTTCCAACACTTCCTTCGGGAACATCTCTGCGTCTTCGGTGAAGTGGCCGCAGAAGATGATGCTGAACGCCCAGACGTTGCGGATCAGGTTGGCGGTGAAGTTACCGGCAATGACCGGCAGGAACATCGGACCGGCGATCAGCGGGAAGAACACATAGTCCTTCGCGAACTGCTTGCGCATCTTGGCAAAGATCGGGGGCAGTTGCTTGCGCACATCGGCCCAGGTCTTTTCACCGGCCATGACCTTTTCCAGCTCCAGCGACTGCAGCGACAGCGTCCACTCAAAGGTGACCGCCAGGATGGCGGCCATCAGCGGGTTGGCCAGGAAACGCGGTTCCCACTTCTGTTCTGGGAAGATGCGCAGCACGCCATAGCCGATGTCGTGGTCGACACCATCGACATTGGTGTAGGTGTGGTGCATGTAGTTGTGGGTATGACGCCAGTTGTCGGCGGTGCAGACGGTGTCCCACTCGTAACTGCTGCCGCGCAGGCTGGGTTCGTTCATCCAGTCATACTGGCCGTGCATCACGTTGTGGCCCAGTTCCATGTTCTCGACGATCTTGGAAACGCCGAGGGTGGCGGTGGCGGCCAGCCAGACCGGGGGCAACCAGCCCAGTGTCATCAGCGCGGCGCGGCTGCCGATTTCGCTGTAGCGCACAAAGTTGCGGATCTTGTAGATGTAGTCGGCGTCTTCCTTGCCCAGCTTGGCAATCGTTTCCTTGCGCAGCGTGTCCAGCTCTGCGCCAAAGGCCTGGATTTCGTCGTAGCTCAGTTCACGGCTTTTGCTGATGGTGCCCATGGTGTCGTCCTCGGTGTTCAATTAGTTTGGGTTCCCTCCCCCCTTGTGGGGGAGGGTTAGGGAGAGGGGTGCTGCGGTAGTTCAGCGAGGTGACCGCATTCCGCACCCCTCTCCCCGGCCCTCTCCCACAAGGGGAGAGGGGGCTTTACATTCAGATGTCCAGAACCACGGCGCTCAGCGGTTCGCTGACGCAGATGCGGACCTGGGTGTTGGGGCTGCTGTCGATGGCCCCGGTAATCTTGTCACGCACCACACCGGACACCTTGGTGCAGCTGCACTGCTTGCAAACACCCATGCGGCAGCCGTAAGCGGGGCGTGCGCCACCGGCCTCGGCGCTTTCCAGCAGCGTCGTCTTGGTATGCAGCATGGCTTGCTGGCTGCGGCGCAGCGTGATGGGCATGGCGTTGCCCACGGCGTCACTGGCCAGGCCCACCGGTCCGAACAGTTCCTGCTTCAACTGTGCACTGATGCCCTTGGCGGCCCACAGGTCGGCGGCAGCTTTCATCAGGCCTTGCGGGCCGCAGATGAAGGCGGCGCGTTCAGCGAAGTCGGCGCAGACATTGCTGAGTTGCTGTTCACTGAACTTGCCGCCCTCGCCGCTGCTGAACAGGGCGTAGTTCAGCTTCAGGCCGGGATGCTTCACCGCCAGCTCCACCATTTCCTTGGCAAAGGCCAGGTCGTTTTCGGTATTGGCGTAGTAAACCACTGACACATCCAGCTCGGGACGGCGCTTCAGCGCTTCCACCAGCAGGCTGTACACCGGGGTGACACCGCTGCCGCCGGCAATCAGCAACATCTTGGCGCACAGGGCTTCCGGCAGCACGAAGTCACCGGAGGCTTCGCCAAGCTCAATCAGGTCGCCCACAGCCAGATGGTCATGCAGCCAGTTGGACACCTTGCCGTTGGGCTGGCGCTTGACGCCGATCTCCAGCAGGCCGTCGGTCGGTTCGCTCACCAGGCTGTAGCAGCGCTCGTGGAAGATGCCGTCGATCTGCACCCGCACCGGCATGAACTGGCCGGCGGCAAAACCCTGCCAGTTGGCGTTGGGGCGGAACACGAAGCGCTTGATGTCCGGAGTTTCCTGGGAGATGGAGACCACTTCAGCCAACACGCGGTTGACGGCCAGCATCGGGTCGACATGCGAGAACACGAAATCCAGCCAGTCTTCACGTACGAATTTACCGGCGAGCTTTTTTGCGATGGGGCTGAAACTGGTCATGGTCAGGCTCCTGTGTGCCTTGGTGAACGTCTGTACACTCATAATAGCGGATTATTGATTTGAGTCAACATGTGTTCACTAAATTTTTTCACCTTTCGTCGCCTTCAACTACGCGCGACGCGCGTGCGAAAGGCAACCTTTTGTATTTGTTGTAATAATACAAAAACACCCGGCACAAACGAGTGAACAAACACCAGTACGCTGGTGACCATCTGTCGGCTGACCCGACCGTTCACCCTTCCCACCTCCCCAAAATCTGACAGTTTTGCTAAGATATGGTGAACAATTGTTGGCTGATTTGACGACCATGAGTGCTCGTGACGAACGCAAGCAGCAAACCCGGCAGACCCTGCTGGACGCCACCCTGAAACTGATGCAGGAAGGGCGTGGCTTTGTCAGCGTCAGCCTGCGCGAAGTAACGCGCGAGGCCGGTGTGGTGCCGACCGCCTTTTACCGGCATTTCCGGGACATGGACGAGCTGGGGCTGGCGCTGGTGGACGATGTGTCCCTGAGCCTGCGCAAGATGCTGCGCGAAGAGCGGGTGAAGGCGAAGGGCGCTGGGCATATTGCGCTGCAAAGCTCGGTGATGATGTTCCTGCTGTATGTGCGCCAGGAGTCGCAAAAGTTTGAGTTCCTGGTGCGTGAGCGCATGGGCGGTTCGCCGAAGGTGCGTGAAGCCGTGCAGCGGGAGATCCGGCATTTTGTGACCGATCTGGCCAATGATTTCCGCCTGTTTCCGGAGATGCAGAACCTGCCGAGCGATGATCTGGAGATGATTGCGGATCTGGTGATCAATACCGCGATCAACTGGAGCGGGGAGATTCTGGCGCTGGCGTCGGACCAGGTGCGGTTGCAGTATGAGTTGAGCATGCGGGCGGTGAAGCAGTTGCGGCTGATTTTTGTGGGGGCGAGGCATTGGAAGGTGACGGAGGCGGCGGGGGTGATGGGGACGGCGGCGTAGGGCGTTTTCTCTGCGTCAGTTGTCAGGGTGTCTCATTGGATTTGTTCATAGCTTTTGCCACCGGCATCCGCCTGCCGCGGGCCTCCCTTTTGACTCGCCAAAAGGAAGCAAAAGCGAGTCCTGCGCCAAAACTCGCGATGGGCTGGTTCGCTACCGATCCTCTGCCCTTCCATCTCGTTGTTTCAGGCCGCGCTGCTCGGACAGTTGGCTGCGGACGGCATGGGTAAAGCAGGAGGGGTTTAGCTTCTGTCTACTCCGCCACCACCCTCACCACCGTCCGATCCTGCAAGTCCACCGCCAGTAACGCCGTGCCATCCGCCCCGGCTACCAGCCGTTCCACGCACGCCCCTTCCACGCGGTACGCACGCCCCGGTTGCAAACGCCCAATGGCCAGCGTTGTCCGTTGCGGCCCTTCCCCGGCGCGCAGCACCAGATCCAGCCCGCTGCCGTCACTCACCGCCCGCGCCACCAGCACCGCCGGATAGGCCGCCTCGGTCAGCAGCGGCCCCTGCCGCCATGCCTCGGGAATGTTGCCGTTGATCAGATCGCTCATGCCCTGCGCCCGGCCAAAGCGTGCCATGGCGTAAATGCCGTTGCCCATCACCGAAATGCCGTGGAAACGCCGTGCGCCGCCTTTCCAGGTCACTTCCTTCAGTTCTTCCAGCGAGTTCTGGAAAGCCATGGCGGCGTCTTCGTCCCCCATTTCGCGGGCGGTGTGCGTGAGCATGGCGCGAGTGAAGGTGTCGCCGCGCGCCAGGTTGTAGTTGCCGAAATCAACCCGGTCCCACAGCTGTCCCTTCAATTGCGGATGCTTGTGGTCAAAATGGATATGGCAGTCGCGCACCACATGCCAGGTGTCGCGCGCCAGTTCCGGCATGGCCGGGCTTAGCCAGAACGCCATGACGGCGTCATAGGCAATGGTGGACGGCAAAATGGGGATTTTCGTGTTTTCGATCCGCCCCGAGACAAAGCGGCCGTTGGTCCTTAACCAGCCGTCGCGGTCATAGACCTCGCGCACCCGCGTCACCAGATCGCCGGTCATGGCGGTGCCGTGCAGGCGGTCGTGCATGATCAGCGAGTTGAAGGCGAAAGTGTTGCACAGGGGATAGATCAGGTGCGGTTCGCAGGGGTATTGCGGACTGTCCGGCCGCAGCCGCATGTTGAATTCAATGGCTCCGGCCAAACTCCCGAAATCGTATTCGTAACGCTGCTTGTCGTTCCAGCACAGGGTCAGTGCGCCGGGTTCGCTGAAGCGGCGGTCGTCATTCAGTGTTTCGTACAGGCCCACCATCACCCCGAAATAGGCCGAGTACATGACGTTGTTGAGGGCAATGGGGTCGGGATTCCAGCGGCCGTAACCGACCAGGTTTTCATAAGCCCAGTAACGCCACACCTTGCGATGGCACATCTTGACGATGACGTTGCGCTGCGCCTCGGCCAGATAGCCGGTAAAAGCCGGGGTGCGCGTGAGCTGCGACAAGGCCAGCGCGTAGCTGAGGCTGTTGAGCTGGTAACGCAACGCCGAACCTCCCAGTTGCTCGATATGATCGTACCCTTCCCACTGGTCCACAGGCTGCAGTGACAGGTCCAGCAGGTAACGCATGATGCCCAGGTCGTCATCGGACGCTTCAACCACGGGCGGCAGGGAGGCGGTTGTCATCGGCTTAGTCATCCAGGGGCAGGGGTTGCAGGGCGGGTTGGGGCTGGCCGGCCCAGGCGACCAACAGACCGGCGGCCAGCGTCAGCAGGCCGCCGCCGTGGAACAGCAGTTGCGGGTCGAGGGCCAGACTCAGGTGGTGGTGGTCATGGTGCGTATGCTGACGGCCGGCCAGCGCCACATCCTGCCCCTGCATCACGAACAGCTCGAACAGGTGCATGTCGGCTACGCCCAGCACCACCCAGACCATGCCGGTGAAATAGAGGGTCGAACCCACGGGATGGGACACCCCGCCTTCACTGTCACGTGTTCGGGGACGCAGCAGCCACAGCGCGGCGGCGGCATAGATCAGCGTGCGCAGCTGCCACTGCGCGGTTTCCGCCGTGCTGACGATGAATCCGGCCTGCACCAGCCCGAAGACAGCAGCCAGATAAACCACCATGCCAATCAGCAGGCCGCCGGCCGGGGTGCGGTACAGGGGCATGGGCGGCAGGACCGGCGCCGGAACAGGAAGCGGCAACGGGGCCTGCCCCGGCTCGCCGCGACGGGCGACGGGGGCAAAGAGCACCGGCGGCTTGACCTTCTGGAAGGTCAGGCGCAGCCACAACCAACGCAGGAGGGTGATGAACAGGCCGAGGGCGACGCAGCAGGCCATGGTCCGGCTCCGGGCTGAGTGATGGGGGAAAATGGCCTCATCACGAGCATGCGGGAAATCCGGCCATCTGCCTATCAGTTTTGCCGAAGACGGGAAAAATGCAAATGGGATTGGCGGCCAATCCGTGGCCGGATGTCACACCTTACTTGAACGGATTGAATGTCTTCCCCAGCAAATACCGCACCGACTCCGGCACCGGCCGCATGCTGGCGGCAATGGCCTTGTTCACCTTGCCCGGCACGCAGAACGGCTTGCCTTTCATCACTGCCTCGTAACCCTCCTTCACCACCTCTTCCGGCTGCTGCCACAGGAAATCCGGGAACTTGTTGGTGGTGTCGCGGGTGCCCATCACATCGTGGAATTCGCTCCAGGTGAAACCGGGGCACAGAGCGGTGACATGCACGCCGTACGGCTTCAACTCCATATCCAGCGACTGCGAGATGTTCAGTACATAGCTCTTGATGCCGGTGTAAAGCAGGCTTTCACCCGGTGGCGCGAAGGCGGCAATCGACGACAGGTTGATGATGCGGCCCCAGCCGCGCGCCTTCATGCCGGGCGCCACGCGGTGCGCCAGTTCGGTGACGGCGGTGATCATCAACTGGATTTCCCCGGCCAGCTCCTTCCACGGTGCATCCACGAATTTGCTCTTGCCGGAGAGCCCGGCGTTGTTGACCAGGAAGTCGATGGTCAGGCCCTGACGGTCGGCAAAGTCGATGATGGCGGCCGGGGCGGCGGGATCGGTGAGGTCGGCGGCAAACACATCGCAGCGGATGCCGTGGGCGGCGGTCAGCTCCTGCGCCAGTTCGCGCAGGCGTTCTTCACGGCGGGCGACCAGCAACAGGTTGTAGCCTTCAGCGGCCAGAAAACGGGCGAAGGTGGCGCCGATACCGGCTGAGGCGCCGGTGATGAGGGCGGTGCGTTGGGACATGGGATGACTCCTGGAAAGTGACGGTTCGGTAGTGGGGTTAGCCCTGGCGCAGGCCGGGCACTTCCTTGCTCAGGTTGAAGGAACGGCGCGGCTTGCCGATGTCGCCGCGGTAAGGGCCGCCGGGACCGGTCAGCAGGAACGGCAAGGGGGTGCGGCGCTGGTTGTCGGTAAAGCCCCAGGTGCCGATGCCAAGATAGACGCCCGCCTCCACCCGCCGGAGTTCATCGACCATATGGATGTCGCCGCAACGGGACTGGAAGGCCCGGTAAACCAGGGTATAGGCCGGTTTGCCGTCGTACCGGGACGGGGCGATCAGCGTCTGCATGGGGAAATGCTGAACGGTGCGGCCGCGCAATTGAAAGGTGTTGTAGCCCCGGCCCTGCGTCTCGCTGACCGGACGGAAGGCCTTGCACAGCCAGACGCCCAGCAGGAAGGGATTGTAGACCGCCGCATAACCGGCCACGGTGGCGGCCAGCGACGGCTGCTTCAGCAACTGCGCGGCAAATTCCCCGTTCATCTCGGTCAGGGCAGGCGCTTCCAAGCGGCTAAACAGCGCCATCAGTTCGGGGACGGCCATCTGCCGGATGGCGGCGACGGTGGGCAGGTCGGTGGATGACATGGGCGGGACACCTTCTTGAACGGGATTCAAGGTTGAAAGACTAGCATATCTTGAATACAATTCAAGAACCTTCCATCCCCTTTTCCGGAATTCCTCCATGGCCCGCAACAAGCGTGATATCGACCGCCAGTCCAAGCAGGATGAGATCGTGGCCGTGGCCCGGCGGTTGTTTCTGGAGGAAGGCTACGAGGCGGCATCGATGGCGCGGGTGGCGCGGGAAGCCGGGGTGGCCGCCAATACCCTCTACTGGTATTTCACCGACAAGGATGCCTTGCTGATTGCGGTGCTGAACGGGCTGGTATTGGAAGCGCTGGCCGCCCATGCCGGGGTGCAGGCGATGCCGCTGAAGGAACAGCTGTTATGGCTGATTGCCCGCTTCGAACAGGCTCACCGGCTGGTGCTGACGGTGCATGCGCGGCTGGAAGCGTCAGAATCGGTGCGAACCTGGCATGACCAGTTCCACGGCATGCTGGAAGGGATGGTGATCGGGCAACTGACGGCGCGGGGGATGGCGGCTGAAGAAGCGACCATCACCGCCACCGCGGGCATGTTTATCGTGGAAGGCCTGCTGTCGCACCCGCATACGGCGCGGCAGCGGGAACAGGTGATTGCCTGGCTGGCGGGGCGTAGTGACGATGCGAAACTGATCACACTTCAGGGCAACTGACTGTCACATATATTGTCGCCCTGACTCTGGTCTGGCAGTATCAGCCTCGCGGATCATCCGCGTTACAAAAAACATACCATTTCTCAAGGAGTGAATACATGTCCGGCATACCCATGGTGATTTTCATCAGCGGTCTGGTTATCCTGTTCGTTTACAGTCTGATCAATCTGATTCAGGCATTCAAGGCATCTATTCTGTGGGGGCTGGGCTCGCTGTTTGTGCCCTTCGTCCTGTACATTTTCGTGGGCATGCACTGGCAAACCACCAAACGCCCCTTCCTCATGAGCCTGGCCGGTGCCGGCCTGATGGTGCTCAGTGCACTGATCGCGGCGATGACCGGCTCCGGTTCCGCAAGCTGATTCAGGGGATAACGGGGTGAGCACCCTCACCCCTTCGCCACCAACTCCCGCATCATCGCCAGCACCGGCGCGGTTTCCGGTCGCACGTGCCGCCAGATGTAGAAACTCTCCGCCGCCTGCTCCACCAGCATCCCCAGCCCATCGCTGACCTGAGCCGCGCCCTGCGCCCGCGCCCAAGCCATGAACGGCAGTTCGCCCTTGCCGTAGGCCATGTCATAGGCGCAGGCGCATTCGGCCAGGATACCGGCAGGCACCGGCGGCAGTTCGCCGCTGAGCGAGGCCGACGAGCCGTTGATGAGGATATCGACACTGCCCGCCGGGATGTCTTCGTAACGCGCCGCCGCCACATCTCCGTCCCCCTTGAACAGATCCGCCAGCGTTTCCGCCTTCTCCGGCGTGCGGTTAACAATGTGCAGAGAAGCGATGCCCGCCGCCAGCAGCGGTCCGATGACACCACGCACCGCGCCACCCGCGCCGATGATCAGCACCCGCTTCCCTTCCAGAGTCCAGCCGTGGTTTTGCGTCATGTCGCGGACGATGCCGATGCCGTCGGTGTTGTCGCCATAGATGCGGTCGTCCTTGCCGCGCATCAGGGTGTTGACCGCCCCGGCCTGTCTGGCGCGCTTCGAGAGTACTTCGCTGAGGGCGTAGGCCTGCTCCTTGAACGGCAGGGTGACGTTGAGGCCGCGGCCACCGTCAGCGAAAAATTGCGTGACGAAGGGGGTGAAGCTGTCGAGCGGCCCAAGCAGGGCCTCGTAGCTGAGGTCCTGGCCGGTCTGCTCGGCGAAGGTGCGGTGGATGATCGGGGATCGACTGTGGGCGATGGGGTTGCCGATGACGGCGTAGCGGTCGGTCATGTGGGGGGATTCGATATTTAGGGGGATTTGGGGGGAAGACTAGCGCAGTGCACAGAGGTCGCCAAGTGAAATGTACTCCCTCTCCCCATGTGGGAGAGGGCCGGGGAGAGGGGTACGGAAAGTCGCCCGAACACCCCGCCCCTACACTTGACGACCGGCGTCCGCCTGCCGCGGGCCTTACTTTTGTCTTGGCAAAAGTAAGCAAAACCGCTGTCCTGCGCCAAACTCGCGCACGGCCTGCTCTCCGTTACACCACCCCGCTTTCCTCTCTCCGCTGTCCGGCACGCTAGCTCAAACAGTGGCTTCGGACAAAAGACAAAAGCTGCTTTCAGGCTGTCTGTGGTTGTACGCTGATCGCCTTGCCCTTTCCGCTCCACGGAAACGCATATTTGACGATCCGCTTGGTGACCTGGCCGAATTGGGTGAGCAGCGAACCTTTGTTATACCGGATGCCATAACGGGCACAGATGGCCTGCACTTCCGGGGCAATTTCCGCATAACGGCAGGCAGGAATATCCGGGTACAGGTGGTGTTCGATCTGGTGGCTGAGGTTGCCGCTGAGGATGTGGAACAGTTTGCCGCCGGTGAGGTTGGCGGAGCCGCGAATCTGCCGCCAGTACCAGTGGCCACGGGTTTCGTTGTCGACGCATTCCTTGGGGAAGACTTCAGCATCAGTGGTGAAGTGGCCGCAGAAGATAATGGTGAAAGTCCACAGGTTGCGGATGCCGTTGGCGGCGAGGTTGCCCAGCAGCACTGGCAGGAAGAAGGGGCCGGCGAGCAGCGGGAACAGGACGTAGTCCTTGAGCAGCTGGCTGCGGATCTTCTTTTGCAGGGGGATCCATTGTTCCTTGAGTTCGGCCCAGGACTTCTTGCCGTTGGCGACGCGGCCCAGTTCCAGGTTCTGGATGGCGACACCCCACTGGAACAGCAGCGCGAAGAGGACGGCGTAAACCGGCTGGAACAGGTACATGGTCTTCCAGCGCTGTTCGGGGAACAGGCGCAGCAGGCCGTAGCCGACGTCGTCATCCATACCGCGCACGTTGGTGTAGGTGTGGTGGCGGAAGTTGTGGGTGTAGCGCCAGTTGTCGCTGGTGCCGACGATGTCCCATTCGAAGGTCTTGCCGTTGAAGGCGGGGTCGCGCATCCAGTCGAACTGGCCGTGCATGACATTGTGGCCCAATTCCATGTTGTCGAGGATCTTGGACACGCCCAGCAGCGCGGTTCCCGCCAGCCAAGCGGGCGGGAAAATACCAGCCATCAGCAGGCCGCGCCCGGCGAGGCCGGTGTAGCGCACCGCCTTGTGGATATTGCGAATGTAGGTGGCGTCACGTTCGCCGATGTCGGCGAGGACGCGGTCGCGCAGGGCGTCGAGTTCGGCGGCCAGGGCGGTGAGCTGGGCTTCGCTGAGCTGGGAATTCAGGGCATATGGCAGGGCGGCGGTCATGGCGGTGTCCGTGTCAATTCAAGAAGGTCAGAGGTCGAGCGTCAGGTCGGTTTGCGGGCGACTGATGCACAGGCGCACCTGGCTGCCTGCTTCGTCCTGCATCTCGCCGGTCAGGCGGTTGCGGCTGCTGCCCGACTGCTGCCGGCAACTGCAGGTATGGCAGATGCCCATGCGGCACCCCGATTCCGGGCGGATGCCCTGCGCTTCCAGTCCGTCCAGCAGCGTCTGCGCGGAGGACAGGGTGACGGTGCGGGCGCTGCGCGTCAGGGTGACGGTGACGGCACGTTCGGTATCGGCCGCAGGATTTTCCGGCAGGGTGAAGGCTTCGGCGGTGAAGCTGCGCACCCGGCCCTGCAGCAGTTGGCGGGCGCTGTCGGCAAAGCCGAAGGGACCGCAGGCCATGACCTGTTGCGTGGCGAGGGTCGGCAGCTGTGCGGCGAGGAATTCGGTGGAGAGGCGGCCGTTCAATTCGCCCTTCAGGAGGACGGGTTCACGGGTGAGTATGGTCAACAAGCGGAAACGGCGGTCGCGACCGGCCAACGCCTGCAATTCATTGAGGAAACAGAGGTCGGCGCGGGTTTGCGCCCAGTAAGCCAGCGTCACGGTCACCGGGGCATCGCCATCCAGCAAAGCACGCGTCAGGCTCATCACCGGGGTGATGCCGCTGCCGGCGGCGAGCAGCAGGTAATCCCCGGCCGGATGGGCAGGCAGGGTCATCTCGCCAAAGGCCTGACCCAGTTCCAAGATGTCGCCGGGACGGGTGTGCTGGCACAGTTGCGTGCTGACCTTGCCGCCCTCCTCCTGACACACGGTGATGGCCAGACGGCCGTCGGCGCGGGGGATGTCGCTGAGGCTGTAGCTGCGGGTCAGCCGCGCGCCGTTCACTTCGACCGTGACATTGACGTGCTGGCCGGGACGGAAGCCCTTGAATAGGCGGTTCGGCTGCAGCAGCAGCGTCACCGTCTCCCGCGCCTCCACACGGCGCTCCACCACTTCCGCCCGCACCCGCTCCAGCGACAGCAGGGGATTCAGGCGGCCCGCCCAGAACTCCAGCACCGGGGACGGCAACAGCGGACTAAGCAGGCGGGCGATGCGGGAAGAGCTTTCGGCAGACATGGCGAATCCGGCAAACAAGGGGAATGCCGGTCATTATACATACTGAAATACATATGTCTATACACTTGTATATTAATTACAGCCACACCTGAAGACGTTTTCGACGCTCCGGTCCGGGCTGTGTATAATCAAGCGATGAATCATCACTTTACCCGAAGACAGGCCAACATGTCCCAGTCACCGCTAACCCCCTCCGCCGGCACCCCCGAGACTCCTGACGACGCTCCGGCCGAAGTCCATAACGGTCCCGGCCGCCGGGCCGTGATTTCGCGGGAAGACCTGATCCAGGCGGCGATGAAGCTGGTGGGGCCGAACCGCAGTGTCTCCACCATCAGCCTGCGGGAAGTGGCGCGGGAGGCGGGCATTGCCCCGAACAGTTTCTACCGCCATTTCCGCGACACCGACGAACTGGCGATTGCCCTGATTGATCTGGCGGGCAGTTCGTTGCGGCAGATCATTGGTGAGGTACGACGCCGTGCCAACCGCGAAAGCAGCGTGACGCGCTTGTCGGTGGAAGTGTTCATGGAGCAGCTAACCGCCGACGAAGGCTTCCTGTCGTTGCTGCTGCGCGAGGGGCCGGTGGGCTCCACGGCATTCAAGCAGGCGGTGGAACGGCAACTACATTATTTTGAAGAAGAGTTGAAGGAAGATCTGGTGCGCCTGTCAGCGCTGCACGGGCGTTCGCTGTTCGAGCCGGGACTGGCGGCAAAGGCCATAACCCGGCTGGTCTTCACCATGGGCGCCACGGCGCTGGATATTCCGAAAGAGCGTCATCCGGAGGTGATCGACCAGACGGCGACCATGGTGCGGATGATCCTGGTGGGGGCGGAAACGATGGTGCTGCGGAAGGACAAGGACTAAACCGCCCTTCCCTCCCTGCCATTCAAAACTCGTTGCGGATGGCCCGGTAGCCGTGCACCAGATCCAGATTCACCCGCGCCACGCTCTCGGAAAAATCGTGGGCGTGGTTGGTGACCGGTTGCAGGGTTGAGGTATCCGACTCATGGTTCACCTTGTGGCAGGACGGCACATACACCCCCGGCGGAATCTCCCGGCTGTCGATGACGCAGTTGTGCCGCACCACCGCATAGTCCTGCACTGTCGCGTTGTACACCACCGAATTGAAACCGATGAAGACATGGCTGCCGATCCAGCACGGCCCGTGGATGATCGAACGGTGGGCAATCGACGTATGTTCCCCAATCACCACCAGCCCGCCCGCCTTGGAGTGAATCACCACCCCGTCCTGGATGTTGGAATGCGCGCCAATCACGATTGGCTCCATATCCCCGCGCTCATTGACCTCGTCTGCGCGGATCACCGCATAGGGGCCGATGAAGACGTTCTCATGGACAATCACCTGACCGATCAGGATGGCTGTCGGGTCGACAAAGGCGCTTTCATGCACCACCGGAATGTCACCGCGCGGATTACGCCGGATCATGGGATTTACCCCGCTCGTACCCGTGGGAACAGCACGTTGTTTTCCAGATGGATGTGCTCCATCAGGTCGTCAATGAAGGCTTTGGCGCCGCTGTAGAGCGCCCGCCAGGTATTGCAGGCATCGGCGGGCGGCACACCGTTGTGGATGGCGGCGCGCAGGCGGTCCAGACGACGGCCGTGTTCCTCGTGCTCGCACTCCATGGCGCCCATCGCCATTTCCGGGTTGGGGCCGCGCCCGGTCATGATCATCGGGAACAACACGCATTCTTCCTTCTGCATGTGCAGCTCCAATTCTTCCCGCATTTCCTTGAGCATGGCCGGAAGTCCGTCCGGGCAATCGGCGCGGTCGCCGTGCACCGACTCCACGCGCTGTGCCAGCCGGATCAGTTCCGGCAGTTGCTCGCGGTGGCGCTCGTGGAAATCGCGATAGATATGGTCGATCAGTACCGACAGGTCGACGGTATTCCAGTCCTTCTCCGCCAGTGGGTCTTTTTCCAGCGCAATCAGGTCGCGGACGATCATCGCGCCGTCCAGCTGTTTCTTCTGCACCAGTTGCTGCAGCGAATTCCTGCCGCCGCAGCAGAAGTCGATGCCGTATTTCTGGAAGACTCCGGTGGCGCCCGGCACTTGGGCGGCGATGTGGCCGACCGGGGAATTCAGGTAATCCATGGGAACCTCCGTTAATTGAGAGTTCATCAATTCATGCTGATAACCGGCAGCCAGGTCTTGCCCATCTGGATGCCGCGGATGTTGCTGCCCGCCACCAACTTTTGAAGGTAGACGGTGACGGCCTGACGGCAGGATCGTGCTTCCAGCTCGCCGCGAATGATCAGCGCGACATCGTCATAAGGCAAGGTTTGGCCGTCCGGGCCCAGCAGCCGGTGCGCTTGCGCAGCATAGAATTCGCGACAGGCCTCTTCACCCGGCGCGTCGACGCGGATCACCCGCGCCAGCAGGCTGTCGATCAGCTCGGCTTCATCGTTGTCGATCTGCGCGACGGCTTCGCGATGCGCCTCCTGCAACAGCAATTCGCGCAGCACCAGCGCCTCGGCGGCGCGCTGCCAGGCTTCCTGGCGGCTTTGCGCGGGATGGTACTGCATTTCCTGGCCGATAACGGCTTCAGGGATTTCTTTGTGGTTGACGATGACGGGGGTCATGGGGTTTCTCCTGCTTTTGGTCCCCTCTCCCCCTGTGGGAGAGGGTTAGGGAGAGGGGTGCGGAAAGTCGCTCGAACACACCGGCAGCTCAAGAGCGACCGCCGTACCCCTCTCCCCGGCCCTCTCCCACAAGGGGAGAGGGAGTTTCAATTACCGCGCATTCCGACTGCGCACAATCTGATACCCCGGCCGCAGCAGATACCACACCGGCGCGCTGATGACATGCACCAGCCGGGTGAACGGCGCCACCACGAACAGCGACAGGCCCAGCCAGATATGCACCTTGAAGATGATGCTTTCTTCCAGAATGAAATCAGCAGCGCCGCTGCGGAAGGTGACGATGTGCTGCGCCCATTCCGCCAGCTTCATCATGCTGCTGCCGTCCATGTGCTGCGCGGAAACAAAGATGGTGCTGAGGCCGAGCGTGACCTGGATGAACAGCATCCACAGCACCAGCCAGTCGCTGAAACGGGTGTGGGCGCGCAAGCGCGGGCTGTTCAGGCGGCGGGTAATCAGCAGGTACAGGCCGATGAAGCACAGCGTGCCGAAGATGCCGCCCGCGACCATCGCCAGCAGCTGCTTGTTCTCGACGCTGATCACCTGCACGTACAACGCATGCGGGGTGAGCAGGCCGACCAGATGGCCGACGATGATCAGCAGCACGCCGATGTGGAACAGGTTGCTGCCCAGCCGCAGGCTGCTGCGGTCCAGCAACTGGGAGGAACTGGCCTTCCAGCTATACTGCTCGCGGTCGAAGCGGATGACGCAGCCGATGATGAACACCGCGAAGGCGATGTAGGGATAAATGCCGAACAGCAGGGTGTTCAGCCAGTTTGCCATGGAATCCATAATCATATCCTCGTATCAGGGCCGGCCGGCGGCGCTGCTGCAGGGGGCGGTGTTGTCCAGGAAGCGGACTTCAGCGTCCTGCCAGGCGGCGTCAATGTCTTCTTCCTGCGCCGGTTCGCTGGCGATCAGCGGGCGCACGCCCACCAGTTCTTCCAGTGCGGAAAACACCAGGCCATAGGCGGAGTCGTGATTGCGCAAGCGAGCGCCCAGCGCCTGAATGACGTGAAGCGGCTCCTTGAGCAACGCCATCGCTTCGTCCAGCGGCAGCACCGACAGGAACTCCAGGAACATCGGCAGATAGTCCGGCAGCTCGTGGCCATCGGTCAGTTCCAGGCCGTGCTTGGCGTAGACGTTGATCAGGTCGACCATGGCCGGGCCGCGGTCGCGTGATTCGCCGTGCACATGTTCAAACAAGTGCAGCGACAACGAACGGGTGCGGTCGAACAGGTTGACGTAGGTCTCCTGCACATCCCAGCCGTCACCGGCCTGGATGTCCTGGGCAAAACCCAGCAGGGCGCGGCGGGTGCCTTCCGACAGGCTGCGCTCTTCGCGCAGCACGTCGATCACGGCGGTCAGCTCCTTGCGCATCGCGTCATCGGGATACATCAGCAGGTGGCTGAGCGCCCGGAAAGTCAGCGGATTACTCATGAGTGCCTCCCCACAGGTTGGGCTTGCGTTGCTTGCCGAACAGATCGGCGTCGTTGTCGCCGTTGGAGCAGCCGTTGCCGAAGGTGAAACCGCAACCGGAACGCACATCAAAGGCGCGGCCGGCGTATTCGCGGTGGGCGCTGGGGATGACGTAGCGGTCTTCGTAGTTGGCAATGGCCATGTAGCGGTACATCTCTTCCACCGTGGCGGCGTTGATGCCGGTCTGTTTGAGGACGGCGACATTGCCCTCCCCGTGCAGTTGCTGCTCGCGCTTGTAGACGCGCATCGCCAGCATCCGCTCCAGCGCCAGCTTCACCGGCGCTTCGTTGCCGCCGGTCAGCAGGTTGGCCAGGTAACGCAGCGGAATGCGCAGCGAGTTGACGTCGGGGATGACGCCGTTGCTGCCCATCTGGCCCTTGGCGTGGGCGTTCTGGATCGGCGACAGCGGCGGGATGTACCAGACCATCGGCAGCGTGCGGTATTCCGGGTGCAGCGGGAAGGCGATCTTCCACTCCATCGCCATCTTGTAGACGGGCGAACGGCGTGCGGCCTCCATCCACGAATCGGGAATGCCTTCCTTGCGGGCGGCTTCGATCACGGCGGGGTCGTTGGGGTTGAGGAAGATGTCCAGCTGCGCCTGATAGAGGTCGCCGTCGTTTTCGACGCTGGCGGCCTGTTCGATGCGGTCGGCGTCATACAACAGCACGCCGAGGTAGCGGATGCGGCCGACACAGGTTTCCGAGCAGACGGTGGGTTCGCCCATTTCGATGCGCGGGTAGCAGAACACGCACTTCTCCGACTTGCCGGACTCCCAGTTGAAGTAGATCTTCTTGTAGGGACAGGCGGAAACGCACATGCGCCAGCCGCGGCACTTGTCCTGGTCGATGAGGACGATACCGTCTTCCTCGCGCTTGTAGATGGCGCCGCTGGGACAGGCAGCCACGCAGGCGGGGTTGAGGCAGTGCTCGCACAGGCGCGGCAGGTACATCATGAAGGTGTTTTCGAACTGGCCGTAGATGTCCTTTTCGACGGCTTCGAAGTTGTAGTCCTTGCTGCGCTTGCTGAATTCGCCGCCGAGGATTTCTTCCCAGTTCGGGCCTTTCTCGATCTTTTCCATCACCTTGCCGGTGATGACCGACACCGGACGGGCGGTCGGGGTCACTTTCGAGGTCGGCGCATTCTGCAAATGCGTGTAGTCGAAGGTGAACGGCTCGTAGTAGTCGTCGATGGTGGGCAGGTCATGGTTGGCGAAGATGTTGGCAAGGATGCGCCACTTCGCCCCGAGCTTGGGCCGGATGCTGCCGTTGGCCAGCCGTTCCCAGCCGCCGTTCCAGCGTTCCTGGTTTTCCCAGTCGTCGGGATAGCCGATGCCGGGCTTGGTTTCGACGTTGTTGAACCACGCGTATTCCATGCCCTGCCGCGACGTCCAGACGTTCTTGCAGGTGACGGAGCAGGTGTGGCAGCCGATGCATTTGTCCAGGTTGAGGACCATGCCGATTTGTGCGCGTATTTTCATGGTGTTTACTCCTGACCCTGACGGCTGGCCAGATCGCCTTCGTTGCCCCATTCGACCTTGTCCATCTTGCGCAGGATGATGAACTCGTCGCGGTTGGCGCCGACGGTGCCGTAGTAGTTGAAGCCGTAGGACTGCTGGGCATAGCCGCCGATCATGTGCGTGGGCTTGGTGACGGTGCGCGTGACCGAGTTGTGCATGCCGCCGCGTTTCTGGGTGATTTCGGACAGCGGCACGTTGGTCAGCTTTTCCTGGGCGTGGTACATGAAGATCGCGCCTTCAGGAATGCGTTGCGACACCACCGCCCGCGCCACCAGCGCACCGTTGACGTTGTAGGCTTCGATCCAGTCGTTATCGACAATGCCGATCTTTTTGGCGTCGATTTCGCTGACCCAGACAATCGGGCCGCCGCGCGACAGCGTCAGCATCAGCAGGTTGTCGGTGTAGGTGGAATGGATTCCCCACTTCTGGTGCGGGGTGATCCAGTTCAGCACCACCTGCTTGCGGTCATCGCTGTGGGCGTCCAGCGCCGGTTTGATCGTCTTCAGGTCGACCGGCGGTTTGTAGACGCACAGTTCTTCGCCGAAGGCGCGCATCCACGGGTGATCCTGGTACAGCTGCTGGCGGCCGCTGAGGGTGCGCCAGGGGATCAGCTCGTGGACGTTGGTGTAACCGGCGTTGTAGCTGACATGCTCGGACTCGATGCCCGACCAGGTGGGCGAGGAGATGATCTTGCGCGGCTGCGCCTGTACATCGCGGTAACGGATGGCATCGTCTTCACGCGGCACCGCCAGATGGCTGTGGTCGCGGCCGGTGAATTCCGACAGCGCCGCCCAGGCTTTGACCGCGACATGGCCGTTGGTTTCCGGGGCCAGCGACAGGATCATTTCGCAGGCGTCAATGGCGGTGTCCAGGCGCGGGCGGCCCTTGGCGACACCGTCCGCCACCAGATGGTTCAGTTCACCCAGCAGCTTCACTTCCTTCTTGGTATCCCAGCTGATGCCCTTGCCGCCGTTGCCGAGTTTCTCCAGGTTGGGGCCAATGGAGGTGAAACGGGCGTAGGTGTTGGGGTAGTCGCGCTCGACGACGACGATGCTGGGCAGGGTCTTGCCGGGAATGGGCTCGCACTCGCCCTTCTTCCAGTCCTTGACGTCGAGGCCCTGCGCCAGTTCCAGCGGGGTGTCGTGCTGGATCGGGGTCAGCACCACGTCCTTTTCCACGCCCAGATGGCCGACGCAGACTTCGGAGAAGCGCTTGGCGATGCCCTTGTAGATTTCCCAGTCGGTGCGTGATTCCCAGGCGGGATCGACGGCGGCCGACAGCGGGTGGATGAACGGGTGCATGTCCGAGGTGTTGAGGTCGTGCTTTTCGTACCAGGTGGCGGTGGGCAGAACGATGTCGGAATACAGGCAGGTGGTGGACATGCGGAAGTCCAGCGTCACCAGCAGGTCCAGCTTGCCTTCCGGCCCCTTGTCCTGCCACACCACTTCCGAAGGCTTCATCGCGCCTTCCTGCCCCAAGTCCTTGTTCATCACGCCGTTTTGCGTGCCCAGCAGGTGCTTGAGGAAGTACTCGTGGCCCTTGCCGGAGGAACCCAGCAGGTTGGAGCGCCAGATGAACATGTTGCGCGGCCAGTTGACGGGATTGTCCGGGTCTTCGCAGGAAAACACGGCGGAACCGCTCTTCAGCGCGCCGACCAGGTATTCGGCCACCGGCTTGCCAGCCTTCTCCGCCAGCGCGGCGATAGTCAGCGGGTTCAGGTTCAGTTGCGGCGCGGACGGCAGCCAGCCCATGCGCTCGGCCTTGACGTTGCAGTCGATCAGGCTGACGTTGGCCCACTCTTTCTCATTGGCCAGCGGCGACAGGATCTCGTTGACCTGCAGTTTCTCGTAGCGCCATTGGTCGCTGTGGGCATAGAAGAAGGAGGTGCCGTTCATGTGGCGCGGCGGACGCACCCAGTCGGTGGCGAAGGCCAGCGGCACCCAGCCGGTTTGCGGGCGCAGCTTTTCCTGGCCGACATAGTGCGACCAGCCGCCGCCACTCTGACCGACGCAACCGCACATCACCAGCAGGTTGATGATGCTGCGGTAGGTCATGTCCATGTGGTACCAGTGGTTCAGCGCCGCACCGACGATGATCATGGACCGGCCCTTGGTAATGGCGGCCGTTTCCGAGAACTCGCGGGCCACCTGGATCACCTGCGCGCGCGGCACGCCGGTGATCTTTTCCTGCCAGGCCGGGGTGTACGGCACATCATCGTCGTAGCTGATGGCGGTATTGTCGCCGCCCATGCCGTTGTCGACGCCGTAGTTGGCCAGGAACAGGTCATAGACCGTGGCGACCAGCATGTCCTTGCCGTCCTTGTCCTTCAGGCGCAGGGCGGGCACGGCGCGGGGGATGATGTCGCCGTGGTCGGTATGCTGGAAGTGCTCGTGCGGGATGTTGCCGAAGTACGGGAAGCCGACCAGCGCCACTTCGCGGTTCGGGGCGTCCTTCAGGCTGAGGCGCAATTTGACGTCTTCACCGGAGAGCGCCTTTTCTTCCAGGTTCCACCTGCCCTTCTCGCCCCAGCGCGAGCCGATGGAGCCGTTGGGCAGCACCAGCTTTTCAGTATTGCCGTCGATGGCAACGGTCTTCCACTCGGGGTTGTTGGTGGCGCCGAGGTTGTCCGGCAGGTCGGAAGCACGGATCTGGCGCTCGGCAACCCACAGGCCGTCCTTCTGCACCAGCCGCACCAGCATCGGCATGTCGGAATACTGGCGAGCGTAATCCTGGAAGTACGGAGTCTGCTGCTTGACGAAATGCTCGGTCAGCACCACATGGCCCATGGCCATGCCCATGGCGGCGTCGGTGCCCTGCTTCGGGTTCATCCACAGGTCGGTCAGCTTCGCCACTTCCGAGTAGTCGGGGGTGACGGAAACCGTCTTGGTGCCCTTGTAGCGCACTTCGGTGAAGAAGTGGGCGTCCGGCGTCCGCGTCTGCGGCACGTTGGAGCCCCAGGCGATGATGTAGGCCGAGTTGTACCAGTCGGCGGACTCGGGCACGTCGGTCTGTTCGCCCCAGGTTTGCGGGCTGGACGGCGGCAGGTCGCAGTACCAGTCGTAGAAGCTGAGGCAGTTGCCGCCGATCAGCGACAGGTAACGCGCACCGGCGGCGTAGGACACCATCGACATCGCCGGAATCGGCGAGAAACCGGCGATGCGGTCCGGGCCGTGGGTCTTGGCGGTGTAGACGTTGGCGGCGGCGATGATCTCGTTCACTTCCTCCCAGCTGGTGCGGACAAAACCGCCCAAGCCGCGATGCGACTGGTAGTCGCGCACGGCGGCCTTGTCCTGCTGCAGCATGGCCCAGGCCTTGACCGGGTCCTTTTCACGTGCCTTCAGCTCGCGCCAGGCCTTGACCAGCTTGCCGCGCGCCATCGGGTATTTCACCCGGTTGGCGCTGTACAGGTACCAGCTGTAGGACGCGCCGCGGGCGCAGCCGCGCGGCTCGTGGTTGGGCAGGTCGGGACGAGTGCGCGGGTAATCGGTCTGCTGGGTTTCCCAGGTCACCAGGCCGTTCTTGACGTAGATTTTCCAGCTGCAGGAACCGGTGCAGTTCACGCCGTGGGTGGAGCGCACGATCTTGTCGTGCGACCAGCGGTTGCGGTAGGCATCTTCCCAACGACGGTTCTCGTTGGTCTTGATGCCATGGCCGTTGCTGAACTCTTCCTTGGGTTGGCGGAAGAACATCAGGCGGTCGAGGAAGTGGCTCATGGCATTCTCCTTAGCAGGGCATTTCGGCGTTCTTGCGACTGTAGAACCACCAGGTGACGATCAGGCAGGTCGCATAGAACAGGATGAAGGCATACAGCGCACCCACCGGGGAGCCCATCAGGGCGATGGAGGTGCCGTAACTCTTGGGAATGAAGAAACCGCCGTAAGCGCCGATGGCGCCGGAAAACCCGAGCACGGCGGCGGCTTCCTTGTTGGCGTTCTGCAGCACCTGATCGCGGGTCATGGCCTTGTTGCTTTTGGCCAGCCGCTCATGATGGGTGAGGAAGATCACCGGAATCATGCGGAAGGTGGAGGCGTTGCCGATGCCGGTCAGCGCGAACAGGCAGAGGAAGGCGGCGAAGAAGCCCTGGAAATTACCGCCGGTCAGTACGCCGTCGACCTTGCCCGGCATGAAGTTGATCACCGCGCACACGGCCACCACCATCAGCACAAAGCTCCAGAAGGTAACGCGCGCCCCACCCAGCTTGTCGGCAACAATGCCGCCGAGGGGACGGGCGATGGCCCCGACCAACGGGCCGAGGAAAGCGATCTTGGTGGGGTCCACATCCGGAAACAGGCCCTTGATCAGCAGCGGGAAACCGGCGGAGAAGCCAATGAAGGAACCGAAGGTGCCCAGATACAGCCAGCACATCAGCCAGTTGTGCTTGCGCTTGAAGATCACCGACTGCTCGGAGAAGGAGGCCTTGGCGGAAGCGATGTCATTCATGCCGAACCAGGCGGCGATGGCCGACAGCGCAATGAACGGCACCCAGATGAAGCCGGCGTTTTGCAGGAACACGGACTTGGACACCCCGTCCTTGACGATGGTTTGCGGATCGCCGCCCAGCGCGCCGAACACGCCCAGGGTGATGACGATCGGAACGATGAACTGCATCGCCGACACGCCCAGGTTGCCCAGACCGGCGTTCATGCCGAGGGCATAGCCCTTCTGCGCCTTGGGGAAGAAGAAGTTGATGTTCGACATCGACGAGGAGAAGTTGCCGCCACCAAAACCGCAGAGCAGCGCCAGCATCATCATCGTCGGGTAGGACGTTGTGGGGTCCTGCACCGCGTAGCCGATGCCGATGGCGGGCAGCAGCAGCGAGGCGGTGGAGATGGCGGTCCAGCGACGGCCGCCGAAGATCGGCACCAGGAAGGAATAGAAGATCCGCAGCGTCGCGCCCGACAGCGCCGGCAGCGCGGTCAGCCAGAACAGCTGGTTCTTGGTGTAGTTGAAGCCCACATCCGGCAGCTTCACCACCACCATGCTCCACACCATCCACACCGCAAAGGCCAGCAGCAGGCAGGGAATGGATATCCACAGGTTACGATTGGCAATCGACTTGCCGGTCTCGTTCCAGAAAGCCGGGTTTTCCGGCTCCCACTTCTTCAGGACAGAAGACATAAGGCTTCTCCGTTAATTAAGAATCAGGCGCTTGCATGCGGGGTTTGGGTGGCCGTCTTCATCACATCGATGCGGCGGACTTCGGTCAGGTAGTTCCAGGTCAGTGATACCCAGACAATCCCGTACATCAGCATGAAGCAGGAGGTGCGGACGCCGGTGAGGTCCTGCAGCGCGCCGAACATGATCGGCAACACGAAGCCGCCCAGGCCGCCCGCCAGGCCGACCACGCCCGACACCGCGCCGATGTTGTGGCCGAATTCATCCCCGATGTACTTGAAGACCGACGCCTTGCCGAAGGCCCAGGCCACGCCCATGATTCCCATCAGCGCGGTAAAGACATAGACATTGAGGCCGATATGGAAGGTGGTGTAGCCGTCCACGGTCTTAATGGTGAAATCGGTTTGCGGGTACGACAGCAGGAACAGGCAGACCCAGGACACCCACAACACCCACCAGGTGACGTTGTGCGCGCCGAACTTGTCGGAGAGCCAGCCGCCCACCGCGCGCAGCACCCCGCCGGGCAGCGAGAAGCAGGCAGCCAGCAAGGCGGCGTTCTTCATGTTGAAACCGTATTCACCCACGTAGTACTGCACCATCCACAACGCCAGCGCCACATAGCCGCCGAAGACGATGGAGTAGTACTGGCAGTACTTCCAGACACGCGGGTCCTTCAGCACCACCAGCTGCTCGCGCAGGGTGACGGACTTGCCGACCAGATGCTTGGGATCGCTGTAGCTGAACATCCAGAACAGGATGGCCGCCACCAGCATCACCCCGGCATAGACATGCGGCACCGCAGTCCAGCCAAAAGCGGCCACCAGCGCCGGTGCCACGAACTTGTTGACCGCCGCCCCGGAATTGCCCGCGCCGAACACGCCCATGGCCATGCCGCGCTGGTTGACTTCAAACCAGCGCGCCACATAGGGGGTGCCCACCGAGAACGAACCGCCCGCCAAGCCGACAAACAGCCCCAGCACCAGAAAATGCCAGTAGGCGGTGGCGTAACCGATCATCCAGATGGGAATGACGCAGATCAGCATGATCAGGAACAGCACATTGCGGCCGCCGTACTTATCGGTCCAAGCCCCCAGCCAGAGGCGGGACAGTGAACCGGTCAACACCGGCATCGCCGTGAGCAGCCCGAATTCCGTGGCGTTCAGACCCAGCATCTTCTTGATCGGAATACCGATGACGCCGAACATCATCCACACCATGAAGCAGACGGTGAAGGCCATGGTGCTGCTGGCCAGTACCGAATATTTCTGGGCGTTGCGGGAAATAGCCATAAGGGAATGCTCCTCGGGAGGTTAGCGCCAGAATACGTACAAACCGCAAGGGAATTCATCGGTCGGTGGCGCAGTCGCGGGCTTCCGGAAGGCGGGCCGTTCCCTCGCCGAACGGCTAGGTCGGGGCTATACCAAAGTGTGTTTAAATGGCGGACATGGCCACCTTCATCGACACCCTCAAAACCCGCCTCACCGCCAAGATCACCGGCATGCTGCTGGGCGCCATGGTCTTTGCGCTGGTGGCGATCGGCTATACGCTGCTGCTGTCGTGGGAACTGGAAGGCGCGGCCGCCGCCATCAATGACAGCGGCAGCCTGCGCATGCGCGCCTGGAAAATGGCGGCGATCATCAACCAGGCCGAAGGCGATGCCGGTCTCAGCGACAGCCAGGCCGCCGAACTGCAACAAACGCGTGACGAATTCGAGCAAACCCTGAGCGGCCTGAGCGCCGGCGACCCGCAACGGCCGCTGTTCCTGCCCCGGGAAAACCACATCCGCAGCAACATCCGCAGCCTGCAAACCTACTGGCGTGACAGCTTCGCCCCATCACTGGACCGCATGCTGCGCGAAAGGCATATCCGCCCTGCCGCCGCTGCCGCCCACGAACTGGCCACCCGGCATTTTGTGGCGCAGATTCACGCCACCGTCGGCCTCATTGAACAGGAATACGCCCGCCAGACCTTCTGGCTGCGCTCCTCGCAAATGGCGCTGATTGTGCTGGCGATCTGTGGTTCGCTGGTGATGATCATGCTGCTGCACCTGATGATCGTCACCCCCGTCACCCGCCTGCACCAGGGCCTGCAACGCATGAGCGCCGGCGATTTCGGCGTGCGCCTGCCGGTGGAAGGCCGGGATGAATTCGCGCAACTGGCCGAAGGCTTCAACACCATGGCCGACGAATTGCAGCAGGTCTATGACAGGCTGGAAGAACGGGTGCAGGAAAAGACGCTGCGGCTGGCCGAGAAAAACCGCCACCTCTCCGTGCTCTACGACATCAGCAAGGACTTCAACCGCCCGCAGAGCATGGAAGACATGTGCGCGCTGTTCATGCGCCGCATCGTCCCCGAATTCGGCGCGGCGGGCGGCACAGTAAGGCTGATCGACCGCAGTGCCGACCGCGTCTATCTGGTGGTGGAAGAAGGCATCCCCCCCACCCTGTCGCAACAGATGCAATGCCAACAACTGGGCAGCTGCTTCTGCACCATCGCCGCCCAACGCGGGCGGACTTCCGTCAATCACCTCAACAACCGCTGCGCCCCGAATTTCTCGCATTGCCTGGAGGCGGGATTTGCCGTGGTCATGGCCATCCCCATCCGCTCCTCGGACAAGAAACTGGGCATCTTCAACCTGCATTTCATGGAAGACCGCCATCTGGGGGCGGAAGAAGTGCAGTTGCTGGAAGCGATGGGGCAGCATCTGGGCATCGCCATCGACAATCAGCGGCTGGCCGTGCAGGCCAAGGAACTGGCGATTGTGGAAGAACGCAACCTGGTGGCGCAGGGCCTGCATGACAGCGTGGTGCAAAGCCTCAGCTTCCTGAACCTGCACCTGCAACTGCTGAAGGAAGCCGTGGGCAAAGGTGACTTCTCGCAGGTGGCGGAAACCATCCCGCTGCTGCAGACCGGCGTGCAGCAGGGCTATGAAGATTTGCGCGAACTGATGGGCAACTTCCGCACCCGCCACGACGAAACCCAGCTCGAAGCCGCCATTGGCGCGGTGATCCGCCGCTTCACCGAACAGACCGCCATTCCGGTCGACCTGAAGATTGACAACAGCGGCGCGCCGCTGGCCAACGAGGAGCGGTTGCAGATCCTGTTCATTTTGCAGGAAGCGCTGTCGAACATCCGCAAGCACGCCCAGGCCACCGTGGTCAGCGTGCGGGTGCTGAACCGCGCCGACTTCGACCTGACCGTCACCGACAACGGCATCGGCTTCAACCCCGAGGCCGTGCTGTCCAGCCTGCACACCCACATCGGCCTGAAGATCATGCGTGAGCGCGCCACCCGCGCCCATGCGGAGTTGCTGCTAGACTCAACCCCGGGGCAAGGCACCACGCTGAGCCTGCACCTGCCGCGCGAACAACGGCAAAAAGCCTGAGGACACCCCATGAGCCCCATCCGAATCCTGCTGGTTGATGACCACACCCTCTTCCGCAGCGGTGTGCGCGCCCTGCTGCAACGCCAGACGGATATCGAGATTGCCGGGGAAGCCGGAGAAGGCTCGGAAGCGCTGAAGCTGATCCGCTCGCTGAAACCCGACCTGGTGCTGCTTGACCTGAACATGCCGGGCCTGTCCGGGCTGGAAGTGCTGAAGCTGGCGCTGGAGGAAAACCCGCAACAGGCAATCATCATGCTGACGCTGTCGGAGGAGTCGCGGGATTTGATGGTGGCATTGCAGACCGGGGCGCGCGGTTATCTGCTGAAAAACAGCAATGTGGATTATCTGGTCAACGCCATCCGCATGGTGGCGATGGGCGGCACGGCGATTCAGCCGGAAATGGCAGGATCACTGGCGGCGGGCCTGCGGCAGATGAAGAAGGACGAGCATGAGCCGGAGGAGAAGGAGCATCTGACGGCGCGGGAAAAGGAAGTGCTGAAGCTGGTGGCGGCGGGACAAAGCAACAAGGAAATTGCGCGCGGACTGGATATCGGCGAAAGCACGGTAAAGTTCCATATCCAGAGTATTCTGCGCAAGCTGAACCTGACCAGCCGGGTGCAGGCGGCGGTGTATGCGACACAGGGAAAGGGGGAGGTTTGAGTTTTGTAGGTCGGGCTTCAGCCCGACGATGTCCCCCGTTCGGAGGGTGGTGTCGGGCTGAAGCCCCCCCACACGGGGCGATCAAATCATCCAGCCCCGCCCAACACCCCGCCCAGCCGGTCCAGATTCTGCTCATTCCCCGGCCCGGCAACCGCGCGAACCGCCTCCGCCACCCCGGCATTTTCAAACGCCTGAACCCACAGCACCCGGGTTCCCTCCTTCACCGGCTGAAGAGACACCGTCAACGTAAAGTACGGCTGACAAACGTGCTCAATCACCACTTTTTTCCCCGGCTCAAGCTCCTTGAACACACACTCGTTGGGATAATCGGTCCCGTCCGGGCCATGCATCACGAAGATCCAGTGCCCCCCGACCCGGAATTCAAAAACCTTAAAGGTATTGGTGAATCCATTCGGCCCCCACCATTGCGCCAAGCGGTCCGGGTCGGCAAAGGCGGCATAAATGACATCCGGCGTATAGGGAAGGATGCGCTGTGTCTGCAACACATGTGAGACGGGTACTGACGTTTCCATTGCGAAGGCTCCGGCCATGAACACCCCGAAGATGCCTGACGACACCCGCAGGGTGCAAGCGCCCGGTGGTCCTTCCCGACAAAAACTCCAGGCATCACGTTAAACCGCCATCTGCAACTGGATGCGATGTGCGTGATGATCAAAACGACACTGGGCGAAATGCCGGGCGGGAAACCGGCATACCGCCTATGCTGTACGTTAAAGGAGCAGCATCATGAACGGCCGCATTGAACACGACACCATGGGCGAAATTGTTGTGCCCGAAGGCGTCTATTGGGGCGCACAAACCCAGCGCAGCCTGCAGAACTTCAGGATTGGCGATGAACGCCTGCCGCGCCCGTTGATCCGGGCGCTGGCGCTGGTCAAGAAAGCTGCCGCGCTGGTCAACACCGAACTGGGACAACTGGAGCCTTCGCTGCTGGCGCTGATTTTACCGGCGGCGGACGAAGTCATGGCCGGTCAATGGGATGACCAGTTTCCGCTGGTGATCTGGCAAACCGGCTCCGGCACCCAAAGCAACATGAACTGCAACGAAGTGATCGCCAACCGCGCCAACGTGCTGGCGGGCAAGCCGCCGGGCAGTCAGAGCCCGGTGCATCCCAACGATCACGTCAACCGCTCCCAGTCCACCAACGACGTCTTCCCCTCCGCCCTTCATATCGCCGCCGCCACCGGCATGCGTCAACAGCTGATTCCCGCCGTCACCGCCTTGCGCCAGACGCTGCAACGCAAGGCCGAGGATTTTGCCGCCATCGTCAAGATCGGCCGCACCCATTTGCAGGACGCCACGCCGCTGACGCTGGGCCAGGAATTCAGTGGCTATGTCAGCCAGCTGGACCATGGCCTGAAACGGCTGGAGCAGGCGCTGGGAGACCTGTATGAACTGGCCATTGGCGGCACCGCCGTGGGCACCGGTCTGAACACGCACCCGGAGTATGCCGTGCGGACAGCGGCGAAGATTGCCGAACTGACCGGCCTGCCCTTTGTCAGCGCCCCCAACAAATTCGAGGCGCTGGCGGCGCGGGATGCCGCCGTGCAAACCTCCGGGGCGTTAAAAACGTTGGCGGTGAGTTTGAACAAGATAGCCAATGATGTGCGCTGGCTTGCCAGCGGCCCGCGCTGCGGCATCGGCGAGTTGCGCATTCCCGAAAATGAACCGGGCTCCAGTATCATGCCCAGCAAGGTTAACCCGACGCAGGCCGAAGCCCTGACCATGGTTGTAGCGCAAGTGCTGGGCAACGATGTCACCATTTCCATGGCCGGGGCTTCCGGGAATTTCGAGCTGAACGTGTATATGCCGGTGATCAGCCTCAACCTGCTGCAATCCATTCGTTTGCTGGGCGACGCCTGCAACAGTTTCAACGAACATTGCGCGATGGGCATTGAACCGGTACCGGAAATCATCGACCGGAATTTGCATCATTCGCTGATGCTGGTGACGGCGCTGAATCCGAGAATTGGCTATGACAATGCGGCGAAGGTGGCGAAGCAGGCATATCGGGAGGGAAAGACGCTGAGGGCGGTGGTCATGGAACTGGCGCTGATGAGCGGGGAGGAATTTGATGCACTGGTGCGGCCGGAGGCGATGGTGGGACCGGGGGTGTAATGTGTCTCCCCGGATGAAATGGGTGCAGCCTGAGTCAGCCGGATTTCCCGGCTATTTCAGCACCACTGCGATCAGCGCCGCCACGCTGCCCAAGCCAACCACCAGCACAATAGCCGCGCGCAACAGCGCCGTGTTAATCGCCTTGCTCACTTCGACAATGGCCTGATTCGCGGTGCGGCCGATTTCCTGCACAATTTTCTCCGCATCCGAGGTGACTTCCACTCGTTGATGGGTAATGGCGTTGGTGATCTCGGCGGTGAGGCCTTGCAAGGTCAGCTGCACCTTCTCCAGTGTATCGGTGACAATGCGGTCGGCGGAGCCTTCCAGTTCGCGGGTCAGGGTTTCGCTGGTGCGCTGGATGGAGTCTTCCAGTTCCTTCACCAGTTGACGCGCTTCGTTGAAGGTTTCCTGCTTGGTCTGGTCGGTGAGCGTGGAGAGGTCCGCCAGGATGCGCGGATAGAATTTGTGTTCGAAACGGCGGACGGCGTCCGGCACCACCAGATGAAAGTCGGTCATGCCGTAATCGGGCCGTGCGTGTCCTTCCTCAATGCAGACACTGCATCCCCGCCCCTTGCGGCCTTCCAGCGAGACATAGTTTTTCAGATGACCCGCATGCTGCTTGCATACCGGCTTCTCGCAGGAAACACAGTTTTCCAGTCCCTTCTCTTCATTGCATTGGTAACAGGTAGCCATGATCAGGTGTGACTCCAGAATTGACGGGCAAAAAAGGCCGGAGAGATTGGAACTCGCCGTCGCTGAGGGTTGGCGCGCGGGACAGACTTCCCTGAGTAACGGGTATCACTGACGCTACACCAAAACCGGCCAACGCGCATCCCGCAGATATTTCCGTGCCCTGACTGGTAACTTGATGCTGATCACGTTAAAAAGCCGGATATCTTCCGCCTGTCCGGCCCTGAATCATGATTGTCCGTCCCCGCGAGCACTGGCTGCGCATGCTGTTCATCTGGCGCGGCTCCGTGCTGCCGCGCATCCTGCCGCAACTGGCCGCCGTCACCGGCATTGCCTGCCTGGTCACGGTGCTGCATGGGCAGCTTTATCACCTGAAAGTACCGCTTACCTTCGTGCCCTTCACCCTGATCGGCATAGCGCTGGCGGTCTTCCTCGGCTTCCGCAACAGCGCCAGCTATGACCGTTACTGGGAAGGCCGGAAACTGTGGGGCATTGTGTTGGGGGAAAGCCGTACGCTGGCGCGGCAGATACTGACCATGCCGCATGCTGTCGAAGCGCCGCGACAACGCCAAGCGGTGCTGACGCTGGCGGCCGTGACCTACGCCCTGCGCCATCAGTTGCGTCGCACCGACGCCGCGCCTGACCTGCAACGGCTGCTGCCGCCGGAGGTTCTGGAAACACTGCGGACGGCGCAGTTCGTCCCGAACCTGCTGGTGCTGGATCTGGCGCGGCAGCTGCAAACCTGGCGGCAACAGCAGCAACTGGACGCCCTGCCCGCCACGGAAATGGAACCGCCGCTGGCGCGGCTGACCGACGCCATCTGCGGCTGCGAACGGCTGAACAGCACGCCGTTGCCGTACCCCTATTCCGTGATCATGCACCGCACCACCTACCTCTACTGCTTCCTGCTGCCCTTCGGGCTGGTGGACGCCATCGGCTGGACCACGCCGCTGATGGTGGCCTTTATCGCCTATACCTTCTTTGCGCTGGAAGCCTTGAGTGATGAGCTGGAAGAGCCTTTCGGGACCAGCGCCAATGACCTGCCATTGGAGGCGATGTGCGTGATGATTGAAACGACGTTGCGGGAAATGCTGGGCGATGGGGAGTTGCCGAAAGCCGTGGAGCCGGTGGATTATGTGTTGCTGTGAGCGTCCGGGCGGCCCGGATCTTTACCCAGCACCCAAAACACCGCCGACAACAACGCAATGGTGCTCTCCAGCGCCAGCAACATCAGCACAAACCCGTTCGGCAGGCCGTCCAGCCCGATGCTGATCAGCCGCCCCGCCGCCAGTCCGCCCACCAGCAGCGCCTGCACCATCAACGCGGGCCGCGTCATGGACGGCAGTAACGCCCCGATCAGCAACAGCAAACCGATACCGATCTGCAGCCCGCCATAATTGGCGCGCAGCTCATTCAGCGCACTGACGGAGTTCGAGGTGATTTCCACCGGAGCCAACGCGGCCAGCGGGTCGTGAAAGGTGGCAAGGCCGATGTAGATAAACGCCAGCGCGCAGAGCACCAGGAACAGCTTGACCAGACGAGACATGGCAGACTTAGTCCTCCGTGATGCGGTAGGGAAAAGGCTCCTCGAATTTAGCGAGCTTGGCCAGTCTGCGCATACCCAGAACCGACACATAAGGGGCATTGCGCATGATGGCGTTGACCGCCCAGGACGGGATATTTCCCCCCGGATTTATCGAACCCTCCAATTCCAGCCGTGTTTCCGCACCCATCGGCGTCAGCTTGATGTCAAAGGTGAATTCAGGAACCCGCACCAGGCCGGAAGACAGAGGCAGGACATTCGGAGCCGCATCAATGTGGAAAGTGAGATAGCCGCGCTTCTTCGAATACGGCTGTGCCTGCAGGCGCAATACAATGTCACGATCCGGCACAGGCTGCGGCACGTTGACTTTCAGGTAAGCGTAAAATTCGGTGTCGGATATCTTTTTGACCTGCCGGGACTCAAAGCATTCCCAGAAGTAGCGCTGCAGGTTGTCTGCATCCAGAATGGTCTTGGCGACGCGCTCCATCGGGGAGTCCATGATCGCTTCAAGCTTGAAAGAACGGACGGCCTTGCCATCCTCAATCTTGTACCAGGCCACGATATTGGTTCGGCGGTCATCGCGGATCTTGATCCACTGGTTGCGTACTGCCCGTTCCTGAAACTGGTCAAGGCCATCATCATCATTATTAGTATTGGCAGCCATCGCGACCCAGGGCTGCATGCCCATGAACAACGCCAGCAAGCCGGCCCCCATCACCTTCCGCATTTTCATCCCCTCAAACCCTTATGCGCCTTCGGCAAAGGCACTCTTATTGTTATGCTGCCACTCACTGATCTTAACATTAATCAATATCAATACCTGAAAATCTGCACCGGCTGCGAAATACGCATTTGACCAGCGAGCTGGTGTCATAGTGGGGCGAAGGCGCAGCTGCGGTGGATCATGGCCGCAGAAATGAACAAGACTGACTCTGTCCAATTTGCCAAGTACCCTGTCCCGTTTTGCTGTGTCCGCAGCATGTCACCGGCTGTAGCATGGCCCGGCTGATGCCCCCGCATGGGAACAACACAAAAAACAAGCACTCCCGGTCAGCAGAAAAGCGGTGCGGCTGAGGTCCATCACCCATTCTGTGCTCTAAGGCTGCCCCGCCATATACGAATAAAGAATACAGGAGATACCATGACCTTTGCCGACACTGCCCGATTCCGCCTATCGTGTATCGCCGCGTTGCTATCCCTGAGCGGACAGAGTATTTCCGCACACCCGGAGCCCAGGGCTCCGGAAAACAGCTATAACTGGTACAACGACCGGCCCCTGATCAATTCCGCGTATGCCCTCGGGGTTTCGCAATGGAACTTTCTGCAATATTACGCCGAGGCGAAAGCACGTTATGGCGCCTTGCCGCCGGCCGACCAGCTCGCCAGTGCCAGTGCCGGTTGGAACCAGTATATTTCCTCCAATATCCCCGGCCTGAGCACCGTCATCGTCAATAACAATCCCCCGGACAATGGCGGTGGCTGGACGATTGCCACCCCCTTGATCCCATTGGTCAACCGCGTGGTCACACCCGTCAACCTGACCGAGGGGTTCCGCAAGCCGCTGCTGCCGCCGATGCGCCTGACGCACGACGGACGCATCGGCGTGGTTCCCGGCAGCGGCGGCCTGGACGGTAGTCCGCAACCGCTGCGCATCCGGCTCAATCGTCCGGAAGTCCTGAACAAACACTTTCTGCAGAGCGCGGCGAGCGTGCCGACACTGGATCCGGTCACCTGGGAAGTCACCGACCACAACAAATGGGGCATGCCCGGCAGCAAGACCACGCATTTCGTGTCCATCTGCGAAGGTGAACCGAAAACGCCTGCGGAGAGAAACCCCTACACCTGTGGCATCAACGGACAGGATGACTGCTACAAGCTGACGCTGGTCGGCAGCGCCGTCAAGGACACCTTCAGCACCTCTGCCATCTATTCGCTTAAGGATGGCTATCGAACCCTCTATATGCCGCAACTGGAAAAAGAGGATCGTCTGTACAGCCGGGAGATGACGGTCCGGGTCAGCCTACCAAAAACCGCGCAAGCCAAAATCGCGGAAGTGACGTTCAGCCCGGACCACAAGGAAGCGCCCATTCGCCAAGGGATCCTGTTTGAACTGAACACCCCGGCGGACGGCCGTATTCTGGTGACCCGGCGGCAAGGACTGCCGCTGGTCTGGCGCCATTCGACCACCGGCCTGATGCGCGCCGGCAGCTACGAAATGGTCTATGCCGTGGCGCCCAAGACCGCCGCCCCGTGCGATGTCACCCAATGGGGTGATTTGAAACCCATTACACATGCCCCCTTCGATCCGGAAGTCAGGGACCGGTATGCGTTCGCCAAGTATCCGTTCCGCGATCCAATGGGCAACCTCATAACCGACGGCGAGGACATCAAGGCCACCTATCCCTGGCTGGACAAGGACGCCAAGAACCTGTCGCTGATGATCAGCGACGCCAATCTCTTCCGGGACGGTTTCCTGTTCGATAATTCCCGTTTCCCCAACCGTTGTGTCAACAGCGACTGCACACCCGGTGACTCGCCGGACAAGAGCAATGTCAGCCAGTTCGCCCTGATGGGGGCATGGACCAAAGGCAAGATGGCCGTTATTGACAACCGGCTGAACTACGCCGACTTCCGCATCAATCTCGCCAACGCGCTGTACCTGGATCTTTACCAGCCCGGTTCCGCCTTGCCCGGCACGACCAACAAATCCGCCAGTGTCGAGGTGGGGGCTTACCGGGAAGTCGGCGGCGGCACACCCAAAGACCAGTACATCGCGTTGAAGGATGAATATGGCAACACCATTCCCGGAGGCGATGGCAAGGCCCTGACCTACCTGATGAAGAACTCGTCGCTGTTCGACAGCATTGAAAACCGCATGAACTACAACCCGCACCTGAAGCCCGCCTCGCCGCACGATGTGGTCTGGCTGCTCAGCAGCGGCGCGACGAGCGATGAATTTTCTTTCGACGACCTGCTCAACAACAACGCCTTCATCGTCTCGGACATGGTGGCGGCCTACTCGTGGGTCAACCAGAATCCTTTCCGCATGACGGGCTATGATGGCTGGAATGAACTCTACGGCTCATGGCGGGGTCAGGTGAAGGTGCAGAATGCAGCCACCACCCTGCCCGACCGCTGGATTGTTCCCCACTCCGGGGATGTGGTGCATGGGCGCATCGAGCCGGTGGGCAACGGCGGCGTCAAGGGCAAAGGCCTATACTTCAATGGCGATAATACGCGGATATTATACGACATCCCGTCCGGCCAGCCGCACTCCATGGCGGCGTCTTCCTGGTTCCACTCCGTGTTCCTGGATGCACGGGGGCTGAGTCCGGATGTGGAGCGGGTGGTCCTCGACTTTCCGGACAAGAGCCGCCTGACCATGCTGGATTCCGGCGCAAACGTCACGTTCAAGGCCTATAACAACTTCGGCGAACTGCAGCAGACATTTTCTGTTCCCGCAAGTCTCGTCAAGGCGCAATGGTTCCAGCTGGGCATCCAGAAATCACCGGCCAACCGGATTACGGTCTTTGTGAATGGCTATCCCTACACGGAATTCCTGTCAACTGCGGCAGACAGTTCCCTGTTTCAAATGACGGGGGGTGCACTGGTTCTGGGGCGCGCTCACAACAGCTACGACAAGCGCTACTCGAACTGGCTGACCCGGTTGTTCGGGATATCGACCGCCACCTCCGCCAACTATGGCGCGTACAAAGGCTGGATGGATGAATACAAGGTTTTTTCCTGGCAGCCCGATCCGGAAACGGCCTGCAATCTGGCGCACGGTACGCTGCTGGCAACCGGAACTAATCCGCAACTGGCCGAACAGGCCAAGCGGTATTCGTCGGCCATGCATGGCCGCATCACGACAGCGCTCCAGTTGCGCGGACAACCTTTCTACTCCAGCTATGCCTGCTACATGGACAGCCCGGACCAGGACCGTACAGCCGTGATGCATAGCCTCCCCGCCGGCGCCATCAGCATCCGCGCCAGCATGCACTTCCCGGAAGGCCCGCTCTACCACGATGCCCCGCGTCCTGACTCCACCACCAACGAATTCTGCCTGATCTGTCATGCCGGCAACGAAACCAGCGAAAAAGTCGTCGGGCTGAAGGTGAATGCCCTGGCGTGGAAAAACGTGGCGGCGAAGCTGGATCCGCGTCGTCAACCAACCCAGGCCCCGCCTTTCATCAGCGGCAACCTTCCGTCCGATTTCCTGAATTCCATCCAGGCCAACTGGGGTGTATCCGGGTCGGGCCTCATTGACGAGTACCTGCAGCCCGGCAGTAATGGCATATCGCCGGACATCCGCAATCTGGTGACGGTGCAGAACGGCCAGCCGGTGGCGGTGGCGAACTCAGGCGCAACACTTGCCAGAAGCGGTTTCCGCGCATTACGCCTGAATGCCGGCGGGCTCACCAACCGAGCCATGTTCCAGGTCAGCGGCTCCTTGTCATTCAGTGACACGACCGCCCCGTTCGAACTGCCGGTGGGCTATTTAAGGAACGGAACCAACCAGGTGACCGTAACGACTTATGCGCCCAACGGACAGCAGAGCTCGCGCGGCTTCAGCATCACGGTCAGTCCCTAGCACTCTGCCCCGCGGCCTGCGGTGAGGGATCACCGCAGGCCGCGGGATTGGCTTGCTGCATTTACCCTGATTAATGCATCGTTCGTTGACCAACGGCTGGCGAACTAATCCCCTCCTTGTCCCGTGTCCAATTTGCCAAGCGTCCTGTCCCGTTTCGCTGTGTGTCCGCCCCCAACCCAAAAGTATCATGCGCAAAATAAAACCATTGGCTCCGGGTATCCGGAAAATCACACATGAGAGGCGGGCCCGTGAAAACACGAAATTTCAATCAGCATGGTACTTTCCTGCTCCTGGCCCTGATGTTGGCGCTATTGCCAATCCATAGTCACGCGGCCGACAAAAATACGGACCGTTTTTGGCACGGATTATATGGACGCAGCTATGACTACTACGTCCCCGAAAAAGTCAAACGTAATGCGCCTTTGCTGCTCGTTTTTCACGGAATTTATGGCGACTCCACAAAAGGATGGGCGGAGGTCGGCAACCCCAGGGATTTGCCTGCACTGGCGGATGAACATGGTTTTGTCATTATGTGGATGGAATCCAGCCAGCAGCTTTTCGGGGCCGGAAAAGCCTGGAATGCGGGGCCGTGCTGTTTCCCCGCAGGCGCTCTTAACGTAGATGACGTCGGTTACACCCTGGAGTCTGTTAAACGTCTCCGGCAACTGGTGAAGGACAAGGCCGGCATTGATGACACTCGCATTTACCTGATGGGGCATTCCAACGGGGCGGCCATGGTGCATCGTCTGGCGCTTGAAAAATCCGATTTATTTACGGCAATTGTTCCATCCAGCTTTCCGGTAATAGACAACTTTTCCTGGCATATCCCTGACTGGTGGGTCCAGCGTCGCCCCGTCCCCGTGCTAGCGATGCATGCGACGGATGACAATGTCGTTCCCTATGCCGGTCATCAGTTTATCCCCCCTTATTTTACCCTCAAATGGTTCGCCAGCGCCCATGAAGGACTGCAAACCTGGGCCGCCAGAAATGGCTGTACTGATCCTCTTTCTGCCAAGGTTCCTCATCCCACAGGTGAGGGCTCTTACACCGAGAGTCGATCACGTTGCCGTCAGGAAGTTTCAGTTAACCTTTTGACATTCCCTCAAGGAAAGCACAACTCCCGGTACCCCGAAACCACCGGGGGGGTGGATGTGGTTCGCGATGCCTGGGACTTTTTGTCGAAACACCGGAAACCGGGGCACAAGTCGGATCGTCTTTGGTCGGGCCAGGAGTTACATCCTGACCAATACCTGACGACCGATGACGGACTGTTCCGCCTTGATGTCCAGGGTGACGGCAACGTGGTGCTGAAGAACGCCCGGACGGACAGCATCATCTGGAGCTCCGGAACCCGAGGCTCAGGGGCTGACAAGCTGGTATTGCAGCAGGACGGCAATCTGGTGATATGGAACGAGGGTTACTGGGGTTGGAAAGGCATATTTCCCGCCTATTTCAACGCGCGTGCAGTCTGGTCCAGCAACAGCGCCGGAAGTGGGGAGTCACGCCTGCAAATCAGCACCAACGGCAAGTTGCAGATCATTCGCAATGGCAAGTCCGTCTGGTCGCAAGGTTGACCAGCCTGTCTTTCCTTTAAACAGACGTCATTCATATTCATCACAGGCAGGTGTATTCGGATAGTCCGGTCTTGGTGTTTCCCCGAGTTGAAGCGGCAAGCCGGTCCTGCTTCACACATGCGCTAGCGTTACTCCAAGGAAAGCAGAGTCAACGCTGTTTCACCATCCCGGTAAGCCTCTGTTCCGGGACTTCCTGATATGCCGGTTCCGGTTAGTGCGAAAGTTGCCCTACGTACTTCCGGCTTGCATGGATAAACCTTTTCGTACGCCTTCCAGAGGGCGTGATGAGAACGGGCATTACTAGAAAAATCGCTCGGTACTTGTATTCAAACCTGTTTTACGGAGTATATGTTATGTGGCTACCACAGCGCACAAGAGTGCTGATACTGTCAGCCCTCTTGCCATCTGTCGTCAGTTCAAGCGAACTGCCCTACCAGATCGCGGGTCCGACCGGACCCGCCAGTGGGGCATACCCGAACTTGCCGGATGTGCCGGCCATTTTCCGGAATGTCACCGGAATCATTGAAGGTGAATTCAGCCGCCCCATTCTGCCGCCGTTGCGCCTTACCAGGGACGGGCGTCTGGGCGTGCACAGCCAGGCCTTCGACCATGTGCCGGCCCTGGCGCTGCTGCGACCGGAGACGGTCAAGACACCCTTTATCAACAGCGCCAGAGGCGCTACGCCGCTGGTGGACGCCAATAACCCCTATCTCAAGCTGGATCTGGCAAAACTGGGGGCACCTGATGGGTTTCAGCACGTGACACTGTGTGAGTCCGACCCCGAGGAAAAAGGCCAGCGCGCCAACCCTTATGCCTGCGGCCTGTCCGGGGCTGATGATTGCTATGATGTGACCCTGGTTGGCGGCATCAATGAGAAGTCGCTGCTTTCCATTCCCGAGCCCACCAATAACGGCACCAATCCGAGCTCTTCAGTGGAAACATTGCTGAGCGCGCCATTGACCGTCCGTGTTTCCAATCCCAAGACATCCTGGGCCAAAATAGAGGAAGTCACCGTGCGCGGCGAGGGCATCCGGCGCAACGACAAGATGCTCTCCGCCCAGTTCGAGCATATCACCCCGGCGGACGGCCGCTTGCTGGTGGTGCGACTGGGCGGCCAGAAACTGACTTGGTTCAACGAGAACACCGGCGCCTACCAGACCACCGACAGCGTGGACACGGCCTACAGCGTGGCCCCGAAGAGCGCGAATGCCTGCGACGCAGGCAACTGGAAGAAGTTCTACCCGATTTCCCACGCGCCCTACCATGCCACCATGCGCGAACGCTACAAGTTCGCGGCCTACCCTTTCCGGGACCCGAAGGGAAATCTGATTCCTGACGGCGCCGATATCAAGGGAACCTATCCCTGGATTGATCACCAGGCCCGTGTCCTGGCCTTGTCCGTGTTCAATTCCCGCCTGAATGACCACAGCGGCAAATCCCGGTTTCCCACCCGTTGCGTAGTGGATGGCTGCACGGCGGCTGACCGCAAGGATGTCACCGACTCCGTCCATGACATCGGGATTGTGCTGACGGGTTTATGGACCCGGGGCAAGATGGTGGTGCTGGATGGCGTGATCAATGATATTGACTTCAAGCTCGGCCAGCAGGACAGGCAGCACTCCTATGCACAGCTGTATGCCCCCAACACGGGCAGGTTGGGCAATGAAACCGGGGAGGTCCGGATGGGCAGTACCCGCGGGGTCGGCAGCTACAACACGCCCGTCGGCAGCGCCAACAACGGCTCCATTTTCGACTCCATGGAAGAGCGGCTGAACTACCTGCCCAACCTGCGCACGGTGAGCCCGCACGATGTGAGCTGGCTCGCCAGTACCGGACGTCAGACGGACGAAATTTCCTTTGACGACTATCTGCGCCCCAACGGCTTTATTGTCTCGGAAATGACAGGCGCCCTGGACTTCGATGCCGGAAATTCCCACCAGATGCTGTATCACGACGGCTGGGACCTGAATACCCTGTCGTTCAGCGCGCCGGTCTACATGCAGAACAGCGCTACAACCCTGCCAGAAGAATGGCATATTCCGACCCATGGCCAAGTGATCGGCGGCCGCCTGGAGCCAGCGGCGCTGGGGGGCTTGCGGGGCAAGGGCCTGTGGCTGAACGGGAACGGAGCGCGACTGATCTATGAGATCAAGCGGCAACCGCGGAATATCGATGCCTTCCCCTGGTACATGGGCCTGAACATTGAGCCCCGGCTGGCGGGCGGCGGCGAAGTCACACTGATCCGTTTCCCGGACAACACCTCGGTCAACCTGCTGAACCGCCAGTCGGTTGTCTACCGGAACGCCAGGGGCGAGGGCCTGAACTCGATACAACTGCCGTTCCCCCTGGCGAACAAGGCCTGGGCGCATCTGGGCATCCAGGTCTTTCCCGGCGGCCGCCGCGTGCAGTTCCTTCTCAACGGCTTCGTGCTGAATGAATGGACCGGCGCATCCAGCGCACCGGGCCTGTTCCGGCTGTTGCCCGGCCAACTGGTGGTGGGGGCGCCCGCCACGGCGCAACAGGGGGCATTCCAGGGATGGATCGACGATTTCAAGATCTTCTCGGAGCATTTCAACGCCGAGGAATCGTGCAACATGGCAAGCGGTACGCTCATCGGCTTGCCGTCCCAGTACACCGGTGTCTGGCGCGGCAAGGCCGGAGCCTATCCGGCCTCCTCCCATGCCGCTGTCAGCCGGACCCTCCAGATGCACGGGAAGCAGACCTATCCGCAATATGCCTGCTACACCGACTACAGCGCGGACTATGCCGCCCACAAGTACAACCTGCCCGCGGGCTCCAGCAGTATCCGCGAAGCCATCATCTTCCCCGAGGGACCGCTCTATCACGACGCGCCGCGCCCCGACTCAGTCTATAACCCGTTCTGCCTGGGCTGTCACACGGCCGGGGGCGAGGGAGGTCTCGGCTTGAACGCACTGAAGTTCCGCGACATTCCGGGCAAACTGGATCCTCGTCGCCAACCCTCGCAGCCGCCCGCGCTGGTGTGGGGCAACTTCCCGGCCTCCTGGCTGGCCAACGCCCCCGCATGGCCCTTCAAAACGGGCGAAGGCGGCCTATTGATCGATGAACTCCTGCTGCCTTCCGCAAGCGGCCAGAAGGCCGAGGTCAAGGCGCTGGTCCTGGTCGACGCGCGGACGGGCCGTGACATCATGCCGCTGACAAACGGCATGGTCCTGAACCTGTCCGCGCTGGAAACAGACCAGGTGAACATCCGCGCATCCTCCACGGGACTGACGCGACGCGTGACGTTTGTGCATAACGGCGCATCATCCTACCAGGAACCGCCGTTCGCGCTTTTCGGCACCAACAACAGCACGCCGGAGGCCGATTTTGCCGCCGGAACCCTGGCTGCCGGACCCCATACCCTGTCGGCCAAGTCCCTGAATGGCAGCGAACTGGTGAATGTCACCTTCACCGTGACCGGATCGTCGGCGAACGTCAGTATCCCCGGCAAGACCGTGTACACGGAAATCCTGCACGAGCAGCGTAACCTGCTGAGTGCCTTTGTCCAGGAAGCGCGCGACTTCTTCGGCAGCATTGCCGATTTCTTCAACCGCATCGGCTCTTACATCGCCGCTCAGTTCGATTCCCTGCTGGCCAAGCCGCAAACGGTTGCCCTGGGCAACACCACGCCCGCGTTCAACACGGCGGGAAACGACCTGCAACTCTTCGTGGACTTCTCCGTGCTTGACAAGGACCGGGGCATCGTTGAAATGCGGGGACGCGCCTATGGCTCCCATGGCAACACGCTGTTCGTGAACGGTTCCGCCGTGCCGGTTGCAGACAACAAATGGACCTGGCGCGGCAACAACCTCGCCGTAAAGGAATACGCCCTCTCGGTCCGTAACGCCAACCAGGCCGAGGAAAAGACCTGGGTCTCGTTCAACGAAGCCAAGGTCCCCGCCGGCATTGTGGTGCGTCAGGACGCCCGGGCGCTCTCGGCCAGACTGGCATCCACCGTGGACCTGCAGCAAATCGCTGACGAGCTGGCCGCCAATGCCGGCATCAACATCTACAGCAACAACCAGGGTTCCCTGAAAATCAAATCGATCAAGCTCGACAGACTCAGCCTGACCGGCTCCACCCGGAGCTTGCCGGACAGCGCGGTGAACGCGGTGATACCAACCGTGCTGAATGCGCCCAGAATCACGATCAACGCGGAAATGACAATCAAGGGCGACTGCCTTGTCTGGCCGGTGTGCTGGGGAACCCAGGTCTTCAACAACGACATTGTCTTCAACAACACCCGGGCAAATGTAGATTTTGCGCTGAAGGCCCCACCCGCCGACAAGAACCAGGTTTTCGCCGTGGGTGTGAACGTGGCGCTTGATCCGAACAGCTTTAGCCTCATCGACAATTCGGACATCAATCCCTGGACGGTGGTCGGACAGATCAGGCTGAAAATCCGCGAGGCGGCTTTCAACTGGCTCATCAATGAGCGTGTGAGCAAAGCCTTGGAAACCCAAGCCAACAAGCTGGCTGCCAAGGTCACGGAGGATTCACTGTTTTCACCGGGCTTCAATACCCCAATGGATACCTGGGCCGCCGACAACATCGGCAAGTTCATGCCGCTGTTGCCGGACGGACTCTTTGAAACCTTCAAAGCCTTCCAGGCGGCGGGCCTCAGCCTGCAAATGCGGGTCACGGATGCCCGGACCAAGAACAATGACCTCCTGCTGGCGGTGGACGCCGTCGCCAAGAACTCCACGCTTGACGGCCGGGTGTTCTACGGGCAGCGCCTGACGGACGCCGAGCGCGTGAAGGCGCTGCAGCAAACCGCCGGTACGGTCTTCAATGCCCGGGGAGACACCGACTACCTGCACCTTAACGGCCGGTTCAGCGGCTCGCTGCTGGCGGCGCTGACCCAGTCCAACATCTTCAATGAATCGACCATGCTGGACCTGACAAAGCTCATCGATCTGAAGGCGGTAAAAGATGCCGTGCAATCCGGTGCGGTTGGCAATGACCCGGGGTCGCGGCAGGCATTGAATGCCCTGCTGGCGAACCCGATCGCCAGCGTGAGCGCATCAGGCCAGAATACCGGTCTGAATGCACAGTTGCGGGTAGCCATCGCCGATGCGCCTTATCAACTGGATTCCGGGAACATGAATGTCAATCGCGTACGGATAGATGACGTGGCGCTGACGCTGGAGTCGATCCCCACCTCGCGGGCGAGAATTGAAGGCCTGAAGCCCGCCACGCTGATGTCGGCGCGGCTGGGAGTGATTCTGAACGTGAGTGGCAATTCCGTGGCGATCGAAGCCATCCGGCTGCATGAACTGAACTCCCCCGGATTGGTCATGACGCCTGCTGCGTCCAACGCGTTTGTGCGGGCCTTGCTGAACCGGGCGTTGTCCGACCGCGCGCCGCGCGGCTTCCTGTTGGTCAAACGTCAGGGAACAAACCTTCTTGCCCCCTCCAGGATCAACGTAGCGCTGAACAAGCCAGCCTTCCAATCCTCGATAGCCTGGGGCGGCGACGCGTCCAGAGCCGTCGATGGCAATACCGACGGCAATTATTGGAGCAATTCCACCACGCATACCAATGCGGACGCATCCAATTTCTGGGGTGTCAATCTGCAAGGAACTTATGAAGTGACGGGCGTTACCATCCATAACCGCAAGGATTGCTGCACCGAACGACTGGCCAACTTCACGGTTGAACTGTTTTACCAAGGGAAACGGCAGGCGATTCTCAATCACCCGTCCGGATTAGCCGGATCTTCGGTGAACATCGATATCAAGGCCTACAATGTCGATCAAGTCCGTGTATGGGGAGTCCCGGGAACCTATCTTTCCCTGGCGGAAGTGGAGGTCTGGGGACGTTGAGGAAACCTTTAACGGCTTGCCGTGTCATGTCACATTGACTGGCAAGTCGTTGATGTTGGAAAAACCCAAGCCTGGCTTGGGTTTTTTCTTGATACCGGCACGGCAGGCTGATAACCAATCCACCAATGCGGGCGCGGTGTCCAAGCCGCGCTTAAGCCGTTGCCGCGCCATCAGACCTGGAACCGCGTCAGCCACCCAGAAGCGCCCGGTCTTCAGGTAAGCCGTTGACGGTACAGGCCCGGCGTTTCCCCCATCCAACGCTGAAAGGCCCGCGTGAACGCCGTGACGTTGGCATAGCCCAGTCGGGAAGCGATAAAGGCCAGACTCAGGTCACGACGCCTCAACAGAAATACTGCCTGCTTGAGTCTTTCCTCGGCCAGCAATTGCCGGAAGGTCAAGCCCTCGGCGGCCAGTTGCCGTTGCATGTTGCGCACGGACATATGCAGCTTCTCGGCCACATGATCAATAGGCGCGAATCCCAGCACTTCGTCATGCAGCAGCTCACGCACCGCATGGGAAAATCCAGTTTGGCCCACCAAGGCGCGCAGGTTGTTCTTGCATTGCTCACGTGCCAATCGTGCTGCCAGCGGGTCTGCCATCAACAGGGGAAAATCGAGATAACTCGCGGGGAACACCATGCAGGGCTTCTTTTGACCAAAGCGCACATCTCCCGGCAGCAGATGCGCAAATCGGGAAAAATACGCCGGCTCGGCGAAAGGCACCTCCGCGGTTCCCACCAGGCTCAGCCCGGTGACCGCCTTACCCATCATGGCAAAGCCCAGCATCAGACTGCAGCATGCGACCTCCTGTTGCATGGGGTTGGGCCAGTCCTGTTCGAAATAGAGGCGCGCTGTATCGCCCTCCACGACCAGCCGTATCGCCAGCACACTGGACTGCAACAGGATGTATTGCTGGGCTACTTCCAGGGCCTCCCGGACATTCCGGCACACCATGGCCGCAAAACCAATCAGGCCATGGCAGGTAACGGTCATCTGGAGGCCGAGGTGGAAGCCAAGCCCGGGCTCGCCGGTGAGTTGCAGGGCGCGATTCACCAAGGCGACAAAGACGCCATAGTCCACCTGCCACAAGGGATCCAGCAGCCGCTCCGGATCAATGCCGCTTCCCTCCAGCAAGCGCTCGGCGCTGATGTCCCAGCGCGCCACCACGGCCGCCAGGCTGCTGACATAGGCTCCAAAGATGGTCGGTCGGGCATGGGAACGATTCATGGCGCGTCGCAAAATGGTAAGAGGCTGGCGTGATTTGTGGAATGTGACGCTGGATAATGGCTATGTCGACGACCCGTCATCCCGTGAGCGTGCCCCATGACTGCCACCACTGCCAGCCCCTTATCCAGCCGCCAGACCGCCGGAGCCAGGGCCAATATCCCGCCGCGCCGCATGAACTTCGACTTCACCGGAGGAGTACGCTTCGGCTATGCCGGTGACGCCTACATGACCACTTTCTGGGGGGCCTTTTCCGCCCTGTTCCCGAAAGGGGAATCCTTCTTTGTGGAGTCGGTTCGCCACTACCGCAACCGGATCACAGACCCGCTGCTGAAGGCGCAAATCTCGGGCTTCATCGGCCAGGAAGCGATGCACAGCAAGGAGCACGTGGCGTTGAACGCCTGGTTCCAGAGTTACGGCTATCCCATGGACAAGCTGGATCGCGATATCGGCTACCTGCTGGGCTTCCTGCAGAAGACCATGCCCCACAAAAGGCAGCTCGCGGTCACCGTCTGCCTGGAGCACTACACGGCCATCATCGCAGAATACTGTCTCAAGGCCGACCATATGCACCGCATGACCGATCCGCACCTGCTACAGATCTGGCTTTGGCACGCGCTGGAAGAAAACGAGCACAAGACCGTGGCCTTCGATGTCTACGAACAAGTGGGAGGGGGCTATGCGCTGCGGACATTCACCATGATGTCCACCACCGCAACCCTGGCCCTGATCTTCCTCTGGTTCCATGCGCGTTTGCTGGCACACGATGGCCGGCTGTTCTCGCTGCGCAAGAACTGGCCGGGCATCAAGCATTTCTGGGGGCGCGGCGGCATGATTCCCAGCATCGTGCCCCAATTGCTCGATTTCTTTAAGCCGGGCTTCCACCCCAGCCAGCACGACACCGAGGCCCTGCTGGAGGAATGGCGCGAGAAGCTCTTTGGCAGCCAGGGCATCCTGAAGGAGCAGTGGCAAAAGCCGGGAATCGTTTCCAAGCCGATGCCCTGATTTCCGGAAGCAACCGGCTGGCCGAACGGTGGCATCATGTCTGTCCCGCAGCATCAGGCACGGCAGTGTTGACAACACGCCGTCGAACCCGATGGATGCCCTGCCCCACTTCTACTGCGGCTCCCGCAAGACCGGCATAGACCAATCTCCACCATCACTTGATCGTGATCTGAAAATTGCAGGGTTGCCTGTCTTGCGCCAGGGTTCTGGACCTGAAAAAAACCACATCGGACTTTCGGCTGTTTGAGAACAGAACATCGGACTCACACAGAATCGGCATCAAGTGGCTGACATTGAGCCCTTCGGCGTAATCATTGAAGTAGCAGCGGGTAACGGTAAGTGAAAATCCGTTTTCCCTGACCTCCAGCTTACCGACGGTATTGTAAAACCGGCGGGTCAGTCGCTCAAAAAACCTGGCTTTCTTCAAGGGGCTGCTTCTAGAAAAGCGTTCGCGGTCCAGCCTGGGAATGGACTTGCCGAGAACGGCCAGCGCCACGCCCAGCGTCACTTCGCGAACGATATGGTACCGTTGTTCCCGATCGAAACCCCGCTTCCCCAGCACCCGGTCCAGAACAATTATGGGCGCCATTTGCCGCTGACTGAGAGACTGCTTGAGATTGGGAGGGGACAGCCGGTTCAGCTCGTCAAAGGGATTGCGGAGCAGCAGCTCCCGCTGACAGTACAGCGCCACGCCCAGCGCCGACCGCCAGCCCAGTTCCCTGGCCAGCAGCTGCATGGCGAGGGGATGACCGGTTGTCAGATCAAAGGCCAGCAGCGCCAGCCTTGCGGAGAGTTCTTGTCTGTTCAAGGGATGCTCACGGAATCAATATCCTGATGTCGACCCAGAGGCCCGCCTTCGTAGCACTTCTTCCAATATGAAAACCAGGGGGCGGCCGGCGAGCTGTTGATGCACAGGCTCCCCCTGGCGACTCCAGGGGTGACACTCAACGCATTCTTGAACGTGACCACCCGGGTGGTGAGCGATGCGTCCACGTTGGAATTCACGACATTGGGAGGCGACCAGATGCCCGCCCGTGAGATAAGCTGATTACCCCCCGAAGGATTCCCCGCATGGAATGCCAACGATGTGATGTACCTGCCAACATGCTCGGTGTCATACACAACAAGATCCCACCAGTTTGAAACTTTCGGCAGGTTCTGCAACTTGAACGACAGCCCGGTGATGACTGTCGCTGACTTACCGGCGTCCCCAATTACGTCTGCAATGGGGAACAGTTGCCCGGGAATGGCGTCATACAGGCGTCGCCGGGTGGTATTCAGCTGCTCACCGGTTGCGGAGATGGACCATGAGGCGCCCGAATAGACCGCCAGATTGACCTTGATGTCATAATCAAGCCGGTGGTTCAGCGGTTTCGTTACACCGATACCAGAATCGCCAAGCTCGATGCCACCCTTTCCGGGTGTCCAGGCGCGGTCATAATCCACATTCAAAAAGCAACTGGGGCCGCGGTTGTTTTGCTGGAAACCTCTGGCATCGCATTCCGCAATGCTGATCCTGAAGTTGATGGGCCACGCACCATCCGAATTACACGGCTGGCCGGGCGGCTGCTTGTTGGGTTCGCACTTTGTGGCAACATCGATCCCCTGCAAACCGACCACCAAGGTTCGTGATGGGTCGATGCTCAGATCCGGTGGCAGGTCCACCTTAACCCGCATACGACTCTGCGCGGCGGGATTGGCACTCTGATCGATCGTGTCCGTCCACTTTATTTGAGCCATAGTCGTCCAGCGAGAAATGCCACTGCTTCCCCGTATCGTGCTGTAAAACAAGGCCGGCTTCATGAAGTTTCCATCCACGCCGGTTTTTTGCCCCATCCTGGCGATGGAGGAATAACCATCACTCTCGATAAAAGACCGCAACAGGGAGACCCTATGATTAATCGGCACCCCAAGGATTTCGCGCTTCCAGGTATGGTCAAAGCCTTGCCAAATAGGAAAATGCGACGCGGCGGCGGATTGCCATTCCCTTGCATAGTAAGAATCGGGACTGGTGGTCAAATCCGCGCGGACCCCCAACGGGGTCAACAGCAATAAGGCGGGTGTCAACAACTTGGCCAGTTTCATGATGTCAGTTCCACACTTGGTCCGGATGGAGAAATTGTGTTGTTGTCAGGGAAATGCCGCAGCTTCAGGCGCCTGATGCAACAGTCCCTAGTGGAAAAAGGCGGCGGCTCTTTCGGCAATGATGACGACAGAGCCGCCGCAAAGGCCACGACAGTGACTCCAAACCCCCGGGCCGGCAGGGTTGGATTCGACACACCTTGGAAAGGAAGATGCCGCTTCACGGCCCGGACCGGTTTGAGCGGCTAGCATAGCGGTGCGGAGCCGTCAGTCGCCATAACCAAACAGGACATGCGGCTTATCCGATTGTGCAGCCAAGCGAAGGCCCGCAAGCACCTCCAACCGCCTCGCCTGGCATGCAGACTGTCTGCACAGTCCGACAGGCATCCGGCCACTCACGCGCCACATTTCAGCGATTGTCTTGGTGAGGGAAACTGGCCTCACGCGCTTCCTGAATTTGCTTTTCCAAGTCTTCCTGTTGATGCTGCCCGGGTGCCAAACCCTGCCACCGTGCCATAATGATTTTTTCCTTTTCCTTGTATGCAGACATCGCCGCCTGTTCAGCCTCCTGCCTTGCGGAGTCAATCACCACCGCGTTTTTGAGTATCTCCTCTTGCCGCGCCATGCTCTCCTTGAGGGCGGCGGGGTCGGTGATACTGTCACTCAATAAGGCAGCCACCACTTGGGCATTAATGACGCCTTTGTGATATTGAACACGGGTGGTTGCACCTGATTTGTCATAAGGGACTATGATATTGCCGGTATGAACATCACCCGTGGAATAGGGCATGAAGACCATGTTCCACGCTTGAGTTTTAACACGAGTCCCCATGATGTCAATTCGACTCATCATGGGAGCCGTTTGCTCAGGAATAGAGAAATTGGTGAGGTAATTTCTGGAAATACCGTTGGGGTTGGTTGCGGCCGGCATCTTATTTCCCATGCAGCCGTCCCGGTCCCAACAACCCCCGCAGATACCCAGGCATTCAGCCCTGCAGCAAGCGATATCCCCGCCCCATCACCTTAGCCTGCCACAAGCGCGGCAACAGCCGGGTGGCAACCGCCCCCAGGCGGTTGGCCGCGCCCGGCATGCAGACCGTCCGCCCCGCGAGACAGGCATCCAGCCCCTCGCGGGCCACGTCTTCAGCGGAATGCAGCAGGAATCCCGGCAGCGCCAGCTTGCCGCCCTGCGCCGGGTTATCCAGCATCGCGGTGCGGGTATAGCCCGGACAGAGCGCGCAGACATGCACACCGCTCCCTGCCGCCTTCATTTCATCCGCCAGCGCCAGCGAAAAGGCCAGAACATAGGCCTTGCTCGCGGCATAGACATTCTGGTTGGGAATCGGTGTCCAGGCTGCCAGCGACGCCAGATTGAGGATTTGCCCGCCACCGCGCTCCGCCATGTCGTTGACAAAGAGATGGCACAGGGACGTCAGCGCCACCACGTTGACGGCCAGCAGGCTTTCCTGTTGCCGCAGCGGCAGTTCGTGGAAGAATCCGTTAAACAGCAGGCCCGCGTTGTTGATGAGCAGATCGACGCTCAGGCCGCGTTGCCTGACCTCGCCGAAGACGGTTTCCGCCGCTTGCGGCAGCGACAGGTCGCAGGGGATGACATGGCAGCGGATGGCATGACGGAGTGTCAACTGCGTGGCGATGTCCTCCAGCAACGACTGGCGGCGGGCCACCAGGATCAGGTCATAGCCGCGCGCCGCCAGCAGGCGGCAAAATTCCAGACCGATGCCATCGGAGGCGCCGGTGACCAACGCGAGGGGGTTCATGGTTTCACTCCATTGCTCTTTAAACTAGCCTATTAACCTGCTGATCCCTGATCTAAACCGCAGGCATTCGCCGAAATGCGGCATCCTTTACTTGACGCCCAGATTCCGCAGATTTGTTTCAAATTGCGCACCCACGGTCGAACCTTGCTTGTAGAACGCCGCCGGGGTGCCGAGGGGGGCGTACACCCATTGCCAGCTACCTGAGGCGGGGTTGGCAATGCGCAGCCACAGCGGCGCTTCCGGGGCATTGCTGTTCTTGCCATACGTGTATCCGGTAAAGGCATGCACCCAGGTTGTACCGGCCTTGTTCGGGAAATACACCTTCTTCCAGCCATAGTTGTAGTCATTCTTGTTGACGACCGGAGCCATCAGGATTTCGCTGCCCAGCAGGAACTCATCCGTCAGGGTCGCCAGTTCCGCCTCATTCGGGTAGTGCAGCACCGGGTGCCGCACCAGCGGCCAGCCCTTGGCGGCCACATCCGCAAACAACTGGGTCCGGTAAAAGGCCAGCGCCTTGTAGACCTTGGCGAACTTGTCAAAATGGCCATACGTGGTCGCATTGTCGTAGAACTGGGCATTATCTTCCGGCTTCAGGCCTTCATGGGTGCGATAGGCGGAGGTGAACGCGGCAAACTCCATCCAGCGCTGCAGCAACTCCTGCTCACGGTTATAGCCAATGCCGCCCAATGAAGCATTGGTGTAACCGCCAATGTCACTGTGGTTGAGCGCAATGCCCGAGAAACCGCCCGTCATGGTTGCCAGGATCGCCGTCTTGAAACCGTCATACTGATCCCAGGTAACCATCTGGTCACCTTGCCAAACCAAGGTGGAATAGGCCGGGGTGCGCGCCGCACCGGCGCGGTTGAAGAACACTGCTTCTTTTCCCAACCCGGCTTCGTTAATGGCCTCCCGGGCAATACGCGCAAAGTCTACCGGGTACTGGTTGTGGTAGCGCCCGGCACTCACGCCAGACCAAAGCGCGGCATCCAGCGGCAGGGCTTCGGCAAAATCATGCATCCAGCCCCGGCAACGCCCCTCGCCCATTAACTGAGTCTTGATGATGTTTTTAAACCATATCGTCGCTGATGGGTTGGTTAAATCCACCAATCCGGCATCAAAATCAGTCCCTTTAATCTTGTAGATGCTGCCGTCTGTGTGTTTCACCAGATAACCGCTGGCCACCGCCTCCGAATAAAGATTGCGGCGCACATTACCCTTGGCCGAAGCATCCACCAGGAGTGGATTGATATAGCACAGCATGTGGCCGTTATCTGCTTCTACCCGGTCTGCCAGGGCATTCCAGTTCGGATACCAGTTATGATCCAGTTCCCAGTTCCACCACAACTGCGAACCGGCAATGGTGGTGCGCTTGCCCACCCAGTCCTGCAGCCAAACTCCGGCTACCGGTGTTCCCCGGCGTTTCAGTTCGTCCAGCACCGCCGTCACTTTGGCCGTGCCTCCCTGCAACCCGACAATGGCGCCCTGATTGAACCATTCCGGCAACGCACGCATACGACCGCTGTATTCGGTAAAGCGGGTGATCAGATCCAGCATGGAGTTACCCGCCAGGATGCGGCCGGTCATGCGTCCGCTGAACAAGCGCACCCGCACTTGGTTGCTATCCGTCAAATCAAAGACTGAATACTCAGTATCTTCCAGGAACAAGGACTTGGCGGTGCTGGTAATGTATTGTGGTACTGCATAATAGGTTGTCATCGGCCCGCCGGCCGAACCTGGCGAAAGCAGGCTCACCGCAGGACTGATGATCGGATGCCCCCGCCCTATCCCGCCTTCCTGAGTCAGAACAGGCACGGCATGTCCCTTCAAATTCAGCAGGGAAAACTGCTCACCAAAGCCATGAAAGCGTTCGCCCGCCACCGAGGCATAAGCAAGCTCACTGTAATTGACAGCGGCATTGTCGAAGCTCAGGGTGAACTGAAGATGCCCGGCCAAGGGTTGGCGAAAGCTAAGGGTATATCCGGTTGCGCAAAGGGCGCTGCCGGTCAGCCGTCCTTTGACGACCACGTCAGTGGCGCTTTGGGTGAAGGAGGTTATAGTCTGATCGGCGCACTGGCTCCGGATATTCTCGGAGACGATGAAAGACCCTCGACCCTCTGGGGCACGCATGGCATGCGTACCAGCCCGAACAAAGCTCTCACCGGCATTGCTTTCCCAGACAATGCGCGCCCCGGACTTCACTTGCAGCCTGCTGCCCGTCCAGAACACATTAAACCCGCCCACTGCACCTGTCGTTGCACTCGGCGAACGCAGGATGGTATTAGCTGCGAGCGCCTCGTGACCACACATAGCCAGTGTGATCACCCAGCCCAGATACTGTGGCTTCATGATTATTCCTCAAAGTTGAGTCAACCGGCCAGCCGGGGAGCTCCCGGCAGGAACATCAAATGAACCGCGAAAACGACTTACTGAATTCAGACGGACGAGGAGGCACCCAGCCGCCAAACTGCCGTTCCAGAGCTTGCGCGACAGCAATAGTCACCGCATCGTTGCCAGGAATACCAATAATCTGCAAACCAAGTGGCAAGCCCTTGCTATCAAGGCCCATTGGCACCTGTGTCACTGGAAATCCAAGCGCATTGAAGGTACAGCAGTAAACTGCGTCAAAAGGTCGCAACAAAGGGAAGTGATGCCGCGGAGCCGTACTCGTGAACGTTGGGAGTAAAAGAACACCGTTCACGCCTATTTGCGCAATCAGCTTTTCCCGCAATTCTTCTCCCAACTTGACGAAACGCGCATAGGGGATTGGCACGCGTTCAAGGGCTGCAAGAACCAATGCAGGCAGGGTGTGCGGAGACTGTCCCCCGCACCATTTAATCAACTCTTTGGCAACCGGAATGCGACGGCCCAGGCCGAGTTGCTCTGCAAAATCTTGCGGCTCTGCCTTTTTCATCATGGCGGACCAGATTTCGAAACCATAGCGCAACTCTGGCAAGTGGGGAGTGCTTAGCCCCTGGCTTTGTGAGCCCAGCCAGGTTGCCGCTGCCAACTGCGCAGCTTGCAGTTCAGCCGAGACGCGCTTACGCCCTATTTGGGTAATCGACAGGATGCGGAGATCAGCAAGGCGGACGGCGCTCGGGTCGCCGCGCAATTCGTGAGCCTCATAACCGGCATCCGTGCCATCCGAGCCAGCCAGGATTTTCAGCAGCGGCCAAAGATCTTCGGCTCGGCGTGCAATGGGTCCGGTCGTACAATGCTGATTCATGGCGCCGACCGGCATCGGGATCTGCCCGGTATTGGGTACAATTCCTGGCGACGGCTTGTGGCCGAACACGCCATTGAAAAATGCCGGGAAACGAATAGACCCGGCCACATCAGCCCCCAGGCCGAATGGTGAACCTCCGGCGCCAATAATGGCACCCTCGCCTCCGCTGGAACCACCAGCAATATGACGGTGATTGTAGGGATTGGAAGTGCGGCCATAGACTTGGTTGTATGTTTCTATCCACATGCACATTTCGGGCGTATTGCTAAAGCCGAGTACAATCGCACCCGCATCCCGCAGCCGCTTTACAGTCGGCGCAAAGCTGTCTGCAATCGCGTGGCGCCGCGCCACAACCCCGGAAACCTGGGGGAATCCCTCGAAGGCAAAATTTTCTTTAATCGTACATGGAACGCCATGCAATGGCGGAAGCCCTTCGGGATTCTGCAGTACGCGCGCATCCGCCTCCCGGGCCTCGTAAAGCGCCGCCTCAAAGCGCTGCTGCACCACCGCGTTGATAATGGGATTTACCTGCCGGATACGCTCGATGTGGGCAGTCACCACTTGTTCAGAGGTGCATTCGCGATTGCGGATTCTGGCCGCCAGTGTCGTGGCCGAAGCCGTCAGAAAGTCATTCATTTTTGCGAAGACCTCTTGAGTTGCGCACGGATGTCGATGGCAACGCGCTCACCCGCACGTACAGCGCCATCCATGAATCCATGCCAGAAGTCTGCGGTTTCCGTGCCGCTCCAATGAATGCGGCCCACGGAATCACGCAGCGCCGGACCATAACCGGTCAACGTTCCCGGGCCGCCGAAAGCAATAGGCCCGCCCCGGTTCCAAACCTCACTCGCCCAGTCGTGGATGTAGAAATCCCGCACTTCACGCGCCTTAGGCCCAAAGAAGCTTACAAAGTTTTCAATCACGGCAACTCGCAAATCCTCATGAGACCGGGATCCCCACCGCCGTGCCTCATCACCGCCGACAAAGCCAAGCAGCACGCCGGGACTGCCGTCGGGCGGCGAAACGTCATAGGCGAGCTTCGCCGGACCGACATCACTCAACGCTCCGCCGCTCAAGCCCTGTTCACGCCAGAATGGTTTGTCATAGACCGCTTCGCACTTAATGAGCCACCCAAGCGCATAGCGCTGCATCAGTTGATCCCGTGCGGCCGGCAACCCGGGTTCATAGGTGATACGCGCCGCCATCGACGGCGGCAGGGCGACAACCACATGCAGCGCCTCAACATCCACCCGATCCGACTCAATATGCACGCCGTCTTCGGACTGCCGGATAAGCCGTACCGGGCTGGAGGTGACCACAGATTCGCCCAGCGCTGCCGCCATGCGTATCGAGAACTGTTGCGCCCCCTCGACAATACGGAACTCCTGTGCGCCGCCACGAGTTTCAATAACACGATCGAAGGTGCCCGGATTCTGTGCGTTACCGGCGCCATTGATGTGGTGCAAGGCGGAGAGCAGCGAGATATCCCGCCCTTCTGTACCCAGGATGGTCTCGAAAGCCGCCGATGCAAATTTGAGGGCGCGCGTGCTCAGCGTATGGCGGCGCAGCCAGGTCTCCAGCGTTTGACGATCCCATTCCTCCGCCTCGGGCGCATTCCATGGCTCACCCGGCGGGAGCCTGGAGGCCATTTGATTGATCAGCGTGGTGACAATGGCAAGATCCGGCAGCAGCAGCAGATCCGGCGGCGCAGCGCCAGTCCAGCCCGTGTCACTGTAGGTGGATCGCTTTCCCTTATAGCAATATACCGTCTTGCCTTCGTTGAACTGGGGAAACAGGTTGATCCCCAGCTCCTTGGCCAGCGCCAGAATGCGATCTTGCGTTGAACCGACCCATGTTCCCCCGAGCTCAGCAATTTTACCCGGCGCATATTCGTAGCTAAGGGTGCGGCCGCCAACACGGTCATCGGCCTCAAGCACGGCGACAGAGATGCCCGCCTGCGACAGTCTGCGAGCGGTCGTCAGGCCGGAGATTCCACCACCCACAATCACAACATCAACCTTACGCGGCGCAAGGCGAGCGGATTTTTGGCCGTCCTTCGCTGCGGTGTCATTACTCATGCTCATGCCTGTCACTCCGGTTACACTCGTGCCCGCCTGCTGGTGTGCTTTGCGGGAAATACCCATTACATCCATTGGATGTTTTCAGGGTTTCTTGTTGGCCGCATTTTCGGCAAACTCCGAGGCTCAAAGATTGACAACGCAAGCCTTTTCCTATGACTGAACGCGCCATGCCCAATACCGTCTCGATGGCCTATCTGCAGGCGCTTTTCGACTACACGCGCAGCCGTGGGTTGGCCGATGATTTGCTGCTGAGCGGTGCACCGCTGAATCTGGAGGATGGCGAGGCCCGTTGTTCTGAAGCTTTTGCCGCGCAATTGTTCGAGCGGGCGGCAATACTGATGGGCGATGAGACGCTGGGACTGCATGCCGGCGAGAGCATTCGCCCCGGTCACTACGGGGTGCTTGGTTATGTCCTGATGAATTGTGCAACGCTTGGAGAAACACTTGATTATCTGCTGCGCTATCAAGCCCTGGTCATCGAGCTGAAGGGCGGCTTCAGCATCCTGGCAGAAGGAGACAGTATCGTTTTGTCCTGCCCCCCGGACGAGGACTGGCCCATGCGCCAGCTTGCCGAGTTCAACCTGGCGGCCTGCATCAGCTTCATGCGCTGGGTCACCGGATATGAGGGTTCGCCGACGCGAATCGACTTTAACTACCCTGCACCCTCGACGCTGGAGGGATATGGCCGCATGTTCAGCTGTGAGCTTCGCTTCGACCAACCCTGCTACCAATTGGCGATCCCTCTGGCATGGCTGCGTATGCCGTTGATCCGGCCCGACATGACCATGCGCTCTGCGATGCTTCGACTGGCTGAAAAGCAACTTTTAGCGCTACCGCGCGGCGATGACGTGCTTTCCTGTGCGCGCAGCGTGATTGCCAGCAGCCTCAGCGAAGGGCCTGTGGATCTGGCCGGAGTGGCGAGCCGGCTGGCCATTGGCACAAGAACATTGCAGAGGGAATTGCAGGCCAATGGCAGCAGTTTTAGCGGTCTGATTGACGAGGTTCGTCAGGAGCTCGCCAAGCGGTATCTCTCCGATTCAACGCTGACCGTTGTTGACGCAGCTTTCCTGCTGGGCTTTTCCGAGCAGAGCGCTTTTCAGCGCGCCTTCAAGCGGTGGACCGGTCTGACACCGGGAGACTTCCGCCGCAAGCTCCAGCAGCCCAAGACCCAGCAAGGCGGGTGATCCCACCATCTTTCTGGAGTAAACGGACTGCCCCGCCTCGACTCCACTCCGGAATGCATTTGATCTGGCAAATGCAGCTTATCCCTGACCCTTTGTCCTTTTACTCAGCCACCGCCAAAGCAGAGTGGTTACGGAAACCAGGCAACCGGAGAGTCCGTAGAGGATGAGGAGCACAGATATTTTTTCGTGAACCCGGATGAGCTGAAACTCTTCGGCGCTGGCGTCGGGGTAAGGGAATGCGAACACTGTGCCCCAAACGAGCCCTGCAACGAATGCGAATACGCTGCCAAGCATCAGTTGCAGCAAGCTTCGTGTCTTGATCGTCATTTTGCGGGGCATGGCGCTTTGTCTTGTTACTCCATCAGGATTTCACGTCCACATCAGCTGTCTTTGGCATAATCGCTGTAACGAAAGATGGGAAACGGCAAAGGGGTCTGTGCCTTGGTGTATTTATCCTGCGAAATCATTCTTTGAAGCCCCAGCACAATACTGTATGGAATACTCCGCTGAAGGACATTTGCCGACCAGGCAGGAACGCCCCCACCCGGATTGAAATAACCTTCCGCAACCATACCAACCCTGTCACCCGGCAAGGGATGAAAACGGATATTGATCTCCTCGCCCGGCATCCGCACCATAGGCGGGTATAAGGGGAGAAAATCCGGATCTGACGTGGCTCTCAAAATCGCATACTCTTTGGACTTGGTCTGGGGCTCATAAACAGCGCGCAGCACCGTATCACGATCCGGAAGCCCGAAAGGCGCACGATGGATCATGTAAACAATGTATTCCGTGGCAGACACCTGCTTAACCAGTTTTGACTCACGCGTCTGCCAGAACCATTTCGTGTAGTTATCGAAATCAAGGAAAACTCGGGCCAGCGCTTCAGGCTGACCATCCAACTCCGCCTCTACCTTGAAGGAGCGATAGGGCCGACCAGCTTCGAGCCGGTAATACGTCTTGATTTTATGAATTTTATCGTTTTTGGTCAGCCGCCACTCATTCAACTTCGGTGCCTGAAGCTCGTCCATTTCATCAGAATCCAGCGCCATGACGCCTGTAGAAGCCATGAACAACAGTACAAGAACCGGCAGCTTCAGAATACGCATAACAAACCTCAAGGCTAATAATATTGTTTTAAGTCCGTGCCCATTGCAGCCATTCAAATTATTACACTGATGAAAACCAGCAAATCATGAAATCAGGCCAATCATTTATTTCATTTAGGCCACTCAGACTGGCGGTATAAAACCGGAGACGGACAGGATGGATGCTGTTTATACGAAAGTTACAAACCTCCCGGGGTCGGCTCCTACCCCGAGACGCACAACCGCTGCCCGTACATTTTGCCCCGGGGCAACCTGGCCAACAGACAGCACAGGAAATGAGGGTGAGCGCCTGCTCTCCTCTCAGAGCGGGCAACAGAATCAAAGGCGGATTCTGGTGGAACAGGTTTCGACGAGTCCATGGAGATTCCGGAAACGGACTTACTTAAGCTCCGTCTGGCTTGCATGCCGGTTGCGATAGACACTGGGCGACTCACCCGTCTGATCCGCAAACCAGCGACTCAATGACGGTGTATCCTGGAAACCCAGATGGTTGGCGATGAACGCCAAAGACAGTTCCGGCTGAGTCAGGTATTGCCGGGCCAGCTCCAGGCGCACCTCATGGCTCAAGGCGCGGAAGGAAGTGCCGGCAGACTGCAGCTTTCTGTGCAGCGAGCGCGGGCTCATGTCCATTTTTTCCGCCAGCGCTTCTTTTGACGCACGGCCACCGGCAATGAGCGTGCGCAGGTGACGCCGCGCCATGGCGTCGATGTCTTCATCTATGAATTCAAAGGCGGCAAGTTGCTGGCGAGCTCGGGGTTCAAGCGCGGTTTGCAGCGCCGCATCGGCCGTCACCAATGACAGGTTCAGCGCAACGGCAGGAATACGCAGGAGGTTTTCAGCCGCACCAAAATGGATAGGGCATTTGAAGACTGCCTCATAGCGCGCCAGCAGCTCCGGTTCCTCGGGCGCAGCGTGCTGGAAATGAACGCATTCAATAACTCCCCGCGCCTCACCGGTGCACTGCTTCACAAACTTGTCGAGTTGAATAAGATAAAAGTCCGCCGCATTGGCGTAAGCCTCCGGGCTCTTGAACGTCGGTCTGATAATGATATCCAGAAAGCCCGGATGGTGACGCAAGAAAACATCCAGCGTATCCGCATGCAATTTCTTGTAGGCCGAGGCGACTTCGATTGCCTTGCCCAAGGTATCGGATTTTTCCGCAATGAACCCCCACAGCCCCAGAAAGCTGTTACCCAGACTGACGGCTGCCGCCATGCCTGACAGGGGGTCGCCCATGTGCTTGCACCATTGAATACCAATGACGATGATCATTTCCCAGATATGGCCGGGAACATAACCTGGCCTCGGGGTGTCCCGGCGCAGATCAATGTTATAGAACTCCAGCATGCTGTCCACCGGCCCCCCCAGATTCTTGCCGTACGAGAGAAAGCGCAGCACGTGCTCCAGGGCAATAAAGGTACGCCTGGGGGAATCGGGGTTTGTCATATCGGCATTGTGGCCCATCTTAAGGTGCTCACTTTCTTGTTTTGTCATCCGAGCGGGTAATAGGCCGCTCTGCCTCATGCCGCCAAGCGCGGCCATTCATAGAAAGCGGCCATACTCAGACTTGGCGCAAGCATTGTGACACAACGCACAAAAAATCTGTACTTGCCCCCTGTCCAATTTGCTATGCGCCCTGTCTCGTTTTGCTGTGTCTAAGGGATTTGCCGCGCAGTAGCATGCGCGTCAATACGCCCACACTGCTTGAGGGGGCAGTCATGACGACAGGAGGACACATGCTTAAAAGAATGCTCGATTTCAAGGGCCCATCCCTGCTCCTGACGCTGGCCATGACGTCAGCACTTATGCCAATGCACAGTCACGCAGCCGTAAAGAAAACGGACAACTTCTGGCACGGAATGTATGGGCGCAGCTATGACTACTACGTCCCCGACAACGTTAAGCCCAATGCGCCTTTACTTGTGGTTTACCATGGCATTTATGCCAACTCTGAGAGGTTATGGTCTACCGTCGGCGACGCGAGAGACCTGCCTGCACTGGCGGAAAAAAACGGCTTTGTCGTTATGTGGATGGAATCCAGCCAACAGCTCTTTGGCGCCGGGAAATCCTGGAATGCCGGTCCGTGCTGCTTCCCAGCTAATGCACTGCATGTGGATGATGTCGGTTACACCCGTGAGGCCATCAGCCGTCTTCGTGACAAAGTGAATGGCGCAACCTCTATTGATGATACCCGTATTTATTTGCTGGGGCATTCCAATGGCGGCGCCATGGTGCATCGTCTGGCGCTTCAGGAATCGGATAAATATGCGGCTATCGTTCCGGTCAGTTTTCCGGTTGTCGATAATTGGACATGGCGGATTCCTGAATGGTGGACTCAGAGTCGTGCCGTTCCGGTGCTTGCGATGCATGCAACGAATGACAATGTCGTCCCGTATTACGGTAATCAGTGGATCCCGGTTTCGACCAACTGGTTCTCCAGCGCGCATGCCGGTCTGGAAACCTGGGCGGCCAGAAATGCATGCACAGATTCCGTGTCACCCAAAATCCCTCATCCCACGGGCGTGGGCTCCTATACCGAAAGTCACTCCATTTGCCGGCAGGGCGTTTCCGTCAACCTTTTGACCTTCCCCAAAGGCCAGCACCGCCCTTGGTATCCCGATGTGAACGGGGGGGTGGATGTCATCAGTGATGCCTGGAATTTTTTGTCGAAATACCGGAAGCCGGGGCACAAGTCAGATCGTCTCTGGTCCGGTCAAGAGCTGGGACGCAATCAGTTCCTGACAACCGATGACGGCCGGTTCCGCTTGGATGTTCAGGGTGACAGCAATGTGGTGCTGAAGAACGCCAATACGAACAGCATGATCTGGAGCTCCGGCACCGGAGGTTCGGGGGCCGACAAACTGGTGTTGCAGCAGGATGGCAATCTGGTGCTGTGGAACGATGGCTACTGGGGTTGGAAGGGCATCTTCCCGGTCTATTTCAGCCCCCGGGCGGTATGGTCCAGCAACAGCGCTGGAAATGGGGAGTCGCGAATGCAAATCAACGACCTTGGCCAGTTGCAGATCGTTCGCAACGGCGTCCCCGTCTGGTCGCGCGGTTGACCGGCCGCCACTCCTCCGACGCCTGCGCCCGCCATTCTCATCCGGGGCAGGCGCAAGCTGATTCACAGGAGCAGTCCCCGTGAACAAACGTCTCTTAGTACTGGCGCCCATGATTGCATTGGGTCTGTATGGCATTGGCTTCCTGGCGGCAAACGATTGGCATATTCCCGTTCAGGCCTTGCATCCAAACGCTGCGGCAGCCCAGCCGGCTGTTCAAAGCGTAATGATGCCGGGCCATGCCGCCGACACCTCGGAATTCTTGAACACTGCACCGGAAAACCAGGCCGGAGCTCCGGACAGCGGTGCCGCTTTGTCTGGCATGCACTACCGGAATATTCAGCAGCCGGCCACCCTCTCTGCCGATGAGGTTGCCCGGATTTACAGGCTGAACGATCTACCTGAAGCGGACGGGCACCTGATACATAACAATCGCACCCGCACCATTGTCGAGGATATGGTCATGGCGCTGCCCCGGGAGGACGTACTGGCCGGCCGACACCGTATTGAACAAGCCGTGGCATTGCGCCTAGGGCAGCAGGCGGCGTCTGAATTTTCCGCCCTGATCGTGGATTATCTGAAATACCAGGATGCTGTTGCCGCCATTGACGAAGTGCGTAATGCACGCGGCTACAAGCCCTCTGATGCAAACGAGAACGACTACTTGCTGCGGCAGCGTCTGCAAAGTGAGGCTTTCGGGCCGGAGAGGGCCGCCGGACTATTCGGGGTTGAGCGCCAACTGCTGGCGCTCATGGCGAAACAGACGGCCAATGCCGGAGAGTCCCCCGCTGAATTAAGTCCTGCCCAGATAGAAGGCCTGAAAGCGGAATACCAGGAGATTCTGAAAAACGATGAGAGCCGCTGAATGCAGCGTGCTCCTGACAGACCGGGGGACATCCTGCAAAAGTCCCGGAAACTTGTGGCTGACTGATCCAACCGATAACAAAAGAGGAAACTCCAGCATGAAACAACCCGCCTTGGCCTGCCTGATGCTATTGACCGGCGCCACCCACGCCCTTGACGCCAAAAACCCGTTCCTGGCCGACTCTCCTTGGCCCATATCCCATCACGACAGCCAGGCCTCGGATACCTCGTCTGTGCCCGGGCCGACCAGCGCTGTACAACTGGGTGCGCCCAGCTTTGTCTTCACCGGCTTTACCAACGTGACACAGGCCATCTCCCCGCGCTATCCGGACGGCAGTTATGTTTACTGGGGCTCCAACAGCAGCAATGTCTACAAGCTGGCGACACGCAACGGCAAGCTGGTCAAGCTGGCCGACATGTCCAAGCCGGGTTCGCCGATTTCTATCAAGAACCCGACTAACGGGGCCTATACCCTGGTCGACCTGGAGAACATCTTCTACACGGTCAAGGGCACGCGCATCCTGGCTTATACCGACAAGGTGCGAGGCAACCCTGCTTCGCCGATCATGCTGCTGCGCGAGCTGAGCCTGTCTTCGAAAGTCAACCTCAAAGCTGATGACTCCGTCGTCGGCCTGAACCTGACCTGGGACGGCAAATTAGTATTTGCCACCAAATACGGCATCGTGGGCGTCGTTGACCGCGCCTTCACCACGGTCAGCAGCCTGGATCTGAACAAGAACAACATCAAGGAAGAAGACCAGGAGCAAGTCTCCAACTCCATTTCCACTGATGCCTCCGGCGGCATTTATGTCGTTACGTCGAAGAAAATGCATCGTGTGCAATGGACCGGCGCCGCCGTGACACAAAACCCGGCGTCGGGTGCATGGACAGCGGATTACAACTTTGGAAACGGTGATACCGTGAACGGCGGTTTGGGGGCCGGCTCCGGCTCCACCCCCACGGTGATGGGTGAAGGCTCGCAGCAATTCATCGTCATCACCGACGGAGCCAAGGTTAACAACCTGGTGCTGTTCTGGAAGGATGCCATTCCGGCTGACTGGAAGAATCCCATTGCGCCGGGAAAAGATATCCGTATTGCTGCCGAGATACCGGTGAATTTCGGCAACCCCAACCGCAAGTCCACCTATTCCGAACAGTCGGTGGTGGTCAACGGTTACGGTGCGGTCGTGGTCAGCAATGACTACCGAAACCTCAACTTTCTGCCCAGTGGAACCGGTAATCCGCTGATCGACAATATCACGACCGGGATTTCCGCTTTTTTCAGCGGCCTGCCACTGTTCCAGCCGTGGGGCGTGCAAAAGTTTGAGTGGAACCCGCAAACACGCAAACTGTCCAGCGCCTGGGTGAACAACGATGTCAGCTGCCCCAACGCCATTCCCACCGCCAGCAGCACCGCCGGCATGTTCTATTGTGTCGGCGCCCGTGACCGGCAATGGACCATTGAGGGACTGGACTGGGATAACGGCCAATCGCGCTTCCGCAAATACGTAGGCCTGCTGCCGCGCTTCAACAGCTTCTATGCTGCGACCCAAATCGCTGCCGACGGCGGCATCATCTACGGTTCGATTGATGGTGTGGTCTATCTGCCCCGCCGCTAGGAAGGCCTCCATAACAACAATCCGCAAGGAGACAGCAACATGCTTCAGAAAATTGCCGACACCGTCCGTGTCAACCGTATTTCGCAGCGCCCGACAATTCGCGGTGCGTTGTCCCTGGCCCTCCTGTCCCTGTTGGGGTTAGGCGCAACCGGTCAGGTGATCGCCGCCGACAAACCTAACATCGTGCTGATCATGGCCGATGACCTGGACGCCACCACCAGCGAATACTGGGAGCGCGCCACCCGCGCCGGCAAGGACGACCCGTTGAAAAAGACCCGAGCCTTGATCCGGGACAAGGGAGTCAACTTCAGCAATGCATTTGCCCCCAACCCGATCTGCTGTCCGTCGCGCTCCTCCATGCTGACGGGCCGGTTCGGCCACAACACCGGCGTGCTGACCAATGGCGGGGATCAAGGCGGGCGGACCGCTTTCGTCAACAACGGCTGCGAGGCGCACAGTCTGGCGCCTTGGCTGAAAAATGCCGGTTACCGAACAGCCATTGTCGGCAAGTACCTCAACGGCATTGCCGAAACGCCGACCGCTATTGCGCCCGGCTGGACGGACTGGTTTGTCTTTGTGGACAACTTTGTCAACGAATACAAAGGATATGGCTATAACGTCAACGAAAACGGCACCATCGTGCACCGGGGATGGCGTGAAGAGGATTATTCGACGGATTACGTCCGTAGTAAGAGCCTGGCCTTTATCGACCGGGCTTCCGCCGCCAAGGAGCCCTTCTTCCTCTACGTTTCCGCAACGGCGCCGCACCTGCCACTGCCACCGGCGCGCCGCCATCTGATCAACCCTTACTCGCTGGCCCACCTGCCGCAACGCCCGAACACCCATGAGCTTGACCTCTCGGACAAACCGTTATGGCTGCGAACCAGCGGCCCCCAGCGCCTGGTTGAAAGCGCCGTGTGGTCTCCCATCGATTACCGCCTGCGTCAGGGCTCGCTGTATGCCTTGGACGATTTGGTTGAGGCGGTGGTAAAAAAACTGGAAACGACGGGCCAACTGGACAACACCTACATCATTTTCCTGTCGGACAACGGTTACAACCTGGGCTCGCACCGCCTGATCCACAAGATGGCGCCGTATGAGGAGTCCATCCGCATTCCCTGGACCGTGCGCGGCCCCGGTATTCCTGCCGGCATCACGAAAAGCCAGACGGTGCTGATGCCCGACTTCGCGCCCACGGTGCTGGAGTGGGCCGGGATCACCCAGCCGGCATCACTGGCCGGCGTTCCCTCGCCGGATCGCGATGGCGCATCCTTGGTCCCATTGCTGAAAACCACCAGTCCTTCCACCTGGCGCAAGGACTTTACCATCCAGTATGCCAGCAAGGGCTTCCTGAACGGTGTCGGCGCGGAGATACCGCCTGCGGTCTGGACCTTTTCCGGGATGGACATTCCCTCGTACCTTGCCATTCGCGAGGAGAACTACAAGCTGATCAAGTGGGACGCCGCCATCGGCACTCAGTGGGAGCTTTACGACCTGAAGAATGATCCCTACGAACTGCACAACCTGCTGGCCAACCCGCTGAACTGGATGCTGAAGAAGCCGTTGATCGAGAGGCTGAAACAGCGCATGACGGAATTGAACCATTGCCAGGGCGCCAGTTGCCGAAGCTGGTGACATGACACGGAAACCGGGGTCATCACGGCATGCACCCCGTAGTTCTTACTTACTCCAACAGGATGACCTCCCATGAAAATCCGAACCTTATCCCTGGCCTTGCTCGCTTTGCTGGCCAGCCCGGCAACCTTCGCCAAACCTCTGGGTTTTCTCGCCATGCGCGTCTATCTGCCCGCAGGCGATGACATCAGCAAAGTCAAACTGCCAGACATGACCTTTGAGTACAGCGACGGCAGCAGCAAGACAATCTCCCCCTGCCCGGCTCCCAAAGGGGTGCTGAACGAGTGGATTAATGTCATTCGTGAAAAGCAGCCGGACTGTGCCTGGTCGATTGCTCTCAATGGTGGGCGGCTTTTAAACCCGAACATAGCCCTGCCGGATACTGCCGCCTCCTACTGGATCACCGACTTTATTCCGGATGCAACGGTTAAGAAAGTTGTCATTAACGGCACTTTCCCCAATAGCCGCTATTTTTCTTTTAACAGCTACGATGCCACGGGCAGCTCTTTCGAGATGAACGGAGTTAAGTCATCAATACCCGACTTTCTGATTGATCCGGATCGTGGTTATCAGAACCCGTGGCAGCAACCCGCGCTGGCAGGCGGAAAATACACGCTTAATGTTGTCCGGAGCCCGGCCGAAGCCTCTGGCAATGTCCTCCTGATGCCCCCGGCCAAAGAGGGCGGTTTGAAAGATCTCATCGTCAATATGCCCAACATCAAGAACTGTAATCCGACCTGCTTCGACACTCACTTTTTCAGGCCGGGTGCAGACTTGATAAGCGGCGCTTTTCCAAACAGTGACAGCGCCTACCTCATCAGCATGATCAAGCCGGAGCCAGGCACGGTGATGGTCATTCGCGGCAAATTACCTGCATATACCCCGGGCGACACACCCAGCACATGGCCATCCGGCAAACAGGTGCGCTATGTATCCCTCTGCAACAACCTTCTGATGAGGCCCTATCCTGTCGTTAATAACGGCTGTTTAACCGACAGCGAGCTGAAACTGGACAACAAAGGCTACTACACGGTTGTCGTCAGCCACATCAAGCCCGTGCTGCATAACCACAACTGGCTGCCCTTCTCCAGCCTGTTGCCACTTCAAGAACATGTGGTGGCGTTGCGCAACATGGTTCCGGATGCGAGCTTCTCACAGTCGGCTATGAATGTTCCTGCGGACAACAAGTGGACATCCGCCAATCACGTGATGAAAGAGTATTACCCGACCATCAAGCGCTGCTCACGTCTGAATTATGCCCTTAAAGGCCGCGACTGCCAGGCGATGTGATTTCTGACCGCTTCCATCCGGGTACCGGCTTCGGGAATTACCGGGAGACCAAAGCCGTACCCGGTGGCATTTTTAAGGCGCCAATACACGACATCGTCTTATTCGCATGAGGCCAAAAATGAATATAACGCAGGCAGTTCAAACCATTTCGCGGCAACTCCTTCGGCTGGCGGCAGGCGGCGCCCTCCTCTGCCAATCCGCCTGGGCGCTCGATTGCACCAGCCCCCGCTGGGTCTCCTTGTGGCAATCCGCACCGGCAGACGCCTCCCTGATCGCCTTGTCGCCGGACATCCGCATCAATTTCCCCATGGGTCCGAACCAGAGCTACCGGCAAGTGTTCAGCCCGCTGGGCGGCGGCGCCACTCTTCGCCTGAAGTTTTCCAACCGATTCAGCCAATCTCCGCTGATTATCAGAAGCGCGAACCTGGCCCTGCAAACAGTCGGAGCCGCCATCGATCCGGCCACGCTGACCACCGTTCGCTTCAACAACGGACAATCCGCAGTCACCGTCCCGGCCGGACAGGAAATCTACAGTGATCCGGTCTCATTCCGCTTTAACAGCCTGGATAAACTGTCGGTCAGTATTGCCACAGGCGACACGGCGGCAAATTTCTTGCCTACCGGGCATATGGTGGGTCTGGAATACTCTTATGTCACCCTGCCGCGCGCCGGAGATCACAGCGCTGACATCCAGGGCAGCGCCTATTTGTTCAAAACCAGCCGCCGCCACTTGCTGGCGGGCATGGAGGTGCTGGCTCCGGCGCATACCGCTTCGGTGGTGACGCTCGGCGACTCCATCACCGACGGCTATCAGTCCGGCATCGGCGCCAATCAGCGCTATCCGGATTTCCTGAAGCGGCGCATTGATGATGCCGGGCTCCCCTTCTTTGTTGTCAATGCAGGAATCAGCGGCAATCAGGTGGCAAAAGACAGTCCCTTTCCGCAATTCGGGGTGTCGGCTCTCAATCGCCTTCATGCCGATGTGCTGCAAGTATCCGGTGTTTCCGATGTCATTTTGCTGGAGGGCATTAACGACATCGGCCAGGATTACTTCAAGCTCTTTGATTACTGGAATCGTTACAACAAGATCATCAACGCCTACCAGACGCTGATCAGAAACATGCAGATGCGCGGACTGAAAGTCATGCAGGGAACCCTGACGCCGTCTGGCAGCGCCTTCAACCCCTTTTACAGCGGGCCACTTGCCCGCAAGCTGCGCCAGGATGTGAACTGGTGGATACGTAACAAAAGCCCGGCCGACACCATAGTCGATTTTGATGCCGCCGTGCGGAGCCCCTCAAATCCGGAGGTGATTGACCTTCGCTATGATGCCGGTGACGGCATACATTTCAATGGCGCTGGGTATGCCCGCCTGGCAGACGCCGTAGATTTGAACCGTTTTCAGAGGTCGGCTTGCCGTCATTAAAGACTGGTAAATTGACCTTCAAGCCGCCCTTTTCTGAGTCGCTTTCTGGATGGGGATGCATTTTTTTCTGAACGGTGAAAACTAAGAGTCTGTTTTCTGGAGATGCTGGCGAAACTTGCTTGGGGATAAGCCGGTCCAGCGGCGGAATGCCTGAGTAAAGTTGCTGGTTGTGCTGTAACCGAACCAGGCAGCCATATCCTCAATACTCATGGTGGGAGATGATGACAACAGGCGAGTGGCGTCGGCGAGACGCGCTTCATCCAGTAGTTGCTGGAAGCTGGTCCCGGCCTGCTGCAGATGGCGTTTAAGTGTCCGGACGGACATGCAAAGTCTGCGGCTAACAACCTCGAGGTCGGGATATCCGTTGCCATTACTCACCAGTTCGCACCGAACACGCTCGACGATCTGTTTCGGCAACTGCCCGCCCAAGTGTTTTTCCTGGAATTTTCTGGCCATCAGCTCGGCCATCACCGGGTCACCGGTAGAGATTTTCCGGTCCAATTGCTGCACCGGAAAGATCAGCTGGTTGCTTTCCATGTTGAAACGGCAGCTGGGCAATAGTTCGCGGAACTCAGCAAAATATGAAGGCTCCGGATAGTCAAACCACAGCGCCACTCCAGGCCATACTTCACCCAGCAAATTGCGCAGGGCTTTCCAAACAGCCGTCAGCGCCATGTCATGGTAATAGCACTGCAAGGCGGGTTCGGGGGTGAAATTCAGGGTAATGCTGACAGAGGCATGTTCCGGCCCCTCGGTTAAGCAACCCTGATAGACCGGGACAATCAACTTACTGTACTTCACACCAAACTTGATCACTTCACGCAGGGTTGGTTGGCTGAGCAACGCATAACCGGTCGGCAAATGCGTCGTCAGTCCTACGCGCATACCCAGTTCATAACCCAATCCGTCCACTGACCCGGTGAGAGCGACAGCACGATCAACCAATTTTTGGTGAGTGGTAACCGGAATCCAGGTGTCTTCCACATCCAGAACTTCAGGAGAAATATCGAGGCCCGCCCAGAAGTCGGACATATTGAGCCCTTTTTCAGCAGCCCAGTGCAGAACGATGCGGCAGAACTCCACGGGGACGGTGCGACTGCCGGTTGAATTACGGTTGGCTATAGAGGCATTGCCCATAACATTCACATTATTGTTCTTCATGATTAAAATAATAGCACTGAATCCCGGTTAAAATAAATATTCCAGACAAGCATCAAAATCAATGATGAATCAAATTAAAACCATGATTTGTTGACCGTTTGTTGAGTTGAAGCCCTCCTTAAATATATATCACCGCAACCTCAGCGAAGCCTGATCAGACAGTTAATGCGAAACCGAGAAAATAGGTTAAGAATCAACAACAAGCACACTAATCAAAAGAGCGCTAGCAAAATGTAAGAGTTCCCCAGCAGTTGTCAACCGGTCGTTGCCCAAGCTCAAGAGGGCCATTAATATTAACAGCGAACCCGATAATCCCCACTGCCGCAGCAAAAGTACCCAATTGGATAAGTTGGTTTGAGGTTATATCCTCTATAACCACTTTTGGAACGGAGAGCCACCAGCCTTGCTGGGCGGCAACGCCTGCAAAACTGCCGGTCGAGATTTTTTGCCAATTTACAGACTCTTTTTGAAGGCCAATGTAAAAATCTTTAGTTGGCTGCCCTCCGCTGGATGGATCTTCAACAATAATTTGATGCAGAGTGTCAAGACTCTGATCCAGCAAGTGGGTGTTGCTCAACGTTGTCGGCAGCCCGAAGGGGAAAATATTGTTTGAAAAAGCCGACATCGGCCCTATGTCATTAATCTTCGTAGCCCGGCTTAATGTGAAGGACTGATTGTGTGAGGCGACATTCGCCGATCCGGACAAGTTGATTCCTCCGCACACGCCGAATACCAAAACTCCGAGACAAGCCTTGACATTGCTCATGGTGGTGTTCAGGAGGGTAACGTTCATATCTCCTGAAAACCGGTTCAATCCGAAATCGTCAGCCGCGTTGTTACCGGGGTTTTCTCCAAATGACATGCTGCCCAAGGATTCAAGAGCGCCAAAGCGTATACCGCTGACTTGTCGAGTCGCAGCAACATTGTTGTTTTTAATGGCAAACTCCAAAAATGGCCTACGCATCATAAAATCGGTGCCTGGTCCGGAATCACTTGCGCTGGATGCGGATGTGCCTGCAAGCCGCAAGCGGTCAATATCAATGTCGCACACCCCTGTGCCATTTGGACCATCACACCCAAGCGCCACCTTGTTGATATTCATATTCAGTTGAAGCTCTGCATCAACCATAAGGCGAAAAAATGTCATACTGCCATTGGTGACGGTGTTTGAATTGAACAATGATTGCCCGGTTTCCACAGAAAGCGATTCATCATCCATCAATTCCAATGAATAAGCATCAGCTGCCAGAAAACAGCATGCCGCCAGCAGGTTTTTTTTATAGTTGAACATAGAGTCCCTGAAATCGCCAACACAAACCAGAATCATCATAGATATTTCTGATGTTATTTGTTAGATTCCAGCGGGCCATTCACCCATGTTTATGGGCCAATCCATGCAATCACACTTGCTGTAATTTTTTATTCAGCGCAAATATGTTTTCGCTTTATTGATTATGGTGACCTAGTGTATCCAGCGGGAGGATACAGACCATTTAATACTCGGCAACATTCCCGCGCAGACGGGAAACTACCCACGACAAACATATGAGTATCCAACGAACTACCGATTCAAATCAGGCCGGGAATGACGTTTTCAGGGTACAAGATTAGCCTTTCATCGGAATGATTTTATAATGTGCAGGTAACGAAAATCACTGATTATCCGGACTCATATTAATACATCTGCAAAAAAACACGACTTGAAAATGGGCCAACATGGCAATGCATACGGGCCTCTCGGATGAATAGAGGCCATCCTGTATCCAACGAGACGATTAAAGCCCGGGAGACCGCCGTACTTTCCGGCGCTCCGGGAATGCAGGCCAAAGAACACAACCTGTCCCCGCCGAATGGATGGGAGCGTAGCGGGGATGCGGCCATTCAGTTTAACTAGACTTAACAGGGTGGTGAAAAATCCCTGAATTTCCACCGCCTGCATTCTCTGAAAGCAAAAATCCGCTGGAAGCTCATTTCGTACACGCTTTTTTCGCCTATACCACCCGATATAGCCTCAAAAACGAGCTTTCCACGGCTAT
>NZ_JAUSMX010000022.1 GCF_030646115.1 Fluviicoccus sp.
GCTTCAAACTGGCCATCTGGGTGGCCGCAGGCATTCCCATTTCCATCCTTGGTGCACTGGCACTGTTTCCCTCGCTGGACGTCACGCTCAGCTCACTGACCATCATGGCCTTTATTCTCGTCCTGGGGATTCTGGTGGACGATTCCATCGTGGTGGCGGAGCGCATCTTCGTTTATGAACAGAATGGCGTTCCGCCGAGAGAGGCCGCCGCCGAAGGCACTCTCAGCGTGTCGGTCCCCGTGATCTTCGGAGTGCTGACCACCATGGCCGCCTTCCTTCCGCTGCTGATGCTGGAAGGCCCGATGGGGTCGTTTTTCTTCGTGATCGGAGCCGTGGTGGTGCTGTGTCTGTTCATGAGCGTAATCGAATCACAGCTGATTCTTCCCAGCCATCTCTCGCACCGCCGCACCAGTGGTTACCTGCTGGAGGGCAGCCCGGTCATGACACGGTGGCTGGCCCTGCAGGAACGCATCAGCCAGGGATTGAACAGCTTCGCTGCCAACACCTATCAGAAGGCCCTGCGCAAATCTCTGGAATATCGTTATGCAACGTGGGCCGTAGCGATCTCCATCATCGTCATCACCGCAGGTCTGTTGATGAGCGGGCGCGTAGTGTTCCAGTTTTTCCCCGCCGTTGAAGGCGACCGTATCTATGCCAGCGTGCAGATGCCCGAAGGAGTGGCGGTCGCCATCACCGAGGAAGCACTTCAGAAGCTGGAAAGGGCGGCAATTGAACTGAGCCGCGAACTCGACGAGGAACTGGCCGTGAAGATCGCCGCCGGTGACGCCCCTGCAGTTCCCGGCCACGTGGTCGAAAGATCACTGACAACGCTCGGCGCCCGCATCAACAGGGGCGGCGGTCCCGGAGGCGGACGCCCCTCGGCCGGTGGCAGTCACATTGCCGAGGTCGTGCTGATTCTGCAGCCATTCGAACAGCGAGGCGAAATCAGCTCCAATGAAGTACGCAACCGCTGGCGCGAAAAGGTCGGCTTCATTCCCGACGCGCTGGAAGTTGGGTTCGTTTCCGATTCATTCTCTGCGGGCTCAGCGCTGAGCTTCCGGCTTGAAGGTCGCAACGAGGAAACCCTGCAGGCCGCAACGGCTGAATTG
>NZ_JAUSMX010000023.1 GCF_030646115.1 Fluviicoccus sp.
GGCCAACAGACGGTCGGCAAATTGGAGGAGTTCAGGATCGGGCTTGGCCCGTTTGGTACTTTTTGCAGCGGTCATAATGACTCCAGGGGAGCGGCAGTGTGATGCCAAATGACCGTTTACACAAAGCTAATTACACCCTCCAAAGCTACCTGAGATTATTCAAAATCTGAAAAATGATTTTGAAATAAAGAAATACAAAGGAAAAGGCACGGTGAATATCGTTGCTTATAAGCCAACAAATGCCTAACATAAAATCAGGGACGGCGCGTAATTAATTAGGCAAAGTCGGCTTGATACTAATAATGTGACAATCCGACTACTCCAACTCCCCCAACCGATTAACATTAATAAACCCCCCCTCATCCTCAAAATAAACCACCGAATGCGAATGCCCGTTAATCCACCGCTGCACCGAATAAACCCCCTCCCGCAACGCCCCCTCCAACGAATCCCCCAAATCCCGATGCATCAACAACGCCAACGGCTGCAAATGCTCCCCATCGTGAGCCACCGCCAACCGATTATCCCCCAACCCCGCCATCAACCGCTCCGCCAGCGACACCGGCAAACAAGGCATATCGCAAGCCACCACCAACACCCACTCATGACCGCACAAAGGCAGGCAAGCCGCCATCCCCGCCAACGGCCCCGCAAACCCCTCAACCACATCCGGCAGACAGCGCCCATAACGCGAATACAACTCCGCATTTCGGTTGCAACTGATCACCACATCATCAACCTGCGGCAGCACCCTCGCCAGCACATGCTCAATCAACGGCTTGCCGCGCCACACCACCAAGCCCTTGTCGCGGCCCTGCATACGCGTCGCCTGGCCACCGGCCAGAATCAGCGCAGAAATCGGAATCATGATCAGGAATTTCCCGTAACAGCGTCAGCCTTGAATGATACCCGCAAGGCGCGTATAAAGCGCGAGCCAACCGCTTTTAACCAGCCAGCCATGCCCATTCTTGCCCTGGAAACCGCCACCGAAGCGTGTTCCGCCGCGTTATACCTCGCCGACGGCCGCATCATCAGCCGTTTTGAACACGCACCCCGGCTGCAAACCCAACTGCTGCTGCCCATGGTGGACGACCTGCTCCGTGAAGCCGGAATCACCCTGCAAAACCTGGATGCCGTGGCCTACAGCCGCGGGCCGGGCGCGTTCACCGGCGTGCGCATTGCCGCCGCCGCCGCCCAGGGCTTTGCCTTCGGCCTCAACCTGCCGGTGCTGGCCCTGTCCAGCCTGCAAGTACTGGCGCAGCATGTACACCGCCTCACCGGGCAAGACCGCGTGCTGGCCCTGTTCGACGCCCGCATGAACGAGGTCTACGCCGGAGCCTACGAACTGCACGACGGCCTGATGCAGCCGGTGCTGCCCGATGGCCTGTACGCCCCGCAAAACCTGCCGCTGTTGCCCGGCGGGGCATGGTATCTGGCCGGAAACGGTTGTAACCTCCGGGATGGCTTTCCCGCACATTTGCAGGTGAAAGGGGAGATGGCCGACGTGCATCCCCACGCCTGGGACCTGGCGGTGCTGGCGAATGCCGCCTTCCAGCGCGGTGAAGCGCAAGACGCCGAACACGCCTTGCCGGTGTACCTGCGCGATCAAGTCTGGCAAAAGCTGCCGGGCCGTTGAATTAGACACAAGAGAGTTTCAACATGGATATGCTGTTGTTGCTGCAAGCACTGGTGATGGGCATTGTGGAGGGCATTACCGAATTCCTGCCCATTTCCAGCACCGGCCACCTGATCCTCACCGCCGAACTGCTGAACTTCTGGACCAAGGAAAAACGCGACGTTTTTGAAGTCGCCATTCAGTTGGGGGCCATTCTCTCGGTCTGTTACGAATACAGGGTGCGCCTGATCAATGTCATGCAGGGCATGCTGAAGAAGAACGACAAGTCATGGCTGTTCGCCATCAATGTGCTGGTGGCTTTCCTGCCCGCCGCCATACTCGGTTTTTTCACCATCCACTATTTGAAGGAACACCTGTTCAACGGCGTCACCGTCGCCTGCGCCTTGATTGTCGGCGGCTTCGTCATTCTGTGGGCGGAGAAACGCCGGCACACCATCACGGTCCAGGAAGTGGAAGACATGCGCATCCGTGATGCGCTGAAGGTGGGTCTGGCGCAGTGCGTGGCGCTGATTCCGGGCACCTCGCGTTCCGGCGCCACCATCATTGGCGGCTTGCTGTTTGGCTTGTCGCGCAAGGCGGCGGCAGAGTTCTCCTTCTTCCTCGCCATTCCCACCATGTTCGCCGCAACATTCTACGATGTGCTGAAGAACCGCGACGCCTTTGTGGCGGCCGACATGCCGGTGTTTGCGGTCGGTTTTGTGGTGTCGTTCATTTCCGCCTTGCTGGTGATCCGCGCGCTGATGCGTTTCATCACCAACCATGATTTCACCGTGTTTGCCTGGTACCGCATCGTCTTCGGTTCCTTCATTCTCGTGACCTGGTATTTCGGCCTCATTCCCTGGTCCGCCTGATACCTGCCGATGTCACCCTTGCAGGTCCTCTGCCTTCCTGACACCCAGCTGCATGCCGCCGATCTGGCGCTGCGGCTGGGCGCACCCTTGCAAACCCTTCCCGATTTTGAACGCAAGACGCTGAAGCGATTGGCGTCGTCGGTGTCGCTCGCCTTGATGGTGGGTGAAGATGTCAGTCTGCAAACCTTCCAGCTGCCTTTGCCCGGCCCGGTGCGTGTGGACTGGACGGACGGGCAGACCTTGTGGCGCTTGCAGCATGGCGGCGGGCGCGGTGAAATGCTGGCCAAGGCCTGCGGCATCAAAGGTGATTATTTGCCATGGGTGGTGGATGCCACGGCCGGTTTTGGCCGTGACAGCCTGCTGCTGGCATGGCTGGGTTGCCGGGTGACTTTGCTGGAGCGCTCGCCGGTGGTGCAGGCCTTGCTGCAGGATGGCTGGAAGCGTGCGCAGGCAGAGCCGTTGCTGGCGGCGGCGTTGCAGCGGATGGAACTCGTGTTTGCGGACTCGGCGGCGTGGCTGGGCAGCCTGGCCGGGGACCATCGCCCGGAAGTGGTGTATCTGGACCCGATGTTTCCAACGCGGGAAAAATCCGCGAAGGTGAAGGTGAACATGCAGGTCTTTCATCAGGCTGTGGGCGCAGACCCCGATGCCGCCGGCTTGCTGGAACCGGCGCTGCGAGCGGCGAAGAAGCGGGTGGTGGTGAAGCGGCCCAGATTGGCGGAGCCGTTGGCGGGCCGGGAACCGTCGGTGGTGTTTGAAGGGGAGAGCAGCCGGTTTGATGTTTATTTGGCGGGGTGAGGCTGAATATTCATGAAATCAAATGGATAGGCGTTCTATTTAACGTCAGCGAGAAAAAAGATCAGGATTCATGTACGGCTTTTGCAAAGCAGGCAAGTCAGCGTGACCCCCAACATCCTGTCCCGTCCCTCGGCTGTCACCACCCACGGCCTCGACTGCCAGGGTGGATCATGCCGCACATGCTGGGTATGGCCGCACGCGAGTACGGCCACCCAGTGACCGGCTTCATCCTGAAAGAAACCGGTCATTGGCTGTTTCATCAGCCTTTCCGCTTACCCTTCGCTTCCAACTGCGCCATCGCCGAGGCAATTTCCTCATCGCTGACACTGGTGATATGCAGAATGGTGTTCAACGCCTCCGGACGCAGCACCAGATTCGCCTGAGTCGCCATCTCGTTCAGACGATCATCGAAATGCAGCATTTCCTCCTCGTCCAGGCGCAGGAAACCCACCTTCTTCAAGGTCTCAATGAAGTTGCGGAAAATGGCCTTGTCAAAAAACTCGGGCGAGTTGAACTCGTACAGCACCGACACCCGCTGCGCCAGCAGGGAACACAGGTCTTCCAGTTGCTTCTGCTTCACTTTGCCGCTGCCGCGACGGGTCAGCAGCGAGATGGTCATGTAATACCGTTCCATCGTTTCCTTGACGGCTTCACCCAACACCACCAGTTGCGCAAAGGCTTCAGTATTGGGTTGCGGGCTGTTGACCATGCCGTCAACGGTGCTCATCAAACCGAAATCGCTCAGGGCATCCACATGGCTGTTCACCAGCGCTTCAATTTCCGATGCGTCAAAACCCAGGAACAGTTCGGATTGCAGGTAGGGATACAGCGAGGCAATCACCTGCACCAGCTGTTCGCGCTGAATCTGGCCGTTTTGCTGCACCAGACACGCCACCAGTGACGGAATGATGTACAGGTGTAGGATGTTGTTGCGGAAGTAGGTCAGGAACACCGCCTGGTTTTCCGCCACGCACACCAGGTCGCCCAGCGGATGCTTTACGCGCTGGATGGCCTTCAACTGCACGCCATAGGACACAATGTTGACCGGCGCCATGTGCGTGACTTCAATCTTTCGGCTGTAGGGCAGTCGCAGGGCCAGTTGTTGGTATAGATCCAGTTGCCGCACCAGCACATCTTCATCAATGGCATGGTTGGGCGTGGACAACAGCACCAGGCTCAGCAACGTAATGGGGTTGATCACCGCCGTGCTGTTGATGTGGGTGTTGATCTGGTTCGCCAGTTTGCTGACGCTGCGGTTCACCCAGGGCAGCTTGGCATCCACATCCCATTGCTCGTTCTTCCAGCCGGGATTTTCCTGTTCCAGCACATCGTTCAGCAAGATCGGTTCGCCAAAGCTGAGGTGCACTTTGCCGAAAATCTTCTCAATCTTGCGCGCCGCCATCACCACCGAGGCTAGAGATTCCTTCTGCTTGGTCTTGCCGCGCAGTTCGCCAATATAGGTGCTGCCTTCCATCAGCCGCTCATAACCAATGTAGGTCGGGATGAAAGCGATGGGGCGGGTGTTGTCGCGCATGAAGCTCTTCACCGTCATTGCCAGCATGCCGCCCTTGGGGGGCAACAGACGGCCGGTGCGGGAACGTCCGCCCTCGATGAAGTACTCGATGGGGAAGCCCTTGGTGGTGATCAGGTGCAGGTATTCGGTGAAAACAGAGGCATACAGGTTGTTGCCCTTGAACGAACGGCGCAGGAAGAACGCACCGCCGCGTCGCAAGATGGGACCGACCACCGGCAGGTTGAGGTTGGCGCCGGCGGCAATGTGCGGCGGCATCAGACCCCGGTCATGAATGATGTAGGACAGCAACAGGTAGTCAATGTGGCTGCGATGGCAGGGCACATAAATGATTTCGTAGTCGGAAGCCATTTTCGTGACTTCTTCGAAGTGATGAACTTCAACGCCATCATACAGGCGTGTCCACAGCCAGTTCAGCAGCAGCGATAGCGAACGGATGACCGGATAGGCGTAGTCAGCGGCGATTTCGTTGACGTACTCGCGGGCCTTGTCTTCAATGGCTTCCGGCGGCAGTTGCTTTTCAACCGATTCTTCATGAATGGCGGCGCGCACGGCCGTGGATTGCAATATGGAATGCATCAGCGTGCGGCGGTGCGACAGGTCGGGGCCAATCGCCATTTCGCGCTGGCGGCGGAAGTGCACGCGCAACACGCGGGCAATCTTGCGCAGGGCCAGCGAATCGCTCATGTCGTCGGTCATCAGGCTGCGCACCAGCAACGGGCTGCCGAACTTGACCATGGTGGACTTGCCGTTCAGCACCACGGTGGCCAGCTGCTTGATGGCGCCGGGTGTGGACCAGGAATCGGAGAACAGGATCTTGAACAGCGACTCTTCCTTGTCCGGCGAGCGGCCCCAGAGAATGGTCACCGGCACCAGCTGGATATCCAGTTCCGGATTCTGGCGCACGGCTTCCACTAGCCGCACAAAACGATCGGAATACTCGAAGCGGTTCTTGGCGGCCGACTGGCTGGAGGCTTCCTGGGTCAGATAGAAGAAGGACTGGTCTTCCCGGAAAAGGTGCGTGTCCATGGGCTTGAGCGCGCGCGGCAGGCCCAGCTGCTGGGTTTCGCGGTCCACCACCAGGGCATTCGACAGCGACGGCGATTGCAGCACATAACACACCGGCTTGTTGGGATCGATTTTCAGATCGGCCAGGTTTTCGGTGTGTACATCGGGGCTTACCCAAGTGTCGAGCGCCTTGCGGGAGGCGGCGACGAAGAGACGGTCAAGACCAAACCAGTTTGCCATAATCAGTCATGGAGTCACGGTACGCAGGATTGCTGGGCCGAAACGCTAACAGCTTTTTCACTCGTTTGACATGAATTCATGGGCGATGCTGTTAAAGTTGGTTTCTGAATGTGCCAAAAACAGGCAGTTATCAAGGCAGGATGGAATAGATGAGTGTAGTGAATTGCGCCGCCTATAGCCGCAAGACCGGCAAGCGTGTGGCGGAAATGCCGATCGACCAGGTCAGTGAAACACTGGCGGCGGACAGTGACAATTTTGTGTGGGTGGGCCTGCATGAGCCTGGCACTGAGCTGATGAAGCTGGTGCAGGAAGAGTTCGGCCTGCATGATCTGGCGGTGGAGGATGCGTCACGCGCCTATCAGCGGCCCAAGCTGGAAGCGTATGGCGACTCCCTGTTCGTGGTGGTGCGCACCGCACGGCTGGAACAGGATGACATCAGCTTCGGCATCACCTATATCTTTCTCGGTCCGCGCTACATCCTGACCATCCGGCAGGGCGCTTCGCTCAGTTACGCCACGGTCCGCAACCAGTGCGAACATAACCAGAAGCTGATGCGCCACGGACCGGGCTATGTGCTGCATGCCTTGCTCGACTTCGTGGTGGACAATTATTTCCCGGTCGCGGATGACATGGGCGCGCACCTGCACGCCATTGAAAATGAGATTTTTTCCGACAGCTTCAAGAAACCCACCGTCCGCCACCTGTATGACCTGAAGGCGGACATGGTAAAGCTGCGGCTGGCGGTGACGCCGTTGCAGGATATCAGCAGCTATCTACTCAACCATCCCGACGAAAAGCTGATTCCCCGCGCCATATTGCCGTATTACCGTGACATCCACGACCATGTGTTGCGCATCCTGGATGCCATTGACGCCCAGAGCGAAATGCTGAAAGTGGCCATGGACGTCAACATGGCGCTGGTGACGGTGGGGCAGAACGAGATTGTGAAGCGGCTGGCGTCCTGGGCGGCCATCCTCGCCATTCCCACCATGATTGCCAGTTTCTACGGCATGAATTTCGACCATATGCCGGAGTTGCACTGGCACTTCGGCTATCCTGCAACCATGACGGTCATGCTTTTGGGTTGCCTGTGGCTGTTCCGTCGGTTAAAACGGGCGAGATGGTTATAGAGTCTGAATGATGAAGAAGAGAGCAAACATGAATCCTGTGATCGCCGAGCTGCTGGAACTGTTGCAACTGGAAACCCTGGAAGCCAACCTTTTTCGGGGCAAGAGCCTCAATATTGTCGGCAAGAACGTCTTTGGCGGTCAGGTGCTGGGCCAGGCGCTGATGGCGGCGGGCCGCACGGTGGAGGGGCGCCTCGCGCATTCCCTGCACGGCTATTTCCTGCGCGCCGGCGACACCACGGTGCCGATCATTTATGAAGTGGACCGCGTGCGCGATGGCAAGAGCTTCGTCAACCGCCAGGTCACCGCCATCCAGCACGGCGAGCCGATCTTCATGTGTTCCGCCTCGTTTGCCGACCATGAGGAAGGCTTGGACCACCAGTCCGCCATGCCGGATGTGGAAGGCCCGGACGGATTGCTGAGCGAGCATGAGTTGCGGCAGAAGATCTGCGGCCTGCTGCCGGAAAAGATCCGCAACAGTTTCTCCCGCGAACGCCCGATCGAGATTCGCCCCATCAACCCGCAGAACCCTTTTGCCCCGACCCCGCAGGAAGCACTGCGCCATCACTGGATGCGCGCCCAGGAGAAGCTGCCGGACGATCCGCTGCTGCATCAATGCGCCTTGGCCTTCGCCTCCGATTTCGCCCTGATGGGGACGGCGATGTTGCCGCACGCCGTCACCTTCATGCAGTCCAACCTGCAGGCGGCCAGCCTGGACCATGCCATCTGGTTCCACCGGCCGTTCCGCATGGATGAGTGGCTGTTGTACGAAATGACCGGTCCCAACGCCAATGACGGGCGCGGCATGAACTTCGGTCGTATTTACAGCCGTGACGGAGTGCTGGTGGCGAGTACGGCGCAGGAAGGGCTGATGCGGTTGCGGGAGGTTCCGGAGAAGTATTAAAACCCCCCGCCGCTGCGCGTCGGCCCCCTTTCCAAGGGGGCGATATTTGGCAGGTTTTTCTCTGTGACCTGAAGCCCCCTTGGAAAGGGGGCGGCGCAAAGCGCCGGGGTTTTCCAACAGCGAAATTGGCGCATACCTTCGCGGCCAACCAAGGGTCTAAAACCCCCCGCCGGCTTTGCCGCCGGCCCCCTTTCCAAGGGGGCGAGTCAATCGACCGCTTGAAATCGGGCCGCAGATGCCTAGAATAGCCCCCTTGGAAAGGGGGCGGCACGGAGTGCCGGGGTTTTGTATCAAGGAAGATGGAATTTACAATGGATCCTTACCTGACGGTTCTAAAACCGTTGGCGCGTTCGTTGCGCCGTCATGCGACCGAAGCAGAACAGTGCTTGTGGGCGAGTCTCCGGCGTCGCCAGCAGGGCGTCAGATTTGCCCGCCAGAAACCGCTGTTGGGCTACATTGCCGATTTCTATAGCTATCAAGCGCGTCTGGTGATTGAGCTGGACGGAAACCAGCATCTTCGGCCCCACGATCAGGCCTATGACCGGCAGCGCGATGCCTGCTTTGCCAGCCTTGGACTCCGGGTCATCCGTTTCAGCAACCTGCAAGTCCTTCATGAGCGCCAACGTGTGCTCGGTGTCATTCAACAAGCCATTTACGAATCCCAATATAGTGCCCCCGATATGCCCAATCTCCCGTCCCGCGCCCTCGAAATCCTCTCCCGCATCTTCGGCTACGACCACTTTCGCGGCAACCAGCAAGAAGTCGTCCTCACCCTGACGGAAGGCCGCAACGCCCTGGTGCTGATGCCCACCGGCGGCGGCAAGAGTCTCTGTTACCAGATTCCGGCGCTGCTTCGCGACGGCACGGGCATCATCGTCTCGCCGTTGATTGCCTTGATGAAGGATCAGGTGGATACCTTGCGGGAACTGGGGGTGAAGGCGGCTTTCCTCAACAGCTCGCTGCCCATCACCGAACAACGTCAGGTGGAGCAGGCGCTGCTGGCCGGGCAACTGGACATGCTTTATGTCGCTCCCGAACGCTTGCTGACCGAGGGTTTCCTCAGTTTGCTGGGGCGCGTCAATCCGGCCTTGTTCGCGATTGATGAAGCGCATTGCGTCAGCCAATGGGGGCACGATTTCCGCCCCGAATACCAGCAACTGGGTATCCTGGCCGAACGTTTCCCGCAGATACCGCGCATCGCCCTGACCGCAACCGCCGACGAGCGCACCCGCCGCGACATGATCGCGGTGCTGAAGCTGGAAGACGCCCCCGTTTTCCTGTCCAGCTTTGACCGGCCCAATATCCGCTACACCATTGTCGAGAAGGACAATGGCCGCAAGCAGTTGTTCGACTTCATCCGCCAGCAGCCGGAAGGGTCGGCGGGTATTGTCTATTGCCTGTCGCGCAAACGGGTGGAGGAAACGGCGGAATTCCTGCGAGGCAAGGGTCTTCCGGCGCTGGCCTACCATGCAGGCCTGCCGGCGGCGGAGCGGGTGCGGGTGCAGGACGAGTTCCTGTTGCAGGAGGGCCGCATCGTCTGCGCCACGGTTGCCTTCGGCATGGGTATCGACAAGCCGAACGTGCGTTTCGTGGCGCATCTGGATTTGCCGAAGTCGCTGGAAGGCTACTATCAGGAAACCGGTCGCGCCGGTCGTGACGGCCTGCCGTCGCAAGCGTGGATGAGCTACGGTTTGCAGGACATTGTGCAGGTGCGGCGCATGTTGTCGCAGTCGGAAGCCCCGGCGGAAGTGAAGCGCATCGAGGCGCGCAAGCTGGATGCGCTGCTGGCCTATTGCGAAACGGCCACCTGCCGCCGTCAGGTACTACTGGCTTATTTCGGGGAGAACCTGGCGCAGCCCTGCGGCAACTGTGATATCTGCAGCGATCCGCCCAGCACCTGGAACGCTACCGTGGCCGCCCAGAAATTGCTGTCAGCGGCCATTCGCACCGGCAACCGGTTCGGCGCGGCGCACCTGATTGATGTCGTGACCGGAGAAGCGACGGAAAAAGTGCTGCAATTCGGCCATGACAAACTGCCCACCTTCGGTATTGGCAAGGAATTGTCGGAACCGGCGTGGCGCAATGTGGTGCGGCAACTGGTGGCGCTGGGCTATTTGCTGCCAGACGACGAAGGTTTTGGCGGCTTGATGGCCGGTGAGCAGGCGAGGGCGTTACTGAAAGGGGAAGTGACCCTGAATCTGCGGGAACAGGCTGCGCCACGTCCCAAATCCACCCGCAAGGATCGTAGCCTGGCGGTCGCCAGCGACTTGCCGCCTGAAGCCCAGCGCCGTTTTGATGCGCTGCGGGTACTGCGCTTGTCGTTGGCTCAGGTGCAGAAGGTTCCGCCCTATGTGATCTTCAACGATGCCACGCTGCGGGAAATGGCGGTCTGTGACCCGACCTCGATGATGGAGTTGCTGGAAATCAGCGGAGTCGGTGAACAAAAGCTGGCGCGGTACGGACAGCAGTTCCTGGACCGTTTGTCGGAGGTGCGGGGGTTGCCGCCGGGGGAAAGCCACGGCTTTGCAGAACCGGCGGCGAAGGAGAAAGTGGATACCGTGGCGGCGACACTGGAACTGGTGGAGCAAGGCCTGGACCGGGCGGAGATTGCGCAGCGGCGCGGCTTGTCCGAGGATACGGTGGCGGGGCATTTGCTGAAATTGTATCAGGCAGGAAAAATCGGGCGGCGTGCAGTGCTGTATTTGTCGGAAGGCGAAGTGGCCGAAATTGTCCGGGCGGCGGCGGAGATGGGGCATCCGGCAGGTAAACCGGCGGGCAAGGAATTGAAGGAGGAGCTGGGCAACCGGTTTTCCTATGGGGATTTGAGCGTGGCCTTGTGGCTGGGGCAGTCAAGCGGGTGAACGAACCCGTTTCGGCCATGGCCTGCTTTCTGCTAACATACGGCCCCCAAGACCCACCCGTCACCCACAGGAGTTCTCCATGACCGAGCGCAGACCCGCCTACCAACGTATCCTGCTCAAACTCTCGGGAGAAGCCCTGTCCGGCGATGCTGAAATGGGCATTGATCCGCGCGTGCTGAACCGCATGGCGCTGGAAATCGGCCAATTGGTCGGGATCGGTGTGCAAGTCGGCCTGGTGCTGGGCGGCGGCAACATCTTTCGCGGCGCCGAGTTGCAGGCCAACGGCCTGGACCGGGTCGCAGGTGACCACATGGGCATGCTGGCCACCGTCATGAACGGCCTGGCCCTGCGTGACGCCCTCGAACGAGCGAACATCCGCACCCGTATCCTGTCGGCCATTCCCATGAGCGGCATTGTCGACCACTATGACCGCCGCGCTGCCATCCGCGCCCTGCAAAGCGGCGATGTCTGCATTTTTGTCGGCGGCACCGGCAACCCCTTCTTCACTACGGACACCGCCGCCACTCTGCGCGGTATCGAGATCCAGGCGGATGTCGTGCTCAAGGCCACCAAGGTCGACGGCGTTTATGACTCCGACCCGGTCAAGAACCCGGATGCCGTCAAATACGACTATCTGACTTTCGACGAGGCGCTGTCGAAAAAACTCGGCGTGATGGACCTGACGGCCATCTGCCTGTGCCGCGACCAGAAAATGCCGCTGCGCGTCTTCAATATGAACAAGCCGGGCGCTTTGATCAACCTGCTGATGGGCGAGGCCGAAGGCACGCTGCTCGGCAACAAGCCCCGCTAAGGAATCCGGAGAAAATCATGCTCAACGATCTGAAGAAAGACTGCGAAACCCGCATGCGCAAGACCCTCGAATCCCTGGACCAGGCATTCGGCAAGGTGCGCACCGGCCGCGCCCACCCTTCCATCCTCAAGGATGTCATGGTGCCTTATTACGGTTCCGATGTGCCCTTGCTGCAAGTGGCCAACGTTTCGGTGGATGATTCCCGCACGCTGCTGATCCAGCCCTACGAACGCACCATGACCGGCGCCATCGACAAGGCCATCCGCAACAGCGACCTCGGTCTCAACCCCATTTCCGCCGATGTGATCCGTGTCCCGCTGCCGGCGCTGACTGAGGAAACCCGCCGCAACATGCAGAAAGTGGCGCGCGGTGAGGCGGAAAACGCCAAGGTGGCCTTGCGCAACATTCGCCGTGATGTGCTGGCGGACGTCAAGGAGCTGCTCAAGGAGAAGGAAATTTCCGAGGATGACGATCGCAAGGCGTCGGAAGATGTGCAGAAGATTACCGACAAATTCGTGCAGGAAGTCGACAAGCACCTGGCGGCCAAGGAAGCCGAGCTGATTCAGGTCTGATTCCGTGAGTTCAGCGCCAGACCTCGACAGCACCGGCGGTTCAGCTCTGCCGCGCCATGTCGCCATCATCATGGATGGCAACAACCGCTGGGCGAAGAAACGCCTGCTGCCCGGCGGCGCCGGCCACAAGGCCGGTGAGTCGGCCTTGCACAAGATTGTCGAGCATGCGGCCCGTCAGGGCGTCGAGGTGTTGACCGTTTTTGCCTTTTCCAGCGAAAACTGGCGTCGTCCTGAAAACGAAGTCACGCTGCTGATGAAGTTGTTCCTGCATGCGCTGGAGAAGCAGGTTGAAGATCTGCACCGGCACAATATCCGGGTGCGCTTTATTGGCGACCGCGCCATGTTCGCCCGGATTCTGCAGGACGGCATGGCGGCGGGTGAGGCCAAGACCGCCGCCAATACCGGCATGACGCTGGTGATTGCCGCCAGTTACGGCGGGCAGTGGGATGTTGCCAATGCCGCCCAGGAACTGGCCCGGCAGGTTCAGGCCGGAACCTTGCGTCCGGAGGACATTGATACCGCTCATCTCCAGCAGCAGGTGCAGATGTCCGACCTGCCGCCGGTGGACCTGCTCATCCGCACCGGCGGCGAGTTGCGCATCAGCAATTTCGTGCTGTGGCAGGCGGCCTACGCCGAATTCTATTTTTCCGAAAAACTCTGGCCGGACTTCGATCCCGCGTCGCTGGACGAGGCCTTGGCCGATTACGCCCGCCGACAACGCCGATTCGGCCGCACCAGCGCACAGGTAGAAAACCGACATGCTTAAGGAACGCATCATTACGGCGTTGATCCTGCTCCCCATCGTGCTGTGGTGCGTGTTCGGAGCCCAGGGGTCGGCCGCTTTCATGGCCTTGGCCGGAACACTGGTCATGGTTGGCGCCTGGGAATGGACGGCGCTGATGAAAGTGGCGAGCCCGCTGGGGCGGGGTGCGTTTACCGCGCTGGTTGTCGCCGGTGTCATCGCCATGAGCTTTCCCGCGCTGGCCGGACTGCGTACACCGTTGTTCGCGGCGGCATCCGTATTCTGGCTGATCGCAGTGCGCATGGTGATCTGGTATCCGGAATCGGCGCGCTGGTGGGCTAAAGGTATTGTACTGCTGCCGATGGGGCTGATCCTGCTGGTGCCGGCGTGGTCAGGTCTGGTTTATCTGCATCAGGTATCCCCCTGGTGGCTGATGTATCTCTTCCTGCTGGTCTGGGGCGCTGACACCGGTGCCTATTTTACCGGTCGCGCCATCGGCAAACGCAAGCTGGCGCCGGCTGTCAGCCCGGGCAAGACTATCGAGGGCATGCTGGGCGGGCTGGCGCTAACCATGGTGATCATGGCTGCCGTCGGCTTCTACCGTGAACTGCCGCTAATCCGGTTCATTGCGTTTGCCGGTTTATCCCTGATGACGGTTTTTGCCTCGGTGCTGGGTGATCTGGTCGAATCCATGGTCAAGCGCCATGCCGGAGTGAAGGATTCGGGTAGTATCTTCCCGGGTCATGGCGGTGCTCTGGACCGTATTGACAGCCTCACGGCCGCCGCCCCGGTTTTCGCACTGGGCTGGTTGTTGTCCGGAGGCTTCTGAATTCATGCAGCGTATTACCGTTCTTGGCGCCACCGGCTCCATCGGGCAAAGCACGCTGGATGTCATTGCCCGGCACCCGGACCGTTATCAGGTATTCGCCCTGACGGCGCACAGCCGGGTGGAAGAGTTGGCCGCCCTGTGCCAGCGGTTCACTCCGCGCTATGCCGTGGTCAGTAGGGCCGAGGACGGCGTCCGCTTGCAGGTCAGGCTGGCCAATGTACATACGGAAGTGCTGGTCGGGGATGCTGCACTGGCGGCTGTCGCCGCCCATCCGGATTGCGACACGGTCATGGCGGCCATTGTCGGCGCTGCCGGACTGCTGCCCACGCTGGCGGCGGTGAGGGCCGGGAAGAAGGTGCTGCTGGCCAACAAGGAATCGCTGGTCATGGCCGGGGGCCTATTCATGGCAGCCGTGCGCGAACATGGAGCCAAGCTGCTGCCCATTGATTCCGAGCATAATGCCATCTTCCAGTGTTTGCCTGCCGGTCAGTCAGGACTGGCCCACGGCGGGGTGGAGAAAATTTTGCTCACCGCGTCCGGCGGGCCGTTCAGGCTGCTGGCGGAGGATCAGTTGCAGGATGTCACTCCCGAGCAGGCCTGCAAGCATCCGAACTGGAGCATGGGCCGGAAGATTTCTGTGGATTCCGCCACGCTGATGAACAAGGGGCTGGAGTTCATCGAAGCCTGCTGGTTGTTTGACGCCCGTCCCGACCAGATAGAGGTGCTGGTGCACCCGCAAAGCATTATTCATTCGCTGGTGCAGTATGTGGACGGCTCCACACTGGCGCAACTGGGCAACCCTGACATGCGCACGCCCATCGCCCATGCCCTGGCTTGGCCGGAACGCATCCAAGCCGGTGTGGCGCGGCTGGACCTCACCCGCTATGTGCTGGACTTCCAGGCGCCGGATGAGGCCCGTTTTCCCTGCCTGCGGCTGGCTCGTGAAGCCATGGAGTCGGGCGGCACGGCCCCGGCCATCCTCAACGCGGCCAATGAGGTTGCGGTCGCCGCTTTCCTCGACCGGCAAATTTCCTTTCGCGCCATTCCCGGTGTCATCGAACGGGTGCTTACACAATTGCCAATGAGTCCCGCCGACAATCTGGACACAATCCTCGCCGCTGACCAGGCTGCCCGCAAGGCTGCCCTGGCCTGCCTCCCCTTGTGTCGAGCGTGACGGTTTTTATGGACATTCTGCAAATCCTGCTGGCCGCAATCATCGTTCTTGGACCGCTCATCGCCATCCATGAGTTCGGTCATTTCTGGGTCGCCCGGCGTCTGGGCGTCAAAGTCCTGACCTTTTCCATCGGGTTTGGTCCGGCGCTCTGGTCGCGCACCGCCAAAGACGGCACTGAGTACCGTATTGCCGCCATTCCCCTGGGCGGATACGTGAAGATGGCGGATGAGCGGGAGGGTGAGGTTCCTGAAGCGGATATTCCGCGCGCCTTCAACCGCCAGTCCGTCCCGGCGCGCATGGCCATTGTTGCGGCCGGCCCGCTGATCAACCTGGCGTTTGCCGTATTCCTGTTCTGGATTCTGTTCATGCAGGGCATGGAAACCCTGCGCACCGTGGTCGGTTCGGTGCGTGAGCAGTCGCCGGCGGCGGTGGCGGGACTCAAGACGGGTGATGAAATCCTGAAAGTGGACGGCCGGGACACCCGGGACTGGGAAAAGGTGACCTATGCCCTGGTGGACCGCATGGGTGAAAGCGGCCGCATCACCCTGACGGTGATGCCCAAAGGCGGCTCCCGCCCGGTGGAACTGCCGCTGCAAGTCAGTCATTATTTGAAGACAGCCGGCGATGATCCGCTGCGCGCCTTGGGCTTTACTCCCTACCAGCCGCCGCTGGACCCGGTCATTGGCGATGTCAAGAGCGGGGGGCCGGCCGATACACAGGGCATGAAATCCGGTGATCGCGTGCTGGCGATCAATGGGCAGTCGATTCGAACCTGGCAGGATTTTGTTGAGGTGGTGCGGGCGCATCCTGAAAAATCCTTTACGGCAGACATTCAGCGGGCCGGAACAAAGCTGACCCTGACCTTGACCCCCCGCGCCCAAAAAGATGAGTTGGGCTCCAGAGAGGGCAAGCTGGATATCGGCATCAGCGCCCAGAATCTCGAAATTCCCCCCGCATATCTCCAGAAACAGGATTATGATCCCGCCTCGGCGCTGGTCGAGGCATTCCGAAAGACCGGCAACCTGATAGACATGACCCTGGTTTCGCTGGGGAAAATGGTGGTGGGATTGATCGGACTCGACAATCTCAGCGGCCCCATCACCATTGCCAAGGTTGCCGGGCATACCGCCAGTATCGGCTGGGAACCCCTGATCGGGTTCATGGCGTTGTTGAGTGTCAGTCTGGGGGTGTTGAACCTGTTGCCGATTCCGGTGCTGGATGGCGGGCATCTGTTGTTTTACACCATAGAGGGTTTGCTGGGCAGGCCCTTGCCGGAAAGGATTCAGGAATGGGGCTTGAAGGCCGGTATCGCAATCATGGGCAGCCTGATGCTGCTCGCCATATTCAATGATCTGGTGCGCCAGTTCAGTTAAGCGGTTTGACTAGAAGGTGCGGACGGCGCTTGGCGCCCAAGTGTCTGCACGGGGATTGAACTTTTTATGCGCAAGCGGTTGTCTAAACTGGCGTTGGGTTTGCTGATCGGCGCGACGGGCTGGGCGGCGAACGCCGACAGCTTCACTGTCCGGGATATCCGTCTTGAAGGCCTGATGCGGGTTTCTCCTGCTAGTGTCTATGCCCTGCTGCCGTTGGCCGGTGGTGATCTGGCGACCGATGAGCGGGTGGCGGAAGCGATCCGCAGCCTGTTCAAATCCGGAAATTTCGAGGATATCTCCGCCGAACGCGAGGGAGATGTGCTGGTCTTCCGGTTGACCGAACGTCCCTCCATTACCGAAGTCAAGCTGGAAGGCAACAAGGCGATTGACACCGACACCCTGATGGAGGCGCTCAAGAAAGCCGACCTGACCGAGGGTGAAGTCTATCGCCGTTCCACGCTGGATCACATCAAGGGCGAGCTTGAGCGGCAGTACATGGGGCAGGGGCGTTATGACGCAGTCATTAGCGTGGTTTCCACACCCAAGCCCCGCAACCGGGTGGCGCTCAATATCAAGATCGAGGAAGGCACCCCGGCGCGCATCAAGGCCATCAACTTTGTCGGCAATAGCGCCTTCAGTGATGAGGAGCTGACCGAGGTCTTCCAGCTCAAGCCGTCACACTTCACTTCGTTCTACAAAAGTGACGACAAGTATTCCCGCGAGCGGTTGAATGGCGATCTGGAAGCCATACGTTCCTGGTATCTGGATCGTGGTTATATCAACTTCACCATCACCTCCACGCAGGTCACGCTGAGTCCTGACAAGCGCAAGGTGTTTGTCGATGTGAACATGGTCGAAGGGGAGAAATATACCTTCGGCGAGGCCCGGCTGATGGGCGAGTTGCCGGTTGAAGAACAAGAGCTGAAGAAGCTGCTGCTGATTGTGCCGGGAACCACCTTCTCCCAGCAGTTGGTATCCGCCAGTGAAAAATTGCTGCGGGCGCGCCTCGGTAACGACGGCTTCCTCTTTGCTGAAGTCAATCCTGCGCCGGATATTGATGAGGCCGCCCGCAAGGTCAACCTCAATTTCTACGTCAATCCCGGCAAGCCGACTTATGTGCGCCGCATCAGTTTCCAGGGTAACCTGAAAACTGATGAAACTGTGTTACGCCGTGAAATGCGCCAGTTTGAAGGTTCTCTGGCGGCATCCGACAAGCTGGATTTGTCCAAGTTGCGCCTGCAACGGCTGGGCTTCTTTAAAGATGTGACGGTGGAAACGCCGCGAGTCCCGAACAGCAATGATCAAGTCGATGTCAATGTCCGGGTGGAAGAGCAACCCTCCGGTACCTTGTCGGCCAGTCTGGGCTACTCGCAGGGCGCCGGTATCATCTTCACCTTCAGCGTCAGCCAGAACAACTTCCTGGGCACCGGCAACAAGGTTGGCGTCAACTTGAATCGCTCCGACACCAGTGACTCCTACAACCTGTCCTTTGTGGATCCGTATTTCACTCTGGACGGCATCAGTCGCGGCTATAACCTTTACTACCGCAAGACCAAGCTGGACAACCTGAACGTCAGCACCTATGTCACGGACTCCAAAGGCGGCAACATCAGTTTCAGTTATCCGATTGATGAAACCAAGAGCATCAGCCTGGCCTTGGGCGGCGATCTGACCGATATTACGACCGGCGGGCTGGCGGCGCAGTTGGTCAACGATTTCGTGGCGGAATACGGCAAGAGCATTTCCACATACACCGCCACGGTTGCCTGGAACCAGAACACGCTGAACCGGGGCGTTTTCGCCACCAAGGGTGTTTCGCAACGGGTCGGCTTCGATCTGGCGTTGCCCGGCAGCGATGTGGACTATTTCAAGCTCAGCTACAGCGGTCAGGTTTATTTTCCGCTCAATGATGATTTCAGCGTCCGCCTCAGAACGGAGCTCGGCTACGGGTACAAGTTGCCGTTCTACAAGAACTTTTTTGCCGGGGGCTATGGCTCGGTCCGGGGTTGGCGTGACAACCGCCTGGGGCCGCGCAGCGGTACCAGCGCCACAGATCCCGATCCCGAGTATGTAGGCGGCAATATTCTTGTCGAAAACGGTGTCGAGCTGATCGTGCCTACACCGTTTGCCCGAGACAACCGTCAGTTGCGGACGGTGCTGTTTGTGGATTCGGGCATGGCGTATCACACGGAGTTGCCCGGTTACAATCTGGATCTGGGTGAAATACGTTATTCGGCCGGCGTGTCGCTGGCCTGGTTGACCGCGATCGGTCCGTTGACATTCAGTTTGTCCCGTCCCCTGAACAAGCAGCCGGGTGATGAAACACAAGCGTTCCAATTTACTATTGGCCAGTCTCTATAAGGCAGGCGTTTCCGCAGGAGTGAGGGTTATGCGTTCAACGATGAAAATAATGGCGCTGGTGTTGGGTGTGGCTTCCGCAGCAGTTGCTCATGCCACCAATGTCGTGGTGGCTGACAGCACCTCCGCCGTCATGTCTACTGACTACGCCAAGAATACGTTCGTGAAACTGAACGCCGACATGAAGCCGCAACGTGAGCGGCTGGAGTTGTTGCGCAAGGAATTGTCGGGCATCGAGGAAAAGTTCCAGAAGAACTCGTCTATCATGAGCGACAAGGAAAAGGGCGAGTTGCAAACCCAAGCGCGTCAGAAGCTGGAGGAGTTCAATAACCTGGCGCAGGCCGTGCAGAAGCGCGCTCAGGATGTGCAGCAGGAAATGATCCAGAAGATGTATCCCAAGCTGGAAGCGGCCGTGGATGAAATCCGCAAGACCAAAAAAATCGATATGATAGTCGAACGCAAGAACGTGATCTGGTCCGATGCGGCCAACGACATCACCAAGGAAATCACCACCAAGCTGAATGCGGCCATGAACGCTCCGGCCGCCAAATAAGCGGGAAGATCAGAATGAAAAGCTGGACGCTGTCCGAACTGGCCGACCGTACCGGCGCACAGTTGCGCGGTGACGGAGCCTGCCGTATTGATGGTTTGGGAACCCTGAAAAGCGCCGGGCCGCACCAGCTTTCGTTTCTGGCCAATCCGCTTTACCGTTCGGCGCTGGCCGCGACCGGTGCAGGCGCGGTATTGCTGAATGCGGAAGATGCCGAGGGATTTGACGGCAATGCCCTGATTGTCGCCAACCCTTACGCCATCTATGCCGGATTGACCCATCTTTTCGACCGGACTCCGCGCCCGGAGGCCGTTATCCATCCTCAGTCGGTGGTGCACCCGGAGGCCGTCCTGGCGCCCGGTGTGTCAGTGGCAGCTTGTGCGGTGATCGAGGCGGGAGCCACCATTGGCGCGGGTTCGGTCATTGAGGCGGGGGTGTTTGTCGGAGCCCGGGTCCGTATTGGCGCAGGATGCAGGCTCAGGGCCAATTCCACCATACACCATGATTGTGTGCTGGGTGACCGCGTGCTTATCCATTCCGGGGTGGTCATTGGCGATGATGGTTTCGGATTTGTGCCCGCCGGCGGCCGCTGGAACAAGATTGCCCAGATCGGCCGGGTGGTGATTCATGATGATGTGGACATCGGTTCGGGCACCTGCATTGATCGCGGCGCGCTGGACGATACCGTGATTCATCAGGGTGTGATCATTGATAACCTGGTGCATATCGCCCACAATGTCGAAATCGGTCCGCATACCGCAATTGCCGGTTGTTGTGGCATATCCGGAAGTACTAAAATCGGTGCCTGGTGTGTCTTTGCCGGCGGTGTCGGCTTGGCGGGCCACATTGAAATTTGTGACAAGGTCCGCCTCACCGGCATGACCATGGTGACCAAGTCCATAACCAAACCCGGCAGTTATTCGTCGGGTACGGCTTTCGACAGTACCGAGAACTGGAGAAAATCCGCGGTACGCCTGAAAAAACTGGACGATATGGCCAGACGATTGCGCGAGTTGGAGGGGCTTGTGCAGCAGTTAACCTCGAAAACTGATTGAGAGCCCAGATGACGGACAATGTGAAACTCCCGCTGTATGTGCAAACGATTCGTGAATATCTTCCACATCGTTATCCTTTTTTGCTGGTTGACCGGGTTACCGACATCGAGCTGGGGAAGAGCATTACCGGCTACAAGAACCTGACCATCAACGAAGAATTTTTCAGCGGACACTTTCCGAACAAGCCGATCATGCCCGGAGTTCTGATTGTTGAAGCCATGGCCCAGATAGCGGGTATCCTCGGCTTTGTCACCACAGGCAGAAGACCTGCCGATGGTTACATCTATCTGTTTGTGGGTGCTGACAATACGCGCTTCAAGCGGCAGGTGATTCCCGGTGATACACTGACATTGCACGCTGAGCTGGTCACCAGCAAACGCCATATCTATAAATTTACCTGCCGCGCCATGGTGGGTGACGAACTGGCCGCCACCTCTGACATTCTGGTAGCCGAGCAGGTAATGTAATGCAGATTCATCCAACCGCCATTGTGGACAGTCGGGCCAGGATCGCCGAAGGGGTCATCATTCATCCCTATACCATCATCGGCCCTGATGTCGAGATTGGCGAAGGGTGCGAGATCGGGCCGCATGTGGTGATCAAGGGGCATACCCGGATCGGCCGCAACAATCGGATTTTCCAGTTTTCCTCCGTGGGCGAAGATTGCCAGGACAAGAAGTACAAGGGTGAGCCGACCTATCTGGAAATCGGGGATGACAATGTCATCCGCGAGGCCTGCACCATCCATCGCGGCACCGTGCAGGATCATGCCCTGACCAAGATTGGCAGCCGTAACCTGTTCATGGTCAATTCCCATGTGGCGCATGATTGTGTGGTGGGAGATGACTGCATTTTCGCCAACAATGTCGGCATCGCCGGTCATGTTAAGGTGGGCAACAGCGTCATCGTCGGGGGCAATTCCGGCATTCACCAGTTCTGTGTGCTGTCGTCCTACAGCATGGTGGGCGGCGGCAGCCTGATCCTGAAGGATGTGCCGGCCTTTGTCATGGTGTCCGGTAACCCAGCCCAGGCTGCCGGCATGAATTTCGAAGGCATGCGCCGTCGCGGCTGGACCAGCGAAACCATCAATAACCTGAAACGCGCTTACCGGATAGTTTATCGCCAGAGCCTGACCATGGAGGAGGCGATTCGGCAACTGGAGCAGGATTTGCTGCCGGTTTGCCCGGAAGTCGGCCTGTTGATCGACTCCCTGAAATCTTCCAGTCGCGGAATCACGCGCTAACCGTTATAGTCGGTTTCCACTGCCTGCCGGTTTTACCGAGCAGGCTGTTTTGCGTTCATGCTGTCTCCGGACAGTTCGATCAGCCAGGCCAAGCCCATGTTTCAGTACCAGAAAGAAAATCATGCCGCCGCCTGGACGCAGGATTACGTTTTCCAGCAGCTCATTCCCTATATCGGCAACAAGCGCAAGTTGCTCGGTCTGTTGCAGCAGTCCATCGAGTTTACGGAAGTGGATCCGGCGAAGGCGACTTTTCTGGATCTGTTTGCCGGATCCGGGGTGGTGGCGCGGATGGCCAAGCGCCTGGGTTTCCGGGTCATTGCCAACGATTGGGAACCGTACTCCTACGATATCAACGCCTGCCATGTCGGCTGTAACCAGCCGCCGCTGTTTGCAGAACTGGGCGGCTATGAGCGCGCCCTGGCACTGCTGAACAGTCTGGACCCCCGTGAAGACTGGGTGACCCGCCATTTGTGCCCGGACGACGATATCCATTTTGATGTCGAGCGCGACCGGATGTTCTATACCCGCGCCAATGGCATGCGGCTGGACGCCATGCGGGACCGCATTGAACTCTGGGATCATCAAGGGGTGCTGAGTACAGCGGAGAAATCCTGCCTGTTGGCGCCATTGCTCTATCAGGCGAGTTACACCAGCAATACCAGCGGTTTGTTCAAGGCGTTCCATCGCGGCTGGGGAGGGCAGACCGGAACGGCGTTGTATCGCATTCTGTCGGAAGTGGATCTGAAGCCGGCACTGTTTTGCGACAACGGCCGGGATAACGAGGTTTACCAATTCGATTGCCATCAGTTGGTGCAGTATCTGGCGTCGGAAAAAATACCGGTCGATGTAGCCTATCTGGATCCGCCTTACAATCAGCATCCGTATGGCAGCAATTATCATGTGCTGAACAGCCTGTCCTTGTGGGACAAGCCGTCCGTGACACCCAAGATCGAGGGTCGCAACAAATCGGCTATCCGGGAAGACTGGAAAACCGAACGCCGCAGCGCCTATAACTATCGCAGTGAAGCTTGGACGGCTTATGCGGCGATGATGGAAAATCTGGATGCGCACTATATTCTCACCAGTTACAGCACCGATGGCATGATTCCGCTGGAAGGCATGGTTTCGACCTGCATCAGCAAGGGCCATACCGAAGTTTTCTGTCGCCCCTACAAGCGTTACCGTGTCAGTTCGCAGCGATTTTCATCAAAGCCGGTGAATGTCGAATTTGTGCTGTTGGTGGATAGCCGCCGCCGTCATCGCGGTGGCAGCGTCGAGGCCTTGTGCGAGAAGATCCGCCATGCCGAGGCGACGGCGCTGATGATTCACCCCGAGAACTCGTTCGAGCTGGTGGGATGATGCCTTTCCATAGAACGACGGCAGAGTGCTTATGAACCCGATCCGCCCCAAACCCGTCTTCGGCATTGTTGCCGGTGAAGTTTCCGGCGATACGCTGGGAGCGGGACTGATCCGCGCCCTGAAGAAACGCTATCCGGACGCCCGTTTTGTGGGTATTTGCGGGCCGCAAATGCAGGAAGCGGGCGGTGAAAGCTGGTTTCCGATGGAGCGGTTGTCTGTGATGGGCTTGGTTGAAGTACTTGGCCGAATCCGTGAGCTGTTTTCCATCCGTGATGAGTTACAACGTCGTTTCATTGAGGAAAAGATTGATTGTTTCATCGGGATTGATGCTCCCGACTTCAACCTGCGTGTGGCGCCGTCGCTGAAATTGGCGGGTATTCCGACCGTGCATTACGTCAGCCCCACAGTCTGGGCATGGCGGCAGGGCCGCATTCACAAGATCAAGGCCGCCATTGACCTGATGTTGTGCCTGTTGCCTTTTGAAAAGGCGTTCTACGACCGGCATGAACTCAAGGCCGTATTTGTCGGCCATCCGCTGGCCGACAGCATCCCACTGGAACATGACGTTCGTCATGCCCGGCAGCAACTGGGTATTGCCCCGGACGCCAAAGTGATTGCCTTGCTGCCGGGCAGCCGGGGGGGAGAGGTCAGTCGTTTGGCTCCGGTGTTGTTCGAGGCGGGGAAGAAACTGGCCCAAAAGTACCCGGATGCCGAGTTTGTCATTCCGGCCATCAACAGTTTCCGGCGCGAGCAGATTACAGCCTTGCTGGCCGAATCCGGCCTGAATGCACGGATTGCCGATGAGCGTTACGGGGCTGGTGTCGGCCGCTTGGTGATGGGGGCGGCGGATCTGGTGATCATGGCCTCCGGAACCGCTACGCTCGAAGCCATGTTGCTGAAGCGGCCGATGGTGGTGCTCTACAAGATGCACTGGCTGACTTACCTGTTGGTGCGCTACATGGTCACTTCCCGCTTTTTCAGTCTGCCCAACCTGCTGGCGGATGACACGCTGGTTCCCGAGTTGTTGCAGGGAGCCGCTACTCCGCAAGCCGTCACGGACGCAGCCAGCCAGTGGCTGGATGATGCCGACTATCGTGACAGCCGTATCAGCCGCTTTGCTGCCATTCACCGCAGCATGCAGGTGAATGGCAGTGAAACCGGCGCCGAAGCCATACAACAATTACTTGAGGCCCGATAACGTGGAACTGGAACAGATTTTTGCGCAGTACACCCGCATTGCCGGAGTGGATGAAGTCGGTCGCGGCCCCTTGGTGGGAGCGGTGGTGACAGCAGCGGTGATCCTGGACCCGTCGCGCCCCATCAGCGGGCTGAAAGACTCCAAGAAGCTGTCCGAGAAGCGCCGGGAAGAGCTGGCGGTGGAGATTCGCGAGAAGGCCCTGGCATGGAGTCTGGGCCGCGCCGAGCGCATTGAAATTGATGAAATCAATATCCTGAAGGCTACCATGCTGGCCATGCAGCGGGCGGTCAACGGCCTGAAGGAACACCCTGATTTTGTGTTGGTGGATGGAAATCGCTGCCCCATGCTGACCTATCCCTGTCAGGCCGTGGTCAAAGGTGACGCGCTGGTGCCGGCCATCAGCGCCGCCAGCATACTGGCCAAGGTGGCGCGGGATGCGGAAATGCTACGGTTGCATGAGCGTTATCCGCAGTACGGCTTTGCGGAGCATAAGGGATATCCCACCGCAAAACACTTGGCAGCCTTGAAGGAATTCGGGCCGATCCTGGAGCACCGCCGTTCATTCGGGCCGGTGCGCGAGGCCTTGAGCCACCATCTGAACAACCTTTAAAGGCGTCAATCTTAACTTGCCGGCCGTTTGGTCATTCAAGCTCCCGAAAGCTCCTGATACAAGGCCAGATCCGGCATTTCACGAATGATAGGGGCGTCGTCGTTAGGCCAGCGAACGACGGATAAATGGATGCCGTTATGCAGTTCGTCCACATGCAGGGTGCTCAGTTCGTGAATGCCCATGCAGCGGTACTCGGTATCGTCGCTGCCGGTTGATTCGCGGTGCGCATGCCGCAACTTTTCCCCAAGCGCCAGCTCCAGGTTTTTGGCATTGATATAAGCATTTTCCGGACTATGCGCCCAAATCAAATAAGCATGGATGGAGAAGTGCGGCGTACTGTTTGCAAGAGTCTCGGTCACCACAAATTCGGCAACATACCAAGGCCAGTGAACGGGAGAGGTTGTCATGAGAATCTTCCGAGGTCAGTCATGTAAAATATTGGCGGCCAGAAGCGGCCGACCGAAGTCCGAGAGTCAGCTAATCACACACGATCGACAGGGTCAAGCCGTACTGAAAGACGTTGGCTGTTGAGAGAGGGGGCACCCCGATATCGATGACCGATGATATGATTGCCAACCGGAAACTTTCCCAAACGATCGAGAGCCTGCCTATGTCCTTCGTCCACCTGCGTGTCCACACCGAGTTCTCCCTGCAGGACTCGCTGGTGCGCATTGACGATCTGGTCAAGGCCTGCAAGGGCGCCAATATTCCCGCTGTGGCGATAACTGATCTCGGCAATCTCTACGGTCTGGTCAAATTCTACAAGGCGGCGCAAGGCAAGGGCGTCAAACCTGTCTTTGGCGCTGATCTCTACATCCAGGATGGCGACCAGACGTTCACGGTTACTGCGCTCGCCATGAATGATCATGGATATCAAAGCCTTATCAAGGTTATTTCGCGTAGTTTCGTGGAAGGTCAGCGTGACGGAAAGGCTATCGTCCAGCGCCCCTGGCTGGAGGAGTTGAATACCGGCCTTATCCTGCTGCTTGGCAAGCGCAGCAATATCGGTCAGACGCTGCTGGGTGCGGATGCCACCCTGTCCGTTCCCACCCTGCAAGCCTGGATGGAGGTTTTCCCCGACCGTACCTATCTGGAGTTGCAGCGCACCAGTCGCGCCGGTGACGAAGCTTTTGTCCATGCGGCGGTTGATCTGGCAACCCAATGCGACTGCCCTGTGGTGGCGACCAACGATGTCCGTTTCATTGAGCCGGAGGATTTTGAAGCCCACGAAGTGCGCGTCTGCATCGCCCAATCCTACGTGCTGGCCGACCCTAAACGCCCGAGGGAATATAGTCCCGAACAATATCTGAAGACCCCGGAACAGATGCGGGAGTTGTTTAAGGATATTCCGGAAGCTATTGAAAATACGCTTGAAATTGCGCGGCGTTGTTCGGTGGGAATTCGTCTCGGCAAGAGTTTCCTGCCCGATTTTCCGGTGCCGGAAGGCATGACCGTCAATGACTTCTTCATCGACATTTCCCGTAAAGGCCTGGAAGAACGGCTGGACAAGCTGTATGACCGCAACGCGCCGGATTTTGCCGCCACCTCGAAGATCTACCACGATCGCCTCGATTTCGAGTTGCAGATCATCAACCAGATGGGGTTTCCCGGTTACTTCCTGATCGTCATGGATTTCATCGGCTGGGCCAAGAACAACGGTGTGCCGGTAGGCCCCGGCCGGGGTTCAGGCGCAGGGTCACTGGTGGCGTATTCGCTGAAAATCACCGATCTGGACCCGCTTAAGTACGATTTGCTGTTTGAACGGTTCCTCAATCCCGAACGGGTCTCCATGCCCGACTTCGATATCGACTTTTGCATGGACGGCCGTGACCGCGTCATTGAGTACGTCGCCAACTGTTATGGCCGGGAAGCGGTTTCGCAGATCATCACCTTCGGCACCATGGCGGCCAAGGCGGTGGTGCGTGACGTAGCACGGGTGCAAAGCAAGTCCTATGGTCTGGCCGACCGGATTTCCAAGCTGATCCCGAAAACCCCCGGCATTTCGCTGGAAGAGGCCCGGGCGCAGGAGCCGCAACTCAACGACATGCTCAGCAATCCCGAAGAGCGGGATTTCGAGGACGCCAACGAAATCTGGGACATGGCGCTGAAGCTGGAAGGCCTGACCCGGGGTGTTGGCAAGCATGCCGGCGGCGTATTGATTGCGCCGGGTCGCCTCACAGACTTCACCCCCGTTTATTGTGACGAAGAAGGGAAATGGGTCAGCCAGTTCGACAAGGATGATGTGGAGGCTGTCGGTCTGGTCAAGTTCGACTTTCTGGGCCTGCGAACGCTGACCATCATTGACTGGGCGCTGGCCGACATCAACCGCAAGCGGGCCGTGAAAGGCCAGGGGCCGCTGGACCTGACGACCATCCCGCTGGACGACCCCGCCAGCTACAAGCTGCTGCAGGAGGGGCGCACCACTGCCGTGTTCCAGTTGGAATCGCGCGGCATGAAGGAGTTGCTGAAGAAGCTCAAGCCCTCCAATTTTGAAGACTTGATCGCCTTGGTGGCGCTCTATCGTCCCGGTCCGCTGGAATCGGGCATGGTGGATGACTTCTGCAACCGTAAGCACGGTCGGGCGCAGGTTGCTTACCCGGATGCCAAGTACCAGCACGCATGTCTGGAACCGATCCTGAAACCGACTTACGGCGTCATCGTTTATCAGGAACAGGTGATGCAGATCGGTCAGGCGATGGCCGGTTACTCCCTGGGCGGCGCGGACATGCTGCGTCGCGCCATGGGCAAGAAGAAGCCCGAGGAGATGGCCAAGGAGCGCGTCAAGTTCATGGCGGGCGCCAAAGAACAGGAAATTGACGCGGATCTTGCCGGTCACATCTTCGACTTGATGGAAAAGTTTGCCGGTTACGGCTTCAACAAGTCGCACTCGGCGGCCTATGCGCTGGTCTCGTATCAGACGGCCTGGCTGAAGCATCATTACCCGGCGGAGTTCATGGCGGCGGTGCTGTCTGCGGAAATGCACAACACCGACAACGTGGTGCTGTTCATTGAGGAATGCCGCACCATGGGTATCCCGATTGTGCCTCCGGACGTCAACCATTCACGTTTCAAGTTCGTGCCGCTCAATGAAACCATTGTCTATGGGCTCGGAGCGATCAAGGGGGTGGGCGAGGGGCCGATCGAGTCCATCGTCGAAGGTCGTCAGTCCGGTCCCTATCAGGACATCTTCGACTTCTGCCGCCGTATCGACCTGAAAAAAGCCAATAAGCGGACGCTGGAAGCGCTGATCAAGGCCGGCGCCATGGACAAGCTGGGGCCGCACCGCGCCTGCCTGATGGCGACCCTGCCGGAGGCGGTCAAGGCTGCCGAACAACAGGCGCGCAACGCCAGCGCGGGCATGATGGACCTGTTCGGCGAAATCGTTGAAGCCACCCCCGACAATGCCTATCCCACGGTCCTGCACTGGACTGACGATGAGCGGCTGACCGGTGAAAAGGAAACGCTGGGCTTGTTCCTGACCGGCCATCCGATTGATCAATACCTGGATGAAATCAAGCGCTATATCGGTTGCCGTCTCAGTGACGTGCAGCCCACCCGGCGCGGCCAGACCGTGCTGATTGCCGGTCTGGTAATGGATGTGCGTATCTTCGCCAAGCCCGGCAAGGCGCCTCGCGCCATCGTGCTGCTGGATGACCGCAGCGGCCGGGTGGAGGCCAGTTTCTTCGGGGAAGTGCTGGAGAACAACAAGAACCTGCTGCAGGTAGATCAAGTGGTGATGGTCGAAGCGGAAATCAGTCCGGACGAGTACTCCGGAGGTTTCCGGGTGACCGCCCGCAAGGTCTATTCGGTGGCTGAAGCCCGCATCAATGCCGCCCGCACCCTGGAGCTGACATTGGATATGCAGAATCTGCGATTGCCCGGAATCCGGGAATTGCAGGCTCTTTTGCAGCAGAATTTACCGACAAGTGATCAAAAAAGCGTCGTTATGCAGATTCGCTGCCAGCAAACCCGTGCAACAGCCGTGCTACAGTGTGGCGATAACTGGCGCGTGTACCCCGGTGACAGCCTTATCAAGCGGCTGCGCCAACTTTATGGTCCCGGCGCGTTGCGTATTGTGTATTAAACGGAATCCGAACCCATGAATCCGAATTTTCTGGATTTTGAGCAGCCTATTGCAGAGCTGGAAGCCAAGATTGAAGGCCTGAAGGCGCTGGGGGGCAGCAGCAGCCTCAATTTGACCGAGGAGGTGCGGCGACTGGAGCAGAAAAGCCTGGCCCTGACCGAGGAGCTGTTCTCCCGGCTGACACCCTGGCAAGTGGCGCAAATGGCCCGTCACCCGCAGCGGCCCTATACACTGGATTACATCAATCATATCTTTACCGACTTCGACGAACTGCATGGCGACCGGGTGTTTGCCGATGACGACGCCATTGTCGGCGGCCCGGCGCGCTTGCAGGGTGAGCCGGTCATGGTCATCGGTCACCAGAAGGGCCGCGACATCAAGGAAAAAGTGCGGCGCAATTTCGGCATGCCCAATCCCGAAGGCTATCGCAAGGCATTGCGGCTCATGGAAATGGCGGAGCGCTTCAAACTGCCGATTTTTACCTTTATTGATACGCCCGGCGCTTATCCCGGGATCGAGGCCGAAGAGCGCGGCCAGAGCGAGGCCATTGCCCGCAATCTGGCGGTGATGTCGCGGCTGAATACCCCGATTGTCGCAACGGTGATTGGGGAGGGCGGCTCCGGCGGTGCGCTGGCCATCGGGGTCGGCGACAGCCTGCTGATGCTGCAATACAGCACCTATTCGGTGATTTCCCCGGAAGGCTGCGCGTCCATTCTCTGGAAGACCTCCGATCGGGCGGCGGATGCCGCTGAGGCCATGGGCCTCACCGCACAGCGCTTGCATGAGTTGGGTTTTGTGGATGATATTATCCTGGAGCCGTTGGGCGGAGCGCATCGCGATGTCAGCCTGATGGCCGATAACCTGCGCAAGGGACTGATCAAGCAATTGAAGAAGCTGCGCTCACTGGACAATGCCACGCTGCGGACCCGCCGCTTCGAGCGGCTGATGAGCTACGGCAGTCGCTGAGTTCATGCCGGAACAGGCGGTATCACAGTTTCTGGATGCGCATCTGCATCCGGGCGTAAGGCGTTTGGTTGTCGCCTGCAGCGGCGGACTGGATTCCATGGCCCTGCTGGATGTCGTGGCCGCCAAGGCGCACCTTAACCGCTACTCGCTGCATGTTGTGCATGTCCACCACGGTCTCAGCCGGTTTGCCGATGATTGGGCGGAACTGGTACAGCTGGCGTCGGCCAGGCATCAGGCTTCCTTCTGCAAGCTTTCAGTCCGGGTTGGCGACGCAGGCAGTCTGGAAGAGGCGGCCCGCGAGGCCCGATACCGCGCCATTGCCGGTGAGTTAAAGGAGGGCGATGTCCTGCTGACCGCCCACCACCGCAACGACCAGGCGGAAACGGTGCTGTTGCGCTTGTTGCGGGGCAGCGGCGTCAGGGGCTTGTCCGGCATGCATCCTGTCAGTGATCTGCCATTTTCAGAAGGCCGATTCCCGCTTTGGCGGCCCTTGCTGACGGTTGGCCGGTCGCAACTGGAACTTTACGCCCGCAGCCGGGGACTGGTCTGGGTGGATGATGCCTCGAATCAGGATATCCGTCATGACCGTAATGCCCTGAGGCATGGCATCATCCCTGAACTGGAGACGCGCTGGCCGCAGGCGGTGCCGGTGCTGGCCCTGACAGCGCAACGCATGCAGGAAGCAGACAGCCTCTTGAATGATCTGGCGATACTGGACCTGCAACCTTTGCTGCGGGAGAATTTCACCCTTTGCATATCCGGCCTGCAAACCCTGAGCCGGACGCGCCAGATCAATCTGCTGCGTTTCTGGTTGCTTAGCCAGGGCTTGACTGCGCCGGACAGGCCGGGCTTGCACCGGATCATGGATGAAGTCTGCGCGGCCAGGTGTGACGGAACCCCGGAATTCAACTGGCGGCTTGCGGAAGTGCGGCGCTATCGGGATCAGTTATATGCCATGAAACCCTTGCCGGAAGCGGACAATAGCTTTCGGGTGGTCTGGCAGGACCGGGAGTCCCCCCTGGTACTTCCATCCGGAAGGACGCTGAGTCCCGTTTGCGGGGGCGGGACGGGAATCCGCTTGTCTTTGTGGCGACAGGCTGGCGTAGTGGAGGTTCGTTTCCGGCAGGGAGGAGAGCGCTTGCGGATTGACGGATCAGGCCATCACAAGGCGCTGAAAAACCTTTTCCAGGAAGCTGGAACACCCTCGTGGCAACGGCCGTTATGGCCTTTGATCTATGTTGACGGGGTTTTGGCCATGGTTCCCGGCATTGGCTTCAACGCTGACTTTGCGGCGAACGGCGAACCGGCCCTGCTGATTACATAAACGCCGCATTCTCCGGGCGTGAGCCGTTGCAAAATACCCCGACATATCATGATGGTCCGTACGGCGAATCGACAAGAATGCCGGGTAAGGACAGACTGGAGACCTTTGAATAATGAATACCTTTCCAATACGGCCTGGATTCCGCATCAGCCTGTTGATGGCAACGGCTGCGGTACTTGCGGCCTGCGCCGGATCACCAATTGCGCCTGTCACCCACGGTGCCGCTGGAGCACCTGTTGGCACAGCAGTTGATCAGAAGGCGGAGCCGGCGGTCCTGGAGCCGGTTAAGGCGGCCCGCCAGCCGGGAGTCATTGAAGGCCGTTCCTGGCTCTTGATCAATCTGCCCATCGCCCTGTCCGCCGGCGGTCCGCACAGTCGCGAAGGGTATATCCGCTTTAATCATATTTTGGAAAAGCTGGAAGGGCACACGGGTTGCAATCCGCTGAAGGCTGATTATGTACTGGAAGGGCAAAAAGTCCGAATCAGTAATTTGAAGGCGGGCAAGATGCCCTGTACGGATGCGGTGACTTTTGAGGCTTTGCTGATCCAGTCACTGAGTGATGCCGTGACATGGGAGCAACTGGATGATGGTAGACTTGTGCTGAAAAACGACGAGGGCTTACCCCTGGCCGTGTTCAGGCCAGGAGATCGCTGAGCGGTCAGGCGGGTTTGCGGAACACCAGCGAGGCGTTGGTGCCGCCGAAGCCAAAGCTGTTGGACATGGCGGTATCAAATGCGCCCTCACGGCTTTCCCGCAGTATAGGGTAACCTTCCGCTTCCTGATCCAGTACGTCGATATTGGCCGAGCCCGCCATGAAGCTGTCCTGCATCATCAACAGGCAGTAAATCGCTTCCTGAACGCCAGCAGCGCCCAGTGAGTGCCCGGACAGCGCCTTGGTGGAGCTGATGAAGGGCAGTTTGTCACCGAAGGCGGTGCGTAAAGCCTTCAGCTCCATGGTGTCGCCAGTGGGTGTGGCGGTGCCGTGGGCATTGACATAGTCAACGGAGCCACCGGCCATGGCGTGCGCCAGTTGCATGCAGCGGGCCGCGCCTTCGCCACTGGGGGCCACCATGTCATAGCCGTCCGATGTCGCCGCGTAACCCACCAGTTCGGCATAAATTCTCGCACCGCGCTTGACAGCGTGCTCGTATTCTTCCAGCACCAGCATGCCGCCGCCGCCCGCAATCACGAATCCGTCACGGCTGGCCGCAAAGGGCCGGGAAGCATTTTGCGGCGTATCGTTGTACTTGCTGGACATCGCGCCCATGGCGTCGAACAGGCAGGACAAGCTCCAGTGTTCTTCCTCGCCGCCACCGGCAAACACCATGTCCTGCTTGTTGAGCTGGATCTGTTCCATGGCGTTGCCGATGCAGTGTGCGGAGGTGGCGCAGGCCGAGGAAATGGAATAGTTGACGCCATGGATGCGGAAGGCGGTCGCCAGCGAAGCCACCACGGTGCTGGTCATGGTGCGTGGAACCATGTAAGGCCCAATGCGCTTGATGCCTTTCTCACGCGCGGTGTCAGCCGCAATAACCACATTGGCGGTAGACGCGCCGCCGGAACCGGCGATGACGCCGATACGGGGCTTGCCGGCCACGTCCTCAGGTGTCAGTCCGGCATCCAGAATGGCCTGCTGCATGGACAAGTACGCATAAGCAGCAGCATCGCCCATGAAGCGTTTCAGCTTGCGGTCAATGGAAGCTTCCAGATCGACATCCGGGCGGCCGCTGACCTGGCTGCGAAACCCCATGGCCTGATATTCCGCATTGGAACGAAGGCCTGAAATTCCGTTTTTCAGACTGTGGCTGACAGTCCGGGCATCATTGCCCAGACAGGAAACGATTCCCAGACCGGTGACGACGACACGCCGCATTTTATTTCTCCGCCAGAAAAAGGAAGCCCCCAAATTCAGAGGGGGCGATGTAACTTAAAAGTTATCCGTGGAAGTAAATAGACCGCACCGTAAGTCATGGGCGGTGTAAATCTCCCGGCCGTCCACCAGCAGCCTGGCGTCGGCGATACCCATCACCAGCTTGCGCTCAATGACCCGCTTCATCTGCAGTTCATAGGTGATTTTCCGGTGGGTGGGAAGAATCTGGCCGAAAAATTTAACTTCGCCGACACCCAAGGCGCGACCGCGTCCGGGGTTGCCGCGCCAGCCTAGCCAGAAGCCCAGCAGCTGCCACATGGCATCCAGACCCAGGCATCCCGGCATAACCGGGTCGGTTTCAAAGTGGCAGCCGAAAAACCAGAGGTCGGGGTTGATGTCGAACTCGGCAATAATTTCGCCCTTGCCGAAAGAGCCGTCACCGTCGGAAATTTTCAGGATGCGGTCAAACATCAGCATGGGGGGGAGGGGGAGTCGGGCATTGCCCGGACCAAAAAGTTCACCACGCCCGCAGGCAAGCAACTGTTCACGGTCAAACTGGTCTACACGCATCGGAACGTCCGGGTTTTCAATCGGGGGGATTCTAGCAAGTGAATCTGTCATAAAACCTACATCAAACGGCAAGTAATGTTTCTAATTGTGTGTGCATGGGCGTTACAGCGGCATGACAGCCCGCGCAAGAGTAACCTTACAAGCGGCCATGCGGCAATTAATATACAATTGTATATATTAAACAATGACGGATATCAAATGGACTGTCAATGACTATAAATACGGGGATATCCGTCAGTGCAGACTTGACCTTCGCGGCCGGATTGCGGAAGATATCGCACCCTTGGCGGGCCTTGCTTTGGCAGGGTTGCGCCAACTTCCGTTCTTCCTGATAAATCGTCACCATCCGAGGATTCCATGAAGGCTCTTGTTGCTGTCAAGCGCGTTGTAGACTACAACGTGAAAGTTCGCGTCAAGGCGGACAAGACCGGTGTTGAGCTCGCCAACGTCAAAATGGCCATCAACCCGTTCTGCGAAATTGCCGTTGAAGAAGCCGTACGCCTGAAAGAGAAGGGCATCGTCACCGAAATCGTAGTGGTTTCCGTGGGCCCGAAAGAAGCCCAGGAACAGATACGCACCGCCATGGCGCTGGGCGCGGATCGCGGCATCCTGGTGGAAACCGCTGAAGAAGCCCAGCCCCTGGCCATCGCCAAGCTGCTGAAGCAGATCTGCGACGCCGAACAACCCCAGCTGGTGATCCTTGGCAAGCAAGCCATTGATGGTGACAACAACCAGACCGGCCAAATGCTCGCTGCGCTGACCGGCTACGCACAAGGCACCTTCGCCGCTGTGCTGAAGGTTGAAGGCGGAAAGGCTATCGTTACCCGTGAAATTGACGGCGGCGCCCAAACCGTTGAGCTTAACCTTCCGGCCGTGGTCACAACCGACCTGCGCCTGAACGAGCCGCGCTACGCTGCCCTGCCCAATATCATGAAGGCCAAGAAGAAGCCTCTGGATATCAAGACCCCGGCAGACTACGGTGTGGACATGACGCCCCGTATCAAGACCCTCAAGGTTGAGCCGCCCGCCGAACGTCAGGCCGGCATCAAGGTCAAGACTGTTGAGGAACTCGTTGCCAAGCTGAAAAACGAAGCGAAGGTGATCTAATCATGGCCGTACTGGTTTACGCTGAACACGATAACGCCTCCCTGAAAGGCGCCACCCTTAACACCGTCGCGGCTGCCAAGGCCATTGGCGGTGACGTGCATGTGCTGGTTGCCGGCAGTAACTGCCAGGCCGCCGCCCAGGCCGCCGCGCAAATTGCCGGTGTGAGCAAGGTGCTGGTTGCCGACAACGCCGCCTATGCCAACCAACTGGCTGAAAACGTCAGCCTGCTGGTTGCCGAACTCGGCAAGGGCTATACCCACATCCTGGCTTCCGCCACCACCACGGGCAAGAACTTCGCCCCGCGTGCCGCTGCGCTGCTGGATGTTGGCCAGATTTCCGAAATCACCAAGGTGATCAGCGCCGATACCTTCGAGCGCCCCATCTACGCCGGAAACGCCATCGCCACTGTGCAATCCTCCGACAGCATCAAGGTCATCACCGTTCGCGCCACCGGCTTTGACGCCGTTGCCGCCACCGGTGGTTCCGCCGCTATCGAAGCCGTGGCTTCCGCGACCGACGCCGGTTCCTCGAAGTTTGTCAGCGAAGAGCTGGCCAAGTCTGACCGTCCCGAACTGACGGCTGCCAAGATCGTTGTTTCCGGCGGCCGTGGCATGGGCAATGGCGATAACTTCAAGATCCTCTACAGCCTGGCTGACAAGCTGGGAGCTGCCGTCGGTGCTTCCCGCGCCGCCGTTGACGCCGGTTTCGTGCCCAACGACATGCAGGTCGGTCAGACCGGCAAGATCGTGGCACCGCAACTGTATGTCGCTGTCGGTATTTCCGGCGCCATCCAGCACTTGGCCGGTATGAAGGACTCCAAGGTCATTGTCGCCATCAACAAGGATGAAGAAGCTCCGATCTTCTCTGTGGCGGATTATGGTCTGGTGGGCGATCTGTTCGACATCGTGCCGCAATTGGAAAAACTGGTGTAATTCACCGGCTTTGCCAACAAGAACGCCCCGTCCCCGACGGGGCGTTCTTGTTTCGGGGCCCCGAAAACTACGAGTTTCCCCTGGAAGTCTCTCAGGAAGCCATCATGGATTGTTTTGTTTCCGCACTGGCGATTTATCCCTTGAAGTCAGCCGCAGGAATTCCGGTGCCAAGCGCCAGGATAACTCCGCGCGGGCTGGAGTGGGACCGCCACTGGATGTTGGTGGATGCGGATGGCAACTTTGTGACGCAGCGCGTCCAGCCGCGCATGGCATTGATCCGGGCCTCGGTGGAAGACGGAATGCTGGCGCTGGAGGCGCCGGGCATGCCTGACTTGCTTGCCAGACCTTACACACCCGTCACGCTTCATGTTAAGGTCTGGAATGATCAGGTTCCGGCTGAAACCGTGAGCGCCGAGGCGGATGCCTGGTTGTGCGCATTTTTGAGCGCCAAGGTACGTTTGGTGCACTTCCCGGAGGCTGTACAACGGGAGGTAGATCCATTCTGGGCCGGAAATGGACACTTTACGTCATTTTCTGACGGTTTCCCGTTTCTGGTCACCACGCAGTCGGGCTTTGACCGGCTGTCGATGCAATGGGAAAGACCGGTTCATTGGCTGCGTTTTCGGCCCAATATTGTGATCGGGGGCACAGCGCTGCCGTTTGCTGAAGACAAATGGTCGGAATTGCAGATAAGTGGAACGAAGTTTGCCATGGTGAAACCATGTTCGCGCTGTGTCATCCCGTCTATTGACCCGGTGACGGCGCTCAAGGACAGTGGTTTTCAGCAGATGCTGGCCCATGAGCGGCGTCAGGCCGACGGGAAAATTTATCTGGGCCAGAATGCCGTGGTCATCACGCTGGGTGGGGAAGGCCGGATAAGTACGGGTGACAGGGTGCAGTGGATTACTGCAGTTTGAATCGTGGCCGGATGGCGAGTTTTCGCCATCGGCTGACAGGCAATAATAAGGAATAAAGTCATGATCATTAGCTATCATTTTTCGTTTGATGATGGACGGGAGATGTCCTTCAACGTCGATCTGGACCGTCACTATGATGCCGCCAAGGCGAAGAAGGCTGCATCGTGGACGGCCTTGGACAATAATAAATGCCAGAATTGCCCGCTTTCTTCATCCAGTCATCAGCATTGCCCGGCCGCGGTGGATCTGGATGATGTCATCCGTGGCTTCCACGGCACACTGGCTTCGACAAAGATCAATGTCAGGGTGGTGACGCAGGAGCGTGAGTATGTGAAGCGGGTGACGCTGGAAGAGGGGGCCCGCGCCCTGATGGGGCTGGTCATGGCCACCAGCGCCTGCCCGGTATTCGGCACCCTGAAGCCCAACGCCCGTCACCACCTGCCATTTGCCCGTCAGGAAGAATATGTGCTGCGGTCTGTGTCCCTCTACCTGATGAAGCAGTATCTGGTCTGGCGTGAAGGAGGCGCTCCGGACTGGGAATTGAAAGGCTTGGTCAAGAACAGCGAACAGTTGCAGATGGTCAATCACGCTTTCTGGCAACGCATCATGACCGAGTTCCAGAGTGACGCCAACTCCAAGGCGCTGCTGAGCTTCTTCACGATGTCTTCCAGTATGTCATCGTCGTTGCAAAGCCAGATTACCCGCATGAAAAATGTATTTTTCACGACAGAATGAGGGTAGCGCGCTGTCCGGATGAGTCACCAGGAGGGTTTCATTTCCGCTACTGTCCATTCGCCGGAGCCTGAGGAGATACCAGCATCATGCAGATTGATTACCGCTTTTCGTTCGATGACGGCCGTGATCTGAGTTTCGTTGTTGATCTGGACCGGCATTTTGACACCCGGCAGAACCGTGACTCCGCACCGGCCTGGACGCATCTGGGCAATTGCCGATGCCCCAATTGTCCGTTGGACGCCTCGGTGTACTCCCATTGTCCGGCAGCCCTGGATCTGGACAAGGTGGTCAGCAGCTTCCAACGCATACCGGCCAGCCTGAAAGTGAATGTTCAGGTGATGGCGCCGGATCGCGAGTATGCCAAGCGCGCGCCGGTGGAAGAGGGCGTGCGTTCGCTGATCGGGCTGATCATGTCCACCAGCGCCTGCCCAGTGTTCCAGGAGTTGAAGCCCAATGCCCGCACGCATTTGCCATTCGCCAGCCGGGAAGAAATGGTGCTGCGTCTGGCCTCGCTGTATCTGATGAAGCAATATCTGGTCTGGCGTGACGGCAAGGAGCCTGATTGGGATCTGCGAGGCGTCGTTAACGAGCATCAGGAGTTGCAAAAGGTCAACCAGGCGTTCTGGCAGCGCTTGATGACGGCCTATGAGAGTGATGCCAACTCCAAGGCCTTGCTGAGCTTCTTCACCATTTCCGCCGATGTCGCCAAATCGCTGGACTCCCAGTTGGCCCGCATGAAAAATGTTTTTTACAGCAGCCATGAACTATGACGGCATTTATCTGGATCATGCTGGCGGTGGTGATTTTTGTGGGCGGTCAGATTCTGGCGATGCGTCCCAATGCCCGTGATCAAGCCTTGCTGACACTGCGGGAGACCGCCCGGAAAACGGGGCTGCAACCGCGATTGCTGGCAGCCCCGGAGTGGCTGAAGCAGGATTCGCGGCAAATGGTGGCGTGTTACACCCTGATCGTTCCCGAGGCCGTCATGCCTTATTGGCGGGTGCAACGCATTGATGATCAATGGAAAACTGTTTCGGGACAGGATCGTTTGCCGGGCATTGTCATGCCGGCGGCTGCCGATCAATTGCTGGCCATGGAAGGACAGGCGAATGCCGTCTGCTTCTACTGGCGTGAAACGGCCGGAACCGAGGTGCTGGAGGAGTTGAAAAGCCTGCTTCAATTACTGGCTAAGGCGAACTTACAATAAGAGTCCTCAGCTTATTGGTCTTTAACACAGGTCAAAACTCGTTCGGTTGCTGCTTAATGACGCAAAATCAGGGGTCTGAAAGCGGGTTCCGGCGATTTTGTCTGCCATCTTCTTGTATGCTTGCTTGACCCCGGCGTTTCTTCCTTTTATATATGGCCGACTTTGCGCCTTCCCGCGCCTGACTTTTAATTACAAATCCGGAACCTTATGGCTAAAGCACTGGTAATCGTTGAATCGCCCGCCAAAGCAAAAACGATCAACAAATATCTCGGGAAGGATTTCATCGTCAAATCCAGTATCGGCCATGTGCGTGATCTGCCGGTCAGCGGAGGCGCCAAAGACGAGAAGGAGCCTGCTGTCCGCACCAAGGCCAAGAGTCCTGCCGACAAGGCCGAAAGGACCCGCAGCGCCCTGATTTCACGGATGGGGGTGGATCCCGATCACGATTGGGAAGCCCATTACCAGATTTTGCCCGGCAAGGAAAAAGTCATTGCCGAATTGAAGATGTTGGCGGCCGGTGTCGAAACCATCTACCTCGCAACCGACTTGGATCGCGAAGGAGAAGCGATTGCCTGGCATCTGCGAGAAGTGATCGGCGGCAACTCGGACCGTTACCAGCGGGTGGTTTTCAACGAAATCACCAAGACCGCCATCACGGCCGCCTTCCAGAAACCCAGCCAGCTGAACATGGATCGCGTCAACGCCCAGCAGGCGCGTCGCTTTCTGGATCGTATTGTCGGGTACATGGTGTCGCCGCTGCTATGGGAGAAAATTGCACGCGGCTTGTCCGCCGGCCGGGTGCAATCCGTGGCTGTGCGCCTGGTTGTGGAAAAGGAACGGGATATCCGCGCCTTTGTACCGGAAGAGTACTGGGAAATTCACGCTGACACCCTGACTCCGCAGGCCGTGAAATTGCGCTTGCAAGTTGCACGCTACCAGGATCAGGCCTTCCGCCCGCATAACGAAAAAGACGCCATGAAGGCCAAAGCCGAGCTGCAAGCCGCGCCGATGTCGGTGGGCAAGCGCGAGGACAAGCCAACCCGCACCCGCCCGCCAGCACCTTTCATCACGTCCACGCTGCAACAGGCGGCCAGCACCCGTCTGGGCTTCACGGTCAAGAAGACCATGACTCTGGCGCAGCGGCTGTACGAGGCGGGCTACATTACCTACATGCGTACCGACTCGACCAACCTCAGTCAGGACGCCCTGCAAACCGTGCGCGGCTTTATTGACCAGACCTTCGGCAATAAATACCTGCCGGAAAAACCCAATTTTTACGCCAGCAAGTCCGGCGCCCAGGAAGCGCACGAAGCCATTCGTCCTTCAGATGTGCATACCCGGCCCGGCAGCATCGCCGGCATGGAGCGTGACTCGGAACGGCTGTATGACCTGATTTGGCGTCAGTTTGTAGCCTGCCAGATGCCCGATGCCGAATACCTCAGCACCACCATTACCGTAACCGCCGGCGCTTATGAATTGCGCACCAAGGGCCGTATCCTGACGTTCGACGGTTTTACCCGCGTCTTGTCGCCGGTGCAAAAGGACAATGAAGATATCGTCCTGCCCGATATCAAGGTGGGTGAGGCATTGACGCTGGTGGAGCTGATACCCACCCAGCATTTCACCAAGGCGCCGCCACGCTTCACTGAAGCGACATTGGTGCGGGAGCTGGAAAAACGGGGCATCGGCCGTCCGTCGACCTATGCCTCCATCATTTCCACCATTCAGGATCGCGGTTACGTCAAGCTGGAAAACAAGCGCTTCTACGCCGAGAAAATGGGCGACATTGTCACGGACCGCTTGCTGGAAAGCTTCCATGACCTGATGGACTACGACTTTACCGCGCATCTGGAAGAGAATCTCGACAAGGTGGCGGAGGGCGACAGCAATTGGAAACAAGTGCTGGATCAATTCTATCAGGGCTTCAGCCAGCGCTTGCAGCAGGCGGCCGGGGATAACGGCATGCGCCGCAACCAGCCGGTCACCATTGACCTGCCGTGCGTACAGTGCGGACGGGAAATGCAGATCCGTACCGCCAGCACCGGGGTGTTTCTGGGTTGCTCAGGGTATGCGTTGCCCCCGAAGGAACGCTGCAAGGGTACGGTCAATCTGGTGCCGGTCGAACATGTGGCCTTGGCCGATAATGATGAAGAAGGTGAAACCAACGAATTGCGCGCCCGTCGGCGTTGTCCCAAGTGCGGCACCGCCATGGACAGCTATCTGGTGGATGCCGGGCGCAAGCTGCATGTTTGCGGCAATAATCCGGATTGTGACGGTTTCCAGTTGGAAGAAGGGGAATACCGGCTCAAGGGTTATGAAGGCCCCACCATTGAGTGTGACAAGTGCAACGGCCGCATGGAGTTGAAGAGTGGCCGCTTTGGCCAGTATTTCGCCTGCACCAGCTGCGCCAATACCCGCAAGGTCCTGAAGAACGGGGAGGCTGCTCCGCCCAAGGCTGACCCGATTCCCATGCCGGAGCTGCGCTGCGTCAAGACGGATGACTTCTTTATTCTGCGGGATGGCGCCGCCGGACTGTTCCTGGCTGCCAGCCAGTTCCCCAAACATCGGGAAACCCGGGCGCCAACCATTGCCGAACTGCGCAGCGTCGCCGACCGCTTGGACCCCAAGCATCATTACCTGTTGCAGGCCCCGGACATGGATGATTGCGGTAACCCCGCGCAACTGCGGTTCAGCCGCAAAAGCAAGGAGCAATATGTCACTACCGAAGACGGCGAAGGCAAGCCTTCGGGCTGGCAGGCCTTTTTCCGCGACGGCCACTGGCAAGTGGTGAAGGGGAAAATGCCCAAGGGTGAAAAATAAGCGGCTTCTGGCCGTTGGCGCTGAGCTGACGGCCGGTGAAGCCAGTGATCGTCAGGAACGGGTGGAATGATAGAACAGAAAGAATCCGGCCCCGAGTTGCTGGAAGTGGTTGAAGTCAGGGATGGCGAAGTCGTATTGCGTCGCGCTGACAGCAGCCAAGGTTCCGGGGAGCCGCTGGTCTCAATCCGCTTTTCGGAGGAAGCGCGGGAGATTCTGGGCGGTCAGGCCGGTAATCTGGGCAAGTCCATGATTGCCGCCGGATTGCAGATGGTCGGGTTAATGTTCCGGCAGCAGGCGGAAGCGGCCGGGCATGAGGCCAGTGCCGACGAAGATGAAAATGCGGCAGACACCCCGGCAGAGAGTGTTGACCGCCACCGTCTGCATTGATGAAATTCGGGGTTGCAGGTTTATCCTGAACCCTAACCCGTTACAGAAAGTCCAGATTTTCGTTGTTCATGATTTCCCGCAACTCATCCTTTTCGGATACGGCAGTTGCCAGAACTTCCTTCACAAACTTCAAATAAACCGTATGCACGGTTTGTGTGCCGTCATTGGCGGTAACCACAAAAAACGGCGCCCGGTCCACGCTCAGTCGGGCCGCCAGTTGCATGCCGGCGGATTCCGGGTCGCGCTCATCAGCCACCAGCAGTTCATCCACAAAGCGCATCTGGTTCTCGGCTTCCATGCGTTCCAGCACTTCACCGCACTTTTTGCAGGGAGAGCCATCCATCAGGATCTTTTTCACCATGGTAATGTGCATGGTTGTTACCTCCATCAATACTGCTTGCATCCGGGCGGGTATGCAAAAACGTTAAAACCGGGGCCGTTGGCTTACTTCAGGTTAACGACGTGCAGGCCGCATTCCTTCTTGGTGGCTTCTTCCCACCACCAGCGTCCTTCACGTTCGTGCTGGTTCGGCAACACCGGACGGGTGCAGGGCTCGCAGCCAATGCTGGTGAAACCTTTCTCATGCAGCTCATTGTAGGGAACTTCATAAGCGCGGATGTAATCCCACACCTGTTCCGAAGTCCAGTTGGCCAGCGGGTTGAACTTCACCAGGCTCTTGCCCGGTCCGGAAAAAGCGGCATCAGGTTGCACCACGGGCACGCTGACGCGGGTGCCGGGGCTTTGGTCCTTGCGCTGGCCGGTAATCCAGGCATCCAGCGTGGCCAGTTTCTTGCGTAAGGGAGCCACCTTGCGCACACCGCAACATTCCTTGTGATCCTCGGTATAAAAGCTGAACATGCCTTTCTTGTTCACCATCTCTTCCACCAGCGTGGCATCGGGGAAGCAGATTTCTATGCTGACCTTGTATTTATCACGCACCTTGTCCAGCAGGCGGTAGGTTTCACCGTGCAGGCGGCCGGTATCCAGCGAAAAAACCCGGAACGGCTTGCCCAGACGGGCCGCCATGTCCACCAGCACCACATCATCCGCGCCACTGAAAGAGATGGCTGCATTTTCGCCAAAGTTGTCCAGTGCCAGCGCCAGGATTTCCTGGGGTGTTTTGGCGTCGAAATCAGCCGCCCATTGCTGGACAGTCTCTTTGGTGATGGTCATGACGGATCCTCGTGAGGGGAATGGGTATCAGTAAGATGGGGACGAAGGGGCATAATTCTACCAGCAAAAAAGTCGGAGATTGCACCGGCGGGATGAAATCGGTAGAGTTCGCGCCAGGTTTTAAACACAATATTTGACGGGGTGGCTATGGAAATCGTATGTCTGGATCTGGAAGGCGTGCTGGTGCCGGAAATCTGGATCAATTTTGCGAAGAAGACGGGCATCAAGGCGCTTGAAGCCACCACTCGCGACATTCCCGACTACGATGTGCTGATGAAGCAGCGCCTGGAAATCCTGCGCGAGCACAAGCTGGGCTTGCCCGACATTCAGGCCGTCATCGCCGACATGGGGCCGCTTCCCGGCGCCGCTGAATTTGTCGCCTGGGTGCGCGAGCATTTCCAGTTGATCATCCTCTCCGACACCTTCTATGAGTTTGCCGATCCGCTGATGAAGCAACTGGGCCGCCCCACCATTTTCTGCCACAAGCTGGAAACCGACAGCAACGGCATGATCACCAATTATGTGCTGCGCCAGCCGGACCAGAAGCGTGAGGCTGTCAAAGCCCTGCATGGCCTGAAGTATCGCGTTATTGCCGCCGGTGATTCCTATAACGACACCGCCATGCTGGGCGAAGCGGAAAAGGGCATTCTTTTTGATGCCCCGGACAACGTCATTCGCGAATTTCCGCAGTTCCCGGTGACCAAGACCTATGAAGAACTGAAGGCCCAGATTCGCAGCGGCTCGTTGCGCAATATTCCCTGATTAAAGTTACGCATTCACATGTGTCCGCCATCTGAACCACTAAAGTTCATGATGGTGGAAACATGTTTTCAACCCGGTTTCAAAAACCGCCGCTCCAATTCCTTCAGCAACGGTCCAATCTTGTTGAAGCATTCCTGATACTCCGCCTCGCATTCCGAATCCGCTACAATGCCGCCGCCCGCCCAGGCGTAAATTTCGTTCTTCACCCGCAGCAAGGTGCGGATGGCGATGTTCCATTCCCCCTGCCCGTCCGCCGACAGCCAGCCCATGGTTCCGCAATAAATGGAGCGTTCGCAGTTTTCCAGCTCGTCGATGATTTCCATGGCCCTCTTTTTGGGGGCGCCGGTAATGGAGCCGCCGGGAAAGGCATCAAACAGCAAATCCAGCGGGTGGGAGTCCGGATGAAGCTGACAGCTGATTTCGCTGATCATGTGGTGAACATGGGCGAAGGACTCAATGCGGAACAGCTCGTCGGCGCGCACCGAGCCGGTAACGGCATGCTGGCTGAGGTCATTGCGCAACAGGTCGACAATCATCAGGTTTTCAGCGCGGTCCTTGGGGTGCAGGGACAATTCTTGCAGCAGGGCGGCGTCTTCCGCAGGGTCGGAGCTGCGGGGGCGGGTGCCTTTGATGGGGCGGGTGACTACGCGGTTGCCGTCGAAACGCAGGAAAAGCTCCGGTGACAGGCAAAGGATATCGCCAAAAGGGGTGGCGGCATAGGCAGCGTGGGGAGGGCGGCTGATGCTATCAAGAGCCAGGAAGGCGTTCAGGCTGTTGCCCCGGCAAGGGGCCTTGAAGGCCTGCGCCAGATTGACCTGATAGCAGTCACCGGCATGGAGGTAGTGCTGAATGCGCTGGAAGTTATGTGCGTAGTCTGCGGCCGGGGTAAGTGCGTTGAAGGCGGCGTTCAGCTGGAACGGTTGAGCAAGTCCGGTTTTACTGGTGGTGACGGCTGCATGCAGGGTGGACAGCAGTTCACTGGTGGCGGCCGTGATGACGGCTTCGCCGGTGGCTTGCAGGGAAATGAACGCATCATAAAACCCGAAGCACGCCAGGGGAAAATCTGGCGCATGTTGCTTGGGGTGAGTCCGATTTTGGGTTGCATTGTAAGCCAGCCAGCCGATCATGCCGCCACTGAAGTCCGGGCTGTGGGGAAGCAGGGAGGGAAAGTGATTCAAGGTGGCTTTCAGCAGCGGCAGCAGTGGGCTGTCAATGCGTTCATGACGGTAGTTGTAATCATCCTGGCGCGTGTAGAGATGGATGCCGTCATTACCGGTCTGCACAATGACCTGCCGGGGTAGTGTGGCAAGGGTGGTCGCAGTTCCGGATCGCAGCCAAACGCTCCAGTCACCCGGTTTGTCTGACAGTGTTTCCGGGGGGATGTCTGAAGGTAATTGCTGGCTGAATGGGTGGTGGGGCATGCGCGCAGAGGGGCCGTGGTTGAAGCTGAAGTTGATCTTCCCTGAACGCGTTGTCAATGACAAGCTGTTTTGCGCCGTAAGGGTTTTCAGGCCGACTCCCGTAGCATTTTCCAGCAAAACGCCTGCCGTCAATGTTCTGGTTGAATCTTGCACACCCGTGCTAACTATGAAAGAATGTGAACGGGTGTACTAAAATCACGCAAAAATTCCAATACTTCCACCCCATGGAGAGAATAATGTCTTATTTCAACCGCCTTATGCTTGCTTCCATTGTTGCCGCATCTTCATCCGCCTTTGCTCTGGAGTCGCTGGAAGATGAGGCACTGTCCCAGACCACTGGTCAGGACGGCGTAACCATCAGCATTACCCCGCCTGTCGCCGGCATCGTGTTTTCTACGGTGATCCATGATTCTGATCCTGTTGTTGATGGCGCCATCATCATTGGTAACCCACTGTCGGCAGCCGGTCATACCGCTACCAGTATCACTACCCCGGTCGGTCAGTCGATCAATCTGGTGGTCGATGCCACGGGTGATGTAGACGCTGGCACCGCTGGTAACCAGGCCTCCTTGCTGGTTAACGTGGTTATTCCGACAGGCACTATTATTCATACCGGCTCCATCTCGGCAGCCCAAAGTAACTTGGCCGGCGTAGCTGTCACCAACCAAACTGCGGCTATTGTTGATGACATCACTGTGACCTTGGGTGCAACCACTCTGGCCATGACACTGGGTAATGAAGTGGCCACTACCGGCCAAATGATGCGCTTTACCTCCCTCATGACCGGTGGTTTGACGCTGGCCAACTTCGCCCTGCGCGACGCCAACGGCGGTAACGGCAGTGCGGCCAGCGGCGGTTCTGCCATTCGCGCCACCAGCATTGTCATGAATGATCTCGGCGCCAGCACCAATCTTAATATTGATGCCCGTATTGATGTAGTGCCTACCGGCCTGCAAGTCAATCTGGTGCAGTTCGGTACGTTGGCTGGTGGTGCGGATGTGCAGATGACGGGCTTGCGCTTCGGTAGTACTTCCGCAGTGGACAACGTGGCTATCGGCAACGTGGATATCGTCGGTCTGAACCTGGCAGGTACGCTGATCAAGATCGCCGGTCACTAATCCGGTTGTTATTTTAGGTGTACAGAATGCCCCGTATTCGGGGCATTCTTTTTCGTAAGTTGACATGGGAATGAATGGATATTCAGGCCAATTATCGGAATATTCGTTAGGCCGCAAGGCTAAGTTACCGGGTGGTCGCAATCCACAAAGCTGCAGGCAGAGTCTTGCACGGGAGTGGCTGGAAATTGTTCATCCGTCTCATTGGCAAATGGCGCATCAAGTATTGTTTTGGGGGGAGGTGTGTGAAAGAATAAGGACGGGTGTACTAAAAACCACGCGAATAAGCCAATATTGCCACCCCTTGGAGAGAACAATGACTCATTTCAATCGCCTTCTGCTTGCTTCCCTGATTGCCACATCCTCTTCCGCCTTCGCTCTGGAGTCGCTGGAAGATGAGGCCCTGTCCCAGACCTCCGGTCAGGACGGCGTCACCATCAGCATTACCCCGCCTGTCGCCGGTATCGTGTTTTCTACGGTGATCCATGATTCTGATCCCGCTGTTGATGGCGCCATCATCATTGGTAACCCACTGTCGGCAGCCGGTCATACCGCTACCAGTATCACTACCCCGGTTGGTCAGTCGATCAATCTGGTGGTCGATGCCACGGGTGATGTAGATGCTGGCACCGCTGGTAACCAGGCCTCCTTGCTGGTTAACGTGGTTATTCCGACAGGCACCATCATTCATACCGGCTCCATCTCGGCAGCCCAAAGTAACTTGGCCGGCGTGGCTGTCACCAACCAAACTGCGGCTATTGTTGATGACATCACTGTGACCTTGGGTGCAACCACTCTGGCCATGACACTGGGTAATGAAGTAGCCACTACCGGCCAAATGATGCGCTTTACCTCCCTCATGACCGGTGGTTTGACGCTGGCCAACTTTGCCCTTCGTGATGCCAACGGCGGCAACGGTAGTGCGGCCAGTGGTGGCTCCGCCATTCGCGCCACCAGCATTGTCATGAATGATCTGGGTGCCAGCACCGACCTTAACATTGATGCCCGTATTGATGTAGTGCCTACCGGCCTGCAAGTCAATCTGGTTCAGTTCGGTACGTTGGCTGGCGGTGCTGATGTACAGTTGACAGGTTTGCGCTTCGGTAGCACTTCCGCAGTGGATAACGTGGCCATTGGCAACGTGGATATCGTCGGTCTGAACCTGGCAGGTACGCTGATCAAGATCGCCGGTCACTAATCCGGTTGTTGCTTTAAGTGTGCAGAATGCCCCGTTATCGGGGCATTCTGCTTTGTGGGGCATCAAAAGTGAAAATTGGGAGGGAATCCAGGCCTTCTGTCTGCTGGATGATCAGTGCTGTGGCCAAAGCAAAAAGCTTGCTGTAAGATGTGCAAACTAATAACACTATAAAAATCACAATGCCATGGAGATCTGCCCATGAAAGGCCCCACTCCTTTTGCCAAAGCAACCGCCCTCATGGCTTGTGTACTCACGGCTTCCCCGGCTTTTGCCCTTGAAAATCTCTCCGATACCGATCTGTCCGGTGAAGTCGCGCGTGACGGTGTCACCTTTAAACTGATTCTGGCGGATTTTGACGGCGCAGGGGCGGGCACCGATCTCGGTTTGAGTGTTGGCCAAACGTTGCTGCATGACGGTGATGGCACGCCGGGCGCAATAGTTCATGGTACGAGTATTGTGGGGGATCGACTGGAGTTGACCATGGCGGCGGGTAGCGTCATCACGACAATGGTTGATGCTGTGGGTGATGCCAGTGCATTGCCGGGCAACCAGGCCATGTTGAACATAAATATTGATGTGCCGGCTTTTACCCTCAAGACAGGTAAATTGTATGCAGCGCGCAGTAACGGTACAGGTGCAGTTGTTTCTGACTTGTCCGGGGCCATTACCGAGGGTATGACCCTAAATGTGGGGGCTTTAACTGTGAATGCCCAGCTTGGCACAGAAAACCAAGGGTACATGTTGCTGGTCAATGGGAATATGGCGGGTGGAATTACGGGTTCCAACTTTGTCCTGAATGATGTCAATTCGGGGGGGGGTATTCGTATAAATACCATTGCGATTGAGAATAACGGAGCCAGTACTGCGCTGGATGTTTCCGTGGGCGTAGACATCGGGCCGGCGGGTCTAGTAGCCGAGGTCATTCAATTGGGTACCCTGGCAGGTGGCATGGACTTGCAGTTGGGTGGCGTGAAGCTTGGCAATGCTGGCGCCACATCCATTGGCAATGTGGATATTGTCGGCTTGAACCTGGCGTCTACGCTGATCCAGATATCCGGTCATCTTTGATGCGGAGTGGGTGACATAGTCATAAAAAAGGCCACTTTATACGTGGCCTTTTTTATGACTATGTCACCGCAGGCCGTTAAAACGCCTTTATCAATGCCTGAAGGAGGGTGGCGCGCAGCGCCGGGATAGGGCTCGCTAACGGTCGCTTGATGGTTGCTCTTGGATGCTACTCAGCTTCCAAACCCGAGTCATATGCTGACGGAAAGGGCAAGCCTTGGCTTCAACAGCTTCGCCAGCCAACAAGTTTTGTGATGCAGTCCTCATTCGTAACGAAAATTCTACCTTTTGTCGGACTCGGGGCAAAAAGATGCATTCCGGGGCTTGTCCGATGGTAGGAGTAGTGTTACTTTTCGTTTGCCTAATAGCACGTTACCGATTCCACGGTGACAAAAAATTAGAATTAAACCCCCTCGAGGAGAACTCCAAATGAAAGCTTTTCAAAAGCTCGCTCTTGTTTCCGCTATTGCTCTGACCTCCACCGCTTTCGCCATGGAAGTTGCTGATGACGAAACCCTGGCTGCTGCAACTGGCCAAGACGGTATCACCATCGCCATCGCTCCTGGTACCCGCACCGGTGCCCAGTTGACTGGTCTTGGTGTCAATCTGCTGGATGCCGGCGTGGATCTGGACTTGGCAATCAACGGCGGTAACGCTGACGGCGTGTACAAGGGCCTCAGCATCACCCAAACCGTTATCCATGATGACGACGGCTTGAACACTCTTGGTCTGTCCCGCGCTGGTGCCATCGTCATGGGTGACGGCACTGCTGCTGACGCCACTGTGATTTTTGCTGACAACCAAACCCCGATCATTGTCAAGATCGATGCTATTGGTGATAACTCAGCTGCTGCCGGTAACACCGCCATGCTGCAAGTTGGTATCGAAACCCCGACGCTGGTCATCAAGACCTCTGACATTTACGTTGCTGCTTCCAACGCCAACGCTGACGAAACTGTTTCCGGTTTGGATCACAATGGCGACGGCGACATTCTGGACGTCGAAACCAACGGTTCCAGCAACTCTGACTCCATTCGCATCATGAATGGCTTGACCCTGAAGGTTGGTGCCAGCGGTGCCGGTAACAACCTGATGACCATCCAACTGGGTAACGAAGCTCAGACCCTGTTCGGTGGCGCTGCTTCTGCTGTGAACCCGGAAGTGATGATCAAGCTGACTGCTACTCTGACTGGCGGTCTGGTGATTTCCAATCTGGAACTGCTTGACCAAGACGCAGTTGCCGGTCCTGGCTTGGGTGGCATCCGCGCCGCTTCCATGGCTATCAACAACGCTGGTTCCGGTGTTGGTGGTAATCTGGATGTCGTTGCTGGTGTGAACGTGGGTGACGGTTCTGCCGCTACCAACCCGAATGGTCTGGTGATCACACTGGGTCAATTGGGTACGGCTCTTGGCGGTGCAGACATCACTTTGAACAATGTTCAATTGGGTAGCGCTGCTGCTCCCGATCTGGGCGACGTGCAAATGCTGGGTCTGAACCTGGCCGGTGCCAGCCTGATCATCAGCGGTCACTAATCAATAGAGGTTTGCCTCTGTTGGTCAAAACGGCAGCCTCGGCTGCCGTTTTGTATTGTTGGGTACAAAAAACGCCACTAAAAACGATGAAATAAATCCACCTATCGTTTATCATCCAAAGGTCAATAAAAATAACAGCCACCCAGCGGATCAGTGTATGGCCAACTTCATAATTCCCGGAATCCTTATTGTCGGCGTGCTTTCCCTTCAGGCCCATGCGCTGGAATCCATTGCTGATGAGGCCCTGTCCGAGTCCGTAGGCCAGGATGGCATCACCATCAGCACCTCCGTAAACTGGTTGTCGCAGTCAGTCAAAGTTCATGATCTTAACGGGGTGCCAGCCACCTTGGTGGCAGGCAATGCCAATGCTGGCACCGTGGCATTCAATGGCTGGGGCATGCAGGGTTGTACCAATGGCGCGGGTGCAGCCTGCACCACCACCACCAATCCGACGTTCAATATCCTGATTGATGCCACTGGCGGTGCTGCACCTTTTATACAAATGGCAGTTAACTGGGATGCTGGCATTGGTAAAATTCGTTTCCTGCTGGATAACATCAGTTTGCAAAACGGGTTAGGCGGCAACAATGTTGAAATAATTGATCTGGCGCAGGGCTATGTTGATGTGATTCGCCCCGCAGGGGCACCGGCCTTGAATATTCAGCTGGGTAACGAACCCGGTGGCAACATGATAACGCTGGCATCATTTAATGTCGGTACACTGGATTTTGGTCAGGTGCTGCTGCGCGACAAGAGTGATACGCTTGTTAATAACCGGAACATCCGGTTCAGCTTCGCCCTGACCGGTCTGGATTTAACCAACACCACTGTGAATGTAATTCCCACCGGACTGGTGATCGGCAATCCCAGCATGACTGGCCTTGGCTTCACCATGACCGATATCATTGCCGGGAATACCACCACTACCATGGGCTCGGTGGGCGTAACGAATATCACGCTGACCAACCTGTCTGTCCGTATTTCCGGGAAAAGCTGAAAGAACGAACAGTTGTTGGGGTTGCATGCGTATTTGCGTAGGGTTTACGTAAATTGCGCGTGAAAACTCTTTTAAAAGAAGGTATTTTTCACCAGTTGATTGCTTGTAAGCCATCAGGCAGTCTATAGGCTGCGGTCATAATCATCATGGCTCCTCCGGGTGCCTAAAACTAGAAAAACAGTTTATGTTCACACTGACACTTGGCTCCGCCCTGATCTACATGTTCGCCAACGAGGCTTTTGAAGTGGCGGATGTGCCTGCGTCCACAATTTACTACACGCATACGGTGGATGGCCGGGTGGATAGCCCAAAAAACATGCGTGAATCTCCAGTGACCGTGGAGACATTGCAAGAGCAGCGCTACAGAAATATTGTTCATCAAGCATATGACTATAGCTGCGGCTCGGCGGCACTGACTACATTATTGAATGGCTATTTGGGCCGCAAGTTCACTGAAAAGCAGGTAATGGATGGACTGCTGAAATTTGGTGAATATGACAAGATTGTTCAGCGGCGTGGATTTTCGCTGCTGGACATGAAGCGTTTGGTAACGGCGCTCGGACACCCCAGTGGTGGCTACAAGGGGACCATGGATGACTTGAAAAAGCTTGACCATCCGGCCATTGTTCCCATTCATTATGCCAATTTCAAGCATTTCGTGGTTATCCGTAAATATCAGGACGGACGCTTCTTTGTGGCTGATCCGGCACTGGGTAATATCAGTTTTCCGGAGTACCGTTTTGCTGAAATCTGGGAAAACAATGTCATGTTCATTGTCTTCCCCAACGGTTTCAAACCCCGCTCTACACTTGAGTTAACGGAAGCCGATCTGCGTTATGTGGATGACCAGACCATCAACCAGTTGACGTTTGCATCTCTGTACACGTTTGACAAGCAGATGACTGAGAATGCAGACAGAGCGGGCACCATGCAGCGTGTATTGAATATGGACACCGAAAGTCCGGATTTCAACAAGCCGGTTAATGTCCCGTTGCGAACCTACTTCCGTCGCAAATAAGTTGGCTGAGCTGAATTAGACTCTTACAAGACCAAGGAATTACAATGATGAGAAATTGGGGTAAGGCGCCGCATCTCGTGATGATGCTGAATGGCTTGTGTTTCTCGGCGGCCTATGCGGAAGATCAGCCCGCAGCTGATGCTTCAGCCCCGGCTGCGACGCCTGCGGCAGCTGTACCAGCAGCCGTGACTCCCGCTGCCGCACCAGCTTCTGGCGCGGATGCGGCCCGTGACGCCTTGACGCAGAAAAGTGAAGACGCCAGTTCAACCAAGAATCTTGAGCAGGTATTCAAGGCTACTGAAAAAACTTATTCCCTGCTCAAGCAAGGCAAGTTCGGCGCTAACTATAGCGGCGACTATAGTTATTACCGCGACAGTCGTATTGATATTGCCCTGGATGGCAATGGTTCCGGATTGACCCGTTTCCGTATTGAGGAAGATGCTCAGCATACTTTTTCCAACTCGCTCGAAGTCACCTATGGCTTTCGGGATAACCTGACTTTTTCCGCCAGTTTGCCCTTGGTTTACAAGATTGATTCCCAGGCGGACAAGCAAGTCGTTGGACTGGGAGACCTTTCCCTCGGGGTCAGGTGGCAACCGGTGCCTCTGAAAAACGGGCTGCCTACCACTACATTGTTTGGTTCAATTTCCACGGCCACCGGCGATAGTCCATTTGAAATCAACGCCGGGCAGGATCTATCCACTGGCAAGGGCTATTACAGCTTCTCCGGCGGCGTCAGTATGAACAAGGTGACAGACCCCATTGTGCTATTTGGTTCTGCAAGCGCCACTATCAGTAATAATATTGGCAGCTTGAATCAGCAGCGCGGTTCGCGAGCTTTGGTCGGGGTTAGCCCAGGTGATACCTTGGGTGTATCCATGGGTTTTGCGTATTCGCTGAATTATGATGTGAGCATGAGTGCCTCTTTCCAGCAAAGCGTTACCTCTGGTTCCCGGTTCAAGTTTAATGATGGCAAGTATGTTGAGTCTGCAACCCAAGTATCGGCATTGGTCAACTTTTCGCTTTCCCTCCGTACGTCGCCTAAACGCATTGTCAACCTGAATCTGGGCTATGGTCTTACCGAAGACACCCCTGACGTGACATTGGGCTTCTCGATGCCGATAGAGTTCCTTGGATTGGCTTCGGCTAACTGACCGCGTTTGATGGCCGGGTGAAAGAATGAAAATGTCATATTTAAAGGGAAAGAGATGTGCGCTGGCAGCGGCGGTTTGTCTCTCCGGCAGTGCGGCTCAGGCGCAGCTGGCTCAGAATCTTTCCGTTGATCTCCGGTCATTGTCACTGGGTAATGCGGTTACGGCCGATCCTCCGGGTGTGAATGCCATTCACTTCAACCCGGCTGGACTTACCAAAATCAATGGTTTGCAGCTCGATGTCCAGTTACTGATGGCAGACTTCTCTATTGAGAGTGAGTTCTCTGCTCCCAAAGGTTTTAATGTCTTTGGTTATTCTGATGACCCTGTAGTTTGTGATGACGCTGAAAATGATGGCGAACGACTCTGCTCCAACTTTAGGATTGGCAGAAGTTCCGTGAAGGGGGTGGGTCTTTATCTACCCATTCTGGACAAGTTCGTGAAGTTGCCGCCTGGTCCGATTGCCGCTCCTACTGCTGGCATTGCATACAAGCCTCCTGGCTCGCGTTTCACTTTCGCCACGGCTGCCTATGCACCCATGATTGCCGGTCTATATCGTAGTCCTGATGATCCTGGAACCTTCATGGGCAAGGAGGTTGCGCTGGAACGGATTACCTATCTCTCGCCTTCTGTGGCCTACAAGCTGACGGATGATCTTTCTGTAGGGCTTTCAGTCGGGATGTCCTATCAGGCTATTACCCTGAATACGGATTTTAGAGGACCCAACGAACTGATTGGTGTTTTCCGGTTGCTAGACGAAGATGTCTGCGCTCCGTTCAAGGGGAACGCCAATATTGTCACTGATTTGCTGCTGTTCGGTATCTGTAATGCCGAGGAAAGCCTGGGCCCGTTCAAAAAGCTGGCGGCGCTGGATGTAAGCATGCAGCAAACATTGTCCCCTACTTATAACTTGGGTGTGCTCTGGGAGCCGAATGACAGTTTCGCTTGGGGAGCGGTCTATCAGAGCGGCAGTAATATGCGACTGAAGGGCAAATATAAAATCACCTACGAAAAGGGTGCCCGTGAACTGATCAATAACGGCTTGCAAAGCTCCATTACCGGCCAGATTCTTGGTGCAATTCTTGGTTTGCCCACTTATATGCCGGCCAAGGAAGAAGGGTTGATGTCCATGAACCTGACTTATCCGGCCCACTTTCAGACCGGCATTAAGTATAAGGTCATTCCTCCCCTGCAAATTAATTTCGATATTGGCTGGACCGACTATGGTGCATGGGATGCCTTCAAATTCGAGTTTGACCGGCAATTGGCCGTGCTGCAGATTGCCCGTCTGCTGGTGCCCGGCACCACACCCACAACCTTGAATTTCCCATTGGGTTTCTCCAGCCCTTGGAGTTGGGGTGTCGGTATTGAATATTCGCATACCAACCGCCTGAAATTCCGTTTGGGTTATGAACCCCGCAAGAGCGCTATTCCGTTGAACAAGCGTAATGCGCTGGCACCTATCAATGATGCCCAAATGTTCGGCACCGGTATCGGTTATAAATTTGATCGTGATACCGATCTGGATCTGACACTGATGCATCTTCGCAGTCGTGACGATATTCCGGCCAACTCCAGTAGCTTGCTTAACAATACAGGTGTCAATAACTTGGTTTACAACCCCTTTGCCGGCCTCGATGTCAAAACCAGGGCAGTGGTCAATATCATGGGTCTTGTTTACCGTACTCGCTGGTGATTCATGCGTGGAATGTGTGTTTTGATGGCGGCGGTTTGCTCATTTGCGACGGCTGGGGAAAAGTTTTTTCCAACCGTGGATGCTAATGGGCGGATGATAGTGATCAAGTCGTCCGCTGCGCAGGATGGCAAACCGGAAGCCAAAGCTTCGGATGTAAGTCCGCCGGCAGTGGATGCGTCGAAGCCTGAGCCGAAGGCAGTGGAAAAGCAAAGTGGGGGGGAGTCGCAAGCCGGAGCCATCGACAAGTTGTCTGAAACCCAGCCATATACCTTTAGTGAGGAGTTGGAGCAAAAAGGGTACAAGCCAGAAGGGAAAAACCGGTTTTATTATCTGCCGGATGGCAGCATGGGCAAGACTCCGCTAGAGTCAGAGGACGGTGTGCCGGTCTGGACCCAGCCATCTGCCGGAGAGGAAGACTCGGCTCCCACCGTCAGGCCATCACCGAACTATCAGGTGTTGTTGCCGGATGAGTTGACGTCTTATGGTGTCCCGTCAGAACAGTGTCTTTCTGCTCGCGCCTTGAAGAAGGCTCGAACTATTTTGCATCGTAGTGTGTTTCGTGTTTATCGCCCACTGGATGAGGATCCTCGCCAACCGGACATGGTATTGAGCCTGAAAAACATCAAGCCTGATTCCGCCTTGTTCATGTTGACGCATTCCGATTCTATTGCGATTCCGGGCTTTTATACACCCGTTGTGGTTTTTCGCGATGCCAAAGGGTGTGTGATATCGGGCGCTTGGAATTATTGGTCACACCAGAATCCCTCGACAGATTTGCGTTTTGAATCCCTTGAAGGAACCTTGCTGGTTGGTGACGGTGTTGCCTATGTCACTTTGCACAACCCTTCAGACTCCATCAAGAGCAGGCTTCCTTTCAGCTACCAGCGGGAAGGTTCGTTTTCGGTTGAAATATATGAATAATGAGGCTGGAATCATGGCTGATCTTTTCCGCAGGCTTTATCTGTCGACCGCATTGGCTGCGGTGGCTGCGGCTTTAACCGCTTGCGGCGGCAGCAACAATCTTGACGATCCTGTCACCGAAATCAAGTCGTCCTGCGTTGGCGCTACCTGCGTTTCCGGGCAGTTTGTTGACGAACCGGTGGCTGGCCTGAATTATCGTTGTGAAAATGTGGTGGGTGAAACATCCGCGACAGGAATGTTCAGTTGCCCCAATAATTCAGTGGTAACTTTTTATCTGAAAGCCAAAAACGGCACTCGTGAAATTGTGCTAGGCTCGGTCAAGATTGCCAAGGTTGTCAGTGTAAACAATTACCAGACCGTCAAATTCCTGCAGATTACCCCCCGTAATCTGGTTGATAATGGTTACGCCATTGATGACCTGAATGCTCAGGAAAACAAGGTAATTCAGGTTCTGAACATCATCCGTTTCCTACAGGCGATGGGTGATCCCGCTGATGCTTATCCGGGCGCAAGCGGCCGCATTACGCTGACGGATGAACGGAAAAAAGCAATTGAAGCCTTGGAGACGGATTTTGCAGCCGTGCTGTTTTCAACATCTAATTTTGACAGCCTGATACAGCCGGTTTTGGCCAAGGTCGGGCCAGCCGGTGTCACATTACCTTCCGCAACGGCTGCAATTGACCGCTACATGACCGGATTTCGGGCGTTGCAGGCCGGTGTTTATGAGGCCAATCCGCAGGTGTTTTCCGGATTTGTTGATCTGGAAAAGCAGAACCTTCGGGATGTCGGCGTCGTTGGGCAAAGTGGTTCAACCGTGGTGGCGGGCTCTAACAGGATTTCCCAAAAGGCACTGGAAGGTTTCCTGTTAATGCTGGATCGGGACGGCAAATCCTTGGGCTTTGGTCTGGAATGGCTGGATGAAGTGCAGACTTCCCCAACTGATGCGTCTGATCTGTCGATTCCGCGCTCCGTCAGTGATATGCGATTAAAATCCGCCCCGGTAGATTTGACGCCGGTCAGCAATAATATCGGCTTCAATATGTCCGGTTTGATCAAGCCTGATTTTTCATTCCGTGTGGGCACAGCGGGAACCGGGGAGAATCTGGGCACTGTGCAGATTACAGCCGGAACCATGGAGCATGGTTTTATTTTGGGACATGCGGTGTTTTACCGGAACCTGTTCGGCCTGTCTGATTCCGAGCCGGTCGACCCCAAGAAAATCGGGTCATGGAAACGGTTGGGACCCACCGGTTTGACACAGTATGAAGGCAACGCGACGATTCAGAGGTTCCGCACCCTTGACCCGTTCCTCGATCCGGTGGTCTGGAAAACCATGAGTACCTTGCCTTCCGGGCAGAACGCCAAGCCGGTTTTCCCGCTGCATTTGAAGATGACCTTGCGTAACAATGACACGCGCCCGCTGAGCGGTTGCGGAGCCAACGGATGTGTGGTCGGGAAAATTGATTTCACGGTGCTTGAGAACGGTAATATCGTCTCTGATGTGGATCAGGACTGCAGTGCGTTGAAGACCGATGGCAGTGACCAGGATGCCGAAGGCCAGCAGGAGTATCGCTTGGGTTCTGTGGCAGCGTTGATTCAAGAGCTTTCGTCCAACTATTTCAGCCCGGTGATGCTGATCCCCCGCATTCCTGGTTTGGAGGCACTGTATGGTACGCAAATCGGCATGACGACCAGCGCCGGTGGCGGCAAGGTCAAGATCGGTTTTTCAGCAGTTCATGCAGGTAGTGTTTCCATACTGGATAATGAGGCGGAAAACTCAGTAGCTTCTGCAACATGGGTTAATTACCTGAAATTTCACCGGCTTTCACAAACGCATTCGGGTGACCCTTCAAAAGAAAAAGTCCAAGTGAATGAGAAACGTGAGATTACGCCCAAATTCACAGATGAAATTCCAACGGTGCAAGGTGTAATTTCTGACATCCAGTTGCAGGCTTGCTATAACCCGTTGCCCAAACCCTGAGTTTCCAAAGGCCCAGATAAAAAAAACCGGCATTCACTGCCGGTTTTTTTATATCGCCGTTCAGATGGACTGCCGACGCCGGAATAATGGCAAAGGCTGGTCGATGCCGGCTTGGTAGCTTTCCGTAAAGTCGGAGAGCCCCTGTAGCGCCTCTTCCATGTCTTTGTCCGCGCGCACTGCATAACTGTCAAAGCCGCAACGGCTGAGATAAAACAGGGTGTCCTTGAAGACATCGCCGGTCGCGCGGAGTTCCCCTTTGAAGCTTAGTCTGTTTCGTAAAAGCCAGGCATGTGAATAACCCCGGCCGTCCGCAAAAGCCGGGAAGTCAAGAGCGATCAGGTCCAGCCGTTGAATGGTATCGCCCAGCAACTCCGGTGATTGGTCGGGCTTGAGGACCACGCCTTTGGGGAAGGCGTGGCTAAGCACGGTTTCCTGATTTTGCAGGTAATAATCCAGACTCACATACACCGGGGCGGCAGGTAAGACACCTTCGGTAATGAGCTGAAAGTGGTCTTCAACAATCTGCCTGTCTTTGATGATTTTAGGCATAGACCCGCTCCTTGAACTTGGCGATGCCGATACGGCGGTAAGTGTCCAGGAAACGTTCGTTGTCCAGACGGTTATCGAGATAGGTGTTGAGAATTTCCTCAATCACGTCGCCCATGTCTTCGGCAAAAAACGAAGGCCCCAGAATGTCGCCGATCGCGGCATCATGCCCGGCGCTACCGCCCAGGGACACCTGATAATATTCAGCCCCTTTCTTGTCTACCCCGAGAATACCGATGTGGCCGACATGGTGGTGACCGCAGGCATTCATGCAGCCGGAAATGTTGATATCCAGCAGGCCGATGTTGTAGACAGTATCGAGGTCTTCAAAGCGGCGCTGGATCTGTTCGGCAATGGGAATGGATTTGGCATTGGCCAGCGAACAGAAGTCCCCGCCAGGGCAGCAGATGATATTGGTCAGGAAACCGATGTTGGCGGTGGCCAGACCCAATTCACGCAGTTGCTCCCAGAGAGCCGGCAATTGATCCTGACGGACATCCGCCAGCACTATATTCTGCTCATGGGTGGTGCGGACTTCACCGAAACTGAACCGGTCGGCAAGGTCGGCAATGGTGTCAAGTTGGGCATCAGTCACATCGCCGGGAGCGACACCGGTACGCTTCAGTGACAGGGTGACGATGCGATAGCCGGCTTTTTTGTGGGCACAGGTATTGTGCTGGAACCAGAGGGCAAAAGCCTTGTTACTGTCCAGTCCGGCTTGCAGCGGGGCAGGAAAATCAGGCAGGTTTTCATAAGCGGGTTCCGTGAAGAAACCTGCCAGGCGCTGGAATTCCTCATCCGGGACAATCAGCGGGCTGTTTTGCAGATGCGCAAATTCGGCTTCCACTTTTTCGGCAAACACGGCAGGCGTCAATGCCTTGACCAGGATCTTGATCCGGGCCTTGTATTTGTTGTCGCGACGGCCATGCAGGTTGTAGACGCGCAGCACGGCTTCCAGATAGGCAATCAGTTCCCGCTGGGGCAGAAAGTCGCGAATGACGGCGCCGACCATGGGGGTGCGCCCCAGTCCGCCGCCAACCAGAATCCGATAACCCGGCTCGCCGGCGGCATTGCGCACCAGATAGACGCCGATGTCATGCACGGCGGTTGCCGCACGGTCGATGTCCGGTTGGGCATTCACGGCAATCTTGAACTTCCGGGGCAGAAAGGCAAACTCGGGGTGGAACGTCGACCATTGCCGGATCAATTCGCAAGTGGGGCGGGGGTCGGCAATTTCACCGGCCACGACACCGGCAAATTGATCGGTGGTGGTGTTGCGGATACAGTTGCCGCTGGTCTGGATGGCATGCATCTGCACCCCGGCCAGTTCGGCCAGGATGTCAGGAACTTCTTCCAGCAGCGGCCAGTTGAACTGGAAGTTCTGACGGGTGCTGACATGGGCATAGCCGCGGTCATAACGACGGGCAATATGCGCCAACAACCGCAACTGGCGGCTGGAGAGCATGCCGTATGGCACGGCAATGCGCAGCATCGGCGCAAAGCGCTGAATATACAGCCCGTTTTGCAGGCGGAATGGACGGAACTCGTCGTCAGTAAGCTGGCCCGCCAGGTAGCGGCGGGTCTGGTCGCGATACTGGGCTACGCGTTCGTCAACGATTTTCTGGTCGTAGGCGTCGTATTGATACATGGATTGAGCCTGGCAAGTCTGGCTGGATGTCGGAGGATGCGCAGCATATCAAGCCAACCTTCATAAGAAAAATGCTTTTTTTATATATGAATCGACAGAAAAGCTTATAAAAGAACGGGTGGAGAAGGCGACGGATTTCCGGAGCGCTGTTATCCGGAAGATACTGGATAATCAGGAATCCACGGGTAAGCCAGCCAAAAAACATGCCGTAAAATATTGTTAAACTTATGGTTTCTCGTTTTGCACCAAAGTGGCCGGTGTTAATATCACTTCATGAATTGTCTGGCGAATCCATCATGTTGAAGCCCTTGAAAGCCTTGTCCCCGCGTCGCAAAAAACAGGGGTCAGGAGTCCTGGCTGTCTTTACTCTGTACACAGTGCTGGGTTTTCTGGCTGCTCCGCATCTGGTGCAGAAGCTGGCCCGGGATTATGTGCATGACACCCTGAATCTGGACCTGAAGCTGGGTGAGGTGCAGTTCAACCCCTGGCAGCTGGCGGTGCGGCTGGATGACGTGTCGGTTCGGGAACCTCAGGGCCAAGTGCTGGTGTCCGTCCGCAGTCTCTATCTCAATCTGGATGCGGTGGCCTCGTTGTGGCAGCGGCGTATTGAAGTGGATGACTTCGATATCCTGCAACCCCGGCTGCATGCCCGGATTGATGCGGCGGGCAAGCTCAACTTGATGCAACTGGTTCCACCGGATGACCCGGCCGATAAGTCTGAGACCCCCTGGCAGTTGGGGGTGCTGGACATCCGCCAAGGCCGGGTTGATTTTCAGGATGACAGCCGGCCGGTTCCCTTCGCCACCACCCTGGAGCCGCTGACCTTGCGGCTGGTCAACCTGAGTTCGCATCGGGATGGTCAGGGAAAGTATGTGTTTGCGGCTGAAACCGGGAAGGGTGAGCTTTTGGCGTGGGAAGGTGCGGTAAATCTCAATCCGCTTCGCTCCACCGGCAAGCTCTCGCTGAGCCACTGGCAGGCAGCAACACTGGCAGAGTACGCACAGGATTTATTGCCGGTGGCGGTCAACGGCGGGGTCCTCGATTTTTCCGGGCATTATACCTTGTCCCTGGAGACGGAAACACCGCGTGTTGTGGTGGATCAAGGCATGCTGGCCGTCAGCGGCCTCAAGGCAACGACCCGCACCGCCAACCCCCTGCAACTGGCGGTGGGGCGTATCGAACTTCAGGGAGCCGGCTTGCAATGGCCTGAGCAAAGCGCAACATTGCCGGTTTTCAAGCTGGAAAACCTGGAGTTGGGAGACGGGGCGGGGCCTGTAGCGGCATTCCGTTCATTGCGGCTGGAGGACATGGTCTGGAGCCCTGCTGCGGATAAGGCCGGTTTGGGGAAGGCGGAGCTGACGGCCATGCAGTGGCATGACGGCGCCGATGTCATTCTCGATTTGCCGGAAATGGCGGTGCAGGGCTTGACGCTTTATCCGGAACAACAACGCCTTGAAACCGGTCGGCTGAGTTTTGGCCGGGGGAAAACGCGCCTGATCCGTCTTTCGGCTATGGACTCCAACTGGCAACAGTATCTGGAGCGTTTGAACCGCCGCTTGTTGCCGGCCGCCGCCGCCGATCCCCTGCCGTCCAAGCCGTGGCAGCTGACTCTGGGCGAGCTGGGTCTGAATGATTTTACGGTAGCCATTGAAGACCGGTTACCGAAAAAAAAGGTGGAGCTTCCTTTATATATACGCCGGCTTGTCATCCATCCGGAACTGGATCTGAAGAAACCCCACCGGTTTGAAGGGGAGGTTGAGATCGGCAAGGCGTCCCGGCTGGCGATGTCCGGCAGCCTGGATGAACAACCGTTCCGTCTGGACAGCCGGGTGCAGCTGACCGGGTTTGAGTTGCCACCCATGGCTCCGTATCTGGCTGACCTTGCCCGTTTTCAACTGGTGAGCGGGCGGGTGGAAATGGATGGACGGTTGCGGCTCCGTCAGGAAAAAGAGCTGTCGGCTGATTACCAGGGGCAGGTTGGCGTTGTTGATTTTGCGGCCAACGACTTGTTCCTGCAGGAACGTTTTCTGGCCTGGAAGCGACTGCAGCTCAAGGGGATGGATGTCAGCCTGACACCCATGAAATTCAAGGTGCGGGAAGTTGTGGCGGATTCGCCGTTTACCCGGCTGGTGATCCTGCCCGATAAGACCATCAACTTCAGCCAGATTCTCCGCAGCGACAGTTCGACGGCTTCCGTGAAAGCTGCGCCGTCAAAAACGAAGCCGGGCTCCGGAACAGTGGATATACCGGTTGAAGTGCAGCGCGTGGCAGTCAGTAACGGCTCCATGCTCTTTGCTGACTTCAGTCTGAAGCCGCAGTTCGCTACGGGTATTGAATCGCTTAATGGCGATATTCGGCATATCAGTACGCGTCCTGGCTCTGTCGCCGATATCGCCTTGAAGGGGCGCGTCGACCAGTACGGCAAGGCCGACATCCGTGGCCAGATCAATCCCTTGGCCCCTGATGCCAATACGGACATGAAACTCCGCTTTGATAATCTGGAGCTGACCACGCTCACCCCCTATTCAGCCAAGTTTGCCGGATATCGCATTGATAAAGGCAAATTGTCGCTGGATCTGGGATACCGGATCGAAGACCGCCGTTTGCAGGCCGCCAACAAGGTGGTTCTGCACCAGTTGACGCTGGGGGAGAAAGTGGAAAGTCCGGACGCGGTGAATTTGCCGCTGCGGCTGGCGCTGGCCTTGCTCAAGGACAGCAACGGCGTCATTGATCTTGACCTGCCCATCAGCGGCAGTCTGGATGACCCGCAATTCAAGGTCGGGCCGATAGTCTGGCAAGCGTTTGTCAATGTCGTCACCAAGGTGGCGACCGCCCCGTTCCGGTTCATTGCCGGGCTGGTTGGTGGCGGTGATGACATGGACAGCCTGGCGTTTGCCCCCGGTTCTGCGGAAGTTTCCAAGCCAACCCGCGACAAGCTGTTGAAGCTGGCCGAGGCGTTGCAGAAACGACCCGAACTCAAAAGTGAGTTGCGCGGCACCTTTGACCCGGCGCTGGACAGGTCGGTATTGCAGGTCCGTCGTCTGGATGAGGCGGTTCAGGCGCGCAAGGCGGCGGTGGGGACGGAAATCAAGGCGCTGGAAAGCCTGTATCTGGAGAAGTTCAGCTCTGAAGCCTTGAAGCAACTCAAGGCGCTGGCGATGCGTCCGGCGGGCGCGGTAGAGCAGCCGCAAGCCGAGTCCGCCTGGCGGACCTCCCTCAGGACCGCCTTGCTGGAGAAAGAGGAGGTTGCCGACGGTGATTTGCGGGAATTGGCCCTGGACCGCAGCCGTGCGCTGCGGCAGATACTGATTGAACAAGGGCAGGTGACGGACAGCCGGGTTTTTGTGCTGGAGCCGGAGGCTGTGACCGGAGAAGTGGAGGCGGTTGCCAGCCGTGTGGTGCTGAACGTGATTTAACCCGTGTCGGAACCGTTAAAAGCTCAAAGTCCGATTGTACGACAATGAGTCAAAAGGGTAGAATTGCCAACGTACTGGATTTACAGGTTGAGGCGACCATGCTGGAACAAGGGAACGACGCGACATTCAAGGCTGCTGAGAGTCTGGCCGAGCAAATCGCCCGTCATGTGGGGCGGCAGATCATTACCGGTGATCTGGTGGAGGGAGAGCGCATCCAGGAGTTGCGGATTGCCAGCGAGCTGAATGTGAGCCGGGGTTCGGTGCGCGAAGCGTTGCTGATCCTGGAACGCCGGCACCTGATTGAAATCTATCCCCGACGCGGCGCGGTGGTGGCGGAAATGTCCGCCCAGCAAATCAAAAGCCTGTTTGAAATCGTAACCTTGCTGTTATCCGTCATGGTGCGGCGCGCCGCTGACAACTGGCGTCAGTCGGATGCCGAGAGCTTCACGGCTTTGCTGGAGAAAATGCAGCAGCTGGTGCGTGACGGTGACATTGAAGGGTTTTATGAAAGCTCATTTGCCTTTTTCCGCATGAGCTACCGTTTCAGCATGAATCCTTATATAGAAGAGATACTGGAAGATTTACAACCGGCGTTGCAGCGTGGATATTATCTGGCCCTGCATACCAACAAGCGTGAATTGCAAGAGGCCTATAATTTCTTCAAGGGCGTGCTGGAGGCGGTGTTGTTGCGCAAGGGTGAGCAGGCCGCCGATCTGGTGGGGGATTTCTGCCTGCATCTGCGCAGCCTGGTTCTGGATTCCCTGGCGCGCATGAAGCAGATTGAGCTGGCCTGGGCGCAACGTTCCCGGCGCTAATCCGCTTTACTGTATAATTTCATGCCTCACCCTCCGGATTTCCGTGGTCATGCGCCTAAAAAGTATAAAACTGGCGGGCTTCAAGTCATTTGTCGATCCGACCACGGTCCCTTTCCCCAGTAATCTGACGGCCATTGTCGGCCCCAACGGTTGCGGAAAATCCAATGTCATTGATGCCGTGCGCTGGGTCATGGGCGAGTCGTCCGCCCGGTATTTGCGGGGCGAGTCGATGGCGGATGTCATTTTTAATGGATCCACCACCCGCAAACCGGTCGGCCAGGCCAGTATTGAGCTGATTTTCGACAATCAGGACGGCACCCTGGCCGGGGAATATGGACGTTACGCTGAAATCGCCGTTCGCCGTCAGGTAAGCCGTGAGGGTAAATCCGATTATTATTTGAACGGAAGCCGCTGCCGCCGCAAGGATATTACCGATATTTTCCTGGGCACTGGCTTGGGGCCGCGCTCCTACGCCATTATTGAACAGGGCATGATTTCCCGCCTGATTGAAGCGCGCCCGGAAGAGTTGCGTCATTATATTGAAGAGGCGGCCGGAATCTCCCGTTACAAGGAACGCCGCAAGGAAACCGAAACCCGTCTCGCCAATACCCGCGATAACCTGTCCCGCCTCAACGATATTCGCGACGAATTATCCCGCCAACTGGCACATTTGCAGAAGCAAGCCGATGCGGCTGAGAAGTTCCGGCGTTTCAAGGCAGAGGAGCGCGAAACCAAGGCACAGCTTTTTGCCTGGCGCTGGCAGCACATGCATGGCGAGCAATTGGTCCTGGAGCAGGAAATCCAGTCCCAGGCCGAAGCCCTGGCTTCGGCGCTGCAGCAGCAGCAGGGTCTGGAAGAGTCACTGACTGCCGCCCGTGAGAGCGAGGAGCTTGGTCATCAGGCCGTACTGGAGTCCCAGAATCAACTGCATGCTGTCCGCAACGCAGTGGGCTCGGTAGACCAGCAGATACGTCACCAGACTTTGCGGCGCGAACAACTGGGTCAGCAGATTGCCAACCTGCAACAGCGCTGCCTGCAAACCGGCGATGAACGCACCCAGGATGAGATGGAGCTGGAAAACCTTCTGATGGAGCTTGAGACCTTGCAGCCGGCGCTGGAAGAAAGCCAGGCCCGCCACGAAGAGGCCTTGTTCCGGGTGGAAAGCGGGGAGTCGGCCTTGCAGCAATTGCAATCCCGGCTGGAGACTTGCCAGCGTGAGGTGTCCTCCGCCGGTTCACGTGTACAGGTGGGGCAGGGGCGCATTCTGGCGCTGGAGCAGGGTTTGATGCGTGCGCAGGAACGGCGTTTGAAACTGACGCAGGACCTGGGACAGTATGCGACCGATGAACTGCTGCACGATGTATCCGCGCAACAGGAAGAGCTGGCCATGCTGGATCAGTTGCTGCAGGAAACGCAACTGCAACTGGAGCAATTGGGTGACCGCATTACGGCCGGCAGCCGCCGCCAGCAGGAACTGGCCCGGCAACTGCATGTGTTCAAGACTGAGCAGCAGCAGTTGCAAGGCAGGCTCTCGGCGTTGAATGCGCTGCAACAGGCCGCCTTGGGCCGTGACAACCGGGAGCTGAATGCCTGGCTGGACCGTCAGGGCATGCGGGATGCGCCGCGGCTGGCCGAGGTGGTGCGGGTGACCCCCGGCCATGAGAGCCTGGTGGAAGGGGTGCTGGGCGACGCCTTGTCGGCGCTGATGGTGGACGATCTGGGACAATATGCGCTGGAGGGGGCGCCGCATGTGATGCTGGTGGAGTCCTCCCCGTTGGAGCCGTTCTCACCCGGCAGCCTGGCTGGTCTGATGATCGAACCGGTGGGCGCGGACTGGCTGGCCAAGGTGCGTCTTTGCACAGGCCTAACGGAGGCGCTGCAACAGCGGCACGAACTCTTGCCGGGTGAAAGTCTGGTGACGCCCGAAGGTTATTGGTTGGGCCGCCATTGGTTACGGGTCTTCGCGTCGAAGACGGAAGAAAGCGTGCTGGCGCGGCAACAGGTGATCGAGACCCTGCAAGCCCGCCTGCTGGAGCTGGCGGGTGAGGTTGATGAAACCCAGCGCGAACAGCACAGCAATGCCGAAGCATTGCAGCAGGATGAAACTTTGCGCGGGCAACTGCAGAAGCAGCTCTCCCGTCAGTTGCAGGAACGCGGCGCGCAGCAGACCCGGCTGGCGAAACTGCAGGCGCAACTGACCCAGACCCAGCTTCAGGCCCAACGGGTGCGCGAGGAAATGGCCGACCTGGATGAGCATTACGCGCAGGATGCCGAAGCCTTGGCCGAAGCCCGGCTCCGGCATCAGGATGACCTTGAGGTCTGGCAGGCGTCCCAGGCTCAAGAGGAGGACATACTGTCACGGCGTGAGGCCTTGCGTGAACAGGCGCTGCAATTGCGGCAGCGGCTGCAGGAGGAGCGCGCCGCGAGCCATCGCCTGGCGCTGGAGTTGCAGGGCTGCCAGACCCGTGAGCGGGCGCTGCGCCAGAACCTGCAACGCAGTGATCAGCATTTGCTGCAGCTTCGCCAGCAGGTCAGGGAACTGGAGTCGGAGCAGTCCGGCCAGCACGAACCGATGGCGGAACTGATGATGCAGCAGGAAGAACTGAATATCCGCAAAGTCGAAGCCGAAGAGCGGGTTCTGCATGCTGAGTCGGCCTTGCAGGAAGCAGGGCGGCTGTATCGGGAAATGGAGCAATACCGTCACCGGCTTTTTGCCAGTATCGAGCCATTGCGTCAGCAACTCGAATCCCGGCGCCTGCATTGGCAGAATATTGCCTCCCGCCAGGAGTATTTACAGGAGCAAGTCCGGGAGCTGGGCGTGGCGATGGAAGATATTCTGGCCGGTTTACCCCCGGATATTGATGAAACGCTTTGGCAAAGCCGTCTGGAACAACTCGCGGTCCGGATCAGCCGTTTAGGGGCCATTAATCTGGCTGCCATTGAAGAATATCAGCAGCAAGCGGAGCGCAAGGCCTATCTGGATGCCCAGTCGGCGGATCTGGAAGAGGCGGTGGAAAAACTTGAAAATGCCATCAAGCATATTGACCGTGAAACCCGGACGCTGTTCATGGATACCTATAATCAGGTCAACGCCGGTTTGCAGCATCTGTTCCCCAAGGTGTTTGGTGGCGGGGAGGCGACACTCAGCCTGGTTGGAGAAGACTCGCTTAACAGTGGAGTTACAATTATGGCCCGTCCGCCGGGTAAAAAAAATTCAACAATTCATCTATTATCTGGTGGTGAGAAAGCGCTCACAGCATTATCATTGGTTTTTGCTATCTTCCAATTGAATCCCGCACCTTTTTGCCTGCTGGACGAAGTGGATGCTCCGCTGGACGACGCCAATGTGGGTCGATTTTGTCGTCTGGTAGAAGAAATGGCACAGAAGGTACAGTTTATTTACATCACGCATAACAAAATAGCCATGGCGATGGCACAACAGTTGATGGGAGTCACCATGCACGAGCCAGGGGTTTCGCGTTTGGTGGCAGTGGATGTAGAACAAGCCGCAGCATTGGCAGCTGCATGAGGTTTCTATCTATGGAAAACTGGATTTGGGGCGCTGTGGCAGTCGCCCTGCTGGTACTGGCAAAAACGGTGTGGGATTATTTCCGGAATTCCGGGACCGGTACGGATGCCGGCCTGGCGGATAACGCCGAAGCGACCATGGATGGAATTCGTGTGGTGTCACGTGCCGAGCGCCGTGATCTTGCCCGTCGCGGCGTTTCCCTGAAGGTTGCGGCCGTTGTGGATGCGGCTCCGCAGCTGTCGGCGGTTGATGCATTGCCGGCCAATGACGAAATGGACACCGTCCGTTTTGTGGTTCCGGCCAAGAACGAGCCTGAAACCGCCACCAACGTAATCTCGCTGGAACTCCGCAAGAAAGCGTTCGCGGAAGACACGATCATTGGCGCCGAGGACGATTTTGTCGACCCGCTGGCTCTGTCGCAATCGCAAAGCCGGGTGGTGGAAGCCTCTGACTATGTGATCGTCTATGTCATGCCCAGCCATGTCCCGTTTGACGGTGAGCGTCTGCTGAAGTGTGCCTTGTCCTTCGGCCTGCGTTTCGGTGAAATGTCGATGTTCCACCGTCATGAGCATCCGAACGGTCATGGTGATGTGCTGTTCAGCATGGCGCGCGCTGATGATGTCGGTGCCTTTGACCTGGAAGCGATGACCGGTGAATTCATCCCCGGCCTGACCTTGTTCATGGCCTTGCCCAGCCCGCAACCGGCGCTGGCCTACGACATGATGGTTGACACTGCCCGTCGCATTGCCGCAGAACTGCACGGTGAAGTGCTCGACCAGAGCCAGAACCCGCTGAACCGGCAATTGGTGGAGCACTATCGTGAAGATGTGCTGGAATACACCCGCCGCCAGTTGATGTCGGGCGTTGCCGTCGCGGTTTAATTATCCGCAGCGGGCAGGGAATGAAAAGGGGATGTCTGACATCCCCTTTCCTTTTATCCGGGCGTCACAAATTATCGCGAGTCTTGCATTCAGTCTTCACCCATCGTCATTTTCCCGCTATTTTTAGCAGCCATAAACCAGCAGGAATCCGGTGACATGGCCGCCAGTCCCGAAATTGTTCAGAAAGCACGCGAACTTCGTCAGCAACTCCGTTATCACAATCACCGTTATTATGTTCTGGATGATCCGGAAATCAGTGATGATGGCTACGACCGCTTATTCCGCGAACTGCAAATGCTGGAAACCGCCCACCCGGAATTAAGCGCGGCTGATTCACCGACCCGACGCGTGGGCGGAGAACCGATACCCGCTTTTGTTTCCGTGCCGCATGTGGTGCCGATGCTGTCGCTGGGCAATGTCTTTTCAGCGGAAGAACTGCACGATTTTGAGCGTCGTATTCGCGACCGCCTGCCGCCCGACAGCCGTGATATTGAATATTGTGCGGAATTGAAGCTGGATGGTCTGGCGATCAGCCTGATTTATGAACAAGGACGTTTTATTTACGGTGCTACCCGTGGTGACGGAACCACCGGTGAAGATATCAGCCATAACCTGCGCACCATCCGCAATTTACCGCAGGTTCTGGATTTTACCGAACCGCCGGCATTGCTGGAGGTGCGGGGAGAGGTGTTAATGCCTCGCGCCGGTTTCCTGCGGCTGAATGCCGAAGCGGCGGCGAAGGGCGAGAAGGTGTTCGCCAATCCACGCAATGCGGCGGCCGGCAGCGTCAGGCAACTGGATCCGGCCATTGCCGCGCGCCGCCCCCTGGCGTTTTATGCGTACTCCGTGGTGCGGGCCGAAGGCGTGAATTTACCTCAGACCCAGTTTGAGGTTTTGCAATGGTTGAAGAGCGGCGGCTTCACTCTGAGTGATGAAATCAGGATGGGGTCGGGGCTGGCCTTTGTCGAGCAATTTTACGAGGACATTGGTCAACGGCGCGAGCAGCTCCCGTTTGACATTGACGGGGTGGTCATCAAGGTCAATTCCTTGCAGAAGCAGCAGCAACTGGGTTTTGTCAGCCGCGAGCCACGCTGGGCCGTCGCCTGGAAATTCCCGGCGCAACGGGCAGTGACGACGGTGGAGGCCGTGGATTTCCAGGTGGGCCGCACCGGGGCGCTGACGCCGGTGGCGCGGCTGCGTCCGGTGTTGGTGGGCGGGGTCACGGTCAGTAATGTGACGCTGCATAATCTGGATGAGATCCGGCGGCTGGGGCTGCACGTAGGCGATACAGTCGAGGTGATGCGGGCCGGGGATGTGATTCCCAAGGTGGACCGGGTTGTTTCCAGCCTGCCCGGGGCGATGCCGGTTGAGATGCCCTGTCAGTGCCCGGTATGCGGTTCTGCGATTGTTCAGGAGGAAGGCGGTGTGGTGGCGCGCTGCTCGGGCGATTATACCTGCGAAGCGCAGGTGCAACGGCGTCTGGCGCATTTCGTGTCGCGCAAGGCCATGGACATCGACGGGCTGGGTGAGCGCTGGCTGGTGCAATTGCTGGATGCGGGGCTGGTGCGCAACAGCGCCGACCTCTATCGGCTGACGGAATCGGCCCTGCTGGAGGCTGGTCTGGAAGGCATGGGTGAGAAGCTGGCGGCCAATATAGTCCTTGCCATTGCCAAGAGCCGGGAAACCACCTTGCCGCGCTTCCTGTTCAGTCTGGGCATCCGTGGCGTGGGTGAAAGCACCGCGCTGTCGCTGGCCGAGTATTTCGGTGATATCGACGCCCTCATGCAGGCGGATGTCGAAGTGCTGAAACAGGTGCCGGATGTCGGTGAGGTCTCGGCTGCATGGATTGTGGGTTATTTCAGCCAGCCGGAGCACCGGGAATTGATCCAGGCCTTCCGGGACGCCGGTGTAATCTGGAAGCCTGTGGAGCGTCATCATGTGCAACCGCTGGCCGGTCAGACCTGGGTATTGACCGGCGCCCTGACAGTCTTCAGCCGCGATGAGGCCAAGGTCCGCCTGCAGAAACTGGGCGCCAAGGTCAGCGGCAGCGTCTCAAAAAAAACCAGCGTAGTGGTGGCCGGGGAAGCCGCAGGCTCCAAACTGGAAGATGCCAACCGGTTGGGGGTGGCGGTCTGGAGTGAGGAACAGTTGTTAGCCATGCTGAGGGAGCAGGGGCTGGACTGAGTGACCGTCATTTGCCGGAGCAAGGACTCCGGCAAATGACGGCTTGGTTCAGGTCGAGACAGTCTGCAGGCGTTTGTGTTCAATCGCCATCGTGAAGTCATCGTAATAGTTTTGCCGCCCCAGCTTGTGGATGGTTCCCGCCTTCAGCAACTTCTTCTTCACGCTCCAGTTGGCCTCGCACAGGATCACCTCAACGCCGCGGTTTACGAACTTTTGCAGCACTTCCTCCAGCGTCTGGATGCCAGTGATATCCATGAACGGCACCCGTTTCAGGCGGATGACCAACCGTTTGGGGTCGGTGCGGGTATTCGCCAGCGCCCGCTCGAAATTTTCCACCGCCCCGAAAAAGAACGGGCCTTCAATGGTGTAGACCAGTACGCCTTCCGGCAGCTTGCGGCCGTTCAGTTCAAACTCCAGATCGGCAGAGGATTGTTGTTGCACCTCAACCGCCGTGGACATGCGCCGCAGGAAAAGCAGGGTGGCGAGAATGACGCCGATATTGACGGCCACCACCAGATCGGTGAAAACGGTCAGCAGGAATGTCATCAGCAGAATCACGACATCGGCCCGGGGTGCACGTTTGACCATGTTGATGAAGTGCTTCATCTCGCTCATGTTCCAGGCCACAAAAAACAGGATGGCCGAGAGCACACACAAGGGAATATGTACGGCCAGCGGAGCCAGGAACAGGATGATCAGCAGCAGCGTCAGGCAATGAATGACGCCGGACAAGGGGCTGGTGCCACCATTGCGGATGTTGGTGGCTGTACGGGCAATGGCGCCGGTGGCGGCAAATCCGCCAAACAAAGGGGCGGCAATATTCGCAATGCCCTGACCCACCAGTTCCTGATTACTGTCGTGGCGCGATCCGGTCATGCCGTCAGCCACCACGGCGGACAACAGCGATTCAATGGCGCCCAGCATGGCGATGGTAAACGCCGGGCCGATCAGCTCGACAATACGGGACAGGGTGATGCCAGGCAGGTGGAATTCAGGCAGGCCCAGGGGGATGCCGCCGAAGGCCGTGCCAATGGTGGCGACGCCCTGAAAAGCGAACACGGCCTGAAAGACCGTGGCTGCCAGCAGCGCCAGCATGGGGCCGGGGATCTTGTTTATGACGGGAATGCGCGGGGTCAGTACGACAATGGCCAGACTGCCCAGCGCCAGCGCCGTGGTGGCTGGGTGGAGCTGCGGCAAGACCTGCAGCAAATGCCAGACTTTTTCATGAAAATGCCCGCCGCCGGTAGACGGCAGGCCGAAAAAATCTTTCCATTGCCCTACCCAGATAATCACCGCAATGCCCGCCGTAAAACCGACAATAACCGGGTTGGGAATGAACTTGATGATGCTGCCCATGCGCGCCAGACCCAGCAACAGCAGCATGACCCCGGCCATCAAGGTGGCAATCTGCAAGCCTTCCATACCGTATTTGCCGGTGATGCCGGCCAGGATGACGATGAAAGCCCCGGTAGGCCCGGAAATCTGCACCCTGCTGCCGCCCAGCAGTGAGGTTAGAAGCCCCGCAATAATGGCGGTATAGATGCCCTGTTCGGGTTTGGCTCCCGAAGCTATGGCGAAGGCCATGGCCAGCGGCAGGGCGACCACGCCCACCACCAGTCCGGAAATAATGTTTGGCAACCAATGTGGACGACTTAATAAGCCGGCGTTCCAGGCTTCACGGATGGCGATCATGGCGCCTCACTCAACAATAATGTGAAAAATCAGGATGGCGCCAAGGCTGTGCCTTGGCGCCGGGCTTCCCGGCGGGCAAACCGGCCGGGATGCAGGCTTTTCAGGACCCTGTCCGGCACCGGAAACGGTTCACCGTTCAGTTCGGCGGCCAGGATTTCCGCCGCCAGCGGGGCAAAACAGAATCCCTTGGAGCCGTGACCGATGTTCAGATACAGGCCGGGCCGGTTTCCGGCGCGTCCAACCAGCGGCTGGTAGTCCTGGCTCTGCGCCCGCAGCGAGGCGCGTCCCTGCCATGCCGCCGCCGGAGGCAGGGCGGGGGCCAGCGCCGGGACAAAAGTCTTCAGTAAATGCCGGTTGTGGAGATGGTCTTCCTCGCGGATATCAGTGTCGGTTTCGTGCGGCACGAAGGAAGCGCCCATACAGTGCCCGCCGTCAAAGGCCGGGGTTACATAGCCGCCATAACACAGCACTTTTTTCAGGCCAGACAAACCGGGCGTACCGGGAAACAGGCTGATCTGGCCGCGAACCGGGTATACCGGCAGGTTGGGAATAACGTTGCGGGCATCCAGGGCATTGGCCAAAATGACGGCATCGAATGCCAGTGTCTCTCCGGCGGAGGTTGTACCCAGCCAGTGGTTCTCCACGGCCTGTAAATCGTCAATCCGGGTTTGCCAGCGACAATCGATGCGCGGGTCATCCAGCCAGGCACGGTACAGGGCATCCGGGTGCAGGAAACCCGCTTGTGGAAAATGCAGGCAGTCCGAGGTCAGCGTGACTCCGGCCAGCGCCGACGCGTCCTTGGCGTCGAGCCGCTGCACCAATTCGGGATGCCAGGGATGTCCCGGCAACTTGTCACCTTCGCGAAGCTGATTGCCCGCCAGCAGCAAGAGCAGGCCGGTTTCCCGCCAGATATCCGGCAAATGTTTTACCTGCTGCCGTAACCAGAGGTAGCCTTGCTGCTGGAAGTGCCAGGCGGAAAGATGCGGCGGTGCGATTTTCGGGTAGATGATGGCGGCCGGGTTGCCGGATGCGCCCGCGCCCGGACCGTCCTCTTTTTCCGCCAGCGTGACTTGCCAGCCGCGACGGGCAAAGGCGCGGGCGCTGCTGATGCCGGCAATGCCTGCTCCGACAACCAGCAGCCGTTTGCCTGCGGTGTGCAGGCGGGGGCGGTCCAGGCTGTTGGCGGAGCAGGGACCGGCCAGCTGTTGTTCGGCGATAATCATTTCACGTTTGCGGCCGAAACCCTTGACCCGTTCTACCCGGAAGCCCTGCGACTCCAGCGCCCGCTTAACGGCTCCGGCACAGGTGTAGGTGGCCGCTGTGGTGCCCGGTCGGCCCAGCCTGGCGGTGTGGCCGAGAATGTCCAGTTGCCAAAGTTCGGGATTGCGGTCCGGGGAGAAACCGTCCAGAAACCAGGCGTCAACATCAGCGTTCAGATCCGGCAACATCAGCGACGCTTCACCCAGCAGCAGTGTCAGGCTGACACGGGCTGCCGGAAACAACAGCCGATGCCAGCCGGGTGTCAGGTAGGGATATTGTTCCAGCAGTTGACTGGCCTGTGCAGCCAACTCCGGCCACAGCGCCAGCGCTTGCTGAAGGTCACTTGCCTTTAGTGGATGCATTTCCACCGACACAAAATGCAGCCAGGCATCGTCGACTCGGGTTTGCTCCCACAGTTGCCAAGCGGCGAGGAAGTTCAGCCCGGTGCCGAAACCTGTTTCTGCAATGGTGAAGTGCCGGCCGGGGCTCATGGAGGCGAAGCGTTGCGGCAGGCAGTTGCCCTCCAGAAAAACATGACGTTTTTCCGCCAGCCCGTTATCCACCGAGAAATAGATGTCCTCAAACTGACGCGACCAAGGTAGCCCGTCGCGCCATTCAAGATCGGCCGGAATGATTACCATGAGTCGTTTCGCGGCCTCCGGATACCGGACAGCAGCCATCCCAGAATGACTCCCCCCAAGGCAGCCAGCGCACCGTTGCGAATGCCTTCCGAGCTCTGATCGTTTTGCAGCACTTTTAATTGCAGGGCCAGATTTTCATTTTGCATCAGCAGGCTCTGGTTGCGGCTCAACAAGGCTTGATTGGCGACATTGAGTTTTTCGGCGTTGGCCAGCAGGCTTTGCCGCGCCCGCTCTACCGGGTCAAGCTCAGCTTGCAGCACAATATTGCCCTGGCTGAGGATGGGTGGAACGGCCATCGGCTTTGCCGGGTTTGTCGCCAACGGGGGGGTGGCGACAACAGTTTGCGGGGCAGGCTTTGGTGTCACAGCGGTATCAGCCGCCGGTTTAACCTTCTCCTGGGCAGGCTTGGCAACGGGCGCTACCGGTTTTGGCGAGGGAACCGGCTTGGCGGTGGCGGGCAGGGTGGCAGGCGATGCGGCCGGTTTTGCAATGACCGGTGCCGGGGATCCCGAACCGGCTTCAGGCGCAGGGGCACCGGACTCGGGCGTAGTAGCCGCCGGATTGGCGTGCAAAATCCCGGACAGCAGCATGGCTGCTCCGCACAACCACCCCCGGCTCATGGCAGCGCCTTGCGGAACGGCTTGACCGTGACACGGGCGTAAACCCCGGCTGCACGATAGGGGTCGGCATCCGCCCAGGCCGTCGCGGCTTCCAGGCTGTCAAATTCGGCAATGATCAGGCTGCCGCTGAAGCCGGCCTCACCGGGGTCGGGGCTGTCGATGGCGGGATGGGGGCCGGCGACAAACAACCGGCCTTCAGCCTGCAAGGCTTTCAGGCGATCCAGATGGGCGGGGCGGGTGGCCAGGCGTTGGGTCAGGCTGCCGGGAACATCTTCGGCCATGATGGCATACCACATATCAGGACTTCTCTTCGTTTTTGACGTAACGGGATAACACCGACAACTGGGCAATCATGAAGACCAGCGTGCAGCCCAGGCTGCCCCAGACCTTGAAATCCACCCAGTATTTCGGAATGAAAAATGCAAACCAGGCATTGGCCGCGCCCATGACCAGAAAAAAAGCCACCCATGCCAGGTTAAGGCGTTTCCAGATGGCATCCGGCATTTCCAGCGCCTGCTCCAGCATTTTCCGGGCCAGTGGCTTCTGCCCGATAAACTGGCTGCCCAGGAAAACCAGCGCGAAAACCCAGTTGATAACCGGAGCTTTCCATTTCAGCCAGACTTCATCATGCAGCATCAAGGTAATGGAACTGAAGGCAACCGTTGCAATCAGTGTGAACCACTGGCTCTTTTCCAGGCGGCGGGCAGCCAGCCAGATGCCGCCATAAACCAGCAGCGAAGAGGCAATCAGGACACCGGCCGCTGTATAAATGTCATAAAGTTTGTAGGCGGCAAAAAATGCAAACAGGGGGACAAAATCGAGTAACGGTTTCATATATTGGGCAGCACGAGGCTAATCTGTTAAAGTGGGAATGTTAAACTCCTTTCTGCCGTCTGTCATGCCAGCCATAGATCTTCACAGCCACAGCCTGTATTCGGACGGTAGCCTTGCTCCCGGTGATTTATGCCGCCTGGCCGCCGACCGGGGTGTCGAAATACTGGCGTTGACCGACCATGACAGCATTCGCGGTTTGCCGGAGGCGGCGGAGGCTGCGGCGGCCTGCGGCCTGCGTCTCATCAACGGAGTGGAAATTTCGGCGATGTGGGGCAATACGCTGGTGCATGTGCTGGGCCTCAACGTTGATATCCGCAATACCGCGTTGCAGGAAAACCTGAACACCCAGGCCGGAGCCCGCGGCAGGCGCGCCCGGCTGATTGCCGACCGGCTGGCGGCGCTGGGCAAGGGCGAAAGCTGGGAGTTTGTGCTGGCCGCTGCCGAAGGGGATGCCGACCGGGTGGGCCGCACCCATTTCGCCCGTTACCTGATGGATGCCGGCCATGTCCGCAACCTGCAACAGGCATTTTCCCGATTCCTCGGTGACGGCAAGCTCGCCGCTGTGCCCATTCCTTGGGTGTCCCTGCAAACCGCGATTATGTGGATTCTGGAGTCGGGCGGTGTGCCGGTGCTGGCGCATCCTTCGCGTTACGGGATCTCGCAAACCAAGCTGCGCGCGTTGTTGCAGGACTTTCGGGATGCCGGTGGCGTAGGCATGGAAGTCAGCAGTGGCGCGGAAAAGTCCAACGTGGTGCAGCAACTTGCTGCCTTGGCGGTCCGTTTTGATTTGCGGGCGTCCCAAGGCAGCGATTATCACGGCGCGCACATGCCCTGGCTGAAACTGGGGGTGTTTCCGGATCTGCCCAAGACATGTCGTCCGGTGTGGGAATTATTCTGAGGCAAGATCTTAGGTTACTTTAAGTTTGTCTCCCATTTTTCTGAATTTAAATGAATTTTTGCCTTAGTACGGCCAAGCGGTGCAAACATGAGCCAGTATTTTCATATTCATCCGGAAAATCCGCAGACGCGCCTGCTGAAGCAGGCGGTGGCGATAATCCGTAACGGTGGTGTGGTCGCCTATCCTACCGATTCTGCCTATGCGCTGGGTTGTCATTTGGGGGACAAGGATGCCTTGCAGCGCATAATCCGGTTGCGCCAGCTGGATGAGCGTCACCAATTCACGCTGTTGTGCCGCGACCTGTCGGAAATCGCCACCTACGCCAAGGTCAATAACGCGACCTACCGTTTACTGAAGGCCCACACCCCCGGCGCCTATACATTCATTCTCACCGCCAGCAGTGAAGTGCCGAAGCGGTTGATGCATCCCAAGCGCAAAACGATCGGCTTGCGTGTGCCCGAGCATCCCATATGCCAGGGATTACTGGCCGAATTGAATGAGCCGCTGCTGACCACCACACTGCAATTGCCCGGTGCTGAAGCGCCGCTCTATGATCCCGAGGAAATCTACGAGTCATTGGGCAAGCAACTGGACCTGGTAATTAATGGCGGTTTCGGGGCCATGATATCCACAACCGTGGTCGATCTTTCATCGGATGACGGCGTTCAGGTGTTACGGGTCGGGGCAGGTGATCCCGCCCCGTTCCTGTAGACAGCGGTCTCGCCCTGCAGAACATGAAAAAAGCCGTCTTTTGGTCATGTTTTTCAATAAAGGGGGCTTGTCAAGACTGATGGAAAGCGAATAGTATCTTCAGGTGACTTTCGCTTTTCATGGAGTTGAGCAAAGTCAGGCGCCTGTAGAAGGTGTCTCTCCTTGTTGATGGTGGTAATTATTTTTTGTTATCCAGGCAGACCGAGATGGTCTGCCTTTTTTTATTTGCCGGTTTCAAGGGCAATCCATTCTTTTTTGGACCGGTCCACCGGTATAATTCCAAGAATTTAATTATCTTCATGTTTTCCGGAAATCCATGAGCGTTGTTTCTTCATCATCGCGTGTACTGTCTGGCATGCGTCCCACCGGCCAATTGCATTTGGGCCATTATCACGGTGTTCTCAAGAACTGGGTCAAGCTCCAGCACGAGCATGATTGCTACTTCTTTGTCGCGGACTGGCATGCGCTGACCACGGCCTATGAAGACCCGCGCATCATTGAAAAAAGCGTGTATGGCATGGTGGTGGACTGGCTTGCCGCCGGGGTAAACCCCAAGACGGCTACGATCTTCGTGCAGTCGCGCATGCCGCAGCACGCCGAATTGCATTTGCTGCTGTCAATGATGACGCCGTTGGGCTGGCTGGAGCGAGTGCCGACCTACAAGGACCAGCAGGAAAAGCTCAAGGAAAAGGATCTGGCCACCTATGGCTTCCTGGGTTATCCGCTGCTGCAAAGCGCCGATATCCTGCTGTATCGCGCCGGGCATGTGCCGGTCGGCGCCGATCAGGTTTCGCACATTGAGCTGACGCGTGAAGTGGCCCGCCGCTTCAACCACCTTTACGGCCGTGAGCCGGGCTTTGAGGAGCTGGTGGAGGCGGGTATTGCCAAGATGGGCAAGAAAGCGAGCAAGGTTTATCTCGACCTGCGCCGCCGTTATCAAGAAGGCGGCGATGAAGAAGCGCTGGCTACCGCTCAGGCTTTGGTGCAGGACCAGCAGAACATAACCCTGGGCGACAAGGAACGCTTGCTGGGTTCTCTGGAAGGCAGTGGCAAGATCATTCTGCCCGAGCCGCAGCCGCTGTTGACCCCGGCGTCGAAGATGCCCGGTCTGGACGGCCAGAAGATGTCCAAGTCCTATGGCAACACCATTGCGATGCGTGAAGAGCCGGACAGTGTCGATGTGAAGATCCGCCGCATGCCGACCGATCCGCAGCGAATTCGCCGCACTGATGCCGGCAATCCGGATGTGTGTCCGGTATGGCAGTTGCATATGGTTTATTCCGACGACGCCACCAAGCAGTGGGTGCAACAGGGCTGCCGCTCGGCCGGTATCGGCTGTCTGGATTGCAAGAAGCCTGTGATTGAGGCTGTAAATGCCGAGTTGGCGCCGATTCTGTTGCGGGCCAGGGAATATGAGGAGCAACCGGAGCTGATTCGCAGCATTCTGGCCGAAGGGGCTGAGAAGGCCCGGGATGTCGCCGAGGATACGCTGCGTGATGTGCGTGAAGCCATGGGGCTGGGTTACCGGTAACCCGCCATGGCCAGCCTGTCCGCGCCTGAAGCCGAGGTCGCCCCGGAAATTATCGCCGAGGTGATTGCCCGGGTGTACGGCGAGGCCGTGACCGAACTGCCGGAGGACCTCTATATTCCTCCCGATGCGCTGGCAGTCGTGCTGGAAGCGTTTGAAGGTCCGCTGGACTTGTTGTTGTACCTGATCCGCAAGCAGAACCTGGATATCCTGGATATCCCGATTTCGCGGATCACTGACCAGTATCTGGCCTATATCGACCTGATGCAGGTGCTGCATATCGATCTTGCCGCCGAATACCTGCTGATGGCGGCGTTGCTGGCTGAAATCAAGTCGCGCATGCTGTTGCCGAAGCCTGTCCAGACCGGGGATGAGGAAGACGATCCCCGCGCCGAACTGGTGCGTCGCTTGCAGGAGTATGAGCGCTTCAAGAAGGCGGCCGAGGATCTGGACACCCTGCCGCAGGAAGGCCGCGACATTTTTCCGGCGCTGGCCGATGCCCCTTTGAAAATAGTGGTGTCTGAAGAGCTGATGATTGGCGATTTACCGGGCCTGCTGGATGCCATGCGTGATATCTTGCGTCGCGCCGAATTGCGTCAAAGCCATGTGATCGGTTCTGAGGGCTTGACCTTGGAGCAGCGGTTGCGTGAGGTGCTTGAGCGCTTGCAGGATGACTCGCTGGTGATGTTTCACGAGCTGTTTTTCTTGCAGGAGGGTCGCATGGGCGTGGTGGTCACGTTCATGGCCATCCTTGAGTTGTTGAAGCAGAAGATGATTACCTTGGTGCAAGAGTCTGTTTTTGCACAGATCTATGTCCGGCGAATGGACCCGCAGTCGGCGGAAGCAGCATGGGCCTAGATCGCAAGCTGGTCAGGGGTATTGTTGAAGGCGCCATTTTTGCCAGCCCGGTGCCAATGTCGGTTGAGGGTTTGCAGCAGTTGTTCGTGGATGGCGAGAAACCGTCCCGGCAGGAAGTGCTGCGTGCCATCGGCGAGTTGCAGACGGCTTATGCCGAGCGCGCCGTGGAATTGATTGAGGTCGGTTCTGGATTTCGTTTTCAGGTGCGGGCGCTGTACGCGCCGTGGGTCGGCAAGCTCTGGGAGGAAAAACCCCAGCGGCTTTCGCGGGCTTTGCTGGAAACTTTGGCAATTATTGCGTATCGTCAGCCCGTGACACGGGCGGAGATCGAAAGCATTCGCGGGGTGGTGGTCAGTACGCAAATTATCCGCACCCTGCTGGACAGGGAATGGATTGCGGTGGCGGGGCATCGGGAAGTTCCCGGACGCCCCGCCTTGCTGGCCACCACCCGGCAATTTCTGGATGCATTCAGCCTGAAAAACCTGGCTGAATTGCCCCCGTTGGCGGCGCTGCGCGACATCGACAGCATCACCCGGGATCTGGAACAACACCTGGCAGCCGCAAAACAAAAAGAACTGCCAATTGAGGGCCCGGTAAGTAATGAATGAGTATAGGCTGAAGCCATGAGCGAAAAGTTGCAGAAAGTCTTGGCCCGCGTAGGCCTTGGGTCACGCCGTCACATGGAAGAGGCCATTTCACAGGGTCGTGTCAGCGTTAACGGCCGCATCGCCGAACTGGGCGAGCGTATTGAAGCCGGTGATGAGTTGCGGGTGGATGGCCGCAAGGTGCAGTTCTCCGTCGAGGAAGAAACCCGTCGCCGGGTATTGATCTATTACAAGCCGGAAGGCGAGATCTGCACCCGGCATGATCCTGAAGGCCGTCCGTCTGTCTTTGACCGGCTGCCGCCGCTGAGCGGCGATCGCTGGGTGATGGTGGGGCGTCTGGATATCAACAGCACCGGTTTGCTGCTGTTCACCAATGACGGCGAGATGGCCAACCGCCTGATGCACCCCTCCAACGAGGTGGAGCGTGAGTATGCGGTGCGCGTCATGGGTGAAGTAACGCCCGCCGTGCGCCAGCAGTTGATTGACGGCGTGCAGTTGGAAGACGGCCCGGCCAAGTTCGAGTCCTTCTTTGAGGTGGGCGGTGAAGGCATCAATCGCTGGTATCAGGTGGTGGTGAAGGAAGGCCGCAATCGTGAAGTGCGCCGCCTGTTCGAATCGCAGGGCCTGCGCGTCAGCCGCCTGTTGCGTATCCGTTATGGCACCATTTCCCTGCCGCGCCAGTTGCACACCGGCCGCTGGATGGAACTGGACAAGGACGAGATTGAAGGTCTCACGGCGCTGGTCAAGCTGAAGCCGCGCACCGGCACCGGCTTGTACGGCCTGGCCAAGCGTCGCGCCGAGCGCATGCAGGACAAGCCTTTGCCGGCCCGTCGCGGTGGTTATCTGCGTCAGCAGCGTCGTGACGGCAACAGCAAGGGCGAGGGTCACGAAGTGCAGACCCACGAGCAGGAAGAGCGGTAAACTCCTGCCTGTTGCAGTCCACAAAAAAGCCGGGACTTCCCGGCTTTTTTACATTCAGGCTTCAGGCCTGTCGTGGCGGCTGGGCATCCAGCGACTGCCCGGTGACGCCGCGGCTGTCCGGACCCATCAGCCAGGTAAACACCGGCATGATTTCTTCCGGGGATTTGACCGTGGCCGGGTTTTCCGCCGGATAGGCGCGGGCGCGCATGGCGGTGCGGGTGCCGCCCGGATTGACACAGTTGAAACGGATTTGGGAAATATTGGTCATCTCATCGGCAAAGAGGGCGCTCAGAGCTTCAACGCCGCTCTTGGAAACGGCGTAAGCACCCCAGAAGGCGCGCGCCTTGCGACCGACGCTGCTGCTGACAAAGATCACCGAGGCGTCCGGTGAGCGCTTCAACAGCGGCAGCAAGGTCTGCGTCAGTACGAACGGCGCGCGCAGGTTGACCTTCATGATGTCGTCCCAGGTGTCCGGGTCATACATTTCCAGCGGTGTAATGTCGCCCAGCAACCCGGCGCTGTGCAGGATGCCGTCCAGCCGACCCAGTTCCTGCTCAATACTGACCGCCAACTGGTCAAAATCGGCCTGCGTGGCGGAGCTGAAGTTCATGGGAATGATGGCGGGTTGCGGATGGCCGGCCTTCTCGATGGCGTCATACACCTGTTCCAGCTTTTGCAGGTCGCGGCCCAGCAAGACGACTGTGGCGCCAAGGCTGGCGTAGGTTTGCGCGGCGGCGCGGCCGATGCCGTCGCTGGCGCCGGTGACCAGGATGACGCGCCCTGTCAGCAGTCCTTCCGGGGCGGCATAGTCAAGACCGTTCTGTGTCATGGGAAACCTCACGAAAATGGCAGGGCGGGCCACACGGCCCGGCCGGGGTTAATTCAAGTTTAGCAGGGCCGCCAGATCCTTCACCTCTAAAGCAAGGTGATCGGCGCACCAGTCACGGGGATCTTCACCTGCCACCACATAGCCCCAAGCGGCGGCGATGGTGGGCATCCCGGCATTACGGCCCGCCTCGATATCACGAATATGGTCGCCGACATAGGCAGACTGTGCGGGGTCCACATCCAGTTGGCGGCAGGCCAGATACATGGGCTCGGGGTCGGGTTTGCTGCGGGTGACATCATCCGGACAAACCAGCACACGGCAGCGCCGGTCCAGCTCCAGCCCGGCCAGCAACGGCTCGCTATAAATGCGCGGTTTGTTCGTTACCACGCCCCAGGGGATATTGCGGCTTTCCAGGGCCAGCAAAATGGTGTCCATGCCTTCAAAAAGACGGCTTTCCTCAGCCAGGCCCTCGGCGTACAAATCCAGGAATTCCTGGCGGATGCGGGAAAATTCCGGCGAGTCCAGTGGGTATTCCGGAAATCCGGTTTGCACCATGGCGCGTGCGCCGGCGGAGACGACGGCGCGGATGGTGTCATGCGGCAAGGGCTCACGGCCGTAGGTTTGGCGCAGGCGGTTCAGCACTCGGATGAAGTCAGGAGCGGTATCTACCAGAGTGCCGTCAAGGTCAAACAGGACGGATTGGTACAGGGCGGGGCGGGTCATGGTTTCAGGCTCACGGGCCGGAGTTGCACAAGACATCCGGTTCGGCCTTCACCTGGCAAGCGGAGTGCTGCGGGCAAGGCCGTCCGGTGGAAAAGGGCCGGTCAGAGACTGGCGTAAAGGTCATACTCGTCGGCTTCGGTCACTGTCACGGTTACGAAGTCACCGATCTTCAATGCGGCTGCGCCGTCGCCCTCAATGAAGACATTGCCGTCAATTTCCGGGGCATCGGCTGCCGAGCGGGCAATGGCGACACCGGCTTCCTCGTCAATGTCATCCACCAGCACCTTGATCTGCTGGCCGACACGGCGTTGCAGGCGGGCGGCGGAGATTTCCTGCTGCACTTCCATGAAACGCTGCCAGCGTGCTTCCTTGACCTCTTCCGGGACCGGGTCCGGCAGTTCGTTGGCCTTGGCGCCTTCAACAGCGGAGTACTTGAAGCAGCCGACGCGGTCCAGTTGGGCTTCCTGCAGCCAGTCGAGCAGCATCTGGAAGTCTTCTTCTGTCTCGCCGGGGAAGCCGACAATGAATGTGGAGCGCAGGATCAGCTCCGGGCACAGTTCACGCCATTGCTTGATCCGCTCCAGCGTGTTTTCACTGTGGGCAGGGCGCTTCATGTTCTTCAGCACGGACGGGCTGGCGTGCTGGAAGGGGATGTCCAGATAAGGAAGGATCTTGCCTTGCGCCATCAACGGGATCACGTTGTCGACGTGCGGGTAGGGATAGACATAATGCAGGCGCACCCAGACGCCCAGTTCGCCCAGCGCCTCGCACAGTTCCAGCATGCGCGACTTCAGCGGGCGACCATTCCAGAAATCGAGCTTGTACTTGATGTCGACGCCATAAGCCGAGGTGTCCTGCGAAATCACCAGCAGTTCGCGCACGCCGGACTTGACCAGGTTTTCCGCTTCGCTCATCACCGAGCCGATGGGACGGGAGACCAGGTCGCCGCGCATTGAAGGGATGATGCAGAAGGTGCAGCGATGGTTGCAGCCTTCGGAAATCTTCAGGTAGGCATAATGGCGCGGCGTCAGCTTGATGCCCTGTGGCGGCACCAGGTCGGTAAAGGGGTCGTGTTTGGGGGGCAGGTAGCCGTGTACGGCATGCATCACTTCTTCGTAGGCATGCGGGCCGGTAACCTTGAGCACATTGGGGTGGGCGTCGCGGATCTGGGACTCCTTGATGCCCAGACAGCCGGTGACGATCACCTTGCCGTTTTCCTTCAGCGCCTCGCCAATGGCGTCCAGCGACTCCTGAACCGCAGATTCGATGAAGCCGCAGGTATTCACCACAACCAGGTCGGCGCCATTGTAATCGGGGGAAATGCTGTAACCCTCGGAACGCAGCTGGGTGAGAATGCGTTCGGAATCGACCAGGTTCTTGGGACAACCCAGTGAAACAAATCCGACTTTTGGCTGTTGCTGCGACATCTGGACCTCGGGAAAAACACGGGAAAAAGGCGCGGCGATTGTACCCGCTCGGACCTCCGGACAGCCAGCATTCCGGCAGGAATAAATTGCACGAAAAATACCCGGCAGCGGCTTGGTTGACGCGTGAATGGCACATAATGATGCGTTATGTTGGTGCGCTGCTTGTGCTGTATTTGTACGCGCACCGGCATTAGGCGCTAATTTGGTGCAATGCACCAACAGAATACAGTGATTGTCGAAACTGGTGCGCTTATTGCATTGAGTTAGGGCGAAACCATTTCATCCCTCCAGGCTTTTCACAGGATAAGACACGTGTTGCCACCCGGAATTGAGGTCTACAAGCAAATACTTGACCATCTGAGCACGGCCGTCCTGATGACCGATGAGCAGTTAAGGGTTACCTTCATGAATCCGGCTGCTGAAATGCTGCTGGCTGTCAGTCGCAACCGCGCCATGGGTCAACATCTGCGTGATGTTTTTTTTGATGTGATCGGCGATGACGCGATGGCGGCGATTCAACAAACCCTGAGTACCGCGCACCCGTTCACGAAGCGTGAAGCACACTTGAGGGTGGGTGTGCATGAGGTCAGTGTCGATTATACCGTGGCCGCGTTGCTGTCGCCGGGCATGCCGCCCAGCCTGCTGATGGAGATGCAGCAAATCGACCGCCTGCTGCGCATCTCGCGTGAAGAAGCCATTCTGGCCAATCATCAGGCCACCCGGCATTTGGTGCGGGGCGTGGCTCATGAGATCAAGAATCCGCTGGGCGGCATCCGCGGAGCGGCGCAGTTGCTGGCCAAGGCATTGCCGGACAGCAACCTGACCGAGTACACCGCCATCATCATTGATGAGGCTGACCGCTTGCGCAATCTGGCAGACCGCATGCTGGGGCCGCGCAAACTGCCGCATCTGCAGGCGGTCAATATCCACGAGTGCTTGGAGCGCATCCGCTCGCTGGTACTGGTAGAGGCGGAGGGCGAGATCAATATTGTGCGGGACTATGACTTGTCGCTGCCCGAGCTGCGCGCCGATCCCGACCAGTTGATTCAGGCGATTCTCAACATTACCGGCAATGCCTTGCAGGCGCTACGCGAGCATCCCAACCAGACATTGCCGCCCATGATTACCTTGCGCACGCGCGCCCAGCGCCAGTTCACGATCGGGTCTATACGCCATCGCATCGTGATGCGTATCGACATTATCGATAACGGCCCCGGTATTCCCTCCAGCCTGGTCGAGCGCATTTTTTATCCCATGGTCAGCGGGCGGGCCAGTGGCACCGGGCTTGGCCTGTCCATTGCCCAGGACATCATTCACCAGTACCACGGCCTGATTGAGTGTGATTCCCGACCGGGCCAAACGGTTTTCAGTATTTACTTGCCTTTGGAGAACGGCCATGACGGCAGATGACAAGGTCTGGATTGTTGACGATGATCGATCCATTCGCTGGGTCCTGGAAAAGGCCCTGATGCAGGAAGGTTTCCAGGCCACGGCTTTTGAGGATGCCCAGCACCTGCTGACCCGGCTGGCCCGGGAAAAGCCGCATGCCATCATCACCGACATCCGTATGCCCGGCATCGACGGGTTGACGTTGTTGGCGAAGATTCGTGTGGAAAACCCTGATATTCCAGTGATTGTTATGACGGCACACTCCGATCTGGATTCAGCAGTGTCTTCTTATCAAGGCGGGGCGTTTGAGTACTTGCCCAAGCCCTTTGATGTGGATGAAGCCATCAGCCTGGTACGCCGGGCGGTGGCGCATCACCATGAGCAGCATTCGGAGGCTCAACCCTCCGTGCCGGTAAAAAGCGTCGATATCATTGGTGAATCGCCGGCGATGCAGGAGGTTTTCCGGGCTATTGGCCGCTTGTCACAGTCACATATCACGGTCTTGATCAATGGCGAGTCAGGAACTGGCAAGGAGTTGGTGGCGCATGCCTTGCACCGCCATTCACCGCGCACCAGTCGTCCGTTCATCGCCTTGAACATGGCAGCCATTCCCAAGGACTTGATGGAGTCCGAGCTGTTTGGCCATGAGAAGGGCGCGTTTACAGGCGCCACAGCCTTGCGCCAGGGGCGTTTTGAACAAGCCAACCACGGCACACTGTTCCTGGATGAAATCGGCGATATGCCGCTGGATACCCAAACCCGGCTGCTGCGTGTTCTGGCGGATGGTGAATTTTACCGGGTGGGCGGGCATGTGCCGGTCAAAGTGGATGTACGCATCATCGCGGCCACTCACCAGAATCTGGAGCGGTTGGTGGCGGAAGGCAAGTTCCGGGAGGATTTGTACCATCGCCTGAACGTTATCCGCATCCACATTCCGCGACTGCGTGACCGCCGTGAGGATATCGGTATGCTGGCGCAGCATTTTCTGGCGCGGGCGGGTCGTGAACTGAGCGTGGAAACCAAGATGCTGCGCCCGGAAACCACGGCATTCATGCAGCAACTGCCATGGCCAGGTAATGTTCGTCAGCTGGAGAACACCTGCCGCTGGCTGACGGTGATGGCGTCCGGACGTGAAATCCTGTTGGCCGACCTGCCGCCGGAGCTGCAGCAAGTGACTACTCATGAAGTTTCCCGTCCGGTGCAGACTTGGGAACAGGCTTTGGCGGAGTGGGCGCGTAAGGCTTTGGCCGGCGGCAGCCGCGAGCTATTGAATACTGCATTGCCGGCGTTTGAGCGGGTGATGATTACCACCGCGCTAAATCATACGGGTGGGCGGCGACGTGATGCTGCTGATGTGTTGGGGTGGGGTAGAAATACACTAACCCGTAAAATCAAGGAGTTGCGGATGGAAGTTGAAGGAGAGGATGATGATGAGTAATCCCCTCCGCGCCGCTTAAAGCTGCCAGACAACCCCGAGGCTGGTTTCAGTCTTGGGTTGTCCCGCTACGTCTTGCGCGGCGTAGCGGCTGAATCCGGCTTTGAGGGTCAGAATTTTGCTGATATCCCAACCGGCCGACAGCCGGGTAATGGCTTGGTCCGGGGCGTTCAGGTATGGCTCGTCCTGATCGCTATAGCTGATGCCCAGACGCAGTCCGTCTACCGGTTTGATGCTAATACCCGCACTCCAGAACAGATAGGCATCGGCATTGCCTGCCACGTTCTGGTTGCTGTCAATCCAGGTATGGCCTATGCCGGTCTGCAGGGTCAGCTTGTCCAGAGTGTATTGCCCGTCCAGACTGACACTCAGGTCGTGACTGTCAGATCCCAGCAACTGCGCGGCGTCGCCATTATCCAGCTTGTAAGTCAGGCCCGCGGTTATCCCTAGATCATCATTCTCCAACGGCAAAGCGTAACTTCCACCCAGAGTAATGTCGCCCATGCCTTCAAACTGCTTTTGCTTGGTCGCCAGGAACTGACCGATCAATCGGCCGCGCGGACCATAGATTTTCACTGCGCCGCTGAAATCCGCCTGCTTGTTGTAATACGGCGCATCCACAAACAACTGCAGGTTCCCCAAGTTCACGGCCGGGCTGAGCACGGCCTCCCAGGTTCGCAAAGTACCTTTCGCATATTCCTGACGGCTGACACTCCCTTGCAGTTCAAAGCTCCATTCCGGCTCCGGAATCTCAGCGGCTTGAGCCAGGGTGGACAGGGAAAGCACTAACGCCAGCGCGCTGTATTTCATCATGATTATTTCCTTTCTAAACAGTATATTAGAGTCATTTTCTCCGGTGATTCCTGATGAAATCACGGCGCATTTGGCGGCGTTCCTGCGGTGTTGCGTTCTTCAGCCGGGACTTGATCTCGTTTTTTTGCTCCGGGGACAACGATTGCCATTTATCCCGCATCGCGGCACGATCTTCCGGGGGCAGATTCTTGAACCAGTTCCAGCGGCGTTTCAGGGCCTCCTGCTCGGCTGGAGGCAGCTGCCGGAAATTCTGATAGCGCTGCAACAGTTTTTCACGCTGGTCGGCGGGAAGGTTCTGCCAGCGCTGGAAACGTTCGCGTACGGCGGCTTGCTGCTCCGGAGGCAGATTCTTCCAGTTTTGCACCCGATGCGCCAGTGCATCCTGACGTTCCGGGGGCAGCGACTGCCATTGGCCTTTCAGTGATTGCAGCAATTCCTGGCTCTGGGGCGGCAACGAATCCCAAGCGGTTCCGGCCGCCAGCGTCAGTGGCGCAGACAGTGCGGTCAGCAGCAACAGTATCAGTCTAGTCATGAGCTTTTTGCTCCCGGTTTACGGCTGGGGGAGCCGGTGATTTGACAGAATTTTGCACCACGGTTTCCAGATCGGCAGGGTCAAACACCTCGCCTTGATCGTCGCCAAAGGTTTCCAGATACTCCAGAAAGGCCTTGTCCAGCGGCTGCTCCCCGGCATTGGCCGATGCGCAGGCGGCGCTAAGGCAGAACGCCAGCCACCATTCAGGTTTCATAGGGGTCCTCTCCCAGAGCGGCAATCAGTTCCATGTCTTCCAGAAACTCCGGTTCAACGCTGGGTGTGGTGGTTTGCGCCTGTACCGGAGTTGGTGGAGCCGATGTCGGCAGCGATGCCGGTAACCACAGCAGGGCGGAAAGTCCGGCCGCCAGCGCCAGCCCGCCCATGGCCCACCATCCGGCTGCCTGCCGGGGCTGGCTTGGACGTGAAGTCCGCTGAAAAACCGACTCCAGACGGGAGTCCAGTTCCGGGTCGGCTTGTTTGGCTTGCCGGTCAAGGGTATCGGCCACCCGCCGGGCCAGGCGGTCGTCAGGTTCGGATGGATTCATGGCGCATCTCCGGGTTCGGACAGTCGCTGGCGCAGCGCGGCCAGTGCGCGGGCGTAATGGGTTTTGACGCTGTTTTCACCGCATTCCATGATTTGGGCGGTGGTGGCGGTGTCGTGGCCTTCCCAGGCGCGCAACAAAAAGGCTTGTTGCTGTCGCAGCGGCAACTCCTGTAACGCTGCCTGCACCCGGCCGAAATCATCCGCCCGCTCCAGCAGTACGGCCGGGTCGGCCTCCGGAGAATCGGCCACGTCCTGCAGCGGGTCATGATCCGGTTCTTCGGGATCGGGCCGTAACCAGACCATCCAGCGCCCGCGACGAGCCTGTTTGCGCTTCCAGTCCATGATCCGGCTATAGAGCACGGTATGGAACAAGGCAGGCCACTCCGCTTCCGGCCGGTCCGCATAGCGGCTGACCAAGGCCAGCAGGCTGTCCTGCACAATATCCAGCGCCGCTTCCCGGTCGCGAACAGCCATGCCCGCCATGATGCGGCCGCGTCGGGCGGCATCGCGGGCAAACTGTTCCATGCGGGAGGGATGGGTCATGGCTGGCCTGAAGGCATCCGGGTGAAAAGTCCCACCATAGTGAAATCCTTCCAACCCTTCAAGTCCGTCCATGATCATCATCCCAACGCCTTACTTGTTGCCCTGAATCTGGTGCGTGCTGCCGTGGGTTTGGGTTTCACCCTGCGGGTTGGTGGTGGTCACGGTCTTGGTGACGGTTCCGGCTTCCTTGTCCGCGCTGAGATCTACGGCGCGGGTGCGGGTTTGGCCATTGGGACCGGTAAAGTTATCCTGACGGGTAAAGCCGTCATCGGTTTTGGTAGTCACGGATTGACCGGATACCGGTTTGCCGTTGAAAGTGGTGCCGGTCATGGTGCGGGTATGGGTGCCGGCCTCCTTGTCATTGATGACTTCGACATTCTTGGTGGCGGTTTGGCCCTGATCATTGGTCAGCACGGTTTGGCGCTTGAAGCCGTTGTCAGTGACCTGCTGTTGGGTTTCGCTCTTGATGACGCGGTCGTTACGGGTATGGCGGGCGCCCTCATGTTTGAAGTTATGACGTTCGGCGCGGGGCTGATGCTGTCTTTCACCCGCGACGGCAGGAACGGTGGACAGGGCGGCGACAGCAACAACCAGCAGGGTCAGGGCGGACTTGACGGTATTCATGATGTATTCTCCACAAGGTTAGAATGGCACATTCCGTTGAATGTACGGTTAATAACGCTTCAGGCGGCCATCGGTTGACACGATCCGACTGTTTTATTGAAAAATGTTTTGTTTGCTGGAATATTGATCAATCATCATGCATGTCGTTCTCTTCGAGCCGGAAATTCCCGGCAATACCGGCAACATCATCCGTTTGTGCGCCAACACCGGTGCTGAGTTGCATTTGATAGAACCTCTGGGCTTTGAGCTGGAAGACAGCAAGCTGCGGCGCGCCGGGCTGGATTACCACGAGTGGGCGCGGGTGCGGGTTCATGCAGACTGGGAGGCCTTCCTGTCGTCGGTGCAACCGGACCGGGTTTTCGCGTTCACAACCAAGACCGTCAACAATTCCTTTGACGTGAGTTATCAGGGTAATGACGCCTTGTTGTTCGGGCCGGAAAGCCGGGGATTGCCTGCGGAGTTGCTGGCTAGCCTGCCACCGGAACAACGGGTGAAATTGCCCATGCATGCCGGGCGCAGCCTGAACCTGTCAAATGCGGTTGCGATAGCGGTGTACGAGGGGTGGCGGCAACAGGGGTTTGCGGGAGTGATTTGGGCGTAACGGCGGGAAGGGGTGAAACCTCCCTCTCCGCAGCCGGGAGAGGGAGTTGCAGGCTTATTGCAGCGGGGCGGCTACAGCGCCTTGCTGTTGTTGCTGGCGCTGGCTTTCGGCGAACAGGGCGTCGAAATTGACCGGGGCCAGCAGCAATTGCGGGAAGCTGCCGCGATTGGCGAGATCGGAAATGGCCTCACGCACATACGGGAACAGGATGTTGGGGCAATAGGCGCCCAGCAACTGCGACAGTTGCGGCTCAGCCACGCCTTGCACCATGAAGATGCCGGCTTGTTTCACTTCGGCCACAAAAGCAGTGGCGCCGGCGTTGGTGGCGGTGACGGTGACGGTCATGGTCACTTCGAAATGGTTGTCGCTGATACGCTGGGTTTCAGTGCCCAGGTTGACGTTCATTTCCGGCTTCCACTCGCCCAGGAAAACCTTGGAGCTGGGGACTTCGAAAGACAGATCCTTCACAAAAATGCGTTCAAGGGCAAACTGGCCGCCTTGGTTCTCTTGTTCACTCATGGTGGATTCCTTGATTGGAGTTATGGGTTTATTGGGCAAGAAGTGGATCTAGCGCGCCTTGCCGCTCCAGCGCGTAAAGCTCATCACAGCCGCCAATGGAGCGGTCATTGATGAAAATCTGGGGGACGGTGCGTTGCCGGGTCATTTCCACCAGCTTAATCCGCATCTCGTGGTCATTGCCGACATTGATTTCTTCATAGGCCACGCCCTTCTTTTGCAGCAGCATCTTGGCGCGCACGCAATAGGGGCAGATCGTGGTGGTGTAGATAACGACTTTGGCCATGAACTTCTCCGCACGCTCCGCGTCGGAATGACCGGAGCTTGAATAGGGAATTGGGGATGGCTTAGCGCTTTACAAGCGGCAGCGACAAACTTTTCCAGTTGGAAAGACCGCCTTCCAGCTTGTAGACGTTTTCGAGGCCCTTGGCCTTGAGTTGGCGGGCGGCGGAGCCGGCGACCTGGCCCAGATTGCAGACGATGATCAAGGCTTTGTCCTTGGGCAGTTCGCCCATTTGCTCGGCCAAACGGGCATAGGGAATGTTCTTGCTGCCGGTAATGTGTCCCTGGCGGAACTCGGCGGGGTCACGCACGTCCACCACCACGGCTTCGTGGTTATTGACCATGGTAGACAATCCCTGCGGGCTGATCGAACGGCCGCCGCGCAGCACTTCGACCACAATGTAGGCGATCAGCAGGCTGAGGAAACCTCCGACCAGGAGGGCGTTGTTGATTGCAAACTCGAAAAACCTGGACATGAAAAAAACCACCGGAAAGGACGGCGCGAGTATAACCCGCAGCCGTCGGCGGCTCTACTGGCTTTTACTTTCCACCATCAGCCGGTGCAGGCTTTCCAGCCGCCGGGGCAGGATCAGTCCGTTCTCGGCCGCCAGGCGGACGGCGCAGCCCGGTTCGGTGACATGGCGGCAGTTGCGGAAGCGGCAGCCGCCATAAAACGGCCGCATTTCGGCAAAGCCCTGACGGATGCTTTCTTCATCCAGATGCCATAACCCGAATTCACGGATGCCGGGCGAATCAATCAGCTTTCCGCCGCCCGGAAGATGGAACAAGCGGGAAGTGGTGGTGGTGTGCTGGCCCAGGCCGGAGTTGTCGGAAATGATGTTGACGCGCTGTTCAGCGTCCGGCAGCAGGGCGTTGACCAGCGAACTCTTGCCGACGCCGGACTGGCCCACCAGCACCACGGTCTGGCCGCGTATTTCCGGACTGAGGGCGCTAAGGTCGCCTTGGGCGCAAACCTCGATATGGCCGTAACCCAGCGTGGCGTATTCGGCAAGGCGGTCGCGCAATTCCACGGCTTCAACACCCTGCATCAGATCGCTCTTGTTGAGTACGATCAGCACCGGGATTTCGGAGTTTTCGCAGGCGACAATGTAGCGGTCAATCAGCCAGGCCGAAGGCGCGGGCAGGGGGGCAATCACCAGCAGGATACGGTCGACGTTGGCCGCCACCGGCTTGATGCGCTGGTAGGGGTCTGGCCGCGACAGCAGCGAACGGCGGGGCAGCAGCGCCGTGACCACGCCGACCCGGTTGGTGGAATCGGCCTGCCATACCACATGGTCGCCGGTCACCAGTGCATCCAGGTTGCTGCGGATGTGGCAACGCCACACTTCCCCGGCATGCGCGCCTTCAATGCCCTCCACCTCAATGCGGCTGCCATAGCGGGCAATCACCAAACCGGTGCCGGGCGGGCTGAGGTGGCTGTCGTCCCCGGAGCTTTCGTCACGCGAGCGGGTGATGCGTTTTTCCTGCAATTGCCGGATTCGCTGGGTCTGCTGCTGGCTTAGATGGCGTTTGCTCATGTATAGTGCAGAGTATTCAGGAACTTAAGGTGGATGTGTGCGATGGCCATTGATAAAGAAACCAATTTGATCTGGATTGACCTGGAAATGACCGGGTTGAACCCGGACACCGATCGTATCATTGAAATGGCTGTGATTGTTACTGACGTTAACCTGAATGTGCTGGCAGAAGCGCCGGTCATCGCCGTTCACCAGAAAGATATCGTGCTGAACGCCATGGACGAGTGGAATACCCGTCAACATGGCCAGTCCGGTCTTGTGGAACGAGTGCGCCGCAGCCGTATCTCCGAGGCTGACGCCGAAGCGACGATGCTGGAATTCCTGTCGCGCTTTGTCGATCCCCGCAAATCGCCCATGTGCGGCAACACCATCTGCCAGGATCGCCGTTTCCTGTACCGCACCATGCCGAAGCTGGAAGCCTTCTTCCATTATCGCAATCTGGATGTGAGCACGTTGAAGGAGTTGGCCCGCCGCTGGCGTCCCGAGATCATGGAAGGCCTGACCAAGCGCAGCTCGCACCAGGCGCTGGAAGATATCCGTGACTCCATTGATGAAATGCGTTACTACCGGGAATACTTCATTCGCCTGAGTTAAGGAGCCGGGGACATGACGGCGGACACCGTGAAACGATTCGCCTTGTCCCTTAACGCCCGCATCTTTCTGGGGGCGGCGCTGGGCATCCTGCTGGGGCTGTGGTTCCGCCATGCCGGCGCAAGCTCTGACTTCACGGTCAAGGGCCTGTATGTCAGCGGTCTGGTCAGCGGCGTCTTCATTGACCTGCTGAAAATGGTGCTGGTGCCGCTGGTATTCAGCTCCATTGCCTTGGGGGTCGCCAATTTGCGCGCCCACCATCGTATCGGTCGGGTGTGGAAGCTGACCCTCGGCTTCATGGCTACGACTACAACCATCGCCGTGCTCACCGGCCTCACCGCCGCCAACATCTTTCATCCCGGCCAGGGCCTGCAGCTGTCGCTGTTCCAGGACGCCCTGTCCAACTTTGAAGCCGCTTCCCTGACCCCTGCCGAATTTTTCGGCAAGCTGTTGCATGGCATATTTGTCAATCCGGTGGCGGCCATGGCGCAACCGAACATTCTGGCGGTGGTGGTGTTTGCCTTGTTTGTCGGGGTGGCGGTGGTGCAGGCGCAGGAGCGTTATCCTTCGCTGTTGAAGCTGCTGGATGAGTTGTTCCAGCTGTGCATGCACATGGTCGGCTGGATCATGCATCTGGCACCTTTGGGCATTCTGGCGCTGATGGCGAAGCTGGTGGCGGTGGACAGCCTGGCCTTGCTGGACAGCCTGTTGCTGTTTGTGGCGGTGATTGTGGGCACCACCTTGCTGCACGGCGCGGTGACCCTGCCGGCGTTGCTGTGGGTGTTGACCCGGATTTCGCCGTTGCGCTTTTTCCGGGGGGCGCGTCCTGCCTTGCTGACGGCGTTTGCCACCTGTTCCAGCAATGCCACGATTCCGGTGACGATGCGTTGTCTGGAAACGGATTTACCGGTGCGGCGGGAAATTTCAGGCTTTGTGGTACCGTTGGGGGCCACCATCAATATGGACGGCACGGCGCTGTATGAAGCGGCGGCGGCGCTGTTTGTGGCGAATCTGGCGGGTATTTCACTGGGGCTGGACCAGCAGTTGGTGGTGTGCCTGATGGCGATGCTGGCCTCGATTGGCGCGCCCGGTATTCCCAGCGCCGGGATGGTGACGATGGTGATGGTGCTGCAGTCGGTGGGTTTGCCGGCGGAGGCGGTGGCGATCCTGATTCCGATTGACCGCATTCTGGATACCGTGCGGACGGCGGTGAATGTGGAAGGGGATTTGATTACCAGCCTGGTGGTGGACCGGTGGGCGGGCAAGGGAGGTTAAGCCCCATGCCTCCCCAACGCCCACACCACATGCTCCCTCACCACTTCCGATTCATGCCCGCGCCGCGCTTCCAGCGCCGATACCGCTTCAGCTGAAGCTGGCGCATTTCCTAACCCCACCGCCACATTCCTCAGAAAACTATCATACCCCGTCCGCCGCAGCGGCGAACCCTCAGTCTTGCGCAGGAATTCCGCCTCCGTCCACGCCATCAGTTCCCACAGTTTCGCGGCTTCCAAACCATGCCGGGGCCGGAAATCCGCCTCTGCCGACAGCTTGGCATAGCGGTTCCACGGACAAACCAGCTGGCAATCATCGCACCCGAATATCCGGTTGCCGATCAACGGCCGCAACTCCGGCGGAATGCTGCCGCTGTATTCAATGGTGAGGTAGGAAATGCAGCGCCGGGCATCCAGCTCATAAGGCCCGGTAAAAGCCTGCGTCGGGCAGATATCCAGGCAGGCGGTGCAGGAGCCGCAATGAGCCGAAACCGGGGCATCCGGCGGCAGCGCCAGCGTCGTGAACAATTCACCCAGAAAGAAAAAGGAACCGCCTTCCCGGTTCATCAGCATCGTATTCTTGCCAATCCAGCCCAGCCCGGCCTGTTGCGCCACCGCCCGTTCCAGCACCGGCCCGGAGTCGACAAACACCCGGTGCCCCGAGTCCGCCACCTGCGCCTGAATACGGTCCGCCAGTTGCTGCAAGCGCTTGCGCAGGGTCTTGTGATAGTCCCGGCCACGGGCATAACGCGACACCACGCCGGTTTCCGGTTCATGCGGCACATGGCGCCGGGGCGGTGGCTCCACGAGATAGTCAAAGCGCACACTGATGATGCTTTGCACGCCTTCCACCAGCAGTTCCGGCCGCCAGCGTTTTTCGCCATGGGTGGCCATCCAGGCCATGTCGCCGTGAAAACCGCGATCCAGCCAGTGTTGCAAATGTCGTCCATGATCCTGCAAATCCAGTCCGCTGATGCCCAGTTGCTGAAATCCCAATTCCAACCCCCATTGGCGAATTTGTGCGGCCAGCGCGGCGGGGTCGTAATGGACCGGGATTTTTTCCATGGCAGGCTCGGGGAAGGTAAAAGCATGATTATAATCAGCCTATAACGAGAATGAGGCGACCGGCATGGAAAAACGGATTTATAGCACCCAGCAAATCCGTCAGATCGAAAACACGGCCTTTGCCGGCGGCGTGGTTTCTGAATCCTTGATGGAACGCGCCGGGGCGGCGGTTTTTGCCGAATTGCGCCTGCAATTCCCGGATGCCGCCAGCATGGTAGTGTTGTGCGGTACCGGTAACAACGGCGGTGACGGCTATGTCATTGCCCGTCACGCCCGCGAGGCCGGAATCCGCGTCATGGTGATCCAGTCCGGCCCGCCCAAAACCCCGGATGCCAAGACCATGGCCGACCGGGCCCAAGCGTCGGGTGTTTCGTTTTCCGCGTGGATGGGGCAGTTGCCCGAAGCGGATGTTTATGTAGACGCGCTGCTGGGCATCGGCCTGACCTCCGCGGTCAAGGGTGAGCTGGCCGAGATGATTGCGGCGCTTAACCAGAACTGCCAGGTGGTCGCTGTGGACGTCCCGTCCGGCATTGATGCCGATACCGGCGCGGTCCGGGGTGTCGCGGTGTGCGCTGCGTTGACCGTAACGTTCATTGGCTACAAGTTGGGCCTGTTGACCGGGGAAGGGGCCAGCTTTACCGGCAAGCTGGTGTTGAAGCCATTACGCCTGCCTGCGGATTGCTATCCTGACATGGGGGTGGCGGATTATCTGACGGAAGCTGCTCTTCACTTTCCGCAACGGCAGCGCAACAGCCATAAGGGCAACTTCGGGCATGTGCTGATCATCGGCGGTGACGAAGGCATGGGCGGTTCGGTGATGATGACCGCCGAGGCCGCCCTGCGCAGCGGCGCCGGACGGGTGACGTTGCTGACGCATCCCGATCATGTCACGGCGCTGTTGGCGCGCTGTCCGGAAGTCATGGTGCGCGGGGTGGACGAACAGACACCCATTGACCGTTATCTCGACAGCGCCAGCGTGGTGGTGATCGGCCCCGGCTTGGGCCGTCGGCCGTGGGGGCAGCGTTTGTGGCCGCTAGTGCAGAATTCACTGCATCCGCTGGTGGTGGATGCCGATGCCCTGTACTGGATGGCGCAAGCGGGCCTGAAAAAGGACAACTGGATTTTGACACCGCACCCCGGCGAGGCGGCCATGATTCTGGATGCCACCATTTCCGAGGTGCAGGAAAACCGTCAGAATGCCGCGCGCATGCTGCTGCAGCGTTATGGCGGCCTGAGTGTGCTGAAGGGGGCGGGCTCCCTGATCATCAGCAGCCACGGTTTGTCATTGTGTCCGGCGGGCAACCCCGGTATGGCGACGGCCGGGATGGGGGATGTGCTGGCCGGGGTGATTGGCGGGCTGGCCGCCCAGTTTGGCGCCACGCACCGGACCTTGTGCCAAGCCGTGCTGGTGCATGCCGTGGCGGGTGACCGCGCGGCCGCTCAGGGTCAGCGCGGGCTGCTGGCCACCGATTTGTTGCCGCACATACGGGAGTTGGTGAATCAATGAAATCCTGGCAGACGATCATTGCGGACGAGGAGGGCATGGAGGAGGCCGGCCGACAATTGGGGCTGGCCTTGCCACAGGGCGGCGTGGTGTTCCTGGAAGGGACGCTGGGCGCAGGCAAGACCACCTTCTCCCGGGGTTTCATCCGCGGGCTGGGACATACCGGTACGGTGAAAAGCCCGACCTATACCCTGGTGGAGCCTTATGAACTGGCGGATATTGCGATATACCACTTTGACCTTTACCGGCTGCGCGATCCGGAAGAGCTGGAACTGATGGGTGTCCGCGATTATTTCACCCCGTCAGCGCGGGTGCTGGTGGAATGGCCCGAGAAGGGTCAGGGGCTGCTGCCTGAGCCCGATATTCACCTAACTATTACTGTCGTTCCGCAAGGGCGTCATCTAGAATTCACTGCTTTATCCAATCGGGGACAGGCCGCTCTGGCCAGACTGTCGGCATGAGAATTTCCAGACTGCTTCCTCCGTTGTTGCTGGGCCTGTGTACGCTTCAGGCCATGGCGGCGACCATTACCGGCGTGCGTTCCTGGCGGGCTCCGGACAACACCCGGATTGTGCTCGATCTCTCGGAACCCGTGCGTTACAGCCTGGTCAGCCAGGATGACCGGCAGGTGGTGGTTGAGCTGGACAATGCCGAATTGGCCGTGGCCGCACCCTTGCTGCCGTCGCATGTCGGGCTGGTGCATGAAATCCTGTTCCAGCCTGCCGGGAACAAGAAGCGGCTGGTGATCAACCTCAGCGGCAGTGTGCGGCCGCAGGTGTTCGTGCTGCCGGCCAATGAAAAGTACGGCCCGCGTTTGGTGATTGATCTTTTCGACAAGCAAACGATGGAACCGGTAGTGACCGTTGAAGAGCCGGTTGTCGACGATGGCGGTCCCAACCGGGGCAGACCGGTCGTTATTGTCATTGACCCCGGGCACGGTGGTGAGGATCCCGGCGCGGTTGGCGGCAGCGGCAATTACGAAAAGCACGTAACGCTTGCCATTGCCCGCAAACTGGCCGAGCAGTTCCGCAAGCACCCCGGTTTTCGCGCCCACCTGACCCGTGACGGTGATTACTTCATCCCGTTGCAGGAACGTCGCAAGATTGCCCGCAACCGGCACAAGGCCGACATCTTCATCAGTATTCATGCCGATTCCGCACCGTCGCCGCTGGCGCGCGGGGCGTCCGTATTTGCCTTGTCGCGCAAGGGGGCGAATACCGCGACATCTCGCTTTGCGGCGGCGCTGGCCGACAAGGAAAACAAGGCCGACCAGGTGGGCGGCGTCTACATGCCCGATAACGGCGGCAGCATGCTGGCCTCGGTGCTGGCGGACATGGTGGTCGAGGGTTCGCTCTCGCACAGCCTGCAAATGGGCAGTTCCATCCTGGGGCATCTGGATAACCTGGGGCGTCTGCACAGCCGGCACGTGGAACAGGCCGGTTTTGCCGTGCTGAAAGAACCGGGCATGATTTCGGTGCTGGTGGAAACCGGGTTCATTTCCAACCCGGACGAGGAACGCAAGCTGATCAGTTCAGACCATCAACAGGACGTGGCCCGCAGCGTCTATTCCGGGGTGAAGGCCTATCTGGAAAAATCACCCTTGTCAGGGTCCTATTTTGCGTGGAATCGCGAGGGGCGTTCACGCAAGAACCGCAAGGCAGCGCTGGAGTCGGTAGCGAACACCAAACCGGTTTTTGAGAAGCCTTCTGCGGAATCCATGATAGAAAAGCCGGTGGTGCGTGAGACACCCAAACCGGTGGAGGCTGTGAAGCCGGAAACCCTCGTGGTCGCCAAAGCGGAAGATCCGGCCAAACTGATGGGACAGGGCCTTACACCGCAGTTGCCCTCCGCGACGCCCATCAAACCCTTGCCCAAAGCCAGCCTGCCCATGTCGCTGGAAGACTTTGCCGGTGGTGCGCCTGCCGATAAACCGCCTGCGAAGGTATCGGAGCCAAAAAATCCGGTGGCCAACACACCCCCGGCCAAGACGAAAGCCAAAACGGTGGAGCCGGTGGTTTCCCCTAAGGCTGAAGTAAAAGCCAAGGACAAACCCCTGAAAGCTTCAAAGCCCCGGATGCATACCGTGGTGACTGGCGACAGCCTGTCCGCCATTGCGGAACAAAATGGCGTTAGTCTGGATGAATTGAAAGCCTGGAACGGCTTGAAGGCGGATACCGCCATGCTGGGCGCGCGCTTGCGGCTGACGGCTCCGGAGTCGCCGGTTGAAAAAAACCAGGCCAAGCCGGGCAGCAAGACACTGTCGGCAGACAAGGCAGACAAGGCAGACAAGAAGCCTGCCGTCGAAAAGCCGGTAAAACCGCCAACAACCCATACCGTCAAGGTTGGTGACAGCCTGTCCTCCATCGCCGTCCGCTACGGTGTCAGCGAGAAAGCCCTGCGTGACGCCAACAAACTGAAGAATGACAACGTCATGCTCGGCAAGGCCCTGAAGGTTCCGGCGCCATGACCCCCCGCATCCATTTGCTGGACACCCGGCTGGCCAACCAGATTGCCGCCGGGGAAGTGGTGGAGCGCCCGGCCTCGGTGATCAAGGAGTTGCTGGAAAATGCCCTGGACGCCGGCGCCACCCAGATTGACATTCAGGTGGAAGAAGGCGGCACCCGCCTGATCCAGATCCGGGATAACGGCGGCGGCATTGATCGCGAAGACCTGCCGCTGGCGCTGGCCCGTCACGCCACCAGCAAGATACTGACGCTGGACGACCTCGATGCCGTTGCTACTTTAGGCTTTCGGGGGGAGGCGCTGGCCTCCATCGCCTCGGTTTCGCGCCTGACCCTGACCTCCAGCACCGATGAAAGCGGTATCGGCTGGAGCGTGCATACCGAAGGCCGTGACATGGAGCCGGTGCTGACGGCGGCCAGCCATCCGCGCGGCACCACGGTCACGGTACGGGATCTGTTCTTCAATACCCCCGCCCGCCGCAAGTTCCTGCGCACGGTCAATACCGAACTGGGCCATCTGGAAGAGGTGGTGCGACGCCTGTGCCTGTTCAACTTCGGTGTCGGTTTCCGCCTCACCCATAACGGTACCCTGCGCTGGCAGTTCCGGGCCGCACCTGATGAGGCGGAACAACGCCGTCGCATCAGTACCTTATGTGGTCAGACCTTCATGGACGCCGCGACACCGTTGCTGGTGGAAACCCACGGCCTCAGTCTGGGGGGGTGGCTGGGCAGCCCGTCCATGGCGCGTGGTCAGGCGGACATGCAGTATTTCTACGTTAACGGCCGCGTGGTGCGGGACAAGGTGGTCAGTCACGCTATCCGCAGTGCGTACAGCGACGTGCTGGCGCATGGACGGCATCCGGCCTATGTGTTTTTTTTTGAACTGGAACCTTCAGCTGTGGACGTCAACGTCCATCCCACCAAGCATGAAGTGCGTTTCCGGGACCAGCGTGTGGTGCATGAGTTCCTGGCGCGCACCATTCATCGCGCCTTGGCCGGGCTGAAGACCGTGGCGCTGGCGTCGGCCGAGGAAACCGTTAACCTGCCCGAAACCGCAGCGACATTGCGCGAGCAGTCGGCCCTGTCCTTACCGCAGTCTCCCGGTCCGGGGGTGAGTGAAACGGTTGGCGCGTGGGGCCGCAGCACGCCCGCGCATCAACCCATGCCCACGGACTTGCGTGACCGGCTGGCGGATTATCTGTCGCCGCTGCGTGATTCACTGCCGGAGGAACAAGTGGCTCGAACGTCTCCGGTGATGCTGACGGAGTCGTTACCGGGCATGCCGCCGCTGGGTTATGCGCTGGCACAGTTGCATGGAATTTACATCCTGGCGCAGAACGCCCAAGGGCTGGTGATTGTGGACATGCACGCCGCGCACGAGCGGCTGGTCTATGAGCGCCTGAAAACCGCGTGGGAAAACGGACGCCTGGCGTCACAACCCTTGCTGATTCCGCAAACCGTGGCGCTGTCTGAAACGGAGGCTGAACTGGCGGAGCAGGGGCGTGACTGGTTCCTGAAACTGGGCTTTGAGGTCGACCGGCTGGGCGAGGAGTCGCTGGCGGTGCGCGCCATTCCCGCGTTGCTGCCCAAGGCCGATATCACGGCGCTGATCCGCGATGTGGTGGCCGACCTGCGTGAGCATGGACAGTCCAGCCGCGTGGAAGAAGCCATCAATGAGTTGTTTGGCACCATGGCCTGTCACGGCGCGGTGCGCGCCAACCGGGCGCTGACCTTGCCGGAAATGAACATGTTGTTGCGGGATATGGAGGCGACGGAGTTCAGCAGCCAGTGCAATCACGGGCGGCCCACCTGGCGGCAAATGTCGCTGGCGGAGCTGGACAAGCTGTTCTGGCGGGGGAGATAGGGACGCTTCCTTGCGTCCCGGACTGCGGCTTACTTGACGGTGTCGAGAATGTCATTGTACTGGTTGATGTTAACGTTCGATTTCGGTTCATCCCAGAACACGCTGAAATCGCGGGTCGGGGCGCGATGGCCCTCGTAACGCATCCAGTAGCGGTCGGCAATCTGGCGGATCTGGATCGAAGCCATCTGGTCCATAAGGCGGAACTTCGGGCTCAGGGCATCAGCCGGGATGGCTTCATAACGCTTCAGGGCATCACGCAGCAGGTCCTGACGGTCCTTGCCGGCGGCCATGGCGGCATAAACGGCATGCGTCAGACGTACACCGGTAGACAGCCCGACATCGGTTGAGTTCTGCAGTTCTTCCCAGGCCTTGGCTTCGGCGGCGGCATTTTCCGGCAGCACGGTGATCATGGCGGCGCTGACGGCTTTTGGTACGCCCCACCATTTTTCATTGTCCAGGCACTTGACGCTGCGGGCAACCTTGGCCGGGATGGCCATATCGACATCAATCAGGCGTCCGGATGCGATGTCGTTCTGCAGCGCTTGCAAAGCGGCGGTGGCCCCGACCAGCATACCCTGTTGTTCAAAATCGCTCTTGAAGGCCGGGCACTTTTCATCGCCGATTTCATAATTGTGATTCTTGCGGAAATAGGCTGCCATGTGATTGTACGACTTGATCTGGCGCAAACCGGCATCACGGTTCAGCAGTTGCTGGGCAATCCGGGCATCCTTGGCGACATTGATCCAGCCCTGTCTTTCGGCCTGTGTCGACCACAGCTCCTTCTCCACCGCATCATGTTCGGTGCAAATAGCCGCACCGGCATAGCTAACTGAAATCAGCAGGTCGGAATCGACATTGAAGTCATTGAAACCCACCAGCAGCGGTACGAAGCTTTCATTGGAGTGACAGATCATGCTGATGTCATCCAGTTGCAGGGCAGCGGGCAAGACGTGATCAACCGAGAATTTGTTGATGTTGTTACCGATGGCGCGGTTCAGGGAACAACCGCTGCCCAGCAGGGTGACGGCCGCCAGCAGGGCTACCTTGAAAACTCCGGTTTTGTTCATATAGTTATTTCCTGGGGAACGAATGCGCAAAATATTTTTGAATGTAACAAGAGTTGCCAATGACTACAATCTGTTTGCCGTCAGGATGTGACCGGTTTCCCGCCTTTATTTAAGCCGCATGCGGCATGGGCTTCTGCCGTCGGCCGTTCTACAATTCCATCCTACTTTTACTCGCTTGAGCCAGGCATGACTTCGATGTACCCCCCCGCCGTATTCCTGATGGGGCCGACCGCCAGCGGCAAGACCGACCTGGCCATCCATCTGGCGGAAACCGGACGCTTTGAGCTGATTTCGGTGGATTCCGGCATGATCTACCGGGGCATGGATATCGGCACCGCCAAGCCCGTGGCGGAGGAACTGGCTCGCGCCCCGCACCGCCTGATCGACCTGATTGATCCGGTTGACGCCTACTCTGCCGCCGACTTCCGGAGGGATGCGATGCAGGCGATGCAGGAAATCCATGACAACGGCCGCATCCCCTTGCTGGTGGGTGGCACCATGCTGTATTTCCGCATCCTTAAGCAGGGCTTGGCCGACATGCCCGAGGCCGACGAAGCCGTCCGCGCCGGTATTCTGGCCGACGCCCTGAAAGCCGGTTGGCCATCCATTCACGCCAGGCTGGCCGAAGTGGACCCGGTGACGGCGGCGCGACTGAGTCCGGGTGATTCGCAGCGATTGCAGCGGGCGCTGGAGGTCTGGCTGGTGACGGGTAAGCCGATGTCGCAATGGCATGCCGAACAACAACCGGACTCCTTGCCCTGGAACGTGCTGGAGCTGGCCTTGCTGCCGGATGACCGCGCGGTGCTCCATCAACGCATCGAACACAGGTTCGACCTGATGCTGCAGGCGGGATTTATCGAGGAGGTGGAAGCCCTGCGCGCCAGGGGCGATTTGTCCCTCGACCTGCCTTCCATGCGTTCGGTCGGCTACCGGCAGATCTGGGAGTATCTGGACGGGAGGACGGATCGTGAGGAAATGCGGTACCGGGGCATCGTCGCCACCCGGCAACTGGCCAAGCGCCAGCACACCTGGCTGCGCGGATTCAGCGATGCCGTTCACTTTTTGACGACAGAATCCCCGTCGATTGTCCGACAAAAAGCCTTGCAAAAAATCGAGAATCACCTCAAATTAATCCATGGCTCGGGCTGAGTTGGCCCGGCTTTTTTGCGCTGATAAAATACCTTTTATTATGTCCGTCACTTGGCGGAGGAGAAAACATCATGTCGAAAGGGCAAACCTTACAAGACCCGTTCCTGAACGCACTCCGCAAGGAGCGTATTCCGGTTTCCATTTTTCTGGTCAACGGCATCAAGCTGCAAGGCCAGATTGAATCTTTCGACCAGTATGTGGTGTTGCTGAAGAACACGGTCAGCCAGATGGTGTACAAGCATGCCATCTCTACGGTCGTGCCGTCGCGCAATCCGCGCCCCATCGGCGCTCCGGCAGGCGCACCTATCGGCCCCATGTCCAGCGGCACCATGGGTGGCGGTTACCAGTCACCTTATGATGGTGACGACCAGGACCAGGACGCCCCGTATTGATACGGTAGCGGTTCCCGGTTGATGCATGCCATGCCGCCTTCGGGCGGCATGGTTGTTTTCGGGGGGTGAAAGGCGTCTGGCGGGAAAATTATCGGTTGTGATCTTTGGTTTTTGCCTGGTCGCCCCCATACTCTCCTGAATACTTCCCTTCCGGATAACTACGTGGAATTTTTTGAACGACACCAAGGCGGTGAAAAAGCCATTCTGGTGCACTTGGACCTCAAGCAGCAGTCCGCCAGCCTCGACGAAGACCTGAGCGAGTTTGTGCTGCTGGCCAAATCCGCCGGGGCCGATATCATGGCCACCGTCACCGGCAGTCGTCAAAAACCCGATGCGCGCCTCTATGCCGGCAGCGGTAAAGTGGCCGAGCTTGCCGCCCTGGTGCAGGAAAAAGAAGCCGATCTGGTGATGTTCAACCACGCGCTCAGCCCCGCGCAAGAACGTAATCTGGAAAAGGAACTGCAATGCCGGGTGCTTGACCGCACCGGCCTCATCCTCGATATCTTCGCCCAGCGCGCCCAGACCTTTGAGGGCAAGCTGCAAGTGGAACTGGCCCAGCTCAGCCACCTCAGTTCGCGGCTGGTGCGCGGCTGGACCCACCTTGAACGCCAGAAAGGCGGTATTGGCATGCGCGGCCCCGGTGAAACCCAGCTGGAAACTGACCGCCGCCTGCTGAAGAACCGCGTCACCATGCTTACCGAGCGTCTGGAGAAGGTGCGCCAGAACCGGCAGCAAGGCCGTGCCTCGCGGCAGAAGGCGGATATTCCGACTGTTTCCCTGGTGGGTTACACCAATGCCGGAAAGTCCACGCTGTTCAATCGCATGACGCATGCGGAAGTCTATTCCGCCGACCAGTTGTTCGCCACGCTCGATCCCACCTTGCGCCGTATCAACATGCCCGGCATCGGGCCGGTGGTGCTGGTGGATACTGTCGGTTTCATTCGTCATTTGCCGCACCAGTTGGTGGAAGCGTTTCGCGCCACGCTGGAGGAAACGCTTGAAGCCGACCTGCTGCTGCATATCGTCGATGCCGCCAGCCCCGAGCGCGACGCGCAGATTGAGGCGGTGAACGAAGTGCTGGATGAAATCGGCAGCAAGTCCCGCATCCTGACCGTCTACAACAAGATTGACCTCATGGAAATGCGTGAACCCCGCATTGACAGTGATGATGAAGGCCTGCCACAGGCCGTCTGGCTGTCGGCCTTCAGCGGCGCCGGCATCCGGGAATTACAGTCCGCCATCAGCGTATTGCTGGTTGGTGAACTGCATTCTTTCCGCATGACCCTGTCACCGGATCATGGCCGTCTTCGCGCCAAATTGTACGAGTTGGGCGCCGTTCTTGAAGAAACCCCGCAGGAAGGCAGCCTGTGCGCCCTGCAGGTGCGGATGACCCCGCAAAGCCTCGACCAGTTGTTGCGGCGCTCGGGCCTGTCCGCCGAAGACTTGGCAGTCACCCCTCCGCTGGACATTCCGGACCCGTATTGACTCCTTTTATTTCCCTTTCATTATTTCACCAGCAGGTTTTTTATGGCTTGGAACCAGTCGACACCGCCTTCCGGTAATGGCGGTCCGTCCGGCGGTAACCGCCGTCCGCCCGGTACACCCGACCCGGATGAGTGGATTCGCCGCATTCATGAACAGTTCAGCCGCTGGCTGGGCGGTAATGACGGCAAGGGACCCGATGAAATCGGTCTGCTGAAGATGGCGGCCGGAGTCGGTGTGGTGCTGTGGGTCATGCTCGGCTTCTACCGGGTGGAACAAGCCGAAGAAGCGGTGGTCTTCCGTTTCGGCAAGTTCCATTCCACCCAGACGGCGGGCCTGCACTGGGCGCCCCGGCTGGTGGACAATATCAGCAAGGTCAATATCCAGCGTATTGAGCAGATGCCGCTCAATGCCACCATGATCACCGAAGATGCCAACATCGTGGATATCAATCTTTCGGTGCAGTATCGCGTGTTGGATGCCCGTAAATACCTGATGAAGGTCAGCGACCCGGAGGCCAGCCTGCTGCATGCCACGGAAAGCGCCTTGCGCCATGTGGTGGGCGGCTCGAAGATGACGCAGATCCTGAATGAAGGGCGCGCCACGCTGGCGCGTGATATCCAGCCGCGTCTGCAGGCATATCTCGATTCCTACGAATGCGGCCTGCAAGTTACCGGCGTCAACGTGCTGGAAGCGCTGCCGCCCAAGGAGGTCAAGGCCTCGTTTGATGATGTGATCCGCGCCAAGGAAGACAAGGAGCGGCTGAAGAACCAGGCGGAAACCTACGCCAACGGCATTGTGCCGGAAGCGCGCGGCCAGGCAGCGCGGCTGGTGTCTGAAGCCGAAGCGTACAAGCAGGAAGTTGTGGATCGCGCTGAGGGGGATGCCTCGCGATTTGTGCAATTGCAGGCCGCCTACCGGCAGTCGCCGCAAGTGATGCGCCAGCGCCTTTATCTGGAAACCATGGAGTCGGTGCTGGGCAAGTCCAGCAAGGTGGTGGTGGAGGCTCAGGGCAACCAGATGTTGTACCTGCCGCTGGACAAGATGATTCCACCGGCCGTCCAGGCGCCGGTGCAGGTCTTGCCGGAGCCACAGGTTCCGGCAACGGCCACCAAGGGGAGGGCTTCGGAATGACGCCGCGCATGATTCAGATAGTGGTGATCGTTGCGCTGGTGATCAGCGTGCTGTCGGGCTCCATGTACACCTTGCGGGAAACGGAGCGGGGGGTGCTGCTGCAATTCGGAGAGGTGATTGATCCTGACCTCAAGCCGGGCCTGGGTTACAAGCTGCCGCTGGTGCACGAAATCCGCAAGTTCGACGCCCGCACCCAGGTCAGCGATGCCGAGCGCACCGAGTTCCTGACACAGGAAAACAAGTTCCTGATTGTGGATGCGTTTGTGATGTGGAAAGTGGCGAATGTGAAGAAATACTTCACTGTTACCGGCGGCGACCCCCGCAAGGCGGAGTTGCTGCTGATGCCCCGCGTCAAGGACGGGCTGAAAAACAAGGTGTCCGAGCGCACGGTGCGTGAAGTGGTCTCCGGGCAACGTGATCAAATGATGACGGATCTGGCGGCAACCGTGAATCTGGCTGCGCGTAAGGAGCTGGGCATTCAGGTGGTGGATATCCGGGTCAAGCGGGTCGACTTCCCGGAGTCCACCTCCGAATCCATTTACAACCGCATGCGCACCGAACGCGAACGCGAGGCCCGCGAGCACCGCTCGCAAGGCAATGAAATGGCGGAAACCATCAAGGCCAATGCCGACCGTGAACAACGGGTGCTGCTGGCGGAAGCCTACCGCAAAGCGGAAATCCTGCGCGGCGAAGGTGACGGCCGAGCGGCTGCCATTTCCGGTGCGGCCTTTGGCAAGGATCCCGAGTTCTACCGTTTCTACCGGTCACTTCAAGCGTACCGCACCAGCTTTAACAAACCGGGGGATGTCTTTGTTTTGAAAGGAGACAGCGAGTTCCTGAAGTACATGAAGTCGGGAGGCAAGTAGCGTGTCCTACTTGCTGGTGAAGTACCTGGTGACGGCCGCCGTGGTGGTGGCCGTTTCCGAGCTGGCGAAGCGCAGCGACAAGCTGGGGGCGCTGCTGGCCTCCTTGCCCTTGGTGACGGTGCTGACATTGGTATGGCTGTATGTGGAGCATCAACCCACGGACAAGATCGCCAACCACGCCTGGTACACCTTCTGGTATGTGGTGCCGACCCTGCCGATGTTCCTGCTGTTCCCCCGGCTGTTGAACCAGTTCGGTTTTGCCGGGGCGCTGGGCTTGTTTGTGCTGGGAACCCTGGTGATCTTTGCCGCTTACGCCTGGCTCATGGCCAAAGCCGGCATCGACCTGTTGTAGGTCGGGCTTCAGCCCGACACCACTTTCCGATCGGAGGGCGGTTGTCGGGTTGAATCCCGACCTACAACTTTCTGCTTAAACTATCAAAACAACCTTGCCACCAACGCCCCGTCCAGCGCCTTGTCCAAGGGTATTTTCACCAGAATCCCGTTCCCCGGCGCCACGTCCAGCGGCTGGCCTTCCACATGGAACAACGTCTCCAGCGTCACTTCGCGATTACCCGACGGATGGATGATTTCCAGCCGGTCACCCACCGCAAACTTGTTCTTCACATCCACCACCGCCCAGCCGTTATCCACCGACAGCACCTGGCCCACGTACAGGCTGCGCTTGCTTTCCGAATGCCCGGTCAGGTAGTTCTGCGTGTCCTGCGACACATGGCGTTGCAGGAAGCCGGGGGTAAAGCCGCGATTGGCCAGCCCGTCCAGATCGGCCAGCAGCGAGGGGTCGAAGGCCTTGCCCGCGCGGGCGTCATCAATGGCCTTGCGATAGGCCTGTGCCGTACGCGCCACGTAATACAGTGATTTGGTCCGCCCCTCGATTTTCAGCGAATCGACGCCAATCTGCACCAGCCGGTCCACGTACTCAATGGCGCGGAGGTCCTTGGAATTCATGATGTAGGTGCCGTGCTCGTCCTCCATCACCGGCATCAGCTCGCCGGGACGGTTGCCTTCCTCAATCAGGTAAACCTTGTCGGCATCCGGGTGACGCTCCGAACCGCCGCAGGCCGCGAAGTGGCTGTTGGCTTCTTCCAGCTCGTGCGTGAAGTCGAAACCTTGCAGCTTCACCACATCGCCCTGTTCGGTCTCGGCGGCGTCATGCACCTTGTAGTCCCAGCGGCAGGCGTTGGTGCAGGTGCCCTGGTTGGGGTCGCGGCGGTTGAAGTAGCCGGACAGCAGGCAGCGGCCGGAATAGGCGATGCACAGCGCGCCGTGCACGAACACTTCCAGCTCCATCTCCGGGCATTCCTGACGGATTTCGGCAATCTCGTCCAGCGACAGCTCGCGCGACAGGATGATCCGCTTCACGCCGACTTTCTGCCAGAACTTCACCGAGGCGTGGTTCAGGGTGTTGGCCTGCACCGAGAGGTGGATGTTGAGGTCGGGCCAGGCTTCCCGCGCCAGCATGATCAGGCCGGGATCGGCCATGATGAAGGCGTCGGGCTTCAGGTCCACCACCGGTTGTAGCTGGCGGACGAAGGAGCGCACCTTGTCGTTGTGCGGCAGGATGTTGGCGGTGACGTAGAACTGCTTGCCGCGGGCATGGGCTTCGCTGATGCCCTGAGCCAGTTGTTCCTGGCGGAATTCGTTGTTGCGGGCGCGCAGGGAGTAGCGGGGCAGGCCGGCATAGACGGCGTCCGCGCCGAAGTCGTAGGCGGTGCGCATTTTTTCAAGGCTGCCGGCGGGCAGGAGCAGTTCGGTTTTCATGGAGGAAATCGGGGTGGCAGAGAAAGGCGCGTATTCTACATGGGTATTAGCCCTGGATGAACTGTTCCATCGGGCAGGCGTCACTCCATTAAGCAGGAATGACGCCGTCAGGTTTAGTACTGCAAGTTGCTGAAGTTTTGATAAACCGGCACGGCCACCCCCTTCACCCGGAATTTCTCCGCCGCGCCAATGCTGGATGACCACAGATAAAGATGATTGGCCCAAGAGCCCGAATCCCAGCGTTTCAGATAATAATCCGACCCGCTCACCGTCGACGTATCCCGAAACGCCACCTGATCCCCGTCCTGCAGGCATTCCGACGCCGCCCGCGACAGGTTTTCAATCCGCAGCCGGTTCGAGCTGTCTCCCTGCTTCGGGTAATAGGCATAATTGCCGGCACCGCCTCCCAGCCACCAGTTCCACAAATAACCGGGATTCTTGCGGGACTCGACTTCAATCATGTCGCCGGTTTGCAAACAACCGGTTTGCGGATAAGAGAAGTTACGTACCTGCCAGCGGCTATCCAGATTGGCGCTGTTGCCGGTGGTAGTGATCCAGGAGGTCGGGGTGCTGCCGGTGCGCAAGGCCAGTTTGTTAACGCTGCTTTCAATGGCCACATCGCCGTAACGTGCATTGACCGGCTTGAAGCTGCGCGTCGGGGTGGATGCGTCGGCCTTGGCGAAGGCGGCCACCGGATAATGATCGGAGTAATCCTTGAACTGGTAACGCTCCACGCCGCCGCTGACTTCCCAACGTGGTGAAACCACGTCACGCGCCTGATTTTGCCAGAATGATGGCTGGGCATAATTCCGCGCCACCAGGATGTAGTCCAGATATTCGCGGGCCGAAGTGGGGTAGTTGTAGTTGGCGATGCCGTTACTGCGCGGGTCCCAGGTGTAATCGACGCCGACATACGCACTGGGCGCATTAACGTCCAGGGCGGTCAGCATGGCGGTGTATTCCGGGCTGGTGCGCACCACGTTCATGTCGCCGCCAATCAACACCACTTCATTTGCCGGAATCCCTTTTCCGGCCAGAAAGTCACGGATATTGGTGAATTGTTGCTGACGAACCGACTCCGGCTGACCGGCGCTGCAACTGCTGTCCTGTGCTTGTACGTGAGTGCCGACAATATGGTAGCGCTGGCCGTTGCGGTTGATGCGCACATAAACAAAACCCTTGTTGGAAAGGGCGTCTGCGCCGCAACCGGCGCTGTAGACGAACTGAACTTTTTCCTCAATCGGCCACTTGCTGACGATAGTCACACCGCCGTCTTCCGGCGTCATCGACGAGTACGCGCCCAGAGTGGCGTTCCAGCCCGTTGTGGAGCGGCCCAGCACCGGGGTTTGATAGGGGTATTGTCCGGCAAGCCTGCTTAACAAGGTAGTCGAGGCGGTGTTGTCGAAGGCTTCGTTGAGGATGACGACGTCCTGATTCTTCAGGTAGTCGGCTTGGGCAATCAGCGTCGCGCGCTGGTTTTGGCCCCAGTTGGGATACAGGTTGGTGGAGAGCATATAGACATTGTGCGTCAGGACATGCAGGCCGTCGGTATAGCCATCTGCCAGGGCGGGGTTGCCCGTCATCAACAGGCAAAAAAGCAGGCTGCCGCCGGTGGTGATGGATTTATTCATGGAATACCCGTTTGTCTTGGTTGTTATGGGGTACGCCCAGCATAGGAAGGTGACCCGCTGCTGCACAGAACGGGTCGGGCCAAAAAGGGGATATTGGCGGCCAGCCGACCAATGGTTGGTCAGGCATGTGAGCGATCAAGACGATTGGGTCATTGTCAGAACGTGCCCGGCAGGTAGAATTGCGTTTTCATCTCTTTAATGTTCCGGCTTTCGCATGCCTGCCATCTTCCTGTTGCTCCTTTTTCAACTGTTGGGCGAACTGACGGTCCGCCTGCTGCCGGTGCCTTTGTCCGGCAATCTCGCGGGCATGCTGCTGCTGTTCGTCTTCCTGGTGATCCACGGCCGAGTGCCGGAAAGTCTGGCCACCTTCGCCCCGAAGTTCCTGCCGCACCTGACCCTGTACTTCCTGCCGGTCTCCGCCGGGGTTATGACCCTCGGCGCGTTGCTGGCGGCGGAAGGACTGCGCATCGGGCTGGTGATGGTGCTTTCCACCATCATTCCCTTGGTGGCCGTGGCCGCTTTGCTGGATTTCCTGTTGAAGGGGCGCAAGCATGTCTAGCCTGATGCATTCGCCCCTGTTGTGGCTCGCCTTGACGCTGACCTGTTATCAGGCCGGTTTCTGGATTCATCGTCAGCTCCGGGAGCCGCTGTGGTTCCCGCCGATGCTGATAGCGCTCACGCTGCTGGTTGGCGTGCTGGTGGGTTTCCGGGTGCCTTACGACACCTATTTCCAGGGTAACCAGTTCATCCACTTCCTGCTGGGCCCGGCCACCGTGGCGTTGGCGGTGCCTTTGTACCAGTCGCTGCCGCGTTTGAAAGCGGCGGCAGGGCCGTTGGGAATTTCGCTGGTGTTCGGATCGGTATTGGGGGTGGGCACGGCGATGGGACTGGCCTGGCTGTTCCACCTGTCCGACAGCAGCATTCTGGCCTTCGCGACACGGGCGGTGACAACCCCCATGGCCTTGGGCATTGCCGAGAAGATTCATGCGCCGCTGGCGCTGGCCTCCGCCATCATCATTATTTCCGGCATTATCGGGGCCATGCTGGTGGAGCCGTTGCTGGGTTTCATCCGGTCGGACATGGCTCGCGGATTTGCGCTGGGCATGGCCGCGCACGGGGTGGGCACGGCCAGGGCGCTGCAAATCAGCCCCACCTGCGGCGCGTTTGCGGCGCTGGGCATGAGCCTGAACGGGGTGCTGACGGCCTTGTGGCTGCCGGCGGCCATCGGGCTGTGGCATTAAGCGTCCATTCCGGTATTTGCGACAGACAGCACATTTTTGAGGCGGGTTTTTCCGGTTGAAGGCATCGCTTTATGGCGATGCTTCTCCCTTTCTGCTATGATTGGCCAGCCGAGTAAGAACTCGGTTTTTTTGTGTCCGGTCAACCGGAAATTTTCCTGCTTCGACCCTGTCCGGGGTCGCGGCCTATTGCTTTTCAAAGGTGAAAGTCGGATGCCAAGGCCTGCCGAGACCTGGTTGTTGCCCGATGGGGTGCAGGATATCCTGCCCGCCGAGGCAGCACGCCTCGAGTCGCTGCGTCGCCGTTTGCTGGACCTGTTTGCCGTCTGGGGCTATGAGCTGGTGTTCCCGCCGCTCATGGAATACCTGGAGTCGCTGCTGACCGGTTCCGGCCATGACCTCGACCTGATGACCTTCAAGATCACCGACCAGCTCAGCGGCCGCCTGATGGGCGTTCGCGCCGACATCACGCCGCAGGTGGCCCGGCTGGATGCGCACTGCCTGCCGCGTCCGCATGCCGCCCGCTATTGCTATGCCGGCACCGTGCTCAATACCCGTCCCCAATCGCTGGAGGCCTCGCGCAGTCCCATCCAGATCGGGGCGGAGCTTTACGGTCATACCGGTGTCGATGCCGATATCGAAATCCTGCGCCTGATGCTGGACATGCTGTCCGCGTCCGGGGTGGCCGACCTGCACCTCGATCTGGGCCATGTCGCCATTTTCCGCGAACTGGCGCTGGCCGCCGGTTTGAGCGTCGCCACCGAGTCCCGTTTGTTCGACATCTATCAGCGCAAGAGCCTGCCGGAATTGCAGGATTTGCTGCCGCAATTGCCGCACCGTGAATGGTTCGCCGCTTTAGGCGCCTTGTCCGGTGACGTGGCGGTGCTGAATGAAGCCGTGCAGTTACTGGCTGATGCGCCTGTAAAAGTCACGCAGGCGCTGGATGAATTGCGCGGTGTGGCGGCGGCCCTGCAGGCCTCGCATCCTGAAGTGCGCCTGTCGCTGGACCTGAGCGAGCTGCGCGGTTATCACTACCATACCGGGCTGGTCTTCGCCGCCTACGTCAGTGACTCCGCCACCGAAATCGCCAAGGGCGGCCGTTATGATCACATTGGCGAAGCCTTTGGCCGGGCGCGTCCCGCCACGGGATTCAGCGCCGACCTGAAAACCCTGCTGGCCTATGCCGCCGCCCCGGAAATGCCGCAACGCGTGCTGGCTCCGGCTGGTCACGACCTGCGTCTGTGCGAGGCGGTTCGTGACCTGCGTGCGGCGGGCAATATCGTCATCCAGGCCTTGCCGGGTGACGGAGCCACGGCCGCTGATCTGGGCTGCACCGCCACGTTGGCAGAGCAGGGCGGTCAATGGCGGGTGGTGACGCTGTAATAGTTTGAGAAATGTGTTCCGGCTACTGCGGAACCGTTTCCGTGTGATGCGAAAAACCGCCCTGCGCCGTTCCGGCCGGGCGGGCAAACCGAATCAGGGCGCAAGCCCGGCCAACTGTAACAAGGGTCAAAAACCATGGGTAAGAATGTAGTCGTGCTCGGCACGCAATGGGGCGATGAAGGCAAGGGCAAGATTGTCGACCTTCTCACGGACAATGCGGCAGCCGTGGTGCGCTATCAGGGCGGTCACAACGCCGGTCATACACTGGTCGTGGGCGGCGAAAAGACGGTGCTGCACCTGATTCCGTCCGGCATCCTGCGTGAAGGCGTACTGTGCCTGATCGGCAACGGCGTGGTGCTGGCTCCCGACGCCCTGATCAAGGAAATGGCGACACTGACCGCCAAGGGCGTGCCTGTCCGCGAGCGTCTGCGTATTTCTCCCAACTGCCCGCTTATCCTGCCCTATCACTGCGCGCTGGACCAGGCCCGTGAGCTGGCCCGCGGCAAGGCGGCCATCGGCACCACTGGTCGCGGCATCGGCCCGGCCTACGAAGACAAGGCGGCTCGTCGCGGCTTGCGTCTGGGCGATCTGATTCGCGGCACCGGTTTTGCCGAAAAGCTGGCCACGGTCATGGAGTACCATAACTTCCAGCTGGAGCATTACTACAAGGTTGCGCCGGTCAGCTATGAAAAGACGTTGGCCGATGCCCTGGCCTGGGGTGAGCAGATCAAGGATCTGGTCGCCGATGTGCCCGGCATCCTTCATGACTTCCGCCGCGCCGGCAAAGACATCATGTTCGAAGGCGCGCAGGGTTCGCTGCTGGACATCGACCACGGCACCTATCCGTTCGTGACCTCGTCCAACACCACGGCGGGCGGCACCAGCACCGGCTCCGGTTTCGGCCCGCTGTACCTGGATTACGTGCTGGGCATCACCAAGGCCTACACCACCCGTGTCGGCGGCGGCCCGTTTCCCACCGAGCTGCTGTATGACGCAGCCAAGGACGAAGGCGATGCTGTCGGCAAGCATCTGGGCGTTAACGGTCATGAGTTTGGCGCCACCACCGGCCGCCAGCGTCGTTGCGGCTGGTTTGATGCCGTGGTGCTGCGTCGCGCCGTCGAGCTGAACTCTATTTCCGGCCTGTGCCTGACCAAGCTGGACGTGCTGGACGGCCTGGACAGCATCAAGATCTGCGTGGACTACAAGTTCCTGAAGCCTGGCACCATAGAGTGCCTGAGTTCCGATGCCGAATCCTTCGCCCATGTGGAGCCGGTCTATGAAGAACTGCCGGGCTGGGAAGGTTCCACCGTCGGCATCAAACAATTGGAAGAACTGCCCGCCAATGCCCGCGCTTACCTGAAGCGGCTGGAAGAAGTGGTGGGTTGCCCCATTGACATCATCTCCACCGGTCCGGACCGCGATGAGACCATTGTCTTGCGGCATCCGTTCCAGTAATTGACTCTGAGGGGCGCCCGCAAAGCGCCCCTTTTTATTAACCATGGCGAAGGGACTTCCATGCGCACATTCCTCTTCCGTACCTCCTTTTTGTGTCTCTCCAGCCTGCTGGTGTCCTGCGGTGGCGGTGGCGGCGGCTCATCCTCGGCAACGGCTCCCGCTGCAACTGCCGAATGGACCTACATGGTCTATCTGGCGGGCGATAACAACCTTTCAGCGGCCGCCATTGCCGATATTAACGAGATGGAACAGTCCGGTTCCTCGGACAAAGTGAATGTCGTGGTGCAGGCGGAGTTCAGTCCGACTTACACTCCCACGGTTCCCGGTCTGACCAAATCCAATTCCCCTGCGGTTAGGGATGGCATCAATATCGGCATCGGGTTTCCCGGGGCGGCCAGTGGATTTGCATCGGTGCGCGGCCGCATCATCAAGGATTTCGACCCGGCCTGGATCAGCAGCCCGTTGCAAAGTCTGGGTTCAAACGTGGACATGGGCAAAGCCCAAACCCTCACCGATTTCATCAACTGGTCCAAACAGAACTATCCCGCCAAGAACTATGCTCTGGTGCTGTGGTCGCATGGTGACGGCTGGAAGGTCAAGCGGGATGTCGGCGGTGTCATCACGCGTGGCGCGCTGGCGGACGACACCTCGGGCAGCTTCATGTCGGTGCCTGATATCGCCAAGGCGGTCAAGGACTCCGGCATCAGTCTCCAGGTACTGAATTTTGATGCCTGCCTGATGGGCATGTACGAAGTGGCGCACGCCTTCATCGGTCTTGCGGATTATCTGGTGGCTTCCGAAGAAGTGGAGCCCAGCGCGGGGGACGATTACAAGACACTGATTGGCGAGCTGAAAGCCAAGCCGTCCATGGCCCCCTTGGACTTGTCAGTAGCCATCGCCCGCACTTACCGCAGTTCTTATGCCAGCGATCCGGATTTCAGGGATGATGCGGTCACCAAATCCGTGGTTCGTCTTGCCGCCATGCCCGCACTGCAGGACACAGTTGAGTCACTTGCGGCCTATGCAGGGAGCCACTTGGTGCAACACCGCATTGCCCTGCAGGCGGCCCGTTCAGCCAGTGTTTCCTATGCAAATAACCACAGTCATGATTTGTGGGATTTCCTGATCCAGTTGGAGGCCCAGGCATCCGTGAAGGCTGACGCCGATTTGCAGAACCTGACCGGAGCCGTGAAGCTGGCCCACATGCAGGCGGTGGTGGACAGCCGCATTCATGCGTCAAGCCCCGGTTCACCGGTCTATCGTTCGCGAGGGTTGGCCATTTTCCTGCCGCAAAATACACAGATCACTCAGGACGAACTTCAGCAGTACAGCCAGTTATCGAGCAGCCTGAATGGCAGGAATAAGTGGCGGGATCTGGTCAATCTGATGGTCAATGGGGATGTCGGCGGCCTGCTGGAAAAAGTAGAGGGTAATTTCGCCTTCACCTTGCGTTGGGATGATCCGTCAGTGGATATCGATCTCTACGTCAATGAGCCGGAAGACTTGTATGCCCCGTACATGGGCGTCCGCACCCCGAATGGTTTCTTTTCGCCGGACTCCAGTGAAAGCGGTGAGCCCATGGAAAGTTATGTGGCTGATGAGCTAGTCCAGAAGGGCGACTATGACATCTTTGTCAGCTATTACTCGGGTTCTGGCCCCACGCAGGTGGACTTGTACTATTCAGATGCCAGCACGGTTGAAACCAAACAGTTCAGCCAAAAGATGCTGATTGACGGGCTGCCGATAGCTCCCATTGAAAGTAACCCACTGAACGACGCCGGTGTGGCGGCGGGGAGTTATTCAGACTGGTGGTATCCCCGAGGTCTGACCCGTCATTTGGGTGCAAATTTGTCCTTTAACCGCGAATTCCAACTGCCGGATGGCAAGCGGGTTGTGGTCCATTTCAATGAGCGCCGGGCGAAACTGAAACGACGGTTGAAAACCGTGAAGACAGGGACAGCATCATGAAAAGTATGGGATGGTTGTCGTTGCTGATGGCCGGTTCACTGGCCGCCTGTGATACCGTGAAATCCGATATGCCGACCGGTGTGTCGCCATTGACGAAGGATCATCCGGTTCTGACCGTGCCTGGCGCGGTGAACACCAAGGATCGTTATCTGGAGATGCCGGTGGAAGTGCGTGGCTTTGACGGCGGTTGGCAGGGGGGCTGCAAGACTGCGCCGCCGGTGAGCCGCTCAGACTGGCAGTTGGTGGACGGCGGCAGCTGCCTCTACGTACACGGGCCCAAGCCGGAAGCGGCACCCGCCGTCAATGGCAAGCCCCGGTTGCTGAAAGTGGTGGGAACGCTGCGTGAAAGCCGCGACGGCGTGCTTTACATCAGCATTCCCTGAACGTAGTCAGTCCTTGTAACCGGGATTGACCCGGTCCAGTTTGCGCAACAGCGCCGGCCAGGCCAAGGCGCCGCCCATGCCGAGAGTGACCTGCGTAATCTGTCCCGGCGCCAGGTCCAGAATGGGTTGCGGAATGAACGTCAGTTCGCCGCCGCCTGCTTGCGCCCGCACCTGGATCATGCACGTCGCTTCAAACACATACATGCTCAGGAAGGCCTCGGCCACGGAGTTGCCCGTGGTCAGCAGGCCGTGATTGCGCAACATCAGGAAGCGTTTGTCCACCAGATCGCGCACCAGTCGCGGCTTCTCGCCTTCCAGCAGCGCCACCCCTTCATAGTCATGATAAGCCAATGACGACAGCACAAAAAACGACTGTTGCGACAGCGGCAATACGCCATTCTTTTGCGCTGACACTGCCACGCCGTTGATCGAGTGCGTATGCATCACGCATTGCACATCCGGCCGCGCCTCATGCACGCAACTGTGGATGGTGAAACCGGCCGGGTTGATCGGCCAGGGGGAGTCGGTCAGCTTTTCCCCGGCCAGATTGATCTTAACCAGCGACGACGCAGTGATTTCCTCAAACATCATGCCGTAGGGGTTGATCAGGAAGTGTTCCGTGCCGGGAATCTTGACCGAGATATGGGTGAAGATCAGGTCGTCCCAGCCATACAGGGCCACCAGCCGGTAGGCGGCGGCCAGATCGACACGGGCCTGCCATTCTTCGGGAGAAACGGTGTTGCGGAGGGAATCATTCATTGTTGTTGTCTCGCGGACCATCGGATGATGCGGGGAAGCATAGCGGTCCGGCCCACGGAACACTGTCGGTCAGCCGACAATGACCGCTTTAACTGGGCAATTTGCCGCCAACCGGCCTCTGGGTAGGCCGCACAATATCCCAGAGCCCCATGTTGTTCAGTTCCAGTTCCATCATGCTGCGGATCACAGCGGCATTGTCCACACCCAAGGCCTGCGCCAGCAGGCGCTTGCCGGTCGCCAGCGGCACGGTGCGCACCACCTTGCGGATCTTCAGCAGGTTGCTGGCGCTCATGCTCAGCGAGTCAAAACCCATGGCCATCAGCAGGATGGCGGTGCCGGGGTCGCCAGCCATTTCGCCGCAAATGCCTACAGGCTTGTCAATGGCGTGGCACTCGTTGACGATGTACTGCAAGGCGCGCAGCACCGCCGGGTGATAGGAGGTGTACAGGTCGGCCACGCGGGAGTTGTTGCGGTCCACCGCCAGCAGGTATTGCGTCAGGTCATTGGAACCTACCGATACGAAATCGACCATGCCGGCCAGTTCGCGAATTTGCAGCAGCACGGCAGGTACTTCAATCATGATGCCCAGTTTAGGCATCGGGATTTCCGCTTTTTCTTCTTCCTGCACTTCGGTCAGGGCGCGGTGGATCAGGTGCTGGGCCTCCTCGATCTCGAATACCGAGGACACCATGGGCAACATGATCTGCAGGTTGTTGAGTCCGATGGAGGCCTTCAGCATGGCCCGCATCTGCACCAGGAAGATTTCCGGGTGGTCGAGGGTGATGCGGATGCCGCGCCAGCCCAGCGCCGGATTGACTTCGTTGATGGGGAAGTAGGGCAGGTCCTTGTCGCCGCCGATATCCAGCGTGCGCATGGTGACCGGACGCGGCTCAAAGGCCGTCAACTGCTGGCGGTAGATGGTGCGTTGTTCTTCTTCACTGGGGAAGCGGTCGCGCAGCATGAACGGGATTTCACTGCGGTAGAGGCCGACCCCTTCGGCGCCGCGATCACGGGCACGGGCGACATCCGCCATCAAACCGGTGTTCACATACAGCACCACCTTGTGCCCGTCCGGCGTTTCGGCCGGCAAGTCACGATAGGCGTCCAGACCCGCCACCAGTTGCCGTTCCTCGCGGATGATTTCCTTGTAGCGCTTGCGAAGCTCACGCGAGGGATGCACATAAACCCGGGACTGATAGGCATCAACGATCATTTCGGCATCGTCGAGGCTGGAGACCGGCAACTCCGCGACACCAACCACGGTGGGGATGCCCAGCGCCCTGGCGACAATGGCCATGTGCGAGTTGGCGGCGCCGGTGGTGGTGACAATGGCGGCAATGCTTTCCAGAGGAGTCTCCACCAGCGTGGCCGTGGAAATCTCATCGCCGATCAGGATGCTGTTTTCTGAATAGTCGCGCGTGGTGCTGGCCTGTTTCTGCAGGTGCGCCAGAATACGGCGACCCAGGTCGCGGACATCGGCCATGCGTTCCCGCAGATAGGGGTCGTCCATGGCAGCAAAGCTCTGCATGTGCTCGTCAATGACCGCGCGCAGTGCGCCTTGCGCCCAGTTGCCGGAGCGGATCTTGTCAGCGATTTCACCCCCCAGCGCATTGTCATCCAGCATGCTCAGGTAGACATCAAACAGGGCGCGCTCTTCAGGCATCAATGACGCCGTCATCTTGTTGCCCAACATCTGCATTTCCGCCCGCACCGCATTCAGCGCCTGGTTCAGTTGCGCCAGTTCGCTGTCAATGTCTTCCACCCCGCGGTCGGGTACCGAGTCGATATCGGCGGGGGGGTAAATGACGACGGCGCGGCCCATGGCGATGCCGCTGGCGCCAGCCACGCCGTGAAAGATGCGCGGACTGTTGATGTTTTTCGGTGCATGCAGGTTATCAAGTTGCCCCAAGGCGCGGGCATGGGCCACGACCCCGGAAATCTGGGCGGAGAGGGTGACCAGGAAGGCTTCCTCCGCTTCTCCGAAGCGGCGCTTTTCCTGTTGCTGCACCACCAGCACACCCAGAACTTTGCGGCGATGCATGATCGGCACGCCCAGAAAGGAGCCATAGCGCTCCTCACCGGTTTCGGGCAGATAACGGTACTTGGGGTGAGCGGAGGCTTCTTCCAGGTTGATCAGTTCTTCGCGCTGGCCAACCAGGCCCACCAGGCCTTCGGACAGGCCCAGCGACACCACACCTACTGCATCCGGATTCAGGCCCCGGGTGGCCATCAGCACATAGCGATTGCTGCGCTCGTCCAGCAGGTAAATGGAGCACACTTCCGTACTCAGGGCTTCCTGGACATTCACCACAATGACGTCGAGGGCGGTCAGCAGCGTTGGCGCTGAATCCACCTCCTGAACAATCTTGCGTAATATGTCGAGCATGTCAGACGTCCCCGGTCTTGGCGGTGTTTCCGGCTTAACCGGCTTCGTTAAGGAATGGAGTGCGCGGAGCCAGTTCCAGCAAGGCCTTGCGATAGACTTCGCGTTTGAAGGACACCACCTGGTTCAGCGGAAACCAGTAGCTGACCCAGCGCCAGTCATCAAACTCGGCGGGCCGGCAACTGTCCAGGCGGATGCGCTCAGGCTTGGCGGCCAGCTTCAGCAGGAACCATTTTTGTTTTTGTCCGATGCAAACCGGTGCGGAGTCGTGGCGGACATAGCGCCGGGGCAGACGATAGCGCAGCCAGCCGCGTGTTTGCGCCAGTATGCGGACATCCTGCTTTTCCAGCCCCACCTCTTCCCATAACTCCCGGTACATCGCCTGTTCCGGAGACTCGCCGGCATTGATGCCGCCTTGCGGAAACTGCCAGGCCTCATGGCCGTTGCGTCGAGCCCACAGAACTTGTCCTTCATCGTTGGCGATGATGATACCGACATTGGGTCGGAACCCTTCAGCGTCAATCACGGTGAATACCCTAAAAAATATAAAGACTTGCGCTATTCATAACCCATAGGGCCGCAAGGCGGCAAGCCTTATCTGTTATCATTTGGCAATTACCCGGACATTCAGCGGAAAATTATGCGACTGGCGATTTTTGATCTCGACAATACCCTGCTGGCCGGTGATTCCGACCATGCCTGGGGCGAATTCCTGGTGATGCGCGGCCTGGTGGACAGCGTCCGCTACAAGGCCGAAAACGACCGTTTCTACGCTGATTATTGCGCCGGAACACTGGACATCATTGCCTACAGCGAGTTCGTGTTTGCTTTCTTGGCGCAGCATGACATGGCATGGCTCAAGACGCTGCACGATGACTTCATGCGCACCTGCATCGAAGGCATCATGCTGCCCAAGGCGCGTGACCTGGTCGAATCGCACCGTCAACAGGGGGATGAGTTGCTGATCATCACCGCCACCAACCGTTTCATCACCGAACCCATTGGCCGGGCCTTCGGCATTGAGCAGTTGCTGGCCACCGAACCGCAACAGGTTGACGGACGTTATACCGGCAAGGTGCAGGGCGTTCCCTGTTATAAAGAAGGCAAGATTACCCGCTATCAGCAATGGCTGGCGGGTCAGGGTAAGATCTTCACCGAAGCCTGGTTCTACTCGGATTCCCGCAATGACCTGCCGTTGCTGGAGGTGGTGGACAAGCCGGTCGCGGTCAATCCCGACGAGGTTCTGGGGGCTCATGCTCGTCGTCTGGGATGGCCGGTGCTGGACCTGCGCGGCTGATCAACAGAGTCAAAGCACCGTCCGGCATTATCCGGCCGGACGCCGTTCATCGTCATTCCGGGCCAATTCATCCCAAATCCCGTCATATTGTTCGATTGTAGGACGAGATTGTTCAACTCCCTAATGCGGGCTTTGCTACTTTTTGCACAATCAGCGCATTGCCTGTGCGAAAGGAGAGTGAGATGGCCCTGTCTCAGAGTCTGCAACAAGCCGGCCCGCCGGTTGAGCAACCGGAAGATTTTATTCTGCAAACCCGTTTTTATGTGGCGCTTCGTCGCGCCAGCGGCCGTGTCATTGATCTGGTCTGGTTTCGTCAGAATCAGGAATATGCCAATGCCGTGCTGGATTTTGCGGAATCCATTTCCGACCGTGAAGTGCGTGATGCTGCGCGACGCCTGCGTTACCCGGAATTTTTCCGCTAAAGCGGTATCCGGCGGCTTGCGCCCGCCCGGAAGCTTGTCCGCCCGGAAGGTGTCACCACTGCATGCAGGTTGATATCCCAAGGGCAGACCGGTATGGATGCTACCTGCTGGCTATCATGAGCCAATCCCACCCTTAATGGTCGCTGCGGCAATTTCGCCAGCGTCCGGTCATAAAATCCGCCCCCCATACCCAGTCGGTGTCCCTGCCGGTCGAATCCGGTCAGCGGCATGAAGACCAGATCCAGTCCTCGCGCTTCCCTTCGGCCGCCATGACGCGGTTCGCGGATATGCCAGCGCTGTCGGTATAGTCGGCTGCCAGGGCGCCAGCGCACAAAGACCAGACTGCCGGCCGGAAAGGGCCTGATGCGCGGCAGATAACAGGCTTTGCCCAAGGCATGCGCCAGATGCATCAGGGGCAGGGGGCTGATTTCACCCTGGATAGGCAGGTAGAATGCAACAGTGCGGGCTTGGTGGAAATCGGGCCAACGGCGGCAATGCAGCAGCAAATCCTTGGCGGACTTTCGTTGAATATGCGAGGGAATATCACGCCTTTTCAGGCGCAGTTGCTTGCGAAGGTCGGGACGCTGATCGGGAAGCAAGGGGAAAGGCTCCAGAATGCCGCTACCCATCTTGGCCCTTGAACCCAAAGGTTCAAGGGGGAAGCCAGTATGCGGATCAGGCTTTCTGCTGGTGACCGGACAGGCCGGGCACTGAACAGACATGCACACCACCACATCAATACCGCTTCCCAAAGAGATGAAATCGGCTCAGGGGACGCGATAGATTGGCGTGCATCCTAGAGATGGCTTCAGTATATCCCACTGATTCCGGGATGCAACGGCTTTCATCTTTTGTTACGACTAACTGGCGATGGCGCGATCAATCTTGCCGATCAGCAGTTGCAGCGCCTGCGCAATCTTTGACGGATCTTCAGCCGGTTTGGCCTTGCTGGAGAAGAGTTCGTGGCAGATATTGAGGGCGGCCAGCACGGCGACGCGCTCGCTTTCCATGTTCTTGCTGGCGGCGCGGATTTCCCGCATTTTCTGGTCCAGGTAATTGGCGGCCTGCTTCAGCGTTGCCTGTTCACCGGCCGGGGAGTTGATCCGGTAGGACTTGTCAAAAATCTGTACTTCAACGGTTTCAACCGACATGGTCGTTTACTCTCAGGCTTCGGGAGTTTCAAGGGCCTTCAGGCGCAAAATGATGGCTTCCACGCGGGCGCGGGCCAGATCATTCTTGCGGGACAGTTCGTCCCGCTCGCCGGCGAGGGCTGTTTCCTTGGCCCGGAGGCTATTGTTTTCGGCGGTCAAAGCTTCTACCTTTGCACGCAGGGACTGCACTTCGCCGGCAGCGGCGTTTCGCAGGTTCTGGACTTCGCCAGCGGCTGCACGAAGCCGGGCATTTTCAGCGCCAACCGCCTGGATCTTCTGGATCAGGCTGTCGATGCGGGCGTTTAGTGTGCGGAGATCTTGTTCCAACATTTTTTTCAGTCGCACTCAGGGATTTTGGCGGCTAATATAGTTTTTAAACTCAATCAGGGTCAATCAGGATTTATCATGCATCCAGCTGCAAAAGCCCCTTCTTTGCCGGAATTAAATCAGTTGTTACAAGATTTACAGCTGAACAGCTCCGCGCCGGAAATCCACGGGGTCATGACGGGCCTACTGGCCGGGGGAGTGCGCTTCAATCGCCAGCAACTCATGAAGATGCTGGAAGCCCACACCGAGGCCGATCAGGCCTTTGATGACGGGCTGGTGGCCAGCCTCTGGCAGTTGCAACTTTCCACGCTGGAAGGTTTGGGCGCGTCCGATCTGGTGTTCCTGCCGCTGATTCCGGGGGACGAGTCCCTGCTGGCCGACCGACTGGAAGGACTGGCCGACTGGTGTCAGGGATTGCTGGCCGGTTTCGGACTGGCAGTGCGCGGCGATGACCTTCGCCTGAAGGACGGCGACATCCAGGAAACCCTGCAGGACCTGGTGCACATTGCCCATGTCAGCAGTGAAGGCGAGTCGGACAACGAAGAGGATGAACAGGCCTTCATGGAGGTCTACGAGTTTGTGCGCCTGGCGGCCATTCACCTGTTTGAGGAAATGTCGCCCGCCGAAGAACATCGTCCCGTTCACGAACAATTGCACTGAGCAGAAAACGCGTATGTATTCCCTGCTGCCAAAACAACAATTCGCCCAGCGCCGCGCCGCCCTCATGGAATGGATGGGGCCGGACTCCATCGCCATCCTTCCCGCCGCCCCGCAAGCCGTCCGCAACCGCGATACCGACTACCGTTATCGGCAGGACAGTGATTTTTATTACCTGTCCGGCTTTGGCGAACCGGAAGCGGTGATCTGCATCATACCCAACCGGCCGCAGGGAGAGTTCATCCTGTTTTGCCGCGAGCGTGATCGGGAACGGGAAATCTGGGACGGCATCCGCGCCGGGGTGGAAGGGGCCATTGAACTTTACGGAGCCGATGACTCTTACCCCATCGCCAAGCTGGATGAAACCATTCCCGGCCTGCTGGAAGGCAAGAAGCGGGTGTACGTGAACCTGGGCGCGCAGCCGGAATTTGATACGCGGGTGATGGGCTGGATCAGTCATTTGCAGGGCCGCGCCCGGCAAGGCGTTAAAGCGCCCGGCGAGTTCCTGATGCTTAGCCACCTGCTGCATGAGTTGCGCCTGTACAAGAGCGCCGGTGAACTGGACATCATGCGCAAGGCGGCCAGTATTTCCGCCCAGGCGCACATCCGCGCCATGCAGAAGACCCGGCCCGGCCTCTACGAGTTCGAGCTGGAAGCGGAATTGCTGCATGAGTTCCTGCGCAACGGCTGCAGTGCTCCGGCCTACAACACCATTGTCGGTTCCGGCAACAACGCCTGCATCCTGCATTACGTGGAAAACCGGCGGCAAATGCAGTCCGGCGACCTGGTGCTGATTGATGCCGGTGGCGAGCTGGACCATTATGCCTCCGATATCACCCGCACCTTCCCGGTCAATGGCCGTTTCAGCGGCGAACAGAAAGCCATTTACGAGCTGGTGCTGGCTTCACAGGAAGCGGCGATTGAAGTGGTGCATCCGGACAATCACTGGAACAAGCCGCACGAAGTAGTGGTGGATATCCTGACGCGCGGCCTGCTGGATCTGGGCCTGCTGAAGGGCAGCTATGAAGAAAATATCGAAAAAGCCTTGTACCGCGAGTTCTTCATGCACCGCACCGGTCACTGGCTGGGCATGGATGTGCATGATGTGGGTGATTACAAGGTGGCCGAGGATTGGCGGCAACTGGAGGCGGGTATGGTGCTGACCATTGAGCCGGGCCTGTATATTTCGCCCGACTGCCAGTCGGTGGATCCGCGCTGGCGCGGCATTGGCGTGCGCATTGAAGATGATGTGCTGGTAACCCGGCAGGGCCATGAAATCCTGACGCTGGCGGCTCCCAAGCATGTGGCGGACATTGAACAAATAATGCGGGGCTGATTCTAACCGTGGATTGAAGGAAGGCTGTGTGAAAGCTGATATCGTGATTGTGGGCGCGGGCATGGTGGGCAGTCTGCTTGCCGCCGCGCTGAAAGACCGGCATCTGGACATCCTGCTGATTGACACCGCCCCGGTGACTCCTCCGGCGGCGGACGCGCCCTACGAGCCGCGCGTCTCCGCCATTTCCCGCGCCTCTGAAAACATGTTTCGGCATGTCGGTGCCTGGAAGAAAGTAACGGCAGTGCGGTATTCACCCTACACCCGCATGGAAGTGCGTGAAGAAGAGGGCCGCGCCGAGCTGGTGTTTTCCGCCGCGGATATTGGTGAAAGCCATCTGGGTTGCCTGGTGGAAAACCGGCTGATGCAATGGGCCCTGACCGAAACCGCCCTGGAAAATCCGCAGGTGCGCCTGCTGGCTCCGGCCCGTGTGGTAGGTTTGGAGCGTTATGCTTCGCACTGGCAGGTGCAACTGGATTCCGGCGAAATCATCGAGGCGGGTCTGGTGGTGGGCGCGGATGGCGCGCAATCGGCGGTGCGGCGTCTGGCTCCGCTTTCCATGGAGGTCTGGGGCTATCACCAGAAGGCCATGGTATGCACCGTGCGCACCTCCCGGCCTCATGAGGCTACCGCACGACAGATATTCCTCAAAACCGGCCCCTTGGCCTTCCTGCCGCTGCCTGACCCCCATCTATGCTCCATAGTCTGGTCCGCCACCCATGAACGGGCGGATCAGGTGATGCAGATGGATGATGAGACTTTTTGCCGGGAGCTGGGAACGGCTTTTGGCGATGCGCTGGGTGTGGTGGAGTGGACCGATCGTCGCTTCGCATTCCCGTTGATTGCGCGCCATACCGAACGCTACACCTTGCCGGGGCTGGCGCTGATTGGCGATGCCGCGCATAACATCCATCCGCTGGCCGGGCAGGGGGTCAATCTGGGCTTTCTGGATGCGGCGGTGCTGGCCGAGGAAATCGGCCGTGGCCTGGACCGGCGTTTGCCGCCGGGGCATGAGTCGGTGCTGGGGCGCTATTCACGGCGTCGTCGCGGGCACAATGCCCTGATCATGCACAGCATGACCGGGCTGGAACGGGTGTACGCCGCGCACTGGCCGTGGTTGATCCAGCTGCGCAATGACGGTGTGGGCGTGGTGAACCGGGTGCTACCCCTGAAAGCGTTTTTTGAACGGCAGGCGCTGGGGCTGGAAGGCGATTTACCGGCCTTGGCGCAAGCCTGTCCCGATATTCCGGACTTTCATCGGGCCAGCGCTTGATTTTTCGGCGGCAGTGACTAAAAAGGTAGGCATTGGCGGCGTTGCATTACCATGTTCTGTCGTGATGCTCAAGGCTGGTATTTCTCCGCCGAAATCGTAAGAATCTTCACCATGGATTTATGCAGTCGAGGTTTTTATGTCTAACAGCGATTTTGATGATGAGTTTGATGAAACCGCTGATCCGGTCGATGATGATCCGGATACTGGCGATGAACCGGCTGAAGCGCCTGCCGAAGGCGGCGCTGCGCCGGCTTCTGAGGGTGCGTTGAGTGATGTGGCTGAAGCCGAGTCGTTGACGGTGTCGAGCAAGGAGTCCTTGCGCCGGCAGCTGGAAGAGGAGATGGAGCGCTTCCTGTCACGCGGCGGCAAGATTGTAGAGGTGCCGGCGGATGAGACGTCGGACCCGCCACGGAAGCCAGTCAGCAGTTATGGATCGAAGCCGATCTAGGGTATTGTGATGTGTAGGTCGGGCTTCAGCCCGACACAAGCCTTCGATAATGGATTACACCAGGTTATTTGGCGGAGGGTTTTGTCGGGTTGAAACCCGACCTACAGGCTGGTGTTTTCTGACTCCGCCGGTTTCTTCCAGTGCCTCGCCAAAAACCGGTCCAGCTGATTCGAAAACGCCATCTTGTCCTTCGGACCATAACCCGCCGTAAACGTCTTCACCTGATTATTATCCCGTAACTCCGTCATCAGGTTCCGCATCGTCAGGCGGTGGCTGATGCTTTCCGGGGTATAAAACTCCCCGCGCGGATTCAAGGCAAACGCCCCCTTCGCCACTACCGCTCCGGCCAGCGGAATATCCGCCGTAATCACCAGATCACCGGCATTGCATTCCTGCACAATGCGGTTGTCCGCCACATCAAAACCGGCTTCCACCTGAATAGCCCGGATTACTTTGGAAGGCGGTGTGTGAATCCATTGATTGGCCACCAGCGTGCAGGGAATCTGCAAACGCTCCACGGCCCGGAACAAGACTTCCTTCACCACCAGCGGACAGGCATCCGCATCCACCCAGATCTTCATCGGTCGTTCCGGGTGGCGTTGATGCGGTCAATCACTTCCGGCAGTTCCTCGAAATGGGTAATGATGCCATCCGGCGGCGTGGTCAGCGGCCAAGGATGGTTGAACCAGTTCACCCAGATGGTCTTCATGCCCACCTCCTGCGCGGCCTGCACATCCTGGACAGGGTGGTCGCCGATATGGATGCCTTCGTGCGGCTTGGCCCCGGCATGTTGCAGGGCGCGCTCGAACATGGCCGGATGAGGCTTGGCGAAGCCGACACTGCCTGCCGAATAATGCTGCTGGAACAGATGCCCGATACCGACCTTGTGCACATCCGCATTGCCGTTGCTGAGGGCGTACAGCGGATAATCCCGTGACAGGTCTTCCACAATTTCCCGCGCATAGGGGAAGTACTGCACCAGGTTGCGTTGCTCGTGAAAGACCTCGTAGGCCTTCTTGACGATGCCGGGAATATCGCCTTTGACGTGACCTTCCAGCACTTCGCGCAGGGTGGTGAGGCGCAATTGCGTCAGGTCGTGGCTGATCTCCGGATGCTCGCTGGCAATCCGGTTCTTGTATTGTTCGAACTGCACCAGGCTGATGCGGAAGCGTAATTCTGGATAGTTCTCGTACAACCACTCCATCATCGCGTTTTCGGCGCGAATGATGATGGGGTCAACCGACCAGAGCGTGTTGTCCAGGTCGAAGGTCAGCAGCTTTATCATTCTTTTTTGGCTCGAGGGTGGGCCTGTTCATACACACGGGACAAGTGTCCGAAGTCCAGATGGGTATAGATCTGGGTGGTGCTGATGCTGGCATGTCCCAGCAACTCCTGCACCGCCCGCAAGTCCTGCGACGATTCTAGCAAATGTGACGCGAAACAGTGCCGCAACAAATGCGGGTGCAGGTGCTGGGGAATACCCACCCGCAAGGCTTGTTCCTCCAGGGCGCGCTGGATGCTGCGCTCACCCAGACGGTCGCCGCGCGTATTCAGGAACAACCAGTTTTCGCTGTGTTCACGGGCGTAATGGGGGCGAACCTCCATCCACTCGGCAATGGCTTCACGGGCTTTCCTGCCCACCGGGTTGACGCGGGTCTTGCGGCCCTTGCCCAGCACCGTTACCAAACCGGCGGAGGCGTCGTAATCGGGGCGGCGGATGTGTCCCAGTTCGGACACCCGCAAGCCGCTGGAATAAAGCAATTCCATGACCGCGCGATCGCGTTTCCAGCGACGGGCGGCTTCCGGCTCCTCCGGTGCCGGGGCGTCCAGCAGGGCGTTGATCAGGTCAACGTCCATGACCTTGGGCAATTCACGCGGAGGACGCTTGATGCGGAAATGGGCGGCCGGATTATGGGAGACATGGCCTTCCGCCGCCAGCCAGTCATAGAAACTGCGCACGCTGGACAGCAGGCGCTGCACGCTGGACGGCAGCAGGGCGTTGGTGCCCAGCAGCGGTCCGATGAAGCGCGTGAGGCGTTCACGGTCCAGTTCGGCCCAATCGGTGCAACCGGCCTGGGTCAGGTAGTGCAATAGTTTGCTGACATCGCGGCGATAAGCGGCAAGGGTGTGCGTGGAGGCCTGCTGCTGGGTTTGCATCCCGCGCAGCCAGGCCGACATCAGGCCTTCCAACGCATCCGCATGTTCAACGCCAGTCATAAAGACGCAGCACACCGTCAAAGACGCGGGCGGTGGGGCCGGTCATCCATACCGGTTCACCTTGGCCCTGCCACTGGATATCCAGTTCGCCGCCGGGCAGGCGCACGCGCACCTGATCGTCCAGCAAGCCACGCAGGATGCCCGAGACTACGGCCGCACAGGCGCCGGTGCCGCAGGCCAGGGTTTCGCCCGCGCCGCGCTCGTAAACGCGGAGATTGATGGTCTGACGGTCCACCACCTGCATGAAGCCGACATTGACCCGTTCCGGGAAGCGCGGATGGCTTTCCAGCAGCGGCCCCAAGGTTTCCACCGGGGCAGTTTGCACGTCGTCAACCAGCAGCACGGCGTGGGGATTGCCCATGCTGACGGCACCGATTTCAACGGTGCGGCCGCCGACTTCGATATCGTAGGTCTGGCAATGCAGGTCGGCCTTGAACGGAATCTCGGCCGGTTCCAGGCGCGGGGCGCCCATGTTGACCTTGACCCAGCCGTTGCTGTCGACAAACAACTCGATGATGCCGCTGGCAGTTTCCACCACCAGCCTGCTCTTGCGGGTGAGGCGGCGCTCACGCACAAAACGCGCAAAGCAGCGCGCGCCGTTGCCGCATTGCTGAACTTCCGATCCGTCGGCGTTGAAGATGCGGTACTTGAAGTCCACATCGGGACGCGTTGGCGGTTCCACGATCAATAGCTGATCGAAGCCCACGCCGAAATGGCGGTCGGCAATCTGTCTGATTTGCGGTGCTTCCAGACGGACACGCTGGGTGACCAGGTCAATCACCACAAAATCGTTGCCGAGGCCATGCATCTTGGTGAATTCCAGACGCATAAAGGCACTCTCTTTAAATACTTGACGTTGCGGCTATAGTGGCCTTAAGGCAGCACGGATTCAAGTGCCAGCAGGTCCGCCACAGTTTCTCGGCGGCGCACGGTATAGGCCTGGTCGCCGTCCACCAGAATTTCGGCGGCGCGGCCACGGGTGTTGTAGTTGGAGCTCATGACAAAGCCATAAGCGCCCGCACCCATCACCGACAGCAGGTCGCCCGCCTGCAGCGCCAGCTTGCGTTCCTTGCCCAGGAAATCGCCGGTTTCGCAGACCGGGCCGACGATGTCGTAGGGCAGACGCTCGGCGTCACGAGGGGTGACGGCCACGATGTCCATCCAGGCGCTGTACAGCGAGGGTCGTATCAGGTCGTTCATGGCGGCGTCCACCACTGCAAAATTCTTCGCAGCCGAGGGCTTCAGAAACTCGACTCGGGTCAGCAGCACCCCGGCGTTGGCGGCAATGGCGCGGCCCGGTTCCATGTAGATTTTCAATTGCCGGCTTTGCAGGCGCGGCAGCAGGGCTTCAGCATATTCAGCGGGAGTGGGTGGCACTTCATCGCGGTAGCGCACGCCCAAGCCGCCGCCAATGTCGAGGTGTTCCAACGTAATGCCGTTTTCAGCCAAGGTGTCGATCATGGCCAGCACCCGGTCAAGCGCGTCGGCGAACGGCAGGGTGGTGGTCAGTTGCGAACCGATGTGGCAATCAATGCCCACAATCTTCAGGCCGGGCAGGGCGGCGGCGCGCTGGTACACGGACAGGGCGTCTTCGATGGCGATGCCGAACTTGTTTTCCTTGAGTCCGGTGGAGATGTAGGGGTGGGTGCCCGCATCCACATCGGGATTGACGCGCAGCGAGATGGGCGCGGTTTTGCCGAGGCGGGCAGCAACGGCGCTGATGCGGTCCAGTTCGGCATCGGATTCGACGTTGAAACAGGCGATACCGGCATCCAGCGCCGCTTCAATTTCTGCATCCTGCTTGCCCAGACCGGAGAAAACCACCTTGGCCGGATCGCCGCCAGCCGCCAGCACCCGCGCCAGTTCACCGCCGGAAACGATGTCAAACCCGCTGCCCAGACGCGCCAGCACGTTCAGCACGCCAAGGTTCGAGTTGGCCTTGACTGCATAACATACTTGATGGGGAATGCTGGCGAAGGCGTTGTCGAAAGCGCGGTAGTGCGCTTCCAGCTGGGCGCGGGAGTAGACATACAGCGGTGTGCCGAAACGGGAGGCGAGGTCTTGCAGCGACTGGTTTTCAACAAACAGCGAGCCGTTGCGGTAGGTAAAGGCGGTCATGGCTTACTCAATAATTCAGGGTTGGGACGATGGATTCACGGGGGCCTGGGCGGGTTTTTCGGGCAGGTACAACGCCCCTTTCTGGCCGCAGGCGGACAGCAGTCCCAAGGACAGCAGCAGCAATGTGATTCGCATGATTTCAGGGCGGCATGGACAGACGGAAATAGCCTGCTATGCTAGCGGAATTGCCGCCATAAAACAAAAAGGAGATGGTCATGACTTCCCACGCATATCCCACCGAGCTGATGTCCTCCGAGGCTGGTCTGACCGATGAATTTCCGGAGGTTTTCAACAGTTTTGAGGAGTTCTATCCCTTTTACCTCAGCCAGCATGAAAACAGCACCTGCCGCCGCCTGCATTTTGTGGGCAGCACGCTGGGACTGGCAGGGTTGGGCGCTGCGATGCTGACCGGCAAGAAGCGTTATATCGCCGCGGGAATTGTCGCCGGATACGGTTGCGCCTGGGTCGGGCACTTCTTCTTCGAGCATAACAAGCCCGCCACCTTCAAGTACCCGGTCTACAGCTTTATGGGCGACTGGGTGATGTACAAGGACATGCTGACGGGCAAAGTACCGTTCTGAGTCACACCGTTATTCCCGCGCAGGGGGGAGTCCACCCAGTACAAACACTAGTGTATTGAACCACCGTGGATTCCCGCCTGCGTGGGAATGACGATGTGTGGCTGTTACTTGTATCCAACCGGTGCTGACAGACAGCGCCGTTCATCCACTACAGCAAGGGGTTTGCTGCCATGCACGACATTCTCGTTTTTATCGGACGATTCCAGCCTTTTCACATTGCCCACCAGCGCGTCATTGAGCAGGCGCTGACCCAGGGCAGGGACGTCATTGTCCTGATCGGCTCCTCACGCCAGCCACGCAATTTACGCAATCCGTTTACGATTGAGGAGCGCATGGCGATGATCCGCGCCAGCCTGCCGCCGGAAGTGCAGTCGCGCGTGCATCTTCAACCGTTGGAGGACTGCCTCTATAACGATGACGTCTGGGTGAAGAACGTGCAGGAAGGGGTGAAGGCGGTGGTGGAGCGGTTGGGCAAGCCGTCGCCGCTGCGCATAGGTTTGATTGGCCACATGAAGGACGAGAGCTCATATTACCTGCGGTTGTTTCCACAGTGGGACAGCGTGCCGGTCGATAACATCCAGTCCATTTCCGCCACGCCGTTACGCGACTGCTACCTGTTGGGGCAGATGCCCGACCCCAAGCTGTTTCCAGAAGGCGCGTGGCAGTTTCTCAAGGACTTCATGGCCACTGAAACCTATACCGAGTTGCATGAGGAAGCTGAATTCATTGCCAAGTACCGCAAGACCTGGGAGGCGGCCCCTTATCCCCCGACCTTTGTGACCGTGGATGCGGTGGTGATCCAGGCCGGGCACATCCTGATGGTGGAGCGCAAGGCCCGGCCTGGAAAGGGCCAGTGGGCGCTGCCCGGCGGCTTTGTGGACCAGAAGGAAACCTTGCTGACGGCCTGCATTCGTGAGTTGCGTGAAGAAACCCGGCTGAAGGTGCCGGAGCCGGTGCTGAAGGGGGCCATCAAGGGCCAGCAGGTATTTGATGATCCGTACCGCTCGTCGCGGGGGCGCACCATTACCCATGCTTTCCATTTTGACTTGAAGCCGGTGGACTCGGCGTTACCGAAGGTGAAGGGCGGCGATGATGCGCGTTTGGCATTCTGGGTTCCGCTGTCGGCCGTGGCGCCGGAGAAGTTGTTTGAGGACCATTACCACATTATCCGGGCCATGACGGGGCTGTACTGAGATGCTTGTCGGCAACCTGACCACGCCGGCCGTGATGCCGGCGTCCGGAGAGTTTTTTGAGGCGCTGGTTCAGCGGCCGGGAGTGCGCATTGAGCGCATCATTTCGCATGGCCACTGCTCTGAGGCCGGTTTCTGGTATGAACAGAAGGAAGCCGAGTGGGTGATGGTGGTGCAGGGGGAAGCGCGGCTGCGGTTTGAACAGGGTGACCGGGTGGTGGAATTGAAGCCGGGTGATTGGGTGGAGATTGCGGCACGGGAGCGGCATCGGGTGGAGTGGACGACGCCTGAGGAGGAGACGGTTTGGGTGGCGGTTTTTTATTCATAAAAAAGGCCCGGTTTCGTTGGAAACCGGGCCTTTGAAATTCAGCGGGACCTGATCAGGCAACCTGTACCGGAATGGCATTGGCGCTATGGCTGACCGTGTTGTCCACGTTGCAGTACACCAGACGCGGCTTGAAGTTAATCAGCTCGTTGGCGTTGTAGTTGGCGTAGGTGCAGATGATGACGCGATCACCGGGACGGGCCTTGTGGGCAGCCGCGCCGTTCACCGAAATCATTTGCGAGCCTGCTTCGGCACGAATGGCGTAAGTCGTGAAACGTTCGCCGTTGGTCACGTTGTAGATCTGGATCTGTTCGTATTCCAGAATGCCCGCCAAGTCGAGCAAGTTGCCATCAATGGCACAGGAACCTTCATAGTCCAGTTCCGCGTGGGTCACACAAGCGCGGTGCAGTTTGGCTTTAAGCATGGTGCATTGCATGGCGGTGGCCTCCGGGTGGGGGTGCGCGGGCATTAACCCATTTCAGGGGCGAAATGGCGCGCCATTTTGCCCCAAACTTTTCTTGGGTTCAATCATTCGGAACCCAAAAAAGATGCATAACGTCCAACAAGTTGCGTTCAGGCACTCGCCGGAAGCTCAAAAGCCAGATTATCGATCAGTCGTGTCTTCCCCAGCCGGGCGGCAACCAAGATCACCAGCGCGGTATCTTCGGCCTTGGCAGGCAGGAGATCGGACGCACGACGCACCGATACATAGTCTGGATCAAATCCCGACTTTTGCAAGTGCTGGCGGGCAGCTTCAGTCAACATTTCGTAATCACGCTGACCATAGCCGATGGCGTCGCGCAATTGGCACAGGGTGCGGTAAACCATTGGCGCCTGCTGGCGTTCGGCCGCACTGAGGTAGCCGTTGCGTGAGCTCAGTGCCAGACCGTCTTCCGCCCGCAGTGTCGGCACACCGATAATGGTGATGGGGAAGTTCAGTTCCTGCGTCATGCGCCGCACGATGGCCAATTGCTGGAAGTCCTTTTCGCCGAAGAAAGCCGTATCGGGCTGTACGATGTTGAACAGTTTGCTGACCACGCTGCTGACGCCGTCAAAATGACCGGGACGGTGCGCGCCGCACAGTTCCTTGCCCAGTTCGGCCACATGAACGCTGGTGCTTTGGTTGAGGCCGTTGGCGTACATTTCGGTGGCGGCCGGGGCGAACAGGAAATCGCAACCGGCGGCAGCCAGCAGTTGGCTGTCGGCCTCCAGCGTGCGGGGATAGGTGCCGAAGTCTTCGTTGGCCCCGAACTGGGTCGGGTTGACGAAGATGCTGGCGACAACCAGGTCGCATTGCGCCTTGGCGCGTTCCACCAGCGAGATATGACCGGCGTGAAGGTTGCCCATGGTGGGCACGAAGCCGATGGTCTTGCCCTCGCGCCGGGCCTGGCGCAGTGGATCACGCAGGCCGTTGATGGTGTGTTCGGTTTTCATGCGCGGGTCTCCGGATTACTGGCTGAAGCCGTGCTCGGGGGCAGGGTAAGTGCCGGATTTCACATCCTGCACATAGGCGCTCAGTGCGTCTTTCACCGAGTCGCGGCCTTGCAGGTAGTTCTTGGCGAAGCGTGCGGGCTTGCCCTGATACATGCCCAGCAAATCGTGCAGCACCAACACTTGGCCGTCACAATGCGGGCCTGCGCCAATGCCGATCACAGGAATGCTGACCGCTTCGGTCACCCGCTTTGCCACCGGTGTCGGTACGCATTCCAGCAGCAGCAGCGCGGCTCCGGCCTGTTCCAGAAGCTTGGCGTCTTCCACCATCTTCGCGGCGGCATCAGCCGAGCGGCCTTGCACCTTGTAGCCGCCAAAGACATTGACGGATTGAGGGGTAAGCCCCATGTGCACACAGGCGGGAATGCCGCAGCGCGCCATTTGCGTAACGGTCTCTGCCAGCCAGCCGCCGCCTTCCAGCTTCACGGCGTGCGCGCCGGCCTGCATCAGGTCACCGGCGTTCTTCAGCGCGTCGGTGACGGTGGCGTAGGACATGAACGGCATGTCGGCGAAAATGAAGGCATGGTGATTGCCGCGGGCCACGCAACGGGTGTGGTACACCATGTCGGCCATGGATACGGGCAGGGTGGAGTCATGGCCTTGCAGCACCATGCCCAGCGAATCACCAATCAAAAGGCAATCCACGGCGGCCTGGCTCATGGTCTGGGCAAAAATGGCGTCGTAACAGGTGATCATGGCGAATTTTTCGCCGCGCTGTTTCAGGTCGCGCAGGGTGGTCAGGGAGACAGGCATGCGGGCACCTCACAGGATTTCAGGTTTGCCACCAACCGGATTCGGCCAGGACAAGCAGGTCCGGGCCGGGTGTGGCGGCCTGTAGGCTAGCGGCTTTTGCTCCGTTTGGCAAAACCGCGTCGGAGGCAATGTCCAGCAGCGGGACAATGACAAAGGCGCGATGGACCATTTCCGGGTGCGGAACGGTCAGGTTGACAGTGCGGATTTCATCGTCGGCGTAGAGCAGCAGGTCCAGATCCAGCGTACGCGGCCCCCAGTGCCTTTCCCTGACACGACCGGCATCATTTTCAATGGCTTGCAGTTCGGCCAGCAGTCGATGCGGAGTCAGGGCTGTTTCAAGGCGGGCAACGGCGTTGACGTAATCCGGCTGGTCCTGCGGGCCGATGGGGGGGCTGCCATACAGGCGGGAAACGTGCGTCAGCCGGGTGTCGGGCAGGGAGGCCATGGCTTGAACCGCGTAAACCAATTGCTCACGCGGTTGGCCCAGATTGGCCCCCAGGCCGATGAAGGCGGGGTACATCATGCCTCGCCGGACTCCGGTGCAGCAGAGGATTGAGCCGGTTTTTTCCTTGCAGGCTTGCGCTTGCCGGCAACGGGACGGTCCAGTTGACGCAGCATCTGCTCACGGTGGTCGTCATGGGCGGTCTGGTATTCCTCCCACCAGACGGCCATGCCGTGTGTGCCCTTGTCGCCAGTCTGTTCACGTAACAGCAGGAAGTCGAAGGCGGCGCGGAAACGGGGGCTGGCCAGCAATTCCGGCACCTGACGCGACTTGGGGCGTTGCAGGCGCGGCTGCATTTCCCAGATTTCACGCACGGTCTGGCTGGCATGCTTGGGAATGGCGGTACGCTGGTATTGTTGGCCCAGCGCCTGGATGGCGGCTTGCTGGTAAGCAGGCAGCAGCATTTCGCCTTCGTCCAGCCGTTGCTGCAGGATGCTTTGCTGAAGGTCCCACAACAGCACGGCGTAGAAGAAGGCCGGGTTGACCGTCTTGCCCTGACGCAGGCGTTCGTCGGTATTGCGCGAGGCCAGCGTCACTAGCGACGGCAGGTGGCCGCTTTCGCGGATATGCGGGAACAGTTGTGACAGCAGGCCGGAGAACTGCAAACCGGGCATCAGCACTTCCAGATGGCCGCAGCTGAACAGTTTCAGGCTTTCATCATAAAGGCGGTGATGCGAAATGCTGCCCAGCAGGTAGGCCAGGCTGCGGATGGGCGCGGCGGTGCCTTTTTCCAGCGAGAAGCCAAGCTTGGCGGCAAAACGCAGCGCCCGCAGCATGCGCACCGGATCTTCACGGTAACGGACGGCGGCATCGCCGATCATGCGCAACTTGCGGGCGCGCAAGTCCTTCATGCCATCGGCAAAGTCGAGGATTTCCCCGGTCAGCGGATGGTAATAAAGGGCATTGATGGAGAAGTCTCGGCGCAGCGCATCCTGGTCAATGCGGCCCCAGACGTTGTCGCGGGTAATCATGCCGTGGTCGGAAGTTTGCCCGTGGCTGCCTTCATGGTGAGGCGCGCGGAAGGTGGCGACCTCGACCATGTGCCGGTTGTGATAGACATGGGCCAGCAGGAAACGGCGGCCGATGATCTGGCACTGACGGCCGAACACGTGCTTGATCTGATCCGGCGTGGCGTTGGTGGCAATGTCAAAATCTTTGGGATGCAAGCCCAGGACACTGTCGCGCACGCTGCCGCCGACGACATAGGCGGCATAACCGGCAGCGTCGAGCTGCTTCACCACATGATGGGCGGCGTCACTGAAATCCACGCGATCCAGACCGGAGTCGGTGTCCTGGTAAATGACAGGTTGCAGGGGTGGGTTGTGTCTGCTCATGGAACGGGAGGGTTTCCTGCGTTCGGGAAAATCGGAGCCTGAATCATAGCAAGTTTTTCAGCCCGGCGTGAGGATTCGGCTGCGGGTGTCAAGGGTATATCCGTGTCGGGGCGTTCAGAACTGGTAATTGAGGCCAAAGCTGAATACCCCGCTGCGGGTGTTGACGGGTCCGTTCTCGTGCCGGTAGTCATGGGCCACGGTCATAGCCACCACTTTGGTAATGTGCTGCTTGTACTGGTTACTGACCCGCGTAATGACGCTGTCTTCACCAGCCTCCAGCGTGCCTTTGTGGATGAAGCGCGAGGCCTCACTGATCTTGCCGTCATAGTCCCAGCTCAGCAGGCCCATGGCGTTGTCTCTGGCGGGGCCGCCCACCGGTTTGGTATGGCGGATGCCGGGGCCAAGCTCCACTTTCAGGAAATGATGCTCGTTCTTGATAATTTCCCGTCCCAGTCCCAGCGAGACGAAGTTCTGGTAATCGTTGGCGCTTAGCAGATCCTTTTCCCATTGGGCGCGAAAGGTGAAGAAGTCGCGCGGGTTGAAATAATGCCGTGCCTTGTAGTTGAGCAGATAACGTTCGGTATCGTTGGTGGCGGCAAGATCATCGCGCGTGCTGATGCCTTCGGCCGAGAAAATATTGACCCAGTAGTCACCGGTATGGGTCAGGGCAACTTTGCCGCGAAAGGTGTCCTTGCTGCCGCCAGTGCTGCCCATGCTGCTGATATATCCGGCATCGACCGTACCCGTCAGGCGTTTGACCGGTTCATCGGCATGGCTATTGAAAGACAGGACAATCAGTAATGGCAATAACGACAAACGCATGATTATCTCCGGTTCATGGGTGTGCGGATCATAACAAAGGGTTTGTCAGATTGACGTTGACGCCGGGACAGGTGAGAAAGGAAGCTGGACTTAATGTGTCGCAAACTCAAGGTTTGATCATCATGCTGGACTGGTTGCTGGAAAAATCGCTGTTGGGCTATACCCGCGTGGGTTATGCAGTGCGTCATCGCCCGGACTGGGAGTATTTACCGCGTCTAGATGGCAGGACGGTGGTGGTGACCGGCGCTACCGGCGGTTTGGGCGCTGCGGCGGCAGAGCGGCTGGCGGGATTGGGGGCACGCGTAATCCTGGTGGGGAGGGATGCCGTCAAACTGGAAGCCATGTTGCAGCGCATAGGCCGCTTGCCCGGAGCCTGCAAGCCGGAGGTGGAGTCGGCGGACTTGTCGGATATGAAGTCGGTGGCGGCGCTGGGCCGACGGTTGGTGGCCCGCAAGCCGGATATCCTGCTGAATAACGCCGGTGTGTTATTGAACCGACGTACGGAAACGGAGGAAGGGCTGGAAAGCACATTTGCGACCAACCTGCTGGGCCATTACATCCTGACCGAAATATTGTTACCGACCTTGGCGGGGCGGCCGGGATCGCGGGTGATCAATGTTTCGTCCGGAGGCATGTATACCCAGCGTATCCGGTTGGATGATCCGGAGACGCGTCAAATGCCTTATCAGGGGCCGGAGGTCTATGCGCGGACGAAACGCGCCCAGGTCATGCTGACCCGGCGTTGGGCGAAGCGCTTTCCGGCGTTGGCGGTGTTCAGCATGCATCCGGGCTGGGCGGATACCACGGGGGTGCAGAATGCCCTGCCGTTGTTCCGCAAGCTGACGCGCCCGGTATTGCGTAGTGCGGCGGAAGGGGCCGATACGATGGTGTGGCTGGCGGCGAGTGATGAGCCCTTGGGGGCATCAGGCCGGTTTTTCCATGACCGCCGGGTGTGGCCGGAACATCGCATGAACTCAACCCGGGAGCGGCCGGAAGAAACGGAGCAACTGGACGTGTTGCTGGAGGAGTATGCCGTACGGCTGCTGGGACAGGGGTGGCGCGGTTGACGGATGGGTGTACCATGCCGGAAAAATGCCATGTCAGTTGTGAATGATGAAAATTGATGTCCGTGCGGTTGCGGAACTGAAGGTGACCTGCGCTACTTGCCGTGCGTGTTGCTGCAAGCTGGAAGTGATGCTGATTACGGAAACAGGAGTTCCGGACTATTTCATTGAAATTGACGCCTGGGGCGGCGAGGTGATGCTGCGGTTGGAGGACGGCTGGTGCGCGGCGCTGGACCGGGAGACGTACATGTGCACCATTTACGAGAAACGGCCGTTGATTTGCCGGGAATTCGAGACGGGTTCGGCGGAGTGCCTGGATGAAAGGCAAGGGCTACTCAGCGAAGGGGGGCGCGTGTAATCCTTCTGCAGGGGTGCCGGGCCCGGCATTTCAGCCCAAGATCCATTTCCCGGCGTAATTCCGGGCGGCCTTGTTGCTGACGAAATTACCCAATCCTTCGCCACTTAACGCTAACTTCTTCATTTCAGACAATTTTTCATGTCCAAGGCTTTCTCGCGTGTATAAATAGAACCTGCCATCCTTGTACTGGATCGTGATTGATTCTTCTGTGATTTTAAACGCGAGAATGGCGGTTTTGCCGTTCTTGTAAGTTTGCATTGAGCTCACTCCTGTGGCCTGGCCATGAGGTATTGACCTTAAATTAAAATCCATTTGTGTTGCCGTTTGAGAACAAATGATGGGTTCCATAGCAAAGTGATACTGGGCTTTCTGATTGATTCAGCACGTTTCAAGTGTACGTGCTGAATCACCCGCCACTTTTTGAAGTCTAATGCGTCTTTGGTTAGATTGCAAATCATGTGGCCATGCATCGATTTGCTGACAAGCAACGGGCGCGGATTCAGAAGCTTATGCAGGGGGGGGGGTATCGTGATGCTTCTTAGGTTGGGAGTAATGGGAGTGTTGGCGTATTTGACCTGAAAAGTGCTATGCGTCTCCAAGGACGGCGCTGTGTTCAGGGGAGTGAAGCTGGCCTTCAGACTATCGGTTAGTTCCCTGAGGCCAGAGCCGGAGTTGCTTCAATTTCCTTCAGTCGGCTGATGATAGGGCTGAAGCGAACCTTTACAGTGCTGACTTCTGCCTTTTGCTCGGCAATCAGTTTCGACAGATCGGCGATTTGCAAATCCAGTTTTCCAACAGTGTTGCGGTCGCTTTCCGCCGGTTTCAGGCCCATGCGCTCCTTATTGGCCAAATCCTCTACAATATTGGCACGCATGCTGTTCAGCCGCATCAATTGCAGGCGGTTGTAACCCATGGAGGTATCCAACGCCTCAATTTGGCGGTCACGGGCACGGGTGGCGTCGCTGGCGGAGGAATATAGGCGGAGAATGCGGGCATCCTCCTTTTGACGCCGCATTGCGCTGTCACGGGCAGCCTTGTCCTGTTGGTAGAGGGTGGCGTCGAAAGCAGGAAAATGGCGGATGACCTGCATGTTGCGGTCCAGCATATCGTAGCCAAGACGGATATGGGTTTCGCTAATCTGGTCGCTCAGGGTGGTCTGGCCGCTGCTGTCAACATAGCGATACCAGATTTTGCGGCCGGATGTGCCGGAGCCTGCATCTGCCAAAGCAAGGGTGGTCAAGGCCATGCCGAGCAGGATGGCGGCAACCCGCCGGGGTGCATTCCATCGATTGTTCTTCATGGTGGTGTTTCCTGACGTGTATGCCTTGCTGGCTGGTGTTGGTAGGATGGGAAAAGGGCTTTTTGTACCCTGTTCAGTGGAATCAACCGATTTTATACGAATAAAATGTGATCTATGTCAAGAAATTCGCGGAATGACAGTTGTTTGTCGGAAAATCCGGTGGGCGCTAGCCCAATAAGACCGGTTATAGATTGGCAGTCCAATATCCGTGGATGTGGCGCGTTTGCTGTTGGAAGGGTTCAGGCTTTGGAGGGTGGGGTATGGGTGCATAAGCGGCCGGGCTTGATCCGGCCAGGGCCTTCATCTTGGCGAAGGGTTGACGGGGAGGTTCCTTATAGTATGGTTAGGCATGTGGGCGGAGCAACGACTCTAGTTCACGTACGTGCCTTGACCTTGCTAAACCCTCACCCCCGGCGGTGGCACAGGATGCACACCATTGTGCCCGACCAAGAGCAAGCTTGAGCATTTCTTTAGCAACGGAGGGTGCCGCGCCGTCAGCCGAATATTGAAGTGCTAAGGCAGCATAATCGCGGTCAAATGGCCATGGTAGCTTATTGGCTTCTAACTCTAATTGCTTCAAAAATGCAGCCACATCTTCGAGCGATGTAGCTGTCGAAGTTTTAGAAACGAGATCATCTACGGCTGCAGTGCTGCTGCCTTCTCTTCTCAATGCTTCACCGGTGTGCTGAAAATCATTCATTGCTAATGCCCAACTATCCGCGTAGGGTGCAAGCACCCACAACAAAATAAACTAAAATTCAGTAATCACTGAATTCAAAATAGCCCCGTAAGCGGCTGGGTGCTTGTCACACTTGACGCAGAAGTTGGGCAGACACAACGCCAAAAAGCTGTTGTTGAACACAGTGCCTTAACTCATTCCACCAGGCTTTTAATTCGTTGTATAAGAAAATACTTTTTCACCGTGGCAGGTTGGGCAATCGTCCATGATATAAGAATTTTCATGCACGACACACTCAAAGCCGCGACCGCGACATTTGGGACATAATTTAAACCCATATTTTTCGTTTCTTTCGCCAGGAGCTAGTGCTGACAAAAAAGTCTTTTACGAATGGCGTTCTTAGTTTCATCATGATCCGTCACAAAACACCTATCGCCTAAATTAAGCCATACCACGCCGGCAGTCAGGGCTTGAGCTCATTGGGATCCTTCAGGTTCAGTCGGATCAAATCTCCATTCTGTAACCCAAAATTGCTGTTGCCGAGATCTTTCCGCATAGCTCGATACATCTCATCAACTGCCAACAAGATATTCCCACCTTCTGCTGATACCACCCTGAATTTTAGATACGCTCGAATTACAGCAGGCGACCCCCAAATCAAGAGGCCGCGAGTGAGGCGCCGAAACTCTGCTTTTAACTGCTCCGAGACATCGCCGCCGTCAAGGGCTGATGCAGGGATCGCATTGTTTTGGAAACGCTCCACAAGATCAAAGAAGTTGTTGTAAACCTCAATCTTCTTTTCCCGATGATTCTCCGAGATGTCTCTAGTTTTTGACTCCCACTGCGTGTACCAAAGCCCTATCAACCCCAGAAGAGCAGTGATGAGTGCGGCTGCGAGATTCTCATCAAGTGAGCCAAACCACTGAAAGACCAAAGTCAGAGCAACCCAAGCGCCAACTAGCAGTCCGAGTAAGATCAAGAGACCAATCCAAAAGCTTCGAGATTTCATTACGCCTCACCCAATGACGGTTCTAATGCTCGGAGTAGAACGCCTAGACTCTTCTGCCGCCCAACTACGTAAGGCGAAAGCACCCACAACAAAATTAAAAACTGAGATTACCTCAGAACCATCAAAAATGACACAATAATCGGCTGGGTACTTGTCGCAGTTGAGGCCGAAGTTAGATTGTATTTTGCTCAGCTTGCGCGTCAATACGAATTGATGCACTTAAAGCAGTATAAGAACCTAGAATTCTTAAAAAAATAGAAGCATTATCCTGAAACATTTGAAACATTTGAAACATTTGAAACATTTGAAACATTTGAAACATTTGAAACATTTGAAACATTTGAAAC
>NZ_JAUSMX010000026.1 GCF_030646115.1 Fluviicoccus sp.
TGGTGTCATTGCAATCTGCTTAAACCAACTCTCTTTTTGGAGAACACTAAATGCAAAAGAAAATTATCGCTCTGGCAATTGCTGGCCTGTCCAGCGCCGCGTTCGCCCAGTCGACCGTTACCCTGTCGGGCCTGGTTGACGTCGGCTTCTACTCCCAGTCGATCCAGACCGCCGGTGTGGCGGACACCAAGACCTTCGCCGCTTCCAACGGCTCGTCGACGTCCGCGCTGTTCGTTACCGCGACTGAAGATCTCGGCGGTGGCAACAAGGTCAAGTTCTTCGGCGAAACCGACTGGGCTCCCGCGGGCAACGCCAGCGTTCTGCTGAACAGCTATAACTACCTTGAAATCGCCGGCAACTGGGGTGCCTTGAGGGGCGGCAACCTGAACACCGACACACTGTATGCCACGATCGGCTCGCAGCCTTTCGGCACTGGCATCGGCTCCGGTATTTCCGGTGCCTTCGGTCGCCTGTCCCGTGGCGGTAGCAACGGCACGTTTGGCGCAGGAACCGCTGGCCTGAGCGTGGACGGCGAAGTCGTCGCCGCCACTGGCACCATCGCTGGCGCCCGTTCGGTTCGCGTCAACAACTCGGTGCAGTACAGCACCCCGTCCATGGGCGGCTTCAGTGGCTCGCTGCAGTTGGCCAAGCAGAACAATGACTCTACCGTTGCCGCTGCCGGCACCACCGCCGGTTTCCAGTCGCTGGGTCTCAAGTACAACAACGGTCCGATCAATGTCTACTATGCGAACGAGCAAATCAAAGCGGGTAGCGTAGCTGCACCGGCGAATGCCGCTGCTCTGGCTGCCGACGAAAAAGTTACGCACAACGTATTGAGCGGTAACTACACCTTCGGCCCGGCGACGGTTTATGCTGGCTGGACCAGTTCCAAGAGCAGCGTCGCCGCTGTTGCCGATGGCCGTTCGTGGAACCTCGCTCTGAAATACGCCGTGTCGGGTGCTCTGAGCTTGGCCGCCAACTACGTTAGCGTCGATGACAAGCTGGTCGGCGACAAGGATCGCCGCCTGACTGCCGTGGGCCTTGACTACGCACTGAGCAAGCGCTCAACGGCTTATGGTCGCTACGAGACGGGCGACAATGATCGCTCCGGTGGAACGGGCAATGGCATTGGCGGCTTCAACCGCTGGCAGGCCGGCCTGCGTCACTCCTTCTAATATCATGCCGACCTAGTGTCGGCAAGGTATGGGAAACTGAAAGCCACCCTTCGGGGTGGCTTTTTTACGTCTGATGTTCCAGCAGAATAATAGGGGACAGACCACGGTTTTCTGGTAGCCTTCGTTTTTTTCATTTTCCTCAGAGATACCCCATGCCACGCCGTGCGCGCCTTGCCCTGCCCGGGGTTCCCCTCCACTTGATTCAGCGCGGAAACAACCGCCAGGC
>NZ_JAUSMX010000010.1 GCF_030646115.1 Fluviicoccus sp.
GCTGGGCCAGCGACATCGAGGAGACGCAAGGCCATCTGCCAAAGTACCCGATGATTGGTGACACCGATCTGAACGTGGCCAAGCTCTACAACATGCTGCCCGCCGAGGAGCCTGGTACAGCCGAGGGCCGCACGGCGGCCACCAACGCCACCGTCCGGTCGGTTTTCATCATCGGCCCGGACAAGAAGATCAAACTGATGATGACCTACCCGATGACCACCGGCCGCAACTTCGACGAGATCCTGCGCGCGCTCGACTCGATGCAGATGACGGCCAAGTACAAGGTTGCCACGCCGGTGAACTGGAAGCCGGGTGACGACGTGATCATCGCCGGCTCAGTGTCCGACGAGGAGGCGAAGAAGCTGTTCCCGCAGGGCTGGAAGGCGCCCAAGCCTTATCTGCGCATCGTCAAGCAGCCGGCGTGATCTTCGGGCCGGTTGCCTCCGGCGATCGCCAGGTGGCTGGCGAGACTCCTAAGTTGACATGGCAAGGTCGGCCGCGGAGTGTGTCCTGAATGCGGATATCCAGCCGGGAAAGTCATCCGCCGGCATCGGCCGGGCGATGCCGTAACCCTGGGCCACATCACAGCCGTGGCCAGCCAGCCATGACAGGTCGCTGGGTGTTTCCGCGCCTTCGGCGGTCACCGTGAGCCCCAGCGCGTGGCAAAGTACGATCGTGGAATGGACGATAGCGGCATTTTTGGGCGAATCGGCAACCGCGGTCACGAATGACTGGTCGATTTTCAGTTCGTCGACCGGCAAGGTCTTCAGGTAGGCAAGCGATGCCTGGCCCGAGCCGTAATCGTCGATAGAAAGTTTGACCCCGAGCGACGACAGTTCGCTCAGGTGCGCCAGCGCGAGTTCCGGCTCCTCCATCAGTGCACTCTCGGTAATTTCAAGGCACAGATTGCCTGGCGGGAGCTGGTGCTGTTCCAGTAACCGACGAACATGAGCAACCAGTTCCAGGTTCAAGATGTCGAGTGTTGAAAGATTGGCGGACACGACGATCGACAGTCCTTCGCGGTACCAGTGCGCCGTCTGCTCAACAACCCGTTCCAGGACCCAGGGCGTGATTTCGCGGATGAATCCCGTCTGTTCGGCAAATGGAATGAAGCGTATCGGAGGAATAAGCCCGTGCGATGGGTGCCGCCACCGCAGCAGCGCTTCCGCTCCTGTGATTTCTCCGCTGGTCATATCCAGTTTGGGCTGGTAGTAGAGCACGAACTCCTGGCGAACCAGTGCCTCGCGCATCTCTCCGATCAGGGATAACTGCTCGTGTGCAGGCTCGTCGCCGATGTCGGCAGCGAAGGCAAAGCCGTTATGGCGCCGCTTGGCCGCAGCCATCGCCAGCTCGGCACGCCTGAGCAGCGTGCCGGCATCCCGGCCATCCTGCGGATACAGAGCGATGCCAAGGCTACCGCCAACATCCAGTCGCTGGCCTTCCAGCGTGATTGGATCGCGCAATTTGTCGAATACCGATTGCACAAAGGCGGTCGCTGTGCCTTTGTCGGCCCCGTCCAGATGGAAGGAAAACTCGTCACCCCAAAGCCGTGCAACACAGTTGGGGGCGGGTGTGATCTGACTAAGGCGCACACCTATTTCGACCAACAGGCGGTCCCCCACCGGATGACCCAGGGCATTGTTGATCAAGGCAAAGCGGTCGAGATCAAGCACCGCAACGGCGCCGCAGCCACCGGCGGGCAACTGGTCGAGCACCTCCAGAAAACGGGTCCGGTTGGGCAGACCGGTCAGTGCATCTTCGTACGCGAGCCGGAGGATTTTCTCTTCGCGGCTGGCGATCCGCTCGCGCATGTGATCGAAGCTCTTCGCGAGTTGTCCGATTTCATCGGACGGTAGTCGCGGTACGGGCTGTGTGTAATCGCCAGCCTCGATGCGCCGCGCCGAGACCGACAACTCATTGATTGGTTTAACGATTCTGCGCGCCAGCATGATGCTGCCGACCGTGAATACGGCCGTCCCTCCCAGAACGACAATCAGCAACACGGTCTGCAATGAATGGAAAGGGGCCTGCGCCTGCTCCAACGAGCGTTGAAGCAACACCGAGACCTCGTGGCCGAGCGGTATTTGCAAGGTCCGGTAATGCTCTTCGCCGATGGACAATTCCTCCGTGGCGTCGCCTGATGGTGCGGGCAAGGATTGGGCCAGCGCTGCACGCCCCGGATTGTCGAGCGACGATGCAAGCAGCGTCGCCTTCGACCCCCGGTGGCGGATGACGCTCACCGTCAGCCCGGTCACTTCTGACAGGCCGCGTGTCCACAGGTCATCCACCTGAAACCCCATGGCCACCCAGGCGATGAGCTTCGGGGCCAGAATGGGCACGATCACGATCTGGTAAAGAAACCCGTCCTTCATCTGCCTGAATCCGGCGCTCTTGCCCGCCGACTGAGCGCTTGCAAGCAGGTCCTGGAACTGGAATGAACCGGGCGAGGCGGCTCCTTGCTGGGTATCGGCAATCAGCAATCCGTCGGGATTGATCACAATCATCACCTGGGCGCCTATCCTCAGCCCGTGATTGCGGATGACCGAGCGCACCGTTGACTGGTCCTGTGTGGCAATGGCCTCGCGAAAAGCAAAATCCCCGGACAGCACCGTTGCGGCAGTTTCCAGCTGGCGCTGGTTTTGCTCAATCAGGCGCTTGAATACATGGGTGCCGGCCGCAAGCTCCCGCGTCACCTCGCTGGCAACAATCCGTTTGTTGCTGCTGGTCACAAGCGTGATGATCAGCGCCATGACCAGGACCAGCAGTCCCACAAAAACGACGACGATGCGCTGTTGAAGAGACCGCCGGATCATGGCTAATACGTATCGGATTCAACCGGCGGCTTCGGTTTTAAAACGCGTGGCGTCACATCGGAGATCAGTTCCAGCCGGGCCGTGATGCCACCAATCTCGATGTCGCGCAGTGGACCTTCTGCTTTCTGGTGCGGGTGCCATACCCGCACCCGGTAGTGGCCTGCGGGAACATTGCGAATGAGGGCTTTGCCATCGCTGCCGGTCTTGGCGAAATAAGGCGAGTTCACAACCAGGACATATGCTTCCATCCAGTCGTGGATATTGCATCCCAGCGCCACCTCTCCGGGCCTGTCGAAAAGCACCGGTTGTACCAGCCTGCCGGCATAGAGCTTGATTTCGAGACGCTTGGCGGGTGAAAAGGAATAGACGTGATGCTTGACCGGATCGTGGTTGGGAAACTCGATCAGCGTTCCCGTCTGGACAATCGTCACATACGGCATAAATTCGCGATCGCGTTGCTCGATGCTCGCCATCTTGCGGGACTTGAGAGCGACGCCCAAAACCGGTTCAAGGACAACGGCGGCATCTTCCACCGGTTTGCCCGCCGGCGTCGAGACCGTGGCTTCAAGGCCTCCTGCAACCGCGTTGACGCAAATAAACAGGACTGCTGCAATCCCGGCCGCAATGGCACGGGTCACGGCGCAAGCTGGATAGCGGGTGCGATCTGCCAGATTTCAGTGGCAAGGTCTCCATCCCGATAGGTGAGCACGTGCAAAACCTTGACCGCCGGCGTGCCGCCATACTCTGCCTTGGCTTCTACTGTGGTGCCCTTTGGGTGCGCAAAGGCCTCCAGCTTGCTGAATACGGCCGGACGCGGCTTGCC
>NZ_JAUSMX010000017.1 GCF_030646115.1 Fluviicoccus sp.
CGGTCGTCCATGCCCAGCACCACCTGCTTCCATGTGCCATGCGCCAGCAAGCCGCAGCACAGCATGGCGATCAGGTCGGCAGAGAAGCGGCAGAGGCGTTGCCCCTTTTCGCCCAGCCGGGCGACCACGCTCGACATCCCCAGGTGGGCGTTGTCCTTCATCACCAGCAGCGCCCCGATCAGGGTCAGCCACATGAAGACGAAGCGGGACACTTCCTCGGAAAAGGTGATGCCGGAGTTGAATAGATAGCGCAGGACCACGTTGCCGAAGACCAGCACGATCATCACGCCCAGGAGCGCGATGAGCAGCCAGTCGACAGCACGCGAAACAGGATTGGATTTCATGTGCTTGGAGCGCCAATGGTGTTTACTTGATGGCGTCCACAGCCGTCAGCAGTTCAGGCCCGTTCTTGGCGATGAACGATTTGCGCAAGTCGTCATTCACCAGTGTTTTGAAGGGCGCCGGGTCAAAGGTTTCGATGACCTGCATGCCGTTCTTCTTGAGCTCGGCAATAACGTGCGCTTCATTCTTCTGGTTCAGGTTGCGCTGCAACAGCTTGCCGTCCGCCGCTGCAGACAGCAACACCTTTTGCAGTTCGGGAGACAGCGCGTCGAACTTCTGCTTGTTGAACACCACCGGCATCGCGGTGAAGGCATGGCGGGTCATGGTGAGGTGTTTTTGCACCTCGTAGAACTTGGAGGCGTAGGTGATGTCAATCGGGTGCTCCTGCGCGTCCACCGCGCCGGCTTCAAGCGCCTGGTACAACTCGCCCAGTGGCATCGGAACCGGATTCGTGCCCAGCAGTTTCCAGGCCTGCACATGGGTCGGATTGGGGGTGGTGCGGATCTTGAGGCCCTTCACATCCGCCGGCGTGCGAACGGCGCGGTTCTTGGTGGTGATGGAGCGAAAGCCGACCTCCCAGAAGGCCAGTTGTTTGAGGCCGCCGGTTTCGAGTCCTTTCATCAGGGACTGGCCGATATCGCCGTCCACGGTCTTGTAGGCATGGGCCTGGTCGCGGAACAGGAAGGGGATGTCCAGCACATCCAGACGCGGCACCAGGCCGGCAAAATTGCCGCTGCCAGCCATCATCATCTCGATGGTGCCGCCGCGCACCGCGCCAATCACGGTGGAATCATTGCCGAGTTGGCTGCCGGGGAAGACCTGTACTTCGAGTTTGCCGCCGCTGCGCTCCTTGACCAGTTTGGCAAATTCGAGCGCAGCCTGGTGCTGCGATGTCGCTTCCGGCCCGGCATGGGCGAAGCGGATTTTGGTGACCTGCGCATTGGCGCTCAAGCCAGCGGCGAGCAAGGCGGTGGACAGTGCGAATTTGAGAAAGCTACGGTGTTTCATGGTTTTGTCTCCTGTAAAAATTATTCGATCGCTTGCTTGCGAAATAAGTAGGCTTACCTGGCCCAGATCTTCTTGTAGACCGTGCGGTAGCCGTTATCGGGGTCGAAGCTGTTGTTCGGTCCGCCATCACCCTTGATGTTGTCGAGAGTCACCAAATGCACCGGGGTGGAATAGCCGCTGGCCTTCTGGCCGGCCAGGGCGCGGT
>NZ_JAUSMX010000033.1 GCF_030646115.1 Fluviicoccus sp.
GTGAAAAAGTAAGTCTTCAACGGTTAAGAAACAAATTATTTCCTTATTTATCAATGACTTAGAGGCACTATTTTTTCCCTGGCATTGAAGTTGCAGTGTGTAAGCTGGATTGGCGTATTTCGTACGTCGAGCCATGTAAATCTCAACTAGTAACTTTTGAAGGAACTACCATGAAAAAGACACTCTTGGCGACGGCGATAGCACTGGCTTTTGGGGCAAGTACCGCTTGGGCGAACCCCGTCAACACCAATGCTGGCGCATCAACCGGCGAAGTCGATCAGACCGCCATCGCCAAATCCGAACAGGAAGGCAAGGGCAATATACAAGCGAATGAAGCTTCGACTGCGACCGACAACACCAACAACTCGAAGCTGAACAGCAGTACCAATACCAAGAACAGCAACAATACGATCACCAAGAACGATACTGACACCAAGACCATTACAAAGAACGACACGGATACCAAGACCATCACAAAGACTGATACTGACACCAAGACCATCACCAAGACCGATACTGATACCAAGACCGGTAATTTTGGCGGTGAAGCCAAGGCCAAGGATCAGGCAGCCGCCGCCAACAATGGCGGCACTGCCAACACGAACAATTCGGATCAGGGCAACGACAAGAGTGCTGGCGACAACCGCAACAACAAGGGTGAAGCCGAAGCCAAGGATTACGGCACCGCTGCAGCCGGCGGCAGTACGGCCACATCCAACTTCACCAACGCCTTCAATACCAACAAGGCCATTGCCAAGATCGACCTCGAAGGCAAGGTAAGCGGTAACGAGGTTTCCAACATCGGCAATAGGGCCTCCAACGAGGGTAACGCCAATGGCGCCAGTGGCGGCCGCGGCGGTGACGGCTACGGCGGCGCTGGCGGTAACGCCAAAGGTGGCGAAGGCGGCGACGGTGGCGCTGGCGGCAACGGTGGCAATGGTGGCAATGCCGGTAACGGCGGTAACGGCGGCTCCGGCGGTTCCGGCGGTGACGGTGGTTATGCCAAGGCCCGCAACGGTAGCGCCACGGCTGGCGATGCCGAGAACGGCAGCGCCAAGGCTGGCAACGGTGGTGATGGCGGCAAC
>NZ_JAUSMX010000035.1 GCF_030646115.1 Fluviicoccus sp.
TCAATGATGACCGTCTGGGCAGTGGCGCCGTTGAGAGTCTTGGTGATCGAGCCGGCATTGTTGATCGTGCCGCTACCGGTGATGCTGTTGTCGACCATCGACGTGTGCAGGTCAATGACGCCGGTCGAGAGGTTGTTGAGCGTGGCGCCGCTGGCGATGTCAATGACTTGGTAATGGCCAGTCGGGGTGAAGTTGATCTGGCTGGCGTTGTTCCAGGTCCGCCCCGCGCCCAAATAGATACTGCCACCGCTCAGATTGGTGGTCGAACCTTGCGCGGTGCTCAGGATTCCAGACCCGCCCAAGGTCCCTCCTCCCCAGGTGAACGTCCCGCCCGTGGGAATCGTGATCGCGCCGCTGCCGGTGAGCGTGCCTCCGCTCAGCACAAGCCCCATCGGACTTTGCACAGTCGTTGGCGCATTGAACGTGACGGTGCCGCTTGTGATGGTGGCATTGCCGGAGGTTGCCGCGCCCAGCGTCAGCGAACCCAGGTTGAACGTCGTCCCGCCATTGAGAATGATGTCCTTGGCGGTGCCGCCCGTTTTCAAGGTGAGGTTATCGTCGGCAATTCCGGCAAAGTCCGCCACGCTGTCGGTCGTGATGCTGCCGCTGGTGGTCGCGAGACTTACGGTCTGTCCCGCAGCTAAGGCGTTCAGCGTGTATTTGCTGGTGAGCAAATCGCCCGCTGCCTGTTCCAAAAGAATGCCGCCTGTCGTCGATGAAGCACTGACGGCGCCGGCGCCTGGCTTGACCGTCAACATGATTCCCGCACCCGCACTCAGGCCGATACTGCCGTTTGCCGCCGAGGTGTCAATATCTATCCCGCTGCCGTGAGTTATCTGGCCACCAACAGCATTGAGATTGACGCTGCTTGCGGTCAGCTTGGCGGTGCCGGTGAAAGCGATGGCGCCGGCCGCCGTCAGCGTGACATTACCGGCCGAATTGTTGATGCCGTTAGTGGTATCCACCATGCCCACGTTTATTGCATTGACGTCATTGAATGCAAAATTGCCTGAATTAGTGTGGCCGGCGAGATTGGTGACGTCATTGGCCAATGGCAGGGTGACGCCGCTCCATGCATAGACACGGAGATTGGGAATGGTGAGCGTGGCCGTCTGGGTTATGTTGCCGCCACCCGTAACCAAGCTCAGCGACGGGAAGCTCAGCGGCGCGACGGGCTCATTGACGGCAATGCTGCCCACCGTGGTGGTGCTACCCACCTTCAATAACTGCGTGGAGAAGGTACTCAGTTCAACGCTGGACAAGCGCAGAAACCCGGCTGCATCCAGGGTTCCGGCAGACACAAACTCGATGTTGGTGGCCGCCGTAAAGGGCTTCACCTCGACATAGCTGCCGCCGGTTGCAGTCCAGGCGTTGTGTGCCAGATTGTCGGCAATGTAAGTCACATTGCCCAAAGTGGCATTCACGTTGCTACCGATGGTCAGCAGGCTGTTCGCGCTGCCCGCCGTCAGGCTAATGTCGCCACTGCCGAGAATCAGACCACTACTGGGGCCGACCGTTCCAACCTGAAACGCCCCGGAATTGGTGAATGAAAAACCTGAACCGGCGATGTTGCCGGCCAGCGTACTAATCGTGTTGGTGCCTCCAAAGGTTGCGCCGCCACCTGAAATCACTCTCAGGCCATTTGCCGCAATGCCGCTGCTGCTGGTGATGCCGCCGATGCCGGCGCCGAGCGAGATGTCGCCGGTGGTGTTCAGGTTGCCGGGCACTGCCAGACTGCCGCTGGCGCCGAGCGCTATCGGGGCATTGCCGGCGAAGCCGGAACTGCTGTCCAGCAACAAGTCGCCCGAATGAGAAATGTAGGCCGCTGCAATCGGATCGCTGCCGCTGCCGAGCTTGACTACCGCCTGCCCCGTACCTCCGATGGAACGGGTCAGGACGGGGAAGCTGATTGTGCCGACGGCACCGGTACTGGGGCCGCAACAGTATTGGAACTCGATCCTGTTGGCGGTAATCGTGCCGAGTGTCCAGGTAATCGGACTGCCGCTCTGGGTATTCAGTTGAACCTTGCCGGCGGCGTCCGCGATGCTGATGTTGCCGTTGATGTTGATCGGCGCCCCGGCGGAAGAGATGGAAATGCCTCCCCACGGACTTGCCAGCGAGGCGTTCGACAATCCGTTGATCGTCAGCGGCGTGCCGCTACTGCCGGCGAAGCTAAACGCGGTTGCAGTTGTTGAGGTCTGGGTGAGATTGATGGCGCTGACGGGGTTGGAATCGCCGGACAACTCGATGCCGTTGCCTGGTCCGCCGGCCGCAGTGACAATCAAGCTGGGCGCGGTGATGGTCTTGCCGCCGCCACTGCCTTGCCGAAGGCCACCGCCGAGGTCGAGGGTAATTCCGACCGAAGAAAAAAGCGGTCCGTTGAGTTCGAGCAGGCCCGGTGTGCTCTTTTTCAGCACCAGCGCGCCTGCGACGTTAGCCGAAATGAAGTTGAAGCTGTTGCCGATCTCATTGAGCGAGACGGCGCCTCCTGAATTGAGGCTCAGCGAATTCGCCGCGAGGGTGGCGCCAGCGTTCTGAATAATGTTGCTGCCGGCGTTGGTGTAGA
>NZ_JAUSMX010000003.1 GCF_030646115.1 Fluviicoccus sp.
CCTGCCCTTGCCAGAAAAGGCCAACTAGCCTGGTCATCTCAGGGGTCCGATGTTTCATCGGGCCCCTGGTGATCAAGGTGATTCAATAAACCCCGGCGCGGGTGTGAAAGTCAGTATGAATATTGCAGCATTGCTTGAAAAATCGGCGATTCAACACGGTGACCGACCCGCCCTCACCGTCCACGACCAGGTCCATGCCAACTACCGCGAGTTGGCGCAGCGTGTCAGAGCGATGGCCTTCAGCTTGCGCCATCGACTGGGATTGAAAACGGGTGACCGGGTCGCCATCGCGATGAGCAACCGGCCCGAGTTTTATGAGACCTTGTTTGCCATCTGGCATGCCGGATTGATCAGCGTCCCCGTCAATGCCAAATTGCACAGCAAGGAGTTTGAATACATTCTTTCCGACGCCCAGGCACGCCTGTGTTTTGCCAGCCCGGATCTGATGGCGCGCATCGCGCATCTGCCCGGTCAGGTGGCCGAGCTAGAGCGGGTGATGGCCACTGACAGCCCGGACTACCGTGCGCTGATGATGGATGACGAGCTCGCCCTGACTGACGTGTCGCCGACTGACCCGGCGTGGTTGTTTTACACCAGTGGCACGACCGGTCGCCCCAAGGGCGCCACCCTCACCCACCGCAATCTGCTGGCCATGACGCTGAGCTATTTTGCGGACATCGACCCGATTGATGGCGGCGATACGATCATCCATGCGGCGCCGATGTCACACGGCTCCGGACTCTATGGTCTGCCGCATATCGCGAAGGCGGCGAACAATGTAATTCCCGCCAGCGCCCATTTCGACCCGGCTGAAATTTGGCAACTGGTAGAGATGCACCGCGGCGTCAGCTTGTTTGCCGCACCGACCATGATCAAACGCTTGACGGAAAGCGCGCCAGCCGCCAGCCCGGAGCATCTCAAGACCATCATTTATGGCGGCGCCCCCATGTACCGCGCCGACCTGGAGCGGGCGCTGGAGGTGATCGGGCCTCGTCTGGTTCAAATTTACGGCCAGGGTGAAAGCCCGATGACGATTACCGCGCTGTCCAAACAGGACCACGCCGACCGGCACCATCCGCGATACCAGGAACGGCTGGGCTCGGTGGGGTTCCCGCGCACCGACGTGGAGCTGCGCATTGTGGACAGTGACGGCGTACCGCTGGCGCCGGGCAAGATGGGAGAAATCACGGTGCGTGGCGACGTGGTGATGACCGGCTATTGGAACAACCCGCAGGCCACGGAAGCCGCCTTGCGTGACGGCTGGCTGTATACGGGGGATATGGGGTGCT